>NZ_CP133656.1:0-1372194 GCF_036885195.1 Pectobacterium cacticida | reverse complement strand
CGCAACACCTGCTGGCCGCGAATATCCGCGACCGGCTCTTGACGCAGCGAGGTCGGGAGAGGCTGACCCAGCGGAACGGCGGCCTGTTCCACCTGGCGAAATGCGTTGGCATCAACGGCCGTACTCGCTATCGGCAAACGCTGGCTACGCTGCATAATATGGTATTCATCAATGCTGTCCGGCACATGGTTTGCCAAAACCGTCGCGGCGCGCTGTGCCGCCTGCTCGCCGTCCCGGTATTTGGTCTGATCGGCGACAACAGTGACCTGTTGCCGATCCGCGTAGATATCGGCATCCTTAAAGCCCGCCTTATCATTCAGATCTTTTGCTACAAGCTGCCAGTTAGTCCCCTTACCATCTTGCACGGGCGCATAAACGGGCGGCGCATCATTCAAATAGTTAGGTTTCAGGCTGTTAAAGTTGGTACGCAGGGTAAACCCCCACATCAGGGTATTGCCGCGCTGCCAGGACAACGTGGTGTCAAGGATATCGCCAACCCGGTACACCGCGCCGACGTTGAAGGGAGAATCATGCGGTAACTGTTGTGGCCGACCATCGCGCGAAGTTCGTTCAGCGCTGTAATCGTTGCCGTCATATTCGAGCTTCAGGCGCAGCGCGTCCCACGGGGTCTGGTATTCAATCCCGCCGAACAGCGCCGCCGGGCCATGGAAGAAGTTCCCCACTTCGAACTGTCCGCCTTTGCCTGAATAATCTTCACCACGCTGGCAAAAACTGGCCTTCAGGGAGCAGGCCGGGTTCTTAATATTGCCGCTCTCGGCCATATTGCCCCAGCCCATCCCCAGCGTGAAATCCAACGGGCCAAAGCGCTTGCTGGCAACCAGATACTCGCTGTCGAATAATCCGGTCCCGGCGATGTCACGAAAACCTAAGGAGACATCCGGCAGCCACTGGCTTTCCTGCCACAGACGAGCTTTAAGATCGAACGATTTATCTTTATAACTTTGATTACCACTAAAGGCAGGATTATTGCTATAAGGACGAGTACGAATATCGGTATAACGCACTGTGGTTTCCAGCCAGTCAAAAAGCTGGAGCGACACCGAATAGCGCCGATATTCCTCGTTATCGCGGTAGTTCAGGCTAAATTCGCCCGTTTCCGCCATACGCGCCGTCGGCATTTGCAACAGCCCCGTACCACCAAAATCATACTGCGACACGCCGGCTGGCTGAAAACGCAGGTTCGGGTTAGTCGCATTACGGAGGTTTGCGGTTTCCGCCGCCAGTGCCTGCGCACTTAAGATGCCGCCAATCGCCAACGACAGACAGCTTAGTTTTATGTTTCTGTTCTTAGTCATTCGAGTGGAGTCCGGTTAGCGAGGTAATCCGCGAGCTGATCGTTAAGCGTTGACATATCCGAAGGGAGTACGGCGGGATCGAAGCCGATAAACAGCGTTTCACCTGCGGCAGGTTCGATATGCTGACGGTTCCACAACGCCAGCGGCACCTTACGCCAAGAGCCATTCCCTGCGATCAGATAACCCTCGCTGTTATCCGCGCCCGCTAACAGACGCCGCCCGGAAAGGTAATCCTCTACCGACCATCCGGCACGCAGCGCCACGTTCCCTGACGTCTCCAGTTCCCCTACATCGGCGGCGGTATTCAGCAGACCGATCAACGTTAACGTGTCCTCATGGGGCGCCACATACAGCGCATATTCCCCCACCAGCGGACGATTATTTTCGGCATAAACACGGACGCTATCCGGGTCCAGATCCGTATGGATGCGCCCGGCAACGTTAATGGGAGCCAGCGTCTTCCTCAGTAGCCAGGCGGAGATCGCCAGATCGCCATCTCCTGAATTACGCCAGCGCGTTTCCAGTTCGGCCAGTTTTTGCAGCAAGACATCGCCTTGCGCCCGCACTTTCTGCGTGGTGGCGAAATCGGAAATAAACGCGGTTTGCCAGTTGATATTCCGTGGCCAGGGAACCTGCTGATAAAATTGTTCAAGACGCGTACCGTCGTCCAGTTTCACCACGGCGATCGTCTCCTGCGGGGACTTCACCGTCAGTTGCGCGGCGGTCGCAACGCCGGAAACCAGCAGCAATAAGGTAGCGATACGATTAAGTGCCAACATGACAGCCCTTTATTGTCCGTAAGGTTTTAATATCGTGAAGGTGACCAACGCCATATCCGGCCCCATATACTGCTGACTTCGCACCACGTGTCCAGTCGCGGGATCGAGCCAATAATGATTGGTATAAGAGGTCTGCAAGGCGGGGACGGTGACCTGCTCATCAAAACGCAGCAACTCACGCGGCGCATCGAGAATGGTTACCGTTTCTTTGCCACGCGCCCGGAAAACAGACTGCGTATCGTAACCGCCGCGGAAAACCTGCGACCATGCCACCCGGCTGTGCCACGTCATGGGCGTCGAGGGCTTCAATAAGCCCAGCGTAAGGGGATCCTGTTGCAGATTAGCCACATAGCTGATGTCTTCCCCAAAGCCCTGGGTTTTCACCAAACGCCCATTTTGGGTCGAGACACGGTTTTTATCCGCGCCAATCCAAGTCAGTTGCCCGTGTTCGGCAAAGGCCAGCACTACAAACGCCTGCGGCGCTTTACCCACTTTCAGGTAGGCTGAAGCATAGGGCGTATCGGCGACCTGTTTAGCCGTAACGTGGGTATCATCCTGCCCAAATAACGCCAATTTAAAGATCTTCCCCACCTGTTCCACATTTTGGGAGCACCCCGTTAGCACAAGCGATAAAAGCGGGATGGCAACCAGCGCTTTCATCTTTGCCAGTCGTTTTATTTTTGTCATCAAATGCAGTTCTCGTTGAACGGCGTTGCCTGGAAAAAGAAAGGCCACCGAAGTGGCCTTAGCATAAAACACGAGATTAACTACCAGTACCATTTGTCACTGACGTCGTACCGGTGCTGCCGTTGTCGTCATCATTGGCAACAGCCACAGCGACACCCGCAGCAACCGCTGCAGCAACACCTACCGCAACCAGCGCGGTAGTGCCCGCAGCCGCGCCCGCAGCCGCGCCAGCCGTACCGGCAGCAACGCCAGCACTGGTCGTTGAGGTTGTGGTGCCTGCAGCAGTCGCGCTAGAAACGCCATCAACAGCAAACGCGTTTGACGACATGGCCAGTACGGCAGCCAATGCGATTAACGTTTTCTTCATTACGATTTCCTTTTTTACATGAAGTACTTCAGGGTGGAGTACCGTCGCAGGACCATACCCCGTCCTCTATTCCGGCCGATATAAAAGCAAAAATACTTTTTTACTTTATATTCACAGGCCGTTATCAGGATTTTTCCAGATCTGAGTTACCGTCCGATGGCAGCCAAACACGTAAAACACCGCGTATGCTGGCGGGGAACCCCGCCGTCAGCGCGCCAACAAATCAAAACGGCAACCCAATTTCTGCAACACCGTTAAAAATAGCAAGATCCTGACACAATAAACAGCAAGTCTCGTAGAATTGAAACAGTTATCTTTAGATTAATTTACCGTATTTCTGGAAAAAAGCCATAGATATCCTGATGATACCAATCTACTGATTCACCAATAAAAAACGCCAGATATTTCTTAATCTGACGTTTTATTAATGAAACGTATTAACTCATCATAAGATACGGTTATTCCAACCATTCGGTATGGAATACGCCGTCTTTGTCCGTACGCTTATAAGTATGCGCACCAAAATAATCGCGCTGCGCCTGAATCAGGTTAGCGGGCAACACCGCTGAGCGGTAGCTATCGTAATAGGCGATAGCGGCCGAGAACGTTGGCGTCGGGATGCCTTGCTGTACCGCATAGGACACCACATCGCGCAGCGCTTGCTGGTATTCATCCGCCACGTTTTTGAAATAAGGCGCTAACAGCAGGTTAGCGATATCGGCATCTTGCGCATAGGCGTCGGTGATTTTTTGCAGGAACTGTGCACGGATGATACAGCCAGCGCGGAAGATCTTAGCGATCTCACCGTAGTTGAGATCCCAGTTGTTCTCAACCGACGCGGCTTTCAACTGTGAAAAACCTTGCGCATAAGAGACGATTTTGCCCAGATACAACGCCCGGCGCACTTTCTCGACAAATTCGGCTTTATCCCCGGCGAACGGCTGCGCTGTCGGCCCGCTCAACACCTTAGCTGCCGCAACACGTTGATCCTTCAGTGAAGAAAGATAGCGGGCAAAAACAGATTCGGTGATCAGCGACAGCGGTTCGCCCAGATCCAGCGCACTTTGGCTGGTCCACTTACCGGTGCCTTTATTCGCCGCTTCATCCAGAATCACGTCAACCAGATACTTACCATCTTCATCTTTCTTGGTGAAGATATCGGCAGTAATCTCGATCAGATAGCTGCTCAGTTCGCCTTTGTTCCATTCAGAGAACGTCGCGGCAAGTTCATCATTACTCAGATTCAACGCATGTTTGAGTAGAGAATACGCCTCGGCAATCAGTTGCATATCGCCGTATTCAATACCGTTATGCACCATCTTGACATAGTGCCCCGCACCATCCGCGCCGATATAGGTGACACAGGCTTCGCCATCGGCACGGGCGGCGATCTGTTCCAGAATCGGCGCCACCAGCTCATAGGCTTCTTTCTGCCCACCCGGCATAATAGAAGGCCCTTTTAACGCGCCCTCTTCGCCACCGGAAACACCGGTGCCGATGAAGTTAAAGCCTTCGGCAGACAGCTCGCGGTTGCGGCGAATAGTATCTTTATAGAAGGTGTTACCGCCGTCGATCAGAATATCGCCCTTTTCCAGGTAAGGTTTCAGCGACGCAATCGTTTTATCGGTTGCTTCCCCTGCCTTCACCATCAGCAGAATACGGCGAGGTTTTTCCAGGGAGTTAACAAACTCCTCAACCGTATAAGAAGGCACCAGTTTTTTACCCGGATTTTCCGCGATCACTTCATCGGTTTTATCGGAAGAACGGTTGAAGATGGAAACGCTATAGCCACGGCTTTCAATGTTAAGCGCCAAATTGCGCCCCATCACCGCCATACCCACAACGCCAATTTGCTGTTTGGACATTCAAGCAACTCCTGTCTGAGGGATAACCTGCCAGCGACGGCGGCAACGTCACGTGTTGCGCCCGCGCGAGCACTTTAAAAACAGGCCAACATGGTAACTCAGCTTCGCCTGAGTGGATAGTGATTGGTGTGCTGGTGATCGTCCCACCTCACTCCCCTGATAGAACAGTACGTGAAGGCCTGGGTTTATTGCACAATAAACAACCGTTGCAACTCACGCCGATTACGTGCGCCCGTCTTACGATACAGGTTTTTCAGGTGTGTTCGAATCGTGTTGACACTCACACTGAGCTGTTCGCCAATATCCTCATTATTCATACCAAGCCCCACCAGCTTGGCGACAGCCTGTTCCGCCGGCGTGATATGCGGCGTTTTCTCTGCGGTGAGCAAATCAGGCGACGGCTTGGCGCGCTTTTGCGGTGAGGCATATAACATCCGGGCAAAAATACGCGTTTGCGCCAGTTGCGCTTTCAGGCTGATGCTCTCATTGATCTGGTTTTTACGGGATTGCTGGATCCCCCACACCGCCACAGGCAACCCCAGAGAACGGATCACCGACACCATGGTCACGCCGCCAACGCCAACCAGACGGGGCATCACCCCTAATTCCTGCTCTATGGCGTCGGAAAGCAAGCGAATGACCGGCGCGTGACGGGGCGTAATCGGCGCGTCTGGCGTAATCTCGACATAGGAAAAGGTAAATAGCACTCCGTCCTGTTTTTCAATATGACGCGCCAACTGTTGAAGATCGGCCATGACGGGTTCCAACGCGCAGTTCGGCATCAGGCGAATGTCGAGGTAGAACACAAAATTGGCAGGAACGTGGTTTAACCCCGTGCAGTTCGTTTCGGCATGCGTCGGCGTGATCGTTGATGTCGGCGGGAAAAAGAACGGATCGGGACACGCGTATCGGCGGCGGATAGGCTTTAGGCGGGCAATAAAGCGGGCAGCGGCTTCAAAACAGTTGGCCCCTTCGCTAAAACCCGCATGGTATTCCCGCCCTTTGACATCGATACGCACCCACGCGTTACGCTTTTCGCCAATCTCAATAATGCTGCCGTTCTCATTGCCATAATCCGGCACCACAATCAGATCGTCGGCCCGGAACAACTGCGGAACCTTACGTAAAATATGGCCGATGCCTTTGGTGTAATCAGTAATACCGGCGCTGGTAAAAATTACCCCTATTCCCATCGGGGGCGTAATGTCCAGTTGTTTCATGGCATCCAGCAGTAATAACGCCGACACAATTCCCTGATTATTGTCCTCGACGCCCCGGCCATATAATCGGTCGCCATCAATACGTAATGTAAAGGGGTCGCTCACCCAATGCGCCAGTGGCCCAGGGGCGGCGACATCCAGATGCGTCACGATCCATAGCGTATGTTTCGCCCCCGCCGGAAGAAAATGCGCGACCAGATTGGGCCTTAATTTATTATTTGCCTGCACATCTAAAGCATCCATTCGTTGCACGCGGCACAGCGCATTATCATAGAGCCATTCTTCTATCCAACGCGCCTTGACTTCTTCCCCTTCACCACCGTGTTCAGGGTTAATGGCCGGGCGGCAGACCAATTCTCGATGCAGATTGATCGCCTCCCCTTCCCGCTGTGTAATAAAATTTAACAACCTATTCATAATGGAGAACCAAATAACCAACAATTTGATTAATATATAAATACTTATTTTTACTTCATTCCCTATTTACCGCGATTTTCCGCGATCTGTAAATATAAAAAACGGATATCACCTCCCTGTAGCCAGAAAAAGTCGGCACCGAGGAGGTGAATTATTCCAAAAAAACAAACAAATCATTTAAAAACATCGAGTTAAATAAATCACCAGGAAAATAAAGGTGAACATATTCTTTGTTTTCCCCGCTATAACCAAGGTTAAAAATGGGCTAATGCCATGAGAAAACGCACACAATTCAGTAAAGGGGGGTGAAAGGCAAATCAGAAAGAAGGGGATGGTAAAGGAGGTTAATTTGCCTAATCTGGGAAGCACGCAGCAACCGTTGTTGAGCGAATATAAAAACGGATTATCAATAAAAAGTCATCAATATGAAAACACAGCGCTCGCTATCAAGGAAACGCCACATAAAAGCCCCGCTGATATTTATTATTCTAACCAGCGGAATGGTCATGTCTGGAATAACGCTAGCAAAGGAAAAAACACTCCGCCTTAATCACGTCAATGCCCTTACGGGCAGCCTGGCATTCGGCTTCCTGGCAGGGGAATCAAAAGAATTCCTCTATCACCCGCCGAGCGGGGGACAAAAAGCCAGTGAACTGGACTGGAAAATCGACAATGCCCTGATTATCAAAGGTGAGTTGAGTTACGACTTTTCTCCCCGTTTCAGCGTGGGAATCCGCGGCTGGAGCACGCTGGCACCGGGCAATGGCACTATGGACGATTACGATTGGACTTATGCCAACCGCCCAGAATGGTCCCACTGGAGCCACCACGAACGCACGGATTTAAATTACGGCAATGAAATCGATCTGAACGTTATCGGCTGGATGATAAAAACGCCGGATTACAAAGTAGGCCTGACCGTAGGCTACCAAAAAACTGCCTTTAGCTGGTCTGCCTTCGGCGGCGAATTTGACTATGACGATCGACATGGCGGGCGCGAAAAATTCACCCTCCCCGACAGTATTAAAATCATCGGTTATCAACAACGCTATAGCATGCCTTACATCGGGTTCATCGGTTCCTGGCGTAAGCAGGACATCGAATTTGGCGGCATGGTGAAATTCAGCAACCTGGTACGGGCGAAAAATAAGGATAACCACTACGACAGGGATATAACCCTCCGCGCCAAAGGAAGAAACTCGCTGCATTTTTCAGCGACATTAAACGCCGGTTACTACATCCTTCCCCAAACAAAGCTCTATGCGGAAGCGGTTTATGCCCGCTATGAAGAAGCTAAAAGCGCGATGACATGGCAAGAGAGGGACTACACCGAGTATTACGACGGCGACTGGAACGGAATGGATAATAAGCACTATACGTTGTCGTTAGGTATTCAGCATATATTCTAACCACACGGCGACGTAAAGAGTAGAAATGGACGCGTTCACAGCGTATGACGCGCCTGACTTACCGAGGTAAAGCGACTGTGACTATGCGGCATTATTGCCGTGCGAACAAAGCAGCCATAATTAATATCAACGTTTATTGATTAACTTAAAGGAAGCTATTATGCCCGATCAGAAAATTACCAATGTGATTGCCGCATTCGACAAAATAAAAACGACCCCCGAGGTAAGAAGAATCGCAGGGTTTAACACCAAATGGAAAACCGATGCATACCATATGCAAGGCATGGCCAGACATGACAATTATTACTTTTTTACGCATAATGATATCGGTAATGATGGCGCGCTCATTTATGTAGCGGATATAACAAAAAATGATTATAACAACACAATAAAAACCAATACCGGACGATTTAATCACCCTGGAGGCTGTCAGATTGTTGATAATTATTTGATAACGGCTTCACAGGAACATACCTTTCTGACGTCTAAATATGAAGATACGCAATTAGCACTCTTTGATATCAGTGATCCCAGTCGCTCTCGAAAAAAGGTTCTCTGGGAAAACGAAAAAATATCATGTATGGCTGCGGCAATGACCCGCATCCAAGATAATCAAAACAATACAATCTATTTCGTGATGGCCTACGAAAGTGGTACCAAGTTCCATTTTTTTAGCTGTCATATTCCCGGAACAATCGATAAGAGTAGCATTCAGAAAATTACGTTGAAAAGCCCTGATTCATTTAAAGGTTATGCGGCACAAGAAGGGAAAAACATTCAAAACTTCAATTTAATTAGTGACAATGAGAATCGCATTTATATGGTTGAGTTCGCGACTTCTGGCAGCGATAACTATCTCTACCTTTCGTTAATAGAGTGGGACGGCGCAACGAATCAGTCAATAATGGTATCAACGCCGCTTTCTTATAAAAAATTATCGATGCAAGAAAATGCCAGTTTTGACTACGGCGCAGGGCTATATTGTAATAATGAA
The DNA here is from genome assembly GCF_036885195.1 of Pectobacterium cacticida. Taxonomy (NCBI): domain Bacteria; kingdom Pseudomonadati; phylum Pseudomonadota; class Gammaproteobacteria; order Enterobacterales; family Pectobacteriaceae; genus Pectobacterium; species Pectobacterium cacticida. The sequence continues at coordinate 1,363,140 of NZ_CP133656.1, read as the reverse complement.
AAAATATCCGTTTTCGCCTGCGGGAGAAATTCCGTAAACGGAATGTTGATCGTCAATGAATTTTAATTATTTCTGACGACAAGCCTTACCGCGCCATCCACTGGATAACAAGGAAACATCATGAACGCTAGCGATAAGTTGATCGATAATAGGGAACAATATTTAGCGCCTGAACTGACAAAAACACTGTCACTTCAGGCCTTGCAGGAAGGTGATGTATTACTTTTTTCCCCGGAAAAAGGGAGTTTTATCTCATGGGCAATAACTTTTCTCACCAACGCGCCAGTTAGCCACGCGGCAATGCTATACCAAAAGCAGCCGCTTACTATTATTGAGGAAAGTCCTCCTCAGGTTACGGTAAATGAGGCATTAGCCCGTTTTCACGACCGAATTATCTATGTTTTTCGTCATACATCACAGCAGGAACTATCACCAGTGATCGATGCTGGCACGCAACATCTTAATAATTTGGAGCCTTATGATAATGCCAGCCTATATATTATCGGTCTATTACTGCTGTATAAAAAGGTTTCTCTCCCGACTCTCGCGCAGAAGGTCACTTTGCGTATTCTGAAGAAATTAACCGCCACTCTGAGCGAATATCTTCAGCGGCATAAAAACCCTGGGAAATTGCCGATGGTTTGCTCACAGTTTGTCGCGCAATGCTTCGAAGAGGCTGGGGATGCATACCAACTACATTTCCGGCATCCGCTACTAAACAGCGCAGACAACAAAAGTTTACTGGATAAAACCGTCGCATTTATTGCACAGCAACCGCTAGCCGCGAGAAATACGGCCAAGTTACTGACCGGAAATGTAGCATATGAAAGCGATGAAGATCTTTGCCAGGCTCTTCATACCGCCATAGCGGCGGATCCCGCCGTTGAAGAGAACCTCGTCAGTAATCGTAACCAACCCATTGATCCGGAATTGGCCCAAGCCATTGAAGATTTTGCTTACGTCGCCGTCCAGCTATCGGGCGCATCAAACGCTAGCGCGTCGCTAAGCTCAACTCATCAATTACAAGCCAATATGAATATGTTCGTTTTCCCTGGCGATTTGTTGCAACACTGCATTAACTTAGAGCCGATAGGCAAGATTAACATTTAATCTGAGATATTCTCCAAGACGGACAGTGAACTGCGGGTCAGTGGCTAACACCTCCCCCGCATTATCACGCGTTATTTCGCCAGCAGCGCCTTAATACTGTCTTTAAACGCATCGCCAAATTCCGGGTTACGCAACCCATAGGCGACGAAAGCCTGCATATAACCTAACTTGCGGCCACAGTTAAAGTTTTTGCCTGACATCTGCACCGCGTCCACCGGGTGCTGTTTTTCAATCAATTCGGCGATGACATCGGTTAACTGAATTCGCCCCCACGCGCCGGGTTTCGCCTGCGCAAGCAGTGGCCAGGCATCGGCGGTTAACACATAACGCCCCACCGCAGAAAGGTCAGACCCCGTATCCGACGGTGCTTCCGGCTTTTCGATCATCGACGTGATCGCGGCGGCATCCCCTGGGTTCACCAGCGGCGTTTCGCACTCCACCACCGAATATTCCGGCAACACTTCATAAGGGCGATGCTTCACCAATACCTGGCTGCGCCCGGTTTGTTCAAAACGCGCGATCAAGCGTGCCAAATTTTCCTGAGATTGATCGGCCGTGCTTTCATCCAACACCACATCCGGCAGCACCACCACAAAAGGATTATCCCCGACGATGGGGTGCGCACAGGATACCGCATGGCCAAGCCCCAGCGTTTCCCCCTGGCGCACATTCATGATCGTCACGCCTTTGGGGCAAATTGACTGCACTTCGGCCAGCAACTGACGTTTAGCGCGTTCCTCCAGCAGGGATTCCAACTCAAACGAGGTATCGAAGTGGTTCTCAATGGCATTCTTGGACGCGTGCGTCACCAGCACGATATCTTTAATGCCGGCGTTAACGCATTCGTTAACGATTTTCTCGATGACAGGCCGATCAACCAGCGGCAGCATTTCCTTAGGAATGGCCTTGGTCACCGGTAACAAATTCATCCCTAAACCCGCTACGGGGATAACCGCTTTTAATGATGTCATGAATTGACTCTCTTCAATCTGATGGTTTTTATTTAAAGATTTGTGTTGATCGAACCGATCGATGTTACTTGGTAGCTTAGCGTCGCTGCGCCACACATGGCAGTAAGATTACACCTAATCAGCGACAAAGCGATCGTGGGGGGTAGACTTTTTCTACGACATCAGACCATTCTGGTGAAGTAGGATGATACACTACGGCAACGCGTTGAAAGCGATTTTAAAGGTAGAGTTATTGATGAAAGGGATCGTACTTGCGGGGGGGAGTGGCACTCGCCTCTACCCGATTACTCGCGGAATTTCTAAGCAGTTGCTGCCGATCTACGATAAGCCGATGGTCTATTACCCTATTTCGGTTCTAATGCTCGCGGGCATTCGTGAAATACTGATTATCACCACGCCTGACGATATGCCCGCTTTTCAGCGCCTTTTAGGCGACGGCAGCCATTTTGGCATTGAACTCAGCTACGCGATACAACCCAGCCCAGATGGATTAGCACAAGCCTTTATCATCGGCGAGGAGTTTATCAACGGTGAACGTTGCGCGTTGGTTCTTGGCGATAATATCTATTTCGGTCAGAGTTTTGGAAAAAAACTTGAAACCGTGGCAGCCAAAGAAGAAGGCGCGACAATCTTCGGCTATCAAGTCACCGATGCTGAACGCTTTGGCGTGGTCGAATTTGATCATGATTTCAGAGCGTTATCAATAGAAGAAAAACCGCTCAAACCGAAATCAAACTGGGCGGTGACAGGGTTATATTTCTATGATAAGCATGTCGTGGAGATGGCAAAACAAGTCAAGCCTTCAGCACGCGGCGAGTTAGAAATTACCACCTTGAACCAGATGTATCTTGAACAGGGTACTCTGAACGTTGAATTGCTAGGACGCGGCTTTGCGTGGCTCGATACTGGTACGCACGATAGCCTGATTGAAGCCTCGCAGTTTATTCACACCATCGAAAAACGGCAGGGGCTGAAGGTGGCTTGTCTGGAAGAGATTGCGTTTCGCAAGGGATGGATTTCTCGTGAACAGCTTGCGGAAGACGCCAACGTGATGAATAAAACAGCCTATGGGCAGTATTTAACTCAGCTAATTGCAGAAAAATAATATGCAAGTTATTGGTACCGCCATTCATGGCGCAAAAATCATTCAGCCGAAAGTCTTTGGCGACTCTCGCGGTTTCTTCCTAGAAACCTTTGAAAAAAAACGTTATCAACAGATGTTGAATATCGATCTGGACTTTGTCCAGGATAACTATTCACGTTCAGGAAAGGGAGTGCTACGCGGCTTACATTTCCAGAAAACAAACCCGCAAGGAAAATTGGTTCGGGTCGTGCGCGGAGAGGTTTTTGATGTCGCCGTGGACCTACGACCCGATTCCCCTAGTTTTGGCCAGTGGGAAGGCATCATTTTGTCAGAAGAGAACAAAACTCAATTCTGGCTACCGCCTGGGCTGGCGCATGGGTTTGCCGTGCTCTCTGACGTTGCTGATTTTGAATACAAATGCACGGATTATTATAATCCTGCCGATGAAGGATGCCTGCTGTGGAACGACCCTGACATTGGTATTGAATGGCCGATTTCATCCCCACTGCTGTCCGAAAAAGATAAGCTGGGGAAACTATTCAGGGAATTGAAATCATGAAGATATTACTCACCGGCGCGAACGGTCAACTGGGGCGCTGTTTTCAGGATCGTCTGCCAGCAGAATGGAAAATATTGGCGACAGATTCCGATAAACTCGATATTACCGACATTACACAGGTAGAACAAACCGTCAGTCAATTTCAACCTGACGCCATTGTAAACGCTGCCGCGTATACCGCCGTAGATAAAGCCGAATCAGAGCCTGAGTTGGCAGCACGAATTAACGTTAACGGCCCGGCCAATTTGGCGACCGTGGCACATAAACACAACATTCGCCTTATTCATGTTTCCACAGACTATGTGTTCGATGGCAAGGCCACGCAACCCTATACAGAAACCAGCCCCACGAACCCATTAAGCGTATATGGCAAGACCAAGCTGGCCGGTGAACAGGCGGTGGTGGAAGCTGCACCGAATTCCATTATCGTTCGTACCGCATGGGTATTCAGCGAATACGGCAATAACTTCGTCAAGACCATGCTTAGACTGGCCCAAGAGCGGGAAACGCTAAGCATTGTTAACGATCAGCGTGGCTGCCCAACTTATGCAGGGGATTTAGCACAGGCGATTATCATGCTGCTACAAATAAAAGCCAAAAGTGGACTTTATCACTATTGTGGTGACAAAGAGGTAAGTTGGTATGAGTTTGCTGAAGTAATTTTCAAAATTGCAGCGCAAAAAACAACAGTAGCCAAGATCCCCGCGCTTAAACCGATAACGACAGAACAATATCCGACCCCGGCTCACCGCCCTACTTTCTCAACACTATCCTGCGAGAAAATAAAGGAATTGGGTATTAATTTATCCTGCTGGGAAAACAGGGTAGCAATGATAATTTGACCACTAAAAATATCCCCAATATAGTAAATATTCTCACTAAGTTGGGGCTTCCTCGGTTGAAAAAAGTGCCGCATACCCGCTATCATCGCCGCACAATAGCGGAAACGTCGATGTTCCTCATCAAGATCTAAATAACTTCGCAAAATAATAGATCACGTAAAAGGAACTCAGCCCTGATTGCAGGGCGGGATTCCACTTTGTCGATAAATCAACCAAAGATAACCTCGCTGCGAAAATCTCCTGACCACCCGGCACACTGCCGTTTGCCTGCAATGCTGTCTTTTTTTCCTCCATGCTGCTTCAGTACGCTTAACGCTACTCGGTTGAACAGTGCCATATGCGCCGCCCCTTCCGGGTCCTTCAGGTTCATTTGATCCTCCCTGAAAACCACATCCAATACCCAATGCAGTTGATTTTCAATGCACCAATGTCACGTATCATTTGTGATGCTGCACGAGCTTACACCGCCAATGAACTGACGTACCAGCGTGATTCTCTGTGTACCGTTTTCCCCCGTTCTCCATGCTCACTCACCACTTCTATTAACGTACGTATTGTCGGCCAGCGTTGTTCGGTAACTGTCATTCCATCAACGTGATGGAACGCTCTACTTATTATCTGAATTCGCGCTCTTTTATAATATTCTTGCTAACAAAAAAACACATAATTAATACCAAAGACTCTGATAATACAGACGAAAAAATTGCTCCATATCCATGAAATAGATAGACTAGCAAGGGAGACAAAACCAAGGATAACATAGAGACTTTAATAAAAATTTTTGATAAAGAACCTATATTGCCAGTACATGGCAAGTAAACCATCCCCCAAAAGTTGCTAAGTATAACAATAGGTATTATCGCTGTCATCAGAATCAAAAAATCTTTCAGCATTATTATATTTCCAAAAAACTTTTCGCCCCCCCATAGCGCAAAGCACATTAAAAAAATTGTTTCTACTAAAGCAACTGAAACAAGAAAAGTAAGTATCAGAAAAAAATTCCTTTTGGTAATGTTCGCATTTAATTTCAAAAAGTAGACCTGAATAATTTGAATAAAAATATAATTCGCAGAAATAACCGAACGTACAATCTTATCCGATAGAGCATAAGCAGGCAAATACATGGGGCTTAATAAGCCTAAAAGGACCTGATAATATGTAGTGTAAAGAGTAATGCTAAAATTTGATAAAAAATAGTTGAAATTCCCTTTCACAATAAAAACAAAACCAACCTTACAACCAGATGATAACTTAATTTTATATTTTATAAAAAAATAAACCGCTGTAATTAAGTTTGGCATTAAATTAAACAAAGAATAAATAATAGCCAAACTAAAAAAATCATTAAAAAGAACAATAAAGGGGAAAAAAAACAATTTAACCAGCGTGGAGATTACGTAAAAAGTTCTTAGATCATCTACAACTTGAAATAAAAATTGATATGAAAAAACACTGCTTAACAGCACAAATATAATATAAAAGTTATATATCTCATCTTTAAAAAATAAATATAATAAAATCATGACAAGAAGAATAAAAAAAATGACAAACCTAAATATAAATGAAGCACTTATTATTTTAGAGAAACCATCAACGTCATTATTTTTAAAGGAATGATGCAATCGTTTAAGTAAAGACGTTTGAAAACCAAATTCAATAATAAACTGAAAGTAATAAACTATTGCCAATAAGAAAAAGAAAGAAATTAGGAATTGATTTTCAGATGAAATCGCTATTTTTTTTAAAGAATAAATAGGCATGGCAAAGCCTATCGCATAACAAAAAATTATTACAAGCTTATCTTTAAAAAATTCATTCTTAAATAAACTTCTCATACCACTCCATATATTTCTTCACCATGCCGCTCTCAGAATACTCATCAGCAACTTTTTTATATGCCATATCAATACGGTTGTCGCTATATTTATATGCTTTAACTATAGCATAATAGAGTGATGAGATATCATTAATTGAAAAAAACTCGACCTCATTACTATTAAACATTTCTTTAAAAACAGGTATATCAGAACAAACCACTGGGGTTTTATTAAGAATTGCTTCAATAACAGCAAGGCCAAACCCCTCACTTAATGAAGGCTGAACATAAACATCGAATAAACTTGAATAGATAGCACCATTTTTCACTTTCCCATATAAGATAACCTGTTTTTCAAGATCTAATCTTTTAATATAATTCTTAAAAAACTCTCTCTGTGAGCCATCACCAATAATAACAATATTAATATCAGGGTTATTAGCTGCAAGATCGATTAATTGTGAAATGCCCTTTATCTTTTCTAAGGCAGCTACAGTCCCTACAACAATTTTATTTTGTTGTTTCTTTTCATGAATGATTTGTTGCAGAGAGAAATATTCGTCACTCTTGCAAAAAGATGATTTATCAATCCCATTAGGAATAACACAACAAGAAATTTTGGAATAGTAATTACTAGCATAATTACTCATAACTGCACATGAATTAAATTTAGCCAGAAAAAAAAGCCAAATTTTAGAAAAAACAAAACCTTTTATGCCATATTTTTCTGTTAAATCTTTAGTGATAAAACTATGAATAGTAGATAATTTTATCTTTTTTGTGTAAAAAAAATTCACAATATCTGGTCTTAATCCATGGGAATGAACAATGTCGAATTCTTTTAAAATATTTTTATCCGTAAGATGAATAGCGTCGGTTGCATCAATAAATTCTTTTCCAGAATTAACTACAGGATCCAAATAATATAGAGAAACATCGCCATAACGCGCTTTAGCATATCTGTATAGCGTTAAGGCTATCATATTAGGAGCAGTTTTAATTAATGATGGAATTAGAATAGCCATTTTAAAATCTTTTTTCATAATTATTTCAACTTAATAAAAACAATTAGCAACAAATACACAACAATAACGGACGAAAATATATTTATAACCACTGGCGCAAATAAAGATTCCAACAATAGCACAGCAAAAAAAACACATGAAGCAGCATATTTTTTAGAATACTTTGATCTTTCGTATAAATAAAACAAAAAGAAACCAGAAAAAAAACTCAACAGTAAACATCCAACTAAACCAAAATCAATATAGATTAAAGAAAGGGAGGTGTAGTAAGCATTATACGGCTGATATAAAAATTTTCCTAAGTCATAAAATACAGATATCTGTTCTCTTAAGTCATTTATAGATTTCATTATATCGGGTTCAAAAGGATACATTATGATATTATATATACCAAGAGATGCCATACCCAAGCCATTATAATGAATAACCTGATTAGATATAATATTTTTATCAAACAATATAAATGGTGCAATATGATAATTCAACACAGAGTTGGATATTGACACAATAATGTCGTCTACCGAATCCCTAAAAAAACTAATTAGTAATGCAATAAATAACACCCCTCCCCCACACAAAACGACACGAATAATACTTTTCCCTCTTACGAGATTAGAGCATAGGTATACTAAAAGAAAATAATAAATGCCAGTCCTAGATAAAAATACAATATCATATAGAAGAAAACAGAAGAACAGGAAAATAAATTTCCTTCTTGAAGAGAATAAGAAAACCATAGGCGTAATAGCATATAATAATAAACTCAGAAAATAATAAAAATAGAAAAAAAAACCACCGCCAAAATATTTTACATTATCTCGCGAACCATCAAAAAATGCTTTTCTATATTCATCCAAATCAAAGTTATTGAAAAAATAGATATTCATTACAATAAAAACAGAGTAACCAAAAAACAGAAAAATAAATCTATCAATTTTTTTTTCCGTCTTATCCTCTAAAGAAAAATCATGATCATCCAACAAAGATTCTAAATATCTTTTTTTATGGGGAGAGATTTTTGCTAGAATAACCCCCATAGAATAAAAAAATAGAATAGAACTAAATACAAATATAGATCTAGTTGTCAAATCGACTAAGTTACTAAATCCTAAGCATGCTATAATAAAAAAAGTAAAATACCAGAAAAAAATAAAAAAAGAAATTCTCATATTCAATGATTCCATGCCATATTAAAAAAACCTTTTATAAAATAAATTTGCCTAAGAACAAAAACCTTCTTGTTTTTTTTGAATAAAGCATATGGGAGAATTGTTAAAAGTTTTATAAGAAAATAAAATATTTTATAAATCTTTCTTTTATTCAATAATGTATATGTCGCCACTCCGAAAGAATAAGATAGTTTATACAAGTATTTTGGCTCTAATCTTTTTTTATCCATATAATGAATAAAAGTGTGGTTTTCAGCATAAAGAGTATAACCCTGCGCCTTGACATAATTACATAATAAATTATCTTCTCCAGAATCTAAATTCTCACCGGTCCTACCTACTAAACGTGATGACTTCTCTGAATGATAGAAGTCACACATTACCCTTTTCCGAATAGCCAAAGCTGCACCATATAAAGCACTATTAGTCTTTTGCAAGGAGCATGCATAAGCATCAAGATTGTCGAAAAACCATTCGGGGATCGGCATATCAGCAACAGGAATACCTCTGCCACCAACAGCAGCAATAGTCTGATCCTGAAAAATTTCATTGATACGAGCCAAATATCCAGGCAATAACCAATTATCATCATCACAAAATAGAACTATATCATATAATGCCGACAGAAGACCTCTCTTCCTAGCATGAGCAAGCCCAGGTTTCGGTTCTTCAACTATTTTAAAGGGAGTAATATTTAACGGGCCACTTAATAAATTTTTAGCAACGTTTGCTGTATCATCTGTAGAATTATTATCAACCAATATAATTTCTGCACAGCCATCATAACATTTTAAAGCATCAAAAAGATGATAAAGAGTGTTAGTAATACGACTCGAACTATTGAAACAACATAAAATTATACTTATTTCCATATACTACCTACTAGTATAGATGCAATCTTAGTTGGTAAGGTAGTTAATCTCGATTTAAGCACACCCTCACGCCAACCATTCCTCTTTATATGTTCGACAACAACTTTTCTTTTTTTTGTTGATATTATTGACGACATTAAGTCAAAAAATGATATATCAACATTTTTTTCAATAAAGCTATTATTTCCATAAATTTCATTTTGTAATGAGCCCATATAAATATCTGCGATATTTGATGATGGGTTAACAACTATTTTTTTATATCCTCTAACCGCTTGTTTTTTCACTTCCCAAACATCAAGCTTAGAGATTGCCAAGTCATTAACTATACGTTCAGTCACACTATATAGTATATTTTGATATTCAATCACATTTTTTATGAATTTTTCTTCATTGCTATTTATTTTCGTAACAACCTTTCCTTGCTCATAGCCAATGACACTTCCGCCACATGAACCAAATATCGTTTCCCAAAATGAAACACCTTTAGACATCCATTTTTCTTTTTTTTCATTCTGATTAAAAACTGATGCTACTTTATTATTTTTTGACTGTGTACTAAAAAACTCAAACAAACCAATATAACAACCTGCTTTTATTTTTGCATTTGGAATGCATGCTAGATTATCTTGAATACTCCCTCTCCAACCTATATCTACAACAATACTATCTTTTAATGCAAAACCAGTCTCATTAATATACGATAGCGTTTTCTTTCGCTTATCTTCTATCTCAGAAAACAGTTGTAAGATCATATTGTCATTTTTATTACACACAATAGATTCCACAGTATCGTAAGTATCTATTATATGTTTGAATTTATCATTTAATCCAAAAAAACTTAAAAATGAATCTGTTGAATTTCCATATTGTTCAATTGCATCAGAATAACCTAAGTATGCATCGTCTTTATCGAAACGTAAGCACGATGTAGCAACTCGACTTACGTAGAGTATATGTGTATTAATTTCTATAGCTGGGAGAAAATTATATTTATTAATAAAAAGGTCAAATATTCTTTTAAAAAAGATCCCTTCTCGAGTTAAAAACCACACGCTATAACACTTTTTCTCATGGCAAGTTTCAATGATCTTCAAACATAAAGATATTAATATAAAACTAATTCTCACTTCATCATCAAGCTTAAATCTAGTCAAATATCCAGACGATTTTTTTGATATATGCCTTGTTGTAATCCCCTTTTTTTTTGCTATTTTTATATCGGAGTAAATATTGTCCCCTGTATGAACCCATTTATTAGGACTGAATTTTTTAAAAACAATGTCATATAGATCTCCTCTATGTTTACTTTTCCCTGTATTGCAAGAAGAAAACCCATCATCAAGAATAACGCCATGAAATTTTAGCAAGTCAGATAAAAAACTCGATGAAGAATAAAAATCAGATATAAATATTTTCACTCCAGCATCATTTTTGAGCATCTCTAATACGTGATTATTTACATAAGTAGCATTTCTTTCGACGAGATAATATATAGCATCCCACTCATCTCTAATATCATATGGTGAATAGTCAGAACACAGTCCCAACTCATCCATAACATTAAACACCAATTCGCTAATAAAATATTCCTGCCCGTTATTGTACAGTAAAGACTCTCTTTTCCTAACCTCACAAAAAACTTCAGGCAATGAACTAAGAACTCCCAACTTTAAGCACAACCAGTATAAGGCTGTGTGTATGGTATTTTCTGGTTTACAATAACGTTTTAACAAGGTGTCCCAAACATCATAACTAAATAAATTCATAAAAAACCTGCATAAAAGGTGCCTGAATTATTAACTCGAAAATATTGATTCCATAGAAATGTTAATCTTCTCGATAAATATCATATTTATCAGTTTTCCGGAACTTAAAATATAAAATTTATCCATAAACTCATTTGTCGAAATTTTTCGAGATATTCGCTAGTATCTAAATAGCTTCGCACATTGATGCTTCACTTCCCATTGTGCAAGGCCAACGCTGACGGGAGATAGCACCTACCCAAGTGTAGCGCTATTACACGAAGCTATTTAGTTTCGGTTCAGGGTAAGATCTAACTCATTTTGTATGGTTATTATGGTCAAGATGAATACAATTTAAGTTCAGAAAACGCACACTGATGACATGATTATTGATTGATAAAAGGTTCATTAATATGCGGAGATTATCAAAACCCTCAAGTTGTACGTTTTGCGAACAAAGTGGAATCCCGCCCTGAGTTTCGGTCAGCTTCGATTAGTTACTGGTACTTCATGGTCATTCACTCATCTTTGATTCAGGAGAGAATTATAGCTTATCAGCAGTTAACACTCCTTCCATCGATATGGCCAAGCGTTGCAATTATCATCTGAATTTGTGAATAACGAGGCATAATATAAATAGCTTAAATTTAAATAACTTTAATTATTTCTATATATCACATTAAATAATTTAGCCGGTAATATCCTAACGATATAATGTAAAAGAACATATGCTATATCCGAAACAATAAAACGTTTAAGCTTGATTAGATAATATAATCTTATTTTAAGCTCAGTAAAAGCCTTTGATAAGCCACGTCTCCGTAGTAAAGTTTCATCATCAATTCTGAATAAAATTATTTCTTCCTCAATATTAGCAAATTTCATTCCAAGAAAAGCCAGAGAATACCATAGAGCAAGATCTTCAGTTTTCGGCTTATCTGTTGGATATCTAGCACCACTATCAAAAACACGCCGTCTAAAAATCACTGTCGGGTGGATGAACGGACACTTCTTAAACATATTTTTAACTATGTCTTCATGATTCGAATATACTTTTCTAACTCCTCTAGCAATCACACCACCAAATTCGCGGCAAAAACCACCAGATACATCAATTTCTGGATTTGATTGCATAAAATCGACTTGGAGCTGTAAACGTTTATCAATCGCTATGTCATCTGCATCCATTCTCGCAAGATATTCTATCTCCTTATCGTTTAGCGCCAGTTGAATTAACTCATTAAGTGAATATGCCAATCCTCGATTATCATCGCGTTGAAATAGTATTACTTTACTCTTATCTAGTTTTTCCAGATAATTCTTATTATCTGTAGGAACAATTCCATCAACACATATATATATAACAAAATTGCCATAGGTTTGGTTCAAAAGGCTTTCTACAGACTCAATTAAATGCTCTAGTTTGTCATTTTTATAAACAGACATTAGTATGGCAATTTTTGGTTTTTTCCCATCAAAACACATTATGTCTCCTCAAACTAAAAAATTTGCAAACTATACTTTAAATGACTACTTATAATCATAGGTATAATAATGATAATTTCCATACCCATAATAGCTGGCAGCTCGTTTCATTATTGCATTCAGTATTACGCCTTTGATCTCGGTGCCATTCTGTTCAAAGCGGCGAATACTCACCTCAATCTCTTTTGCCGTATTCATTTCAAAACGTGCCACCAGTAGCGAAGTACCGGCATGGCGGCTGATTACCGCTGCATCGGTTACCGCCAGGATCGGCGGCGTATCCAACAGTACCAGATCGTAGTGTTCATTAGCCCACTGAAGAAACTCGGCAAAGCGAGGGTGCATTAATAGTTCAGACGGATTTGGCGGGACCTGACCGCGTGGAATGAAGTCCATATTTTCTACCGCCGTTTTGCGCACACATTTCGCCACATCACACTGGCCGGATAAGATATCCGATAAGCCGTCCGTGCCATGTGTCCCCATCAATTCGTGCGCGTATCCTTTGCGCATGTCGCAGTCAACGATTAGCACCCGTTGCCCACTCTGCGCAATCACCGCTCCCAAGTTAGCGCTCACAAAGGTTTTACCGATCGCCGGACTGGCCCCGGAGATCATTAATACGTTGTTCTTCGCTTCCATCATGGCGAAATGCAGACTGGTACGTAGGCTGCGGATGGCTTCAATCGCCAGATCGGCCGGGTTGCCCACGGCCAGCAGATCGATGGCGCGCGTGTTGTCTTTTTTACCTTTCTTCGATAACAAGGCCCGATCTTTTTTCTGCTGCCATTCAGACAACGGAATACTAGCGTAGACGTTGATGCCCAATTCTTCCAATTGTTCAGGGTTTTCGATGCCTTTATGCAGTAAGGTTTTCAGCACCACATAGGCGGTGGAAACCATGCCGCCCAGAATCATTGCCAACAGCACAATTAATGGTTTCTTGGGTTTTACCGGTTTCGGTTGGACGACGGCGTTATCCACGATGCGCACGTTGCCCACTGTACTGGCCTTGTTGATGCTCAGTTCCTGCTGCTTATTCAGCAGTTGCATATAAACTTCCTGCCCGGCCTGCACATCACGCGTTAAGCGCAGGATCTCCTGCTGGGTTTTCGGCATTGCACCGATACGCTTATTGAGCTTGGCACGTTCTTGTTCTAACGTTTTACGTTTTTCCAGCAAGGCGCGGTAGGCTGGGTGCTCAGGGGTGTACAGTTTCGATATTTCTGCTTCTTTAAATGTCAGTTCATTTAACTGTGCTTCCACTGAGACGGTGGTATCTAATACCGCCTTGGCTTCTAAAGAGAGATCGACCGAATCATTCTGCTGACGGTATTGATTGAGCTTATTTTCTGCTTCATTGAGAGCGTTACGCACCGTTGGCAGTTGTTCTTTGAGAAATTCCAGGCTCTTACCCGCTTCCTCAGACTTACGCTCTACATTCTGTTGCAGGTAATTTTGACTGATACTGCTGAGTATCTTGGCGGTCAGCGTCGGATCTTCCCCTTCCAGACTGAGAGCCAGTACACCGGTGTCTTTACCTTTATCCGCCACGCTGAAATTATCCAGCAGGTCATTAATCGCCGTAAGCTGATTAAGTTTGGTCACGCGGAAAACTGTACCCGGTTCGGCCGCGATATCACTGACCAGCAGCGTAATACCGTTATGGCTCTCCAATTGGCCTACGTTGCCAGTGAAGGTGACCACATCACCCGCCTCTACGCGATAACTGTTGTCGGATAATACTTCCAGCGACAGGGTTTCATCCTGCCAGGACGCGGGTACTTCCAGGCGCGATACCGCTATCTTACCCGGCTCCACTCCCATCAGGCGCGCAATGCCTTTACCCACCAGCGGAAAATACTTTTGTTCGACGCGGATATCCAGCCCCAGATCGTTGACCGTTTTGCCGATGACCATACGCGATTTAATCAGTTCGATCTCCGCAGCGGACTGCGGCTTGCCTTCAGGCAGCATACTGGAGAAATCTTTGAGCAGTGAATCGCCGCCGCTCTGCTCCACCTGAATTAACGCATCCGCTTTGTAAATCGGCGTGGACAGGATGGCGAACATGATGCCCAGCGCAGTAAAAACTGCGGTGACGCCGATAATCAGCCAGCGGTTATCCAGTAAGGTGCCTAATAAACGCCCTAAATCGATCTCATCTGTATTGGTTTCAGATACTTTTACTGCGGTTTTCTCTGTCATCGGATTCTCTGATGATTAACGATTCAACGCCTGCGCCCATTTTTGCGCAGACTGCTCAAGTTGTGTGTACACGAATTCAAAGGCTTCGCGGCTTTTACGATAGGGATCGGCGATTTCCTGTTGGTTCAGCCAGTGACCAAACAACATGGTTTTCCCGCGTACCTCGGGTGCCAGGCGACTGACCCCATCAATATGGCCTTTCTCCATCACCAGAATCAGATCGTACTGGCGACACAAGGCCGATGTGAGTTGCTGCGCCCTGTGCCCTTCCAGCGAAAGGCCATGGTGCAGGGCAACCTCACTCGCGGTGGCATCGGCTGGCTTATCGACCAACGCCCCTAACCCCGCGGAGGCGATTTTTATCGTCGGCAACGCCCGTTTCAGCAAGCGCTCCCCGGTAGGGGAACGGCAGATATTGCCCACGCAAACGACCAGAATGGAATCAAACATGGTTACCTCTATGGCCAGGTACGAACACGCAAGGAACCTTCGGTTAATTCATTGAAGCCGGAAATCGTCGGTACGAGCTGACTGATCACGCGGTTCCAACGCACGATTGGGGCGGTAGTCACGTAGACGATGTCATAGGGCTGTAGCTGGAATTCCGTCCCCATTACCATCGCGGTGGCATCTTTAGCATTTAGCTGATAGATATCGGCCAGCTTCGGCCCTTGGGTGCCGCGTAACGAACGAATCACGAAGATTCCGGTAGCGTCGGAAAAAGTTTGATCTATGCCTTCCGCGTTGCCCAACGCTTCCGTTAGCGTCATGCCGCTGCGGTCCATTTTGAGGGTACTTTGTTTCTTGACTTCCCCCATCACGAAGACTTTAAGATCATCGTTGCGAGGAACGTAGAGGATATCACCGGGATAGAGGAGGTGATTTTGTGACAGGTCGCCGTTTTGCATCAGCGCCTGAAGTGAGATACGTTTTTCCTGCCCATTGTGTGTTAACACAATGTTGCGCCAGTCGGCGTTTTCGGTCAGCCCGCCCGCTTTGTTAATGGCATCCAACACCGTCAATGGCACATTGGTGATCGGCTGCTGACCGGAGGTGGCGACTTCGCCAGAAACATAGGCTTTTTGTGAACGGAAGGCAGCGATGCTGACATCCACCTGCGGCGATTCGATGTATTGCGCTAAGCGTCCCATAATCTGATCGCGCACTTCAGTGACCGTTTTACCAGCTACATTTACTTTGCCAATATAGGGGTAAAAAATCGTCCCATCAGAATGCACCCAGTTACCGGTGTCCGCAGCCGTACGGTATGTCCCGGCGGGCGTCGTCAATTCAGGGTGATCCCATACGGTAACCATGATGACATCACCAATTCCGATGCGATACTCATAGCTCTGCAATTCTTTTTCCAGCGCTGGATTTGTCTGTGCGATCAATGGCTTAGGTCGCATTTTTTCGACGAGATAAGGTGTCAATGGGTAAACATTAACCAGCTTATCAAGATTGAAATCCGCATCTTGCTGCTCAATTACATTTTTGCCACTTGTGGAAAGGTGGGAACCAGGAACCAAGGTACAACCGCTAAGTAGCGCTATTGACACCATCAAGGGCATCAACTTTCGTTTGTGCTTTATCATCCTATCTATGCCATCGCTCTTAATTGAATAGTGCGCAAATCCCTACAGAACTGTTCATCATTATAGAGAATAAATTATTAGCCTACCCGGTGGTTTACGGTATAAAGCACCAGCAATTCACCGTTTTGACGGTGCAATGCCGTGGTTATCAACGTATATTACACAGAGCCTGGGTTGTGCGTCGCTTTACGAAACCAGGTTAATACCCGCCATATTCGGCTAATCATCCAGAAATAACCACAGAAAACCAAAAGAAATACGCTCAACATAATAGACTCAGAAATGCCAACACGCTCGCTGAGCACACCGATTGCTGAACAGACTATCGCCGCAAGCAGGATCACCACCAGCGCCTGATGGGGCGTCAGGCCTGCACGCATTAAGATGTGGTGCAAATGTTCACGATCGGGTTTAAATGGACTATAGCCGCGTCGAATGCGGCGAACCATGATTGTTACCATATCCATAAGCGGAATAGCAATAAACCAGAGCGCCGTGACCGGACGAATTACCGCGTTTTCCCCTTGCGTGGCCAGCATCAGCAACCATATTACGGTAAAACCAATTAACGTGCTGCCAGCATCCCCCATGAAGACTTTAAATTTCCGCCCCCATAAGACCCCTAAATTCAGCAGGATGTAGGGTACGGTCGCCACAAGCAGGCACGTACTCCAAAACGCTAACTCACGATGACCGCCAAGATAAAATACGATAGCGAGCGCGCCGAACGTCACACAGGACAGCGCGCCGAGCAACCCATCAATGCCATCAACCATATTGAACGCATTGATTGCGCCCCAGACAGCAAACAGGGTTACCGTGTAGCCAAAGATACCGAGAAATAACTCATAGCCAAACAGGATGTGTCCTAATGTTTGTAAGTATAGCCCCGCGAACATCATCAGACCGGCGACAGCTGCTTGCAACCCCACACGGGGTAAGACAGGGAGATCAAAACGGTCATCCAGCACACCAATCACGATAAGTGCAGTGGCACAGGCCATATAAAGCGAGAAATTTGGTAACCAATCCGGCTGTAACGCGTAGAGAACCCAGAGTGCGAGGTAAATGGAGACTCCCCCCACCAGCGGAATATGGCCTTGATGCTTTTTACGTACATTCGGTTTATCAACCAAACCTACGCGAATTGCGACTTTCCTTGCCAGAAACAGCGCGGCAAAAGCGCTGAGAAAGATCACGATAAATTCTTGCATTTTTACACCATCATCAACCGTTTATATTGCTGCAACAGGCACGCTACCGCCCTTGGCTTGTAGCTACCAATGCACTATCAAAGTACGGCCCCGATCCTGTGGTTTCGATTTTGGAGCTTTACGTTATGTATTTATTATGCGTTATCTTTTTGTATCAACAGGCCGGGCATATCTTTTGCGATACACGCCCGGTAATAAGCAGACCGGGCAACCTACTATCAGGATAGGACTTAACACCAAGATAAAGGATAGACCGTTCTGGAAACGGCATCATAGTATTAACCACGGGAGTGAGAGCACAAGAACAAGATGTTTCAGGAGAGGGCTTTTCAGAATAAGACTATGAGGTTCCATCAGGTACTCCCTCCCGGAGGATAAAAAATCGACTAAACGAATAATGCAAGCCTATTCAGCTATAAAGAACAGCGTGCTCGCCGCTAAACGCTATGATTATGCCTGAATATGACACTACTACGATTAGCAACAGCGCCATTCTATGCGCGAGTATAGGCCGTGATCAAATGTTACGGCCTGTGTCCCTGTTATACAGAATAAAATTTTACTTAATACTGATAACGTAAATTTTTAACATTAATTAATGGCGCAGGGGTACATGAAAATCAAGCGGCTTAGGCCAGAATTACTCTTGCGAAATGTCATGTAAAAGAAACCCGTGCAAATTCTGGTTCATCTGCGTTTGCCCTGATACGCTATCGGGGTCATGTTCATAATAAAGGTGAAAAACAGCTATGGAGTGGATCGCTGATCCAACGATTTGGGCCGGGTTGGCCACGCTGGTTGTCCTGGAACTGGTTCTGGGTATTGATAATCTTATTTTTATTGCCATTCTGGCGGAAAAACTCCCTAAAGAGCAGCGCGACAAGGCTCGCATCGTCGGTTTGCTACTGGCTCTGCTTATGCGGCTGTGTTTGCTGACGTCGATTTCCTGGCTTGCATCCTTAACAACGCCGCTTTTTACTCTCTTCGAGCATACCTTTAGCGCCCGCGATGTCATCATGCTGGTGGGTGGGGTTTTCCTACTCTTTAAAGCTACCATGGAACTTAATGAACGCCTCGAAGGGAAAGATGAAGAGCAGCACGCCCCACGTAAAGGCGCGCGTTTCTGGCCGGTCGTCGCGCAAATCGTGGTACTGGATGCCATATTCTCCTTGGATTCCGTGATTACCGCCGTTGGCATGACCGATCATCTGTTGGTGATGATGTCTGCGGTGACCATCGCCATCTTCCTGATGCTGCTGGCCAGTAAACCGCTGGCGCGTTTTGTCGCGGAACATCCGACTATCGTTATTCTGTGCCTCAGCTTCCTGTTGATGATTGGTTTCAGTCTGGTCGCCGACGCCTTTGGCTATCACATCCCTAAGGGCTACCTCTATTCTGCGATAGGCTTCTCGGTGCTAATCGAGCTACTCAACCAGGTTTCCATGTTTAACCGCCGACGTTTTCTCTCCTCCTCGATTCCATTACGTCAACGAACCGCCGAGGTTGTGTTGCGGATTTTGAGCGGCAAACATGAAGAAGCGGAACTGGATAACCAAACGTCCGCCATGATTGCAGACGGCGCGCGGGCGGGTCAGGAGGTGTTCAATATTCAGGAACGTCGGATGATCAAGCAGGTGCTGGGGCTGGCGCAGCGCACCATCAGTAGCATTATGACCTCAAGGCACGATATCGATCCGGTGGAACTGGATATCACCCAGGAAGCGTTGGCTAAATTATTAACGACCAACCAGCATCCTCGCCTGGTGGTCACTGATAGCAACACCTCTGACGAGCCGTTGGGGATTGTCTATGTGTCTGATTTACTGCAACAACAGTTGAACGGCGAGCCATTTAACTTGCGCAGCCTGATTCATCAGCCGCTGGTGTTCCCTGAACAACTCTCGCTGCTACAGGCTTTAGAACAGTTTAGAGCAGGAAGGACGCACTTTGCCTTTGTTGTTGACGAGTTTGGTTCGATGGAAGGGATAGTGACATTAAGTGACGTGATGGAAACTATCGCAGGCAGCCTGCCGCGCGAAGGCGAAGATCACGATGCGCGTCACGCGGTTCAGCAAAACAGCGATGGTAGTTTAACGGTCAATGGCTACATCCCGCTGGAAGATCTGACCCTGTACATTCCATTAACGCTGGACGAAAAACGCGAGTATTACACGTTGGCTGGGCTACTGATGGAACACGCGCAGCAAATTCCGCAGGTTGGCGATACCCTATCGATTGACGGCTATCAGTTCACGATTTTAGCGGTAGAAAGCCATCGGATCGTGGAAGTTCGTATTACGCCGAACCAGGAACCGCAAACTGATTTTGAAGTGTAAACGAATCGGGTGGGGAATCTCCTCCCACCCGCTTTTCCGTTCTCGCTACAGCCGATCGAGAAGTTGCTTCAGATCTTTACCCTTCTGGCTCTGCTGGTTTTGGCTCGCCCACTCGTTCAGGCGTTTCTTCAGTTCATTCTGCAACCGCTTACGCAGCAGTTGATCCACCTGTAACTGATAGTTCAGCTTGTCCCAGCTGCCGTAGACGCGTAACGGGATCGCCGTGTTTTTCAGTACGTCGATCAGTTTATCATCCCCCTGCCACCCCTGAGTGACCGAGACATCCACGTTAACGTCACACGTGCGCGCAGGCAGGTCGAATTGCCCTGCGCCGCTAAGCGACAACAGCGCCGAATGCCCGTTGAGATGCGTTAGCCGTAATTTCCCCGCGCTCAACTGAATATTTCCCTCCAGTTGCTGCAACTCAGTGTAGCGTTCATAGCGTTCTTGCCCTCGGACATTACCATTGCTACGTGCCACCGCCATCTGCACCATCTGCTGAATATTCAGCCCCTGTAGACGCACATGCTGGGCATGCAGCGTCGCCGTTCCCTGCCATTGTTCCAGTAGATCCGGTAGCGCCAGAGTGTTGCCGCTGAACTGCCCCGCCATCGATACCTTGCCATCAATCGTATTTCCCGGTAGCGCAAACGCGGTCATCAGTTGCGACAGCGCAATATTCTTAAGTTCTGGTCGTAGTGTTAGGGTGGTCGCTGGCGTCGTCACGACGTTACCTGGTATTGAGAAACGACCATCGCCGAGTTCACCGCTCAATGTCGTCATCTCCAGCGAGCCCGGCTGGTTTTCCGCTTGTAGCGTAAATTGGCGAATATCAAGCCCGCGGTAGAGCACTGAGTCAGCCTGTAATGACACCCGCGCCGTGAAAGCCTTTAACCGCTCCGCCAGCGTGATCGGCGTAGTTTCATTCGAAATCACCGGCGCCGGTGATTTAACTTGTACCGCCGGGGCATTTACCTCCGAGACATTATTTTCATGCGTCACGGTGATGCCCAGTAAAGAATCCACATCCAGTTTCTCAGCGGTGAGCGCCAATTCATAATGGGGAATATCCCCCAGCGTGACGCTGCCCGTCCCGGATAGCTGGCTATTATTGGTCGTCAGAGCAAGCTGGCTAAAGGCGATTTTTTCGGGCTGCTGCTGATAGCTTGCCTGCACTCTTCCCGCCCCGCTAATGCCATTGGTCGGGATTCCCGCGCCTGATAGCTGGAAGTCAAGTTGGGTGATATTAGCGCTCGCCTGCTGAGGGAAGTTCTGTAGATCAACATCAGCGGTAAGAGAGAACGCTAAATCTCGCTGATCGCGAGTGATGCGGCTGGAGAGTTCAACGCTCACCTGACGGGCGCTATTTTGTTCCATCGCCAGATTAATATCGCGCACATTAATCTGTTCATTATTGCCGCGTTGCAGAACTAATAGACTATCGACGACTTTTACCTTCGCGATATCCAGCCGCCAACGCGCTTCCTCTGCTGGCGAAGGCGAGCCTGCTGGCGCGATCGGGCCGGGCGTAGTCTGTCGAGCCTCGCTCTCGGGCGTCAGGCGAATGACCGCGCCTTTTAACATGGCCTGTTTGACCACTAGCTTATGCGACAACAGCGGCCACAGTTGCACATCGAGACGCATGTTTTCCGCGCTGACTATCGGTGCGCTGGAGCCCGGCGCGCTTAGCGACATCCCGCCGGATAAAATGCTCAGTTGCGGCCAGACGTGCCAGCGCAACTCACTATCTAACTGGAGGCGATAGCCGCTGCGTTCCTCGACTTGCTTCACCATGTAGGCGCGGAAATCATTAGGATTAACCAGCAAGACCAGAGTCGTCATTCCTGCTACCAACACGACAAGCAGAATTGCCAGCGTCGTCAGAAATCTTCTCATGCCATCCTCATTGCGAAATATCCGGCCACAGGCTTACCTTACAGACGGGTCGCCAGACACTCAATCTTTATCGATTCGGCTCGCCACCGCACCCTGCTGGTCTTTATATTTGGCATCCTGACGACGGTTGTAAGGGCGAGCCGCCGGCCCGGAAAGCGGTTCAAAACTCAACGCGCCGATCATCATGCCGGGGCGCAACGCCAGCGGCAACTTACCTGAATTATAGAACTCCAATACAATTCTGCCTTGCCAACCTGGGTCGATGCGGTGGGCGGTAACGTGAACCATTAACCCCAGTCGGGCAAGCGAAGAACGCCCATCCAGCCAGCCCACCAAATTATCGGGCAGGGTAACGGATTCGAGCGTAACGGCCAACGCGAGTTCTCCCGGGTGCAGGAAGAAAGCCTCGCCTTCCGGCAAAATAATCTCATCGCTCATCACGCGATCCAGCGCGGCGCTGACTTCATCCTTTGGGCCGCTCAAATCAATGAAAGCCGCCGTGTGCCCGCGAAAGACGCGGAATTGGTTACCCAGTCGGACATCAACGGTCGCGCCGGAGATCCTCTCGGTGGGCGGACGGGGCGTAATCACCAGTCGGCCATCATCCAGCCAGGCTTCAATATCACGGTCACACAGTCTCATTCTATTCTCCATTCGGCAGAGGTATCTTCAGATACCCCGCTTACCTTCGTTATCTATCACATCTATCACGTTGCTGCCACACAGGCTACGCAGTCGGGATGCGTGAGAGTCTTTGTTACTCAAAAAACTGGCTTATCTTGGCTTTTAAAATATCGATCGCAATACGGTTCTTGCCGCCGCGCGGCACGATAATATCGGCGTACTGTTTGGACGGCTCAATGAATTGCAGGAACATCGGGCGCACCGTCTTCTGGTATTGTTCCATTACGGATTCTAACGAACGTCCGCGTTCATTAACGTCACGCCGCAGGCGACGCAACAGGCAAATATCCAAGGGGGTATCGACAAAAATAGAGAAGTTAAGCTCATCGCGCAGGCGCGCATCCGTTAGCAACAAAATCCCTTCCAGGAGAATGACTTTTTTTAACGCGATATGCACCGTGTCTTGTTGACGAGTATGCTCGACATAGCTGTATTGGGGCACTTCGATCGCCTGACCGGCCTTCAGCATCTGCAAATGCTGGATAAGTAAGTCATGGTCCATCGAACTCGGATGGTCATAATTGGTTTTTATCCGTTCTTCCATCGTCAGGTGGCTTTGATCTTTATAGTAGCTATCCTCAGAGATCACACCGATATGCCGATCGCCCACCTGATCGCGTAATTCGCGATACAGGGTGCTGGAAATAAGACTTTTACCCGAAGCCGATGCTCCTGAGATCCCGATGATAACGCACTGGTGAGACTGATCAGTCATGGTATAAACGGCCTGATTAACATGTAAAAGAGGGGAATCCGCCAAACGGCGCTTTAACGTGCGATTATAGGGAGTTAGCCCGCGTCACGCCACCCTTTCCACGTTTACCCACATTGGCGCTGGCGGGCCGTCGCCGTCGATTGATTACGATGAAATGCGCGTAGACATTGATAAAAAAAAGCCAGTATGATTCCCATCAAACATTTCTCATAAACACTTCTAAGTAGACTATGGCCCATTCAAAGCTCATAAAGAAAAAGGCAACGAACAAAACAAAGAAAAAACAGCAACCTATAACTCCCCTGGAGAAATTTCAACATTTCTGGGCCACCATCGAAAAATATCAGCGCCAACTCGTCAAATTACAGCAAGATCAGGAAGCGCTGTATGCGCGCTTTCAGCAAGATGTTCTGCCGTTAGAGCATCAATATATTCAGTCCGTTTTTGATAAAACAGAGCGCCTACTTTCTTTTGCCGACAAAAAATCGCTCAGCAAAAACCAGCGTGAGACGCTATTTGAGTGGATCGAAGAGGAATTGTCTCGCTTGCAGTCCTACCCTTTCAATAGTCAGCTTGATATGACGCCATTAGTTGACCGGTTTATATCTGTCGCTTCGCAATATACCCCACCGCCTTCTAACGAGGACATCGCTCAATTCAGAGAAGCGCTCGACACTAAATTTGACTTTTCCTACGCCTTCTCCGATGACGAAATAAGCGAGATGATTAGAAACCCCGATAAACTGCAGGCCGCATTGGAGCAACTTTCTCAAGAATGGCATTCCCGTAATCAGCAAGATAGTGCCTTTGATGCTGAGGAAGACGACGATGACTGGCAAGAGAGCGAATACGCGGAAACAGACGGGGAGGAGAGTAAGCGTACAGCGGCGTCAACCGACGGTAATCTATTGGATACCAAACATATTACCCTGCTATATCGTAGGATTGCTAAGGCGCTTCATCCCGATCGCGAACAAGATCCCGCAGAGAAAGAGAAAAAACATCACCTCATGACCATGTTGTCAAAAGCCAAACAGGAACATGACATCTGGACCCTTCTAACGCTTTATCATCAATATGTTGATGCTTCATTTGCTTTTGACGAAAGTACGATCCCGTCGATTAATACGCTGCTTGAAAGCCGAGTGAACACGTTGAAAAATGCGCTGGCGGATCAAAAGCACGATCCATCCCTTCCTGGTATGGTGTGGCAAGAAATGGGGGCCGCAACGGCAAAGACGCGAGAAAAGAAAATCGCGGAACATCAGCGCTATTTGCGCGAGTCGACAGCAATTGAATTGGCACAAACGCAAAGCCTACGCTCTCTGGCGGTACTGAAACAGTATTTAGCCGAGCGTAACGAAGACGATAATATGGATTTCCTTATGGATTTATTCGATCAAGATTACCGTTTTTGAGCATCAACACGATAAGAGAGGTCAATAATGAAGCTTGGTCATAACGATCCTTGCCATTGCGGCAGTGGAAAAAAATTTAAACATTGTTGTATGAACAACACGGATAAGCTACGTGCGCAATTCATTGATGATGTTGAAGGCATGTTGGCACTGAACCCTAATTTGAGCTTTGATGAACTCAATGTGGTTTTACAGCACAAAATGCAGGATCGTATAGTCAACCTCATCCCGATTTTTGTGGTATGACGCCAACGCAAATGGCCAATTGGCTTTATGCCCCTCTCGATGAACTTCAATGGGTAACAATCAACACGCCGGACAGCTTTTCTGCCAGCCCCGTGATGCACTATTTAAGCCTGATTATTGATGAAGCCATGGCGCAAGGAGGATCATTCAAAGCCACAAGCAAGGGCAACTTACCGGCTAAGTTAGTCAAGCAGGCCTGTGCATTGCTGCCAGAGCTTTCAGTTGCTCAATTCGAACGTGACATCCGTATCAGTGAGTTTGCAGGCAGTAACGAAGATAAATTTAATGCCTTGCACTACACCAGAGTGCTAGCCGAAATTAGCGGTATTATTTATCGACGTAGCGGTCACTACCATGTGAAAAAAGCAGCGCAAAATCAGTATCAGACATTAGGTATTAAGGCATTTTTCAAACCGATGTTAGAAGCCGCAACCAGAAAATATAACTGGGGGTATTTGGACCGCTTTGAATACGATGTCGATTTGCGTACCTTTTGGTTGTTTATGTTGTGGCGTCTGCAAAGCCACAGCAGTGTAGCTCAGTTGGTTAAAGAGGTGATGACGGCTTTCCCCGATTTACTATTGGCATTCCCTACGGACGAATACTTTCCACCGGAAAAATACTTATGCTCGCTAATTGAATCCAGGTTTATTGAGCGGTTTTTACAGTTTTGGGGGTTTGTGACAATTGATCCAAGACGTTATATCGACGCTAAGCCTGTCAATAGAATGGTTAAGATCCAACCTTTATTAACACAATCCTTTCAGTTCACTATTAACATATAAGGCATCAGGCTATCTGCATCAGTTGTTCGAAGCCTATCAGTTCAAAGGAGATTGGTTATTACCCCTACCCTATCAGCCCACGGAAAGTAAGTAGGCGTGTAATCGACAATCTATAATGACATATCAAGCACTATCTTCTGATATGTCATAAGTAATCATTATTGCGTTCGGGGGTTTAGTTAGGTTGATATGTTTTAATATATAATTATTCTTTAATGATGCATTTAGGCATATCAACATGCGCTATGTAACAGAACAGATACTGGAAAGCCTTCGAGAAGCTCGGATACATAAAGGGCTTAGCCAAAGAGATCTGAGCACGCGTTCGGGGGGGCCTCAAAGTCATATATCAAAAATCGAATCGGGTGGCGTCGATTTAAGAATATCCAGTTTGATTGCGCTTGCCCGTTCGCTCGACTTAGAGCGGTTTGTTGCACCTAAAAAGTCCATTCCTGCCATCACGTCGATCATTCGCAGTAGCAAAGGGATTAGCGATGAAGGTGAGCAAATGTCGCCTGCATACTAATTAGATGGGGACGATGATGACTAACAATGTCTCTACGCTAAACGTTTTGCTTTATGGTGACCCCATCGCCACTATCACCCATGTGGGCAATGACAGAACACTATTTGCCTTTACGGATTCGTACCTTAATGACGAATCGCGACCTGTGTTAGGGCTCGGTTTTAAAGATTCGCTAGGTGGCTTGCTGATAAGAAGCCTATCGCTACGCCACTGTTAATTAGCGCGCTTATAGAACCTGCATGCCGAGTGCGGGCGCAAGCTCGGCATGCAATAGTTGAGTCATTCACTCGCCACTACGTATCACAGCGCCCGGAAAGCGATTTCGCCGGGGATCACTTCGCCCTGCCAGTAAAGCTGCGCGGCTACCTGCCCCGCCAGTTCGCGATACAGAGAAGTGAATTCGCTGTCCGGGTGACTGACCACTGTCGGCTCACCGCGATCCAGATCTTCACGTAGGGAGATATGCAGTGGAAGCTGGCCCAGCAGGCAACAGTGATATTTTTCCGCCAGCTTCTGCGCACCACCCGTGCCGAAGATCGGCTCCAGATGGCCACAGTGGCTACAGATATGCACGCTCATATTCTCCACGATACCCAGCACGGGTACGCCGACTTTTTCAAACATCGCGATGCCTTTCATGGCATCCATCAACGCGATATCTTGCGGCGTGGTCACGACAACCGCGCCAGTGACCGGAATGTTCTGCGCCAGCGTTAGTTGAATATCCCCCGTCCCCGGCGGCATATCGATGACCAAATAATCCAAGTCCGGCCACAGCGTATCTTGTAGCAGTTGCAATAGCGCTTTACTCGCCATCGGCCCACGCCACACCATCGCGTTATCGTCCGTCACCAGATAACCGATCGAGTTGGTAGCCAGACCGTGGGCGATAATCGGCGTCATGTGCTGACCATCCGGCGAGGTGGGCCGTTCACTGGCCGCCCCCAACATGGTGGGAATCGACGGACCATAGATATCGGCATCCAGAATGCCCACATTTGCGCCTTCCGCCGCCAGCGCCAGCGCCATGTTGACCGCCGTACTTGATTTGCCAACGCCGCCTTTCCCGGAGCTGACGGCAATGATATTTTTTACACCTTTCACCCCAGCCTGGTTATTTACCCGCCGCAGTGTCGCGATATCCTGCGTTAAACGCCACTCGACCGCCTCAGCGCCGGACAGGCGTAATAATTCATCGCTGACCGTTTCTTTTAACACGGCTAATCCACTCAGCCAGACAAACGGCATCGTCAGTTCGATGTGTAACACATCGTCCAGCAATGCGCAGTGGCGCAACGCATTAAGCGTCGTTAGGTTGTTTTTCAGTGTCGGGTGCTGAAAAGTAGATAAAACCCCGGCGACCATCGCACGCAATGCTTCTGGTCGTTGTTCGGGGACTGTCGCATTCATTCCGGCTCCTTGAAATTCTCATATTGACCGTTGAGACTGGGTATAGCATATCAGAGCCATTGCCGCCTGACGCTCTTCATGAACAAAAATGGGGAAGCGCCGCGCAAAATGGGCTCTGCAATGTAACGCCTTGCCGTTTTAACCCTGTCAGCGGTTTACGCAGCAAGGCGCTATCGGTTAACATCGGGTTTCCTCTATTCACAAAAGAAAGCAAGTTCCTCATGACTCAAGTCGCAAAGAAAATCCTGGTAACGTGCGCGCTGCCTTACGCTAATGGTTCGATTCACCTCGGTCATATGCTTGAACATATTCAGGCGGATATTTGGGTACGTTATCAGCGAATGCGCGGCAATCAGGTTCACTTTATCTGTGCAGATGACGCCCACGGCACACCCATTATGCTGAAGGCCCAGCAGATGGGCGTCGCGCCAGAGCAGATGATTGCGGCGATGAGTCAGGAGCATCAGCAGGACTTCGCCGGTTTCGCCATCAGCTACGATAACTATCACTCAACCCATAGCGAAGAGAACCGCGAGCTGTCAGGCCTGATTTATCGCCGTCTGAAAGAGAACGGCTTTATTAAAACTCGCACGATTTCTCAGTTATACGACCCAGAAAAGGGCATGTTTTTGCCGGATCGCTTTGTGAAAGGCACCTGCCCGAAATGTCAGGCTGCCGACCAGTACGGCGATAACTGTGAAGTTTGCGGTGCGACCTACAGCCCGACAGAATTGATCAATCCTAAATCCGCCGTTTCCGGCGCCACGCCAGAGATGCGCGAATCCGAGCACTTTTTCTTTGACCTGCCGGCATTCAGCGACATGCTGCAAACCTGGACACGCTCCGGTGCGTTGCAGGAACAGGTTGCCAATAAGATGCAGGAGTGGTTCGATGCGGGTCTGCAACAGTGGGACATTACCCGCGATGCGCCCTATTTCGGTTTTGAAATTCCCGATGCGCCGGGCAAGTATTTTTACGTCTGGCTGGATGCGCCCATCGGCTATATGGGCGCGTTCAAGAACCTGTGCGATAAGCGTGGCGATCTGAATTTCGACGATTTCTGGAACACCGGCTCAGATGCCGATTTGTATCACTTTATCGGTAAAGATATCGTTTATTTCCATAGTCTGTTCTGGCCCGCCATGCTGGAAGGCAGTGGTTTCCGTAAACCGACTAATCTGTTCGTACACGGTTACGTCACGGTCAACGGCGCCAAGATGTCGAAATCGCGCGGCACCTTTATTAAGGCCAGCACGTATCTGCAACATCTGGATGCCGACTGCCTGCGCTATTACTACGCGGCAAAATTATCTTCGCGCATTGATGATATCGATCTCAACCTGGAGGATTTTGTCCAGCGCGTGAATGCCGATATCGTCAATAAGGTCGTGAATCTCGCCTCGCGTAATGCGGGTTTTATCAACAAGCGCTTTGACGGCAAGCTGGCGGGCACGCTGGCCGACGCCGATCTGTACAAAACCTTCACCGACGCCGCCGCCAGTATTGCGGAAGCCTACAACAGCCGGGAATCCGGCCGCGCGATTCGTGAGATCATGGCGCTGGCGGATATCGCCAACCGCTATGTTGACGAACAGGCGCCGTGGGTTGTGGCAAAAGCAGAAGGGCGGGATGCCGATCTACAGGCCATTTGCTCAATGGGCATCCATCTGTTCCGCGTGTTGATGACGTATCTGAAACCGGTTTTGCCTGCGCTGGCGCAGCGAACAGAGGCGTTTTTGCAGACGGAACTGCGCTGGGACACTATCACAACCCCGTTGTTAAACCATCAAATTAGCCCCTTTAAAGCCTTGTTCAACCGCATTGATGTCGATAACGTCAACGCGATGGTAAATGCATCCAAGGAAGATATGGTCACGGCGCAAAAAGTCGTGTCTGGCCCGCTGGCCGATCATCCAGTGCAGGACACCATTAGCTTTGACGATTTTGCCAAGGTCGATATGCGTATCGCCTTGATTAAACAAGCTGAATTGGTCGACGGTTCTGACAAGCTACTACGGCTGACGCTGGATCTCGGCGGCGAAACCCGTCAGGTGTTCTCCGGCATTCGTGAAGCCTACCCTGACCCGGCTGAACTGGAAGGCCGTTTAACCGTCATGGTCGCGAATCTGGCCGCACGTAAAATGCGGTTTGGCGTTTCGGAAGGCATGGTGATGGCAGCAGGCCCCGGCGGTAAAGAAATTTTCCTGCTGAGCCCTGATAGCGGCGCGCAGCCCGGTATGCAGGTCAAGTAATCATTGTATCAAGCCAAGCCGGATTCCTATCCGGCTTTTTTATTTATCCGGCTTTTTAACTCATCTGGATTTTTAACCCATCCGCCCCTTCACTCACCCAACTTTTTAACATCAATACCCATTGCTTAACATTGCAACCACTTGTAACACGCTATCGACAATCATTCGCATCCCCCTGTTAATAGACACATTTACCTTTCAATACTTTAACTAAAAAACAACAATATCGTTATGAATTACAATATATATCGCATAAAAAACATACCTATTTGGAGGTGCAACAGCCAGTTAACGACGTAAATTTTGATTTTGCGCAAAAGTCCACATTTTATGTGTTGTTAAATTACTCGCAACAAAAATGATACATAATTACACAGGGAAACTAATGCAAGTTAATAGAAGAGGTTTCTTTAAAGTTTGCGCGGGGGGGATGGCGGGAACCACTCTCGCAGTATTGGGCTTTACGCCCACGGAAGCAATGGCATCAGTACGTCAATATAAACTGCTGCGCGCGAAAGAAACGCGTAATAACTGCACCTATTGTTCTGTCGGCTGTGGCGTGCTGATGTACAGCCTCGGCGATGGCGCCAAGAATGCCAAACCCTCCATCTTTCATATCGAAGGCGATCCCGATCATCCCGTCAGCCGGGGTTCCCTGTGTCCAAAAGGCGCCGGCCTGGTCGATTATATTCATAGTGATAACCGCCTGCTTTACCCCGAATATCGCGCGCCGGGCTCTGACAAATGGCAGCGTATTAGTTGGGACGATGCCATAGAGCGCATCGCGCGCCTGATGAAAGCCGATCGCGACGCTAACTTCCAGCGTACCAACGAGAAAGGCGAAACCGTCAACCGCTGGCTCACCACCGGCATGCTGTGCTCATCAGCCGCCAGCAATGAAACCGGTGTCCTCGATCAGAAATTTGCCCGCGCGCTTGGCATGGTCGCCATCGACTGTC
The DNA here is from genome assembly GCF_036885195.1 of Pectobacterium cacticida. Taxonomy (NCBI): domain Bacteria; kingdom Pseudomonadati; phylum Pseudomonadota; class Gammaproteobacteria; order Enterobacterales; family Pectobacteriaceae; genus Pectobacterium; species Pectobacterium cacticida. Next base: position 1,332,215 of record NZ_CP133656.1, on the reverse strand, counting down.
AGGCACGCTTATGTCACGGGCCTACTGTCGCGGCGCTCGCACCGACCTTTGGCCGCGGCGCGATGACCAACAACTGGGTAGATATCAAGAATGCCAACGTCATTATCGTGATGGGTGGCAATCCGGCGGAAGCGCATCCGGTCGGTTTTAAATGGGCTGTAGAAGCGAAAACGCATAATAATGCCAAACTGATTGTGGTCGATCCGCGTTTCAACCGCTCCGCCGCCGTTGCCGATCTCTACGCGCCCGTGCGGGCGGGTTCCGACGCCGCATTTCTGTTAGGCATCGTTAATTACCTGATTACCAATAATAAGATTCATCGCGAATATGTCGTTTCGTATACCAACGCCAGCCTGATCGTGCGCGAGGATTTTCATTTCGACGAAGGGTTGTTCAGCGGTTACGATGCGCAAAAACGCCAATACGATAAAGCCAGTTGGCAGTATGAGCTTGATGCATCCGGCTTTGCTAAACGCGATAATACGCTCTCCCACCCCCGTTGTGTCTGGAACCTCCTGAAAAAACATGTTTCCCGTTATACATTGGAGATGGTGACCTCGCTGTGCGGCACGCCAGCCAAAGATTATGAAGAGATTTGCCGCACGCTGGCGGAAACCTGCGTGCCGAATAAAACCGCCACCTTTATGTACGCATTAGGGTGGACGCACCACACCAACGGCGCGCAGATTATCCGTTCCGCCGCCATGATCCAGCTCTTGCTTGGCAACATCGGTATGCCGGGCGGCGGGATTAACGCCCTGCGCGGTCACTCTAATATTCAGGGATATACCGATCTCGGCCTATTGTCATTGAATCTACCGGGCTATATGCCGCTGCCGTCGGAAAAGCAGCAAGATCTGAAAACCTATCTGGGCCAGATCACACCCGCCGCCGCCCTGCCCGATCAGGTTAACTATTGGAAAAATACGCCCAAATTCTTTATCAGTATGATGAAGAGCTTTTACGGCGATAACGCCCAAGCCGCGAATAATTGGGGGTATGACTGGTTGCCGAAATGGGATCGCAGCTACGACGTGATGGCGCAAGCCGAACTTATGGTAGAAGGCAAAATGAACGGTTATATCGTTCAGGGTTTTAACCCCGTCGCGGCGTTTTCCAACAAGAACAAGGCCACCGAGGCGCTGTCCAAACTCAAGTATATGGTCATTATCGATCCGCTGATTACGGAAACGTCGACATTTTGGCAGAACTATGGCGAATTCAATGACGTGGATACAGCGTCGATTCAGACGGAAGTCTTCCGCCTCCCCTCTTCCTGCTTTGCCGAAGAGAATGGATCTATCGCCAACTCTGGCCGTTGGCTCCAATGGCACTGGGCGGCGGCCGAGCCACCAGGGGAAGCCCTGCACGACGGTAAAATTATCGGCAAGCTGTTGGTACGCCTACGTGAATTGTATCAAGAAGAGGGCGGCGCTTACCCCGATCCGTTGATGAATATCAACTGGAACTATAAAAATCCGCAAGATCCTACGCCGGAAGAGATCGCTCGCGAAGCCAACGGTATCGCACTGGCGGATATCTACGATGACAGCGGTAAATTGATCCTGCACAAGGGCCAACAGATTGCTGATTTCTCACAGTTACGCGATGACGGTACGACATCCAGCTTCTGCTGGATCTATGCCGGGAGCTGGACAGAAGCGGGTAACCAGATGGATCGGCGCGACAATGCGGATGCCGGGCTGGGCTGTACGCCAAACTGGGCATGGAGTTGGCCGCAAAACCGTCGCATTCTATACAACCGCGCCTCTGCCGACCTGCAAGGAAAACCGTGGGACAGCAAGCGCAAATTACTGGAATGGACGGGTAAGAAATGGCAAGGCATCGATGTACCCGATTTTGCCGCCACCGTGCCGCCAGGCCAAGATACCGGCCCGTTCATTATGCTGCCGGAAGGTGTGGCGCGCCTGTTCTCCGTAGACAAATTAGTCGACGGGCCATTCCCTGAACACTATGAACCGATCGAGTCCCCTATCGGCACTAACCCGCTGCATCCGGCGGTGATCTCCAGCCCGGTCGCGCGCCTGTTTGCCCGCGACGCGAAGACTATGGGCACCGCGAAGGATTTCCCTTACGTCGCGACCACCTACTCGATTACCGAGTTGTTCCGTCACTGGACAAAACACGCGCGACTAAACGCTATTGTGCAGCCAGAGCAGTTTATTGAGATCGGCGAAAATCTGGCACAGAGCAAAGGCATTAAGGCGGGTGATGAAGTCAAAGTCTCCTGTCAGCGAGGCTACATCAAAGCCAAAGCGGTGGTGACCAAACGGATTAAGACACTGCACATTGCCGGTCATAGCGTAGAAACCATTGGCATCCCTTGTCACTGGGGCTTTGAGGGTGCCACGCGCAAGGGCTTCCTGGCGAACACACTCACGCCCAGCGTCGGCGACGCTAATTCACAAACGCCAGAATATAAAGCGTTTTTGGTTAATGTAGAGAAGGTGTAAGGGTAGCCAACTATGTCAATGCAATCACAAGATATTATTAAACGTTCGGCCACCAACGGCTTTACACCGCCCCCGCATGTGCGTGATGACAAAAGCGAAGTGGCGAAACTCATTGATGTTACGACCTGCATCGGCTGCAAAGGCTGTCAGGTAGCCTGTTCAGAGTGGAACGATATTCGCGATGACGTCAGCCATAACCTCGGGGTTTATGATAACCCGGCGGACTTAAGCGCTAAATCCTGGACATTGATGCGTTTTTCCGAAGTGGAAGAGAACGATCGTCTGGAATGGTTGATCCGTAAAGATGGGTGTATGCACTGTAGCGATCCCGGCTGTTTGAAGGCCTGTCCATCTGCAGGCGCTGTTATCCAATATGCCAATGGCATCGTCGATTTTCAGTCCGAGCAGTGTATCGGCTGCGGCTATTGCATCGCCGGTTGCCCGTTCAATATCCCACGGCTGAATAAAGAGGATAATCGGGTCTATAAATGTACGCTGTGTGTCGACAGAGTTAATGTCGGGCAAGAACCCGCCTGTGTGAAAACCTGCCCGACCGGCGCCATTCGTTTCGGCACAAAAGCGGAGATGAAACAGCTAGCGGAAGAACGCATCGCCGACCTGAAAAGCCGCGGTTATGAGAACGCCGGCCTCTACGATCCGCAGGGCGTGGGCGGTACGCACGTCATGTATGTTCTACACCACGCCGACCGGCCTTCGCTCTACCACAACCTGCCGGACGATCCGCAGATTTCCACGCCGGTCAACCTGTGGAAAGGCATTCTGAAGCCGCTCTCGGCGCTTGGGTTTGTCGCTACATTCGCCGGGCTGATGTTCCACTACGTCGGCATTGGTCCGAATACGGAAGAGATGGAGCATGACCCCGAAGCAGAAGAAAAAGAAGGGGGAGACAAACATGAGTAAGCCACAAATGATTTTGCGTACCAAGTTTATCGATCGCATCTGTCACTGGATTGTGGTTATCAGTTTTTTCCTGGTCGCCCTCTCAGGGATTGCGCTGTTCTTCCCCACGCTGCAATGGCTGACGCAGACATTTGGTACGCCACAGATGGGGCGTATTCTGCACCCCTTTTTTGGCGTACTGATCATTATTTGCCTGATCCCGATGTTCTTCCGTTTTGTGAGCCATAACATCCCGAAGAAACGCGATCTCCCCTGGTTCATCAACATTATTGAAGTGTTGAAAGGTAATGAACATGAAGTGGCTCAGGTCGGTAAATACAACCCAGGTCAGAAGCTCATGTTCTGGAGCATCATGGGGCTGGCGCTGGTGCTGCTGATTACCGGGGTCATCATGTGGCGGCCTTACTTTGCTCATCTGTTCCCGATTGACATCGTGCGCTATGCCATTCTGATTCATGCGGTTGCCGCTATCGTGCTAATCCATGCCATTTTGATCCACATGTATATGGCGTTTTGGGTCAAAGGGTCGATTAAAGGCATGATTGAAGGCAAAGTCTCCAAACGCTGGGCGCGAAAACATCACCCGCGCTGGGCGCGTGAAATGGAAGAGAAGGAAGCGGAGAAATAACCCGAGCGCTTTCGGTTGACTCATTTCTTCAAACGCCCGTGACAAAAAAGCCCTGCGAATAAATGCAGGGCTTTTTGTCGTGCAGGGGGATTAATCGAGCGCCAGCACCGACACCCACATCGGCCCTTGACCGACCGCGTATCGCGCCAGCGGTTGTAGATCGCCGGTATTTTGGTCGATGCGATACACCTCGATGTGCTGCGATTTTTGCCCGGCGGAAATCAGATATTCTCCGGTGTGATCGATGTTAAAACCGCGCGGCTGCGTTTCAGTTGGCTGATGTCCAGTCAGCGTTAACGCGCTGCCGTCTTCAGATACCTGGAAAACACTTAACAGGCTGGCAGTACGATCGCTGGTATACAGAAAACGGCCATTCGGCGTAATGTGAATATCGGCCGCCCAGCGCGTATCGTTAAAACCCGCAGGCATAGCATCCAGCGTTTGCACCTTCTGTAATTCACCGTTGGCGGCATCCAACTGATACACATCCACCGAACTGTCCAGTTCATTCACACAATAGGCGAAACGCTGATTGGGATGAAAAGCCATGTGGCGCGGACCCGCGCCCGATACCGTCGTCATGGCAGACTGACGATGTTCGCTCAATTTGCCATCCGGCGCGAGATCGTACAGACGGATACGGTCCTCCTTCAGGCACGGCGCCCATACCACGCGATTGGTCGGATCGATATTGGTCGAGTGACACCCTTCCAGCCCGTTCAATTGCTGCAGTGGCTCACCGGCGACACCTTCAGCATCAATCGGGCTTACGCTCACACAGGCGCCGCTGTATGACGCACTAAACAGAAAACGGCCATCACGATCGGTGGACAGATGCGTCGGGCTACCCGGTAAAGACGCGGAGCCTACTTGCGTCAGTTTCCCCGATTTATCAATACGATAGCTCAATACCCTGAAATCCGGGCGAACCCCGGCATACAGATGACGTTTGTTCGGCGCAATAGCCATCGGTTGCACCTGCCCAGGGACATCAACGGTTTGCAATAATGTCAGCCCCCCTTGAGCACCGAGTTGCCAAACGTGAATCTGCTGGCTTTCCGGGCTGGCGACATAAACAACTTGCTGCATCATATTCTCCTTGTTTTATGCGAAGGTAGCGGTGGTACAGGAAAACGCGAAAAACATTCCTTGAAAGGGTGACAGACGGGCTCGGCTTAACGTGCCACGCGCTAATGAGATCGACTTGATAGCGGCCAGAATGCTCAAAACACGCGCTTCAGGAAAACTGCGGCGGTTTGTTTCATCATGGAACGTTACCCGATAGGCCGTCACCAAACGGGTAACAGGCGCCAGGCAATCAGGCCGAGAGCGCCCCTTCCGCCCATGCCAGGCCACTGTGATATTCTGCTGGCAGGAGCGGCGCTAGCGATTTCAATGTGCGTTGCAGCTGCGCGATATCTGGCGATGAAAGGTTAAGGTGGCCCACTTTGCGACCGGGACGAACGTCTTTCTCATACCAATGTAAATGTACCAACGGCAACGCGAGCCACTCAGTGTTCAACTCAGTGCCGATCAGATTGACCATGACCGATGGCACGTCAACGACTGGCGTGGGTAACGGCAAATCCAGAATGGCGCGCAGATGCAGCTCAAACTGGCTGATTGAGGCGCCGTTTTGCGTCCAATGCCCGCTATTGTGAACGCGTGGGGCCAACTCGTTAATCAGCAGTCGGTCGCCGACGATAAAACATTCCATCGCCATCACGCCAATATAATTCAGCGCGTTCATGATCGCAGACAGCATCTGTTCAGCCTGCTGTTGCAAGCGGGAGTCGGGGTGCGGTAGAGCCACACTGGTGCGCAGAATACCGTCCTGATGCAGGTTATGGGTAAGCGGATAAAACACGCATTTCCCGTGCGAATCACGCGCGCCCACCAGCGAGACTTCACCTGAAAAGTTAATGCCTTGCTCAACGATGCACGCGCCGTAGCAATCATCAGGCAACGTCTGCGCTTCGCCTGCGCGTAAGCGCCACTGCCCGCGACCATCGTAACCGCCGACACGACGTTTCACGATAGCCAGCTCGCCCAATGAGGCAAATACGTGTGGCCATTCTTCGGCGTTAGCCAGCAGTTGCCAAGGGGCAGTAGCCAGATTCAGCGAGTCCAGCAACTGTTTCTGTGTCAGACGATCGGCTAAGCGAGGAAAAATATCACGATTAACAAACGCCCGATGTTCTGCCAATTCGCGCGTAAGGGCGGTTTCTGGCCAACGCTCGATCTCGGCGGTAATCACACTATGTTGAAAGGGAACAGACTCAGGCTCCGCATCCAACCCTACGGGATACACCGCAATGCCTAACGGTTCGCCAGCCTGGCGTAGCATTCTGCCTAGCTGACCATTACCTAATACACAGACCGGCTTCATGCGTCCTCCCGCGGATCGGGATGAGAGAGCACCTCATCGGTTTGCGCCTGACGCCAGTCCACCAATCGGGCGGCGATGCCACTATCGTGCAGAGCCAGAATTTGTGCCGCCAATAACGCCGCATTTGCCGCACCCGCTTTGCCAATCGCCAACGTACCGACCGGTATACCGCGAGGCATTTGCACAATGGAATACAAGCTGTCTACACCGCTCAACGCCGCGCTTTGTACTGGCACACCGAGTACGGGAACGCGTGTTTTCGCCGCCAGCATTCCCGGCAGGTGTGCCGCCCCCCCGGCGCCCGCGATGATCACATCAAAACCGTTTTGTACGGCTTCTTCAGCAAAGCGAAACAGTTTATCTGGCGTCCGGTGAGCGGAAATAATGTCGACATGAAAGGGGATATTCAGCGTGGTAAGAATTTCCGCAGCAAACTGCATGGTAGCCCAGTCACTCTTTGAACCCATGACGATGGCAATTTTAGCCGGGGCAACGTTGGAAGGCATGCCTGTAATGCTCCTGTAATGGTAGCTGTATTGAACGTATTCGCGACGCCTCTGACATAAGGCCGCATCAGCCAGACAGGGAGACTCTGGCGTTGAGGGCGTAAAGCATAACACGGCATTATGGTGAGGAAAACGGTTGCGTATGCGCAATGATCGGCGACCTTAAACCGCAAGGCAGCAACGCTATTACAGCGGAAAGAAGATGAGTTCGATATTTTGTGGCGTCACCTTAATCATCGACCCTTCTTCATGCCAGGCTCCCAGAACAGCGCGGCGACCAGAGGTTCCACCGAGATCGAGGTCATGGATAGCCGGGCGATGCGTGTGACCATGGATCATGGTTTCCACCTGGTAATACTGCAAACGTTCACGCACGGTGTCTTGATTAACATCCATAATCTGCAACGATTTCTTCTCATTTTCCCGTTGGCTGGCGGCACGCATCTTTGCGGCAACATTTAATCGCAGAGACAAAGGTAATAACAGAAAGAGCCGCTGAATAAGCGGATTGTGAACGCGACGGCGGAATCGTTGATACGCCAGATCGTCGGTACACAGGGTATCGCCATGCAGAATCAGAATCTTTTGGCCGTAAAGATCGAGCACCGTTTCCGTCGGCAACAACGTCATTCCACTTTGTCTGGCGAAACGTTTACCGATCAGAAAATCGCGATTCCCGTGGACGAAGTAGCAGGGAACGCCGCGTTGATGTAGCGCGTACAATTCAGCGGAGATCGTCGTGTGTAACGATTGAGGATCGTCATCGCCAATCCAGGCATCGAAAAGATCGCCAAGAATGTACAGCGCATCGGCATGCACCGCATCATGACGTAAAAAACGCAGAAAACCGGCAGTGATTGCCGGTTCATGAAGACTTAAATGCAGATCGGCAATGAACAACGTTGCCATGCAGATCGGATTATTCGCTGACGGTGACGTGAGTTATCACCACATCTTCTTTCGGCACATCCTGATGCATCCCGCTGCGGCCTGTCGCGACGCCTTTAATCTTATCAACCACATCCATACCTTCGACGACTTCAGCAAAAACACAGTAGCCCCAGCCATCAGCGCGTTCTGAACGGAAGTTTAAGAAATCATTATCGACTACGTTGATAAAGAATTGGGCCGTCGCAGAGTGCGGATCATTGGTACGGGCCATTGCCAGCGTACCACGCGTATTTTTCAGACCATTGTTAGCTTCATTTTTGATCGCGGCGTTGGTTTCTTTCTGCTGCATGCCGGGGGCAAAACCACCGCCCTGGATCATAAAACCATTAATCACACGGTGAAACACCGTGTTGTCATAAAAACCGCTATGGCAGTAGTCCAGAAAGTTTTTTACGGTAATCGGTGCCTTGTCCTCAAACGTATTAATAACGATGTCGCCATGATTGGTATGAAGCGTGATCATAATAATGAACCCTAGATAGCTTTAGTGATAAGAGCGTCGTCAACACAGGATGGTGAACAACAAGAGCGCTTTTATAGCATAACTGGTTGACTGAGTCAGTACTTCGGTGCGACGCGCTATTGCGCGTCAATAACGTCATTGCAAAATCATACAAAGCGCTAGTCATGGCGACAACAGGGGCAGATATCCACTTCAGATACCGTCATGGCGGTTGTTCCCTCGCAATCCCATTCGACGCGCACAGGCTGCGCTTCCGGTTCCGCATGGTGCAGGTATTTGTCAACCGGCTCTTCCGTCAACCCTGTAATCACTTCCGTTGCGATGAGTTTATCTCCGACAAAAACACGCGCCGTCGCCCGTGATGCCTCGCGTGTTTCACCGAATTGGCGATATAAATAGTGAACCGTCAGTTTAATTCCAGACATAACGTTTCTTAACTGTGAAAACAAAAAAACAGTGTATCGCGTTCTCCAGCACTTGTAGAGCCAGAGGTCTCTCTGATTTCTCCAGATCGCGCATAGATAAAATTAAAACCGGCGACTCGCCGTGAGGCTATTCATCCCCGATGAATGGGATAGTAAGTAATCAAAAAGATAAATATTATTCCTTTTGGATATTAATGGAGTTGAAAAAACAGCCGATATTCTCTGTAGTAGGCATGTTTTAATGCAACCGCACCAACTCATTAATGCCGTATTGTTAAATAACAAGACTTGTGTTGAATAACAAAAACACCCCTACGCATTCATTCCTTTACCAGTAAAACATGCGTTCATTGGTGTTGATGGAAGAAATGTCGGCCACCACAAACAGGGGATAGGGTTTCACTCATTGAATTTTTATACAGTTGGCTTTAACACACGCAAGTCATTTACTGGTAAATTTCGTTGCCAGCATTAAAGACAGATAAGAGGGAGTTATACTGTGGTAATTCCAGATATTCAAATTGTCAGTGCGACAACGCCGGCCACAATGCCTCTTATTGGCGCTGCGGCTAACCCCACTGTTGTTGCCGCTATCAGCGCGGGGAATAAAGCTGATACCTCAAAAAATTCCGATTCTCAGGACATGCAAGGCTCGAATGAGAGCACGAAGGTCACGCTGTCTTCGCAAAAGGCGCGCCGTGAAGAAGATAATCCCCCTTCCCCCGCTGAACAGGCGAAGACAACGCAGAAAACCGCTACGGAATACTCTCTGGCAATGACCGGCATCCCTTTGTATAACGGCAAGCTCATTTCGGTGATTAAATACCCAGACGGTAACTCAGAAATGTTTGATGCCTTTACCGGAGAGCGTATCACACAAGAAGATTTGGCACTTATTGGCGCGCTTCACCACGCTGATGAAGGGCAAGTCTTACAATTCGAAAGTAAAACGTCTTATAGCAATTTGTCTGCGGCCGAAGTTTATCAGCAGATTCAGGCGATGCTACATGGCTCAGGCGATGAGAGTATATCTTCCTGATAAAACACGGTTGTCGGTAAAAACAATTACACCGTCCCTGTATCATAGAAAAATATATAGCCCTGTTATAATAATGGGGCTATATAACGCAAACAAGCCTATTAATAATGAGTAATAAGCGCTTGCGAAAATTCAGCTAATCGTGTCAGGCCGTATTCCCATCTTCCAAACCCCGCCTCGGCGTTAATATGACCGGCGTCTCCCACGTCAACCAGTTCACTGCCCCACGCCTGCGCCCAATATTCGGCTCGCGTAAAACGCATTAGCGGATCATTATGGCTGGCGAATGTCAGCACCGGCACCGACAACGGCACCGCTCGAATGCGATCGTCAATCTCAAAACGCCTGGGCTCGGCGGGCGCTACCAACATCACACCGGCAATCCCTGCCAGTCCCTGTTGCGCAACATAACAGGAAGCTAAAGCGCCAAAGCTATGGCCGATCAGAATGACAGGACGTGTGCAGTCGTTGAGTTCACGGCGGATCGCCAATACCCAGCGATCCAAATCTGCATAAAACCATTCTCGCTGGCGTATACGGCGCCAGTGAGGGAAACGCCGTTCCCAATGGCTTTGCCAGTGTTCATCATCGCTATCGCGTAGCCCTGGCACCAACACCATTGTTAGGTGCTGGCTCACTTCCGTTAATCGCCGCTCGATTTCTGTTGTCTGCATCCGCCTTCAACGCTCCTCATTGTTGCCCCATGCTGCCTGCTCAGGGCTATCGGCTACCGCTTATTTTAACAAGCTGGCTCTACAGCTTTTCCCCTTTATTTTTCCTTTCTGGAGTTGCTGCAACGCGCGTTTCGCGCTGTCTTTACGGATAGCAACATAAGCCTGTAGTGGAAACAGATCAATCTTTCCGACTTCCTCAGCCGTTAATCCCGCATCACCGGTTAACGCGCCAAGAATATCTCCAGGGCGAATTTTCGCTTTTCTGCCCCCTTCAATACACACCGTCATCATTTCAGGTTCGAGCGCAACATCGCCACTGCGACTCATCTCATCCGCCGATGCCCAGTGAATCCGCATACCGAGAACATCTTCCAGCAGATTGGCGCGGTTCATTTCCTGTGGCGTACACAGACTTATCGCCAGCCCCTGCATCCCCGCACGACCGGTTCTGCCGATGCGGTGAACGTGGACCTCAGGGTCAAAAGCCAGTTCAAAATTCACCACCAGCGACAAGGCTTTGATATCAAGGCCGCGTGCCGCCACATCGGTTGCGACCAGCACGCGACAACTGTGGTTAGCGAAACGCACCAAAACCCGATCGCGATCGCGCTGTTCCAGGTCGCCATGTAGCGCAGATACGCTAATCCCACGCATGTTCAGCGCGTCAAATACGCTTTGGCAATCCCGCTTGGTATTGCAGAAAACTACGCAGGATGCGGGTTGATAATGGTTCAGAATGGCAATCAATAGCGGAAGACGCCCATCTTTCGTGGTTTCATAGAAGCGTTGTTCAATAACAGGGGCTTCTTTATCGTCTTCAACGTCAAAACGCTGAGGTTGACGCTGAATGCGCGCACTGATCTGTTCGATCTCTTCAGGATAAGTGGCAGAAAACAGTAGTGTCTGCCGATCGAGCGGCGTATAGCCGATGACATCATCAATCGCCTCTGTAAATCCCATGTCCAGCATGCGATCGGCTTCATCCAGTACCAACACTTTCAGGTTATCGAGAGCCAAAGACCGCTTGCGCAAATGATCCTGAATACGCCCCGGCGTCCCGACAACGATGTGCGGCGCATGAACCAGCGAATCGCGTTGCTGCCCCATAGGCTGACCGCCGCATAACGTTAATATCTTAATATTTTGCGCAAAACGCGCCAGTTGACGCAGCGCTTTGCTGACCTGATCGGCGAGTTCGCGCGTCGGACACAATACCAGCGCCTGCGTCGTAAAATCGCTGACGGCAATACGATTCAAGAGCCCGATCCCGAAAGCCGCCGTTTTACCACTACCGGTTTTCGCCCTGGCACGCACGTCCGCGCCGCTCAGAATGGCAGGCAGCGTTGCCGCCTGAACGGGCGTCATGTCGGCGTAGCCTAGTTCATTAAGATTAGATAACTGCTCTGCGGGCAGCGCGAGTGAAGAAAAAGAGGTTGTACGCACAGTGATTACTCTACCAAGGACGAGATAATGAAAGGTGACGCCGAACCAAAGCGCGGCGCAGATTGGCGGCAATCATAGCAGAGTTCGCTACAGTTAACCGATTTACCGCCTATGCAATCCAGCTAATTAGTTTAGCGTATCAGAGAGGATACCCGGACTCGCGAATTCCGATATCACTACGGTCACCGTCAACGTTCTTCTGTAAATTGCTACACAAGGCAGTCGGACTTAGTCAGAGAAACTGAATCTTTAGGTTAAAAAAAATGACATTTATTCCCGCGATTAATTGCGTAGAGTAGGTTTTATCTCTTAATCAGCCACCTCATACCCTGCAGAATGAAGGTGAATATAAGGATAAACTCCTATGAAAAAGATTGGCTTCTTATCATTCGGCCACTGGGCGCCGTCGCCACAGTCGGCGACACGCACGGCGGCTGACGCATTGCTGCAATCTATCGAACTTGCCGTCGCCGCGGAAGAATTAGGGGCCGATGGCGCCTATTTCAGAGTGCATCACTTTGCCCGCCAGTTAGCCTCTCCTTTCCCGCTGCTGGCCGCGATTGGCGCGAAAACCAAACGCATTGAGATCGGCACCGGCGTCATCGATATGCGCTACGAAAATCCGCTGTACATGGCGGAAAGCGCCAGCGCCGCCGATCTTATCTCGGGTGGGCGTTTACAACTCGGTATCAGTCGCGGTTCTCCTGAACAGGTGATCGAAGGGTGGCGCTATTTCGGCTATCAGCCACAAGAAGGCGAATCCGACGCGGATATGGCGCGGCGTCACACCCACGTGCTTTTGGATACGTTACGTGGTGAAGGTTTTGCAAAACCGAATCCTCAGCCAATGTTCCCAAACCCTCCGGGGCTGTTACGCTTGGAACCCTACGCAGAGGGATTACGCGAACGCATCTGGTGGGGAGCGGGTTCGAACGCCACGGCAGTCTGGGCTGCAAAACTGGGCATGAATCTGCAAAGCTCCACGTTAAAGGATGATGAAACTGGCGAACCTTTTCATATCCAGCAGGCGCAGCAAATTCGCGCCTATCGTGCCGCCTGGGCTGAAGCGGGGCATACACGCACGCCGCGCGTCTCTGTCAGCCGGAGCATTTTTGCCCTGGTGGATCATCGCGATCGGGCCTATTTTGGCGCAAGCAGAGATGATAGTGATAAAGTGGGTTTTCTCGATGAAAAAACGCGCGCTATTTTCGGACGTAGCTATGCCGCAGAGCCAGAAACACTGATCCAACAGCTTAAACAAGATGAAGCCATTGCCGAGGCGGATACGTTATTACTGACGGTGCCGAATCAACTTGGCGTTGATTATAACGTGCATGTTATCGCCGCTATTCTGAAATATATCGCGCCAGCGATGGGCTGGCGCTAGTAGGTTATTAGCCGCCACCATTCGCCGTGTTTTAATTAGCGTAAAATACAACGATAATGCAATTCAGATTTGGGGGTAAAACAGGGAGTTTTTACTTGTTTATCCCCAGATTTTTCTGTCTCTGGAATCACGCGGCGCTTTTTAATGCTATTTTGCAAATATAGTTTCTACACCTCTTGAATTCCCCCCCTGACTCGGCGTAGATTTAGCGCCGATCCCGTCATAACTGGTGTGACTCTGGTGATGACAACGGGAAAAATTACTCTTTGGTGATATAACCAACAGCGTAATTATTTCCTTTCATAATAAAACGCACAATCGGGATCGTTGCTGGCGTGGTTTCTGCTGGAGAATAAATCGGTGAAGTATTTTTTTATGGGTATCTCATTCTGTTTAGTCGTTTGGATGAGCACCTTTATGCTGATGGTAGAATAACCTGTCATTTGCCCAATACTGTTTTCTTCGTTGAAGGGCACGCAAAAATATAAAAGGCTGAGGGCATTATACCGTCAGCCTTTTTCGCATCGGTCGTTTAACCCACGAATCAACATAGCGCCTATCCCAATAGGCGTCATTGGCGCCGTCAGTTTGGTCTCGGACAGCGCGCAGAAACCGGAGCGTACACCGAGTACGTGAGGATTTCGAGCACTGCCCAGGGCCAAAATGGCAAGTAAAATAGCCCTAATGGGATAGGTTCATAATCCTTTTCTATCCGGACACCCCATGCATTATGACGCTAAATACGCCGCCTATCGCCAGCCACGGGCCAAAGGCTAGCGGTGTTGCGGCATCTTCTCTACGTAACCCTCGCCAGACAAGTGTCACCATCAGCCCACTCAACGCCGCGACTAAAACCAGGTTCGGCAATGCCTGCCACCCTAACCAGGCACCCAATGCCGCCAAGAGTTTAAAATCACCATATCCTAGCGCCTCTTTGCCGGTTACGGATTTAAACAACCAGTAAAGCAGCCACAACGATAAATACCCCGCCATTGCGCCCACAACGGCATCTTGTAACGGGACAAACGTCTCTGACAGATTAAACAGCAATCCCCCCCACAAGAGCGGTAACGTCAGCGCGTCAGGCAGCAACAGCGTTTTGCTATCAATAACGGCCAACACTAAGAGAAAAGACAGTAAAATCAGCGTTCCACACAACACCATACCGGGTAACCACCGCATCCCCGCTATCAGGAAAAATAGCAGGGTCACGGCTTCCACCAGCGGGTATTGCACAGAGATAGGTTGATGGCAGCAACGGGAACGCCCACGCAACCACAGCCAGCTCAATAGCGGAATATTATCTTTGATGGCAATGGGGCGCTGGCAGTGCGGGCATGTGGAAGGCGGCCACCACAGGTTGTAGCGCAGACACGCGCCACCGAGTTCAGCTTCCCCTATCTGAAGGCCAATATCCTGCCGCCAGCGCCGTTCCAACATGATTGGCAAGCGGTGAATCACGACATTAAGAAAACTGCCTATGATCAACCCCAGTAAGGCGATAGCGCTACACCACCAGGCCGGAAACTCTTGAGCAAATTCCCTTAAACTCTCCATGTTAGTCCCTGATTATTGATAAAGAGACCATCGCTTGCTAGCGTTTGATCGTACGCAGATGGCTGACTTAGGCATTATCGGAACGTTCCAGCACCAATCTCGTCACATCGACTATCCCCGGACGTTGTGCTATCGCCTTTACATCCAACGACATCACTTTTACGCCATGTTGTTGTTCGAGCTCGTTCAGCCAACGTAGCAGACGATTGAAGTCACTGGGGGCCAGCGTCACAGAAGCCTGATTGCCTTGCGGTTGCAAGCGGACTATCGTCAGACCAAAATGTGCCGTGCTTTGTGAAATCAGCATTGGCAAACTGACTTCCTGATCACGCGGCCCGTCTTGAGCCTGATTTCCCGCCGGGATCAACGACGCCTGCTTTTGCATCCAGAGGACGGTCTGTTGCTCACGGGTAATCGTACGTTCCCATTGTTCTTCTCGCTGCTGCCACGGCTGAAAAATAGCGTAATACACCAGACAGAGCAGAAGCATCGACGCACACACCAACATGAGCTGACGTTCTCGTTGGCTCATCGCCTGCCAACGTTGACGTAATTCATTCATGGTTGCTCCTTAAGGTTAACCGCCCTTCAACCTGGTCGTTTTCCTGCCGCATTTCCCCCGTCTGTACCTGATAATACCTCGTAGCCTGTTGCTGAAACTGTTCTAACGCCTGGTATGATGCGCCGAGCAATTCCAGCCGCAATTCTCCGGCGGCGCCATCGTAAGACAGTGATTGAATATTGATAGCGCTATTCTGCGTGATGAGTTGCTGCAAGGGATTCAATTGTTCTAGCAGCCCTTTTCCTGACGGCTTAGCAGCGATACGTTGTAGATGTTGCTGCATCTGCGCACGCGGGTTAACCACCTGGGTTTCAGATGGAAAGATATGCTGATAGACGCGAATGCTCTCCTGCCGCCAGTGTTCAGCCTGCTGATAAAGCTGATAATGTGTCCAGATGGCATTCCCCATGACCAATAGCAGATAACACGCAAAGGCAATACCTACGCCACGCCACGGTAACAGCGTGTTTTGCCACGCTTTCTCCGGTGCATACTCGCCCTGGCGCAGGTCGACCGACGCAGGCAACCGCGCTTGCGCCGCCAGAGTAAACAGATCGGTTTCGTTTTGGACTTTCCACTCGCCTTCTGCCTGCCATTCGTATTGCGCCATTTCTCCACAGACCGATGTAGCGCTGTAGCTGTAGAGAGTAGGCAACGGCATAAATGCCTTCAGCAAATCGCCGCACCAAGAAGATTCTGCCGCCATCACGTGCCCTGTCGGCTGACGGAACAACCACATATCATCGTGCTGCAACGCGCTCCAACCATCTTGATGAACCGGCAATACGCAGGCATCTGGTATTAAGGCATCGATACGGTGCCCAAGCGCATTACACTGCGTCAGCCAATGCTGCATACGGTTTTTTTCTACTACGGCGATAATGGCGTCGTCGCCGTGGATTTCCAACACCGCAAAGTGCAGTTTATCAATGTCTGTGGCTAACCGATCTTCCAGCATAAAGGGCACGACTTGCGCCAACTGGCGTTTCGCCTGCCGCGGAAGCGTCAAGTCATACAGCGTCACATCCGTTGCCGGCACCAGGACGCGGGTAAATGCGACGGAAGCGTACGCTGTCAGCGCGGCGCTAACCTGTTCTATATTGCCGCGCCCCTGATGCTGTACCGTTTCCCCATCGGATGAACGTAGCTGCCATTCGATATCTCCCTGAAGCTCGACAGGAAGACGAACAATGAGGCACGGACGATCTGCGCCTGTTTCCCGATTCAGTGGGGATGTTGCCGCTTTTCGCTTCCCTCTCCCTGCTATTTTCATGGATTCACCGTCCTATATCCTCCATATTGCCGCTGCGCAACCTGTACCTTTTGCCCATTCAGACGAAGTAAGCTGCGTTGATGGAAATCGCTGTCACCGACACGTACCCGGAGTGTGACAAAGAACCATTCACTTTTGACGACCAGCACCCGCTGCGCCGTGTTTTTACTATTTGGCGGCAATAACCCCCCTTGTTGCAAAACTTCGAGACTAGCCCACCCCTTGGGAGGCCGCTGTTGCACCAGCGTTTTCGCCTGCGACATCGTCATTTGGTTCAGAAATACCGCGGATAACAGCGGCGCATCCGCCTCAGTCAACGTATTGATGTTAATTGACATGGTATCCAGCGGTAGCGCACAAACATAAGGCAACAGGCGGCGATAGAGGTCGCTATCCACGCCATAAACCGCCCGTAATTCGCTAATATCACTCATGCGCTGATTGGCAGTACGATAAGGCGATGGCAACATGGCGTAGACCTCGTCTTCAGCGCCATTGGCCGACGGATAATTATCCGCATCAATCCAGTCCCGGACGGCGGCGGTAATTTTCTCCGCTCGTTCAGCCTCCTCACCCAGATTTTTCAACAACAAACGAAAAACCTGAGCCGGATAAGGCGTCTGTACCTGCGTACTCTCGTTATCCACGCCTTGATTGATCGCATTCACGTTAAAGCAGGTACGCGCATCGCGGATCTGCCAGATAACGTCGCCTCCCTCCACGGGAAAACGTTGCCCTGTTAGCGACCAGGGCTGCCCGGCAAACGTGCGCCCCGGCATATCTCTGGCATCGCGCAATAATCTCTGCCCGCTTAATGCTTCAGCGCCCAAGGCATACCACTTCGCCTGCTGACGACTAAGATGACTCTCGGTACGCATAAAGGCGTTCCCGGTGCGCTCCGCAATCGCCGCTGCAATTGTTACCATCAATGCCAGGATAAGAAGCATCACCAGCAGCGCAACGCCGCGCTGACGCGATTTCATTTATCCGACCCGCTGGTAATTAAAAACAGGCGCGACATTTCTCCGTAATCCCTTAAGGTCAACACAACTTCAATCCCTTGTGGTAATTTCGTACTGTTGTCCCAGCGATCGCGCCAGGATTTATCGCTAAAAAAACGGAGCCGGAAGCCATCGACCTGTGTCAACAACGGCTTGACGCCGGGATCGAGCCCCGCTATCGGGTCAGGCGTGGTGTGCGTTAACCGCTCAAGTGTATTTCCCCGCAGCCGGTAAGCCACTGGCTGAAGTTCGGATCGCGGCAATATGCCAAAGGGATTTTGCCAGCCGTTACGCATAAAGCTGACGCCCCAATCATCACTCTTAACCCGATCGCGTCCGGCATAAAATTTCACCGTACTACCCCGACTGTTCCGCGCGATCATTTGAGAGAAATCATTATCCATCTGCGCAAACGCACGCTGTATTTCAGCCAGTCGCGCCGCCTTGCGCTGTGAAATCTCATCGTTACGCATTACGCCATTGAGCACCTGAAATGCGCTGACGCTCAGTGCTGCGAAAATCGCGATCGCCAGGATCATTTCCAGCAACGTAAACCCCTGATGCGGCCGCCTGTACGCCGTTAGCCTCCGCCTTTCCGCTTCACCTTGTGGAGTGATTTTGATGCTCATCATTTCACCACGTAGGTACGTAATGCGGCATCAGCGGCAACGGCATTTTTATTACGCCGCACTTCCACATCCAGCGCATTGGTCTGCGGGTCGCCGGTCTCAATTCCCCGCCAGCGCCAATACCAGCGTATACCCGCGAATAGCGTTTCTCCTTGCACCCAAGAGGCGTCAGGCCAATGCTGCTCCAGCCGCAGTTGAACCTGCTGATTTTCCGCCACCCAACCAGCAAAGGTTTTCTCTTCTAACCGACTCAAGCTGCTAGCCTGTCTGGCCGTCGTTTGCAAAACGGCAACCCCCGCTAACGCAAAAATACTCAGGGCAACCAGCACTTCTACGAGCGTCATGCCATTCTGTCGTCTCATCGTTTTTCGTCCTGATCCATCGATGTTACTAAACGCCCGAAAGCATCCACCTCCAGCCAATGGGAGAGCGATTTATTTTCTGCCGCCACTCGCAGACGAAAAGGGGTAATTTCACCACCGGGCAAAATCAGGATATCGGGATCATCGCCCCGCTGCGTTTTATCCGCTTTTTTCCCTCCGGCCCCCAAAAGTTCAAGCCGCAAGGTCTCTGGCAATGTTGCCGAAGTGTTAACCCGATGCGGCCGCCACGGTTGCCATTGATACCCTTGCCAACGATCGCCGCTGGCGACGGGTACGCCTTCGGCAGCAACAGGCCGCTGGAGTTGATAAAATTGCCAGCGGTCAGGAAAAAGCCGCACGCCCAGCATGTAGTCATTAACCTGGCTGCTTTCAGCGGCAAACGCTAACTGCGCGCGAAAGCGCTCCACCTGCCAGGCGCTGTCATTCTGGCGTTCCGGGGGAAATGTCATGACGACCATGCCAGCCGCGATGCCAGCCAGTAGCACCACTAGCATCATTTCCAGCAAAGTAAACCCCTGCTGCCCGTTCATTGACCGCTTCATTGCGCGTTGCCACCCTTTCCCTACCGCCCTTGAACGTCGGGCTACTTCCTCGCTCGCCACCAACATCAACGAGTGTCGACTCGCCGCCCGTGCTTTTATTTCTTATCAAGATTCCAGTTACCGATGTCATCTTCCGTGCCCGGAAGACCATCAGGCCCCAGGGAGAAGATATCCAATTTGCTATGTTGGCCGGGATTCAATAATTGGTAGTCGCCACCCCACGGATCCTGCGGCAAACGGCGAATATAGCCATCGGCTGGATAGTTACGAGGCTCTGGCTGTACCGTCGGCTTCGTCACCAGAGCCTGCAATCCCTGCTCTGTAGACGGATAACGATTGTTGTCCAACTTGTACATATCGAGCGCGCTTTCCAGAGAAACGATGTCGCTAATCGCTTTCTGCCGATCCGCCTTTTCCTTATTCCCCATCAGATTAGGCACGACCAGACTCGCCAGTACGCCGAGAATGACGATCACCACCATAATTTCCAGCAGGGTAAAACCGCGCTGGCCATCACTGTGCCGATCATAACTACGTTGATCATAATCATGCTGATCATAACTATGCTGAGACTGTTGCATCCTTACTTTTCCTTGTTCAAGTGTTGTTCTCTTACCCACGTATTACAGCGACAAAATCACTAAACTTATGAACTCATTAACGTATTTAATTGCAGAATCGGCTGCAAAATCGCCAGTACGATGAACAAGACGACCGCCGCCATACTCACCACCAGCAGAGGCTCAAACAGCCCCAACGCCAGCGTCATTTGCGCACTGAATTCCCGATCCTGATTATCCGCCGCCCGCTCCAGCATGCTGTCCAGTTCACCGCTACGCTCACCGCTGGCGATCATGTGGCGCATCATCGGAGGGAAAAGTGCCGTCTGCTCCAGCGCTTTATGCAGGCTGACGCCCTCGCGTACCGCATCCGCCGCCAGTGAAAGCCGCTGGCGGGCATAATCATTACTCATGACATCGCCACTAATCCGCATCGCTTGCAACAGCGGTACGGCGCTGGCATTGAGAATGCTCAGTGTTCGTGCGTAGCGAGCCGTATTCAGGCCGCGAACGATTCGCCCCAATAGCGGCAAATACAGCAGGCGGTGGTGAAAGCGGATGCGCCGCTTTTCTTGCCTTAACATGACGCGAAACGCCATAATCCCTGCCACTACCGCCAGCAACACCCACGGCCCAAATGTACGTACCGCCTCACTCATCCCCATTAAAATACGGGTTGAAAGCGGCAGCGCCTGCTTCATGTGTATAAACTGTTCGACGACTTTCGGCACCACCGCCGACAGCAAAATGCTGACCACGGCAATCGCAACCACAGTTAACACACAGGGATAGATCATCGCTTGCTGTAGGCGACTACGCATCTGCTGGCGCTGTTCGGTGTAATCCGCTAGCCGATTTAGCACGGCATCAAGATGACCAGAGGTTTCGCCGGCGGCGACCATCGCGCAGTACAGTCGTTCAAAGCAACTGGGAAAGCAGCTCATGGCATCAGCCAAAGAATGCCCTTCCATAACCTTACTGCGTACCGCCGCCATTAACTGACTCAAATGCGGTTTTTCACTCTGCTTCGCTACCGCGTTCAACGCTTCTTCCAGCGGCAACGACGCTGCCACCAACGTGGCTAATTGACGCGTTAATAGCGCTAAATCAGAGGTGCTGATGCGGATTTTCCGGCGTAGAGAGAACCCCATTGCAGCGGATTTTTGCTGGCTGCTGCGGATTTCCTCCACCGATAGCGGCACCAGGCCGCGTTCACGCAATAGCTGGCGCGCCAGTCTGGCAGAATCGGCCTCCTGGCTGCCACGGCATTTTTTTCCCTGCGCATCCAGCGCCTGATACTGGTACTGTGCCATGTCATTCCTCTTTGGTTACACGGATCACTTCTTCCCAGGTCGTCAGCCCTGCAAGTACCTTCTCCAGCCCGTCCTGGCGGATAGTCATTCGTTGCGCGCCCAGACGTTGCGCGATTGCCATTTCCCCGTCGCGTCGGTGTATCGCCGCACGAATATCATCATCGATTAACACCAGTTCATGGATGCCGATGCGCCCCCGGTAGCCGGTATAGCTACACCGCGCGCACCCCACCGGATTTTGCAGCAACGTTCCTGGCGCAATGCCCATCTGTTTGGCCTGAATCGGGTCGACCGGATGTGGCTGACGGCAGTCCGGACACAACGTCCGGACTAAGCGCTGTGCGAGCACACCCAGCAGAGACGTCGACAGTAGGAAAGGCTCAACACCCATATCCTGCAAACGCGATAGCGCGCCCAGCGCACTGTTCGTATGCAATGTGGATAACACGAGGTGGCCGGTTAGCGAGGCTTGCACGGCAATCTGCGCGGTTTCACCATCACGAATTTCCCCCACTAACACGACGTCCGGATCCTGGCGCAAGATGGCGCGCAGACCTCGGGCGAAGGTCATATCGACTTTGGCATTGACCTGTGTTTGCCCGATGCCTTCCAGTTCATATTCGATGGGATCTTCTACCGTCATAATGTTACGTTCAGAGGCATTCAGACGGCTGAGCGCGGCGTAGAGCGTGGTGCTTTTCCCTGACCCTGTCGGCCCGGTCACCAGAATAATTCCGTGGGGACGCTGTATCAGGCCATCAAGCTGTTGCCGATGGCGTGCCGACATGCCCAGTAGTTCAAGATCGAGCTTAACGCTGTTTTTATCCAATAACCGCAATACCACGCGCTCGCCGTAGTTTGACGGCAGCGTCGAGACGCGCACGTCAATCGCCCGACCGCCGACCCGTAGCGCCATACGCCCATCTTGCGGAATGCGTTTTTCCGCAATATCGAGTTTAGCCATCACTTTGATACGCGACACCAGCAGCGACGCCAGCTTGCGCTGAGGGCGCAATATCTCACGCAAGACACCATCAACACGGAAACGGATAAGCAAATAGCGCTCATATGTCTCAATATGGATATCCGATGCCTTATCCTTAATGGCTTCGGTGAGCATCGCATTGATGAGACGGATAATCGGCGCGTCGTCATCCGCATCAAGTAAATCATCGCTATCGGGCATCTCTTCCACCAGCGTGTAGAAATCCATCTCATTCCCGATGTCTTCCATTAAACGACGGGCTTCTTCCGAATCGCGCTGATAGCTCACCACTAATTGCCGCTCAAACACGTCTTCTGCTACGCGTTCAACGCTGAGCGCGCATCCAGCGATACGGCGCGCCTCCAGCAAGGCGGCTGGCGATGTCTGCGCAACACATATTGCCTGTACGGCAGTTGCACGCTCTCCCTGTAACAACAGAATTTGCTGCGATCGCGCATAGGCGAAAGGCAGCATCGGGCGCAATTCCATGATCTGGGATGCTACGTCGCTCATTTCCTGCCTGCCGGGTAAAACGCCATAATGGAAGCCTGAACGTGACGGAACGTATGGGCATTTCCCCCTTGCGACAGTCGTAGCAAATCATTATTCAAAAGCCCCCCTTCGCCGTTGCTCACGTTTCTCTGCTTTTCTTCTTCGGCATTGAACGCGTGATACTTACTGGCAGAAGCGCTCTGATATTGGCTACGATCGCGGATAATCGACGGGCGGATAAACAGCATCAGGTTACGCTTTGACGTCTCCTGACTGTTTGAACGAAACAAATATCCAAGCAGAGGAATATCCCCCAGGAAGGGAACCTTGCTGGTAGATTCGCGCGTACTTTTATCCAGCAACCCCCCGACTACCACAGTTTCGCCGCTACTAACCAATACCGCGTTATTAACGGTACGCGTATTGAAGGTTGCCCCCAAGTCGGCGCTGCTGCTGGAAGCGGCGTCCGCCACGCTAGAGACTTCCTGCTCGATTTCCAGTAAAACCGAATCGCCTTCGTTGATTTGCGGTTTCACCTTCAGTTTGATACCGACCGTTTTACGCTCTACCGTCTGGAAAACGTTATCGCCAGATGTTGTTTGCGAACCGGCTAAAACCGGCACTTCCTGACCGACGTTAAACGTCGCTTCCATATTGTCCAAGGTGACGATGCTTGGCGTCGCCAGAATATCGTTTTTGCTATTACTGGACAGCGCGGTCATCAGCATGCTCCAGTTCCCTTGATAAAAACCTGCGGCAATGCCATTAAAATTGCTAAGCGCATTCGACGCCGGGCCGGTCGTTCCATCACGTCGATATTGCTCCGCACCCGCCATCATGGTCGTAATCGGTAATCCTGTATTGGTGAACTGTGTCGTGCCAGCATTTTTATTAGCCCACTGCACGCCCAGATTCATCCCATCGGCATCCTGCACCTCTGCGATGATCGCCTCGACCAGAACCTGAGGGCGACGAATATCCAATTGCGCGATCACCTGTTCCAGGTCGCGCATAATGTCAGGCGCCGCATTCACAATCAGCGAGTTGGTTTGTTCATGCGCTTTAATGGATATGTCTTTGCGTAATGCGGGCAGCGCATTTTGCTGGTCGGTTTGAATACTGTCGCCTACGCCAGTGAGCACTTCGACCAAATCGGTCGCCTTAGCATATTTGAGATAGATGACTTTGGTATTGCCTTGCACCGCCTGCTGGCGATCGAGTTGTTTAATCGTTTCGATAACACGCTGGCGGGAATTGGGTTCGCCTCTCACGAGTACCGAGTTGGTACGCTCATCCGCCACGACATTGGCGGTCAACATGCCTGGTAGAGCGGATTTTTCGTCCGTTTTGTTCAGTTCATTGATCATTTTGACGACTTCTGTCGAGGAGGCATAAGACAGCGGAACGCTCGTGACATCGCGATCGCCGGTCTGATCCACCCGCTCGACAATCTTCATCAGCCGCTTTATCACCCCTGCACGACCGGTCATCAATAATACATTCGACGGCTCATAATGCACCACACTGCCAGCGCCGGCGTTATCGTTCAACTGACGTAGCAACGGCGCCAAATCACGAGCGGCAACGTTGTTGACGGGCACAACACGCGTCACCACCTCATCGCCAATGCCCGGTTTTTCATCCGTAGCCAGCGGCATCGAGGTCGATTTTGCATCTTTGGAGCGAATAATTTTCAGGACATTGTTATCCACTGGAACCGCAGTGAATCCATACACATCCAGCACACTCAGGAAGAATTGGTAATACTGTTCTTCGTTCATCATGTCATAGCTGCGTACGGTAATCGTTCCGCTCACCGAAGGATCGATAATAACGGTCTTATTCAGATTTTTACTGACAGTATTAATGAACTCCTGAATATCCGTGTTTTTAAAACTGGCGGAAAATTCAGCGCTCCACGCCACCGATGACGTCATCAACAATATACCGGCACCGATCAATAATATTCCCTTGCGGCGAACATACTCACGCCAGTGCCTTTTACTCAATCCCTGCTGTCTATCGGGAGAAAAAACCTGACGAGTGAAAAATCCTTGTCCCTTGCTAAACAAATTAGTGGTCTCCATCCAGTGTCAGATATATATCCTGCGGTTGGCCATCGCGTTCAATGGTCAATGAAAATTCACGTATATTCGCCAATTGCACTATCGTCTGCCGAGCCTGATTCGCATCACGCAAATCCATGCCGTTTACAGACACCACGAGGTCGTTATCCTGCAAACCAGCGCGGTAAAAGAGATCGGGATTGTCACCAGGAGTCAACTGGTACCCTTTTAGGACATTGTCGTCCATCGCCGGAGAAAGAATGAAAGCGTCCTGCACCATAAAAGCGTCCTGATGCGTTTCGCCTGTCGATGGTTTTTGGGTTCCAGACAATGGCAGCGTATCGGCAGACTTTTCATCCTGATACAAATCTAACGCTTCATAATGCCCCTGATATTGAATCACCACGCGATCGGCGGTGATAGTCACAATTTTGGCATCATAGCCCGGAACGGCATCACCAACGCCGCGGCTATATTGCTGACTGTCTTTTGCGATGATGGCAATAGAGCGCTTAACATCATCACTCGCTAATACCCCAGTCAAACTAATATTTAGCGATGACAGGGGAATATCGTCAGATAATGCGGCGTGGTTAATCACTGGTTCTTCGGTATCGAGGGCATGACCAAACAAGGTAAAGTCGCCCGGTGCTGCAGGCTTTGACTGCGCCTGAGCAGGCGTAACCGATACCCCAACAGGATGGAGGTCTTCGGGAAGGAGCGCACGGCGGGTTAATACAGCCAACTGTTGACAAATCAACAGCAAGATCAACCCCAATGCAATGCGCCGCATTAACGGCGCAGGTAGTGACTGAAAAATGGCAGACAGCGAATGAAAAGACATATCGTTGAAAGCCTGTAATCGTGACATAGGTTATCATCCATAATATTCCCCACATCCTCTGACGTGGGGAAAATGCCTTATTCCGTTGCGGCTTCCCGGATGATGATTTCATCAGCGCGAGTAGCCAGCGCGGCATCATTATTTACACGGTCTTCAAGCCTGATATTTTCAATATGGCCAAAATGCCAGGCTCTGGGTACATTCTCGAAAATGACATTTTTAAAGTTACTGTTTCTCAAAAACGTGATATCCGTGGCCTTTACATTTTTGAATTTTACATTCTCAAAATGCAAGCCCTGATGGTAGGCATCACGTCCGAAAGAAAACTTATACGCCTTAGCCATTTCAGCTACGGTCATCCCATCAACCATGATGCTGTTTCTCTTCGCCGTACCATCGACGGTGACGTCAGAGACGGTCACATCGCGGAACTGCGCAGGTTCAGCAGCCGGCAGGGTATCGTTCACATCCGCTTTATAGTTTATCGTGAAGACAAACGGTTCTTTGACAATATCACGCATCGCGTTATTACGGAATACCACATCGCGCGCCCCACCGCCATAATAGGGTCGACTCTTCATGCGCAGGCCCACATCCGTCTTATTCATTATATTATCTTCAGTAATGATTTTTTCAATCCAGGCGCCGGTATGGCTACCTGTAACCACCGCCCCATGACCACGACGGAAATAGTTATTGAAGATCCAAGCCCCGCTCTGTGCCTTTTGCCCCAGTGTGGTCACCTCGGCGCCATAGCCGGCCGCAAAGTTGACACTGTCATCGCCGGTATCAAAAAAGTTATTGAATACCATAACATTTTGACTATTTCCGAATTCAATACCATCCGCGTTATTAGCGTCGTAGGTTGTGTGTGTCAGTGCATTTATCGCCACATTTTCAGATTCCAGTACCATCACGCCATGGTAGGCAGGATTCAGAATCGTCAACCCGTCCAGATACAGATTACTCACGCCACGCAGTGTCATCAGACTGGATCGACGATTTTTATACGCCTCATCCAGGCTCATGCCTTGCGCAACAGCTTTAGCCGTTTGGTCTTTGGCCAGAATACCGTCATCGCCAACTCGGGTCGCTTTGCTCGCACGATAAAGTGGCAATGTTCTCTTCAATTCATCAGTTTCGGTAACGTTTTTATCACCTGCTTTCAGACCACGCAGCCAACCGTTGCCGTCAATCGTCCCCTGCCCGACAATGCGAATGTTTTTAAAGGTGCCAGCATGGCTACTGCCCCGATCGTCAGTTTCGAGAACATTAATTAGAGAAGGCGGACGCTTAGGCAATTTAGGCGACTGATAAGGATAGAGATAATATCCGCGTGAGATCGGGTAATCATCGCCCTTTTCCGACCCGAGCAACGTCGTCTCTTTCGTCACCTCAAACGTCATGTCGCTATGCAGAAACAACGCCCCCGTTTTAAATGTGCCGCCATCAACCACGACTTTACATCCCTGCGGATAGGCGGCGGGCGTACATGCGTCAATCGCCTTCTGTATTGCCAGCGTATTGTTGGTAATGCCATCGCCTTTCGCACCATAATGAGTGACATACAGTGACGCAGGCGTTGGCGTTGTTTTCTGCACGACGGCTTCGCTATCTGCGGATTCGCGCCCATCGTCATACAGTGCGCGCACGGTAAAGCGGTATTCCGTTTCCGGTAACAGATTCGTCACCTTAAAATTATGGAAATTGACCCGGACATGCCAGTTATCGGTATCGACCGTATTGTAGAAGTTATCAATGTAAGGTTTGGCAGGCGAATGGATATTCTGATTATCAAGAGTACTGCCCAACAGAGTTCCATTCATGTAGACACGGTAATCCTTAATGCCAGCTGGCGGTTTGGCCGGTTTTTCCCAAACCAGCACGACGCTACTGTCGTCATAGGCTAACGCCGGAACGTTGAGATTTTGCGGCGCGGCTAAGCGATCTACCACGGACAGCGCAGTTGAATCCCCCTTGCTGCACCCAGTCACTAAGCTGCTGAGAACGAATGTCGTACAGAGCGTGAAACGAATACCCGGTAAAAAGGCGGCCATAATATTTCCTGTATTTGACGATAATTTCGCTCGATCTCTACATCCCAATGGCAGGTTCGTTACCATAGGAACAGGTAAACGGGCGGAGGGGTTACCAATGAAAAATGACTTAACGCATCTTTAGCGCTGACGGCGAGCATTGAAAGACTATCTCGTTTCGCTACGTTGATATGATGCGATCTCATACCTGAACGACCGCGCAGTGGGAATTCCGTCATGGCAACATGTTGACGCCATTTCAGTTTATCGCTACGGTTTTCAGTTCTATCGCGATGAGGATTCCCTTATTCGATTGCATCATCCTTTCATCAGTAAAAAATTTTTTAAATATGCCTAGATTAGCATGCAGATCAATGAATAATATTTTGGACTGCCTCCTTGTTTATGATGATGAGACGGTAAAAACACTAAGCGAGCACAATACTAAAACATTGTTTCAATAAATCAAATTTCTCTGTTTTTTTTTGCGACTAACATCAAGATTTATTCCATTTTTATTACCATAATAATGGTTTTAATTAGAATAAAGAGGTTATTACATAACCTAATGCATTTATTTCCTTACGCTTATCCGTTTTCACGAAATAAAGCGGTTGGCGGCATACCACTCATCTCACTTTCGTTTATGATGTGACGTGATGGGCGCTAAGGTATATCTTTACGCATTCGAGAATCAGTAAAACCGCCTGCGACTGTCTGTTGAAATTGACAAGAGTCCGTCGAAATAAGAGCCTATCCCAGTTAGCATAATTGTCGCAGTCAGTTTGGTCTCGGACAGCGCGCAGAAACCGGGGAGTACATGAGGATTTCGAGCACTGCCCTGGGCCAAAATGGCAAGTAAAATAGCCCTACTGGGATAGGGTTTAAGGCTCAATAGACCCGAGTAATTCTATCGTAGGCCCCCAGTATGACGGGAATGGAGCATGAAGGATTAGCGCATGGATAACGCATCAAAGTCACCGTCTCACTCTCAACCAGCCTGGCTGACCAACTACCCCATGCCTGGTTATCTCATGGTAATTTATGCTCTACTTTTTATCGCGCTCGGCTGGTTCAGCCACCAGCGTTGGGGTAGCGCTACGAGCTCCCAGCCGCCGACGCTGAGCGTTCAGGCCGCCACTTTGCCCACCGCGCCAAACGCACTTGTAGTCACACCCCAGCCCCCGGAAACGCATGCCGAGGCACCAGTCTCTATGGAGAAAAAGGCCACGCTACCGTTGCCAGCTATCAGCAACGATGAGATCCCGGCGCTGACCTACAGCGCGCACGTTTACACATCGGATGAAGCCAAGCGCAGTATCACGCTTAATGGCCAGCTATTCCATGAAGGCGATTCGCCTATAGAAGGGTTGGTTATTGAACAAATTCAGCAGGATATGACTATTTTTAGCGTAAGAGGAGACGCTTTTATTCTGGAAGCCCTGGAAGATTGGCCTGGCGGAAAATTCAATGAAAATGAACGTTCCGCTATTGAAGAAAGAGAATACGCCGATCCTTAGCTATAAGGCCGTCCACTTAAGCATGAATGTAAAGGGGAAACACGGTGATAGGTTCACACAGAGATACCGATACCTTGTCCATGGTCGCCCCCGGAAGTTTGCTCTTTAAACGATAAGCAAGAGTTCCCCGCTGCACCGTTCCTAATCTTAACTGCGATTGTGCATAGCACTGATAAAAGGCGTCAGCATACGGTTGAATTCCGAGCATTGTCGCTCTTTTGGCGTGCTATCTTTTAATAGCCCCTGATACAGGCTATCGCTACGCTGAGATAAAGCCTGATGGTTTGCGATATTCCAATCTCTTTGTTTCGCCACCGTCAGTGCGGTATTCACTATCGTCTCATCATCGGGAAGATCGCTTCGGTTACACGCCAATTTTAGGTAACGCGTAGCCGCTATCAGTGACGACAATTGATTGAGTTGATCATTAGGAGAAACCGTTACCGCAGAAGACTGCCCCGCCACCGTTCCTTTATGCGCTGGCGTTCCCGTTTGTTGACACCCTGCCAGCGTGACGCAAAGCAGCGCTAACGTGGAAAATTTAGACAAAGATAATGACATGACACACTCATCCTGATTGAGATTAACGGTAGGCATTCTAGCAAATGATAAGCCGCTGTCACGGCATGTTTATGAGGCGCCCCGACAGACGACAGGGCGCCAAAGACATCAGGCAGAAGTTCCCTTGCCGGATACAGACTTCGCTGCGGGTAGGATACCGTCAGCGCGGAACATCGTCTTAATACCTCGCACCGCCTGCCGAATACGATCCTGATTTTCAATTAAGGCAAACCTAACGTGCGTATCGCCATAATCACCAAAACCGATACCGGGAGAAACACAAACCTTTGCTTCCGACAGCAGGCGTTTGGCAAACTCTAACGATCCCAGATGCGCGTAAGCCTCAGGGATTTTTGCCCACACATACATCGAGGCCTTCGGTTCATCAACCATCCAGCCGGCCTCATGCAAACCACGCACCAACACGTTACGTCGCTGACGATACTGTTCGGCAATATCCCGCACACATTGCTGGTCGCCTTCCAACGCCGCGATCGCGGCTACTTGCAACGGCGTAAACGTACCGTAATCGTGGTAGCTCTTAATTCGCGCTAATGCATTGACCAATTCAGAGTTTCCGACCATAAAGCCAATACGCCAGCCTGCCATGTTGTAGCTCTTTGACAGCGTAAAGAATTCCACCGCGATATCCTTCGCGCCAGGAACCTGCATGATCGATGGTGCCTTCCAACCGTCGTAAACGATGTCGGCATAGGCCAAATCATGGATGACCAATACGTTATATTGTTTCGCCAGCTTAACCACGCGTTCAAAAAAGTCCAGCTCGACACACTGTGCCGTCGGGTTCGACGGAAAGCCGAGGATCATCATCTTCGGTTTCGGGATACTCTCGCGAATAGCGCGTTCTAATTCATTGAAAAAATCGACGCCGTCCACCAACGGCACGGAACGTACCTGTGCCCCGGCAATTACCGCGCCATAGATATGAATCGGGTAGCTGGGGTTGGGCACCAACACGGTATCACCATGATCCAGCGTCGCGAGCATCAGGTGCGCCAGCCCTTCTTTGGATCCTATTGTGACGATAGCCTCGCTTTCTGGATCGATATCAACATCATAACGATCGGCATACCAGCGAGCTATCGCCCGGCGTAAACGCGGTATCCCACGGGATGTAGAATAACCATGGGTATCTTCGCGCTGTGCAACGGTACACAATTTTTCCACAATATGAGGAGGTGTCGGGCCATCGGGATTGCCCATACTGAAGTCAATAATATCTTCGCCACGACGACGCGCAGCCATTTTTAATTCAGCGGTGATGTTAAAAACATACGGGGGGAGACGATCGATACGCGTAAAATGACGCGGGGCAGTAGAATCAGCCATAAATCCTCAAATGAACGTGAGCGCCCGGACCGTCCGAGCGACGTAGTGCCAGTATAAGGGCACGCTGTTCGCCTCATTCAAATCGGAGAATACCGTTTTTAAAACCGCAGTCATAGCGCTACGGCTTAAACGACCTGAAGCAAGGTGAACGCCCCCACGCTAGCGTAGTTCATTGTCGCTGTCGATACCCCGGCAGAATAAATATTTATCTGAGAATAAGAGCCTATCCCAGTAGGCGTCATTGTCGCCGTCAGTTTGGTCACGGACAGCGCGCAGAAACCGTAGCGTACACGGAGTACGTGAGGATTTCGAGCACTGCCCTAGGCAAAAATGGCAAGTAAAATAGCCCTAATGGGATAGGATCTAAGTCTATTAATTTCTTACCACATTAATTTCTTATTAAAGGTACGAAAAATGAAGATTAGGGGCCGAAAGAAGCATTACACTTCGTTGCTCGCCCGGACTGCGATATATGATGGGCAATCGAACCGTGAGTACCATTTTTGATGGCATGCACGTTTATCGTGGTACCAGGTGCGAGCGGTTGAGAGGATCGAGTGCCTTACAAACAGGCTGCGCCATAGTAATAGCAAAATCCCCTCAGCGCACATTTGGGGGAGAACCCGTATTAACCTGCATTAAGCAACTATTAAGGAGTGTTGTAATGCAACGTATTGTGTATGTCGATGGACAATTTCTGGAAGAAAATGATGCAAAGATCTCTATATTTGACCGCGGGTTCCTGTTTGCCGATGCGGTTTATGAAGTAACAGCGGTCATTGATGGAAAACTAGTGGATTTCCCCGATCATCTTGCTCGCCTGCAACGCTCCTGTCGTGAGCTATCGCTCACTTTACCCGTCACGCTAGAAGCACTTAAAAATATTCACGCTGAACTCATCAGCAAAAACCAGCTGAAAGAAGGCGCGATCTATTTACAACTCAGCCGGGGCAATGCGGGCGATCGTGATTTTCACTTCCCTTCTCCAGATGTCAAATCAACGCTGGTTTTATTTACTCAGGCGCGTTCGCTGATCGATAACCCCAAAGCCACGACGGGTTTACATATTCTCACCACCGAGGACATTCGCTGGCATCGTCGGGATATCAAGACCGTTAGCCTGCTTGCCGCTAGCCTGGCAAAAGAGTATGCCCACGCGAATCAAGCCGACGATGCCTTCTTTGTCGAAAATGGTTTCATTACTGAGGGAAGTTCCTGCAATTGTTACCTCGTTTTGCATGACAACACGGTGGTTACCCGTCCACTCAGCAACGATATTCTGCACGGTGTTACACGCCAGTCACTACTCAAACTGGTGAAAAAAGAAGGTATTGCACTAGAAGAACGGAATTTTACGCCGCAAGAAGCCTACCATGCCAAAGAGATTTTTGTGACTTCAGCCACAATGCTCGTCCTCCCTGTTGTGATGCTGGACGGGAAAACGATCGGCGACGGCAAGCCAGGAAAAATAACTCAGCGACTCCGTGAAATCTATCTGGATATCATTACTCAGTTGCCATAGCCGCGTTCACATCTTGCCGCTGTAGTTCACTTCCACGTCTGTCCGTGTCCGTTACCCGTTAAATGTCGGATAACGGATGACGGCGCGAGTTACTTATCTTCGCCTGAGGTATCAGCTAACGCCTCCCCCAAATTCTCCAGCACCATCTTTTGTGGTACAGCCAGTGGGATATTTGATGCCCGTAACCGTTTGATGATTTCAAACAACAGATCGCTCTTCGCTTCCGCGACCATTCTCGGGCTACTGACATAACCAGTGACACTCAGCACCATGCCCGTTGGGGTTAACTGACTGAACTTGACGGATGGCGCAGGCAATTCCAGAATCGCATCATGGTTAGTATAAGCATCCAGTAACAGAGCACGGATTGCTTCCGGGTCACTATCCAGTGGAAACGTCAATGCCAGCGTCGCGACGCCCAACGGATTCCCCATGGTAATATTGCGCACATTCTGGGAAATAAACTGCGAGTTCGGCACGATCACCGTCGACCGATCACCCAGTTGGATTTCCGTTGCGCGCACATTAATCCGACGGATATCGCCTTCAACGCCGCTAATACTAACGGAATCCCCTACTTTTACCGGACGCTCCGTCAACAAAATCAGGCCAGAGATAAAGTTTTTCACTATCTCCTGTAAGCCAAAACCAATCCCCACAGACAGCGCACTGACAATCCATGCCAGCTTGTTCCATTGAATCCCCAATGTCGCCAATGTCAGTAAGATAATCAGGATATAGCCGATGTTACTGAACAAGGTGACCAGCGATGCCCGGATCCCTCGCTCTAATGTCGTTTTAGGAAGAAACTCTTCCTCCAACCAGCGTCTTGATGAGCGTAAAACATACACCCCCACAACCAGAAAAATGGCAGCATTGACCAAATGGGCAGGCACAATGCTTAAGGTTTCCAGCCCCTTTCCTCCCCAAATTTCAATGGCTTTTTGCACCAGTTCCAGAGGCGTAGTCGTGCCAAGCGTACCATTCAGTAAGGCAACCGCCGCCATTAAAATTAAAAGCACTTTGCAGCTAGCCGACAATATCAGGGAGGCCTGCGCCAGGTGCCGATCGTCTAAATTGAGCGAATGCTTAACTCGCTTACCGCAAGCATTGTTGGGAGAGAAGAGGCTTTCACAAATATCGGTAGTAAATGTCGAGAGCAAATACAGGCAGGAGAACACCATGCCAACCCACACCAGCTCGAACGCCAGGAAACGGGCCAAAGAAATATAGCCAATGATAAGCGACATCAGTATCGAAAACGCCGTCGCCAAGACAGCAAGGTGAATCACACCAGATAACGTCGAACGCGCTTCCGGCTGGGCGCCCGAATGCACGAGTTGCCGACGCACCTGGTCACTTTTCAGCGCAATTGCCCCCGCAGTAAGCGCTAAGAACAGGGCAGATAATCCGTTTACCATGATAGTGGCTGCGACCGATGTCCCCGCAGTCACCGTAATTTGCTCGATAAAACCGAAAATCAAAATAATGCCCGCGGCAATTACCGGAAACGGCTTCATGGCTTTCGCTACCGGGTTGGCTATCACGGGTAAACGCCACGATGGACGCTGATTTGAAAGAAAGGATCGTCCTAACCCGGCGATCATCGAACAAAAGATGGCCTGTTTTACCAATTCCCCTAGAAATGACGCGACACGTTCCGTCGACTCACCATGGCGCGTGAACGTAAAATCGATCAAATTCGCCACAATACCAATAGTAAGCACGGTAGAGATAACTGATGTCGTGGCCAGGAAACTACGTCGTAATCGCCCTTCCGGTAACCAGTTAATCCCGGCCCAGGTCAGATATTTTTCCAGATAATGACGCCCCATCCCCCCCACAATCGTGGCGATCAGAATCAGGAATACGGAACCATAACGCCAGTCTGGTGCCCATGCAGCCGCAAAAGCAGCGCTGAGCTGATCTTGAAAAACGCTTAAACGATGTATATCTCCAGTTTGCGGCGTCACCATCGGCGCCCAGAAACGCCCCCCCAGAATACTGCCAGAATTCAACGCCAACTGCGTTTTCAACGCATTACGACGCAGCGTCACAATCTGTGCCGACAGATTAGTCGCACTGAGTCTAAAAGACTGAATCTGCTCAATTTGCGCATCTATTTTTGTTTTCTGCGCATTCAAACTATTACGCTTACGCGTTACTTCACTGGTTTCATTAATACTGGAGTCAGATTCAGGCGCTGGCCCTAACACATCCAACTGCGCCTGAATTTGCGCGCGCTGCGGCGTCACTGCATTAGAAAGCGCATCGGCGCTATTAACCAATTCCAGTGTAGCGTCATTCAGTGCGCCAAATTTACTATCATTATTTGCGCCAGAAACCTGCTGCTTAATGCTATCTAACTGTTTTTGTAGCTTGACTAGCTCAGCATCAACATTAATTTTTACGGGAGCACCGGACTGCACAGACTGAGAATCAGAATCCTGACTAACCGCCGATACATGTCCAACAGGGCATAGCATCGCCAGTAAGCAAACTCGCAAGAGCAAAGATGAAAAAATTTTCATAAATCACTCGGTCCAACGTTCGATAAAATAACGGATTCACAGACGACCGGGCAATGACCCCAACGTGTGAAACAACCTACACTCATCCAAACCCCAATGAATGCATCATAGTGTATCAACAGCGTCTGGCGGAAAATACGCGCGTTCATAATCTGAAAAGAATTACTGAACGCATCCCGCAGCTACAATGAAAACTTGCATTGCTATGTCTAGTTCATATGAACGGCAATCACAATTGTGCAAAAAATCCACGCACAAAAATGACTTGCACGAAAGTTGTACAGGCATTCACCGTATAGCGTAAATCCAATGTCAATCCGTTGACTCAAAGGGGCGAGTGGGTATAATCCAGCCCACTGTTGCAACCTGCAACGGCCATTTCTTGTATAACGCGCCCTTAGCTCAGTTGGATAGAGCAACGGCCTTCTAAGCCGTAGGTCACAGGTTCGAATCCTGTAGGGCGTACCATAATTTGGTCTTTTGACGTCGCTTAAAGTCTATAATCCCCTTTAAAATCAGCATTATCCTCTACAGCATGGGCTATCAAGGTCTAGTGTGGTCTCTTGAGTTCTTGCATCACTTGAGGGCATGATAGGGGGCATTCGCAGGTTCAATAAAGGTGATGCCCCCAAATGAAGCTAACCGCTCGACAAGCAGGTTGAGAAAAAAGCAAAAATCGCGGCGGTCAACAACAGCTTTAAGCTTATCGCATTAGAGTGGCACGAACATAAGCGCCCTAACTGGTCGAAGGGTTATGCAGAAGATATTCTTGAATATCTGAAAAAAGACATCTTCCCTTACCTTGGTAAGCGACCAATCACTGACATCAAGCCAAAAGATATGCTGGATGTGCTGAGAAAAATGGAACAACGGGGCGTGCTGGACAAACTGAAAAAGACACGGCAGGCATGCCGACAAATTTTCACCTATGCCATCGTATCCGGTCGGGCAGAATATAATCCGGTAACGGACTTGGCTGGGGTATTGAAAGCACCGAAGCAAAAACACTTCCCTCATCTGCTAGGCTGTGTTCCTTAACTTAACAACCGTTTCAAAAACAACCGTTTCAAAAATAACCTGATCGCCTCCAGCTTTAGCATGCTCAGGTAGTTTCTGGCTGTTTTTTCCGAGCGAGTCGCAATACGACGATTTTCTTTCAATATCGCAAAGCAACGCTCCACGACATTGCGTTTTTTATACAAGCCCGTATTAAGGCACCGACGTCTGTCACGACTGGCTTTCTCATTCGATTTAAACGGAATTACCACTTTTATTCCTTTTTTTCAAACGAATACGGAGGCTGTTACTTGAGTAACCCTTATCCGCCAGTACCGCTTTCGGGCGCGATTTC
Source organism: Pectobacterium cacticida (assembly GCF_036885195.1). Taxonomy (NCBI): domain Bacteria; kingdom Pseudomonadati; phylum Pseudomonadota; class Gammaproteobacteria; order Enterobacterales; family Pectobacteriaceae; genus Pectobacterium; species Pectobacterium cacticida. Next base: position 1,295,837 of record NZ_CP133656.1, on the reverse strand, counting down.
AAGTACCCACTTTGTCGGATGACCCCGACCCGGTTAAGCAACGTTTCCGCATACTGGCTTTCGTGAGCTTGTCCGCCGCTCAGACAAAAACTTAGTGGTAATCCTGTGCCATCTGTCGCCAAATGGATTTTGGTGCCAAAGCCGCCGCGAGAGCGACCCAGCCCATGGTCCTCGAGTTCATCGGGATGTTTTTTTTGCACCGACTGCTGCTTTCAGGGCGCGAACGTTACTGCCATCCAGCGCGATAACATCCCAGTCAATCAGCGCTTTTTCGTCCAAAATCTGAAGTAATTTATTGAAAATACTGTTCATTACTCCAGTTTTGGACCACCGGTTAAAGCGGTTGTAAATGGTTTTCCAATGACCATAACGCTCAGGTAAATCCCGCCACGGCGCACCGGAGCAAAGCACCCAGAATATACCATTCATGACACGCCTATGCGCAAAGTAAGGACGCCCGCCTCGGGAAGAACCCCTTTCAGATGGCAGCATAGGAGAAATCAGTGCCCATGCTTCATCGGGGAAATCGTAACGCTGCAACTGGCGCGCAGCGTGGGGGATGGGTTTCGCTATCTGTTGTTAGAGTCTGGCTATTCACTGTGTCCCTCAACGTCATCCACGTTTTCTGAACTGCTTAGCCGGCCCCTCCCCTGTGTCCAGCGCAATACCGGTCCGGTTCGTCTCAGCGAGGCGCTACAAATCGTTGCCGATCCTGCATGGCGACTGCGTGTGGATGATGTGAATCGGGAGGTTTGTTTTGTGCTGCGTGATGAATACCGTTCCTTTGCGTCGGCAGCGCCTGTTGCATTGTCTGGCGTCCCCGTAAAACCGGTTATTTCAACGTCGCCGAAGCTCTCCGGAAATCCCTTTACCGGAAAGCATGGGCGCAATAGCGGGCATTAAAAATGGCGAAAAACGGCCAATAATCTTGGCGTTGACATACTAGGTACGGATGGGCGAGGAAGCGGAGCGATCCACCCGTTGAAAGCGGCTGCTGGTTATCGCTCGCGCGGTTCGTTGTTGTCGACAACGTCCTGATAGGCGACGAGATCAAGGAAGGCTTCTGCCTCGACAACCAAATCGTCCTTCATCCGGAATATCCAGATAAACTGGTTGTTATAGGGCGACCTGGAGGTTGTGATGGCCGAAGCATCGAAACGGATGATAACGCTGTCGCCTGAGGCCCAGATGTGGTGTACGTCTGGCGTCAGCGGCGTAGCCAGGCGGCTGACGAGGGGAACCGATGCGCGCTGCACAAAATCCGCCAGGCCGTTGTAAGTACCCGCGACCGGACCGGAACCATGGATCGTCCAGCGGATATCGGGAGCAAGGAGATCGAAAATATTGCCGCGGCCGGACGTCCATTCTTCGAATGCTTTCCGCACGATAGCTTCGTTACGCCCGGTCAGATCAGTGTCAGCTTGCGCGGGTGAAACAGCCGCGACGATGGCCAGAGCAAGCAGTAGATTACGGATGACGATCGCGATGTTTTTGGCTGATGAGAAAAAGGTCATAGAATCACTCCTTTTTTGAAGGGGCTTGGTTGAGGCCCCAACGTGGCGGCATTTATCGGTCTGCGGTATTAATTGACTGATGCGGTCGGCCGAATAGTAATCTCCGTAGTGTCCACGCTCGCGGGCGCCTCGATCACCTGCCGGACCGCGCGAGCGATGTCGGCAGGCTGGAGCGCGACAGCGCGATAGGCACCCATCGCCGCCATGGTTTCCTCATGGGTAATGGTCGAGGCGAGTTCACTTTCAACCACACCGGGGTTGACGCAGGTCACGCGAATATTTGTGCTCTCCTGACGTAACCCATCTGAGATCGCCCGGACTGCAAATTTGGTGGCACAGTAAACCGCTGCAGTAGGCACGACCGATAATGCGCCGATGGAGCCGATATTAATGATCTGGCCGCTACCCTGTGCCTCCATGGTTGGTAGTACTGCGCCGATCCCCCAGAGCACTCCCTTAATGTTGACGTCGACCATATGCTCCCATTCATCCTGCTTACCTGCAGAAAGGGGCGACAGCGGCATCACGCCGGCATTATTGATCAGGACGTCAATTCTCCCCCAGATATCCAACGCAGCCTTGGCGAAGGCCGCCATGGAGAGACGATCGGTCACGTCGAGCGCTCGCGCCTCGGCAATGCCGCCTGCATTGCGGATTTCGGCGATGATGGATTCAAGGCGTTCCAGTCGGCGAGCGCCAAGCAACACGTTGGCGCCAGCCGCGGCCAGTTCTTTAGCAATGCCTTCCCCGATACCGCTGGAGGCTCCAGTAATAAGGACAATCTTGTTCATGTTGTACTCCCCTGAATGATGACAGGAAAAATATGGACCTTATCGATTGATTATGCTATCCCTCAAATACTGAACTTAATGGTTAGCATGGCTGGACAATGAAGTTAGATCTTAACCTTTTGCCGCTTTTCCTCGCCGTTGCGGAAGAGCACAATTTTCGGGCGGCCGCCGATCGTCTGGGCGTAACCCGCTCGGCCATCAGCCAGGGCATGCGACGACTTGAGGATGCCTTTGGAACAGCACTGGTGTTGCGTACGACGCGCTCTGTGCGCCTGACGGAAACCGGAGAGCGTCTGGTTGAAGCGCTGTCGCGGCCGCTCTCCGATATCGGCGCAGCACTTGAAGAGGTGGCTACGGCGAACAACGTGCCACGTGGCCTTCTCAAGATCGCTGTAACCTCAATTGCGGAGAAATTCCTGTCAGGTCCTCTCATCGCTTCGTTCGCAGCGGCATATCCCGATGTGACGCTCGATGTTATGGTCACGGACGAAGATTTCGATATCGTCGCCGCTGGTTACGATGCCGGAGTCAGGTTGGGAGAAGTCATCGAGCAGGACATGATCGCCATTCCCCTGACCGGCGATCAACGAGAAATGGTAGTGGCTGCTCCCGCTTATCTCGCCACCTACGGCACACCGACTCATCCCCATGAGCTTATCAACCATCGTTGCATCGGGTGGCGTCTGAGGCCTAACGTCGCGCCATATCGCTGGGAGTTTGAAGAGAACGGCATCGCCTTCGATGTCGCGGTCGAGCCCCAGATCGCCACCAACGATCTCCGTCTGATGCTAAGCACTGCGCTCGCTGGAGGTGGTATTACTTTTGCCCTGGAGGAGACCTTTCAGCCTTTTGTCGAAACGGGCCAGCTTGTCTCACTGTTGAGTGATTTCCTGCCACCATTCCCCGGCTTCTTCCTGTACTTTCCCCAGCGCCGTAACATGGCGCCCAAAATGCGTGCCCTGATTGAGCATGTCAGGTTATCAAGATAATGAACTGGCCCACCGGCGGGTGGGCACTCGTTATGAAAAAATAGCCATAAACTATTTTTCGATGGCTAAACTAGGTTGTATCAGTCTTTTTCTAAGAAGATTATGTAATTGATGGGCATCGCCTAAAATGGACGTTGGCAGTATAGATGATGTCTGTAAAGAGTTAAGGGATACGAAATATGAGTGTGAAATTCAATCTTAATCAGTTGCATACGATTTATTCAGCGGTATAGATGAGGCACGAACCCACCATTCAATCGCGAGGAAAACGTAGCGTTTCAGGCAGGTGAGAATTTTATCGACGTGCGCCTCTGACCAGAGCCTGAGGCTGTTGGTAGATACCGTGAGGTACAGGCCTTGCGAATCGGTGAGCTTGTAAGATTTTGCGAGAGGTTTCGCGGATCGGACTTTGCTGTCAGTTAACCTATGAGGGTCACTCCCGTTCATCGAACTGAATGACCCGCAATCTGACCCACAAATTCCCCGATACGAAGGGATAAATCAAAACGCATCGGAAAAGATTTTCACGCCAACTTATTGAATTAAAACAATATGGTAATTTATAGGGAGGCATAAAAAAGGAAAGGTGGTGCCCGGACTCGGGATCATTCAGCTTTCTATTAAGTTGAAATGTAGCATAAATTTTAATCGCTCTAGTTGTCAAGACCCGTGGGTTGACCCATTTTTTCATAGATAGATCAGAATGATGGGATACATGGGATAAAGAAATGTCCGGTTCGTTCCTTGGGTTCGATTCCCCATTGATACCGATAAATCGTAATGACATTACCCGGATTCGCCTGATTTCAGAATAATAATGAACAGATGTTCGGTTAGTCGGGCTTTGCGCATGGAGGATCTATCACAGGTAAATAATTGATATTTCGGAATACCTCTAAAAATTAATTATTTAGTTTAATTTTTCACATCTATATGAATGCATTCAGGAAAACCTATTTGACTGTAACTCATCGTTTCGGTAAAGTAACATTTTTGATCAATGAAATCTCTTATAAATTCGTTTCCATAACCAGATTTTATGATTATTTCATCTATTAGTACTTCATTCCAATTATTACTAAGTTCATTGATTTCATTACACACCTTTCTATTTATATCTTCAAAGTCAACTTCATCTATCATTCCCGCTATTTGAAACGCCCTAAGTACATCGCTTGTGTATGACATTCTGAAAAATAGAGAAATTAGCAATCTTAGTGTTATATGCGTGTAATCTAGACTCAATACTCTTGGGAATTCTGCGATGCGATGTAATAGCATTGCAACAAAAAAAGCTGAATGAATGGCGTTTACAGGCAGTAAGGTCCCTAATACACTAATTGCACCGCATGTTAAAAAACCATTGGCGACTGAAGCGTGAGAACCACTTATGGCTGATGTTAGACAAGCGCTCAAAATAACAATAGGTGGCATTTTTATTTTTTTAGACAAATGCCAAACATCAACTTTATCATCACCTATTTCTAGCCAGCCATTCTGTTTTACTCCCCCATGATGGCCATGGCAATCCATAACAAGGATTTTTCCAGAAAAGTCATTAATTGCGTCAATTAGCTCGTGTTTATTGTTAATATCAATAATTTTGACATCAATGCATGCAGATAATTTCTCAATTTTATCTATTGATAGCTCAAGGCAATATTTTATTTCATCATCAGGGCGGAATGAGCGTAAGACTAATATTTTACTCAACTGTGAGGCTTTGATTTCCACCTTTGGATATAAAGATGAGTCTTTTAGGAGAACATTTCCCGGAGTGGAATTTATACGTGAAATTTCATGCGTAAGCATTAATGGTAGATTACCAAATCGGACCCAGTCTAAAGGAGTATCACAGACTAAACTTACTGAGTTAAAATTATCGCAAATGTAATCTATGATTTTTTTTCCTATTCTTCTTTTCATTAGTGTATTAATTGCTTTAATCTTTACCTGAAATTCATTTGAATATATTCCTTGTTTTATAGATTCATATTCGATGGACTTAAATTTATTCAAAAAATGATTAACACCATTTGGCAATCTCAATGCGGGTGAGTTTTTGTGTTTCGCCAAAAATGATATTGCTACTGTGGTTAATTGTAACTCACGGCGTCTTATGTTTACAATACTTTTAAATGATTTATTGTTTAAAAATTCATAATATTCTTCGCCCTTTTTACTTACGATTTGCGTGCTAGAGTAATTTGGGGTTTTTATTACTCCATCGATGAGAAAATGGTATTTTTCATCATCGACCATATTTTTCACTTTCTGAATTGATTCATCTCCTCTTTCATAATAATGAGTGTATAGTCCTGGTGTGTACATAATTACTTCATTAGGAATTGATGATGAATTTAATTTTAAAGAGTAACTATATGAGTCAATACTGTCAATTATGCTTGATATAAATATTCGCTTACTCCCTAAAGCTTTTTTAGACAATATTTCGTAATGAGAAAAACAAAATCCGAGATTGTTAACAAGGAATTCGTTTGGTTTTGTTGCATAGTTTGAGTAGGTGGGTTTATTAATTGTCAATAATGTTTTTTTTCTTTTTGTTAATTTTGATAATTTTAGTTTTATAGATTCCTCTGGGATGGTTTTCTCAAGTTCAATAACCTTTTTATAAAGCATGTTATCAAATGAATATTTGTTTTTTACATCTTTTAATTTTATATGATCTTTAGGCGAATCACCGCAGAGTATAGGTTTGTACCTGAAGCGTTTAGATATTTCTCTGGAGAATTTATAATCTTTTTCCTCATATAGTATGATGATAAATGGAGAATTGAATATATTTATATTTTCTCTGAGGGTTTTTTTATTAAGGAGATATATAGCATCTCTGCTTAGATTCATATCAAACGCATCAGAGTGGAGTTCTTCGAATATTTCATAAATACTTGTTGGTATAAAATTAACAGCATTTAAAATTCTGTAAAAATCAGACTCGATCAATCCCGCACTAAATCCTTGAAATGGGGAGGTTAATTCATCATCTGGCATAATTACTATTTTGAGAATTGACCCAACGTGTTGCATTAATTCCATAATTGATGACTATCCTTTTTATAATAAAAAATTTCACGAGCCTGAAAAAAGAAGCACCGCTGACACTCTCAATAGTAGCACATTTTTGGAGCGGGCGACTCCACAATAGTAAGGTTCTCTCATCACATCGCCGTAAGTATAGCATGAAGCACTCTTACAGGGAATTTACTCCGGCTGTGGGATACTTACAGTCTTACTTCCCCCCGATCAGGGGGGAGGTAAGAGAAGTTTATGGTCTGATAGGAATAGAGGTTTGTGGTTGAATTGGAACTAGTATTTGATTGTATGCGCGCAGAATTTCGTTATAGAGATCCTGATGTTTTGCAGCCCTTACGGTGATGATTAGAGCATATTTGATTTTATCAGCCTTATGGCTAACGATGCTGGCTCCAGCCTCACGAGCATTATAATGAATATCGAATACTGGATTCTTTAATGAAGAACCACGCATATTTTTTGTGCTATGTAAAACTGTTTCCCATTTTCCCATATCAGAGCGACGTTCACTTTCTGTTGAGAACTTTTTCAGCTCAAAGAAACCGCTAGTATCTGCATTTTTACTGCCTTCTTTCACTTTTGAATCGTTAGGCCTAAAGGAAATTTCTAAACCTGCTTTTGTATAAGAGGCTGAATCTTGTGGATCTGTTGCAGTTGCGTAACAGAATGTGGCTGTCAAGTTTACTGTACCCTTTAATCCTCCATCAGGAATAGGTACAGGGGCTCGTAGATATTTTCCTGGCTTTAACTCACCTTGGTAGACTATACGAGCAACTCCATCTGGGCTAATAATAACATCACTCAGATCTTCAGGTAATTTTCCCCAACCAACTTCAGAGCAATGATGTTCAAGCGGTTTGGATGCATGAATAAGTAATGCTTTAATAGCCAATTGACTTAGCTCGTTTCCTAATATGGAACGTATTCCAACAGCAGAGCGTAAAGCGTAAGGGGCTGCAAAACTTGTTCCTCTTTCAGGAGAGACTACAGGTTTTGTACCTTTACTAAGTACATGAAAATATTCTGTCGTTTCACCACCAAAGGCCACTAGATCTGGTTTCATTACACCGGGACTTCTTCCTGGACCCATGGCGCTATAAGAAGCTCTTTTCCATTGAGAGTCATTAGTTGAATCACTAGCTCCAACGGCAAGCGCGTTGACGCAGTCAGAAGGAACTTGAATTCGAGCGTTGCCCGATTGACGATCCATTTCTCCATTATTTCCAACAGCGACAGTCATCAGTGTTTCACCATCGCTCAATAAATCATCCATCACCGAAGTCCATGCATGAACTTCAGTGTCTTCAATAGGAAGGTCTGGTCCCAGACTAAGATTCAAAAACTGGTATTGTCTAGAAAGCAATACTTCCTCTATAAATCCTAGTGTCCTGTATAATTCTAAAGGATCTTCTTCACATGTTTTATTGTCCAGAACCCTTAAATTATCAATAGAGGCATATGGGCGTGGTAATTCTTCTTGGGTATTTATTGGTCCAAATAAAAATGCAGAAGATACAGCTAATCCATGATCAAGTGCATCAGGATCATCTTCTGCATGGTCATCCAGTACTCTGTATGATCTCAGCCAAGGGGTAATAGGATGTTTTTCTGGTAAGCCACCGTCAAGAATTGCAACCCGTATTTCCGGTGAAAGTGGCCCCTCTGATGGAAGGGTGCATTGCGCTTCAGCTCCCTTTGCTCTGCGAATTGGCCGAATACCACGAAGTTTGGGCACAGGTCGAATTACACGCACAAAAGTGAATTTAGCTAGTTTATTAATTTTTATTCTATCCCCTTTAACTGGTAGGAACCAAAGTGTCCCTGCAGTAAAGGCTAGCTCGTTATGGACTATAATATCTAAGGAGTTAGCATATTTTATGAACTGCTGCTGAATAAAGTCGCGACCATCATCAGCTAACAAATGTATCCCGACTTCAAAGTAAGAATTATTATCAATCGCTTTACTTACAATGCGTTCATCTGGTAAGTAAGGCTGAAGTTGTTCTACTCTTGCAAAGTCAATCGCTTCGTCAGAATTAACCTCTAAATCATCTATCCATTTTGTTAAGTTGGAGAATGATGTTCTCTTACCCGCAACAAATATTTGCGTTGTCGGATACTCGGTAACTTCAATCTTTCTTTTCCAACTTTCTGGCGTAATTTTGACTGTCCTACTACCAACAGATTCTAAACCGGTATCCTTTAAGAGCGCTGATGGGAAAAATGACCGCGCAATATAGCTGGGATTCAGGGTGAGTTTAGCAACAGCATAATCATTCGGACATGCAGATGAAGGTAAGGTATTAAAAGCCTCAATTGTGGATTTCACTTGCGGTAGAAGTCTTTGTCTCGCTTCAGACAAAGTGTATACCTCAGATTTATCCATTCTTCTTCTTGGTCCAGGAATGTCATGTGTTAACAGTTCACCTCTACCAATTAAAAAATTCGTTTTTGGCATAATAATTCCTTACTGTGTCTAGTCAACGTTAGCTGAACGATATTTCCTAATAGTATCCCTACTGACGCTGGTCAAATCTGATATAGCGCGCTGAGGTAACTTAGAATTTTTAGTAAGACTAACTGCAATTTCTATCCTTTCGTTTCTATCAAGCTCTGACAACCTCCCTTTTATGAACTCTTCAATTAACTCTTCATCGGACGCGATACCCAGAGCTACAGAACGTCTAAATCTATTTATGGAACGTTCTATGTTACTAAATGACTCGTCTTTAAATGCCAATGCTAAAACATCCATCCATCTCCCAAAAAGAGCATAATCAGGGCCCAAAAATCTTGTTACTGCATCGCGAATAGTAGCTTGGTCTGGTTTATCAAAATTTAATACAAGATCAAACCGACGCCAGAGTGCTGGATCTATCAATTCTGCATAGTTGGTGGCAGCAAGTAATAAGCTTGAGGAAGGCCATTCATCAACTTCTTGTAATATAACCGTTACTAAACGCTTAAGTTCCCCGACATCTGAGTCATCGCTTCTTTTCTTCGCAATTGCGTCAATTTCATCTAAAAGTAATACACATGGACCTTTTTTAGCAAAATCTAGAGCAGCTCTTAAATTGTTGCCACTTTTACCTAAATAGCTGCTCATTACTGCCGTTAGGTCGAGTACATAGAAAGGGACACCCAATTTTTGTGCAAGCCAGCTAGCAGTTAATGTTTTACCAACACCAGGAGGACCCACAAAGATTGCTGATCGAGTTGGCATTAAGCCTAGTTCTTCGAGGCGTTTAATACTTTTACGCTCAAGGATAAGCTGATCCAGGGCATCTTCAATTCCACTTGTTAACATCGGTTTAGATATTTGTGTTTTATCCGATGGTGCTTTTAACAAGGTAAGCCTGGAGTCTTCGTCAACAGGCATCGCCTGCGGAGCTAACTCTGGGGCATTGGCTTTTCTTAACCCTTGAGTGGATTTCTGTGGTTTGCTACGTAAGTATAAATCCAATTGCTCGGACAGTGCTGGCATTGATTCCCGATACTTACGAACTAAACGTGCAACATACAGCCGCACATCATCATATTGTTCAGCGATCACCAGTCGGACCAACTGGGCTAAATCTGATTGAATTCCTCTTAACTCGCCCACTTTATTTTCAACCTCTTGATTTCATCGGATAAATAATATTTTTAATTTGGACTATTTATAGTATTGCATTTTTTAATCTGACGGGGAAGTAAAATACTATATGTAATTACAGTGTTAGGCTCTTGGTCTTAACTAAGTGGGGTTCGATATCTACGCCAGAGTTGCTACTATTTTTCGCCAATGCTTTCCAGTGCGATAGTTGCCATAGAAGAACTACGTATAGTGTTCTAAATTGAGCAATTGCAGTTCAACGAGAGTGTAGATACGAAAAACGTCACGATGCCGTGCTTCCAGCGGGATACGCTGATGGCTGACGATGGCGTATTTCACGCTATTGAACATCCGCTCAATAGCTCGCTTTATCTGCGGATCGGGCACGATATAGAAGACGTACATCCAAAGTTTTTGAGTACGAGTTATCAAATGCTGGGTGATAATTGTCTGATAACGGGCCTTGGTTTTCAGATGCCGCTCAGTCTCAACGGCGATGACGGTTCCGTCTGGTAACGTTATCACCCCGGCCGGGCGATGATATACCTCATAGCGTCTGCGGAATGTTGAATCAGCGCCGCTGATCCACCCATATGCGCCTTTCTTCTCAAGAAGGAGCCGCGATAGCTGACGATCAAGGCGCTGTATCAGTGTCCTGCCAGTGACTTTCGAGGGCTCAAACCGTGCAGGAAAACCATCCTCATGGGATGTGGCAACAACGGATAATCCGTCGTTGGTGATCCCCCATAGTGAGATTTTTTCCATTCTTGTGCAAAACGTCTGTTTTTGAATGAATCCCATGTCGATGGCTTTTGCCAGCAACAGATACAGCGGCTTGTGATTTTTATAATCAAAAAGCAGCATCAGGGTTTTAAAATCGCTGTAGGTTTCTTCTTTCAGAAAGGTGAGCAGAAGTCGCATTTTTTCGTGACTACGCGCCCGGCGTTCACGGTAATCAGAAATCAACATGGTTCCTCCTTCGCATTTTACTGGGGTGTTCGCTCTTTCGGTTTTATCGCCTCATCGCATGGGGGAATACCTTCGCCCACTGGCATGAGTCGACGTCATGAGGCGATCTTGTGGGGATAAAGAGGTGACCGCGATGCGGTCATGCGCCGGAAAATACATTTCCCGGCACAAAACGGCGTGCGCCAGTTCATGCGGGCTGGATGCCCTTATTGCCTGTCGCATGGGGGTAATGTCGCGGCTGAACGCCACGCCAAAACCCCCAACGTCAACGGCAGCACACCGTCGCGCGCTACGCGCGACGGTGTGCTGGGCTGAAGCCCCCCAAATAAACCGACGCGTGGGCGCGTCTTTTTGCTCGCTGGGGCGGCAAAATTTATTCGGCTCCCCCCGGCCAGCTCGGTTTCCCGTGGGGGGAACGCTCGCCGGTGGGTTCGTGCGACGCAAATGAGCCCTTTCTGCGAAAGGGCATTTACTCGCCTCACACCACGGATGAATGCCCGCGAGGCGCAGGCATTCACCCGCTTAAACCCGTCGCGTCCTGCGTCGTGGCTAAATGGTCTGTTGAGCGCTGTCAGCATTGCGAAAATAAAACGTGCTGGCATATCTCTCCCCACTGGAATCAGCCAGTAGGGAAGGCTATCGGGAAAGGACGGTGTTGCTTGCAAACAACTCCGGATCATTTTAGAAGATGCAGTTAGGCTAAATCCTTTGTTCAATAATGAGCACTAAAATCAACCGCTAGTGTAGTTATTATCAATAAGCTTAATATAATTCTTGCAAGATAGCGTCATGAAAATTTAAATACCTGAGGCTATCTTGTACATGCTAATATTTAATAACCTACGAATCGCATTAAAATCACATACTGCTACTGCCATCCGTTTTATGTTTTTCGATTATCTCATCTTGCTCATCACGCAGGTCTACAGGTTTACCATATCGGTTACTTACATATGAGGAAACCTTATCTATTTCTGGATAGATAGAAGCTTCATTAATACCAATTTTCTCAAGCTGAGCGAGAATGGATTCCTTCGAGTTTTTATCAACGAGAAATCTAGCGCCATTTTCAAGTTGATATTTTGATGGTATTGACGCAGGTTGCGACTTGTTTGATTTCATTCCAAAAATCAGAAAAGCCCCATCCTGTCTTATAATTCTAGCGTTATTCAATTTAGGCTTTACACATACAACCGAAGTCAGAGTCGATTTCTTAATTCTATTTATGAAATACGATTTTTCGCGTTTAATATCATCAAGGAAATGGATTAATTTTTCATTATTATCATCATCCAAGCACGCAGTACTGAAGGCCCTTTTCTGCTTTGCTATATTTGAAATGACGGTAACAGCATCACTATCAAAATATTTCACTTCATCAGTGGGAATGCTTAGGACCTTCACCTCTCCATCATAAGAATCAGTTTTATAGGAGGAGCAAGAAAAGAACAATGCAATTAGTGGATTAGTAGTGATATCCAATAGCCTTGTGGGCAAGGAATAATGTTGCATTTTTACTAACGTTTCAAAGGTTGATGCTGTATGTGTAAAGTCATCAGGACATCTTACTAACAGTTCATTATAAATAACATTCTCATTATTTATTAAATCCGACTTTCTGTATATCCCCGGTTCCATTTTATACAAATAACTCGAGTGCCCTCTAAAATAAAATACAAATGAAGATGGCAAAGGTATTTTTTCTAATTCATCTAAAAATTGAGAGACCTTTTTTATTCTAATAACATTTTCGCTCTGGTCTAAAAGACAAGTGCTAAAAAAACCAGTGACGCTATTTTCATTAGAAATAAAGGCCCTAACTTCTTTAACGAAATTAATTGCAGATTGTAAGTTTTTGAATGTTGAACTATATGCAACAAGTTTAGGATTAAAACAACCTAAAAAAGCGGTGTCATTTTCATAGACTTTCTTTTTATAATTTTTAGTTTCTAATAGTGCCTCAATTATTTTAGACGATGCTTTTTTCAACGATTGCAGGGAGCTATATTTTTTACTAATTAGTCGCCCCCCACTCTTATTGTGAAACTCTAAACGATAAGATCCGTCGATTGTTTTTACGTAGCCGCCTGTTATCATTTTATCAAGTCCGCAATTAGAAAATAACAATAAGCATATCCTTTCATTAAAGTCAGTTTCAATCCTTAATTTTAATAGAATGTCTTCTTTTGGCTTGTTTTCTCCTGTCAGCCATCCTCGTAGCAACTACATCTTAGCCATGAGTCAAAGCCACTTAAGGAACTCTGAGTTAGCTTAGCTTTAAGAGCGTAAATCATCACTCAAAGGAGATGGAAGGTCTCAATAGTGGCGATGTAACTGAGCAATTGTGATAATCAATGATCTCAATTGATAACACAATCATATGATTTTTATTGCAAATGATTGATATATAAATACTAGGACAGGAACTCAATATTGAATAGGAAGAATTATGGTTATTCAGCCACGAAAGCAAAAAAGCCCTGACCGTGAGTCACCCACGGCAGAGCTTTAATCAGGCAGAACATATTCAGATGGTTATCTGGCGGTGAGTGAGTGTGCGCGTTTTTGCATCGTGGTAAGGGCAGGGATGAGTAAACTGATTGCGGTTAACCCATGTCCCAACTGGCACAAGCTTTCTGGTGTCGATTCGCACACGTCATTATCGGCAAAGGTAATCAGCGCATCGCCAATGAAATTCAGGCAATGACGTAGCCCGGCGCTGGTTTCGGCGCAATACTCTGTCACCTGCGAGAGTTCGTCATTGTTCATGTGTGAAAAGTCCAGACGAGCCAGCGCGGCACTCATGGCGGAGTAACGGTTCTCATAATCCGGCAGTGATTGATAAGACGCGCCCGTGTTACTATCGGTGTCAGCCATAGCATTAGTCCTCATAATGTTGTGGTCAGAAGCCCGGTTAGTGTTCCTAGCACTGCCGGGCTTCGCTCTTTACTGTTGCAAAACACCATGTAATTGCGGTGTAATTACAACTATGCCATGCTATGGAATTTGTAATTACAATGTCAAGTGAAAAAACAAAAACAGACCAGTATCAAATTCGACTGTCCCACGAGTTTCGTGCGCAATTAGAAGAACAAGCCCATAAGGATGGCGACAAGACATTGGCTACGTGGATAAAGCGTGTTCTGCGTAAGGAACTCCAGACTCGCGGTATTGAACCAAAAGGCTGAGCGGTGGTTAAAGTAGTCAGTCGATATAGAAAATCCTAGCGTAGCAAAAGACGGTTGGCAGAATGCTCGAATGGTTTTAAGACAACGCTCCTGACGGGTTTTCTATCACATAGAAAGCCCGTCAGGAGCCAACAAGCGCAGCGCGTTAGCCAGCCGTATAACTTCGCGCATAAATATACGGTGCGACATATCCTTCGCGGTTGACGTCCAGATAGTCCGACCACCACTGCATCATTTCGATTCTGGCTTCCAGATGTTCCGCTTTATGCACATAGGCAGCCCGCACGCCGTTGCGCTCTTTGTGGCTCATCTGCCGCTCAATGGCATCCTTTGACCAGCGTCCGGACTCGTTCAGGGCGCTACAGGCCATGGTTCTGAAACCGTGACCGCAGATTTCGGTTTGGGTGTCGTAGCCAATCACGCGCAGCGCTTTGTTGATGGTGTTTTCACTCATCGGCTTGTTTAGGGTATGTGCGCCGGGAAAAACGAAGACCGATTCGCCGGAAAGCGCCTGAATCTGTTTCAGCAGGGCGACCGCCTGCCGTGACAGCGGCACCAGATGTTCATCCTTCATCTTGGCTCCGCGTTCTGAGAACCGCACGCCGTTTACTGCCTCGCGCTGGGCGGGCACGTTCCAGATATGCGCTTTCAGATTGAATTCATCCCAGCGGGCAAAACGGAGTTCGCTGGAGCGCAGGAAAACATGCAGATTCAGCTCCAGCGCCAGACGGGTCAGCATCCGGCCTTTGTAGTTCTCAATCTTCTCAAGCAGTTCAGGCAAGCGTTTCAGCGGCAGGGCGGGGTGATGTTGGGTCACGACCGGGGTCACGACGCCATCTAAATCGTAAGCCGGATTGTATTTGATGACGCCCGGCTGCACGGCGTGGCGCATGATTTTGGTCAGGTGCTGGCGTACCCGTCCGGCGACGTCATGCACGCCTTTGTCGTCAATCGCCTTAACCAACTGCGCCAGATGGCGGGTTTCAACCTGAGCGATATCCATCGCACCTATCGCAGGGAAAACGTAGCGTTTCAGGCAGGTGAGAATTTTATCTGCATGGGCGTCCGACCAGAGCTTAAGACTGCTGGTGTGCCATGTCATCGCGATATACTGAAAGGTGCGGGATTCATCAACGGCGGGATTGTTCGTTTTGCGAAGTTGGAAAGGGCTGATGCCGGATGCCAGTAGCTTACGTGCCGCATCGCGCTTTTCGCGGGCCTCTGCCAGCGTAGTCTGTGGATAGGGGCCAAAGGCCAGACGGTTCTCTTTACCGCCGAAGCGATAGCGGAAATACCATAGCTTAGCGCCGCTGGTGGATTCCGTGAGGTACAGGCCTTGCGAGTCAGTGAGCTTGTAAGATTTTGCGAGAGGTTTCGCGGATCGGAGTTTGCTGTCAGTTAACCTATGAGGGTCACTCCCGTTCATCGAACTGAATGACCCGCAATCTGGCCCACAAATTCCCGGATACGAAGGGATAAATCAAAACGCATCGGAAAAGATTTTCACGCCAACTTATTGAATCGCAAAAACATAGGGATTGATAAGGAGGCATAAAAAAGGAAAGGTGGTGCCCGGACTCGGACAAACGCCGAAGGCGTTGAACAGCGCGCTTGTCGCGCTGGCCCTGAAAGGGTGAGCCGCTTGTGGCGAATAATCGAACGTAGTTCGATGGAGAGTCCACACGCCGGAAACGAAAAACCCCCGCCAAAGGCGAGGGTTAAGAAGAAATGGTGCCCGGACTCGGACAAACGCCAAAGGCGTTGAACAGCGCGCTTGTCGCGCTGGCCCTGAAAGGGTGAGCCGCTTGCGGCGAATAATCGAACGTAGTTCGATGGAGAGTCCACTCGCCGGAAACGAAAAACCCCCGCCAAAGGCGAGGGTTAAGAATAAGTGGTGCCCGGACTCGGAATCGAACCAAGGACACGAGGATTTTCAATCCTCGTGCTGAGATAGCCGCAAATAAGCTGCACATTCAACAGAGTGTGCAAAATGAAAATTTTACCCGTAACTTCGCCGAAAGGCGGTGAAGGCAAGTCTACAAAAGCGGCTAACTTGGCTGGTTTCGTGGCTGATGCTGGCCTAAAAACCCTACTTATTGACGGCGATTATTCTCAACCAACTGCCAGCAGTTACTACGCTTTGGAGTATGAAGCACCACATGGGCTCTTTGAGGTGCTCATGCAGATTGCAGACCTCAATAAACCAGAAAGTATAATTTCCCGTACCGTAATTCCTCGACTCGACCTCATCATTTCAAACGATCCTGACGAACTTTTACCTAATGCGATGCTACATGCTCCGGATGGGCGTATACGGCTGAAAAACATTCTTCAACACCCAACTTTTCAACGTTACGACGTTATCGTCATCGACTCTAAAGGCGCGGGCGGTGTGATGGCTGAACTTGTGGTGATGGCGGCCACGGACAGTGTGATTGGTGTGGTTAAACCTATACTTCCGGATGTTCGGGAATTCATTCGCGGATCAACTCGTCTGTTCTCTCGTTTGTCTGCTTTTGAAGCCTACGGGTTCAAAATCCCAGACATCAAGATACTGGTTAACTGCTTTGAGAACACGTTGCTTGACAAGAAAACCCTGAAAGATTTACGCGTAATTGTGTCTGATAAATCCTATTCATACCCCGAAAAAATTAATATCAGCATGCTTGAAACTGTTGTTGATCAACTTGAAGTTTATAAGCGTGGGCATGTTTATCAGCAGCCAGTTCATCGCCTCGAGTATAAAACCGATCGAATAATGTGCCCGGCAGCAGCAGTGACCATGCATAGTCTCGCTTGCGAACTCTTCCCATCCTGGAAAGAACGGTTCGATTCCGTTCTACGGAACCAAACCGGTGCAGAGGAGGTGGGTAATGTCTAACAACACTCCCACATTAAACTTCCCTGTTTCTTTCCAACACATTGCGGCAGAAGAAGTGGCTTGCCTGATTGAAGAGGTGTGTGAGAAAGGCGCTGCGATAAGAGAAAAGCCTGTTGGATTGGTTTCTGCGTTAATTCACGGTGACCATCTTAAAATTAGAGAACTGAGTGATGGCACTGTGTATATGGTCGAAAACGCAGAGCAGCTTCATCACTGGTTTTATGTCATCTGGTTACCATTATGGAAGGCTGTTCGGGAACAAAATATAGAGGCTTACCGTTTGGCGCGAGTTGCTCTATTGAAGGCCTGCATGGGAGAGCTTGCGAATGCTACGGCTGATTTAACGAATAAGCAAATAGTTCAAATGTCGGAACGTGGGGCTCTGGACTCCTGGGAATGTTTGGCGCATTTCGACATTGAAGCATTACAACCAAGAGCGGATATAAAGAGACAAGATATTTTCTGGGCGTTAAGTTTTGTTAGTGATGCACTTTGTGGCGCTATGGCCATGCATCGCGTGGGTGAAGCGGCATTGCTGAAAGAGAATTTTCACACACTAAAATTTGCTAGAAAATATCGTCTGTTTGGGTTGTTACTGGATGCAGGCCCAAACGGAGTGGCTGATCTCTGGGTTGAGTGGTTAGTTCCGCATGTAAGGAAGCTTACCGAAGAACGCTTACCGGAAGAGTGGTGCAGAAACTGGTTACGTAATACCAGCCTGGAGTTCTCATTGCTCCGTGAGCAATTTGATCGCGAAAGTGCGGCGTCAACGCTGAAATCTGAGGGGGAAGCCAACCATGACGCTGAATAATCGCGTAATGCAATGCCTCAACCGGGGAAATCTTTTTGAACTGCGATTTCCATTGGTTACGCACCTTAAGCCATTCGCCCAACCAGAACAGACGGAACATCAACTGCCTGTCTTCCGCTTGTTTGGCTTCAGCCCAAAAAGCATGGCTCAGGTTATCAAAAATATCATCGGGATAAGTAGAATCAATGTCGGACTGATGTTGCTTGTTTGTGTTCATTCTTTTCTCCTGCTGTTGTGGATGAATATGGAATCACTGGCATGTGCTTCTGATCGCGGTCGCGAAACTCATCGATCAGAAAACGTGCATCCAGTGAAAGGGAGTATATCCCTGGCAACTATCAGCCCGACGCCCTTTTCAGATATTTACAGAACCTTACTCAACACGCTGTTTTTACATGACTTTAATGTAGTTTTGGCGTGTGATTCTATCGGGGAGGGAAAATAATGAAGGCGGCTATGACGACGAATAATCGCTTCCAATGTCCTGAGTTACTGACTCAAGAGTCACTGGATGAACTGAGCTTTATTATTGAGACCGTCTGTGAGAAAGGTGAGTTTTTCTGGAAAGGTGAAGAGCCCAGGATCAGCAACTGTCATCTAAAAGTCCGTAAATTGAATGATGGTGCTTTAATTATCAGTACGACTGAACCAGATGAATTACGTACCTGGTTCAGGGACCTATGGTATCCGCTTCACCGTGCTGCGATTGAAAATGATGTTGAACGCTATAGAAATGCAGAAATAGTCCTGTTGCAGAACGATCTACAAGACCTCATCGATCTCCTGGCGAGAGAGAAAGAGGGGAAAGTGCGCGGTACTGGTTTTGGTCATTTGAGTGTGGGACGCAATTATTGGATCTCATTTATTAGTATTATTTACGGGAAAAAGGACGATAAATTCTTACGGGAACCGTTCCGTATTGCTGGACATCTCCGGCAACACTTTAGTTCGGCTCTGGTATTGCACCGCTTCGGTAAAGAAGCGGTGTTCAATGATGCATACCAGTCAAAACAACTCACCAGTCTGAATCAGTTTCAACATCCGTTATTACTGCTTCAGTGGATCTATAGTGATGATGAAGCTGCTCTGGATCAGTGGGTAGAACTCATGCTATCTGAAGTCCAGCCTAGTGTCTTTTCGGCTGATGTTCTTCGTTATATTGCTTCACTTTTTTCTCATGTACTTAAGAGCGCGTCTTCGGAATATGGTTGGCCTCTAGCAATGACGTCAATTCAGTGGGAACCCGTGGTTCTTTCGTTACCAGAACGTCAGTATGCCAGTACTCCAGATATGGACCATATTCAGGACGAGATGGCTTCCCCCCAAAATTCCCATGCCGTTTTACCGAATTCAGGACGGAATGAACCCGAAAAATCATCGGGATTGGATGTTCTAGACCCACAGTGTCCAGTTCAATCTACTCACCCTGATGCAGAGGAGGAAACGGATGATCCGATTCAATGAAATGGGGCGGGAAAGGATTATTGAGGTCATTGGCAATCATAACGCTATCGTCTTGCAGCAAGAAAAACTGCATGGAGTATTTTTTAATCGGTTCAATGTCGGACTGATGTTGCTTGTTTGTGTTCATATTTCTATCTCACAAATAATGGTTGATATGAAATCACTGGCATGTGCTTCTGATCGCGGTCGCGAAACTCATCGATCAGAAAACGTGCATCCAGTGAAAGGGAGTATATCCCTGGCAACTGTCAGTCCGACGCCCTTTTCAGAAGTTTACATAACCCTACTAAAAACAGTTTTATTACATGGCTTTAATGTAGTTTTAGCAGATGGTTATGTCGGGGAGGGAGCGCAATGAAGACTCTCCATCGAGCATTCTGCTCTTGCAACCATTGGCGTTATAAAGACGTTGATGAACAGACCGTTTTTTTTGAAACGTTTCACACTGAACATGCCGGAGAACGTTTACGGTCGCTCCTGGCGAACACGTGGGGCGTTCCTGAATCCTCCGTCATTGTTTACAACGTTTTTCCTGAACGGGAACTATCTCTTCTCTCATTGGATGATTCACCATCACCTGGTGACAAGATGCTGTTTGAGACTGGCTGGGATCGGGATGCCAAACGCCCCCGCTATTTGGATGATTGGCCTCTGATGCTAGTTTCACCCAGAACACATGAGCGCCTGGTGAAAGCATTCATGAGCATTAGTCAGATTGGCTGTGGCGGAAAGGAGGCTGCGCATGGCTAACTCCCAGATGCAACATCTTCCTTTTTCTTTGGAAGCCGAGCAGTCAGTTATCGGGGCATTAATGCTGGAAAACAACCGCTGGGACGATGTGGTTGAACGGATTGTTGCCGGCGATTTTTACAATCGGGCACATCAGCAGATATTTACGGCTATGCAACGGTTGGTCGAGAGAGGTCAACCAATCGACCTCGTAACGCTGTCTGAATCAATCGAAAAGGCCCCTAATAACCTGTTTGAGTCAATTGGGGGATTTGCCTACCTCGCAGAACTGGCTAAAAACACGCCGAGTGCAGGGAATACGAATGCCTATGCTGAAATTGTAAGGGACAGGAGCCAGGCTCGTCAGTTGATTACGCTGGGTAAACAAATCAGCGCTGATGCCATGTCCACGGCACAGGGACGAATAAAAGTGTCTGATATTGCAGAAAAGGCTGAGCAAGCGCTTTTTGACATATCGGAGCAACGTGAAACCAAAAGTGAAACGACAGTCCAACAGGGATTGATGCTAGTTGTAAATCGTTTAGAACGCAACTCTTCCATACCTGATGGAATAACGGGAACGCCTACGGGATATCGCGAGTTAGATAAAGAGACGTGCGGTCTGCAGGAAGCTGACTTTATTATTCTTGCCGCACGTCCTTCAATGGGTAAGACATCGTTAGGGCTAAATTTTGCTGAAAATGCGATTGAACGTATAACTGATAAACCCATATTCATATTTAGCCTGGAAATGCCAACAGAACAATTGCTTATGCGTATGGCTGCATCTATCGCAGGTGTGAGCATCCAGGCAATGCGCAGTGGCCAATTGAGTGATGAAGATTGGGGGAAAATATCCAATGCATTAGGAGTGATGAAATCCTGGGAAGATCGCCTGGTAATTGATGATAACAGCGAGTTAACTCCAACTTTGTTACGTTCCCGCCTACGCCGTTTTATTCGTAAATATGGTCAGCCATGCCTGGTCATGATTGATTACTTGCAGTTAATGAGTTCACCCGGTTCTGAAAACCGTACTCAGGAAATATCGGTAATTTCTCGTTCTCTCAAAGCCATTGCCAAGCATTTTAATGTTCCTCTGCTGGCGTTATCTCAGCTAAATCGTGCGTCACAAACCCGAGCTGATAAGCGACCGACCCTATCTGATCTCAGGGATGGTGGTTCTCTGGAACAGGATGCGGACATGATTATGTTCATCCATCGTGAAGAAGTTTACGACTCTAATACCTCAGAAAAAGGGTTGGCTGAAATCATTATTGGTAAACAACGTCAAGGTCCTGTGGGCACGGTAAAACTTGCCTTTGATGCGCAATATACGCGTTTTAGAGAATGGCATTTAGGCTATGGAGAGAAATACTGATGAATAAAAAAATAGCCTCGTTGCAACTTGGTAACGCAATGCTGCAAGGCAGTAGGGAGCCTGCAACCGCTCAGGTTTCAGCACTACCCGTCAATGAAATGCCGATGGTACTGACGTTGGATCAGATGGCTCCTAACCCTGATAATCCACGTACTACGCGCAATCCCAAATATGACGAGATTAAAGAATCTATTCGTCATAGAGGGTTAGATAATGTACCCAAGGTTACACTTGATCCGAATGTTCCCGGTGTATATATCTTCAGTGATGGTGGTAATACTCGTCATAAAATTCTAAGTGAGCTATGGGAAGAAACTCGCGAAGAACGCTTCTTTCGCCACACGGTTATTTTTAAACCTTGGCCCGGCCGACTTAAGTGTGTCATTGGCCATTTGGTAGAGAACGAAGTTCGTGGTGAGCTGGCTTTTATTGAAAAGGCCTTTGGTATCCAGAAAGCTCGCAAAATTTATGAAGAACAACTTGGTAAATCAGTATCACTGCGTGAGCTGGAAGTATTGCTAGCGGAAGAGGGATTGCCAACCGACAAATCCAGTATCAGTCGTATGGAGAGCGCGATAACCTTCTTGTACCCCTATATGCCAAATTTACTTGAATCAGGATTAGGCGCTCCCCAAATTAGAAGCTTACTATCATCAAGGCATGATGCTGAAAAAATCTGGTCTGAGTATGTTTTGACAGTTTCAACCGAAATGTCTTTTGAGGACGTTTTTGGCGGGTGCTGTAAAAAATTTGATTCTCCAGATGACTGGTCACTGGAAATGTTCAGGGACGAGTTCATCGGTGATCTGGTTAAGGCCTTACCGCACCCATCGCTTAACTACGATCGCTGGGTGATGGAGCTGGATCCGAAAGTGCGTAATCAGCGTAAGCTCTTTGGTGATACCGAGCCATTACCCCCGTTCGTCCATGAATCCCCACTTGAAACCACAAATAAGGATAAAGGCGATGATGCTAACGCCAAATCCACAGCCTCACAACATGGGGATAATGGCGATAGGCACGTTTTTTCGGCACCGGCTTCAACAGTTGCTTCTCCACCGTTAAACAGTGCTGTTGATGAACATCGTCAGCATACTAATGATGAATACGATGAATATGACAGTGATGAAAATGAAGAAGATGAAGGTGCCAAAACAAATGACAGCGCAACCTCTCATGCTAGTAATGGGGGAAATGTGCGTCGCATGGATGATGCTTCGGATCACCACACAACATCTTCTTTACCATCAGAAGAGCATTCATCCCCATTGCCAACATCTTTAGCTCCAGATCTCTCTTTCGCTAATAGTGGTCTGGAGCCTGTCGCTAATATCTGGCAGATATCAGCGTTCCAGGATGATATCGAACATTTGCAGGATAGCGCTTATCGACTGGCATTTGAGCTGGCTGAGGCTATGGGCTATCCCAATGAAATCCAGGAAGCGAAAGGGCCTCTTGATGCTGGCTATATTGCCCCGATGACATCTAAAGCACCGTTTATTCTGTTTCTCAATGGATTAGCTGGCCAGCAAAGCGATGAATCATTCAATATGTTCAGCTTTTGCCTGAATGTTATCGGCTCCGCAAACAAAGGGGATTCACCCGTTCTTGACGATGCTTACACCGTGAAAATGTTACGCTTGATTCGAGTATTACGTCGTTTACGTGAACATCAGCGGCAGATCGTAATGGAACAAGCTGAGCGGTAAAGGATGGGGAAATTACGTTTAGAAAGCGGCACCTATTATGAGGTGCTGCTTAATGCACTATCTAGTGCCATAAAAGAGAAAGAACGCCAGATACGGGATGCGTATACAGAGGATGTCAGAATATTAGATCTGCGCGGTGAAATACTCAGCCAGCATGATGAATGTGACATTTTCTTAAAAACAGCGAATGAATGTACGCCGTTAATTGCTGATTTTCGGCGTATTCATGAGTATTTATTAGACAGGTATTCAGGTTGTTCAAAAAATAAATAACACGTAAATGCAGAGGAAAATCATGAGTGAAAGTTCACTACAAATAGCAAATGTATCTCAGCCAGCAAATAACCTTCTTACCCAGTTAGTGATGGACTTAAAGAGTGGTTATATACGTCGTTGTGAGTCTCTTGGACTAAAACAAGAGGAAATGCAACTACTGCAAAGTTTGACGATTGAAGACTTGCATTATATTTCTAATAGCTCCGTTTCCGTATTGCAGTTCAGCCTTCATCACGAGAATTTTTATCGTCTGGTTCAGCATGCTCGCCGAGAACAGATGCGCGTACAACGCATCGATCGTGCGTTATCACTAGGTGGGTCGATTGAACTCATGCAACACATGTTTGGACTATCCAGTCTGGAAGTCGCTAATCGGCGGCGCATTGCCGGCATTGATGTACGTCCCGGGCGCGGCGTTGTTTTGAGCGAAGAGGAAAGTGTGGTGTTATGGCAGCGTTGGCAATTGGCTTCTGTAGAAAATGTCGACAGTGGCGAAGGGTTGGATGTCATGATGTTAGCTGCAGAGCAGATGGATGTGTCATTGACGGCTGTCTGGCACGCTGTTCGATCATGGAGTCAAACGCATCGGATGAATATTCCCGCTGAATCAGCAAGAAAAACGATATCACGGTGAGGATAATAATGCGTTCTCGTTTATGTGAAATTATGCCGGGATTATATGCTCCGGCAACCGTGCCAAAATCACATTACCACAAGGCTAAGAATCAAATTAGACGCTTTCGAGAAGGCGAGCGAAATTACACCCGTCTTACAGAAAAAAACTCCCGGTATTTAAAAATTGATATCGGTCCGTTTTGGCGTTTATTAAGCCGGAATCATGGTGACTCTTGGGAATTAATGAACCACGAACGTTATAACAACGAAATACGGAAATAATATGAGGTGGAATATGTCGAAATCGAAGTATTAAAAATGAGTCAATTAAAAGATGGCTAATCAGTGTGTTTATGCTGCATCTGACTATTCGGATGCAGAAACAAGTGCATTGATGTTTTTTATTACGAGCCAACAGCCGTATAAGAAACAGTCAGCGATAAGGACAACAATATGAATCTGCCGGCAGACAGCCTGATAGCCTACACCGTTGAGAAGATGAATCTTCGGTTGGCTGAGCGAATACCCGGCGATGACGCAGGACAACTGCGTAGCGGGTTGCTTTACATGGGGAACGTACATGATGCGTATCCCAGACGTTTACTATTAGACACTCGGCTATCTCCTCTGGATAAGATGGCTTGGATGATGATCCGTTTGTATGCCCAGCAAAATGAGGGCGCAATTTTCCCTACGTATGATGAATTACAGCTTCAATTGGCTTCCCCTCACAAAGGTAAGGCCTCCCGGGAGACCATCAGCCGTGTTCTGCTGATGTTGCGGATCACCGGTTGGCTGAGTTTGTGCAAACGCGTTCGCGACAAAAAGGGGCGCGTTCGTGGAAATATTTACGCGCAACATGATGAACCTCTCTCATTTCGTGATGCGGAGATTTTAGATCCCGGTTGGCTGGATATGGTTGCTGAAGCTTGTCAGAACAAAAACAAAACCATCAGTCAGACTGCATATGATGTTCTGAATGAAATCAAGAATGACGTAACGATGAGGCATCGTCATAGCCGTATCGCACTCATAGAAAGTCGTCTGGACGCTATTCAAACTCCACAGCAACTAGCGGCTAGGCAACGGACTCATTACCCGAGTTCGGAATCCGAACTAAGACAAAAATCACCGAGTTCGGACGCAAAATCACTAAGTTCGGAATCCGAACTTAGTCATACAGAAGGGGATAAATCACCTGGTTCGGAATCCGAACTCAGTGGTATTTCAAGGGGGTGTCGCTCAGTTCGGAATCCGAACCGTTACGTACGTAGTAATACACACAGTGTAAAAAGAAATACGTACGTACTGCCGAGTGCATTTGAGCAACTGCTGCTGCCGGATGACCGTGGCATGGTGACAGATCAACTTCAGGCACTGACTAGCGAGCAAGCTGAGCAGGTATTGCAATCGATAAATAGGGTGCTTTCTGACGGTGGACTTACTAACCCGATTGGTTGGCTACTGGCCGTATTGAAACGAGCCCGTGACGGAAAACTCTTCGCACAAAAAACACCGGCACCGTCTGGACGGCCAACGCAATCTCAAGTGGTAGCCTCTCCTGCGGCAGCAACCGATATTATGCCTAAACCTGCCGTACAAGTTTCAAACAAGGCACATGTTCTGAACGTATTGGCTGAAATACGTCGGAAGTGTACCGGTGAATAATAAGTAAGTAAGAGGACTAACAATGCAAAACATCGGAAAGTATAGATATAAAAAAAGTCTTAAAGAGTTTGAAGGTCATGTGCACTTTGCTGTGTGTGTAGCATTTGCGTTTGGGATACTTTTGATGATGTTTTTAATAAGCCTCCTGCTCTGAGCGCATTGTCTGAGATATAGCGGAAATGTGCGGCTGGATGATTGTGGGGATGGTTAAAAAATAGGCGGTGTTGGCACTGCCAACAGCGATTAAAAAATGACCGCATTGAGGATTTAGGTGTCAGAATGGAATGGTTTTGATGGATGAGTGTTGAATTGGTTAAAAAATAGGCTCTGTTGCAGGGCTGCAACAGCGATTAAAAAATAACCACATTGGGAATTTAGGCGCCAGAATGGGATGGTTTTGGTGGGTGGGTGTTGAACTGGTTAAAAAACATACGCTGCTGACACTGCCAGCAATGATTAAAAAATGGCCATAAATTTCTGTTTGTTTAATTCATGGATATTTACAGATCTGTAAAACTGGTTTGGAATTGAGCTGGTTACTCCTTTGCCCTGAATATTTCTAACCTATATCAGAAATATTTTAGGTCAGCACAAGGAGTTAGCGATGTCAGAGTTAGATCATGATATGAATAATGGCACACACCAGGAGCCAGTTTCACCAGAGCCGACAGTTCTATCCCCTACCAGTAATCCTATCCGTGAACGTGAGCCCCGAGCTGGCGCATTGAAATCATCTTTGACTCTAGAACTCCATACTCATTATGCGATTCGGTTATGGGATGGTCGTAGGAGGGGGCACCGGGACGATAATTTGGATAAAAAACCAAAGCATCGAGCGCGTTTTTTTCGGATCTTTAGTATGCCTCAGGTTATTGCCGTTGCTGGCGTGGCAAACAATGATTCGTCTCTAGACAATCCGTACGCAGATGCATTATTGGTTAAGTTAGAAGATGCCCTGACAGTGTCGAGCCAAAAAATACAATCTGACGTTGATGAATTGTCCAGTATTTTAAAATCGATACCTCAAACACTGTCATTAACTGATGTCCGTTCCGTTTCTCCGTTAAATATTGGCGTGTATAGCCGATCACCTCTTGGCTACCGCTGTGTATGGCTGTTGGTCGGATATGATCAACTTGCTATGAGAGTGTTTCAAGCTTTCCACTACGGATTAATTTCCAGAGCGCAAAGAGATAAATATCTCGACAGCAATGGATATGCAGTCAGACAAATTTATGGATTGGTACAAAGTTATCGATCATTCAGTGTCACTCGAAGCGATATTTTATTGAGAACACCTATTGGTATTAAAGCGATAGAACGTTTTGGTGAACCTGATCCTGACGTCATGTCTGGCCGAGTTCGTTCATCGTTCTCATCACCGTTGCATGAGGGAAAATGATGCGACTTTTTCTTTGCGAAAAGCCGAGCCAGGGGCGAGATATCGCTCGTTTTATAGGTGCAAATCAACGAGGAAAAGGCTTTTTATCAGGCGCAGGCGTTGTCGTAACTTGGGCTTTTGGACACCTTCTGGAAATCGCCTCCCCCGAAGAATATGGCGCTCAGTTCTGCAAACCCTGGCGAATGGATGTATTACCGATTTTGCCAACAGAATGGAAAATGATTGTTAAGAAAAATTCTGCTGAGCAATTCGCCGTAATTAGTCGGTTATTGAAACAGGCAGATGAAGTCATTATTGCTACAGATGCCGATAGAGAGGGAGAAGTTTTAGCCAGAGAGTTACTGGATTATTGCCGTTTTACTGGGAACGTAAAACGACTGTGGTTAAGCGCACTTGACGATGCCAGCATCCGAAAAGGGTTAGATAATCTACTCCCTGGAGAAAAAACAGTCCGTCTTTATTATGCCGGTATGGGGCGCAGTAAAGCTGACTGGCTTATTGGGATGAATTTAACGCGAATTTATACCCTTAAAGCTTTGGAGCAAGGTGTAGATGAGCTGTTATCTATAGGGCGGGTTCAAACGCCGACATTAGCGCTAATTGTCCAGAGAGACAACATTATCGAGAATTTTACGTCTAAACCTTACTGGCAGGTATTCACTGATCTTGAAAAATCAGGAGTGATATTTAGGACTCAATGGGTTCCCGCTGCTGGATATTGTGACGATGAGAAGCGATGTGTTCAGCATAATGTGGCGCTTGCAGTAGAGCAGCTCTGCAAACAAACGTCATCAGCATCTGTTATTGATATATCACAAAAGAGAGTGAAAACATCGGCACCGTTATGTTTTAGTTTGAGCGCATTACAGAAAGCTTGTTCCGATAAGTGGGGAATGAGCGCCCCAAAGGTATTAGAAATTGCTCAGTCGCTTTATGAGGTTCATAAAGCAACGACTTATCCTCGAACTGATTGTGGGTATTTGCCTGAATTAATGAAAGGGGAGGTAAACCATGTACTTTCAGCCATTTTGAAGTCAGATCCTTCCATCACCCCACTTGTTAACGAGGTTGATAGTTCTTTTGTTTCCCGTATCTGGAATGACAAAAAAATTTCAGCTCACCATGCAATTATTCCCACAAAACAGCCGTTTGATATCAGTAAACTATCAGATGATGAACTGAATGTTTATCAACTCATTCGATTGCATTACTTAGCACAGTTTTTTCCACTTCAGGAATCTGATATTACGGATGTTACATTTAATTTAGGGGGGCAACTCTTTAAAACCCGGGGTAGCGTGGCTGTAGTAATAGGTTGGAAAAAACTTTTTTCTAATGACAAAGAACCCGATGCTTATTTTGATAAGAATGGAAATGAAGAAGCTCTTCCCATCTTACATACAAATGACATTTGTAATGTGTCAACGTGTGAAGTCAAGGAACAACAGACCAAACCTCCATCTCGCTTTACTGATGGAACATTGATTGATGCAATGAAAAACGCAGCCAGTTTTATTAGTGACCCGACATTAAAAAAAATATTACGTGATAATGCTGGACTGGGTACCGAGGCAACTCGAGCAGGGATAATTGATGTCTTATTCACACGTAATTATCTAAAACGACGTGATAAATTTATCTATTCGACCCAACTGGCCAGAGAGCTGATTTCTCAGCTACCAGAAGCGCTGACGAATCCTGGCATGACTGCACTTTGGGAACAGGCATTAGATGATGTTGCTGAAGGACGCATGTCGTTAGATGCATTTTTACAAAAGCAAAAAGAATGGACATTACGATTAGTCGATAGGGGGCGCCAGCAAGCGATTAAGTTAACGGCTCCAGTCTCCCCGTCGTGTCCTCAATGTGGTGGGGTAATGAGAAAAAGAAACAGCGACAATGGTGCGTTTTGGGGCTGTGCAAAGTATCCACTCTGCAAAGGGATTGTTGGCGAAGGGGTAAAAAAGACTAAACGAGGGAAGAAAAACCTAAAAACTAGGAGTAAACCAGCTACCTGATATTTGCCATATTTGATATGGTAAAGCCGCTTTGATGCAATAGTACCTCGCAGGCTACGAGGTAGTGTTGACGTTCTTACGGGGAACTGACCACTACCAGCCCAACAGATGGCTGCCGCACACTCAGTCGATTTGTAAGACGCATCCACTCCGTGAAAAGCGCGTCAGGAAATTTCCTCGGAGCTATGTTGAAGACCTCAGGGACATGGTACATCCTGTTAGACGGTGTCGGATAAAACCGACACCGTTTTATTTTGCCATTGCGAGAACAGTCCGACAGTCCGAGCCGGACGTATCTCCGCGTCGAGCAGGAGCGAATAGGCGTTTGATTGCCGTAGAACCAGTAACGATTTATCAGTCATTGGTCAGATGTTCTTACAAACTGCAGTTCCCCAAAGGCACTCATCTCAAATGCCGTTTTATTTTCACTCACACATAAACAATTTAGGTTTGACGATATAGTGCTGTGGTTTAAAAATGAACGTGCTTACTCGTCATCTCTGATGACCACCAATGATCTTTCAGTCTGTGAGGATCGCCTTCGGGTGACTGAATCACTTTTCCAGAGCCTGTAAGGAAAAGGGCGTGATTAAGAAGCGCGGTAAATCTGCCATCCTTTGAAAGCAGATGTCACCAAGTAGTTTAAACGCCGCTACGAGCGTGGTGATGAAGGTCCCGCTTAACTAACCAGACAAGCCAGGATAACAGCTGATCCTGACCCTTGACGGGAAAAATAATTCCCTCAAGGGAAATGTTTTTCCCGTCGAATAAATTAACATTCCATGGAGAAATACATTATGTCTGCAAATAACAACAACCAAGCTCAAAACACTGGTAAACCAGAATATTTTAATCTTTTGATTAATGGATTGGGGTATGTCAGTAATATTCGCCAAGTTACTGGTGCATCAGGGCAATTCTTGAGCTGTGTCGTTAATGCGTTGTGTGGTCCTTCAGATGACGCGAGCTATGTTCGCTTTGATGTCACTGTCGCTGGTAAGAAAGCGTCTGACTTGATCGCACGCTGTCAAAAGGCGTCCGATGAGGATAAGAAAGTTCTTATCGGATTTACACTTAGCAACCTCTCTACTGAGATTTTTACATTAAAATCCGGTGATCATGCCGGTGAACAGCGTGTTAGCCAGAAAGCCCGTTTGATTAAGGTGGACTGGATAAAGGTAGGCCAGAATATGGTCTATAAAGCTGAGAAACCCGACTCCGTACCTCCTCAGAATGGCGCTGCTGCAGCTTCTAAAGCCTATGCGGAAAACTCGTTCTGATAACAGGTACTCATTCTAGACACCCCGTTCGCGGGGTGTTTTTCAATGCAAAAGGAGAAGGATTATGGCTTCACGTGGTGTTAACAAAGTAACACTTATCGGATTTTTGGGACAGGATCCAGAAGTTCGTTATATGCCAAATGGTAACGCCGTTACTGGTATTACTATGGCAACGTCAGAAACCTGGCGCGATAAACAAACTGGCGAAGAGAAGGAGCGCACTGAATGGCACCGTGTGGTGATATTCGGGAAGGTCGCTGAAATCGCCGGAGAGTATTTGCGTAAAGGGTCTCAGGTTTACATTGAAGGGCAACTTCAAACACGTAAGTGGCAGGACAGTGCAGGTGTAGATCGTTGGACGACCGAAATTGTAGTCAGCCAGCGTGGTACGATGCAGATGTTAGGATCTCGCCCGAACGACGGAAATAACAACCAAAGTGCAGCCAGTACTGCATGGGGAAAACCTCAGCAGCCAGCTGCATCGGCGCAGAGTGGTACACCTCAATCTCAACGTCCGGCAGGCAATGAACCGCCGATGGATTTTGATGACGACATCCCGTTCCTCGGATTCGGCTATGGCGTATGTCGCAAGGCAATTTACGCGATTTCGTAAACACATGCACCAGTCTTTGACTGGTGCTTTTTTACATGACAGACTTAGTGAAACACTTACTTTGTCTGTGATCTTACGGAGGTAAAAATGACTACACATACTCGATACGAGACTGATGTTGTCGCCTGGGCTAGCGAACAAGCAGCTCTCTTACGCTCCGGTAAATTTTCAGAGATCGACCGTGAAAATATCGCGGAGGAGATTGCAGACGTGGGTAAGAGCGAACAAAGGGAGCTGGCAAGCCGCATGGCTGTCTTGATTGCTCACCTGCTGAAATGGAAATATCAACCTGAACGCCGTGGTTCGAGCTGGGAAAAGACGATCAAAGCGCAGCGCAAAGATGTTGCGTATGCGCTGAAAGAATCTCCCAGCCTGAAAACCAAACTGAATGACCCTGATTGGTATGATGTGATCTGGTCTAAAGCTGTGGCTATTGCTGCGGATGAAACCCATCTTGAAAACCTGCCGGACGAACAAATCTGGACGGTAGAAGAGGTGTTGTATTCCGAATTCTGGCCAAATTAACTTTTCCCGTGTAGCTATGGGACACTAACGCTGGCTCCGGTCAGCGTTTTTCTTTTGTGCGTACGTTTTAGTCTTGCTTATCGGCAGAATAATCGCCTTTTTACCTATTTCAACGGGAGAGTCAGTGTGTCGCAATACTTGTCTCAGGTTTGACTGGCGCATTTTTATTCACCATAATCCAACGTAATGAAAGGTACGCCGATGCCAGTGATACTGAGGTTTAGAGGTTTTACATTTTTCTTCTACTCGAATGAAGGCAACCCCTTGGAGCCAGCACATATCCATGTCCGAGGTTCAGGCGCGGAGGCCAAATTCTGGTTAATGCCAGAGGTTGAACTTGCTCGAAATGATGGGTTTAATGCTCGAGTGTTGAAAGAACTCTCCGAAATTATTGATACTAACAAAGCGTCATTTCTGGAGGCCTGGAATGACTATTTCAGCTAAGAAAGTTTGTTTCGATGAATTCAACATGTGGGTAGAGCTGAGTGATGCTCGTACCTTGGGGGTTCCGTTAGCCTGGTTTCCCAGATTGTTGCATGCAACAGAAGCGGAACGGAATAACTATGAACTGAGTCCCCGTGGTATTCACTGGGATAATCTTGATGAAGATATTTCTGTTGAAGGTTTGCTTGATGGCCGTGGCGATGTTACCCATCGCCCTCACCATGCAGCATGATTATTTTTATTAATCCAATAATGTAACGCTGGCTTCGGTCAGCGTTTTTCTTTTCTGAGCACGTTTTTAGTTTAGCGTTGTCCTGTTTGGGCGTGTCGGCAGAATAACCACCTGATTTTGAGATTTCTCTTAAACGACGGTGGAGACTGATGACAAGACCTATACGGCACCCCCTAAATACGCCAATGCTGGCATGCTTGTCTGCTGCTGCAATGTTGGTCGCTGGATGTGCTCAACAGACAAAAACGTCCTCAGCTCCCCGTCAGAACGTATCCGTATCTCCCAGAGTGAACGATATTTATCAACATCGCTCACCTGAAGTCGTGCGTTATGACCGTTACACACTGGTCAGCACCCGCCCAGCGGATTCACAACGTGATCCTCTCAATCAGGTGATAGACATCACCATGCCGCCGCAACTGGTACGCAGCGTGGGGGATGGGTTTCGGTATTTGTTGTTAGAGTCTGGCTATTCGCTGTGCCCCTCAACGTCATCCACGTTTTCTGAACTGCTTGAGCGCCCGTTGCCTGGTGTGCAACGTAACATCGGCCCGGTTCGTCTCAGCGAGGCATTGCAGATAGTCGCCGGCCCTGCCTGGCGACTGCGTGTCGATGATGTAAACAGGGAAATTTGCTTTGTGCTGCGCGATGAATACCGTTCATTTACTCCTGTCGCCACCGCCGCATTGCCTGTCACCCCCGTCAAACCAGCGGTTCCGCCTCACCCCTCCGCTAACCCCTTTACCGGAACGAGTAGCCAGGCGACGACAACCGCCGGAATGTTAAAAGCAGACAGTCAGCCGTTACCTGTCCCAACCCTGACAACGCTTTCACCGGCGGTGACAGGGAGTAAACCTTCTGCCCCGGGAACGGATGCTCAGGTTACTGCAAATAAACCGGTATTTTCTGCCTCTGTTTCGACGCCGCCTGTGGCTGCTAAAACAGCGCCGTCCGTGACATCATCACTCAAACCTTCAGTGGCGTCGGCTCCCGCCGCTAAAACAATGCCGGGGCCGACAACGGCATTGCCACTGGCGCCCGTTGCGCAGCTGCCGAAAAAAGAAGACACGACAAAATTACTTTCGACACCGTCTAAAGTGAGCGCGGCAACCGATGTGCATGCGCCAATGGTGTCCGTTCCTGCGCCCGCGCCCACTAAACCCCTGGCTTCTGAGGCCAAACCTGCACCGGTCATTACCCCCGTCTGGAAAGCAGATCCCGGCACCACTACGTTACGTGAGTTTTTGACGCGGACGGCTGCTACGGTGGATTGCCCCTATGGCGGAAAATGGGCCGTTGTTTGGCCGATTAATGTCGATTATCCGCTGCCGCCTCGTCTGGTCATCCATGGCAGTTTCGATGAATTCGTGAACCGCATTTTTTATTTATATGGACCTGAGCGGGTCGATACCCCGCTCTACGGCCTCGCCAACCGCAGTCAGTGTGTGGTGGTGGTGTCTGATAAACCACTTAAAACGGGGCTGAAGTAATGCAGGGCATGCTGGTGTTAATGGCGTTGTTAGTCCTGGTCGGTGGGTACCAGAGCTGGCGTGCTCCCGTGGGTGTGCAGAACGATATCGTCATCGAAACCGCCACGGCACGCCAGATGCTGCAGACTGCCAATGCCCTGGGCATGTTAAAGGCCCAGGGTAAACCGGTACTTTCTCTGTGTCCCGGACTTCGTCCCGCAGATTCACTTCCTGTGCCGGGACTGGCGGACACGCAGGAGATTCACTGCACCGAATATAACGGACGGATCATTGTATGGACCCGTGAGGTGCCAGGGCTGGCCAGCACGTTGCGTGAGTATTCGCGTGAGTCCAGATTGCTGGCCCGTTTTGAACGGGGCGGCGTCACCACGCTGGTCGAACCGGCTCCCTGGTCGATTTCATTGCCTGCCAGCGTCTCGGAAGGCTCCCTGGTATACATCAACTGAGAGAAGAAAATGCAGCCATTTTCCCGTCATTTGCCTTGTCGACGTACTCTGCTGGCACTGTTTGTTTCCAGTCTTCTGGCCGGGTGTGCGACACAGGGCTTCCGTCATACTGATGAGCAGGCCAGGCGTGATATCAGCACGGCTGAACAGTTACATGGATTATCGCGTACGAAACCCTCGTCACCGTCTCTCATCTGGGTTGATGAGCCCTGGGTTAATCCCCGTCCGATCCGCGTCAGTACACGTGCACAGCAGTTCAAGTTACCCCCCTGCACCCTGACATTGAATATCGATGGCAGCTTGTCTCTGTATGAAGTCGGGCAACGTATTACGCGTAGTTGCGGCTTCCCGGTGGTGATAACACCTGATGCCATGAGCGTGTTGTCCGGGGGGGCGGCATCGCAGGGGGGCGGTGCAACACGCGCTATCCAGGGAGTACTTCCTCGTCCCGATAACGGAGGACGTCCAGCGCTTGCCAGTATTGGCGGCGTTACATCTACCTCGTCGTTTTCGCCAAATATCAGTGCGGGACTGATTACGGATATCAGTTGGGAGGGGGAGCCCCTAGGCAGGGCACTGGACCAAATTACCTCGCGTTCGGGGCTTAGCTGGAAATTCGAAAATAATCAGATAGTGCTGTATTACCTGGATACGCGAACTTACCGTCTTAAGGTCCTCAATGCCGAAACGGCGATGAACTCTAACTTGACGGGGACCAGCAGTTCAACGGCCGGTGGTGATAACAGTTCGGTCAGTGGCAGTCAGAACTCAGGACAGAGCACGAGCGTTAAGCTGGAAAGCAAAATTCACAATGATATTGCCGAATCAGTCAAATCAATGATCAGCCCCTCCGGCACCTGGCATCTGTCGGGTTCTACGGGAGAGTTGGTTGTTACGGATGTTCCGCAGGTGCTGGACCGTGTTGAGACCTATATCGACAGTCTGAATGTACGTATGAACAAAATGGTCAAGTTGATGGTCAGCGTCTATTCGGTTCAGCGTAAAAGTGCCAGCCAGACGTCACTGGACTGGTCGGTTGTTGCGAATCGTCTAGATCGCTTTGGTATGACCTTAGCAGGCACACCAACAGCCACGACGGCGATTTCTTCTGCCGGTTTTAATGTACTGAATGGCAAGTTTGCGGGCACGACAGCACTGCTTCATGCACTGGAAACGCAAGGCAAAGTGTCTGTTGTAATGTCGCATGAAGCGACAACGACCAATCTTGTGCCAGCACCATTTCAAATCGCAGGTCAGATGGTTTATCTGAGAAATCAGAAAACAACCGTGTCTGAGAACTATGCCACAACTGACATGGAGCCTGGCAGTATCACTACGGGGACGCAGATGACGCTATTGCCGGATATTCGCGATGAAGGGGATATCCAGTTGCAATTTAACTTCAGTCACTCCGATCCGGCACAGCTACGCCGTGAGTCCTCTGAAGACGGCAGAACCAAAATGGAGATGCCCTATACCACGGTACGTAGCTTAAGTGAACGATTCAATCTGAAGCCTAATCAGACGTTGATCGTCAGCGGTTATAACTCGCGCAACCTGACGTCGACCCGGGAAGGGACGATTCATCCTGATGTCACGGTAGCCGGCGGGGGAAAATCCAGTGAGTCGGATGATGTCACCCTGATTATCGCCGTTACGCCGGTGCTGATGTGAGGGCAATACCGTGATTATAGTTCCTCATGAAAACGGTGGCCTGATTGCCGGGTTGCGCTGGGAACCGATGGCGGAGAATCGCCCCCGGCGGTTTGGCCGCGATGTGTTGTCCCTGAAACTCACCCCCGTTCGTGGGCGTAACAAGGGGAATCAGACTTCCGATAGGAGTCAGACTGCCGATATCCATACTGGTGCGCCAGCGGTGACAGGAACTTGCCCGTGGCGAACTGGGCGGTTGTGGTCACTGGCCGCACTGGCGACGAACTGGACGGGGGAAAATGGGTATGGTGTTGTTCAGCTCGGTGACGATGAATACGTTTTCCTGGCGACTATCAGTGGTATTCCGGCCCTTAACGGTGACATCTGCGGTACACGCGACGATATGCTCGCCATCACCAATGAATTTATTGCGCTCACCCCAACACCCAGTACGGGATGGAATGTCGCCTCTACACCTGAAGCGCCGGCTGTGCCTGCCGATATTCTGCCGCGCCGCCGTCGAGACTGGCCTGCGCGTTATCGATTAACGTGCCCAGCAAGAATACAACGTGCGTTATTAGTTAGTGTGCCAGTGCTGTTTGCTGTCGGCATTGCGGGAATGTGGGGCGTGCAATACTGGCAACACTGGTCTGCCCGTCAGGCTCAGGCGGCAAAAGCCAAGCTGGTCGCGATGGCGGCGGGAGATAGCGAGCCTTCTCAAAAAGAAAAACGCGTATTACCCCATCCGTGGGTCGTGCAACCATCAGCTCAAACGTTGTTAACGGTCTGCGAGCGTAAGCTCGGTGGACTTCCCCTGAAGTTGGGTTTTTGGCCATTATCCTCAGCAGATTGCCGGGCTGACGGTGTCATGACGACATGGGTACGGGAAAAAGATAATCGACTGGCGACGGTTGACCGCCTGATCCAGGCCACGAAATCTCTCTCGGGCTCACCGGTTGTCTTGATTGATGAGAGTGGGGATTCTGCGCAAATTGCGTGGTCCTATCCCGCTCTTCCTGGGGGCGGTGACGATCGCGTGATTGAGAGTGAATCTCTTCGTCGGCAGTTGCTGAGTTTCTTTCAGTCCCGAGGTATTCCCCCCTCACTCCAGAGTGTTCCGCCCACATCAATACCGGCGGATGAAAAGGTCATATGGATCCAGGACTGGAGTGCGTTTGCCTTTTCTCATACCTCCCGTTTAGCGCCCTCCTTTCAACTGGCTGGCTTGTCAGCCGCGGGACTTCGTCTGACGCGTGTCGGGCTGACATTGGAAGGGCGGTCATTGACCTGGTCATGGGATGGAACGGCGTACAGTCGTGCCCAGAACAGCGTTGCACCAGAAGGAAATGCACCATGATGAAAGTTTTTTTCCTGTTTCCGTTGCTGTTTACGGCATCGGTATTGGCTTCTGATATGACGGAAATCAGTCCCATTCCTTCCGAGGGTGTCTTGGTTTCTGATGAGCCGACGGTCGATACGCTGAGAGCCGTCGAGCTGGAAATTGATTTATTAAAAGCGCAGCAGGCGAAACAAGATGCGCAGAACGCGCTGGCAGAAAGCCGCCTGAAAGGACAAGCGCTGAAGAATCGACCCGATATTTTACTTCCTTCGACTTCATCGGCATCTGGCGTTGGAATGGGGACGGCGGGCAAAAGCGCAGGGGTAAGCACGGCGGCGCGTTTGAAAGAAATATGGAGCGAAAACGGCACACTACGTGCTGCCGCCGAATTTAATGGTCGCCGTATCGTGTTTCGTCCAGGCGATATCTGGCCTGGTAGCGACAATCGAGTGAAACGCATTACCGCACGGAGCATCGAACTCAGTAATGGGCAGGCCATCCCCGTAGGGGGCGCTCAGTGATGAAAATGATGAGGAGGGCTCAACAATGAAAAATCAATCAGTCAATGCCAATGCAGATTTGGCCTGCCGTGTCCCCGCGCAGTACAGCGATGACATTGCGCTCACGCGCCTGAATAACGAGTCAGTGAGCGTCCGTGTTAACCGGGAAATTCGTGAAGAACCGGCGTTTGTTAGCTGGTTTGCCGGGCTGCGTCGTGCCGGTCTGAAGCCATTACCGCCTGAATTTGTGATGAAAAGCGAACTGGGTCAAGACGGGTTGGTCAATACGCATGATGTGGAGGCGGGGATTAGTGGTGCACAGCGCGAGGTACGTCGGATGTTTCGCAGTGTCATATCGCTGAACGCCTCTGATATTCATGTGCATCTCGATAAGCGTCAGGGAAGCAGGATCCGCACCCGGATCAACGGGCTGCTGTACACCATTCGTGAACCGGATTTTGAGGAAGGTGGGACACTGTTGTCGACCATGATGGAAAGTATGTGCGACACCAAATCCCAGGGATACAACCCGCGGGTTGCTCAGGACGGCCGCGTTAAACCGGAATTTCTGGCAGACATGAACCTGTATGCAGCCCGCTACAGCCATCGTCCGACCGATGACGGTGGCGTTTTCGCGGTGATGCGCCTAATTGAAGACGATCGCGGACGTATCAGAACACTGCAAAGTCTGGGTTATCAACCGGAGCATGAAGCGGTGCTGGAAGAAATTGAACTGACATCTCAGGGGTTGATTGGGCTTTGCGGAACCACGGGCTCCGGTAAATCGACAACGCAACGGGTCCTCGCGGGTCGGTGGCTGGCCAGAAATAACTTTCAGGTCAGCCTCATGACCCAGGAGGCGCCGATCGAGGGGCTGATTTTGGGCGGAGTCCAATGTGCGGTAGATACCGATAATCTCAGTTTTCATCAAGCCGGGGAAGCCTGGGCGGGCGGTGTGGTGATGAATATGCGTCTAGATCCGGATGGTCTTTACACCGGGGAGTCTCGTGATTATGCATCTGCGTATGCTGCATTGGAAACAGCGATTAGTGGCCATCCAGGCTGGTTCGGTATCCACTGTACCTATCCGCTGGATGCACTGAACCGTATGCGTAACTGGGGCATTGATGCGCGTGAGCTGGCCAACCCGACCTATTTTCGGGGGCTAATTGCTCAAACGCTGGTGAATACGCTGTGTCCGTCCTGCGCCTTGCCGTGGTCAGACGCGCTTAAACGTCAGTTGATCCCCCTTGCGCATCAGGCACTGGCCAGACGCATGTTTACTGAGGATGAGCTTACGCAATTACGTTTTCGTAACCCTGACGGCTGTTCTGAGTGCACCAAATCCCTACTGGGAACTGAGATTAATCAGGGGATTAGCGGTCGAACCATCGTCGCTGAAATCGTGCGGCCCGACCGTCATATCATGAAAATCTGGCTAGATGAGGGCAGTTTTGTGGCGCGCCGACGCTGGCTACAGGCGGGCGGATTTAGCCGCGGACAACATTTACGACGTCTGTTGCTGGCTGGCAAAACTGACCTGGTGATGGCGACAGAGCGCATGGATCCGGATGAAGACCGTGATTTTACGGAGAGCGCGTAGTCATGGTGATATTGCTGATATCGACATTCTGTGTATTTCCGGTACTGGGTGTCTTTCTGGTTTTATCTGTGACGTGGCCCCCCTTGATGCGCCGGACATTTTGGCTGAGGGAACGGATTAAGTTTTGGCAGATGGTTCGTACGTACTGGCGAATGGGGATACCGCCGGCAGAGATTTTCGACATTATGCACGATATCTACAGCGATAACGGAAAACGGCGTAATCGCGGTAGCCTGCTGTGCCAGCAATTGGGCGATGCGGTCAGTAAACGTACCTTCGGTGAAATCGGGTTGCCTGGTCCCCGGGATCAAATAGCTACGCTGGAAGATGTCCTGGCTGCGTGGTGTTCGCCATTGGAAGCTGTACTTTTTCGTGTCGGAAATGTCTCGGGCGATATGTCTGAAGCGCTAGACCAATCCATTAGCCTGCTGAGGTACATTCGGCAAATTCGCAGCGCCATGGTGCCAGCATTAGGCCAAATGGGCATGGTGGCGTGCGCTGTTCCGGGGATCCTCTACGGCGTTTCGCAATATCTATTGCCGGCAATGTCAAAGCTTATTCCTGAGGATCGCTGGACGTTACATATCATCATATTGAACAGCGTCAGCAGAGGAATGCAAGAGCACGGCGCCATACTGTGTTTCGTTATCTGCCTTATCACCATCCGTATTATTCGCAATATGCCGAAGCGAGGGGGCGTTATTCGTCGCCGCGTTCTTGAGTTTATTCCTCCCTGGTCAGTCTACTCTACGTTGCAGGGCGCGCTGTTTATGCTCAGCGCCGGCTCGTTGCTGAAAGCGGGTATGTTGCCCCTGGAAGTCCTGAATACACTCAGTAAGCATGCTTCACCGTGGCTGGTTGCACGCCTTGATGCGGCGGCGTTTCGGGTGCGTAGCGGTCGCAATCTCGGGCTGGCGCTCTATGAGAGTGGCTATGACTTCCCGTCCAGGGAAAGCGCCATTTTTCTCAGCCGTGCCGGTGCCAGCCGGGATATTGCGGATGTGCTGACGGATTGGGGAGAGGAGCAGATGCCCGTTACGCTGGAGCGGATCCGATCGCTGAGTGGCTGGCTCACATTCGGACTCGCGGGCGCTATTGGTGCGTTTCTGATTTACGTCATGTTCTCTGTGGTGGGGCTAACGATGACCTTGAGCTCTCAGGGGTTCTGATCTGCATTTCTACATTATGTTTTTCTAACGCTATTTATTATCACGAGGTTACTGAATGGAAATGTCTCTGACTACGTCCCGCCGCAAGGCGGGCATTACAAAATGGCTTACTCCGGCGCGGGGAGGGAATTTGAAGGACGCGATTATCGCCGCAGTGGTCATTGCTGCAATCATTATTCTGGTCTTTCAGTTGGGTACTTATCTCTGGGGATTATATCAGAACAGCGCCACACAAACTGAAGTCACGACCATGCTGGAGCAGTCCCGCAAGCTGAAGAGCCGGGCCGGGTATACCGGTGCGTCAATGGCAACCCTGCGGGCGGTCAATGGGATCCCAAACTCGGTCGATCGCACGGGGGATGTGTATTACAACCGCTACGGCGGAACGTATGCCTTGGCTCCTGCCAGAACAAACGGATCGGCATTTAATAACTCGATTGCGATAACGCTGACGAAGGTATCGGAAGGCGGTTGTGGCGATCTGGCGCAAATGTTCCTGAATGCCGGCGAATCTATCTATTCCGTCACCATTGGCAGTACCGCGATGCTGACGGCCCAAGTCACTACCGGCACATCAACGGCCGCGACGCTGATCGGTACGCAGTGTGATGGCGGTGACAAGACATTGATTATTACCACGTCGCGTTAACGCGTTAATTAATCATGGCCAATGTGTTGCT
Organism: Pectobacterium cacticida; assembly: GCF_036885195.1. Lineage (NCBI taxonomy): Bacteria > Pseudomonadati > Pseudomonadota > Gammaproteobacteria > Enterobacterales > Pectobacteriaceae > Pectobacterium > Pectobacterium cacticida. The sequence goes on along the minus strand of NZ_CP133656.1, from coordinate 1,254,809 downwards.
GCTTATCACGGCTATCTTGCTGGCGTATTTCCCGAGCAACAGCGTTGCTCAGGGAAATACGCCGGTGAAATATACGGTGCAGCCCTGGTTGGCCTGTATTCATACCGCGAGTGTGAAGTATTTCATTGACGCGCTGCTGATTGAAGCAGTGATGGAGCAGGAAAGCAGTTTTAATCCGCGTGCCGTTAACCGAAGTAATTCAAATGGTACTGCGGATTACGGTTTGATGATGGTGAATTCAGGCAATATTCCGAAGTTGATCCGAGAAGGCATTATCTCGACAGCGCAGGAACTGCTGGATAAGCCGTGCCTGAATATTCAGATTGGTACCCGATTGCTGGCATCCCATTTTCAGGTGTGTGGCGTGAGCTGGAACTGCCTGGGGAGCTATAACGCGGGGTTTGGTGATAAGCGTCATCGGCTACGTGAGAACTACGCCAACCATATCTGGGAACGTTATAAACGGTTGTTGCGTGAACGGCGGGGCATCGTCCTGAAATGAGCGTAATTATCGTAGCGCCGCTACTCTTTGTTGGATTGACCATGGTCGCCTGGTTGGCCTGCCAGCATGTGCGCTGGTTCGCCCGTTTTTTAACGCTCCCATCAGCGCCAGTGCTGAATGGGGCAACCCTGGTATTACTCGTCGTCCCATTCTGGCTCGCCAGCCTGACATCGTTTCTCGTTCATGGTGCTGACATTACCCCATTATTAATGCTCGCCGGGTTACTGGCGTGTGCCGTAGCCGACGTGGAAAGGGAATGGTTACCGGACAGCTATACCCTGCCGCTCTTTTTCTTCGCTCTGTATTACTCACCGTTGCCAACCTACATCATTCAGCCCGTGATGGTGATGTCTGCGATGGTCGTGGTGGCGATGCTAATCGCTGTTATTGCCCGGCCGTCGTTGGGCGGCCTTCTACCCGGACGGGGAGACATCATGCTGTGGCTGGTTTTGAGTGCCTGGGCAGGGATCGCTGGCAGCGTGATCCTGTTTATGTCCCTGATTGCCGGCGCGCTGACGATGCAGCTGACTGCGCGTGACCATACGCCACTCGGCCCCTGGATGGCAGGCTGTGGCGCCCTGATTATTCCTTTTACGACGGATGTCCAGCGATTGGCGGACCGTTTTATGTTTATGCTCTGGCACTGATAGAGGTCACCTTATGTTTTCGATAATTACGTCATTGCAGCGCCTGTTGAACCGCTTTATCCGGCGACAACCTGCTCGCGGCAGCTTAATCAAAGACTCAATCATCGGTGTGATAGTTTTTATTGCGTTGAGCGCCCTGGTAGTGCAGGTGATTAGCAATTATGTGACCGAACTGCACTATCAGGCCGTGGCTCGCCATGCCAGCCGAGTCTCTCAAGCGGCAGGGAAGTACCTAGCTGATAAGCATGACGCCTATTTGTGCCAGCTGGCGCCGGCAACCTGTACGACCGGACCCTCTACATCCCTGCCACAACCCTTTACGGCCCAGACGTTGATTGATGCTGGGTACCTTGATGAAGGGATGGGCACAACAACGATAGACAGACAAGTTTATCGATTTGGCGTCAGAGCGCGGGCAGTCAGTGGCTCAATGAAGCCAGCGCTGGAAGCGCTGATGGTCACTACGGGCGGTGAGGCGCTGGACGAAGGTGGCGTTCGTCGGGTTGCACAGCTTATCGAGGGGATGGGGGGATATATCAGTGACCCCACGCTGACCGAGTTAGGTGGGCAGGCGAATACCGCTTATGGGGCGGAATTGTCCTGGGCTCTTCCGGTAACGCCATTTGGGTTAACGGCGGAGCCTGGGCATATCGCGGTAGCCATCAACGGCGGTGTGATCGGTGGTCTGGATAAAGAAAGCGATCGTCTCTATCGCTTCAGCAGTGATGCGCATCCGGAATATAACCAGATGAATACCGCTATCGATATGAATAGTAATAACATCAACAATGCAGAACAGGTCAATGCGAATGAGGTGAATGCTGCGAGATTTGTGGCACTGCAGAGCAAGGGATTTTTTGGCTGGCGCAATGGGAATGATATTGAGGCCTGGCTCAAATGGAATAATGACAAAAAGCGCGCGGAGCTCAATGCAGGAATTAATGCTGAAGGGGACATTAGTTCAGAGAAAAGCGTTACAGCAGTCGATGATGTTACCGCGGGCAATTTGGTAATTGCTGATAAATTCTTGTACCAGAAAACCGTTGTAGTTGCCGATGAAAAGTGTGATTCGATAACTCTGGGACTGACATCGGTGGTCGACACAACCGGCTTTATAGGCCATGACAGCACTGGGGCCGTACTTTCTTGCCAATCCGGTGTGTGGAAATCTCAAGTAATTAAATGTGTCCATATGGACAATCGAACAATGGTGAAAAGTGCGTGGTTTAATGTCTTTGGAGATAACGGAGTATATGGCAATGGGGCGAACGCGCGTATGGATGATCTGTATGTATGGTGTGATGAAAACGGTAATGTTTCATCGTTAGTAGGTTATCCCATGAGTGAGCACCCTTAGGTTCATCATTAAAGCAGGTAAACTGCTTTTGAGCACTTTGCCAATCCGGTGTGTGGAAATCCACTTCATCCGTTCAGCCTGGCACCATCACAATGTGGGGGACACCGGTGCCCCCGGATGGGTGGTTGGAGCTTAACGGGCAGATGTTTGATCCTATCCAAAACCCGATACTTGCTGGCCTTTATACCAGTGGTAGGGTGCCTGATTTTAGGGGCTATTTCCCACGCGGTTGGAATAACGACGCGGCTGTAGATCCTGATGAGTCGCGACATATGCTTTCTGTTCAGAACGACGCCATCAGGAATATTTCCGGTAAATTTAAAACGTTTGACTACAGTACTGACTCACCAACAGGAGCATTTTCATACGTTGAGCGCAGTGGTGCTCTTGTCAGTGGCGGTTTTGTCGGTTGGTACCATTCGATCATCGGATTGGATGCATCTAAGCAAGTACCAACAGCTGAAGAAAACCGGCCCAAAAATATAGCTGTGATGTTTATTATTAAGGCTGGTTAAGTGGGTTTGAGCGCTTTGCCAATCCGGTGCGTGGTCAGGTGATGAAAAATCACAGGGTGCATTGTGTGGTTTTGCATCTGATGATTATTTGTTTGGGAATATTAATATCTATCTTTGCCAGGGACACAATCCCTCAATTTCATGTCCAAATGACTATGTGAAATCGAGGATTTTTCAGGCTGACTCAAACTACTTGTACTCATGTGTAATCACCCGAAATTTATCGGGCGGATGAGTTGCATTATGAGCAGCTAATAATGTAGCTGCATTTCCCACTGATATCGGTTCGATTAGTACCAGAATGAAAATTATACTCATCGAAATAACCGCACGTAACAATCCGATTTGCGTCGGCTATAGCTACAGATCCTGCGTAATATTCGGGCTTCCAACCATGTGGATTTTCACTATTACTAACACTCCATTGACACTGTTTTTGGCTAAACCCATCAGGCATAGGAATCTGTTGTCCATGGGTTATGAGTCCAGTTAGCACAGCGCTTCCTGATGACTTTTTCCACGCACCGGATTGGCAATTTACTCAAAGGTGAAACAAATGGCCTGGCACAGTGAGTCATCGGCCTGCATTTGCCAATTCTGAGAATTGGCTGGCGACTCTCGAACAGCACACCATTGATTTCGATGGTCATTCATACGTACGTAGGATAATGAGCAGTAATCATACGTTCCGAGATCTACCCAGTTACTGGTATAGCCAAAAACATTCATTTCGTATGACGCCGTTTTTGTTTCTTGCTTAGGCCTTTTCCACGCACCGGATTGGCAAAGCGCTCAAACCCACTTAACCAGCCTTAATAATAAACATCACAGCTATATTTTTGGGCCGGTTTTCTTCAGCTGTTGGTACTTGCTTAGATGCATCCAATCCGATGATCGAATGGTACCAACCGACAAAACCGCCACTGACAAGAGCACCACTGCGCTCAACGTATGAAAATGCTCCTGTTGGTGAGTCAGTACTGTAGTCAAACGTTTTAAATTTACCGGAAATATTCCTGATGGCGTCGTTCTGAACAGAAAGCATATGTCGCGACTCATCAGGATCTACAGCCGCGTCGTTATTCCAACCGCGTGGGAAATAGCCCCTAAAATCAGGCACCCTACCACTGGTATAAAGGCCAGCAAGTATCGGGTTTTGGATAGGATCAAACATCTGCCCGTTAAGCTCCAACCACCCATCCGGGGGCACCGGTGTCCCCCACATTGTGATGGTGCCAGGCTGAACGGATGAAGTGGATTTCCACACACCGGATTGGCAAAGTGCTCAAAAGCAGTTTACCTGCTTTAATGATGAACCTAAGGGTGCTCACTCATGGGATAACCTACTAACGATGAAACATTACCGTTTTCATCACACCATACATACAGATCATCCATACGCGCGTTCGCCCCATTGCCATATACTCCGTTATCTCCAAAGACATTAAACCACGCACTTTTCACCATTGTTCGATTGTCCATATGGACACATTTAATTACTTGAGATTTCCACACACCGGATTGGCAATTTACTCAAAGGTGAAACAAATGGCCTGGCACAGTGAGTCATCGGCCTGCATTTGCCAATTCTGAGAATTGGCTGGCGACTCTCGAACAGCACACCATTGATTTCGATGGTCATTCATACGTACGTAGGATAATGAGCAGTAATCATACGTTCCGAGATCTACCCAGTTACTGGTATAGCCAAAAACATTCATTTCGTATGACGCCGTTTTTGTTTCTTGCTTAGGCCTTTTCCACGCACCGGATTGGCAATTTGGCAAACTACTGTAGAGTCTCTCCCTTTAAATTTAGGGACTGACATTTTTGATGAGAAAACGTATAAAAAAGATGCTATTAAGCAATGCGCTGGACAAATATTTCGCTACTGTCTCACGCTATAAGCGGGGGCAGTTGCAGGAATTTTACCGAATAAACGTTATCAAAAGATCGCCTCTTGCTAACCGAAACATGGATGAAATTTCATCAGTTGATATTGCTGGATATCGAGATGACAGACTGGCTCAGATTAATCCACGTACAAAAAAATCTATCAGTGGCAACACTGTTCGTCTTGAGCTTGCGTTGCTCTCCGCATTGTATAATTTAGCCAAAGTTGAATGGGGAACATGTACAACTAATCCCGTTGAGAATGTAAGAAAGCCAACGGTTTCTTCGGGTAGGACGCGCAGGTTAACGTCTCAGGAAGAACGGAAAATAACGCGTTATCTAAAGAGTAGAAACCCTGAGTTATTAGCTATTTTCCGTTTGGCCATTGAGACGGCGATGAGACAAGGCGAAATACTGTCATTACGATGGGAGCATATCGATCTGCGACTCGGTATTGCTCACTTGCCATTAACGAAAAATGGTTCTGCACGTGATGTGCCGCTGTCTTCAAAGGCGCGTCAGGTGCTGAAAGAAATTGGCGAACTGGGGCGTGATGATACGGGACGTGTTTTTACATATACGTCGAGTGGCTTTAAAAGTGCCTGGCGTATCGCATTACAGTCTCTATCGATTAATGATCTGCATTTTCATGATTTGAGGCATGAAGCGATTAGCCGTTTTTTTGAACTGGATACGTTGAATGTCATGGAAATCGCAGCAATCTCAGGGCATAAATCAATGAATATGCTGAAGCGATATACCCATCTCAGAGCGACTCATCTGGTCGGTAAGCTCGATGCGCGTAAGAAACAAGCGCAGAAATTAATTTCGATTTTCATACCTTACCCAGCTGATATCGAGGTTCATGATAATGGTCATGTGACAATGACGTTTTCTGATTTTGATAACCTCATTGTGAGTGCTGCAACTCACGATGAGGCATTACGGAACGCATCGGTAGAGCTGTTACGGTTCCAAGCTATAGCAGCTAAAAATGGCGAAAGGCTTCCCCCTCCTGGTCATATTTCTGTTAATATGACTAATCGTATATTAATCAACCCACTATAAATATTAAAAGGCGATATTGAATTAAATATCGCCTTTTTTTTGAGCAATTTGCATGCTTTCTTTATCCCATACCTCATGGAGTTATTTATGCTCTCCTTATTAATCGCTGTTATTTTTCTTATTTTGTACTGTCCAATTTATTCTATCATATGCTTATTTTATCCGTTTAAGGGATTTACTAATTCATCCATGAAGCATCGAAGTAAACGGTACGCTGTAGTCCATCTGGCGCTTTTTTCTCGAATAGGACACCTTAACAAGAACCAACTGAAAAAATTTAATACTGCATTTATTTGCACATTAGAACTGGCTCTCCAGAAAAAGAAACTACCTATCATTTTCCGTTCCCATTTGATGAGGGCAGCTCAGGTACAATTAGCCAAGCAAGTTTTAGATAAATACGGGTGCTACTATCGAGTATCTCCAGTGTTGTTATCAAAAGTTGAACGTGTTGGTATTATGTGCCAGATCTTGTTACAAGAATGGCGGTTTGTACGCGTCCCACGTAAGGGGATGATGGTTTTAGTCAGAGCTAGATAAATTTTGAGTGTAGGAAATTAATTTACTATGGATTAAGAGAGTACATTACTTCAATGTGATCGATACATTAGATCGAACCGATCGATTTATTTTGTTTTACATGATTAATTATGTTGTTTAGTCTCGTTTGTACATTAAAGCGAATTACTCAACTACATTAAAATAATCTTCTTGTGGAGTCGTAGTGAATGAATCCTACATATACGGCATTAATTGCACTATTGCGTTCAGGGGATATGGTATTCCCTGAAAGTGATGGAAAATATGATGGTGGTAATAGCCAGTTTTCAGTAAGGATCAAACCAGAAAGCAGGGCGTTCCTTGACATGCATGCCGAACGTATCGGTGTTTCAAAGTCTACGCTCTACGGCATTATCTTGGAAGGTGTACTTTCTGAAGCTAGAGCATCAACAGCTGACAAAATGATGGGGGTCTACGAACGTTTTTGTTTGTTGATGGATGCTTATGGGGTAAATGTATTGCAACAGGCGCAATTGCTTGCATCATTTGGTATTAGTCAGGGGGCATTATCCAGCGCAGAACGAACACTGGACTTGCTAAATCCTCAAGTATTGCATCAATTGGCATCATGGTTTGAAATCGACGTGCAGTGGTTGTTCTGTGAGAAAATGTATCCAATGGAATATTGCCATTTTTTTGATCAGGAACCCCTGGATTATAACGTCCTGAGTGAAACTGCGGAGTTGGCCTTCTTTCGTGCAATAGGTGACTGCAATGTTACTTTAGCTTTTACTCGGGAATGGAAAAATATTCATGGGGTAATTAACATCCCAATTATTAAGGTTTTTCGTATATTGAGAAAATGGGATCTTCGGGAAGCGAAAAATGTCAGGTATCTGGCTTATTCACAGAAACAAGTTGAGTCGTTAACTGATGGTTCAGTATTTCCCATTATGATTGTTGATAATTACAAACGTGAATATAAGAGCTATCAAGATTTTTTAGTAGGCTAATTTTTTTATTAATGATGCGCCAACATCAAGGGATTTTTTTAAAAATCAGAAGTGAATGTTGTGCCAGCACCAGGGAATACCAAGAAAACATAATCATAAATATTTATTTAACCTCAATATAGGAATAAAGAATGAAACTTTCATTAATCACACGCAGTTTTATTATTGCGGGGATCGGTGCAATTGCTGCTTCAGCTAACGCTGCTGGAACATGGACTGAAGCTCGCGGAGATGCTATGGGCGGAACCGGTGTTGCTTCCTCGCACTACAGCGCAGCGGCTCTTGTAAACCCCGCGCTGCTGACGAAATTCGATAAATCCGATGATTTCAGTCTGATTTTACCCGCGGTGGGCGCCCAAGTTTCCGATCCGGATAATCTGCAGGATGGTGTCGATCGTATTGATCGCGACTGGAAATCATTTGAACGCGCAGTCAACGCAGGCGGTGATACTAGCTTGGCAGCCACCAAATTACGCGCATCACTGCAAGATCTGTCTGGCAGTCATGCGAAAGCGCATGCCGGTGCGTCAACGGTTGCTGCAGTTCCCAATAGCGTTCTGCCATTTGCCATCGTTGCTAAGGCGTGGGGAACGGCAACAGTCAAAACCAATGTGACAGATAGCGATCTCCAGTGGCTTGATGGCGTGTCAAACGGTACTGCAAACGGCTCAGATCTGAGCTCGTTAACGTCATCCGCCAATGGCCGTGCCGCTGTCGTCGCAGATGTGGGCATTGCGATGGCACGCGAATTCAACATCGGAGGATTCGAGTTCTCTGCCGGTATTACGCCAAAAGTGCAGCGCGTCTATACATTCAATTACAACGTTGCGATCAACAATTATGACAGCTCGGATTTTCGTAGCAGCGACTACCGTAACGATAAAACAGGCGCCAACGTCGATGTCGGTTTTTCAACCAACTTGAATGATAACTGGATTGTTGGTCTTGTCGGCCAGAACCTGGTTGCCCGTAGTATCGATACGAAAGAGGTTAACGGCGTCAAAGACACGTTCAAAATCAAGCCTCAGGCAACACTGGGAACGGCATACAGTAATGGTTTCTTTACTACTGCTCTCGATGTCGATCTGACGCCTGCCAGTCGTTTTAACTCTGATAAAGACAGCCAGTTTGTCAGCGTGGGCGGTGAGCTGAATGCCTGGAAATGGGCTCAACTGCGTGCTGGGTATCGTGCCGATATTCATGACAGTGATAATTCTTATTTCACAGCAGGGATTGGTTTGTCTCCGTTTGATGTCGTACATCTGGATATCACTGGCATGGCGGGAACAGACAGAACGTATGGTGCTGTCGCTCAACTGACGTTCACATTTTGATGACGGCTGGGGCTATCGACAAATAGCCCCACGTTATGAAGGGAAGGCAATATGAAAATCAAAGAGCTGGAAATTTATGGAGAGCCTGGCCAGTTTGCAGGTTCATTTAATGACGATGGCACTCATGCTGGGTTTGAGTTGAAGCCTTGCCCGTTTTGCGGAAGCAAAGAATATCTTGAGTTATGCAACACGTGGACACCGTATTTTTGGGTTGAGTGTGAGTGCGGTGCGAAGGCACGTCTGGTAGGTGTCGACAATGATGCGGCCCATAAAGCAGCAACATCAGAAATCGCCCGCGGGTTATATGAAAAGGCTATGGGTGATGCGGTCAATGCCTGGAACACGCGAACTGAGTTTCGGGACTGACAGACATTAAATAATAAAAATGAACGGTCAGTATCTGAATAATTATGAATACGCCGATGATTAAAGGATTTTATATAATGGCCAAACTAAAACCAATAGATAATAAGGTGTTAATCGATTCTATCGAAAAAATGACTGCCACTGCAATCTGTGTAGGTTGTGGCTGTGATGGCAATAATGCTTGTGTAAATGAATATCATGAAGTCTGTTATTGGCTACGGGTAAACAGAAATACAGGCTTAGGGGTTTGCTCGTAATGTGCAGAGTTTATTGACACCGATATAGACTCAGTAAGGAAATAATTCAGATGAGCATGAATGACCTAAAAGTAAATTTCACTCATGATGGCCAGGTAGTGATTGTCGGCATTCATAGTAAAATAAAATGCAAGATAAAAAACAGTGACGAAACTGTTTGGATTATAAACCACAGCATCACAGTAGATGATGTTAAATATCGTCAGAGTGATTATGGGCGAGAATGGGAACGCATGATCGAACCCAAAGATACGCGACAGTATCGACGCTGGGAGCATAGTGGCGTCCCATATTACTATTTCAGAAAGGTAACATCGGTTCGAATTATTTCATTATTAAATACCATTCTACAACGGGATGAAGTTAAGAAGTTTAATTGGCTTAGGAATTAATACGAAGGGTGATTATGGGGTTCTTCATTGAAATGCGTTGTGAAAAGCGCGGTGAGGGGCGAAGCACAGAGGATAATCGTTGTGAATCGGATGACAACGGGGGACCAATGGATATGGCCGACGATACTCAATCTGGCGTTGTCTCAACCATCAGTTTTTTTAACTCGCGAAGCAAAGAAAGCAGGATGGCGGAATATTCGAGATATTGGCTGGGTTTGTCCTGCATGCCAAAAACATATGACTAAAAATGGTGAGTAATATGACCGTGTTAAAGAGCGCATTTGATTACGTCAATCAGCACTACGGCGTTAATGCCTGCGTTGGGCGACGTGTTATTGCATATGGTCATCCTGGAACAATAGTGCGTGATTTTGGCCAGTACATCGGCGTGGTGCTTGATGATGACCCTGATTCCCCACCTGACCCTTATCACCCAACAGATGGCATTATTTACGGTGATATTGTTGATTACACCCCGCCGAAAATTAACGCCAGGCAAGCCAAGGCTAAGTGTAATTATCAGGAATATCAGGACGCTGATTACGGATATGATTTTGCTGAGTGGTTAGGTATCAACGTTCCACGCGTTGACTACGACAGTAGTCGCGGGGAATGGCGTATGTATCGGTACGGGAATTATCAGGATTCAAGCATCTACGGCGAGTGGTGCAAAACAAAGAAAGATGCTAAGGCCAGTTACAAAGAGGCTTTGAAGAAATACAAGGCTAAATAACATGAAATCAATATGTAAGAAGTGCTCCGATTTTTTAATAGGTGTGTTGGTTCTTTTTGCTATTTTCACCTTCATATCAGCTATCACTCTATCAGGGGAGTATGTTGCCAATATTTTTCGCACAGAGGAACGTTTATATCCTCCATTCGGTGACCCCTATTTTATTGGTTACTGGCTCGCCAACTTTTTTTTAGGGGTTGCCTGCTGGGTTTTACCCTATTTTGTCTTTAAATTAGTTTCTACAATTGGCGCTGACTCTCGAAAAGATATAGCTATAAAATTTATTAGATTAAAGCGCATCATCAATAAGCTTAAAAAACGTTGAAGAAATACAGGGCTAAGATTTCGATACTCCAGTCTTTTGAGGCTGTTAAAACGTTTCACCAATAAATTTTCATCATAGGTCTGTGAAAAAGAGAGTACGTAATGAGAACCCCTCCAGAGGTAAGGTATGTTTTAGTTTTTTCTTTTTTACTATCGATTGTAATAATGCTTTTAATAATAACATCAATCGCAAGTATTTGGATGGGAATTCGACTGACTTTGTTTTCATTAATTTCCTTGCTCGCGACTGCTTATATTATATATATAAAGAAGACATAAGGGATGGAATAGATGGAAACGACATTTCGGCAAGATGAGGCCATCAAATCAGTAAGAGCCGCACTGGGTAAGGCTCATAGAGCAGGGATGGTTATTCGTGTTTACGATGGACATGTTTTATTGGCAACTAAAGATCACGCGAATGATCCACGCTGCGACCTGATGTCGGGGATATATACCGGAGACATGGCGGAATGGATTGATGAGTGTGCGCATGTAAACAATGGAATTAATGCTGATGGGGGATCTGGCGTATGACTGATTTATTGAGCAAAGAAAGGCTGGGAAAAGCACCAGAGTGGCGCAAGGCGCTGAATAAGGCCGTAGAAAACTATCAATATGCCCTGTCTTGGTATGAAGAAAATCGGGATAGTCCATCAGCACAACAGGATATAGAAGATGCTGAAGGCGGGATTGCAAAGCTGATAAGACAGTACGGGGTACTCATTGTCTTGAATTTGCTTGATGAGATAGATGAGGTTCAGGGCCGACTGGCGGCTTATGACAGGGCGGCGAAAGAGGATGAAATGAGTTTCAACGATGCCTCTGCTTTCATTCTCAATAACGGCATGGCTAACGAGGACCGCGCAACTATCGCAATGCGTGCGTATAACCACGGCCGCGCCGTAATGCTCCAGCCTCCAGCGCCAACCGACCGTATCGTGCCGGTCCTGCCTGTTAGGGATGAATACGGCTTCTGGCGACACCCTAACCGCATTGAAACACCATTCGATGAAGGTGGCGCTTCGACGCGAATCTATGAAGCGTGGTTCGCAGAGCGGGGCATGGCCGTGGACTTTACGTACATGAACCAGGTGTTCTGCGACGATTGCGTCTATGGCGAGAACATCGAGCACCCCGCGCTGCATTGGAACCCGGAATCGCCCTGCGGTGACGGCTGGCTCCTGACGGCCATCTTCGACACTGAAGAGGGACCATGCGCTGAATGGGTGCGCTACAAGTCATCGGACAGTGATAAGGAAGCAGGTTAATCTGTATGAATATGAAGATTCATCGCCATGTAGCTGAACAGACTGACGTTGAGGGAATCAAGAACAGGCTGGATTCAGCAACTATGAGGAGCTATTGATAAACGCTGAAGACAAACAATGCTGTCTGACCATTAATGTCACTGATGAATCATGTGCTGACGAATTAATTGTTCTGAACTTTCCCGACATCCGCTCTGCTTACCTGCATTTAATAGCTAGTCGATATCGGACGACGCGTTATTATCAGCAGCTAATTAAAAAAATAGTAGTTCATATATCCTTTCGCTAATTTTATAACGAGGTATAAAAATGAAAAATGAAGAAGAAAAAGAAAAATACATGGAGAAAATCCAAAAACTCCTCCATTTAGCAAAACGCAGTACAAATGAGCATGAGGCCGCTAATGCTATTAGCCAGGCTCAGAATCTAATGCATAAATTTGGCTTGAGCGAGTTAGATATCAATCTGAAATCGATTAAAGAATTTCAGAGCGAGCATTGTCCGTCAAATGCGACAAAACTCCCAGAATACGTGGTCAGTTTGGCCAACATGCTGTGCTATGCATTCGGTGTGCATTGTTATTACACTTGGACACGGAACCATCGACGTTCTGTTGCATTCTACGGTCCTACAGAACGGCCGCAGATTGCTGCATATGGATTCGATGTATTGAGTGTTCAGTTAGTTAAAGCCCGTAGCGAGTTTATTGCCTCACAAAACAAGCGCATCAAACGCAGCACTAAAACCAATCGCGCAGATCAATTTTGTGCAGGTTGGGTAAGAGGAGCTCGCAATGCCATTAACCGGTTTGCTGTTGAACCGGAAGAGCAGCAACTAATGTCGCTGTATTATAAGCAGATCTCCGAAGGATTTAGCGAACTTAAAAGCCGGGAGGCGAAACGCTGTCGTGGGGATGATGATGCATATCATGCGGGCTATCATTTGGGTAAAGATGCTCGACTGCATCAAGCGGTCGGAGGGAAATCAATAATAGGTATTGAATATTGATTTAAACGCTAAATTTCTCATCCCCAATATTCAATAGTGAGATATGAAATGATGCCTGTGAGAGTATTTACATTTTTATCATAGTGATATGGGGATTAAAGTAATGTCAAACAAACAAACTATTAGAACGTTAGTTTAACCTGAACTTAAAGCATCAAAGCGAAAAGCTGTCGGTGTGCAATGTCCGGAAACCGCAATATTTCGGTTGAGGGTGAGCCATCTATCTGGATTGGTTGGAACAACGATTACCGCACTGAGAGTTTTTTGGATGCCCTTGTGGATCCTGAAAATTACGCCTAAAGATGGTAGGCGTTCGGACTGTATCGAGCAGTTATATAGGAAACTGATTAAATTATTCTTAACGAAGGGCAGTTTCGCCTCCTTTCTCGTGGGCTTAATTTCACATGCTCAATGTTCAGTTGTTTGTCGTCTCTGGTTCTCGGTTTTTGCAAAGTATTGGCGAAAACCGCTAACCAAAGGATTTGAGGAATGACAACTGAGTCCTCCGTTACAGACACCATACTTCCCCCTTTATCTGAAGCTCAAGAAGATGATCCGTTTACTGAAGAGGTTAAAGCACATTACGCCAAAACGTCCTCTGCTGATGTTGCTGCAAAGCGGATGGGGATTTTCGACAGAAACGAAAGTGATCATGAATTGCCACGGAGGTCTTGGCAATCGTGGATCTTTAAAAGCCTGCTTGCCGTTTTGTTTTTCGTTCCGCTAGCCGCATGTGTCATGTTTTTTCTGATCGTCCAACAGCAGAGTGTTCAGTTGGACTCGCTAGATGCGGCATTTCGTCGTGGCCAGCTTCAGCAATTGCCGGCAGAGATGCAGGAATTAAAAATTAAAATTGGCGAGCTTCGGAGCGAATTTGTCTCTGTGAAGGAGCTCGACGCATTGCGTCAGTCTCAGAATGATTGGGCTAGCACCCTGGATACGAAACTGAATCAATACATAAAAAATGTAGAAGGGCAATCAGCCATTCCTGAACGGCTAGCACATCTTGAACAGCGTATTAATGATCTGCAGGGAACTGCAGATGCACAGGATAAACGTATTTCCTCTTTAGCTTCTGACTGGCAAAACAGATTTGAAAAGCTAGTGCCGCAAAAGCAGAAGGCTACTCCCGCAAAAAAGTCTCAACGGATAATTAAACCCATGCCCGCCCCTTTTGCATTAACCAGTATTGAGCACCGAGGAGGGCAGCAATATGCCGTCATCATCCCTCATTCAGCAGCAGGTAATCGCTGGTCAGACATACGAATGCTAACGCCCGGCGAATCGGTTAATGGCTGGACGTTATCCCGTATTGACGGAAATCAGGCGCGTTTTCTGGTTAATGGAAAACCTCAAATTCTCACATTGCAGTAAGGAACCGTTATGAAAGTGAAAGCAATGGCGCTAATGCTTACTTTAGCAGGAACGGCACACGCCTCCGTCAATACCAGCATTCATGTTACGCCTGAGTCGAATTCACAAACTCGAGTGGTTGATCAGGGATTGTCTCACCTTCAGTCGACACAGTGGGGGTTGACCGATGAAGAATGGGCTCGATATCAGGACATGATGCGAGGGAAAACGGGCATTCAGTCGCCGGGATTGGATCCGTTAACCACCCTGGGTATTGAAGCTCGCAGCGATGCAGAACGGCGGCAGTTAGCAGAGAAGTGGGTAAAGGAAGAATTTCAGCGCACTGAAAAGATCTTGAAATTTCAGCGTGAGGTGGATGCGGCTTGGGGGCGTATTTATCCGAATGCATTGCCAGTCAACATGGGCAATGCAGGCGGTGTTGCACACGATAACGGTGGTCGATTGGCGTTATTTGTGAAATCCCAGGATTGCGGCAACTGTAATTCGCGCCTCGCAGCCGTTCTGGCGGATGAACGCCCGGTTGACATCTATCTGGTTGACAGCGGTGGGGATGACAACAAACTGCGTGAATGGGCCAGAGAGCGCAATATCCCAGTGGAGCGAGTGCGTAATCGCCAAATCACATTGAACCATGATGGCGGTCGTTGGATTCGATTTGGTAATGGACTGATGCCAGTGTTGTTGCAGCAGGGAGAAAGTGGATGGCGTGTCGCTGCCTTCTGATGCTGGTTATCTTCAGCATTTTTTCTTCCAGTGTTAACGCATCACGACAACCGGTGCCTGACGGGTATCAGCGTGTTGCGTATTTACATCAGGTTCCGCCTGAACTGTTCTATGCACAATCATTACAGGAGTCTAGCCGCAAGCTGCCTCATGGCGTTCGCCCCTGGCCCTGGAGTCTGAATGTTCAGGGGAGAAGCTATCAATATGACAGCCGACTGGAAGCCTGGCAGGCACTACAACGTTTTCTGAAGACGGTACCACATAAAAACATTGATGTTGGATTAGGGCAGGTTAACTGGGGTTGGAACGGTCGTCGTTTTGCAAACTCCTGGGAGGCGTTTGAACCCTACACCAATCTGAATGTTTCAGCACAAATTCTACGTGAATGCTACGAGAGAAAACCGGGCAGCTGGTTACGAGCTGTTGGTTGTTACCATCGCCCTGCCGGCGGAGCTCCAGCTGCAAGATACATTTCTGCGGTACAGCGCAAGCTGGCCATGATTGAACCGATTGAAGCTTCTCACCTTCCTGATATTGCTCCTACCACTCAACTTGTCTGGATCGAACCCCGGAGTGTCAAATAAATGAAAATTATTTCTGCATCTACGCTGTGTTTTCTGGCGATCCCGTTCTTTGTTCATGCAGAACTGAATATTGTCGCTGATTTGGGAGGGAAAGATACCGCATCGTTCTTTGATGGTATTAACCGCCAGGACAATAACGAAGCCAATAATACTGAAAGCCGTACCTGGCTAGGTCAGTCAGGGGAAGGGGCGATGCTGCCGGTGTTGACGCCAGAGCTAACCGTTGGTATTGAAGCATCAAGAACGCTAAATTTGCCTGGAATTGGTGCGTTATTTCTCGTTGGAGACGATCCCGCATCACGTTCCTGGTTGCAAATTAATGCTGCAAAACTGAGCCAGATGAAGGCTGTCGGTTTAATCGTTAATGTAACGGATATGGCTGCGGTTCAGTCCCTGCGAACACTGGTTCCTGATGTGCAGATGGCCCCTGCATCAGGTAGTGAGTTAGCTCGCCGGCTACAATTGCGACATTATCCCGCGCTGATCACGGAGACCTCTGTATCCTCAGAGGTACAACCATGATCCCACAGCGTCCATATCTGGCTGAGGCTGTGATTGCAGACCCTGCCTTGATTGTTGTGCCTATTCTTTTTTTCATTCTTACTGTTGCCGTTATAAGCATGTTGTTCCGCTGGCGTGGCAAAGCTAGCGTGCGTCGCCATCGGCGTTATCGTAAAACGGCCGAACGCTTGTTAAAAAGACTCCCTACCTTGGCAGGCGATGCACAGCGTTTTTCCTATCTCCGTCGTGTTAATCCGTATGTGTTCGAAGAACTCCTTTTACTGGCAATGGAGCGTCAGGGATTAAAGGTGATTCGCAATGCATCATACAGCGGTGACGGCGGATTGGATGGGCAGGTCTTTATTGCAGGGCAACGTTGGTTAATCCAGGCAAAACGCTATAGCAGAGCAATAGATCCCGCGCACATCGCTGCATTCTCGGCATTACTGATACAGCATCGGTGTTGCGGACTATTTATTCATACCGGACGTACTGGAGTTAAAAGCAAGCAGTTCACAACATCAAGTCATCATAGGGCTTTTCCCCTTCATATCATCAGCGGTCAGCAATTACTGGCATTATTGGCCGGCAATCCAGCTTGGATAAATTTAAAAGGTAGAAAATATGAAGATTTCCATTAATTACTGGTATGCAAAGTTATTGGTAAAAGAGATTAGTATTACGTTTTATCGCGTGTTGATTATGTGGCCGAGCCTTATCGCTGGCTCATTATTATTTTTATTTTTCATGATGGGCTCATTGACGGGCGGTTTAGAGCCACTTTATTCAGATGTATTGTCATCTCGGGCACAAGCATATCAATCCGCTCCTCCTGGATATATGAGTGAAAAACACTGTGTGGAATTGCCTACAGAAATGACAATTAGCAATTGCGTGAATAAATCGATGCCATTATCAGGAGTTGTTCATCAAGATCTTAAAAATGCTAATAGCTTTTATTGTTTTATCGTCCTTATCTCAATGTGCATTGAGGGACTTTATCGTTTTCGTTTCTGGCTGTCCCATAAGATGAGTAGAGGCGTATATGGATATGATCATAGTGGATCCGTTTCTGCAAAGCAGAATTGGGATGAGTGATATGGAAAATTGCAATGAAAGAAATATGCCTTTCCTTGAACAGGTCAGAAAGAATACGCCACGATGGGCGTACGATATCATCCAATGCTGGGATGATAAAACATTTCGTTTAGCTGAAGATTTTGTTACGCACAGTTATTGGATCTATCAGGGAAGCATTAACGTATTTCGTATTATTGGTACCATCGATCAAGAATATGCAGGGATGTCATGGTTAGAGTTTTTAGAGTATGGCAAATGGATGGATGCAAATATTGCATTAATAGAGAAAAATCCATTGTATTACGAACCTTACAGTACGCCTGTTGGGATGAACTTTATCAGTCTGGATGGCATTAACTGGTATGTGAATACCGATGGCAACCACCGCAGTTGTTTGGCTCGTTTCTATTTTCACCTTAAGGGGTTGGATAACTCGCAACTACATAATGTCTCACTGAATCTTTTCCATGTTGATTGGGTATTTTTTAACGCTTACCAAAAATTGCAGGCGTTACTCCCTTCATTGCACGAACGGGGATACCACGGGCAACTACATGTCCGCCGCACAATTGTTGAGCGTGAAGACCAGCCTGGCTGGAAGATGGATCGTTTTCATACAGTAGCAACGCTGACATTGTATGTCGGGAAAAACGCCCCTGACGTTCAAACGTTTGAACTGAAAGAGGGTAATGAAGCGTTGCACTGCCTGTCTTTTTTGGAACAGCAACTGTCTTCAGCATCACCAACATGGGGGAGAGATGACCATCGCATGGAGCATGAAAAACTTCCCTGGTGGCGGCGATTCACTGGGAGAAAGAACCAATGAGCGATCGTTATGTCATTGAAGCGTTGCTACGACCAGCCGTTGAACTGAATACAGCCGCGGTATCTGCCACTGCTGCATTTGTCTGTATGCAAGCGCCGTGGGCGATTGCGCTGGCCCCGTCAGTGAGTTACATGACGGCCGGTGGGTTTGCTGTTCTGGCCATGGTACGTACTCGGCAGGGGATGAAAGTGCTGCGTTACCGTCGTAATTTACGACGACTACCGCGCTATGTGATGAGTAGTAAGCAAATTCCAGTCAGCAAACGGCGGCTGTTTATCGGTAAGGGATTTATGTGGACGCAGAAACACACTCAGCGACTGCGTGACACGCTACGTCCGGAAGTAGAACGCTACATTCAGCCATCAACGTTATATCAGGCAGCTCGTAAACTGGAGAATGTGTCAGAACACAGTTTGCCTTGGCTTACCAGGTTGTTAAGCGTCGATTCTCCGCTGAACCCAGTACGACCTTTGCCACCTGTCGGCGGGAAGCCGGTTTTGCATGGTATTGAACCGGATGAAGTGAATGTCACCATGCCACTGGCCGATCGCCCCGGGCATACCATTGTTTTGGGTACGACTCGTGTTGGAAAAACACGGTTGGCCGAACTGTTTATTACCCAGGATATCCGCCGTGGTGATGTGACGATCGTCTTTGATCCAAAAGGCGATCCTGATTTATTACGTCGTGTATGGGCTGAAGCACATCGAGCTGGGCGAGGTGATTCGCTCTACATCTTCCATCTAGGTTGGCCCGAAATATCAGCCCGTTATAACGCAGTTGGGCGGTTTGGGCGTGTATCCGAAGTGGCATCGCGTATTTCTGGTCAACTGGCAGGGGAAGGGAACAGTGCTGCATTTAAAGAATTTGCGTGGCGTTTCGTAAATATTGTAGCCAGAGCTTTGGTTGCATTGGGTGAGCGGCCTGACTACACGCTGATTATGCGTTACGTTAACAATATTGCGGATCTGTATCTGCGCTATGCTGAGAAAATCATTGAAGAAGAACTGCCCGAGCTACAACTGCAGATACGTAATAACCTAGGGGTACTTACTGATGAAGATGTTCCCCGAAATATGCAGGGTCAGCCTAATAGCGTTGGCATCTGGGCGATAGAAGTTGCATTAAGCTCTGAAGTTGGCAAGGCACTCTATGATCCGATTCTTGATGGTCTGCGTAGTGCGGTTCGCTATGACCGAACCTATTTCGATAAAATTGTGGCATCGCTATTGCCGCTACTGGAGAAACTGACTACGGGTAAGACTGCATCTCTTCTGTCCCCGGATTATCTTGATATGGACGACCCCCGTCCCATTTTCGATTGGGAACAAATTGTTCGCAAACGGGGCGTTGTGTATATCGGCCTGGATGCCCTTACAGATAGTGAGGTTGCGACAGCGGTCGGCAACAGCATGTTTGCCGACCTTGTCAGCGTTGCTGGCCATATTTATAAACATGGAATTAATGCCGGGCTCCCGCAACAGAAAGAGGAAAAGGCTGTTATCAACTTGCACTGCGATGAATTCAATGAGCTTATGGGCGATGAATTCATTCCGCTGATCAACAAGGGCGGTGGTGCCGGCGTTCAAGTAACCGCCTATACGCAAACGTCATCGGATATCGAAGCGCGTATCGGCAATGCTGCGAAAACGGCTCAGGTCATTGGTAACTTCAATACACTGATCATGCTGCGTGTCCGGGACAACAAAACCGCAGAATTGCTTACGACGCAGCTGCCTCAGGTTGAGATCTACAGTAAAACGTTGGTTTCTGGTCACTCGGATACGGCTAATGTTGAGACTGGCCAGGATTTTACTTCAAGCACACAGGACCGTGTCGGCACGATAAAAACTCCGCTGATTGAACCGTCTGATGTTGTTAGTTTACCTAAAGGCCAAGCGTTCGCCCTGCTTGAGGGGGGACAGTTGTGGAAAATCAGGATGCCACTGCCGGCGAATGATTTGAATGATGCAATGATGCCAGCCAATTTGCAGGCTGTAGCCACAGAGATGCGCCGTAACTACCGATCCAGTGAGGGATGGTGGAACGGTAGTTCAGTTGGGGGGGAGTAATATGGCCGAACCTGCGCGTAATCCCTCCACACAAAAGCCAGAGCGGCCACATGGATTGCTTTATAACGTATTGTGGGGCTGGCCATGGAAGTTGATTGGTATCATTTTGGGTTCGCTATTACTGAGTTTGCTGATTGAATACGTGGGCATTGCCTTCTTCTGGCCAACGGAAGGGGCGGCACACAGTCAGCAGGTAATGAACACTGAACTGGGCTATTTATCTTCAGAATTCAAACGAAGTCTGTTGTTTTCCGAGCCATCTGTCACCGTGATCCATTGGATCAACACCGGCTATCACTGGGCATTTGTCAACAGTGGCTTTATGGATTGGGTCAGTAATCAATATCAGATGCAGGCAAACAGTCATAGTGAACTCAGTCGTAGCTTAAACGCCTGGAGTGGTTGGCTGGCACAATCATTGCGGGAATATTTGCTGGCCACTGTTTATGTCACGGTGGTGACGCTGGTGAGGGTCACCATCCTGGTTCTCTCGATACCCTTGTTTGCGATGGTGGTAATTGTGGCCATCGTCGAAGGGCTCGGGCGTCGTGACTTGCGGCGCTTTGGTGCAGGCTATGAATCCAGTTTTCTCTATCACCATGCCAAACGTCTGGTGAAACCTGCGTTTTATGTCCCTGCCATGCTGTACCTGTCCTGGCCGATGGCGGTCTACCCTAATTTATTACTGTTGCCGGCAGCACTGCTGTTTGGGACCGCGATTACAGTAACTACTGCCACATTTAAAAAATACCTGTGATTTTAGGGGGAGGATAGACGGTAATGAGTGATGGATCCTGTGAGGCGGCTGTCGCTGCTATTCAGTTTTCGCTGGGGCAGGATGCGGATGAATGCAAGATGTTCCTGCGATACTGGAATGAAGGTGAATTCGATATTCTGAGGGAGGAATGGGGAGGTATCCCTGATGAGGTATTTGTTGGCGCGGATCCCCTCTTTCAGAAGATGAGTGTCTCTTAATTGAGCTGGACAAAAGCGTACAAAACTTGTTTTGTGCGCTTTTGTCAGCAGACAAGCCACGAACGCACAATTTCTGGCGCGTCAGTTTGCTAATTCAATCAGGATCGTGACAATTGCTGCGATTGAAATCCCACATATGAAAATGGAACCGGTATGTAATGCTCTCCATATCCAGGATGGGTATCTAACCTCCATTAAGAGGGAAAACTTGATAAGTAGGAGCCATGCGATTACGAAGCTTGTCCATTTTATTAAAAAGGGAAAATTCATGTGCGATCGTTTCCATGAGGTTTTCACTCCATGTGATGGTAACGAAGGCATGCCTTTGAAAGCATTAATAATTCAATGTCATCAAAATAAAATATTATGATTATCGGAATGTGCCGTACATCAGCTCTATAATCCCAATTATTAGACCAGCGACGCTCAGAATCACACTGAGATATGTTATCAAACTAAATTTTAGAGAGTGAAAATAGAGTTTATCGCTGACCAATCCTCCCTGATTCCTCATCCTATGTGCATCGTCAACTCACTGTGAGGTGTGCATGTTTTCTCCCTCAGTCCGGCTTGCTTGTCTGCTTGGTGCTTCATTGCTGTTTACTCATGCCGTAAATGCATCAGAGAAAGACGAGCTAGCCAGCACGCAACGCCTACTCGATCAGGTCCAGGCCTCGCTGGAACGAGCCCGCGTTGTTGCTGCGCAATCTGACCCCGCCGATCGTGCCCGATACCACTTTGACTATCAACGTATTACTGCGGATTTGAATGCCATCAGAGCAGGTATTGATACCTATTTGGCGCCATCCCGGGCACAGCCGCGTGAAGCTAGCTCAATCGCCGGGAACTACCGTCGGGAGAGTCCCTGATATGTCTATGACTGCCGCACAATCTTCAGCCTTTAAATCTGCATCTGGTTTCGATCCCCAAATACTCAGCCTCATTTGTATCGGCTTTCTGCTGGCCTCGCTGTTTCTGTGGGCTGCCTGGGCATTAAACGATGTCTGGAATGGGTGGGCTAACGAGAAAGTCAGAGATGCTGCGCTAGGGCGGTTTGTGTTCAGAACAATGCTTTTGTTGGTCATGAGCATTTGGATTTTTGCTAGTTAATCATTTTCTACACAGAGGAATTATTCATGTCTATGTTTCGTCGTTTTATCTCATTCCTGTTTTACATTGGAATGTTATCACAGTCCGCTTTTGCGGCTTTGCCTTCGGTTGAGGCTCCCCAATCGAGTGGGGGATCGGGGTTGTTGGGGCAAGCGAAGGGCTATTTACAGGACTTTATTGTACTTGCCGGATTAGTAGTCGCCGCAATCATGTTTATTAACGTCGCTATTGCTGCGGGTCATACCTTCGTTGAAGTTCGTAATGAACGAGCAACCTGGACCAAGTTCGGCGCTATTGTCCTCGTCGGTGTTGTCCTGTTGGTTGCAGTCATCTGGTTGCTGGGCAAATCTGCCAACATTCTTTTGTAAGGCGACGGCATGCAGACCATTCCGTTTTTACCCGATCGCCTAAATGTGGAGCCTGTTGTATTTCGTGGATTTACCACCTCAGAACTGGGGCTTGCAGCGTTGTTTGGCGCTCTTACTGGCCTCCTGGGGTCTCTATTTTTTATTCCTCTTGCCGGATGGGTCATCATCCCTACCGGGATGCTCTTGACCCCTCTGTTAGTCATTGGTTTCGGAGGTAGTTGGATCGTGCGCATTAAACGCGGTAAACCTGAGAACTATATCTGGCAGAAGTTGGAGGAAAAAAAACGACATATTGGTGTAGGGGATAAGACGTTGATTATCCACTCTCAGGGATGGTCATTGCGCCGTAGACGCGATAAGGGACGATCATGAGTATTTATCGTAACGCGGTAAGAAATCGCGACCAGCATATCCTGACATTACGCATTGCCTGTGGTGTTTTGGTGATTCTGCTACTGGTCACGATACTCGGCTGGATGCGGGCACCCAGTAATCTAACGATCCATAATCCACCTGACCTTCGTACCGGCAGCACCAAACCCTGGTGGGAGATTCCTCCGCCAACGGTCTACAGTTTTGCGTTTTATATTTTTCAGCAGTTGAATGCCTGGCCAAAAAATGGCGAACAGGACTATCCCGGCAAGATATTCAGCCTATCCCCGTACCTGACGCCATCCTGTCTGGATTTTCTGAATGCAGACGCGAAAAAGCGCTCCCTTGGTAATGAGCTCCTGGACCGTGTTCGTGTGGTTTACGAGATCCCCGGACGTGGATACAGCGCGGAGAGTGTGGATGTTATCAGCCGTGATAACTGGGTTGTCCGTCTGGATTTGGTTACCGATGAGTATTATCACACCGAACCTGTTAAACGGGTACTGGTGCGTTATCCGCTAAAAGTCGTTCGCTGGGATGGGGATGCAGAGCGTAACCCGTTCGGCCTCGCGCTGGATTGTTATGACGGAATGCCGCAGCGTCTGGAAATTTCGCATCAGCCTCAGTCAGAGAAGAAAAAGGGGATTATGCAGTGAAAGTGAAACCTTCCACAGCTCAGCGACTTTTTCATCGCGGTTTACTGGGATTGTTCATTACAGCATCATTGCACGTTGCCGCTGATGAATTAATTAAATGGGAACGCATCCCCCTGCAGATCCCACTAAAGGTGGGGCAAGAACGCGTTATTTTTGCGGATAAAAACGTTCGTGTCGGTTTCCCGCCGGCACTGAATGACAAGTTACGCGTTCAATCGACAGGTGGGGCGGTTTATCTCAAAGCGGACAGTGCATTTCCTCAAACGCGGTTGCAGTTACAGGATCTGGAAAGCGGCGAGATTATTCTGCTCGATGTGACTGCGTCGCCGAATGGCCCAACAGAGCCTGTTCGTCTGGTATATAGCGGTGATGTCACTACGGTAGATAGCAGCGATCGTCCTGCTAAGGTATCCGGGCATAATGATTCATCTTCCACTACCGGAGCGAAGCCAGACACGAAAGAGTCTAAAGCGCCTCGCTATAACGCCCCCCTACCTGTCGTTCTGACGCGTTTTGCCGCGCAAACACTCTACGGACCATTGCGTGCGGTAGAGCCTGTGAGCGGTATTCATCCCGTTAACCCTCGTCTATCTGGGAAGATCACGACCTTATATCCCTCTGAACCGTTGGATATTACCACGCTGTCGGCCTGGGGAGTTGGGGCGCGCTCCGTTGTGGCGTTACGTGTTCGTAATACGTCCAGCCGAAAGATTGTCCTCGATCCCCGGGTCCTTCAGGGACAGTTTGTTTCTGCCACGTTCCAGCATCGTTGGGTAGGGCCAATAGGTACACCAGAAGACACGACAACATTATACCTGGTCACCGATAGCCGTCCGGAACTGGCATTTGTCGCAGAGCCGGTCGCCAAAATGCCGCCAACATCAGGTAAGGCCAGTAAGAAGGATCGTGTTCATGCAAATTAAGTCCAATACGTTGGTCAAAGTGATTGTGCCATCGGTGCTGGCCATCGGTGCACTGATTGGCGTAAAGAGTTGCCAATCAGATTCAACCCAGACACAGAATGCCGCTGATACAGCAACGACAACACTGGGGTTGTCTCCAGATGAACTCAAAGCGTTGGGCGTCGCGGGTGATACTCCCGAGGATACGTTACGTACGTTGGTCGGCTCGTTAAATCAGGTGCGCCATGATTTAGGCAGATTGAGCCAGCAAAATGAGGACCTGAAAAAACAAAATGAGGCATTGACCCGCCGTAGTACCGATGTGTCAGGGCAAGTGAATGAAGCTGTTTCTGGCGTGCAGCAGTCCTACGATACACAGCAAAAACGCTTACAGGATGAACAGTTACGGCTACAGAATAAAATTCAGGAACTGACCGATAAACTGGCTAATACGATGAGTAATCCCGGAGGCCATATTAGCGGAGGGAGTAACTACCAGGACGCCTCTGGGCACGGTGATATTCCTCTGGGGTTAGGGCTGGACGGCATGGGGAGTGGTTCGAACGGTACGATGTCGCAGGGTGCGGATGGCCTGATATGGGTACAGCCAAAAGATCAGAAACCCACTGACCCTAATAAGGCTTCCAGTTCTGGTATGCCTGCATTGCCTCAGTTTCCTACCTCATTTCTTAATGACAATGAGTTAACGCGCCAGAAAGCGGCGTATGAGCAACAGGTGAAAGGGTACTCGAACGAAAAAAATGAGGTTACAGCAGAGCCAGTTTACACCTTACCTGAGAATTCCACACTGATCGGCAGTCGGGCAATGACGGCGCTGCTAGGGCGCGTCCCGATTAATGGCACTGTGACTGATCCCTATCCATTCAAGGTACTCATTGGTAAAGACAACCTAACCGCAAATGGTATCGATTTGCCGGATGTTGAGGGGGCGATCGTGTCGGGTACTGCCAGCGGTGACTGGACGTTGTCGTGCGTTCGTGGCCAGGTCAATAGTATTACGTTTGTGTTTGCCGATGGCACCGTTCGTACATTGCCGCGAGCTGACGCTAATGGCAACAGTAATAGCAATAATGGCGGTAGCAACCAAGGGGAGAGTAGTACCAGCGGTGGTATTGGCTGGATTTCTGATGAAGCGGGGATCCCCTGTATCGGCGGGGAGCGCAAATCTAACGCATCTACCTATCTGCCCACCATTTTTGCTTTGTCTGCTGGCTCTGGTGCTGCTGGTGCGCTGAGTCAAAACCAGCAGACGACGCAAACAAATGGCTATGGTGGGATGACCTCCTCACTCACGGGGGACGCGGGCCAGGCGGTTCTTGGTAAGGCGCTGGCCGGTGGTCTGAATGAGACGACTGACTGGGTGAAACAGCGCTACGGCCAGACATTTGATGCGATTTATGTCCCGCCAGGTATGCGATTAGCTGTGCATATTACGAGACAACTGGCGATTGATTATGAAGACAAGGGCCGCAAGGTTCGATACGACTTCTCGTTACCGGCTGATGGCAGTAACCAACGTGGTTTGGATTGAGGAGGCGAGATGGAAACCATTCACGACTGCTGGGAAAACATCTGGATCTTTAGTACGGCATCCGCAACCGATCAGCTACGGATTGATATTCACTATTGTCAGTCCGATTCTGAATTACTAGCCAAGAGTCTGGCTGAATCAGCGCAAGCGTCGCTTTACTGGGTTAATGACGCACTATTTCTTGATGTTGGTAGCCATTGTATTCCGGTGCTGGAAGGCTGCTTTTTTGTCAGACAACTACCGCCCGCATCACTCAAACGCTTTGAACTGGCCTGTTTTCTGGAAAAACAGACCGATCCTTTCCTGATGGCCATCGAACAGGGCCATCTTAATGACTGGCACACCGTACGGATGACGGTTGCCGAATTATCCCGTCACCCGATGTGTCGGTCATTTTCGCTCATTGCCGGTCATTTTCATTTATTCCGACGTTCTGGAGAAACACATGCCTAAATGCCAGATTATGGCCACACTGCTTATTATGGTGTTATTGAGCGGGTGCTCGACCTCAAAAGAAGAAATGCTGCCAGCTGGTGAGCACTCCATGTTGGAATTATGGAATGGTGTAGATGGTGAGGGAACAACTCGACGTTCAGCCCAGGCCAGAGATACATTACGCCGACCGCTGAGTGCATTGGAGCTTCAAACGTCGTTACATGACGACCGGAGTTACAGCCGTACTCAGGAGAGTGAAATCAGCCAACAGTTTCCCCGTCTGCCGAACCCAGACATGGTGATATACATTTTTCCTCATCTGGCGGAGGGCAGTACACCGGTTCCCGGATACAGCACGGTCTTTCCGTTCTATAGCCAGACCCAGTATGCGATGCCGGGTGAACGCGTGGAGGCACTGTAATGTTCTCACTATTTAATAAAAAGCGCCTGTCCCGATCTCGGAAAATGCCAGTGTCTGATGAGGTGATCGGAAGTCTTGCTGAAGGCATTCCACTTCAGGTCGCTGGACGAGCGTCACTGCAACGCCCCGGGAAGATGACGATCCAGGATGAAGTAAAGCTGAATCACGCTAACCCTTCAATCATTGATTACCTGCCGTGGGCTGAGTTCCTGGATAACGATAAATGCCTGTTGTTGGATGACGGCATCTCTGTCGGTGCTGTATATGAAGTTTCTCCTGTTGCGACAGAGGGGCGTACGGAAGAGCGCCTGGAACAAATCCGCGATACGGTGGAGGACGCCTTGCAGGACAGCTTTGAGGATCATGATGAGAACCCTTGGGTTGTCCAGTTCTTCTGCCAGGATGAGAACAACGTTGATACCTATCTTGATCGCCTGAGGGGGTATGTCAAACCACATGCCCAAGGTTCGCCATTTTCGGAGGCCTGGCTGAAGGAAACAGAGCGTCATTTACGGGGGATTGCTCGTTCGGAAGGGTTATTTACTGATACTAAAATTACCGGCCAGCCCTGGCGTGGTCAGCAGCGTCGTACGCGTATGGTGGTTTATCGCTGGATTGGTAAAAACAACCGAGACCCGATGCCGCCGATCGCGATGCTCAACCAGGTATGTGAACGTGTGACCAGTGCATTGTCTGGCGCTGGGGTAATGTGTGTGCGACAGAATGGCCATCAGGTACATGGCTGGTTGCTGCGTCATTTTAATCCGTCGCCGGAATGGGTCGATAAAGAGACGTTA
Source organism: Pectobacterium cacticida (assembly GCF_036885195.1). Lineage (NCBI taxonomy): Bacteria > Pseudomonadati > Pseudomonadota > Gammaproteobacteria > Enterobacterales > Pectobacteriaceae > Pectobacterium > Pectobacterium cacticida. Next base: position 1,226,880 of record NZ_CP133656.1, on the reverse strand, counting down.
TATCGTCAGGCCGCCTATTTTGACCGACGCGATACACCTGATGGCACCATGCCGGTACTCAATGATTTTACGGAAACGCTATGGTTCAATCCGCCACGTTCGGACGTGGAGAACGGCGTATGGTGGTTTGATAATCAGGCGCATTGTGCGTTGCCGGTCGAGAAATTACGGCGCCCGCCAAAACCTGGAGCGATTACAGGGGAAATGCTCCGGGGAGAAAAGATCAATGCGTTAATGGATCTCTTTCCGGAAGGTACCACCCTGTGTATGACCATAGTGGTACAGCCGCAAGATAAACTGGAAGCTGATTTTACCCGGCTATCGAAGAAAGCAGTAGGCGAGAACACCGAGTCTGGACGTGTTCGCCAGGATGTTAAAACCGTCAAAGAGTACCTGGGAAATCGGCATAAGCTTTACCGTGCCGGGCTAACATTTTTGCTGCGTGCTGATGATGTGGAAACGCTCAATCATAAACGCGTAGAGCTGACGACGGTGTTACTCGGTGCAAGTTTACAACCTGTGCGACCGGAGTATGACGTTGCACCACTTAACAGCTATCTGCGTGCACTCCCTATGTGCTTCAACCCGGAAACCGATAAGAAACACTGGTATACCCGGCTAACGTGGGTACAGCATCTGGCTGGGTTATTACCTGTAACGGGTCGTGAAACCGGTACGGGGAATCCCGGGATCAGCTTTTTCAACCGCGGGGGAGACGTATTTTCATTCGATCCGTTGAATAAAAGTGATCGCAGCCAAAATGCTCATAAATTGATATTTGGACCGACCGGCGCCGGCAAGTCGGCAACGATGTGCGCGATGTTATCGCAGGTGATGGCCATACACCGCCCCCGACTGTTCATTGCTGAAGCCGGCAACTCATTTGGGCTGTTGGCCGATTATTTTGAAAGCCTTGGACTGACGGTGAATAAGGTCAGTATCAAACCGGGCAATGGGTTGAGTCTGCCGTTGTTTGGTGATGCTTATCAGTTGTTGAACAGTGATGTTCCTCTGGCCATTGATGCAGATGCACTGCCTGAACTGGACGCTGATACAGAAGATGATACAGAAGATCAAGGGGACGAACAGGAGGATAAAAAAGAAAAACGGGACATTTTGGGTGAAATGGAAATTTCTGCCCGCATGATGATCACTGGTGGGGATGCTAAAGAAGAAGCCGAACTAAAGCGTGCCGACCGGGCGATGATCCGTGAGGCCTTGGTTATGGCCGCCAAAGCTTCCTACGCGGCTTCGGAACAAATGCTGCCTTCGCATTTACAACGCGCATTGCTCGATATCTCTATGGATGTAGAACGTAATGAGCAGCGGCGAACTAAAGCGGCCGAGATGGCAGAGTCTTTAGGTATTTTCACACAGGAGGGGAGTTTTGAAGCAGAGCTGTTTAACCGTGAAGGGCAGCTTTGGCCAGAAGCTGACGTCACGCTGATTGATCTGGGCTATTTTGCACGCGAAGGGTACGAAGCACAGATGGCGTTGACCATGGTGTCACTGACGAACACCATTAACAACATTGCCGAGCGTGACCAATACAAGAAACGGGATATCGTTTTTGCTGTCGATGAGGCACATATTGCAACGGTTAACCCACTGTTGGCTCCCTATATGACCAAGATCGTCAAAATGTGGCGAAAATTGGGGGCATGGCTTTGGCTAGCCACGCAGAACCTGGAAGACTTCCCCGATGCGGCCGGCAAAATGCTCAATATGGCCGAATGGTGGCTGTGTCTCGTTATGCCGAAAAAGGAAGTTGATGATATCAGTCGCTTTAAATCCCTGACGGATGAACAGAAATCAGTGCTGATGTCAGCCAGTAAGTTGGATAAATGCTACACAGAGGGCGTCGTTTTATCGAAGAACGTCCAGGCATTGTTCCGTGCGGTTCCTCCCAGTTTGTACCTGGCGCTCGGTATGACGGAAAAAGAAGAAAAAGTGGAACGACGTCGTTTGATGAATGAATTCCATTGTTCGGAGCTGGAGGCGGCAATGCGGGTCGCCAAAGCGCTAGATAAAGCCCGTGGTTTGGTTGACCAGGAGAAAGTAACAGCATGATGACATTGAAATACCCTACGCCGAGCGTCCAGCCGGAAGGTGGCCATTTTCCCGTACTTTTTGGTTTGAAACCGCAAGGTGAGGCAGAAATCTCCCTGAAAAACCATAACGAACTCCAGCAGTTACGTAATGCTATTCGCCAGCGTTTACCTATGCAGTGCAATGTAACATGTCATCCGCATCGGGTTGGCTCTCGAGGGGCGGTAGCGCTGCATTTTGATGGTGGGAACAGCATTGGCCCCTGTGTCGATATTCTGATTTCTGTTGCCGGCATCACGAGTTGGCCAGAAGCTGATGATTACGATCATCCCCGTTGGTACATTTCTGTTCCGGATGCTGTTGATGTGGTTTATTTGGTGCTTTATCTGAAAGAGATAGCCGTTGGCAGTATCGACGCTATCAGCGCTGACGCTTTACGTTTGCAGGAAGGTTCAGAACAATACCAGCGAGATGCTGTCGCCACCACAGAACTGTTGCGAAACAAGCTGACTAAAACTACCTCATAGGTTACGTTGGATATAAGTTTAAAAATCCCCTGAGCACGCAGTTGGTTGGGGGATTTATTTCTATAATGAAGAGGACATCAAAAATGACGTCGCCCTAAATGTTGATGGCACGATGCATTAAATGAATTTTTACTATAGGAATAAGTTGGTCGTCACTCTTCGTCAGACTAATTGAGTACTTTCTAGTCTGATTCTGCTTAAGTGATATTAAAAATGTAATTCATGGATACTCAGTCACCACCATCAGGCCATGTCTCTGGGTGCCCATTGCAGAAGCTGCAACCAGTAATTACGCTAAATTCATCTATATCTGTACTGTAATGACCGCAGCAATCGCACTGGTCAATAGATTCGAAAAAGCTAAAGCATTGAGTGCAGAAATATCCCTCCCCAAACTCACAAACGGAATCGTCGACTTCACATTCGGAGCAGCCTGCCGGAGTGGATGCACAATGGTAGTCGTCTTGTGAGTAACTGCTCGTATCAAAAAGTTCATAACGGGGAACAGAATGCTGGCATTTGGTGCATTCAAAATCCGTTTCATGCCAAGCTCTCAGAGTTTGCTGTTCATTGCATTCCGGGCATGAAAATTCGGCCACCTTGTCCTGTGAAGAGTTACACACCTGACATGACGATGTTTTGATGGAATAACCATTTATTTCAAAAACATCTTTTACCAGTGCAGCAGATTTTCCGCACAGATAACAATCGATAACCTGACCGCCGCTTTTTCTATGATCATCAATTGATTGTTTAACCTGCGTGAATTTAACATCGGCATAGTAGGTGTTTTTTATGAGAAGATTCGTTTCTTGCCCGGCGAGGTAATATCCTAGCGCACCTTCAAAAAGCGACTTCCAATCTTCTTGCATCAATCGGTTCAACGCAAACCAAGCATCAGCCTGCTCAGCAAGAAGTCTCGCTTTTGCTTCTTCGGTAAAGGCATCGTGATAAAAATGGACGACTCGGTTTCGGTGCTTGCGGATTTTGTTAAAGGCTTTAAGGGTGGCCGGTGGCAGGGGCTTTTCCAGTACATCGGACAGTCGTTCACAGGTCTCCGCGAAGGAGATTGATTGAAAATCACCGGTAAGATAATTCGCGCGAATAATTTTCCTTCCGCTGCATACCAGCGACCAGTGTTCATGAGCAAGCGGCACTTTAAGCAGCAACTCGACGGCAGTCCAGAAACTGACGATGGAATGGGTAGGAGAAGTGGAAAATTCATCCTGCGCCTTTTGCAGAAAGTCCATGCCGTTATCCATCAGTCCCCGAATTTCGGGGGATAGTTCAAGGTTGCCAGTTCTCAGTTTTTGGGTGTTCATACGCCTCCTGTGGGTGAATATTTATGGGAAGTAACCTTATTTATTAGCCTTCTTTTCCTTCACCGTTGTCTTTGGCAAGCGCATCTAGAACCGGCTGGTTAATATTTGCTATACATTGCATCATAAAACTTTAAAATTCAATGAGGTGCTCGCTGATGACAATATTGAAGTAATGAAAATTAACTCATCGGTTATTGTAGTTCGTAAATTTTCACTTGCCTAAAAAGAGTTTAACGATGTTTATCTCCCCCGCCTGCTGCAACCTGAAGGGTATTTATTAGCCTAAAGGAGTGCGGTGATGAACAGCAAAATCCATGCTTTTCTTCTCCTGTTTTTACCTGCGCCATTACTGGCCAACCCCGTTGTTTATACCGACCAACAACATCCTCCTGCCAATCTTACCCCTGATACTCAGATAGTCTGGCTGGATGCGCCGGAACGGCTGCAACGTTCTCTGTTTGGCGAGCTTTCAGCATCGATGGAGCAAGCGACAGCACAGGCTCAGGCTGTCATGCGTTCTCCTCAGTGGCAACAACATGAGAATGACCTGCAAATGGCCTATCGTGGTGTCGTGCATGCATGGGAAATCGGTGTACGCAAATATCCCGCTGTTGTTTTTGACGATCACGACGTGGTGTACGGCACGGCTGATGTTGCCAAAGCGCTTGCGTACAAAATGCAGGAAGGGGGACGGCCATGAGTAAATGGCGAGCCCGATTCCGCCCGATTGCTGTTGGCATTATGCTCACGACGGCATATGAACCCGCCGCTATTGCTGCCGTCAATACCGCGCAGATTGTCACCAGTGCTATTTCTCCCGGATGTATCAGTTGGCGTGTTAGTGGTATCTGTTACTGGCTATTCTGCACAAAGTTTGGTTGCACAATTCGCACATCCGTTAAAGTGACTCACTTTATTCCTGATGCAGTTGTGTCCACATACATGGCTCCAGGAGGTAATCCCTGGACAGAAATGTCTCTAGTCAGCCAAGGTGCAGGCGGGTTGGAAAATGCAGTGACCAGTGGATTAACCGACGTCTCTGCGGGCGGCGGGAACGCGGCGGATATTAAAGATCCCGGCCGACGAAAATCCAATATTAGATTTAAGTATGTGGATGCGATTGGTCATCCCGCATCGACACTTATTGGTGGACAAATTCCCGGTTATTCCTGCGATAGCGTCGCCACGCCGTTCATGCCGTATTTTCTGAGCACGTTGGATTCTCTCGCCTGGCGAACGGGCATTCCTGAATCGCTGTATCCGGAGGCGCTCATTCCTGGCCAACGCGAAGTGGGTAGTATGGCATCAGGAAATATGTGGGGAAATATTTATCCCCGCTCTGGATTTATCCAGCATACCGATGACGATAAAGCGTCAGCCGTAGTTGCTCAGCGCGTGGCAGACATTATTACACGTACCGGTCAACCGCATGTCTATCAACCTCTTAAGAGCTCTCGCCGTGATGGATATTGGCCTCCAGAGCCTGTTGTGGAAAACACACAGAACCACAAATGGCAGCGTTTGTCTCCACAGTTGACCACCTCATGCGCGGTATTCCCTGATGGTGACCATATGTCGGCTGAAAATGGTAATGCTGCCTACACTCTCTGGCAACCCTACAGTTGCTGCCAACGCCGCGGACAGCGGTTGTTATCTGTCACAAATTTTTAAGGGATAGTGATGAAAATAAAATATTGTGTGCTGGCCATCGGTCTGCAATTAGCCGCCCCGTTTACCTTTGCCGATCTTCTTAATGTCAACCTTCCCCAGGCAAAGAGTAGTGCGTTGGGCTATGGCGCAGATATCAGTGGTGGGGTCTCGGATAAGTTGTTTTATACGCTCGGTGGCGGTTCCGTGATCTCTCAGCCAGCGACACGGAGCAGTATGCAGAAGCTGGGCGTTGATCTCGGTTGGAGTTCTGATTTGCAGTGCGGCAATTTTGACCTGAAAACAACGGTCGGCAATCAGTTGAACGGCGTGACATCCGGATTTAAAAATCTGATGGGTGAAGTCATTCAGGGAGCAACCGGTGCGGTTGCCAGCTTACCTGGAGCCATTATTCAAAGAGCGAGCCCGGGCCTCTATGACATGCTAACTAACGGTGTGCTTCAGGCAAATGTGGCGTTTGATAAAGCGATGTTCAATTGCCAGAACATGACGAAACGCATGATGGATTTTACGGATTCCAGTAAATGGACACAGTCGGCGTTGGTTGATGAGTACAAACAGATGGTTAACAGCGGAAAAGCTGATGCTATTCAGACAGATAATGATTCCCAAAAGTTGACTGGCAATAACGGTCAAAACTGGATTGGTGGTCAACGACGTGGCGGTAAAGGGCAACCCGCTATTCGCCCAACACATGATTTGGCTGCAGCGGGTTATAACATGATGAACAGCCAACCGGTGTTGAGTACCTCTTCCGTCAGTACTAACAATTGTACGGGTTCAGTTTGTCAAAAATTCGCTAATTCAGAGGAAGCCGCAAAGGCTGTCGTCCAGGTACTTGGCGATCGCTCAATGCGGACATGTAAGGTTGCCTCTGAGTGCACCAGTGGGGATGACGCTCAGCAACCCGGTACTACCCAGGCGGGAACGGGATTTGCCCCTATGCTGGAAGAGGCGACGAAAACCAATCTGGAACAACTGGTGAAGCTGGTCAATGGCGCGGAGAAGCCAACGGCTGCGAACCTGGCCAAACTGAAGGCCGGAAGCCTGACTATCACCAGTGGGGTGATCCGAGCATTACAACGTGACCCGGATAATGCGGCGTTAACTGGCCGACTGGCCAGCGAACTGGCGATGGCGGATACGGTTGAGACGGCATTACTGATGCGCCGTATGTTGATGACCGGTATGTCAGAGCCAAACGCTGCTGCCCAGGAAGCGGCGGTTGATGAAGGAACCCGTCGGATTGAATCGCTCGATCGAGAAATTAATGCCCTGAAGAATGAGATGGAACTCAAGCGTGAACTTGCGCGTAACTCGGTATTGACCATTATTGAGCGAGAAAATAGTCGCGTAGAGACCAATCCGCTGAAACAAATCCAGGACAATACGGATACACGTTTCAATCAGATGACCACTCCTGAAACTCAGAGCAACTAAAGGAATGTTCATGTCTGAATCTAAAAAAAACCATCAAAATACGCCTCCCTTTTTCGAACGACTACGATATGGCACCAAATTGTCATTGTACGCGCTGGCAGTCGGTATAGGAGCTATGTTCATTGCGTTTCTGATTGCCAGTATTGGACTGTCCTATCCGGATGAATTTTTGGATCTGCGCCACTGGATGCAGCGAACGAGTCTCGGCTGGCTGGCCTGGCGACTGATGCTGTATGGCGTATTGGGATGGGGGTTCTGGAAAATCTGGCATGCCCCAGGATGTAAGCCAGAGTATAAAGCGTCGCTAAAACGGATAGCCATCGTGAGCGTGATATTTTTATTGGCGTGCGAATATGCCATCTATATCGATACAGGAGCGACGCGATGACCACAAACAGCTATCTCGAATATTTTCTGACGCTGTTGGGCTGGGTCATTAATAATGGCCTGTGGAACATACTGATTGGTACTGGCCTTTTTGCTGCGCCGCTCGCGTTCAAAGTCGTTGGTATCTGGATGAAAGTCCGGGAAGAAGGGGAGGATGAGGGCAACAAAGGCATGCTGTCACTGCCACGCATCGAGAACGCGCTGTATGGCGCGTTTTTTGTCATGCTGGCCTGTTGTGTGCCGTTGATTAATTTGAGTCTGAGTACCATGGCGTATGATACCTCCAGAGCAAGAACCTGTGGTACCTGGACGCCGCTGGCGCCAAATGACAGCGGATACTCCAGTGTAGTGTCCAGTTTGAATAACCAAACAGCTGCCGTGCCTTTTTGGTGGGCGATGGTACACCGTTTGTCCAAAGGAATTACACAGGCAGCGGTCGCGACAATCCCTTGTCGGCCAGATTTACGCCAGGTACGTTTTGAAGTACAGCGAACCAATATTAGTAACCCGGCACTGGCTGAAGAGCTTCAGGATTTCACCAACGATTGCTACGCACTCGCACTATACATGTGGAAACAACAGGATCAGGGGACAACCAAAGATAAAGGGGTGCTGAAGGATATCGAATGGCTAGGCAGCTCAACGTTTCGTTCCCATTATTATGGTGAACTGAACTCAAAAATGCCGCGGTCAAATTTTCCCTGGAACGATGCCAGAGACAGTGGTCGGCCGAATACGGGACGAGGCGGTTATCCTACCTGTAATGAGTGGTGGTCAGCAAAGGATACTGGTTTGCAAGATAGGGTGGTCAATCAAGCCGATCCGGGTATGTGGTTGCGCCTTTCCGCCGCACTGAAAATGATGGGAAAAAGTACGGACGATTATAAAGAAGCGGTGATCAGGCGGTTGGTGAGTCCCCAGAGTCTGAACATTTCCCAGGGTGGGCAGGTTTACGCTGGCTATGGTGGTAATGCGGATTTTACCACAATGAATACCATCAGTCGGTTCGGTGCTATTGCCGGCGGCGCGTTGGGTAGTTTGGGAGCATTTCCGGCATTTGATGCTATGCGTCAGGCATTGCCGATGGTTCAGGCCATTTTGCTGATGGCTGTCTGCGTCATGCTGCCGCTGATTTTGGCGTTCGGAACGTATCAGTTTAAGCCAGTGATCACCCTGACATTTGTGATATTCGCGCTCAACTTCCTGACGTTCTGGTGGGAACTGGCTCGCTGGCTTGACAGTTGGCTATTGGAAGCGTTGTACAGCTCTGATACTCACAGCCGATTTAATCTGGCGGGCTTTCAGAACACCTCTGACGATATGGTCATGAACTTTGTGATGGGAACGATGTTCATTGTTCTGCCGGCTGTGTGGGTTGGTGCGCTATCATGGGCAGGGCTGGATATCGGAGCTGCGTTATCCAATGCTATTGGTAACGGAGTTAAAGATGCTACAGCTGCGGGAAGTAAGGCCGGTGAATATGCGAATAACTCTATTAAAAGTTTTTCCGGAGGAGTTAAAGAAGGAATGAAATAGAAATATAGATAGTCGGTACAAGGTATCGGCTATCTAATCATCCCACTTATTTTCTTCTTCCCATGAATGCCTGTGGTTGTCCCATGTATTTCTATGGGGATGGTAATGGGATGAGCTGTCTGCAACGTAACTCTCAATATGAGAGTCGGAAGATTTTCCGAGAATTATTGATATAAGCCCAGCAGCAAAGATGAGAACGAAAGAAAGAATAGCTCCGCCCAGCAATACACCAGAAGCAAACAACACAATCCCCGCTGCAATCGGAATATGGCCAACCAACTTCGGTAAATGGTTCTGGGTAGCCCATGCAACGCAGGCTGCATCCCATTGCTTCAGGTGGTTCTTGGTGCTTTTCCAAATACCTGCTGCCTTAAGTCCACGCTGATAGGCTCGGTTCTTTGCTGTGTTTTGCATCTGAATATCCTTCTCAATGAGAATATCTCATGACTATATTTTAACCTAGCTGGGAGCGTAAGTCCATAAAATGAATAGAGATTACACACTGTTTCGCAAGAGATGTCTGCCGCTACAAGACCGGATTTAAATGAATCTATTTTTCATATGCCCAATATGTTCGCCAGTGTGATTTCGACATCAGCCATGACCTGAGGTGAAACCGTATCAATATACTTTGCCCCTCTAGCCTGGAAATCAAGAGAGTTCAATTGATGGCAAAGGATAACCCCGGTCACTTTTCCTTTCTCGCTGTCACCGCCCCCGATATAAACTACGATATTCTTTTCGCGCAAGGAGCCCGCGCCTGATGTTATCGCTGCGCAAGCGGTAACGCCGGTTTCCTTGTTCACGGTATCAACAGATATCACAAGAAAATAGTGTGGCCCGGCAATCTCTTTACCTGCAATGGGATCTGGATTGACTAACCATATTTCACCTCTTTTTGGCGTCCGAGCCATCAAAAGATCTCCCGTCCTGTAGGCTTCAGTTGCTGAAATGGCTGTGTCGCTTCCCTTAGCATTTGGATATCTTCAGCGCTTAAATCAGACACCAGTTCGTCAGGAGACATCCTGCGTTTACGAGGTTTTACTGTCTGTGGCATGATTTTCAGTGCGCCATCATCCTGGACAAGAACGACGTCTTCGCCTTCTTTCCAGTTCATCGCCAGGGCAATTTCCTTAGGAATTGTTACAACGATGGCCCTGCCCTGCTTACGCAGGCGAGCGCTTTTGCCTGTCGTTTTTTCGGCTACAATACTCATGACTTATCCTCTGGTGTAACCATGATAGCACCACTATAGCGTAAAAAATGCGCTATAAAAAGACATAAATAAACGAAATATTATCACTGCTCTGAAGACGTTGTATGATAACTAAATGAGTATGAAAAGGAATACTGCCTGACTACAACACGAGTGCGGAGTTCAACATCAGCCAGATTATTCTTCCCTTAAATACCTTAAAGCATAGGCTGTCCATTATCATTATTGTGGCAATAAATAAAGAGTAGCTAAGGAATAAATATGTCAAATACATCCCGGTTGTTTGAATCCTATGATGCATTGGATTATGTCGAGTTTTTGAGTAAACTGGATTCACCTAAAGTATATCTCTTGGTGGAGGATAAGCCTAGCACCATGTATTATCTTCCCGGTTATGTTATTGAATCATCTGTTACAGGTGAATGGTTTGTTTTTAATCGCGGTGTCTTTGCTTTAGAAGGAGATAGTGGCCTTCGACAAATGAAAGAGTTTCTTTCTTACCTCAAAGATCATGAAGTGATTTTTTCTGCATGGGTAATAATTCAGGATGTTTTGAATAATATGGAATCCGGACTTACGTTATGGCCTGACGTTAAGAGCAAGCTTATACCATTAAGCACATATCATTCAGATGATATTATGTGGAATGCCAGAAAAAGAGTTGTGTCTGCATTTAAGTAAGATATGTACGCTCAACATGGTATTGGTTGGGCGTTTTTAATTTGACTTTATTTTATGGTGTTGGAATGGATTTCATTGCGCTTGTTTTTCTAATTATTATTTTAGTGTTTTGGTTTTTAAAGAGGCCTCCGAATAACAAGGAAAAAAAGGCTCCTCCAACCTTCAAAAACGATAGTGGCATAAAGTATGGGGATTTATCTGTTTTCGATACTGCTCCTAAAAAATGGGAAACAAGAGATGCTCTTTTCTGGGGAGTGATTAATAGTGGTACTTGTATTAATAGGAAAGGTTACTTTTTAAGTGAGTGTGAACGGAAGTTCTATGATAATTTAACCGCATGGCATGGTAATTATTGTGATATTCATTGCCAGGTTTCTTTAGGCCAGTTGACGACAATACCCAAAGGAACCTTGTCGGATGAAGAGTATCGACGTTTTTCAGCAATAGTAAATAATATGGCTTTAGATTACGTCCTTGTTTCAAAGAAAACAAATAAAGTGGTTTGTGTAATCGAACTTGATGATGCAACTCATCAAAGAGAAAAACGTATTGAGCGAGACAGGAAATTAAATAAAATATTGTCTCTGGCAAAAATAGGTTTCTTACGTGTTCCTGTCGGTAATGTTGATGATAAGCCCGATATTTGGAAAGAAAGAGATTCAATCCATTAATACTCTGAGTCGCTAATTTTTTGTCGTTATCCACATATCCACGGACAAATAAGCCAGTGAGTCCGCGCCCTCCAAAGGTGCGGGCGAACGGGAGCTGTCGGCGAGTGTCGAGCCGACTTTGTCGGTGGGTATGTGGGTAACTATTTGACGATTCTGGGTCGGGTTGCTAATATCATTTCCGCTATACCATCGTCTTTGGACGATCACCAATGATCTATCAGTCTGTGAGGATCGCCTTCGGGTGACTGAATCACTTTTCCAGAGCCTGCAAGGAAAAGGGCGTGATTAAGAAGCGCGGTAAATCTGCCATCCTTTGAGAGCAGATGTCACCAGGTAGTCTAAACGCCGCTACGAGCGTGGTGATGAAGGTCCCGCTAATGCACTCAAGTACTGACTCGTTTTATTGAGTACAGTTCGATAGCTTCGGCAACAATTTGATATTGTTCGAGGTTTTCTGTTTTACGCACATTCAAGATACGAATACGTCCAGAGCGACGTCCGACCTTTGCACGAACGTATAAGGCCATTTGGCACATTTGGCCGCTTACGAGAGTCGCAATGGAAGGTCGAAGCTGCGCGGCGTCACTTGCGTGCAAGCGAAGCGAACACCAAGTGACGCGCGAAAGTCGACATCACGCACGTCAGGCGTAATGCGGGTTTGAGACGTATTTACGAATCGAATTATCACGTGTCGTACAGTCTGAGATACGTCATCTGGACGTTTTTACTACGCTCGGCGCGTCCGTTTTCACGGACGGACGCACCGGGAATACCATCAACTTCAATTAACGGCTTCCCGCCTCGGAAAGCGTTAACCCCATGATTAAAGGAGAAATTCGTTTCGATATTGAGGCGTCAGATTTGGGACTGACGGGGAGTATTACCCGATGCCACCCTGAAATGGGTAGCAATCGATCTCCTGCAAAAACTCAACACAGATTAGCTCTGCTACACAATATCAAACGAGCCAGGATGGCGAACAAACCGACACGCGGAGACGTCTGTGACGACGAAAAACTAACAATCTGGCATTTCGTCTGCTTACGCCGCCCTGTCTGTACGGCTGGCCGGGGTAAGCAGATGCATTGCTTCGTCTGATATTCACGCGTTTTGTACGCAGGGAGCAGAAATAAGATGAGCAGAAAATCAGCAAGATCGAAAATTGAAATATTCAGGAAAAACTTCATCACCCATGCCCGCAATGTGTCCGGAGGGTATGCTACAAGCGCGGACAGGATGCGTATTGCGACATATTTTCTTAATTACCTCAGGGATAATGGGATTAAATTACGGCATACAGACAGTATCAAGACACGTCATTTTTCTGGCTATCTTCTCAGCAGAAAAGAAAAGGGCATTTCCGAAAGAACGGTTTGTAATGAACGAGCCGCCCTCCGGGGGGTATTTGGTAGCCTGGGAAAGCAGTCATTAGCCGATCCTGATAATCCGTTACTCAGTAATAAAACGCTGGGGCTGGAAAGCAGCAGCCGCAATGGAACAAAATCCGCCCTGACGGCAGAGGAATTCAGGCAGGCATTTATTGAGGTGGAAAAAAAAGATAAAGGTGTTGCCGCAACAATGTTACTTGCCCAGACTTTGGGATTACGAACAAAAGAAGCTGTTGAATCCTGTAAATCGATTTCAACCTGGAAAAAAGCGCTGGAGACGGGTCAGAATTCTGTCAGGGTTGTTTTTGGCTCAAAAGGTGGCCGTCCAAGAGATACGGTTATTCTGGACAGGGAGGCCTTAAAATATGCCATCAGTTATGCTGAAAAAGTTATGCGGGAAAATAACGGTAAACTTATAGATAAACCTGATATCAGAAAAGCGATCGATAAATACCGGTACCATGTTCGTCGTGTCGGATTAGTGGGGAAAAAAGCGCCACACAGTATGCGTTACCAGTTTTCTCAGGATGCAAGAAAATATTATGAAGAAAAAGGGTTTTCGGAAAAGGAAATTTACGCTCAGGTTTCGATGGATTTAGGTCATGGCGATGGACGAGGACGCTATGTTAAACAGGTCTATTTTAAAGGTGATGAAGATGAGTAAATCCCGATTGTTTGAATATACAGGCAAAACAGAAGTGTCAGGTATTTTAATGACGGTTGTGTCTGTTGAGTTAATCTACGAAATTAATCTTTCAAAATCTGGTTGTGACGAAATTATCATTAAATTTACGTGTGAAACACCGTTAAATGAAAGTGATACGTGCTTTATGATAAGCAGATACTTCTCTGATGAAGTTTATTTTGATGAGAGCGACTATGATGCCTTCATCCGTAAAGACAGCTTTTCTGAAATGCGTGGTATTATTCGGGTTATGCCTACTGAAAATAACCTGAGGGTAAAAACAGGAGGGTGTATTATTCCGATACTTCCTGAAGTGATTGAAGAGATTAAATCCGGGGCCTATGATCCCGATAACGAAGACATAGAGAAAATGGTTAAGCGTCAGTGTGGAGATTTGTTTGATAAAAAAGGTAACCTGATTATTCACTCCTGATAACGTTCTTTGAGTGGGAGATGGAGATTATCAATGCATTCGTTGGTCGCAGTACATTCAGGGCTGCGGCTTTTATGACTCAACCGTTAGTGAATCATTCTGTCCTAGCACAGACATAAGCTGAGAGAGGGTTATAGCATTACTCTTTTCTGGCGTTGTAAATATTCGCGGCGATATCACGTCCATGAGATGTTAATGCACAGGATAGCTGCAGGTTGTGACTTCTGCGTTGCTGAATAAGTCCATGACGATTCAGAGTATGGCATGACGTCCTGAAATGATTGGCGTACAACGTTCTATGGCAATTATTTTCAACCATCTTGAATAGTTTTGTCACGGGTACGAAAAAACACTCCCCTTTTATTTGTTCGATAGCATATAAAAGGAATAGAATATCTTGTTGGTTTTTTGAAATTCTCATGATAGCCCTTATTTATTTGTATCAGGTACGATTTGATATTCTTCCCGCAAACAGTTCAATGCTTTATTCGTATCAGATACGAATAATTTAATGATGCCAGCGTGGCTGAAAATATATTGAACTCTATTCCGTTTTTGGGTATGTTGAGGATGTTAATTGTCGTCTATGACGACCACCAATGGTCCATCAGTCTGTGAGGATCGCCTTCGGGTGACTGAATCACTTTTCCAGAGCCTGCAAGGAAAAGGGCGTGATTAAGAAGCGCGGTAAATCTGCCATCCTTTGAGAGCAGATGTCACCAAGTAGTTTAAACGCCGCTACGAGCGTGGTGATGAAGGTCCCGCTTAACTATCTATCAATCCTCCGGGAAACTACTTCCCGATGACGAGGGGGTGGTTTTCCAAATATTTTATTTCGGAGTAACCACTATGAACGCTTCTACTGCATATCGTGACGGATACTGGGTAGGTCAATTGTTGCTTTCGCTGAAGAAAAAAGTGAAAACGCGGCGGCATGTTTATAAGACCTATAGTTTCCTTCAACTGTTACTCATTTGGGGGAGTGCAGTCATCGTCTTCTGCTTTTTTTATATGAGCAGGTTAGGCGGTTTCCAGCATAAACCTCAGCAACAAGATGAACTGACGGATTCTACCGTCGAACCTGTTAAGGATTCGGCAGAGCAGGCATATCCGGAAGATTCTTTTTAACACCGACTTTAAGTCAGCAACCCAACGGGAAAAATATCTTCCCGTCCGGGTGAGATGTTCTCCCGTTTCTACCAGGAGAACATCATGCAAATGGTCTTACGTCGTACGATTAATTTCACCGAACGTCTGTCTGCGTTGCTGAAGAAAAACATTCAACAGCGCAACGATGGATTTATTGGTGAATGGATACCGAATCGTTCAGGGCATATGAACTTTCGGGCGCGGGTTTCTCGAAGTAATTCCGGATGGAGTTACCAGGTAGAAAGTCGTACCGGTTGGTTAGGCTCAAAATCTTACCGATTTGACGTTCATACTTGTGCTGATGATACGTTTCCACAACGTCACCAGGCGATCAAAGCCGCGCAATTGTTGGCAAAACAATTAGCAACGCTGCGTTATCGGTTTCAGTGACCTTGGAGGATGTATGTCAGCTGGAGATGAAAAGCTAATTAACGCAATTACCAACTATGAATCACTCTGCGACAAATGTAGAGCGCAATCTCAAGAAGCAAAGGGAGAGCTCCTCTACATAAAGAACGCCTTGTCCCATCGCGGGATGGAATATAACACTCTCAATCTCGCGAAATATGGCAGCAAGCGGAGTCTTGATTACATCAAACGTGGTTTGGTTGACGGTTACTCATTAAGTGTATTAGCTCAGACCTGATCTGACAATTACCGGTTATTTATACAGGTATCTGTCAGATTACATCTGGCCTAAATTTTTCTCAGACCAGATGCGCTTTCCATCAAGTAATGTTTCCATTGGCGTCCGGCCACAGCACATTTTCCCCTGATGAGTTCGCTCATTATTATAGTGAGCCAGCCATTCATCAAGATCCGATTGTAATGTGTCGAGAGCACCATACAACTTTTTGCGGAACGTCACCTGATAAAACTCATTCAGTATCGTTTTATGGAACCGCTCGCAGATGCCGTTGGTCTGCGGTGACATTGCCTTCGTTTTCGTATGCTCAATGTCATTTATCGCCAGATAAAGCTGGTAATCATGCTGCTCCACTTTGCCGCAGAACTCAGTGCCCCTGTCGGTCAGTATCCTCAGCATCGGTAGCCCCTGAGACTCATAAAATGGCAGCACACGATCATTCAGTAAATCAGCCGCTGTAATCGGTGTTTTAGTGACGTAGAGCTTGCAGTGTGCCACTTTCGAGTACGTATCAACGAACGTCTGCTGATAGATACGCCCGACGCCTTTCAGGTTGCCTACATAGAACGTGTCCTGTGAACCCAGATAACCCGGATGAGCGGTTTCAATCTCACCACAGGCTTCATCATCACTGGCTTTACGTTCCAGCGCTGCGATCTGGCTGTCAGTCAGTTCAATGCCGTCACGGGCCACTTTTTCTTCCAGTGCTTTCAGGCGTTTTTTGAAGTTCTCAAGGTTATGACGTAACCAGACAGAACGGACACCACTGCCGGAGATAAAAACGCCCTGTTTACGCAGCTCGTTGCTGGTCCTGTGCTGGCCGTGAGCCGGGAATGCGACAGCATAATCAACAACAGCCCGCTCAGTGACCTCATCGGTTCGGTTCTTAAGGTTAGGGGCACGACGGCTGCGATTTATCAACGCATCCACGCCACCTTCCTCGGCCAGCTCGCGATATCGGTAAAACGTATCGCGAGAGACGCCCATGATTTTGCAGGCTTTCGACACGTTACTGAGTTCTTCAGCCAGATTGAGCAAACCGGCTTTGTGTTTGATGATGGGATTGTTAGTATGAAGCATGAGAGTTACCTCGCGTTTTGTATAAGGATTCGACACCCATATCAAAACCGGTAACTCTCAACCTTTCAAGGTCATGTGTCAGATCAAGTCGCGACTAATACACATTAAGCGAGAGCGGAGAGATCGTCAAAACCAGATAGCGTGATATTCATACCCACATGGGGATTTATCCCCGGTGGAGATAAATCCCTTTTCGTTTTGTACCGAAAAAAGGATTTATCAATGTACGATTTCAACACGAAACCTTTCGTCTCGCGTCTGGCCATTCTGCGACGCGATGATGAATTTCTACAACGTTCCACAGCTGAGCTCATCAGGATTGTTTCTGACATTGAGTCTACGTTGATGGAAGCGACTGCACTTATGCATCTCGGCATCGATACGATTGACTGGGGTGATTTTGTGCTGATGACGCTTAACGAGAAAAAGATAGCGTGGGTTGCACGGCAGGTCGGTGAAATTATTGGTCTGAACCTGTTGTCTCCCGTGTTTATCGAAAAATACCTCACAGAGGTTCTCAACATCGGTCTTTCCGTTGATGCTGTTTTCTGGCGGTGCTATTTCAACAAGGGTCTGAAAGATGCAGCAAAAGTGCATGAGAGCCCGAACGCCAGTATCTGGCTCATTGACTACTACCTTTACGCGCTCAGTTTAGACATCAAGCGCAACTGGTATGAAGGCCGGACATTCTACTGACCGGCTGCCATATCGTGACTTAACCCATGCGGGATTTATCCCGCTGGGGATAAATCCCTTTTCAAATTGAAGAGTGGATTTATCTATGAATACTTTACTTAACCGTCTTGCTCGTAATCGTCATTCTGTTGTTGACCTGCTGTGTGTGATTTCTGACATAGAAGGAAAATTGATGGAGATTGGTGCATTCGAGGCACTTCGGATCAACTGTTCTTCTGATGAGGATGGTTTTACAGACAATGATTATCAGATTTTCGAAATCGCAGAATGTCTTGGCGAAACCGTTGGGCTGAATTTTATCCCTGATAATTACAGTCATTATTTGAATGATGTGATTTCACTGGGAAACAAAGTTGCCCAGGGTTTTTGGGATAAGGCCTTTCAGAATGGCGTCCAGGAGGGTAAGCATACCTGCTGGGAATTCTCTTCCTGCCTGGATGGTGACAGCGATTTTGATGGTTACATTGAGTGGCTCGGTCGAGCGCATTGAATACAGTTTTTGATGCATTTTTTGTTACCTTAACCCATACGGGGATTTTTCCCCTATGGGGGGATAAATCCCTTTTCAGATGCACTAACAACCTGTTTTACGTCAATTATCGACCTGCGATAATTCTACCTTTCCCCCAATGGCAATGCTTTCCGCCATCTGGGGGAAAGCATTCGCCCGTAAGAGGTCTTTTATGAGCGAGTTAACCTTTTCTCACACCACTGTTTATCCCGATCGGGAGTCACGTGTCATCAATATGGCATTGGCGCTGCTTGAGCGGAATATCAAGAAACGAAAAGCGGTGACGTCCCCTGATGAAGTTAAAGCTTACTTACGTCTGAAGCTGGAGTGTTTGGATCGAGAGGTTTTTGTCGCGATGTTCCTGAACAATAAGCATCAGTTAATTGCCAGTGAATTCCTTTTTGCTGGATCGATTAACAGCGTTGAGATCCATCCACGTGAAGTCGTCCGCCGTGCTGTTCTTCTGAATGCCGCCGCGGTCATTTTTGCACATAACCATCCTTCCGGTAATGCTGACCCCAGCAATGCCGATCGGCAAATCACCGAGAGGCTGGTTAACGCACTGGCTCTGATTGATGTCCGCGTGCTGGATCATATTGTTGTTGGCCACGGTGAAATGGTGTCGTTCGCCGAACGTGGTTGGTTATAACCACATAAACACTGTCGTCTCATCAGACGTTACCCCGCAGGGGAGAGTCCTCTCCCGCGACGGGATGACTCTCCCTTTTTTATCACCTAAAAGGAGAGTTCATGTCTCACATTGATATCACTCAAGAAGCTCCCACTCCGGATGCTTCGTTTACACCAGAGCAGGAAGACGCAGTCTGTCAGCTGATTCGCAGGGAATGCTTCCGGCGTGATCGCAATGCACTGTTGAAACTGCTCGGCTATCTCACCTTGCTAAAAGTAGCCGGTTCATTGGTGCTTTTGGCGCTCATTTTGTTACTTCGCTGGTTGACTCACTGAGGAGCGGTTATGCCAATGCCTTTACACCTACTGATTGTGCTGTCTACGGGGTTATGGTTCGTTGTGCGCTGGACGTGCAAATGGCTTGCGCGAACGGTCGTGTGGCTTTATCAGGTCTGGCGCCAACGTTCAGAGCCCGTGGAATTGTCAGCGCATCGACTCATTTACACCGGTAAATGGTTGCTCGCAGACGATCATCAATGCTGCGGCCGTGCTGTCGTCTTGAAACAGCGTCACGGATATAAGCCGGGGGTGGAGTTGCAATACTTTGGCGAGGAAGCGGCCCAACCGTTTTACGGCGAACATTATCTGGATAACGAAGACGACGCTGTCGATACCGCATTGACCATGCACCTGAAGCTATTACGGAATGTGCGTCAGCGGCCTAAACCTGAACGGATGCCCGCTGTCGTGACGATTTCGTCAGCGGCGCAGAATGATGAGGCAGCGTGATGCGTTGGCCACAACCTTCTCCGGGTATCGCTATTGATGACTGCGCCTGGGCAAGACTGGTCGCGTTTGTGCCTGAGCCAGCGTACGAAACAGAACGGCTGCATCGTCTGATTCGCCATGCATTAAAAGCTCTGGCGGCGAGTACGCACTCAGAAATAACAACCGGCTACTTTTGTTTACCTGGTGACGGCAATGAATCGGCATCGTTGTGGCAGCAGTTATATCTGCGCTATGAGAATGATGTTGTTCATATCAGCCTGACAGACTAACTCAGCCTATTACTAACCCTGACGGGGACACCCGCAGGGGTGGACCCGTCTTCTTTTTTCGGAGTCCATACCATGAGTTTACTGACCACGAATGAGCAGCTCGGAGCTGCTCGGGCGACACACGATGCAATGCGCACGCTGACACGAGAGCCTGACGTAATTAGTCGTACGCGCAGTCATTTTTATCGCTGGTTACAGGCAGAATTTGACCGTCATTACCACACGTTACGCGATGGTGGTTACCGGCGCTTTCTTGAGGATCAACACCCGACAGAATTGGAGCGCTATGACATAGCCTGTGAGCAGTTACGGCGTGAGGAGTTCAGCCGTTTTGCAGAGCTTCAGACGTTGGGATTGTTTTTACATACCCAGGTTGCGGAGAAGGAGGCTCAGTTCCGCCGCCGGCGTAACCAGTTTCTGATGGCGATGTCGGCGACGGGGATAATCACCTCCGGCGTCGTCTGGGCCTATCTGCATCACGAACAGTTTGTGCAATTGTGCCAGCAAGCGGTGATTGCGGGCCATGCCATCCTGCAACTGTTTACCGCCATACTCTGATTTTTCCCTGAGGGAGCCATCCCTCAGGGGATGGTCCCGTTCGATAGAGACCATTATGAAAACTTTCACATTACAGGATGCCGGTGATATTTGCCGGCTGTTAACAGAACGTCTGATGCAGAGTGTCAACGCGGGTAAAACGCCGTGGCGACAGAGTGTTATTCGCCAGGGGATACCGGAACACGCATTAAGCGGACAACGGTTCACCGGTATTAATGCTTTATTGCTCTGGCAGTCAGCGTTACAAAACGGTTTGATATCAAACCGTTGGCTGACGGGCGATGACCTGCGTTCTCTGGGGGGAAGGATAATTCCCGGACAGAGACCAACCACGGTCGTTCGGTATAAACCCTCACTTTCGCTGTTTCGTGTCATCAACATCGAGCAGTGCGAAGGATTATCCGACATGTTGCAACCCGGATGGCCATGGCCACCGTCTCGCGTTCCTGGCATGGAACGGCTAGGGGAGTGGCAGTTTGCTTCTCAGGTTCAGGTACTTTTCAACGCACAACGCCCGGCAGTTTACCTGCCTGACAGCGATCGCATTGAATTACCCAAGCACGATTTGGATAGCCTTGCCTCACTGCTTATTCGTGCAACCGGGCATCCAACCCGGCTTGGTCGTTTTACGGTTCCGAATGATTTACCTGACATAAACACGTACCTGCAGGAGGCGCTCGTCGCTGATATCGGGCGGGCGTTGCTTGCGGCTAGGGCAGGTATATTTCTTGCCGGCGACCCGATGTGGACAGGAGAACGGGGTTCAGATCCCTGGATACTGTTTAAATCTGCTTCTGAAGCAGGCAAGGCGGTTGATTGGCTGGAAAAACAGCGCTTGGCCACATTGCCGTTCGATGATGTTCAGCATTGGCAGAGACAGGCAGAACATCTGTTAACTACTCATTATGGCCAGCAGTTGGATGATACGACGTTAGTGTGTGACAGCGTGGTGCATCAGCACTTGCGCTACAACATTTCACCGTCACAGGCGGTCAATGCGTTGGCACGGATTTATGACTGGCCGCGGAGTGATATGCCGACGGCATTGTTCACGCCAGAGTTGAATAGCGTTGCTGATGCATTGGCGCGTTTCTCACTGGATCCCGGAAGCCTGGCTGTTCATCGTGTCGCCAGCGACATCGATGATAGCGACGTCGTTCAGGAGGCTCCTGAACTTGGCACGTTGTTGCTACCGCCACCGTTTGCTGAATCGGTCGATGAGGTTGCGGCCAATGATGAGGACGAAGGAGATGATCCGGACGATCCAGGTAATCTGTCGACGCTTCCCTGGGTTGCTAATCAGGGCCGGAAAAATCCACACCGGGAAACGTTTATCCGCCAGTTTCAGGAAATTGCACCGTATGAGAACCGTTGGACGGTCTTCAGCGATTTTATTCACATGTCGGCAGCGGCGTTACATAACCGATGCCATTTTGTGCAGGAAATCGAAGATGATTACATGCGGCGAATAAAACGTTACAAGACAGATGATCAGCGTCGTTTCCCTGTGCTTTTCAACACACTGGTCGACGGTATGGAATTCAGTGCCTCAGATTTTCTCGGCTCTGTTTTTATGGAACTTGAGCTGGGCGATCATCGCCAGGGGCAGTATTTCACCCCCTATTCTGTTGGTTACATGATGGCGAAAATGCAACTGGCTGAGGGTTTGTCAGCACTGTCCAGCGGGGAACGGGATTTCATTACCGTCTCAGATCCTGCGTGCGGCGCCGGTGGCCTGGTTGTTGCAATGGCACAAGCCATGCTTGAAGCAGGCTTTAACCCGCAGAAACAGATGATGGCCGTTTGTGTCGATATCGATCCCGTTGCCGCAATGATGGCGTATGTACAACTGTCTCTGAGTGGTATCCCGGCGATGGTCATCGTGGGTGATACGTTACGCATGGCATTTCACCAAACCTGGCGTACGCCTTTCTGGATGATGTTTGGCTGGGAACGTAAATGGACCCGTGAACAAGAGCGAAAAGCTCAACAGAAAGTCGCCTGACATAACAATTTAACCCCAACCGGGCGTTTCTCCCGGAAGGGGAAGCGCCCTTACTTTATTTGTAAGGAACGTCGATGCTGACTGAGCAGTTTATTCAACAGATCTACCTGAAACACATGAACCTCTTCCTGCATCCGGAGGAGTGGCAGGCCGATATCAGTAACGACCTGCGCGATTACCTGAACACGGATATCGTGTTTCACAGCCCTCGGCTGTTACCGATCATGCAGTTTATGCTCGATAGCATTCCGGGCAATCGCCAACTACGGGCGCGTTGTCAACTGAGTGAGCGTATTCTGACCTTGTGGATTTTGGGGCTGGATGCGCTGGCCACAGCCAGTGGTAATACACGGCTGTTACCGAGAACGTCTCCGGAAAGTAGTGGTCGGGTTGATTGTCTGCTACCAGGCGATCCGTCGGCATTACTGGATTTGTCGGATGCCGACTTTATCCAACTGACGGCACAGGGCGAGCGACATACTGCTGATGTCATCCCTCGCGCGCAGTTGGCACACACAGTGCGGCACTGGTCTCGGTTTGAATGCTGGCTGAGTCGAGCGTTGGCACAAACGGGCGAGCACTGTGTGGCGCAGTTGGCCACATTGCAACGGCGTTGTGACATTGATGAACGGGTTGTCCGACGGTTTGACACGGATTTTGGGTTTATCTCGGTGAATCTGGGGGCAGTTGACCCAGAGCAGATGAACAAGCCTGAAGATCCGGTGGAGTATGTCAAACGGGTTTGCCGCAACGAGATATATCCCGTTGCGTTGGAGAGCCGGATCCATTACCACAATGGCGCCATCATTGGCCGTTTTTCCGTTCAGAACGATGTCGCGAATGTGAACCGATTGACAGTGGCAGACTATGGTGAGGTTGTGCGGCAGGCAATCGCCTGGCTGCGTGACGAACGTCGACGTCTGCAACTCGATAACGACTCACCGGCGCCCGCGTTACGTCTGGTCGCCTGACTTATTACTTAACTTTACCCGGCAGGGGGAACGCCCTGCGGGCCTCCTGCCATCCCTCATTTTGACAGGAGTACACAATGTGCATTATTCATGAATATATTCAACAAGCGTATCAGCGGGCATTAGGTTACGCGCCGGATTATGACGATATATGTTGGCAGTTGGATGTTGACGCCGGTATTACTTACGTTAATACGCAAACGTTGTTTGAAAACGAGCAGTTGACGGCCGTGATGGAAACCCTGCTGGCACGCCTTGATACAGACGACGCTAAGCGTGAACGTAGCCGAAAAGTTCTGACGTTGTGGATAAACGCCACGAACTGGCTGGCTAATGGTAACGGGGTAGATCATGGGTATTTGTATCTTCCCCGGGTTCACCCGCAAATCAGTGGTCGAACCGACCAGTTGCTGCGCGCTGACATCATGCCTCTCTACGAACTGGATGAAGCGGCGTTTCGTGAGGCCTCTGGACAACGCGACAGCATTCCTGAGGAATACATCACGTTGGCACAGTTTCGGCAGAGTGAACGCTACTGGTTTCGGTTTATGGATCACCTGGAGCGATCGTTGCGTGATGTTTCTTATCAGTGTGCAGAAACGCTGACGCAGTTTGTCAGCAACTGCACATTTGAGGCGCGACGGATACGCCGATGGTGTGGTGATGCTGGAGAGATACGTCTGTATATGGCTCCGCAACCCATTGACGACATCGACATCATGGAGTTTGAGGATGACTTTCTGACCCCGTATGTCAATACGGTAGCGGCGGGCATTCATGTGCCGGTGATGTTCCGTGCTGATATTGTCTACAGGAATGGTGTGGTGATGGCCAGTTTTACCGGGGATGCGGAAGTGAACGAACCAGATCATCCTAATGCTTCTGATTATTACGCCGTGGTTGACGATGCTATTGAATGGATTAGGGAAGAGTCAGAGTATGTGGTATCGCAGTTAAATAACATTATTCAGCCAATGGGGGACGTTCATCAATTGGCAGCTTAAAAACAGAAAGCGCTCCTTCGGGGGTGCTTTTTGCTATGGAAACGAATCTTCCGAGGAAAATGAAGTATATTAGGAGAAACCAATTAGGATCAGGCAGGAGAAACCGTGACGCACAATTTAGGGGATTTGCCGCGAGAAGAGCGGGATAAAGTGAACGTTGATTTGGCTGCATCAGGCGTAGCCTACAAAGAACGTCTTAATTTGCCTGTTATCGCAGAGCAGATTGAGAGAGAGCAGCCTGAGCACTTACGTGAGTATTTTCGCCAACGTGTTGCGCATTACAGAGAAATAAGTAAACAATATCCCCGTGGTACTGACCCGATATATCAAAAGATGGCAGAAGATAACGGCAAGAGATAATGTTGACTTCATGTTAAAAATTAAGTGAATTTTATGACTAGCCGTGATCTTACTGCCTTTCGCTATTTTAAGGGAATGAATGCGGTAATGTAATCGGCCTGATTTTGTATTGCATGCTCTATTATTTTTTTCAAAATGCTAATTTCTTGTACGGTCAAGTTGTTATCTTTTTGGGATGTGATCTCGATTATTTTTAGTGATTCGCTCATGCTAATGCCAAGTAATGCAGTGCTATACAAGGTTTCATCGTTGCAATGACCATCAACCTGTAGAGCATGAGGAATAGCACTAATTAGCTGAAAGAATTTTATTGCCAGAGAGGATTTGACGGCGATTTTTGTCGCCTCATCGATTATTTCTAATATGGTTTTATCATCATCGCTATAGCGATATGGAATGAATGTGGTTGATGAAGGAATTGCTGCGCTTGCCAATATGCTGGCTATTTCTTCTGTCATCTCTTTTGCCTTTTTATGAATGAAGCCATTTTTATAGCGCGCAGAGTGATAAAAAACTGGGGGAAACCCTATTCACGGATCTAAAAATTTCCAGAGTGAAGAATTGGTTTTTAATGGCGGTAAAACATACTTTTCCGCACTGTACGGGCATGATTTTTCATCCTGGAGTACGGGCATGGCTTACTCGGATACGGCAGAGCAATCCGCCGTTATCAACTGGAAAGGGCAGTATCTGGTCGTTAACGCGTTTGCTGGCACGGGTAAAACGACAACACTGATTCGCTACGCACAGGCCAATCCTGAACGCAGAATGCTGTACCTCGCCTACAATCGTGCTGTTCGTGATGAAGCGGAGCGTAAATTCCCCTTCAACGTTGAATGTAAGACCTCTCATCAACTGGCCTGGATGAAATTTGGTAAGCATTTTAAGCCAAGATTAACACCCAACTTGCGCATTACCGACATCGCCCGCAAGCTGAATACCCGCCACTGGGTGCTGGCCAGAACGGCATTATCCGCGTTGAACCATTTTCTGTGTAGTGCTTCCCCGGCACTCAGCCATGAACATCTGCCGGACGAGAACGATCGTGATGGACTGGGTGCTGACAAGATATTGGGCGCGGCGCAATTTTTGTGGTGTGAGATGAGCCGCATCGACTCGACGTTCCCCGTAACGCATGATACCTATCTGAAACTGTTCCAGTTATCAGCGCCCGATTTGTCAAAACATTGGGACACGATCCTGTTTGATGAAGCCCAGGATGCCAATCCTGTCATCAGTTCGCTGGTACTCACTCAGAGCTGTAATGTCGTTCTGGTTGGCGATCGTCATCAGCAGATTTACCGTTTTCGCGGGGCAGATAACGCGCTGAATGCGCCAGCACTGGAAGGCGCTGACCGTTTGTGGCTGACGCAAAGTTTTCGATTCGGCCCGGCAGTTGCGGAAATGGCGAATGTCTTGCTGGCGCGCCAGGAGGAAACACATCCGGTGATCGGCAATGGTGGTGATGACGATGTGGTTGATCGACTGCCTGCGAACGTTTCGCGCTACACGGTGCTCAGCCGTACGGTGGCGGGCGTCATTGGTGCCGCGCTCTACGAGAGCATGAAAGAGAAGCGCGTATACTGGGTAGGGGGAATTGAAGGTTATAAAACGGAAGAGCTGGAAGACTTGTACTGGTTTTCAGTCGACATGCCTGAACGAATGCGTACGCCACGTCTTGGCCGAGAATACCGGAATTTTGAAGAGTACAAATCGATTGCCAAGGCAACCAATGATGTCGAAATGAATCAGGCGATTGGCCTGTTAGATAAATACTTCCCGCTGCCGCAAAAATTACAGGTTTTACGCCAGCAAGCGACGACGAATGAGGACGACGCCGATGTTGTGGTGTCGACGGCGCACCGGAGCAAGGGGCTGGAATGGGACACGGTGATACTGAACAACGATTTCTCTGATATTACCGATCCGTTGTTATCGGAAGACGCCAGAACAGATGAAACCAATTTGCTGTATGTGGCGACAACCCGAGCCCGGAAGTTATTGGTCAGGAATGAGCTGCTTAAACTACTCTGTGAACAGAATGAGTCCGATGATCTCACTGAGGCACAGCACTCTGACAAGAGAGAGCCTAACATCGCCGATACGCTGTCATTTATCGACAGTCCCCTTCTTCCCGAATTACCCGGCATTGAAAATAATTTTTAAAATGCAGAAAGGGTTTCAGCTTGCCCCTGTCAGTGAGTCGCTTAAGACTGTGCCGCTTACTGGCCGGAGGCAAACATGTTCAACCGAATAAAAAGATTTTTTGTTGGTACGGATAACATTCCCCGAAGTGAAGCGACGCCGCCTGAATCAGTCTGCCCGTCCGGCTATCATCTTCCACATCCCATTGACATGCTGATTACGTCGCCAAAACGTCGGACCTTTCTCCAACAGCTCAGCGACAATCACTCGCTGCCAGCGACATTTTATCGGCAGTGTTATCTGACGCCGATGTATTCATTGCTCAGTCGAGTTCAGAACCTGCCCGCATCGGAAGAAGGGAATTGGTCGTATTCCGGTGCGTTTGGTGATCTGACGGTACAGTTTACCGCGTATGCAGTGAGAATGGCTAAGGGCAGAACTCTGCCTCCAGGGATCCCGCCAGAGGAACAAGCCGCCCAGGGATTACTCTGGAATGCTGTAGTGTTCTGGTCAGCCTTATTCTATCACTTGCCGCTTCTTTGTGAGTGGGAAGGGGAACTGGATGGCGGAGAAGGCTGGATGCCAGGATTGACTATTCCTGGGAAGCCATTTCGATTTCGGCATTGTATAGATAAATTGCCGCCATCTTGTGCGCAAGGGAGAGTATCTCTGCTGGCCAGCCAGTTACTTCCCCCTTCAGTGCTTCCCTGGTTATCTATAAATCCTGACGCGCTTGATTGTCTGGTTCAACGGATGCAGAGCCGCCCCGCAACCATTACTCTGATTGATGAACTGTTACAGTCGGCAGCGGAAAAATGTGGCGCCCCGCCGTTAGTCAATAGCCCGTTGTCAATGACGCTACCGGGGGAAGAACACGCAGCGGCAGCGCTTTTCCCGTCGGAGCCCTTAGAGGTTTCCGCCCTCACCTCAGCATTGCCTGATAGCGCTTCAGCAGAAAGCTCGCTGACCGGTAATGAGCCGATACCGGTCATGGCCCCTGATGTTTCTGCGGGAGAAACGGAACCGCTACCCCAAACCGCGCCATCCTCCGGAGATGGAGAACACCTCGTAGCGACTCCATCGTCGGATGATACTCAGGCGCTTCTAAGCCTATTTCACGGTATGTCGGCTCCTGAAGCTGAAGAGGTACCTGATGTAATACCTGCTATTACAGATGAAATAGGCAATCAACAGGAAAAGGAGTGTATTACGTTAACTGAGTCAAAGGTAACAACTATTTTTTCGCCAGAAAATAGCGAGGCTATTCGCGATGAGAATAATAAAGGTTCAGTGTTTTTGGAATGGTTATCATCCGGTTTAATTGAAGGGAAAATACGGGTAAACGAAGAAGGTTCCCGTGTTCATATTGTCGCTGGATTTGTTTTTTTATGCGTTCCCGAAATATTTTATTTGTTTCAGAAGGAAACGGGAAATAAAGGGAAACGCAACGCGTTACAGTCATCATTTGAGCGACTAGGCATTCATCGCGTTGCTGATGGTAAACGTTTCCTGCAAGCCAAAATATACAACAGTCCATCGGGAACCGGGACATATAAAAACATTAACGGTTATCTGGTTAAAGCTTCATCACTTTACCGGGGGAACCGTGTTCCTGACGATAGCGCATTATTGATCTTGCCTTGAGGCATGGCAATCTGATTAGCGGACTCATTTTTAGTCTGCATGCAGCAAAGGTAAATTTTGTGCTTTTTATTGGAAGGGAATAAATATGTTATGTAAGTCACTGACCTGGGATGAAATTGTTGATGAGTACTTTTTCTCACATAATTTACGTGAGGCGACAGAAATTAGTTATCGGAAGGTGGTGAGTGCTTTTAGTCGATTTATTGGTATGTCTGTTTTTCCTACCCAGATAACACAGCGGGATGTGTTGAAATGGCGCAGGAATCTATTAAAAGAGCGTAATTTATCCACACATACGTGGAATAATAAAGTAGCTCATATGCGGGCAATATTTAATTTTGCGATGGAACGAAATTTAATAGAGCAGGATAAAAATCCATTTAACGATACGGTCGTTCAAAAAGAAAAAAAGAAGAAGAAAACGTTAACGCGTGAACAACTTACCGCTATTTATCTCCTCATGCAGAGGATGGAAGAGGAAGAGCCTCATGCTACCTGGGGGCAACGATGCGCACTTTATCCCGCCTGGTACTGGCTCACCGTGCTCGATACGCTTCGCTACACCGGGATGAGGCAGAATCAATTGCTACACATTAGGCTGCAGGATATCAATCTGGATGAGGGATACATTGAGCTACGTCTGGAGGGAAGCAAAACACATCGAGAATGGCGCGTCCCTGCAGTGCGCCAACTGCGTGCGAGGCTGGCATCGCTAGTGGCGAGAGCAAAACTGGCAGGGGCAGAACCCTCCGACATTCTGTTTGATGTAACCCGTTTTATGAAATCTTACCGACATAGAGAGGAATATCAGTACGATGAAAAGAGAGCACAGCAAACCCTCCGATCTTTTTTCAACCGATTATCCCGGGATTGTGGATTTCTGGTGTCAGCACATCGTTTCCGTCATACATTGGCGACGGAATTGATGAAAGCGCCGGAACGAAATCTGCTGCTGGTCAAGGATCTACTGGGTCACCGAAACGTCAGCACAACAATGGAATATGTCGAGCTAAACATGGAAATCGTGGGACGGACACTGGAAAAAGAGCTGGCGTTACATACGGATATTTATGCGCAACCCGTTTTACATGACTTGACAGTAGGGTAATTCACTGTAAACATACGCGGGAACGAGGAAAGGGAATCTGCTCCAACAGATTCCCTATCTTGAGGATTTCAGTTCTCATTCACAGTGCAGCCTTTCGATTATCTCTGCACAGGAACGATTTTATGACTGAACCCTGTATTAACCGCCCGTTAAGTTTCTCACTCTTAACCAGCGTGCTTTGATGCAAGTGGTGCCCGGACTCGGAATCGAACCAAGGACACGAGGATTTTCAATCCTCTGCTCTACCGACTGAGCTATCCGGGCAACGGGGCGCATTAAACCTTAATCCCAATTGATCGTCAACATTATTTCAGGAAAAACCATCCAATTGCTTAACTTTACGGCAATCTGAAAAGTTGTTGACGCTTTTACACAAATCTTCCAGAAATACGCGCGGTTAAAGAGTAAATGCTAATAGCTAAAAGAGAAAGCGAAATGGCGAATGATTGGCTTGAACTGCGCCAGCATAAAGATACGGGAATTGAAACGATTAAGGCACATTTTGAGGGGCACGCCTACGATCCACATTGGCATGACAGTTATCTTGTGGGGATAACCCTTTCGGGGACGCAGCAGTTCCACTGTCGGCGCAAGCGACAGTGGAGTCGTCCGGGCGATGCCTTCTTGTTGGAACCCGGTGAAATTCACGACGGTGATGCGCCAATAGATGGCGGTTTAACCTCGACGAGCACTGGCTATCCAATATGCTGCATGGCTTGTATGAATCTACTCCCGAAAGTTACTTGATTCATTTTACTCAAACAGTCAGGGCTCATAAAAAGGAGTGACCTGTGAGTTTGATGCAGTTTCTGTTGTTTGCGTTTGTCGCCTCGATAACGCTGGGGTCAACGAATATCCTGATTTTAACCAATAGCCAGCGCCATAATATTAAAAACACTTCACCTGCGGTGGTCGGTGCCTGCGTGGTGGCAAGCGTTATCGTTCTGATTTTAGGTGCTGGCGCGAGAGAGGTGCTGCGTCAGTATCCGTTGGTTCGTCAGGTGATGTGCTTGGGTAGGCATGCTCGCTTAGGTCAACGCGCCGTTTTTGCGGCACAACGCGAAGCGTAAGACATCTTCAGCCAGGCGTTGAGCGGTGGCGATGCTGGCGGCCTGATGCTTGACCAGTAGGTTGCTCAGACAGCCTTCCAGAATCAATTCCATCTGCTGTGCCACCATTTCAGGATCGTCGGTTTCCAGCGCTTCCAGTAAATCGCGGGTGTACTGGTAAGAGGCTCGCTTCTGCTGTTCCGCAATCTGGTGGATGGGGTGATTGATATCGGGGAAAAAGCTGCACGCAGCGATAAACAGGCAGCCTGGATAACGCTGCTTGTTCACTGATTCACGCAGCACCTGATAGCGCGCCAGTAGCTTCTGCTCAATGGTTTTCTCGTCGTCCAGTAGCAGTTGACGCCGCCAGGTATCGACCTGCTGACTATGATGTCGCAGGCAGTCGTACAGCAGCGCCTCTCGATCCGGCCAGAATGGTGTCAGTTCTTCTACCGTAACCCCCATTTTCTCCGCCAGCATATCCAGCGTTGTCATGGCGAATCCGTGCTGCTCCAGTAGAGTAAGCGCATATTCAAGAACGTCTTCCCGTTGCATCATGTCTCCTCCAGAAGCGCAAAATTAGAGAGAAAGTGTCGTTTATGGGCTGAACTTCTGCAAATGTGCCTGAAATTGTTCAGCGCTCATGAAGCCGGTGATACGCGAGCCAGGGATCTCTTTCCCTTGAGTGTCAAAAAACACAATGGTCGGCAAGCCTAAAACCTGTAGCTTCTTCAGTAACGCATTCTGTTCTTCGCGGTTCGCAGTAACATCCGCCTGTAGCAGCGTGAGATGTGACAAATGATTTTGCACCACTGGGTCGCTAAACGTGTATTTTTCAAATTCTTTGCAGGCAACGCACCAGTCTGCGTAAAGGTCAAGCATAACAGGCTGACTACTGTTTGCCAGCGCGCTGTTGAGATCGGCAATATTAGCGACAGGGGAAAAGTTCAGTGCCGAGGCGTGGGGTTGCGCTACGCCAACAGGAGGAAATACCCAGTCTTGCAGCGGCTTGGCGACGATCACCACGCCTGCTAGTAGCAGCAACTGCACGCCACGCATCCAACCTGTGCTACTGCGCAGCGTCAGCATAAGCGCCCAGCCGAAGAAGGCGATACCTAGCATACTCCACAAGCGCATTCCCCACGTCTCGCCTAGAATACGTTCCAGCAGGAAGATGGGCAGTGCCAGAATGATGAAGCCAAACGCTTCTTTAACGTACTGCATCCACGGGCCGCTGTTCGGCAACAATTTGTTGCCGAACAGCGTGACCAGAATGAGTGGTAAGCCCATGCCCAGCGCGTAGAGGTAAAGCGTGATGCCACCTGCCAGCATATTGCCGCTCTGGGCGATATAAAGCAGGATGGCACTGAGCGGCGCCGTGGTACAAGGAGAACAAATTAGCCCGGCTAACGCCCCCATACAGAATACGCCAGTAACGGAGCCACCCTGCTGACGGTTACTCCACGCTGTCAGCCGGGTTTGCACCGAGGACGGGAGCTGTAGTGCATACAGGCCAAACATAGAGAGCGCCAACGCGACAAACATCATCGACAGGCCAATCAGAATATACGGATGCTGGAGCGCGGCCTGAAAGCGCAATCCGGCGGCGGCGACAACCAGCCCGAGCAGCGTGTAGGTCAGCGCCATACCCTGAACATAGATCATCGACAGCAGTAGCGTTCTGCGCGGCGACAGCTGGTCTTTTCTGCCTAGCACCAGACTGGCAATCAATGGATACATTGGCAGAACGCAGGGAGTAAAAGCGACGCCGATACCAATCAGCAGCGCCCACCACGGCGAGAACGGCATAGGCGTGGCCTGTGGCGGTGGCGTCTGGGCGGATGCGGTATTCGATGTGTCTGTGCCTGCGTTAGCCAGTACCTGGCTGAGAGGAACGACTCGCGTTTCCGGCGGATAGCAGAAACCCGCATCGGCGCAGCCTTGGTAGGTGACGTTAACGGTCGCACCATTTTCGGCCTGTTCAATGGGAACCGCTAGCGCCAGCCGATCCCGCAGGATAAAGACCTGACCGAAGAACGCGTCGTTATGGCTTTCGCCCTGTGGCAGCACTACCTTGCCGAGCGTAGCACCCTGCCCTTCAATCTTGATCTGTGCGCGGTACAGGTAGTAATCAGGATGGATATCCCAACGTAAATTGAGCCGATCGTTTTGCTGCTGAAACTCAAAGGCGAACGCCCCATCGGCTGGCAGAAAGCGCGATGTCGTGCTATTGCCAAACAGTTTTTGACCGAAAGAAGCCGCTGCCTCATTCGGTATGCCGAAAATTGTCCATAACAGGAAAATCAGCGTAAAGATGCGTTGAGCCATGTCAGATAATCGCTATCGCCCCCAGATACCGGCAGGACTAACAGCTCCGGCGTATCGTAAGGGTGTTGTTGTTTCAGATGCGTCAGCAGCGCTTGCTGATGCGAAGTATCGCTTTTTATCAGCATTTGTATTTCAGATTGCTGTTCAAGCTTACCTTCCCAATAATAGAACGAACGGGCTCCTGGCAACAATGTAACGCAGGCGGCAAGCCGTGTTGACAGCAGTGAGCTAGCCAGATGCTGCGCGCAGGCGTCGTCTGGCGCAGTACATAATATGACGACGGTATCGCATAGCGGGTGGTCTGACATCATCCCCTCCGTGCCAAATGAATGAACGAAATCCCAGACTACTGAAACGACACTATACACAATAAACTTCGTTGTGGGACATGGTTGATAAATTGGCATTCTCTGCTAAAAAGAAAGTTCAACCAGAGGAGATCGTAAATGATGTTACCGAGTGGACACACCAAGAGCCGACTCATGAAAAACTTTACGTCGTTGGGGCCTTATATCCGTGAAGCACAGTGTGAAAATACGACCTTCTTCTTTGATTGTCTGGCAGTTTGCGCCAATATTAAGCCCGCGCCCGAACATCGGGAATTCTGGGGGTGGTGGCTACATTTGGAAGATATGGGGCATGCCTTTGCCTATGAGTACCACTATGGTTTATTTGATAA
Source organism: Pectobacterium cacticida (assembly GCF_036885195.1). Classification (NCBI taxonomy): domain Bacteria; kingdom Pseudomonadati; phylum Pseudomonadota; class Gammaproteobacteria; order Enterobacterales; family Pectobacteriaceae; genus Pectobacterium; species Pectobacterium cacticida. The sequence goes on along the minus strand of NZ_CP133656.1, from coordinate 1,193,256 downwards.
ACACGGCAATTGGCGTGAGGAAAAAATTAAGGATCACGCCGTAATGGATCAGGTGGAAAATGCTAAACAGGTATTCCATGTTCGGCTGGAGAAACTGCTAAACTCGCTAGAGCCTACTTGTACTCTGGTTGCGCGACCATGATATTCCCCTGGCGATCCCCGATTTATTCATAGATTTTCGCGTTATGCCTGTTGGCATAACGCGTCTGTCCTGCTACAACGTCTTCTTTATTCTTTTTTAACATCCAATGGCAGAGAAATTATGAGCAGCAGCCAGACGTTGGTTGTGAAACTGGGCACCAGCGTACTAACCGGCGGTTCGCGCCGTCTTAACCGCGCCCATATTGTTGAATTAGTGCGGCAGTGCGCACAGCAGCACGCGGCAGGACATCGGATTGTTATCGTTACTTCTGGCGCCATTGCCGCCGGGCGCGAACATTTGGGTTACCCCGACCTCCCCGCCACAATAGCAACTAAACAACTACTGGCTGCCGTAGGCCAAAGCCGCCTGATTCAGCTATGGGAACAACTTTTCTCCATCTACGGTATTCATGTCGGGCAAATGCTATTAACGCGGGCGGATATTGAAGATCGCGAGCGTTTCCTCAATGCGCGCGACACCCTGCGTGCGTTATTGGATAACAACATTGTCCCCGTTATTAATGAAAATGATGCTGTTGCTACTGCGGAAATTAAGGTCGGCGATAATGATAATTTATCCGCGTTGGCGGCGATTCTGGCAGACGCCGATAAGCTGCTATTGTTGACCGATCAGGCCGGGCTATTTACCGCCGACCCGCGCAATCATCCGGATGCGGAACTGATCCGCGAAGTGACGAGTATCGATGATGCGCTGCGTGGCATCGCAGGTGATAGCGTGTCGGGGCTTGGAACAGGCGGTATGTCGACTAAATTACAGGCCGCCGATGTCGCCTGTCGCGCCGGTATCGATGTAGTGATCGCTGCGGGAAGTCGGCCTGGCGTGATCGGCGATGTGATTGCTGATATCTCGGTTGGGACACGCTTTCATGCACTGGATGCTCCGCTGGAAAGCCGGAAATACTGGATTTTTGGCGCACCGCCGGCGGGGGAAATTACTGTCGATGACGGCGCGCTATCGGCGATTCTCGAACGCGGCAGTTCGCTATTGCCTAAAGGTATTCGTTCCGTTGAAGGGAATTTCTCTCGAGGGGAAGTGATTCGCGTGCGTAGTCTGGCGGGTCGGGATGTAGCACACGCCGTGACGCGTTATAACAGCGATGCGTTACGTATGATTGCCGGTCATCATTCTCAACAGATCGCCGATATTCTTGGCTACGAATATGGCCCGGTGGCTATCCACCGCGACGATATGATTATTAATTAAGGATTTTGCAATGCTTAAAGAAATGGGGAAAGCGGCAAAAGCGGCTTCATATCAACTAGCCACCCTAAGCACTGCTCAAAAAGATCGTGCGTTGCTGATGATTGCGGATTTACTCAATGCCGAAAGTGAGACGATTCTAGCGGCCAATGCACAGGATGTCGCTGAAGCGCGCCAAAATGGCATGAGCGCCGCATTGCAAGACCGCCTGCTCTTAACGCCGGAGAGACTAGATGCGATCGCCAGCGACGTGCGCCAGGTATGTCGCCTGAATGACCCGGTAGGAGAAGTGATTGATGGCCGTCTGCTGGATAATGGTTTGAAACTGGAACGCCGTCGCGTGCCGTTGGGGGTGGTAGGCGTTATTTATGAAGCGCGTCCGAATGTGACGGTGGATGTCGCCAGCCTGTGTCTGAAAACCGGCAACGCAGTGATTTTGCGCGGCGGCAAAGAGACTTATCGCACCAATGCGGCCACGGTGAGTGTGATTCAACGCGCACTGGCACAGAGTGGGCTGCCCACTGCGGCGGTTCAGGCGATTGAAAGCCCGGACAGAGAAATGGTCACCCAACTATTAAAACTGGATCGCTACGTGGATATGCTGATCCCGCGCGGTGGGGCTGGGCTACATAAGCTGTGTCGCGAACAATCCACCATTCCGGTAATCACGGGGGGGATTGGCGTGTGCCATATCTTTGCCGATGAGAGCATTGATTTCGCCAAAGCGCTGACCGTGATTGAAAGCGCCAAGGTGCAGCGCCCAAGCGCGTGCAATAGTCTGGAAACGCTGCTGGTTCATCGCGCCATTGCCGCGCGGTTCCTGCCTGCACTGAGCGAGAAAATGGCACACGCAGGGGTGACGCTTCACGCCAGCCCGGAAGCCTTGAGCGCGCTGAAAAGCGGGCCTGCCAAGGTGGTTGCGGTGGAAGCCAAGGACTACGATGACGAATGGCTTTCTAACGACCTCAACGTGGCGCTGGTGGACGATATGGATGACGCCATTGCCCATATCCGTGAACACGGCACGCAGCACTCTGATGCTATTTTGACGCGCTCCATCAGCAATGCGGAACGCTTTGTGCGCGAGGTGGATTCCTCGGCCGTATACGTCAATGCCAGCACCCGCTTCACCGATGGCGGACAGTTTGGTTTGGGCGCAGAAGTGGCGGTGAGTACGCAGAAACTGCACGCGCGTGGCCCGATGGGGCTGGAGGCCTTAACCACCTATAAATGGATTGGTTATGGCGAAGATTTAATCCGCGCCTAACTGCCCCTTAAGCCTGAAAGTTATAGGATTCTCCGTTATTAGCAGTGAAAATAATGAGAGAATCCTGTTATTCCTCAGGTCGTTTACAAAACCAGCAAACGGACGGCAAAGCTATTGACTTGCTACGATGATTTCACTACTTTGTCACCCCGTAGTCCACCGTCAGTGTTCGCTGGCGAGTCTCGAAGCCGATATAGCTCAGTTGGTAGAGCAGCGCATTCGTAATGCGAAGGTCGTAGGTTCGACTCCTATTATCGGCACCATCCTACCTATTTTAACGTCTCCTTAAGTCTACTTAAATACCCTTTAAACCCTTATAATACGCGGTTTCACGGCCATTGTTGTCTCTGCTCGTCTACTCACGTTCACAGAAATCTACGGTGAGTTGGGGGTATCAATGGGGGTATTCGCTGTTCGGTCTAAAGGAGATACCCCCAGATGAAGCTCAATGCCAGACAGGTCGAGACTGCCAAGCCCAAAGAGAAACCCTACAAGATGGCTGATGGTGGTGGCCTCTACTTATTGGTTAAAACCAACGGGTCACGCTACTGGCGTTTGAAGTATCGTATCGATGGAAAGGAAAAGTTATTGGCGCTGGGGGTATATCCCGATGTGTCCTTAGCTGATGCCAGAGCAAAACGTGATGAAGCTAGAAAGGGTATCGCTGGGGGTATCGATCCTTTAGAAGTGAAAAAAGAACAAAAAGTTGAGCGTGAAGCGCAGGTCAAAAACAGCTTTCAAGAAATTGCGCTTGAATGGCATAACATGAAAGTGAAGAAATGGTCTGCGGGGTATGCCTCTGACATTCTTGAAGCTTTTAACAAAGACGTCTTCCCGTTCATTGGTCAACGTCCTGTTGCAGACATCAAGCCGTTGGAACTGCTAAACGTGCTGAAAAAGATGGAAGACAGGGGAGCTACCGAGAAAGCCAAAAAAGTGCGCCAACGCTGCGGCGAAGTGTTTCGCTACGCCATCGTGACAGGCAGAGCCGAGTATAATCCCGCGCCAGATCTCACCAGTGCCATGCAAGGGCATGAGTCTACACATTACCCGTTCCTGACCACTGAAGAGCTTCCTGCTTTCTTTAAAGCCCTTGCTGGCTACTCTGGCAGTGAATTGATGGTGCTGGCAGCGAGATTGCTGATCATTACTGGCCTGAGAACAGGTGAATTGCGCGGTGCGTTATGGTCAGAAATCGATACCAAGAAAGCGCTGTGGGAAATTTCTGCTGAACGCATGAAAATGCGCCGTCCTCACATCATCCCGCTCTCTACCCAAGCGCTAGCTATTATCGAACAAATCAGAGCGATGACGGGGCAATTTCCTTTACTGTTTCCGGGACGCAATGATCCAAGCAAGACCATGAGCGAAGCCAGTATCAATCAGGTATTCAAGCGAATTGGCTATACAGGGCGGGTTACGGGTCACGGCTTCCGCCATACCATGAGCACCGTTCTTCATGAACAGGGCTACAACACCGCATGGATTGAAACCCAACTGGCGCATGTTGATAAGAATGCTATCCGTGGCACCTACAACCATGCGCAATATCTCGATGGCAGACGTGAGATGCTGCAATGGTATGCCGACTACATGGTAAGTCTTGAGAACGGAAGCAATGTGGTGCAGGGAGCGTTTAATCGGCGTGGGTAAGGATAACTGCTGATGAAAGAAGGGCTATGTCTTAACGGGCATAGCCCTTTTTCATGGCTAAAGCAGATAAGAATTAGGTCAGAATTTAAACTGCATATATATAACATATTGATTATAAATAATATTTAAAGATTTTTTAAAACAAGAAAATAAGTAGCACTTTTTGCTAAATCACTCTACACCCCGCCCAGTGACAGCTCTCTCGCCATCTCATCTATTTTTGTATGAAAAACACTCAATTCAAGTTCAATTCTGATTTTCCGAGGGTTGAACGTCATAAGCGATCTGCAGATACTACATTCATCAAAACAACAACGGAGAAATATATGACAACAAGAAGACTTATTCGCCTGCCGGAAGTGATGAATAAAACAGGATATAGCAAAGCATGGATTTATCGACTTATTAGCAGGGGCGTATTCCCAGAACCGATAAAGATTAGAATAAGAGCCAGAGCTTTTGTTGAAAGTGAAATCGATGAATGGATTGAAAAGATTATTCAGTTATCACGTAAACATGCTGATTAATGAACAATACACTATTAATATGATGAGGAGGTTTTATGTAAAACGTTAAACACTGTGTTTTTTACAATATTATAAAATAAAAACTAAAATATTTTATGCATTAATAATGCAGGGTGTTTTACACTATAAACAAAGAAAAGGAAAAATATATGAATAAGAAAAATAATGGTTTTGATAGGATTGCTACTGAGATGTTTCTACTATCAGCGATGAAAGAGTATTACCGTATCTATTGGGATATAGTCAAAAAAGGGCCCAAAGAGGCATTTAATTTACTTACTGATAATCATCATATGGAAACAGTCTATGACCAAGTAATCGAACGAGCTAAAAAGGGTGTAGCCAAAAATAAGTGCTATCTTATCGATTTCGAAGGGGTGAGAATGGAGGTAATGACGCTGCATACCAAAGCATTAGTGTTAGCCTATATGTAAATCTATTTGGCCCCTTATTGGGGCTGAAAATAAACTAAATATTAAATAATCATATAAAAGTGAGGGTTAATTATGTCTAAAAATAATAAAGTTAAAAACAAATCTACAAAACTGTTCCTTGATCTTGCTAAAAGATCGTTTGAGGTAAGTTGGATCAGTTTACAAAATGATCACGATGGGGATATAAGAGAGTATATTAGTGATCATGATTTTATGAGTGCAACTATCATGTGCGTGATAATGCATATTAAAAATAACTTTGAGAGTTTAACACAGAAAGAAGGAAATAATGGAAATATTGACGAAGTTGATCTTAAGGTAATCGCTAATCTGCTGGTGAGGCATTCGTATTTATTTGTTCATAAATCTTTGTAGTTTCCATTGATGATATATTTGCCTCGTAAGGGGCAGATAAAAACACTTATGACAATAGGAGAAAACTGATGATTGATGAGTTCCACGTTATGTTTATGTATAAAAAAATTCAAGTTGAAGCCGCTACTACTGATATCAAAACACTGAATCAGCTTTTGAAGAAGTTCCGAAAAGTGGTAGAAGAGCGGCGTGAGGAGTATTATCAGGAGATTGGTGAAAATAAGGTGCGTAAGCTAAGGATGAAGAGAATGCAAAAAATACGTGAGCAAATGATACGCGACAGGATTTTACCAGAGGATCTCATTGACTGGTAATAGCCAGTCATAATAATGTATCTTCATTAAGAAATGGAGGTCATTATGTGCTGGGAACTTCACATAGTAAGAACAGAGAATTGGTTTGATAGCGCAAGTGATCCAATAAGCAGTGAAGAATGGCTCCAGCTTGTTAATGATGATAAAGAACTATCAATAGATAACAAGAATGGTGACTTTTTTGCTATATGGAGCGGTCAGAGTGAACACGATGAACCTTGGCTTGATTGGAATGACGGAAGGATTTCAACTAAGCATCCTGATGAAGCTCTTTATTGTAAGATGTTGCAGATAGCTGATAAGCTAAATGCTGTAATCGTTGATGAGGATGATCATAAATATTTACTTCAAAGTGATCTTATAAATCCAACATGGGCAAACTCATCACCGAGTAGTAAAAAACAATCTTTATGGGGAAGGTTAATTTCAAAGCTAAAATAATATTTTTATAGTGGACCCTGTAAATAATTCTGTGTAACTGCCACCGTATTAAAGGTGATCGCTCAGGCGGTCACCGAACTCGATAATAAAACGGCTCATCGCCAGCCGCCAGTTCTGTATCGGCATGCTCCATTTTTTCGAGGCCGACTCGATCGCCAGATAAATCACTTTCCGCACCGAATCGTCCGTTGGGAACACTTTGCGTTTCTTTATCGCCTGACGGATGACGCTGTTCAACGATTCGATGGCATTCGTCGTGTAGATGGCCTTACGGATATCGGGCGGGTAGCCAAAGAATGTATTGAGATTTTCCCAGTGCGTGCGCCAACTCTTACTGATTTGCGGGTATTTCTCATCCCAGATGCCGGAGAATTTGTCCAGCGCCATCAGCGCCGCTTCCTCTGTCGGTGCCTGATACACGGCTTTCAACCCGCTGGTGACTGCTTTGTAATCCTTCCATGAGACGTATTTCAGACTATTGCGTACCATATGGATAATGCATAACTGAATATGGGTCTGCGGATAGACGCTGTTGATGGCCTCCGGGAAGCCCTTCAGACCGTCCACGCAGGCAATGAGAATGTCCTTAAGCCCCCGGTTCTTAAGCTCTGTCAGCACGTTCAACCAGAACTTCGCCCCTTCATTTTCCGCCAGCCACATGCCCAGCAGTTCTTTCTGACCGTCGGTGTTGATGCCCAGCGCAAGGAACACCGCTTTATTGATGACACTGCCGCCATCACGAACTTTCACCACAATACAGTCAAGATAAACAATGGGATACAGTGAGTCTAACGGACGGTTTTGCCATGCAGTAACCTGCTCTTTAACGGCGTCGGTCACTTTAGATATCAGCGTGGGAGAGACATCGGCATCGTACATTTCTTTGAACGTGGCGACAATTTCCCGCGTGGTCATGCCCTTGGCATAGAGGGATAAAATCTGGCTGTCCATCTGCGTGATGCGAGTCTGATTTTTCTTTATTAACTGCGGTTCAAAGGTGCTTTCACGGTCACGTGGCGTGTTGATTTCAAGCTCGCCGTCATCGCACAGCAGGGTTTTAGATGAATAGCCGTTGCGGGTATTCGAGCCTGATTTTGGGGCATTTTTCTCGTGCCCGAGGTGCTCGGTTAACTCAGCATTGAGTGCTGTTTCGACGGTAAGCTTTGTCAGCATACGAGAAAACGCATTCAGGTCAGCTTCGGTTTTAAGGCCTTTAGCCAGTTCAGCAGCGAGTGCTTTGAGTTTCTTTTCGTCCATAATTAGCCTGTCTCTGTTGTTGGAGTGAACATATCAAAAACAGGCAGATACACAATCTAAATTACAGTCTCATCGGAAATGAACTTTCAGTACACAAATTTATTACTTCTCGATTTATTAAAATAAATGCTTCTGATTTTTCATGACCAGAATTTCCACCATGCTTTCTTTTTGAAAGTTGGTAGATTATTTTTGATACCTGCTGAAGGTGTTATCATTTGATTGATCGTTGAGGACATCTTACCCATATAGTCTACCAATGGTATCCATTTCTCTTGAACTAAAACCTCAAAGTGAGTCACAGGAATACCTGCGGATGAGAATTCAGAGTTACTTTGGGTCAGTATTTCTTGGCACCAAAACAGATACGCTTCTCCTACGATAAAACCGTCATCCCAGCTTTCTGTAAAGCCATATGTTGACACAGATTCTTTATGACAACGAGATATATGACTTTCCCCACGTGGTAAGAAATCATTTATTAATGATTTTTCAGCAAGTTGTTGACTGGTATAAAAGCATATTAAATAAAGCCCTTCGGTTGAAGGTAGATCAGCGTAAAGAGATTTGAGAAGCCTATGCGGATAGTCTTCCCCACTTCTGTTTTTCCATCTTCTTGCTCGGAAGATGCCATCCTGAATCTTTCTAATACGGATATCTCTGTCAACTCGATATATGTATTCGGTCATAGTGCTAATTATTATTGAAGTGAATTATTTGCCGTAGAGCCAAACCCGGTTTTTTAGATTTGGCTCAGAGATAATACGATCAGGTATTATCTTTCACTGTCTTGGTGCTTCCGTTGTTTTTGACAGATGCAATGCCCGTTTCACGCGATTGCGTGGTGGCATACATTTGACTTGTCCCAATGATCTGATGATTGGCTGCTTTTAAATTGAAATAGAATTTTCCATTGGAGGCGTCTTTCTTTTCATACCTTTCATCTAAGGGGCTATTTACCTGAACAGAAGCAATGCCATTCTCTGCTGCTCCTTTCGTCGTATAAAGCTCACTGGTAAGGATAATTTCGTGAAAATGCATTTGTGCAATATCAGTATGCCTGAAAACCCACTTGGTGGGAATGAGATGATGAAGTTCATGATTTGTATTGACCTGATTTTTACTTTTATGTCGATATCCCTGTCCTACCTTGACTTTTCCAGCTACGCCAATTAATCTGTACATAAATGCGTACATTTATTATCTGGAGGAGAGTTTACTATGGCACACGTTCGTTTGACCGAATTCCGCCAGAACATTGCCGCCCATTTTGATGAAGTTATCTCATCAAGAGCGCCGTTGCTGGTTACACGCCAAGGGTCAGAAGCAATGGTCATGCTGGCTGAAGGTGAATACGAATCCATTTTGGAAACGCTGCACTTGCTTTCAACTCCGGCAAACACGGATCGGCTACGTGAGAGCATTAAGCAGCTTGGTGACGGGAAAGTGGTAGAGAGGGATCCGACTCTCTGATATGAAACTGCTATGGACAGAGAATGCTTGGCAGGACTATTTATACTGGCAGGAAAATGATCCCGGTATGGTCACAAAAATCAACGATCTGATTAAGGATACCAAACGGTCGCCCTTCAAAGGATTAGGGAAACCAGAACCCCTTAAAGGTGACATCTCAGGCTTTTGGTCGCGACGGATATCCGGTGAACATCGTTTTGTCTACCGTGTGTCGGGAAAAGGCGAGGCTCAGCAACTGGATGTTGTTCAATGCCGGTTCCATTATAAATAGCCTGCACCTAAGTGTATTAGCTGGCTCATGATCTAATACACTTTATCGCTCATTCGCCATGTTATTTTTCCAGCACCGCATTCCGAGTTATTTGATCTCGAAATCTTCCAAGGTCTTACCGCCTTCAAGCGCAGCGGCGATAGCTTTTGGTGTACGGCCCTGACCTGTCCATAACTTTTCATTGCCGTTTTCATCAACGTATTTATATTTAGCGGGACGAGGAGCACGTTTAGATTTCGCTGACTTGGTGGCAGAAACAGAACCAAGCAATTCAGCCGGATCGATACCGTCTTCCAGTAGCTGAGCACGAAGGGCTTCAATTTTTGCCAGACGTTCAGCCTGTTCTTGTTGGGTTTTGGCTTCTTCTTCCCGACGATCTTCAACAATAACGGTGAGTTTTTCCAGCATTTCTTCCAGTGTTGCCAGATCGGTTTCTCGTGCCTGAGCACGCAGAGTACGAATATTGTTTAATAATTTCAGTGTTTCATTCATAGCGTATTATCCTGATGGTGATAAAGAGTCGTCGATAGGTATATCAAAATTTAGTATATATCAGTATGGATGTAGAGGAAATAATGAAAAAGCAGAAACCAAAGAAAAATCCGCGCGTTACATAGATAATTACTCTACCCTCAAAGGCGGTTTTTATTACATGGATAGCAAATCAACCGTTCATCGGTAAAACGACAAGTATCTGTTCTTTACTCTTGTTCAAACATAATTAATTGATTATCTCTTTTTTATCATTTGAATGACAAAGGAGATAAAAATGATCTTGTTGAAAAAAAGAAAAAGTAAAAAAGGGTTTTCGTTACTCGAACTGCTCTTAGTGCTTGGTATTATCGCCGCGTTAGTGGTAGCGGCATTTATTGTTTATCCAAAGGTGCAGTCCTCACAAAGGGCAACAGCAGAAAGTAATAACATTGCAACGATTCAGGCTGGAGTGAAATCCCTTTATACTGCGGTGTCCAGCTATTCAGGATTAAATGAAACCGTCGCGGTTCAGGCAAAGATTTTCCCTGATAATATGTTAGTCAGTGGTAAGCCTGTGAATGCCTTCAAAGGAAATGTTTTATTGGGTACGTCAACCGACAGTCCTTCCGGTGTGGCTAATTCCGCTTTTACCATTACGTATATTGGGGTTCCTGCATCGGAATGCACCAAGATTGTTTCCGGCGTTGGCGCTAACTTTTATAGCGTAGCCATTGGCACAGGTAGCGCTGCATTGTCCACAGGAAATATCAGAAAAGCCAATAGCGATATGAATATGGCGACAGTGGCATCAGCTTGTCAGTCGGGTGGAAACAGCAATACACTTACCTTTACATCATTATAAATAAAAGGGCTGGTGCCCTTTTATCAATTAATCCATTATAGATATCTTGACCACTCTTTTATTTTTGCTAATTAAAATATATGTAAATAAAAAAGGACGGTGGAAATGATTAAACATAAAAAAGGGTTTTCCCTATTGGAAATCACATTAGTGTTAGGTATCGGCACAGCAATGGCATTTATGAAATTTCAGGACATGAAAAGCGATCAAGAGAAAGTAATGGCGAATACTGTAGGTTCACAGATGAAACAAATGGGAGAAGCCGTAAATCGTTATGTCAGCATTCGCTATGACAAGCTTTCAACATTAACTTCAAGCAGCAGCCAGACCAGCGATCCGGGACCAAGAACCTGTTCGGCTAATGGCTGTGAAATTACCTATCAGACGTTAGTCAATGAGGGGCTATTGCCTGCGGGGTATACTGGCGTCAACATGCAAAAATCCTCTTATAAGATTCTGTTAAAACGCGCTGGCACTGCACCTAACTACGTTATTAACGGGCTTGTTATCACAACAAAGCCGTGGTTAGAAGGAAATCGTATTCGCTATGACTTGTTAGGCCGTGCTATGCAAGCGGCAGGTATTGACAGCGGTATGACGCAATCCGCAACGGTGGCATCAGGTACGGGGGGACAATGGACTGAGAATCAAAGTAACTATGCCGGGATAAATGCGACGGGGTTGTTGGCCTACCGAGTAGGCTATGATTCCTCAATGTATTCAGTTTACCTGCGTCGTGATGGGACGCTTCCTATGACAGGGGATCTGAATATGGGCGGTAATGATATTAACCATGTTAAAGATATGACCGCATCAGGAACGGTGTCGGCGTCCAATGTGATTGCATCAAACTCGATAACCGGGAAACAAGGAATGATAAATGACTACCTTGGTGTGGGCTTATCTCAAAGCCGATATAAAAAAGAAAAAACAGGACCTGCGGCCTTTTATGGCAATTACACGCTTGAAGTGAATGGCAATCAGGTTAATTTTGGCAATATCGTGTCAACAGAAAATATTGTTTCGGGAAAAGACTTTATTGGACGTAATGGTAATGGTGATCTATTTTATTTGGGCGGATATGACGCGGATGATTATGAGTTGCGTGTTGGATCTGACAAACCCCTGACGATATACCGTATGGGTGGAGAAAAAAACAATGAGCTTCGCCTGCGTGTTTTGGGTCGCCAAGAAGTTTGGGGAGATTTACATGTCCGCTCACAGTATGGCAGAGATACCGAGGGTAATATTGTCGCATCAGGTAATATTTCAGCAGCAGGAACGGTTTCGGGTCAATATTTACAACCAATATCAATATCAATTCCGGGTGAGGGGTGTATTGATCCGGGAGCAATAAGTAAAGATAGTGCCGAGAAGGTATTGTCTTGTGTAAGCGGAGAATGGAAATCTATGGCCGGAGGTTTACAGGAATACAATGGTCAGTCATGCCCAGAAGGATTGCAGATTTTTGCATATTATGCATATTATGCATATATCCGTGAATCTTGGACTGTAAGTAATCATACAAATTCTCGTTACTACACTGGATGGGTTACCGCTAGTCAACTGAACAAAGTTAGCTATTATGTTACGAATAATAATAAGGATAGTGAGGCAAGCCATGAATACCATCCTTTCGAAATATGGGGAGAGACTACAAAAGTTAAATGTGGATAAATATTGTCTTTTACCAAAGACTATTTTTTAGTCGGGATATTTAAGTCCTGATATGTCTGTTATTCAGGTGATTATGAAAATTTCTGGATTTTATCGCCGTAGCACCAGTGTTTTATCCTTTCTGTTAGCGTAAGGTGGGTAAAGATTTTTTGACAGGATTATGACTTAATAAAAGGTAATCTCTTGGCCTAAATAAAAATCTCATTCATCAATGCTGTTTCTGCATTTGATAGAGCATTCAGGATTGAATCCCCTATCAATATCACTCAGAATTCCGTTATCAATGGAATAATTTACCGTCAAAGGAGAATGACCATGCCGGGTGCGGCTCGTCTTAACGATATCGGAAGCGGTCATGACTGTTTCCCTGAAACTCCGATAACCGAAGGCAGTCCAGACGTTATCATTAATGGTCAGCCTGCCGCCCGACAAGGCGATACGGTTCTGCTTCACGGTTGTCTCTGTCCCAATGCCCCACATGGTGTTCATTCCCGAAAAATAGCCGAAGGTTCATCGACCGTCATTATTAACGGCAAGCCTGCTGCGCGTATTGGTGACGGCATTAGCTGTGGCGGTGTCATCATTTCCGGCAGCGGCAACGTGATTATTGGTGATACACCCCATCGTTCTCCTGTTCATGAATGCGCGAAACAGGCGGTATTAAATCGTTCTCCGATATTGGCACTAACGCCGATGCTGACGGTCGAGCCTGTTTTTGCCAAATCCTGCTTACGTGGCGCGGGTTGTACCGATGCGGGTAAAGAAGAAGAGCCACAGGGCAACATCGGGGAGATGAGTTTTTATGTTGCTGAGCCTGTTGGTGAGTCGGAGGTCCCGGCTGATAAACAAGGTGAAGTAAAACAGTACGCGCAGGCAGCGAAAAAGAAAAACACGTCTTCTGCTGTTTCCCCTCCTAAGTCATTTGCCGGAAAAAACGAACCGTTACCTCAGACCTCGCCCAGTGCGATGGGTAAGCCTCAGATACCTCCGATGGAGCCGTGGTATCAGACAATATTCGGTTTGCTAGTGGGTAAAGCGGACGCCGCCATGTTGCCGCCACCTCCACAGGTGGTCATGGCAGGTACGGCAGCACAGGCGGGTGCGACCGCTGCTGCGGGTGGCGCTGTGGCTCAGGCCAATCAGGATGCCGCAAAAGCACTGACACATCAGATGAAACGCCTTTCTGGTCCATCAATCTGGCAAGGCCAGTTGCAGATGGCGCAAAGTTTCTTGCTGATGGGCGCATTGATTCAGCAACATCTGAAAGGTGAAAAAGACGATCTGTTGACACCGGAGAAATTGCTTGAAGTCGCGAAAAAACAGGGAACGGTTCCAAGTCGTGTGCGTTATCAGTGGGTGGAAGATGAGGAAACAGGCAGGCTGAAGGCGGTTGGCTACCACACCAGTATGGAAAGCGGTCGCGATCAGGTGCGTGTTAGATTACTGAAACATGATTTCCCCAATAACCGTTACGAGTTCTGGGAAGAGGGGGCAACCGGACCGACTATTTTATGGACACCGGATAATCCGGGGGTAGAATTACCCACAGATACGGCACACGGTGAACAGCCTGTTATTCCGTCAGCAGTGCCGGGATTTGAAATTCCAGAGATGGATGATGTCAGCATTCTTGCGACACCAATACCGAAAGAGAAGGATTTTCGGGATTACATTCTGGTGTTCCCTGAGAATGCGTTTCCACCGATTTATGTTTATCTGAGTAAGCCTCCGGTTAACTTGCTTGATGTTGATTTATACAGTAATTTTAAGGGACGTTCACGGCAGGGGAAATACCATGCAGACCATATGCCATCGGCTGCAGCCGTAGTAGAATTTTTGAAGCGGTTATATCCTGATGCTAAAGAGTATGAGTTAGAGCAGATGGCTAAAGATGTCGCGGCGATTATCATTCCCGCCGAAGTTCATCAAAAAATTAGTGAAACTTATGGTTGGCGTAATAGACCGCAAGATATTGAACGAGATTCTCATGATTTACGCGGTGCAGTAGATCGCAACTTTGATGCTATAAAACCTACTTTGAAAGAGTATGGTGTGACAGAGGATCAGTTAGAATCGGCAAGAGAAAAAATGCATAAACTCAATGAAGAACAGGGGTTGTATTAATGTCTGTAAATGTAGAAGCATTAATCAATAGTTTGGGGAAAACTTATCAGGAAATATTTGATTCGGGTTTGCTCCCTTACAAAACCAAGCCGACAGGTTTTTCTGGCAGCTCTAGTATCAGTTTGGATATGGCAAAAGAAGGTATATATCTCTCTTTTAATAGAAATGATCGGGTTCTGAATGAAATTACTTTGATAATGTCAAATAAAAAAATAGGTTATTATTTTCCAAATAAACTACCTAATCCACTAAAAAACACGATGTCAAGAAGTTGGGTTCAGGAGCAGTTTGGCGAACCTTTTAAATCTCTGCCGCCAAGGAAGAGACTAAAAAAAGATATTGGCTATACAGATCTTTACTATTTAAAAAACTATAGCATTCCGGTGAGTATGCAGATAGATTATGATATTAATGAAAAAGTTGAAGCGATAACATATTTACCTACTTCAATGGTTAGATGGTGATCATTTAATAAAGGCCAGTCATGGCCTTCATGATTTATTCTATTTCCTTTTATGCCTGAATATGAAAAGTACGAAATAACAGATCAAGCCGTTCCCAAAGAACGAAGATCAAAATCTCTTTTGCTTTGGGTTCATCCAGTTCAACAACGGCATAAATTAATGCCCGACACTGATCGATGATTTCTTCCAGTTCTAGCGGTGTGTTATCGAACATGATAAGCCTCCGTTGCTGGATGCTGAGTTGTGGCAAAAAAAGCAGCCAGATGCAGATTTTCAGGAAGGGAATAGGTAAACTGACAGACAGCCATAGCGTTACTCCGTATAACGTTGAGGTTAGCCCTTGTCTGGTATTGCCGTACCTTTCAGGGGCGAAACGGGTGTTTAGGTTGTTTTTTGTGAAGGCTGGAACCTGATTGGCTGCAATGTAAGGCTAGGATTGCTGCTAGTCAATTGCTAAACGCGATACAAGAAAATCCATAGCGGGTAAGTCTCCAACCTTTCAGAACTACATTGTCTCAGAGCTACATCCAACAGTTGGATGTTGTTCAAACTAAAAATTTACCATGTATTAAAACTCTTCTCTTTTTCATCTTCTTCTTTCCTAAGCTTTCTGGCAAGCTTAGGGTAATACACCATGCGGTCAACATCTTTGGGCCAGCATACCATCACAGCATAGGCAAGTAGTATCAGTGAAATGATTAATCCAACAAGAGAATGAGTTGTAGTAGGATCCCTATATTTTAGTTGTTCCCAAAGCCAGTCAATAAACATTTTACTGGAACCATCTGATGCAGATAAATACCATTCGCTGAAAAAAACCAAGAAAACACCAAAAGAAATTATTTCAGCATTTCTTTGCTCTTTTTCAATATCATTCCTTTTCCTTTTTTCTTCCGTATAGATCTTGAATGATAAATCATCTCCGACGCCCAATGCATCTTCCCGTAATTCACCAGTAAATACTTCAGTGTAACTTTTTTGATAATTTGTTTTTTCTTTTTTTTGAAAAGGCTTGCTATATTTTATATTTATTAATACAAGTAAAAAAAACAAAGATATTATCTTTAGTATAATTGATGAAAAGATCCCTAAAGCAATAACCATTCCTGCCAGATCAGCTAATGATAAATCAAATTCTTTCCCCAATTTTATGCCGAATAGGCCATTCCCTTTTAGCCAGAAATAGAGGACATCAAAGCATAATGTAAAGTAAATAATTTTGGCTACTTTGGCTGAATCCCATAAACCATCAACAAAGCTTAATAGAGAAATGGGGGAAGTGCTATTGCTGGACGACATGAATAATTTCCTTTTTAATAGATTAACCACTGATATAAAACTCTAATATCAATGAGTGAAAGGGCAGGGTCAAGGCATCCTTATCCGTCCGTATTGCGGCATCAGGCGGTGTTTCTCAAAAGGGATGTAGGCAGCGCGAAAGTAGTTTCTCTCTTGTAGCTTATCTGACGCTAACTTTGTGTATTTTATAACCACAAAAATTGATGCGCACTTTGATGTGCATTATAATGTATGTAATAAAACACGCTTTTAGGTGATCTATGGAACGCATCCTCGCAGAAAAATCTATCAACATCACCGAGTTAAGAAAGAACCCGGCGAAATATTTTATTGATGAACCGGTTGCCGTTCTCTCCAACAACCGTCCCGCTGGCTACATGGTCAGTGCTAAGGTGTTTGAAGAGCTGATCGATCTGTTGGAAGAGAAGCAAGGCAGGGTTCATACCGCTGCGCGGTTCAGGCCATCTGCTGAACGTTTAAGCGATATTGCGGATAGCGGGCAGAAACTGCTGCAAAACGCCTCCGACAAGGATCTGACCGAGTTCACGGAATGAGTATCAGGATTTTCAAGTCAGCACTGATCCGTAAGCAATTGAGCCAACAAGAGCTTGATGATTTGGCGGCGGATTTTCTTTCCTACAAAAAGGATGGCGTGTTGCCAGATACCTTTGGTCGTGATGCACCCTATGATGATGACCGCACCTATCCCTTGGTAAAAGAAGAACAAGTGGCCCACATTCATCTTGCCGATGCGGATGCCCCTTTCCCGAAGTTTTTACGACAGTTCAAACGAACCAGCGATCAGGCGCATTTGGTATACTGCCAAGGTGCGATGGATCCCGATGCCTACCTGCTGATTATCATCCTTAAACCCGAAGCACATAAAATGGCACGCAACAATAACCATATGCATAAGATCGGGATGATGGCAGAAGCGTTCAGGATGAAGCATTAAGTTGGTTAAAAAACACTCGCACAAGCAGGACACAAAATCCATTGGGGGTATCTTTGGGGGTATCATCAAAGATGGAACAGGTAATTTATATTATTAATCAAATGAATAGGATTTAGGTGTTGTTCCTATACCGGTAGCGTGCTGGTACAAATCGCGGCCAAATTGCTGATGCTGACCGGTGTGAGAACCATAGAACTCCGTGCGGCCGAGTGGTCAGAATTTGATCTCGAACACGCAATCTGGGAAATCCCAGCGGAAAGAATGAAAAAGCGGCGTTCTCATCTTGTTCCCTTGTCTACACAAGCGCTATCTTTGCTAAGCCAGTTACAAATCATCAGCGGAAATTATAGATACGTTTTTCCCGGTCGGAACGATCCCAACAAGCCCATGAGCGAGGGAAGCATCAACCGCATGATAAAGCATATCGGTTATCAGGGACGGTTAACGGGGCATGGTTTCAGACATACCATGTCGACTATCCTGCATGAACAAGGCTATGACTCTGCATGGATTGAAATGCAGTTGGCGCATGTAGATAAAAGGCCGGGGAAAACCTTGCCGACAACGCGCCACACTTCTGGTGCTGGCTGACCCGTGCCGCCGGGAACCACGCGGATAAACAGGAGCGCATTTTAGCCGTGCTGTTTATGGTGCTGGCGAACTGCTACGACTGGCAACTGTTCCTTGAAGTCACCGGCCCCGGCGGCAGCGGAAAAAGTATTCTGCTCGAAAACGCCACCATGCTGGCCGGGGAGGACAACAGTTCATACCGACAGATTCGGCTCAATAAGGATTATTCCTGCTCGTAAAGCCAACGCCAAAGAGAGCGAGGTACGAAGATGGTAAATCGTAAACAACAAATTGATCGCCTTAGCAACATGGCGGATAAAGATATCGATTACAGCGACGCGCCAGAACTGTCTGACGCGGTTTGGAACAACGCGGTACGTGGTAAATTCTACAAGTCGGTAAAAGTACAGAAAACGGTACGTATTGACGCAGATGTACTGCACTGGCTTGAAAGTGAAGGTCCGGGCTATCAGACACGGTTAAATAATATTCTGCGCCGGGAAATGGAAAAGGCATTGCGTTCCTGAGTCCGACCCTCTCTTATTGCATAATCTTAAAGAGCGGTTATGGCGATCATGCCGCGACCGCTACTTACACAGTGATTTTCTATCTAATAGTGCTCGCAGCGCTTTATTGCAGGTCATTGTTTTTCAATTCGGCAATGACGGCAGCAGTAACAAAGAGAGCGTTGATCTCAACCTCAACATTCATATTCTCTGGTTTATCATTTACGCTCATTGCTATCTCACTATAGAAGATTCCCCAATCATGCTGCATAAGTGACGAGTGACTCATCGCCTGTTCACCAACTTATTACCCATTAATACATTGATTAGTAAAAATAAAAACCCGTAGTGAAGAGAGTGAGCAGTTTTGTGCAAAATCTTTTTATTGGGACGTCAGAGAATACTTTTCTCAAAAATATCGGCTAATGGTCGAATATTGCCATGGTATCCGGCCACGTTAGCCGCTAACCATTCCTGAACGCCGATATTTTCAAAAGAGACACCATAGCCACAATTGATAATCATATGCTCGAACAATAAACGCTGAGAACGTCCATTGCCTTCCCGAAAAGGGTGAATTACATTCAAATCTGAATAATATTCTGTTAACTGAGTTATTAGCGCTGGACGTTCAAGACCTTGTAAAAAATCATCATTGGATAGCTGCGTAAAAATTTTATTGGCTTCAATTGCAATACGGGATACGGTGCAGAAACGTGTTTGACCTTTAGAAATATCGATACGCCGTATATCTCCTGCCCAATCGAATAAATCCCCGAATATTTTCCCGTGCAGACCACACCAATAATGCAGATCGTAAGGCGGTTCTTCAAATTCAATATCGAGAACAGCCAGTTCGGATAGTTGACGCTCCGCATCGTCGAATTGGCTGTCATCGTTGATGCCGAGCTTATTGATCAGAACATCGCTATCGGGGTAGGTATAAGGATCTTGCCCTGAGCCGTATTTATCAGACATAACCACTCGCCTTATACATGGCTATCAGATTTTTTCTCAGCGCTTCCCTTTCCTGCTTGTCTGCGGGAAGTGGCGTATCCTCAACGCTAAATCCTTCAAGACGCATACTGTCCCGATAGTTTTTGAGTTTCACCTGATTGTAGTAATCACGCTTTTCTTCCAGCGTCACCATACGTGGGGATCGCGTTTTGTCTGACGATGCTTTTGTCGTGATTTTCCGGTGCTGTCTAAATATCGACAAATCGGTATTTTTCAATTTCTCGATCAATCGTTCCCCGTCGCCAAACACGCCCCATGACGAGATAGACAAGGCTTGCCGTTTGCCATTTTTCTCGCGTGATATGCTGATATCCATCGTTGACTGGAGCGTGTTTAACACGTCCTGTACTTTTCTTTCAGAGATACCTGTAGCGTTGACGATAGAGTGCGTATTAGGAGAATCCTCTTGTACCAGAGCCGCGAGTACCGCCATTTCATAGCGCATGTGCTTTCACCTTTAATCCGCATATATATGCGATAAAGAGTATCACAATCACGACCTAGTCGTATCTTACCTGCATGGGTGATGAGTGGCTCGTCACCTGTTCACTCACTGTTAACCGCTTAACTCGCTAAAATTTAAGATAAAAAATGAAAGGTGAAGAGAGTGAACAGTTTTGTGAAAAATCTTTTTATTGGGTGGTATTGTGTATATTACATACGATTCTTAACTTAAAATTAGTTATCCCAAACAAGGAATAAAACGCGGTCTGATGGTTGATACATATTGCCGCCCTGTAAAGACGGCAACATGAGGAAATTAAACGTGCGATGACTGATGTTCCAGCCACTGGTAAACCGATGACAGGTCTTGATCAGCAAACCCATCCTCTACGGCCTTTTGCCAAACATCGGCAATTTTATCCAGTACCGGCATTGTCCCTTGGGATGCCAGCGCTAGCGCTAGCTTCGCATCTTTCAACGCATGAACGAGCTGCATTTGCGGCGCAAACTGATGTTCCGCGATCGCATCTAACTTTACTTTGACGTATGGCGCTGCCAGCGGCCCTCCCTCAAGCGCACGCCAGAACTGCTCAGGACTGAACCCTAGATGCTTCGCTAACAGCGCGCTTTCGGCCACCCCTTGCATCATCGAAATAAGCCACGCATTCAACACCAGCTTCATTTTCTGGCTATTACCCGCAGCGCCAAACCACTGTGTACCCCGCGAAATAGCCGCAAAAACCTGCTCAGCGGCGGCACACTTCTCTTTCTCTCCACTGGCAAGAACCAAAATTTGCGCGTTCTCTGCTGGCGCTTTGGTTCCGGAAACTGGTGCATCAACAAACTGCATCGTCGGCTGTATCTTTTTTAGCAAAGCAATAGCGTCCAGAGTTTCCTGTACGCCAATAGTCCCCATCTGGCAATAAATGGCCTGAGGCTTGCTGGCCGGTGCTATCTCAGCCAGAACCGATAGTGTGGCTTCGGCATCGCTCAGTATGCTGATAATGACATCGGCATCCGCCACCGCCTGCTGAGGCTGAGTATAGAAAGTTAGACCATGGGGCACTAAATCATCCTCTCGTCCCGGAGAACGGTTCCAGGCCGCGACGGTAAAACCTTTTTTCAGCAAGTTATTCGCAAATGCATGCCCCATCGCACCCAGGCCCAACACCGTAACTTTTGGTAAATTCATCATTTTTTCACCTATATTCTGATTATCGCTAATCCTTGATGTATACAAATCATGTTTGCAGCAGCATGAGACTACGCCGGTAAATTCACGGCAATATGCACCGAACCAGCACACATTCCCCCTCGCTTCAATTCTCCTCGAAAATTACTCGGCTGTGACGGTTAAAAATGGGCGAATTGCATAAATACTCTATTACTCCACAAAGACAGGTCAAGAAACCAGCAAAATAATGCTGTTACCGTCAACGTGTTATCCCAGGGGGTAATGCGGGAAAAATTTTTAAGCCATATCGTTCACACAACAGCCTCTCAAAATCAACGAAACGCCGGGATAACTGGCACCGGGCAAAATATTTAGAGTAGTACACCAAAGGAAATAAATTAGCGCACCCAAGATTATCAATAATAATCAGTTCGCCCTCATCATCATGATGCAATCGATACATAATGTTGTATGGCTTTAGCGTCATGGTGACAATGGCATATTGTTTTGCCCACTGCGTCATATGACGCCAGGCAAGCCCGATACCCATCTTATATTTTTCATAACGATGATTGTCGATAATATAGTATTCCAATGTTTTGGAAACGTCCCCCGTATAATCTTTTATAAGATCAAAGATATACCCTCTACCCATATTGGTTTCAACCGTGCCGTGGTAGCGGGACACAATGGGAATAGTAAATACTTCATTTGCTATGCGCTGATAATATTTTAATTCTCGAATGGTTTCACGATCTCTTTCACCGTTCAAATGCACTTTGATGCACTTATCTTGCATCAGCGGATGGTAGTAACAAGCTCGATGGCGCCCTTGCGAGATTAACAGCGAACGGTCCAAGTTAATTATAGTCATCAGGGATCCCTAATTATCGTCATCAGATGTCCCTAATTCTAAGATACAAATAGTCTACCATTCCGAAACGACATGAATATTTACCTGAATGAAAGTGCAATTACTGGCCTTAGATGTGACGATATATCGCCCCAAATCATATTCTTAATCGACTGATTTTGCGCTACATTTAGTACAACATGGATAAAAACAGATCGAGCATAAAACATGACGTCGAGTGTAAAGAAACTGACTGACCTCCGCCGCCGCATTGCCCTTTTATTGTTGGAAAACAAAGCATTGGTTGCCGGTATTATTAACCAGCAATCACGCGCAGTAGATCGCGATGACACAATATCGCATCACAAAATAGATCAGCGTGAAAAAAACAGGCTGCTCGACCAGACCGCAGAAATTAGTGAACTCATCGCGGGGCTACATGCCGCCGATCTTGCCGATCTGCTAGAATCGCTACCACAAGATGAACGCCTGGCGCTCTGGCGACTGATTCCTAATGCGGAACGCGGGCGTGTACTGGTTGAAGCCTCTGATAGCATCTCCGACGATTTGATCGAGGATATGCGGGATAAGGAAATCCTAAGAGCCGTACGGGTACTGGACGTCGATGAACAAGCTCAGCTTTCTCGCCATATTCCCCGTCACCTGTTAGGCCGCATACTCACCTCACTGGAACCGAAACAGCGGGCGCAACTGCGTGCCGCCATCAATTATGATGAAGATTGCCTCGGCCACATGATGGATTTCAAACTCATCACCGTGCGCGGCGATGTTACGCTGGCGGCCGTGCAACGCTATCTGCGCTACCGCAAAACGATTCCCGAATCAACCGACAAGCTGTTCGTTACCGATCGCAAAAATACGCTGCTCGGCGAATTGTCGCTGGCCAATATTCTGCTCCATCCGCCTTCGACTCAGGTGGATGAGGTCATGGATGCTCAGCCGCTGAAATTTCAGCCTGAAGATAACGTTGAAGACGCCGCTGGCGCTTTTGAGCGTTATAACCTCATCTCTAGCGCCGTGGTCGACAGCAAAGGAAAACTCATGGGACGCCTGACAATCGAGGATATTCTGGATGTCGTTAATCGGAAAAGTGACAATAATCTGCGGCGATCGGGGGGGTTAACGCCTTCTGAAGACGTTTATGCGCCCGTGTATAAATCCTTCCGCAATCGCTGGGCATGGTTGGCTGTCAATCTTTGTACTGCGCTTATCGCTTCACGTGTGATCGGTCTGTTTGAAAATACCTTATCCCATCTCGTCGCGCTGGCGACGCTGATGCCGATTGTCGCTGGTATCGGGGGAAATACCGGTAATCAGACAATCACCATGATCGTTCGCGCGCTGGCGTTGCATCAGCTCGAACATGGAAAAAAATCGTACCTATTACTCAAAGAACTCGGCGTAGCGCTGGTCAATGGGGTGATATGGGGCACGATTATGGGGGGGATTACCTACTTACTGTACGGCAGCGCTGCCATGGGGGGCGTCATGATGTTGGCGATCCTGCTGAATTTACTGCTAGCGGCCCTAATGGGCGTAGCTATCCCGCTGATTATGATGAAGTTGGGCCGCGATCCTGCGATTGGTTCCAGCGTAATGATCACCGCCATTACCGATACGGGCGGCTTCTTTATCTTCCTGGGGCTGGCAACGCTGTTTCTGTTACCGTGAACGGGTGGGCACAAAGGTCACGCTCAGCCCTTTGCGCCCACCGGTTATCGTGGAAGTATTACCGCAGTAGGCTCTTAGCCTATACGCCCGGCGCCGTCAGACGCCTGACACAGATAGATCGATGGCTGAAGCCCGGTACGCGCCGGATATTCACGCTCGATCACCTGTTTGACTTCATCCGTCAGCGCCGAGGGGATCAACGCAACAATGCAGCCGCCAAACCCTCCGCCAGTCATCCGCACACCGCCGCGTTCGCCGACATACTCCTGAATCAGCGACACCAGCGTATCAATCGGCGGCACCGTGATTTCAAAATCATCCCGCATGGAGACGTGGGATTCCGCCATCAGGGTAAACAAACGACGCGCATCCTGACGCGACAGCGCGTCGGCCGCCTCCAAAGTACGACGGTTCTCGGTAATCACATGGCGTGCGCGGCGAATCACAACCGGATCCAGCCCGTCGATTCCCGCCTCAAATTGCGATAATGAAACATCGCGCAACGCCTTGACCTTAAAGTGGCGCGCCGCTGCTTCACACTGCTGGCGGCGTGTGTTGTATTCGCTATCCACCAAACCACGTCGCACGTTGGAGTTCACGATCAGTACGTCAACACCGTCGAGCATACGCACGGAACGCCCTTCCAGAGAACGGCAGTCGATCAACATCGCTTGCCCCGCCCGTCCCTGCGCGGAAATAAACTGATCCATTATGCCGCAACTACAGCCAACAAAATGATTTTCCGCCTGCTGACCGTTTAGCGCCACGTCTAACTGACTAATGTCCAGATGATTCAGTTCCTTGAACGTTTGACCAATCGCCACTTCCAGCGACGCCGATGAGCTCAGTCCCGCGCCGGATGGCACATTACCGGAGACCACCATATCCATGCCGCTGAGCGGTAGCCCACGCGCCAGTAAATACTTGACCGTGCCTCGAATATAGTTGGCCCAGGTATAGTCAGGATGTGGCACGATATCCTTAGCAAGATCAAACTCATCCTGCTGATTGGCATAGTCCACCGACACGACCCGCACAATGCCGTCCTGACGCACTGCCGCGCTCACCACGGTCTGATAATCAATGGCACAAGGCAACACAAAACCATCGTTGTAGTCAGTGTGTTCGCCAATCAGGTTGACCCGGCCAGGGGCCTGAATGGCCGCGTGCGGCGCATAACCAAATAATTGGGCAAACACTGACTCGGTTAACTGACGTAGAGAATCAATACGGCTCATAGAAGACCTCAAATTTGTTCACGAAAATGGACATCGCTTACGCTGCGTAACCGTTCAGCGGCCTGCTCTGCCGTCAGATCGCGCTGTGCCTCGGCCAACATTTCGTAGCCGACCATAAATTTGCGTACGCTAGCGGAACGAAGTAATGGGGGATAAAAGTGGGCGTGCAATTGCCAGTGCGCATTATCCTCGCCCTGAAACGGCGCGCCGTGCCACCCCATTGAATAGGGGAATGAACACTGGAATAGGTTGTCGTAACGGCTAGTCAGCTTTTTGAGCATCAACGCTAAATCATCGCGTTGCACATCATTAAGCTGCGGCAATCGCTGTACGACGAACTTAGGCAGTAACAGCGTCTCAAACGGCCACGATGCCCAGTAAGGAACCACCGCTAACCAGTGCGCTGTTTCCACCACGGTACGCGCGCCATCGGCCTGTTCACGACGCACGTAGTCCAACAAAAGCGGCGCCCCATGCTGGGCCAAATAATCCCGCTGTTGTTCATCCTCACGCAGCACTTCATTGGGAAGAAAGTCATTCGCCCACACCTGCCCGTGGGGATGAGGGTTGGAGCACCCCATCATGGTGCCTTTATTTTCAAAAACCTGAACCCACGGATAGCGCTGGCCCAATTCCGCCGTTTGGTCGCTCCAGGTATCGATTACCGATCGCAGCGCCGCTAATGAAAGCTGCGGTAGGCTCTTGCTGTGATCGGGGGAAAAACAAATCACCCGACTGATGCCACGCGCGCGTTGCAGGCGAAAAAGCGCGTCACCGCTCGCTGGCGCGTCGGGCGTATCCTCCATCAGCGCGGAGAAATCATTAGTGAAAACAAAAGTGCCCTGATAAGGCGGATTGATATCGCCGGTAATCCGTTTATTGCCCGCGCACAAATAGCAGGTGGGATCGTAAGACGGCGGCATAGCGCGATCCGGCTCATCCTGTTGGCCCTGCCAGGGGCGCTTGGCACGATGTGGAGAAACGAGTATCCACTCACCCTTCAGTGGATTAAAACGACGATGCGGATGTTCAGTTGGCTCAAACTGCATAAGCTATTCCTCAATACAAATATGAATTCGGTATTACGGTGGCGTCATTCACAGCCAATGGTTGGCGTTGACAACCGTCTGCGACCGGGTAGCGGCAGCGGGTAAGTAAGGAAACACAGTCACGGAAACCATTAAATGTAATCAGTTTCACTCCACAATATGGGTAAAATGGCTGGATTAGCGCCAGATAACGCAGAGGCGCTATCGTTTACTCGCCGCACAAATGTAATCGATTACCCTCAATCTAAACCCCAGAGTGGTATTTTGGAAGCGAGAAATGACCGATGATTGTTGACAGCGATCACATAAGTACGGTCTGGATCAAAATGGGGAGTCAGTCCGGCAGGTAACATTCACGAAAAACCTGTACATTTATAAACAAGTCATCACTTTTTTCTTTTAACTTCTGCGTGAGGCTGCGTTCCGCCTCACCACGCATTTGACCTTTCAGGAATGCCAATGGCCACAATAAAGGATGTCGCTCGTCTATCAGGTGTTTCAGTCGCGACGGTATCGCGAGTCATTAATAACTCGCCTAAAGCCAGTACCGCCTCAAAAGAGGCCGTGCATAAAGCAATGGCAGAATTGCAATATCATCCGAATGCCAATGCGCGAGCGCTCGCGCACCAGAGTGCGGAGACCATGGGTTTGGTTGTTGCGGATGTATCCGATCCTTTTTTTGGGACAATGGTGAAATCCGTCGAGCAAATCGCTCAGGCAACCGGCAATTTTCTGCTGATTGGTAACGGTTACCACAATGCCGAACAGGAAAAGAAAGCGATCGAACAACTCATTCGTCACCGCTGTGCGGGGTTGATTGTGCATGCCAAAATGATCTCGGATGAGGAACTAGCCGCGTTGATGAATCATATCCCTGATATGGTGCTCATCAATCGAACCTTACCCGGCTATGAAAAACGCTGTGTAGCGCTTGACGATCGCTATGGTTCCTGGCTGGCGACACGGCATTTAATTCAGGAAGGGCATCAGAAGATCGGTTTCCTCTGTTCGAATCACCAGATTTCCGATTCCGTGGATCGTTTACAGGGGTATATGGACGCGCTGCAAGAACATGGCATTCCACGGGATGAACGTCTTATCGCCCGCGCCTCGCCAGATGAGTTGGGCGGTGAAGCCGCCATGATGGAACTCCTGAGTCGGGGCGGCAATATGACGGCAGTCGTGTGTTACAACGATTCCATGGCCGCCGGAGCCCTTTCTGTTCTAAGCGACAACAGTATCAGTGTACCGCAGGATATGTCGGTGATTGGGTTTGATGATGTGTTGATCGCCCGTTATCTGCGCCCTCGCCTGACGACGGTGCACTACCCGGTTTCGGCGATGGCGATACAGGCGGCGGAATTAGCGATCGCGTTATCCCACGGCAAGCAACTTAGTGAAACAACCAATATGTTTAGCCCGACACTGGTACGTCGGCATTCGGTTTGCCCACCGAATCATAAGAAATAGCCGTTTTTTCTCCGACGCTGGCCTGATATTTAGGGCCGATCCCATCAGGCCAGCGTCAATGTCATTTCCGCCTCGTATTAAAATGCCCACTTTTTAGCCCTTCTTTGCGCTGCTCACGAGATCGTTTCCCTCAAGCTCTATTACCCTATTGATAAAACGCTCCCGTCGCGGGTATAAAAAATTTTATGCTGTGTTTCAGGCATAAGATCCAACACTGTAACCAGTTACACGCCAATATGTAGCGAATAACATTATTATAATGCCGAAAAATAACCACAATATCGTCTCTAAGTTCGTTAAATTCATGTAAATTTTAGTGTAACTCTTTTGTTTTTTGTGAGAGCAATCATGTCACGCGCCATATTATTACCCCATAATCCTTCGCCATGGAGTGGAAACGCTTTACCTCTATTCACGTCATGTTATTTGGAACATCCCTATTCTTACCCGAATAAGCGAAAGGTATATTATGAAAAGAAAACTGCTGACAACATCCATTGCGCTGAGTTTGGCTATGCTGGCAACCCCTTCTTATTCTGTCGATTTTTCAGGCTACTTCCGTTCTGGCGTGGGGGTATCAAACCACGGGAAACAACAAACTGCCGATAAAACCTATGTAGGACGATTAGGTAACGAGGATGATACCTACGGTGAAATCCAGCTAGGCCAGCAGTTATATAACGAAAATGGTAAAACGTTTTACTTCGACAGCATGATTTCAATGTTATCCAATGGATCGAGCGATGATGAAACCACCGTAGACGACGATGCTGAATTTGGTTTACGTCAGTTAAACCTTCAGGCAAAAGGCTTCGTACCAGGGTTACCAGATGCCGTCGTTTGGGCCGGGAAGCGCTACTACCAGCGCCATGACCTACACATTATCGATACCAAATACTGGAATATTTCCGGTGCAGGCGCGGGGATAGAAAATATCAAAGCGGGCGAAGGCGCATTTTCCTTTGCCTGGATCCGGGGCGATGGGGAAAATATGGAGGTCAACTGTAATAATAGCGTCAATAGTAAAGAATGTTCGGATAGAAAAGATACCTATGACGATCTGAACATTAACTACCTAGATGCACGTTACGCTGGTTGGAAGCCGTGGGACGGCGCATGGACAGAGTTCGGTATTACCTACGCCATGCCAAACGAAGCCGATACGCAGAAAAATATTTTCCTGGCAGAAGGACAGAAGTTCGATCCGAAAAACTCAATGATGGTTACAGCCGAAGTCAGCCAATTCTTTTCTGGGCTTAATTCGTCTCAGAAGCTGATATTGCAATATGCCGATAAAGGATTGGCACATAATATGGTCGATCAAGGCGGCGGCTGGTATGACGTCTGGAAGATCAACGACAGCGCGAAAGGTTTTCGCATTATTCAAACTGGTGATTTACCGATTACCGATCGTATTTCTCTGAATCACGTGGTGACCTACGGCAAAGCAGATGATATCAGCCTTTATAATGATAGTACGGAGCTATTGTCGGGCGTAGCCCGTGGGCAATACGCCTGGACCAAGAACCAAAAAACCTATCTAGAGGTCGGGGCGTACCAGAAAAAAGACAGTTGGAAAAATGGTACAGAAAGCAAACAGAGCGGTGAAAAATACACGCTTGCACATGCCTTCAGTGCCGATATTCCGATGCTAACCCGGCCGGAACTGCGCTTCTTCGTTTCTTACCAGAATCGGGGGGGGCAAAACCGGCACACCTTCAACGACGACCGTAACAACGCGGTGAATTTCGGTATCCAGGCCGAAGCCTGGTGGTAATACAGCAATAACCCTCAGCCCGACGGGTTCATCATTCCCGCCGGGTATTTCCCCCAAGGCTTTCTACGGAAAGCCTTTTTCTATTGCGAGTAACACTCGCTATCCAATTTTCACTGCATCATGTGCGGTAGTACGAAAGTTTCGTGCGTGCTAACTACCGCTCCAATCTGTGATTTCACCTCACACCCGATAAGGCGTGCTGGTCTCTTTATCACGTCGTGATTAGCTATCACTATATGAAACAGCATGAGCTCAAGCGCCGCAGCGTCTGGAACACCCAGGACAGCGGCATATTTCACAATAGCGGATTTATAAATGGCAGAACCAGCGCCCATAGCGGGCGCAGGTTCTGTATAGACGGGGTTTTGACTATTGAGAGCCAGCGACGCCGTGGCTTAACTAGGCGTTAATACGCAGGCCATCAGCATCAAACACCAAACAATGGTGAGGCAAGAAAGAGACGTCAATCTGCTCATACGGCTTGAAGGCGCTGTCGCCTGCCAGCAATAGTTTAAAATTATCAATGCCGCAACATTGACCGAAAAGATAGGTGCTGTTGCCTAAACGCTCGACGACCTCACAACCGAAGGACAGGTGAATCCCTTCCCCTCCCGGCGCAACATGCTCAGGGCGTAGCCCCAGTGTCACCGCGCTGCCAATACGCAGCTCATGAGTACTAATCGGCAGTTCCAGCTCCCGCTGATCGGCGATGTTCACCTTCAGGCTGTTTGGCGTCCAGGCAATCACCTCCGCTGGTAAAAAGTTCATTTTAGGCGAACCGATAAACCCCGCGACGAACTGATTAATGGGATGATAGTAAAGATCCATCGGCGAGCCGACCTGCTCAACCTTGCCGTAATTCATGACCACGATCTTATCTGCCAGCGTCATGGCTTCAACCTGATCGTGCGTCACGTAAATCATGGTTGTTTTCAATTCCTGATGCAGTTTGGCAATATGTAAACGCATATCCACACGCAATTCCGCATCCAGATTCGACAGTGGTTCATCAAATAAGAACACTTTGGGGTTACGCACGATGGCGCGTCCTATCGCCACACGCTGGCGCTGACCGCCGGACAGCTCTTTCGGCTTGCGTTCCAGCAAATGTGATAATTGCAGCGTTTTTGCCACCATTTCTATTTGGTGTTGAATCTGTTCTTTGGGTACGCCATTAACGCGCAGACCGTATCCCATATTCTCGGCGACAGTCATGTGGGGGTACAACGCATAGGATTGAAACACCATCGCCACGCCACGATGCGCGGGGGCAACATCATTCACCACCGCGTCATCAATCAGAATTTCACCGCCCGTAACCTCTTCCAGTCCGGCAATCATTCTCAGCAATGTCGACTTGCCGCACCCCGATGGCCCGACAAAAACGGCGAACTCTCCATCGGCAATCGTCAAGTTCACATCGTGAAGCGTAATCGTCTTGCCAAAATGCTTACTCACTTTATCCAACCGGATTGACGACATAACGGTAACCTCTTGATAATTTTGTTTTTTAGGATGTAAGCGCTGAGTCATAACGGCTCGGTAGTCGTCAACTCTAATGGCCTTCTAGCGCTTTCAGACCGATTTAGCGTCCGTCCGAGCTTACCTGCACGCTGGTCATATTCGCAATATAACAGCAGGGTGTAACCGTTTGCACAAACAGGGGGTTACTTTTGTGCATGAGATCACACCCTTTACATGTTTCACTGGCAGACGTGGCGCACTCTGCTTAATGTAATCCCAACGGGTGTAACCGTTACCCTACACGGCAAAAAATGCGCGATAAAGCGTCAATCGCTGCACAGAGATGAAAACCAGAAAATGTGTACAGGCTAAGACCTCATTTCCTATTGCGCCGCCATGCGGATATAGCGCGACGACAACACTGCGCTGCGGCAGCGAAAATAGCAAAAGAGAACAGTACACCACGCTTTCTTACCATGATGGGCCCACCAGGGCTTTTGAGGACGAATGATGAAAATGAAAACACTGACTACCGTCATTATGATTTCACTGGGTATCAGCGGCGTACTCAGCAAATCCGTGCTGGCCGCCGATAACGAGCTTCTGGTATGGGAAGATATCAAAAAGTCCGACGGCGTCGCCGAAGCCATAAAAGCCTTCGAACAGCAGAACAATGTCAAAATCAAAGTGCTGGAAACCCCTTACGCGCAGCAAATTGAAAAACTCCGTCTGGACGGGCCGGCGGGTATCGGCCCGGATGTGATTGTCATGCCAAACGATCAGGTAGGTACCGCGGTTGTCCAAGGCCTGATCAGCGAACTGAAACTTGATCCTGCATTTCAGTCAAGCTTTACCAAACCCTCACTGGATGCGCTGACCTACAACGGTAAGTTGTATGGCGTGCCCAAAGCGGTTGAAACCATGGTGTTGGTCTACAACAAGGACCTGATGCCGCAACCGCCGGAAAAATTCGACGATTTGTTCACCCTGTCCAAACAGCAACGAGCTGAAGGGCGCTACGGGCTGCTGGCGAAATTTGATGAGATTTACTATGCCTATGGCGTCATCGCCGGGATGGGCGGCTACATTTTTGGTCAGAACAGCGATGGGTCG
Source organism: Pectobacterium cacticida (assembly GCF_036885195.1). Lineage (NCBI taxonomy): Bacteria > Pseudomonadati > Pseudomonadota > Gammaproteobacteria > Enterobacterales > Pectobacteriaceae > Pectobacterium > Pectobacterium cacticida. The sequence goes on along the minus strand of NZ_CP133656.1, from coordinate 1,161,659 downwards.
GCGAATGTCAATGATATCGGTTTGAACAAGCAAGCCACCATCGATGCCGTGAACTACATCAAAAAATTCTATACCGAGGGGCTATTCCCGCCGGGTATCGTCGGTGACAACGGCGCGAACGCGATCGATTCCCTGTTTACCGAGAAAAAGGCCGCCGCGGTGATTACCGGGCCATGGGCGTTCCAACCCTACCAAAACGCGGGCGTTAACTATGGCGTGGCGCCATTGCCACTGCTGCCAAACGGCGAACACCCTCGCTCGTTGCTGGGTGTGAAAGGCTATAGCATTTCCACTTACTCCAAAAATAAAGCGTTGGCGCAGAAATTCATTGAATTCATCAATCAGCCAGAATACGTCAAAACTCGCTTCAAATTGACGGGTGAAATTCCGCCCATCACCGCGCTGACGAACGATCCCCTGATTAAGGACGATGAAAAAGCCCGCGCTGTTGCGATCCAGGCAGGCTACGCCGTTCCGATGCCTAGCGTACCGGAAATGCAGGAAGTGTGGACGCCCGCGAATAGTGCGTTGCAACTCAGTGTAACCGGCAAGCAAGATACCAAAGCGGCTCTGGAATCCGCCGTAAAGATTATCAAAATGCAGATCGAAGCCAACCACAGTAACCAGTAAACCACCGCAACGTGGGTCAACATGGTTCCCCTTGTGTAATCCCAATTTCGTTGGGCGCGGGGAATCCATGTTTTTAAGCAAATGGAGGTAAATGTGACCGTCAACGCCAGCGGCCTTGCGCCACAAGAAAGAGAACGTCGCCACGCCAGAACCGCGTTATTGCTGGCGCTCGTTCCCGGGCTTGGGCAGGTTTATAATCGTCAGTTCGTCAAAGGCGCGTTTTTCTTTATCGTCATGGTTTGCTTTATCAGCATATTCCATGATTTCCTCCGGCACGGCGCGTGGGGGCTGATTACGCTGGGTACCGAACTCCCTCGCGATCATTCCATTTTTTTGCTGGCAAAGGGCATCATTAGCCTGATCGTCGCCGCCTTTGGTATCGGCGTTTACTATTGCAGCCTGCGCGACGCTTACGTGTGTGGCGGCCGACGCGATAAGGGCCTGCCGCTGAATAGCGTGAAGAAGCAATATCAGATTTTGCTGAGCGAAGGCTTCCCCTATCTGATGATCACGCCGGGTTTCATCCTGTTGGTATTTGTTGTGGTTTTCCCGATTATTTTTGGTTTTTCCATCGCATTCACCAATTACGACCTCTATCACACGCCACCTGCCAAGCTGGTCGATTGGGTCGGAATGAAGAACTTTATCAACATCTTCCGGCTCGATCTCTGGCGTTCAACGTTCTTCGACGTACTGCAATGGACGGTCATCTGGACGCTGATTGCGACCACGCTACAGTGTGCCGTTGGCATCCTGCTGGCGATTCTGGTGAACCAAAAAGGGCTGCGCTTCAAAGCCTTGATCCGCACCATCCTGATCTTGCCGTGGGCCGTACCGGGTTTTGTGACCATACTGGTGTTCGCCGGTATGTTTAACGAAACATTTGGCGTGATCAATAACGGTATTTTGGCTGCACTAGGCATTGAGCCTAAAGCCTGGATGACCGATCCGTTCTGGACCAAGACCGCGCTGATTCTGATGCAAACCTGGTTAGGCTTCCCGTTTGTGTTCGCCATGACCACGGGCGTACTGCAAGCCATTCCTGATGATTTGTACGAAGCGGCGACGATAGATGGCGCCAGTAGTTGGCATAAGTTGAAAACCATTACGCTGCCGCTGGTGCTCTACTCCATTGCGCCAATCATCATCACGCAATACACGTTCAATTTTAATAATTTCAATATCATTTATCTGTTCAACAACGGTGGGCCAGCGGTCATCGGTTCCAACGCGGGCGGGACGGATATCCTGGTGTCCTGGATTTATAAGCTGACGATGTCATCTTCCCAATATGCGATCGCAGCCAGCATCACCATTCTGCTGTCGATTTTTGTCGTGGGGATCGCGCTGTGGCAGTTCCGCACAACCAATTCCTTCAAACAAGACAACATGGCGTAGGAAAGTGCGCAGATGAAAAAACACAGTATTAAACGTCAGAATTTTATCAAACTCGGCCTGACCTACCTGCTGCTCATGGTGGTAGCCGTCATTATTATTTATCCGCTAATCTGGACGGTGGGCGCGTCATTGAATCCTGGCAGTAGCCTGCTCAATACCTCGATCATCCCGGATAATTTCTCGTTTATTCATTACCAAGAGCTGTTTAACGGCCAGATCAACTATGCCGCCTGGTACTGGAATTCGATGAAAATCAGCTTTCTGACCATGATCCTGACACTGATCAGCGTCAGCTTTACCGCCTATTCCTTCTCGCGCTTCCGCTTTCGCGGTCGTCAGAATGGCCTGATGCTGTTCCTGCTGTTGCAAATGATCCCGCAGTTCTCCGCGCTGATCGCTATTTTTGTGCTCGCGCAGATGCTGGGATTGGTGAACAGCCATATCGCACTGGTACTGGTCTATGTCGGCGGCATGATCCCGATGAACACCTATCTGATGAAAGGCTATCTGGATGCTATTCCTAAAGATCTGGATGAATCCGCACGCATGGACGGCGCGGGTAACTTTCGCATCTTTATTGAGATTATTATGCCGCTGTCCAAGCCAATCATCGCCGTGGTGGCTTTGTTTTCATTTACCGGCCCGCTGGGCGACTTCATTCTCTCCAGCACCATCCTGCGCACGCCGGATCAGTACACGCTCCCCATCGGGCTTTACAATTTGGTCGCCCAAAAAATGGGTGCCAGCTACACCACGTACGCCGCCGGCGCCGTGCTGATCGCCGTGCCGATCGCCATTCTTTATCTTTCATTGCAAAAGTACTTTGTTTCCGGCCTGACATCAGGCGGAACCAAAGGGTAATCATTCAACATCTGTGCCTACTCCGGGAATAAAAATGAAAATGAAAAAACGCATATTGATGGCCGCCATGGTCGCCACGGGTTTACTTTCCGCCGCTCTGCCGCCAACCGTGTACGCCGCAGAACAGGTAACGATCAAAACGTTAGCCAATGTCCCGGCCGATTTTATTAAAGGCGCGGATGTCTCCATGCTGAACGAGGTGGAGAAGCACGGCGGTAAATTTTATGACGAACATGGCAAACAGAAAGACGCCATGCTGATTCTCAAAGAGAACGGAATTAACTACATCCGACTGCGCATCTGGAACGATCCGAAAGATGCGGCGGGCAACCCTTACGGCGGCGGTAACAACGATTTGGCTACCACACTGGCTCTGGCAAAACGTGCTAAAGCCAACGGGATGAAAGTCTTACTGGATTTCCACTACAGCGATTTCTGGACCGATCCCGCGCACCAGACCAAGCCTAAAGCCTGGGAAGGTATGAGCATGGCGCAACTCACCGCGGCCGTGCATGACTATACGAAAACGGTCATTAGCGCATTCCAAAAAGCGGGCATCATGCCGGATATGGTGCAGATTGGTAACGAGTTGAACGGCGGCATGTTATGGCCGGAAGGGAAAAGCTGGGGCCAGGGCGGCGGTGAGTTCGATCGTCTTGCGGCACTGCTAAAAGCCGGTATTCAAGGCGTTAAGGATGTTCCGGGATCGGATAATGTCAAGATCATGCTGCATCTGGCGGAAGGCACCAAAAACGACACCTTTATCTGGTGGTTCGATGAAATCGTCAAACGCCAGGTTCCGTTCGATGTCATCGGCGCGTCATTTTATACCTATTGGAATGGCCCCATCAGCGCATTGCAATACAACATGAACGACGTTACCAAACGCTACAACAAAGACATTATCGTGGTCGAGGCCGCGTATGCCTATACGCTGGAAAACTGCGATAACACGGAAAACAGCTTCCAGCAAAAAGAGCTGGACGCAGGCGGCTATCCGGCTTCCGTTCAGGGTCAGGCTGATTACCTGCACGACCTGATGCAGAGCGTCCTTAATGTTCCGAATCATCGTGGCAAAGGTATCTTCTATTGGGAACCTATCTGGCTACCGACGCCCGGCGCAACCTGGGCGACGAAAGCCGGCATGAAATACAACAAAGACGAATGGAAGGAAGGCAACGCGCGGGAAAATCAGGCGCTGTTCGACTGTCAAGGCCACGTACTGCCTTCTATCAAAGCGTTTAAGCCGTAAACCGAATTCAACACGTTGACCACCCGTTAGGAGAAAACGATGTTCAAATTTCCCCCGTTAAGCAGCAAAGTGCCGGTGTTGCTGCATGGCGCTGACTATAACCCTGACCAATGGCTGGACAATCCTGACGTCCTGGAAAAAGACATCGAAATGATGAAACAAACCCAGTGCAACGTCATGTCTGTCGGCATTTTCAGTTGGTCCGGCCTTGAACCAGAAGAAGGCCGTTACGAATTCGGCTGGCTGGACAGCATTCTCGACACGCTGTACGCCAACGGGATTTTCGTCTTTCTGGCCACGCCCAGCGGCGCACGCCCGGCCTGGCTTTCGCAGAAATATCCCGATGTTTTGCGCGTAGGCAGCGATCGGGTGCGGGCGCTGCACGGCGGTCGTCACAATCACTGCCTGAGTTCGCCGAACTATCGCGAGAAAGTCAAACAGATCAACACCCGGTTGGCAAAACGCTATTCGCATCATCCGGCGGTCATCGGCTGGCATATCTCTAATGAGTACAGCGGCGAGTGCCACTGTGAGACTTGCCGCAATACTTTCCGCCACTGGTTGAAGGCGCGCTATGGCACCATAGATGCGCTAAATAAGGCGTGGTGGAGCACGTTCTGGAGCCACACCTACACCGATTGGTCGCAACTAGAACCGCCTTCACCGATCGGAGAAGTTTCTATTCATGGTTTGAATCTGGACTGGAAACGTTTTAATACCTCACAGGTCTGTGATTTCTGCGCCGCCGAAATCGCGCCGCTCAAAGCCGAAAACCCGTCCCTGCCGACGACGACAAACTTCATGGAATACTTCTATGATTACGACTATTGGCAGTTGGCAAAGGTTATCGACTTTATCTCCTGGGACAGCTACCCACAGTGGCATAATGCGGAAGATGACTGCGCGCTGGCAGCCTACACCGCAATGTATCACGACCTGATGCGTACGCTAAAAGGCGGGAAGCCATTCTACCTGATGGAATCCACGCCCAGCCTGACCAATTGGCAGCCCATCAGTAAGCTGAAAAAACCGGGCATGCACATTCTGTCCTCGCTTCAGGCCGTCGCGCACGGTTCAGATTCAGTACAATATTTCCAGTGGCGTAAGAGTCGCGGTTCCGTCGAAAAATTCCACGGTGCCGTGGTCGATCACGTTGGACATATTGATACCCGCGTCGGACGTGAAGTGCAGGCATTGGGCAATATACTTAGCCAGTTGGCCCCGGTTACGGGCACGCGTGTTGAGGCCAAGGTCGCCATCATTTTCGATTGGGAAAGTCGTTGGGCGATGGATAACGCTCAGGGGCCGCGCAACGCCGGACTTTTCTACGAAAAAACCGTCAACGAACATTATCGTACCTTCTGGGAACAGGGCGTGGCGGTGGACATCATTAACGCCGATGTCGATCTCAGCGGCTACCAACTGGTGATCGCGCCAATGCTTTATATGGTGCGTGACGGTTTCGGCGAACGTGTCGATGCCTTCGTCAAGCAGGGTGGGCGCTTCGTAACCACCTATTGGTCTGGCGTCGTTAATGAAACCGATCTGTGCCACCTCAATGGCTTCCCGGGGCCGCTGCGGCCAATTATGGGGATTTGGGCGGAAGAAATTGACGCGCTGTACGATCATGAAAGCAACAGCATCAGCGGTCTGGAGGGTAACGAGCACCAGTTGGCAGGCCCGTATCGGGTCACCCATCTGTGCGAACTGATTCACCTTGAGGGCGCGCGGGCGCTGGCAACCTACGACAGCGATTTTTATGCCGGGCAACCGGCGGTAACGGTGAATGATTACGGTAAAGGTCAGGCTTACTATATCGCATCGCGTAACGACCTCGCTTTTCAGCGGGATTTCTTCACTACGCTGATACAAACGCTGAACCTGCCGCGTGCGTTGCCGACCCACCTGCCTTATGGTGTTGTCGCACATCGTCGCGATGACGGGGAAAGTGAATTTATCTTCGTACAGAACTACACGGCAACGCCGCAGCAGGTCACGTTGCCAGACGTCTACGAAGAGATGACGACTGGCGAGACACTTGCAGGATCGCTTGCGCTGTCGGGCTACGGCTGTCGGATCCTACGCCGTGCGTTGCGGTAACAATTTCGCGCTGTCGCACGCGCCATAGCACATGGGCGACCATGATGATCGGTGTTCCGGCTAAACACCCTCATCGTGGTCTGCCTGGCAGGATTGCGATGTAAACGACACTCTCATACGCACGCTGAAACATAAATGAAGAGGTGACTACGATGGGCAAGATTCACAATTTTCGGAAATTGTTTGCGTCGATGTTAGGGAAACAAATTACCGAGATTGAAACGGCTTCGCCGCTGGATAAAGAAAACGTGCAACAATTGGTCAATGCCTTTGGCGGCAAAGAAAATATTGTCAGTCTGGACGCCTGCATTACCCGTTTACGGGTAGAAGTTCACAGCCTGCAACTGGTTAATAGTGAAGAATTACAAAAGCTTGGTGCCATCGGCGTGATTATTATCGGCCATCAGGTGCAGGCGATCTTTGGCACGCAGTCTGATAACCTGCGCCGCGATCTGGCCGCCTGGTTTGAAGGTGATGGCGCAGAAGCACGGTAGCGGTTTTAGGCCTGCTTAGTCGCATTTTTATGCCACTATTGAAGCAGTTTCGTGCGCGATAATACCGTCATTTTCATGCTACCTCGTAGCACGCGCCCGACACGGGGCGGCGCAAACGCCGCTCGCCCCGTGACCCCTAGGCTTTTGGCGGAAATTATGCCGGATAACAACAAGGTCATCATAAGTCACGACATTTGTGGCGCACGAAACCATTTCCACATCCGCATGTAATTTCTACACCCGCATATAATATAAAAGTGTGCCGAAGCCAGCCATGTCCTAATAACGACTCGCGCGGTTCAACAACGCAATATCGTCTGCCGTCAGAACCAGTTGCGTGGCGCTCGCGAGTTCCGCGACCTGTTCCAGCGATGTCGCGCTAGCAATCGGGGCAGTGATACCCGGACGCGCGATCAACCAGGCCAGCGCGACCTGCGACGGCGAGGTCTGGTGCGCATTCGCCACGCTATCCAGCGCTTCCAGGATCGTGCGGCCACGCTCGTTGAGGTATTTCTCCACGACATCCGGTCCACGGGCGCTTTTCGACGCGTCCTCCGGCTGGCGATATTTTCCTGACAGGAATCCGCTTGCCAGCGAGTAATAGCTGATGACGCCGAGCCCATGTTCCCGCGCTAACGGTTCCAACTCGGCTTCATAGCCCTGTCGATCGTAGAGATTGTATTCTGGTTGCAGCGTTTCATAACGCGCCAGATGATTGGTTTTACTGATATCCAATGCGGCGGCCAAACGCGACGCACTGTAGTTAGACGCCCCAATTGCGCGTACTTTTCCCTCTTTAATCAGCGCATCAAATGCAGACAGCGTCTCTTCCAGCGGGGTTTCTTGGTCGTCAGTGTGTGCCTGATAGAGATCAATGTAATCGGTTTGCAAGCGCGTTAATGACGCCTCGACTGCCTGACGAATATAGCGGGGAGACAATCCTTTCTTGCCCTCACCAAGATCCATTCCGACTTTAGTGGCAAGAATAACCTTGTCGCGTTGGCCACTTTTTTTCAGCCAGTTACCGATGATCGTTTCTGATTCACCGCCCTGATTGCCTGGCGCCCAGCGCGAATAAACATCCGCGGTATCAATGAAATTGAGCCGATGGGCAACCAGCGCATCCAACAGGCTGAAGGATGTTGACGCATCGACTGTCCAACCAAACACATTGCCGCCGAACGACAGCGGCGGAACGGCGATCCCTGAGCGCCCCAACTCTCGTGTAGCATTGACTACGACCATAATCACTCTCCTTTTGCATCATGCAGAAAACACCTTACAAAATACACACTACTGTAACCTCCGCATGGCAACACCACTTTCTGTGCGGAAGCGACAGATTTTTCGCTTATAACAGTTTTCTCATAACAATTGGCTTATAAAAATCCGCTTATAACAATCTGTTTATAAAATCTGTTTATAAAATCTGCTTACAATAATTCATCTATAATCATTCGACCGACAAAAACAATCCGCCAGCCTCACGCCGCCGGACGTTTTCCCTACAATCCCTGACATATCTTTCATATTTCCTTCATTTTTGTCCGGCACCCGCTGTTTAAACTAGTAAAATAAGGTCACTGGTCAATCACCTGCCAGATACTACCGCCGACGCTGATACCGCTTAGCCCATATTGGTCAACGTATCACGGGAACGCCGTACTGACCGCGCCACCTGGAGAGAGTAATCCATCATTATGAATGCCAAACGTATCCGAGTTCTGCTGATACTCGCCGCCGTTATCGCCATTAGCGTACTGATCTGGCGCTACCTTGCCCAGACATCGCCCGCGGTGTCCGGATCGGGAGAACATACCGCTAGCGCATCCCATGCGGTAAACAGCGGCGGCGGCCGTCGCGCCACGATGCGCATGCTGGCGCCGGTACAGGCGGCGCTGACGCAATCTGCCTCGGTACCGTATTATCTTTCCGGTTTAGGCACAGTTACAGCGGCCAATACCGTGACGCTGCGCAGTCGCGTCAATGGGCAACTGATGGCGTTACACTTCCAGGAAGGGCAACAGGTGAAGGCTGGCGATCTGCTGGCGGAAATCGATCCACGGCCTTTTCAGGTTGAGTTAACGCAGGCTCAGGGGCAATTAGCCAAAGATCGCGCGGTGTTGGCGAACGCCCGACAGGACTTAGCGCGTTATCAACAACTGGTGAAGACCAATCTGATCTCACGTCAGGAATTAGATGCACAAATTGCCGCCGTTCGGCAGGCGGAAGGCACAGTAAAAGCCGATGAAGGCGCTGTCGCCAGTGCGCAACTCCAGTTGGATTATAGCAAAATCACCGCACCTATCGGGGGGCGGATAGGCTTAAAGCTAGTCGACGTCGGAAATTACATTACCAGCGGCGATGCCAATGGCATTGTCGTGATTACGCAGATCCATCCTATCGATGTCGTCTTTACCGTCCCGGAAGCGAACATCTCCACGATTTTACAGGCGCAAAAATCAGGCCAGCCGCCCGTGGTGGAAGCCTGGGATCGCGCCAATCAAAAGAAGCTTTCGCAGGGCATCCTGCTAAGTATGGATAACCAGATCGACCCCGCTACTGGCACCATCAAGCTCAAGGCTCGTTTTGACAATCTGGACGATGCCCTATTCCCCAATCAATTCGTGAATATCCGCATGAAGGTCGATACCTTAACTCATGCCGTCGTCGCGCCATCGGCCGCCGTGCAAATGGGTAACGAGGGCCGCTTCGTCTGGATAGTGAATGATAAGAATGAGGTAAGTAAACGCCAGGTGACCACAGGTATTCAATATGGGCAATGGGTCGTCATTACCGCTGGACTTGATGCCGGCGTACAGGTCGTGACCGACGGAATCGATCGTCTGACTGAAGGCGCGGCGGTGGAAATTGTGCCCTCGGCGTCAACGGAGAAAACGCCTGTGACCACCGGAGAACCGCGCTGATGCAGGACACGGTTCCAACTCACGGCGGCGGGCCATCACGCCTATTTATTTTGCGCCCGGTCGCTACCACGCTGTTGATGATCGCTATTCTGCTGGCGGGTATTATCGGCTATCGGGCGCTACCGGTTTCGGCGCTACCTGAGGTCGATTACCCGACGATTCAGGTCATTACTCTCTATCCCGGCGCCAGCCCCGACGTCGTGACCTCGGCGATCACCGCGCCGCTGGAACGGCAGTTCGGCCAGATGTCGGGGCTAAAACAGATGTCGACGCAGAGTTCAGGCGGTGCCTCTGTGATTACGCTCCAGTTCCAACTCGCGCTATCGCTGGATGTCGCCGAACAGGATGTGCAGGCCGCCATCAACGCGGCAAGCAATCTGTTGCCTAACGATCTACCTTATCCGCCGACTTATAGCAAAGTGAACCCGGCCGATCCCCCGATTATGACGCTGGCCGTCACCTCCAGCGCGATGTCGATGACGCAGGTGCAAGACATTGTAGACAACCGCATCGCCCAAAAAATCTCGCAGGTGGCGGGCGTCGGGCTGGTATCGTTAGCCGGTGGCCAACGTCCGGCCGTGCGCGTCAGGTTGAACGCCCCGGCGTTGGCGGCTTACGGTCTGACCAGCGAAACGATCCGTAACGCAATTACCGCCGCCAACGTGAATTCCGCCAAAGGCAGCCTGGACGGCCCTACGCGTTCGGTGACGCTTTCCGCCAACGATCAAATGAAGTCCGTTGACGATTACCGCAAGCTGATTGTCGCGTGGAAGAACGGCGCGCCGGTACGGCTTCAGGATGTGGCAACGATTGAGCGGGCCGCCGAAAATAGCCTACTTGGCGCCTGGGCTAATCGGCAGCAAGCCATCATTATCAACGTCCAGCGCCAGCCGGGAGCGAATGTCATCACAACGACTGACAGCATTAATGCGATGTTGCCCGCGTTGAAGGCTAGCCTGCCAAACTCTGTCGACGTTACTACACTGACCGATCGCACCACCAGTATTCGTGCCTCGGTGAAAGACGTTCAGTTCGAGCTACTCTTAGCGATTGCGCTGGTCGTGATGGTAATTTACCTGTTCTTGCGTAATGCCGCCGCGACGCTGATCCCCAGCATTGCCGTGCCGCTGTCGCTTATCGGCACCTTTGCCGCCATGTATTTGCTCGGTTTCTCCATCAATAATCTGACGCTAATGGCGCTCACGATCGCCACCGGTTTCGTGGTGGACGATGCTATTGTGGTGATTGAAAATATCGCCCGCTATATCGAAAAAGGGGAAAAACCGCTTAACGCGGCGTTAAAAGGCGCAGGAGAGATCGGTTTCACGATCATCTCGTTAACCTTCTCTCTCATCGCGGTGCTGATCCCGCTGCTGTTCATGGGCGATATCGTCGGGCGTCTGTTTCGCGAATTTGCCGTCACGCTGGCTGTCTCTATCCTGATTTCCGCCGTCGTCTCGCTTACGTTGACGCCAATGATGTGCGCTCGCATGCTAAGCCATCAGTCGCTGCGCAAACAGAACCGTTTCAGCCGCGCCAGCGAACGCGTTTTCACGCGTCTGGTTGAGGGCTACGGCGTCTGGCTAAGAAAGGTATTGAATCACCCGTGGCTGACGCTAAGCGTCGCGCTCGGCACGCTGGTGCTGACGATCCTCCTTTATATCTGGATCCCAAAAGGCTTCTTCCCGATACAGGATAACGGCATCATTCAGGGCACCGTGCAAGCGCCGCAAACCGTCTCGTTCAGTAATATGGCTGAGCGTCAGCAGCAGGTCACATCGATTATCCTGAAAGATCCGGCGGTGGAGAGTATTTCCTCATTTATTGGCGTCGATGGCACCAATGCCGCATTAAACAGTGGCAGGCTGCAAATCAATCTGAAACCGCTCAGTGAGCGCAGCGAACGCATTCCAGAGATCATCCGTCGTCTGCAACAAGAAACCGCGCAGCTTCCCGGCATTCAGCTATATCTGCAACCGGTGCAAGATCTCACAATCGACACGCAGATCAGCCGCACGCAGTACCAGTTTACCTTGCAAGCGATGTCGCTGGATGAACTCAGTCTCTGGGTGCCGAAGTTAATCACCGAGCTGAAAACGCTACCGCAATTACAGGATGACAGTAGCGACTGGCAGGACGGCGCGGCAGTTGCCTATATCAATGTAAACCGCGATAACGCCAGCCGTCTGGGCATCACGATGTCTCAGGTTGATAACGCGCTATATAACGCCTTTGGTCAGCGATTGGTGTCCACGATTTATACGCAAGCCAGCCAGTACCGTGTAGTGTTACAACAGGACACGACCCACAATACCGGCCTGGATGCGCTGAACGACGTGCGCCTCATCAGCAGCGACGGCGGCACCATTCCGCTCAGCACTATCGCCACCATTGAAGAGCGCCGCGGACCGCTAACGATCAACCACATTGACCAGTTCCCATCGACGATCATCTCCTTCAACGTCGCCAACGGTTATGCGCTGGGTGAAGCGGTCGAGGCCATCACGCAGGCGGAGCAGCGAATGGATCTGCCAGCGGATATCACTACCCGTTTTCAAGGCAGCACATTGGCGTTCCAGTCGGCGCTAAGCAGCACCGTATGGCTCATCGTGGCGGCGATTGTCGCCATGTACATCGTGCTCGGCGTATTGTATGAAAGCTTTATTCATCCGATTACGATTTTATCTACGTTACCCACGGCGGGCGTCGGCGCACTGCTGGCGTTGATGATGGCGGGCAACGAGTTGGATGTCATCGCTATTATCGGCATCATTTTGCTCATCGGTATCGTGAAGAAAAACGCCATTATGATGATCGACTTTGCGCTGGCGGCCGAACGAGAACAGGGAATGACGCCTTATGACGCCATTTATCAGGCGTGTCTATTGCGTTTCCGCCCAATATTGATGACGACCATGGCGGCACTGCTCAGCGCACTGCCGCTGATGTTAAGCACTGGCGTCGGTGCGGAACTGCGCCAACCGCTGGGCGTGTGTATGGTTGGCGGGCTAATCATGAGCCAAATCCTGACGCTGTTTACCACACCGGTGATTTATCTGCTATTTGACCGTTTAGCGCTACGCTTACGTCCCGCATCGCGTCAGAAGGAAGAAGCCGAGTGAAATTCTTCGCCCTGTTTATCCATCGCCCGGTGGCCACCCTGCTGCTAACGTTAGCCATCGCACTCTGTGGTCTATTGGGCTTCCGCCTGTTGCCAGTGTCCCCGCTGCCGCAGGTGGATTTTCCGGTGATCGTCGTCAGCGCGTCGCTGCCCGGCGCTTCGCCGGAAACGATGGCCTCGGCCGTCGCCACGCCGCTGGAGCGCGCCCTCGGCAGGATCGCAGGCGTGAGCGAAATGACGTCAACCAGCTCACTCGGCAGCACGCGCGTCATTCTGGTATTTAATCTCGACCGGGAGATCAACGGTGCGGCGCGTGATGTGCAAGCGGCAATCAACGCAGCGCAAAATCTGCTGCCGTCGGGAATACCTGGGCGCCCTACCTACCGCAAAGTTAACCCGTCCGATGCGCCCATTATGATCCTGACGCTGACGTCGGACACCTACAGTCAAGGCCAGCTATACGATTTCGCCTCTACCCGGCTTGCACAGAAGATTTCGCAGATGGATGGCGTCGGCGATGTGTCTATTGGCGGGAGTTCGCTACCCGCCGTGCGCGTCGCACTCAATCCGGTCGCGCTCTTTAATCAGGGCATTTCTCTGGATGAGGTACGGCAGGCGATTGCGCAGGCGAACGTGCGCCAGCCGCTTGGTTATGTGGCAAATAGCCAGAAAAGCTGGCAGATCCAGACCAATGATGAGCTCAAGACCGCCGCTGCCTACACGCCGCTGATTATCCACTACCGCGACGGCGCTGCCGTCCGGCTGGGGGATGTCGCGACCGTGGAAGATGCGGTACAGAACGCCCGCAATGCCGGTATGGCGAATGGCAAACCCGCGATTCTGGTCATGATACGCCGTGCGCCGGATGCCAATATTATTACTACGGTAGACAGCATTCGCGCGGCGATGCCGGAACTGCGCGCCAGCCTGCCTGCCGCGATACAACTGGATATCGCGCAGGATCGTTCGCCCACCATTCGCGCTTCGCTGGCGGAAGTGGAGCAATCCCTGGTTATCGCCGTTGCCTTGGTGATTCTGGTGGTCTTTCTCTTCCTGCGATCCGGGCGCGCCACTGCCATTCCTGCGCTGGCGGTGCCGGTTTCGCTGATTGGTACTTTCGCCGCGATGTATCTGTGCGGTTTCAGCCTGAACAACCTGTCGCTGATGGCGCTCACCATTGCCACCGGGTTCGTGGTGGATGACGCCATTGTGGTGCTGGAGAATATCTCCCGCCATATAGAAGCGGGGATGAAGCCCATGGCGGCGTCGCTGCAGGGCGTGCGCGAAGTGGGCTTCACCGTCTTGTCCATGAGCCTGTCGCTGGTTGCTGTGTTTATCCCGCTGCTATTGATGGATGGCTTGGTGGGACGGTTATTCCGTGAATTTGCCGTCACGCTATCGGTGGCGATCATGATTTCGCTGCTGATCTCGCTGACGCTGACGCCCATGCTATGCGCGCGACTGCTGCGCGCGGCGCCCAAGCGTAGCCAGCCACGCACCCGTGGCTTTAATCGCTTACTGCTGGCGTTGCAACAAGGCTATGGGCGTTCGTTGAAGTGGGTGCTCCAGCATGCACGCTGGGTTTTGCTGCTCCTGCTGGGAACTATCGCGCTCAACGTCTGGCTGTATATCAGCATCCCGAAGACCTTCTTCCCGGAACAGGACACCGGCAGGCTGATGGGGTTTATCCAAGCCGATCAGAGTATTTCCTTTCGCGCGATGAAGGTGAAACTCCAGAACTTTATGACCGCAGTCGGCAGTGACCCCGCGGTGGATAATGTGACCGGATTCACCGGCGGATCGCGTGCCAACAGCGGTATGATGTTTATCTCGCTTAAACCGCTGTCCGAACGCAATGTGTCGGCACAGCAGGTGGTCAGTCGTCTGCGCGCCAAGCTGGCGAATGAACCCGGCGCTAACCTGTTTTTAATGCCGGTGCAGGATATTCGCGTTGGCGGGAGGGAAGCGAACGCGGGATATCAGTACACGTTGTTATCCGATGACCTAAGTGCGCTACGCACCTGGGAACCGAAGATTCGGGCCGCGTTCAGCAAACTACCGGAACTGGCCGATGTCAATTCCGATCAGCAGGACAAAGGCGCGGAAATGGCGTTAACCTACAACCGCGATACGATGGCGCAGCTTGGCATCAGCGTTTCTGCGGTCAATGCCCTGCTTAACAATGCCTTCGGGCAACGTCAGATCTCAACGATTTATCAGCCCTTGAACCAATATAAGGTGGTGATGGAAGTCGATGACGCCTACACGCAGGACGTCAGTTCACTGAACAAGATGTTCGTGATTAATAGTGAGGGCAAACCCATCCCGCTCTCTTATTTTGCCAGTTGGAAACCCATCAACGCACCGCTGTCGGTGAACCATCAGGGGTTGTCTGCCGCGTCGACCATCTCTTTCAACCTGCCGGAAGGCACCGATCTTTCCAGCGCGACGGCGGCGATAGAAAGAACCATGACGTCGTTGGGCGTGCCATCGGTAGTGCGTGGTCAATTCTCGGGCACGGCGCAGGCGTTTGAGCAGTCGCAGTCTTCACAACTGTGGCTTATTCTGGCGGCGATAGTCACCGTCTATATCGTGCTGGGCGTGTTATACGAAAGCTACGTGCATCCGCTGACCATCCTTTCTACCCTGCCCTCGGCGGGTGTCGGCGCGTTGCTGGCATTAGAATTGTTCGGCACCCCCTTTAGTTTGGTCGCCCTGATTGGCATTATGTTGTTGATTGGGATCGTGAAAAAGAATGCGATTATGATGGTGGATTTCGCGCTAGTAGCACAGCGTAGCGGCAAGCTAAACGCGCAGGAAGCTATTTTTCAAGCCTGTTTACTGCGTTTTCGCCCGATTATGATGACCACTTCAGCCGCGCTGTTTGGCGCCTTGCCGCTGGTGCTGACCAGCGGAGACGGCGCGGAAATGAGGCAACCACTCGGTATCACGATCGTCGGCGGGCTAGTAATGAGCCAGATTCTCACGTTGTACACCACCCCGGTGGTGTACCTGTTTTTCGACAAGCTACGCAATATGCGGCGCAAAGCCCCGGAGCGGGATTTGTCACTGTCGTGATAATAATCAATATGTTATTTCAGGGGGAGGTTTCGTGCGCTCAAGCTTCACCATTTTTCTGGTAGCGCCCCGAACGCGCCCGACCAAGGACGGCTCAATTGCCGTCGCCCTTGGAACCCTGGCTTGTGGCGCTAAATTGTACCGCTACGCGGTGCCTTCGCCGCAAGCCGTCTCTTTACGGGCCGCCAGTGACGCGTTTACTCGCCCCATCAATGGGACTCGCCCTTCGGGCCAGCACAAGTGCTGTTCAAAAACGCCTCGACGTTTTTGTCCGGCGCTGCACTGGCTTTCGTGGCGTCCATGCCGCTCTCCCGTGAGCCAGCTTACGCCTCAGTACAATTTTTTACGCCAGGGGCGACAACAATGAATTCCGCCTCCGTCCGCTGGCAGCTTTGGATCGTTGCCTTTGGCTTTTTTATGCAGACGCTGGATACTACTATCGTAAATACCGCGCTGCCTTCTATGGCCGCGAGTCTGAATGAAAGTCCGCTGCACATGCACTCGGTGATCGTGTCCTATGTGCTGACGGTGGCGGTGATGCTGCCCGCCAGCGGCTGGCTGGCGGATCGGCTCGGCGTGAAGAACATCTTTTTCACCGCGATCCTGCTGTTTACACTCGGATCGCTGCTGTGCGCCCGTTCGGATACGTTGAATGAACTGCTGGCGTCACGCGTGATTCAGGGTGTCGGTGGTGCGATGATGGTGCCGGTGGGGCGGCTGACGGTAATGAAAATCGTCCCGCGCGATCAGTATATGGCGGCGATGACCTTCGTGACGCTGCCCGGCCAAATTGGCCCGCTTGTCGGGCCTGCGCTCGGCGGTTTTCTGGTGGAATATGCCAGTTGGCACTGGATCTTCCTTATCAATCTTCCCGTTGGCATTATCGGCGCACTGGCCACATGGTTCCTGATGCCTAATTACACGATGCGCACTCAACGCTTTGACATCAGCGGCTTCTTGTGGCTCGCCGTCGGCATGGCTACACTCACGCTGGCGCTGGACGGTAACCGCAGCCTCGGTATTCCGCCGATCGCTATTTTTGCGTTAATTACCGCCGGGCTTATCGCATTACTGAGCTATTGGCTGCACGCACGTCGTAACGAGAAAGCGCTGTTCAACCTGCGTCTATTCGACACCGCCACCTTCTCCATCGGCCTGACGGGCGGGCTTCTGGCTCGCATCGGTAGCGGTATGCTGCCATTTATGACGCCGCTATTTTTACAGTTAGGGATGGGATTTTCTCCCTTCCATGCCGGGCTGATGATGGTGCCGATGGTGCTCGGCAGTATGGGCATGAAACGTATTGTGGTGCAGGTCGTCAATCGATTCGGCTACCGCCGCGTGCTGATGGTCTCGACGCTCTTGCTGGCGCTGGTGACGGCGTTGTTTGCGCTGGTCGCGCTCATGCAATGGGTTTGGATGATCCCCATCGTGTTATTCTTCCTCGGCACGGTGAACGCCATCCGCTTTTCCACCATGAACACGCTGACGCTGAAGGATCTACCGGACAGGCTTGCCAGCGGGGGTAATAGCTTACTGTCGATGACCATGCAATTATCCACCAGCCTTGGCGTCAGTGTTGCGGGGATCCTGCTCGGCATGTTCTCCCAGCCGCACGTAGCGGCGGGAATTGGGGAAACACACAGGGTGTTTATTTACACCTATCTTAGCATGATCGTCATCATCGCCCTGCCTGTACTGATTTTTAACCGTGTCCCGCAGGACACCATCAAGCAGTCAACGCTGTCACGTCAATCGTGAGGTTATGATGAAATTCGGCATTACCGCCAAACTGTTCCTCGCGATTTTCGCTACCTGTATGCTAGTGCTGATTACGATGCACTGGGGTGTGCGAATCAGCTTCGAGCGCGGCTTTATCGATTACATTAAGCACGGCAACGAACAGCGCATCATGCAGCTTCGCGATGCGCTGGCAGAACAATATCAGCAGCACGGAGACTGGTCATTCCTACGCAACAATGAGCGCCTGGTGTTCAAAATGCTGCATACGCTCGATCAAAACGGCGACACCGACAACAGCCTGCAAGGATTGCGCGTGCGCCTCTGGGTGCTGGATACCGATAAACATAAGTTGTTTGGTTCACCCGCGCCCATGCCTGATGAAGCCACCTGGCAGCCGATTCAGGTACAAAACCAGACGGTCGGCTGGGTTGTCGCTTCGCCCGTTGAACGCCTGACCCGCAATGCCGATATCAGCTTCGATCGCCAACAACAACGCACTAGTTGGTTGATTGTGGCGCTCTCAACGCTGCTTGCCATCATTGCCACCTGGCTGACCGCCCGTGGATTGCTCGCGCCCGTTAGGCGATTGGTAAAGGGGATGCACAGTTTAGCGTCAGGCGATTTCAGCACTCGCGTTGCGGCAAGCTCACATGATGAACTTGGCAGGCTGGCACAGGATTTTAATCAGCTTGCCAGCACGCTGGAAAAAAACGAACAGTCTCGCCGTGCATTTATGGCCGATGTTTCCCACGAGCTACGCACACCGTTAGCGGTGCTGCGCGGTGAGCTCGAAGCCTTGCAAGATGGCATGCGCAAGCCCGATGCCTATTCGCTACATTCACTTCAGTCGGAGGTCGCGACACTCACCAAACTGGTGGACGATCTGCACCAGCTCACACTGTCCGATCGCGGGGCGTTGGCTTATCGGAAAACGTCTGTGGACGTGACGCATATTCTGCATATCGCAATTGCCGCGTTCCATGAACGTTTTCAGAAGAAGCGAATTTCGCTTACCACGCATTTGCCCAAGCAGGCCTGCGTCTTTGGCGATCCGGATCGTTTAAGCCAATTATTTAATAATCTGCTAGAAAATAGCCTGCGCTACACCGATGAACCGGGGCAACTCGCTATTACCCTCTTTGAACGAAATAAACGCTGGATCATCGTCTGGCAGGACAGCGCCCCCGGCGTGACCGACGAGCAACTCACGCTAATTTTCGCGCGCTTTTATCGCGCGGAAGGCTCCCGAAACCGCGCCAGCGGCGGTTCTGGGCTGGGGCTGGCTATCTGTAATAATATCGTTGAGGCGCATAGCGGACGGCTGTATGCTGAACATTCGCCATTGGGCGGCGTGATGCTAACCCTTGAGCTGCCTTTGCACGTATCTAATTAAGCGTTAAGCGCACAACTGAAAACGAAACGACACTGAGCTATGACAACCGCATCCGATTTCGCCGTGACGCCACCGATTCTGATCGTCGAAGATGAGCCTAAATTGGGGCAACTGCTGGTGGATTATCTTCAGGCCGCTGACTATGCCACACACTGGCTGTCCAACGGCAATGACGTCGTCGCATGGACGCGACAGCACTCCCCCACCCTTATTTTGCTGGATTTGATGCTGCCCGGTTGCGATGGCCTGACGCTCTGTCGTGCTATCCGCCAGTTTTCTAATGTGCCGATTATCATGGTCACCGCGCGCAGCGAAGAGATCGACCGCCTATTGGGACTAGAGATTGGCGCAGACGACTATATCTGTAAACCGTTCAGCCCGCGTGAGGTAGTCGTGCGTGTCAGAACGCTATTGCGCCGCTGCGGCTGGCAAAATGACGGTATGAAAGCCCGCGAGAAAAGCGATGCGGCGTTATTGATTAATATAACTGCTTTTCAGGCCAGCTATTTGGGGCAGAATCTCGACCTGACACCAGCGGAGTTTCGCCTGCTCAAAACACTCTCCAGCGAGCCAGGCAAGGTCTTTTCTCGCGAGGCGCTGTTGGACAAACTTTACGATGACTATCGTGTGGTCACCGATCGTACCATCGATAGCCATATCAAAAATCTGCGGCGCAAACTGGAATCGTTAGATGAAGCAACGTCGTTTATCCGTACGGTATATGGTATCGGTTATCGCTGGGAGGCCGCCCATTGCCACGAGGTTTAGCCATTATGGTCAAGAAGCTGGACGGTAAGATCCCCGACCGAGCCAGAAACGTTATCCTCAGCGCAGTCAAAAATACTGTCTGACTTAATGAAAAATTTGTCATTTTTTCTTTCCCTGCGGCTGTTATCTTTGTAAACCTAAATGAATAAATGGCACCGTGCGGGTATTAGCGCCGGTCGCACAACGGATACAGGGGTGAATCAATGTCAGGCTTAGTGAATGGCAAATGGGTAAATGGCGATGTTGCGGCGGAAGAAATCAAAAACGGCGCCTTCTACCGCGAGGAGACGCAATTCCGGCAAACGTCGTTAGTGCCAGAGGCCGGTCGTTACCAACTTTTTGTCTCTTACCTCTGCCCGTGGGCATCGCGCACGCTGATCTTCCGCAAGCTTAAAGGGTTGGAGGACATCGTTTCACTTTCAGTCGCTAATCCCCGTATTGCTAATAACGGCTGGGAGTTTGATACCCCCCAAGAGGCGGGTAAGCATGTCGGGGCTATTCGTTATTTGCACCAGTTATACACCGCTACCGTACCCAACTATACCGGAAAGGTTTCCGTGCCCGTGCTGTGGGACCGTATAGAAGGGCGCATCGTAAATAATGAATCGGCAGACATCATTCGCCTGCTAAACAGCGAATTTAACGACCTGACGGGCAACTATCTCGATTTTTATCCTTCTGCATTGCACAGTGAAATCGATCGTTGGAACGACATCGTCTACCACAATGTGAATAATGGCGTGTACAAAACCGGTTTTGCCAAAACGCAGGAACATTATAACGATGCTGTTACTGCGCTTTTCGCCACGCTCGATCAATTGGACGACCATCTGGACACTCATCGCTTTATGCTCGGCGACACGCTGACCGAAGCCGACTGGCGTCTGTTTGTCACGCTGGTGCGTTTTGACGTGGCTTACCATGGCGCGTTCAAATGCAATCTACAGCGCATCGCCGACTACCCGAATCTGTCAAATTACCTGCGTGCGCGGAGACCGTTAATATCGACCATATTAAAGCGGGTTATTACGGTATTGCCTGGCTGAATCCAACACAAATCGTGCCGATGGGGCCACGTGTCGATTTATATCAACCACATAACCGTGAACGGTTTGGCCCCTCCCGTGTCGCCACACGCTAATGTCACCCCATCGTCCTGCTATAACGGCAGGCTGCTTTGAGTAACGGTAAACATGGGCCTATTTTCCGTTTGCCGTTTACTGCAATTTTCCGCTATTAGCGCTAGAATCCTCCGCCATTACTGCGCCCACGAGGGCGCAGCCTGACTTGTCATCAGAATTGAGAGATACCATGTTTAAACCGGAACTGCTTTCTCCGGCCGGTACGCTGAAAAATATGCGTTATGCCTTTGCCTATGGCGCTGACGCGATTTATGCCGGCCAACCCCGCTACAGCCTGCGCGTGCGCAATAACGAATTCAATCATCAAACGTTGGCGCAGGCCATCAATGAGGCACATGAACTCGGTAAGAAATTCTACGTTGTCGTTAATATCGCGCCGCACAATGCCAAACTGAAAACCTTTCTGCGCGATCTGCAACCCGTCGTTGACATGGGGCCGGATGCCCTGATCATGTCCGATCCGGGTTTGATCATGCTGGTACGAGAAAACTTTCCGCAGATGGCGATTCACCTTTCCGTTCAGGCCAACGCGGTCAATTGGGCAACGGTGAAATTTTGGCAGCAGATGGGGTTAACGCGGGTGATTTTGTCCCGCGAACTGTCACTGGAGGAGATTGAGGAAATTCGTCAAAACGTGCCGGATATGGAATTGGAGATCTTCGTTCACGGCGCATTGTGCATGGCCTACTCCGGTCGCTGCCTACTGTCTGGCTATATCAATAAACGCGATCCCAATCAAGGCACCTGTACCAACGCCTGTCGCTGGGAATATAAGGTGCAGGAAGGAAAAGAGGATGAGGTCGGGAATATCGTCCATCAGCATGAGCCTATCGCGGTGAAAAACGTCGAACCCACGCTGGGTATCGGACAGCCAACCGACAAAGTGTTTATGTTGGAAGAAAGTATGCGCCCCGGCGAGTATATGAGTGCCTTTGAAGACGAACATGGCACTTATATCATGAATTCCCGGGATTTACGGGCGATCCAACATGTTGAGCGCCTGACAAAAATGCAGGTGCATTCGCTGAAAATCGAAGGTCGGACAAAATCATTTTATTATTGCGCCCGCACTGCGCAGGTATACCGCCGCGCTATTGACGATGCTGTCGCGGGTAAACCCTTCGATCCAACATTATTGGCAACGCTGGAGGGATTGGCACACCGTGGTTATACCGAAGGTTTTCTACGCCGCCACGTGCATGAAGATTACCAAAATTACGACTACGGCTATTCCGTTTCCGATCGCCAGCAATTTGTCGGGGAATTTACCGGTATTCGCCGCAACGGGTTGGCTGAAGTAGCGGTGAAGAACAAGTTTTCCTGCGGCGATAGCGTGGAGATGATGACGCCCAACGGCAATATCCAATTCATCATCGACGCTATGGAGAATGCCAAAGGTCAACCTGCCGATGTGGCGCCGGGCAACGGCCATATCGTCTATTTGCCTGTACCAGAGGATGTCTCGCTGGATTACGCGTTACTGCTACGCAACCTACCGGGCACGACGACCACACGCAATCCTAATGCCAAATAAACGAGAGCCCTAGCCTGGCGCCTGTACGCTCCCTTCTCAGAGAGATCGTTGCAAAGCGCCTGGCGATTAACAAATATTAGAAACAGATCACATCAATTCGTCGATCTTGTGGTTACTATTGCATCGCTGAGAAAATAGAGAACGAAAATAAGCGTAGTAATACTACTAGGAACCACCTCCTTGGCCAGCTCAATCTCCCTTGAGCTGGCTTTTCTTTTTCTCTCTCCCAATCTTCCCGCGGTTAACATTCACCGATGCTTCTGATTTCTACCTACGCATTTACTGTCTATGATTAACGTTAACGCTTCTATATCAATAGCCTCACAGCCAGAGAAAGACGACATGGGAAATAATTCGATTACCTTGCTGATTTTGAATGGAAAAAGCACCGATAACGAAGAACTTCGCGCGGCCATCGAAGAACTGCGCAATGCGGGCTATACGCTACATGTTCGCGTTACCTGGGAATATGGCGATGCCTTACGTTATGTAAAAGAGGCGATCCAGCTCAACGCGGATAATGTGATTGCCGCGGGTGGCGATGGCACCATTAATGAAGTCGCCGCCGCGTTAGCTGAGCAGCCCACAACGCGGCGCCCCTGTCTGGGGATTGTGCCGCTAGGTACAGCAAATGATTTCGCCACCAGTTGCCAAATCCCAACAACGATGCACAGCGCTTTAATTCTGGCGATCGAAGGCCGTGCTAGCGCGATTGATCTCGCCAAGGTGAACGACAGTCACTATTTTATTAATATGGCGACGGGCGGTTTTGCTACACGTATTACGACCGAAACCCCGGCGAAAATGAAGGCAGCGCTAGGGAGCGCCTCTTACGTACTGAATGCGCTCTTTCGCATGGATATGCTGCAAGCTGAGCGCTGTGAGGTTCGCGGACCAGATTTTCACTGGTCGGGAGAAACGCTGGTCATCGCGGTGGGAAACGGCCGTCAGGCCGGCGGTGGGCAACCGCTTTGCCCCAGAGCGTTAATCAACGATGGACGGCTGGAATTGAGCATCTTATCAGCCACCGAATTACTGCCTAACCTGCTTCAGGCCTGGTTTACCGGCAGCGAAAACCAGAACATGATTTCCACGTCCTTACCGTGGCTGGAGATCACCGCGCCGGACGAAATAACGTTCAATCTCGACGGTGAACCGCTCAGCGCCAAGCGTTTTCATATCGAGGTGCTTCCGGCGGCGATCCATTGCCGATTGCCGCCCCAGTGTACGCTATTGGAATAGTGAAAAATGTCGCTTATTCCCGCTTCAGGCGGTTGCTGTTTGCCAGATACAGCGTGACAACCAGCAATAGGATCGCAGAGGAATACACCAGCGTATCCAGCGGGTTTTTGTGATCGACAATAATCAGGCGGACAATGGCGGTAATACCGATATAAATAAAATAACGTAGCGGGAAGTGATAACCAGACTGAAAGTACTTCACGATCAGCGCAATAAACTCAAAATAAAGGAAGTAGATGACGATGCCTTCTATCAGCTGGTAGGAAGAATCCTTCTCGCTAGAGATCAATAGCACCTTCGCCAGATGAATCGTCTCCTTAACCAAAAAAACCACCAGTATCGTGGCCAGCGCCAACAGGCCGATATTGAGTATGGTCTGAAGTGCTTTGGCCGCCATCGTACTGCGAGCAGAACCTGCCATAGATTATCTCCACATCTTATGAGCTTGCCCAGCAACGGTGGACACAGCCTTAAGCAAAATTTCTTTCCTCAAATTGCACCGGGCCTAGCCTGCCATTCGCGCTAGGCCGTCGGTGCCGATTGTAATCTATCTCAATATATTCGAATACCGCCGATTTCATCTCCGCCCACATGGTGAATCTCTCCCCGTGAAGGCATTCTATTTTCAGGATAAAAAGAGATCTTCCACGCAGGCATAATCGTAATAGCAACCTTTCGCGCTCATACTGCCACACAGCATATGGCGTTTCAGCAACGCCTGATACTCCGCTGAACAAAACTGCCCATCCTGGTCGGAACGAACAATGACATTATCGGGGCGTTTACGCCTCCAGAGCGCTATCTGTAACGCATTACAGGCCAGTTGTCCCGTCATCCGTGATGACACCCGCTCACTTTGGTTAAGCCCGATGACAACAGGGCTTACACGGTCGAACATCATCACTCTGGAATGACAGCACATCTAACCGGGCCCTTTGGATCTCGCCACACGATACAGCATTGGAAAGCGGCACTAAAATGCGCGGGGATAGAGGATCTCCGCTTTCACGACCTATGCCACACATGGGAAAGCTGGCTGATGCAAGCCGGAGTGCCGATATCTGTGTTGCAGAAAATGGGCGGGTAGGAATCTATCGAAATGGTTCGACGCTATGCGCATCTGGCCCCCAATCATCTCACCGAGCACGCACGACAAATTAATGCTGTTTTTGACGTTGGTGTCCCAAATCTGGTCCCTGGTTAGCAACGGAACAACAGGATATAGTTAGTAAGTGATTGATTTAACTGGTTCGATAATGGGAGAAATACCTGACACGCATTGCATTGATAATATTATTATTGGCTAAAAGAACGTGGTAGTGTTTGCGTTGCCAAAACAAGATCTGTAAGGCCAAACGCCTTGAACAACGCCGCCTCATGTTGCAATGGTGGGCTGATTTTCTGGATGCTAGCCGCAGCGGTATGGTTAGGCCGTTTGAGTTTGGGCAGAAGGGATAAATAGCGAAAGGTCACGGATGGCCCGTTATTTTTCAAAAAACTTATTCCTTCTGGTTTTTTGATTCTACCAAGAACATAATCTGACACTATAGATATTCTGCCTACCCTTACTGACAAATCCATATAACAAAATGCCAGCAAACAAAAAAATTCGTAATGCAGAAAAAACTAACGTAATAAAAGGAATTTTAAATTATGAAAAATTTTTACTCGATGGTTTTACGCTGGCATTAGTAAATATGAATACCAAGTAGAGAAGGATATTTCTGGTTAAAAAACAAAATCTGTTGAATTGCCAACCTAAAGACTCGCAGAGTATGATCAACTTTCCAAAGCACTTGAAGATACTTATAACAAACCCGATGAAGAGGGGTACGAGGTTGTGAAATTCTGCCTCTGAATCTCGGTACGTCAGAACAGAATCATGCAATTCTTAGTAACGGCAACAAAAAATATCTCGGTGATACCGGCTTTTCTGTTACCCGTGGTGCAACACCTTGTAGTCAACGTTAACGATTTCTATATTGCTTAAAAACAGCCCTTGTTAATCATCAACGCAAGATATAAGTAATTTTTTAACTAATAACGCCCATCCTCTGAGGGAAATAGGTGCTGATTCTTCTTTGATAATGCCAATTTTCTCCCGTCATTCACTGGTCAGAAGGGGAGAATAGCCAGTTCTTCATCACGCTCCGCCAGTTAGCGCTTGAAGCGTGCATTTTCGGCCGCCAGTTCATCCTCGTGCACTGAGGTGGTCATCTGTTGCTGTCCTTTACTGCGCTAGTGATAGAGCAGCTACTTATACTGGTTGGCTTACCGTTAGTTCTACTTCGCGTCCACAGGCAACATTCAAAAATCACATTCGATCGTTATAACCGATCAATATCATAAAATTGATCTGTATAAACGATCACAAAAATCATTTCAATTAGCCGATAATAGCTTTCATCAGAATACCGTCTTACCGTTCGCTGTTAAAAAGCGGGTGGGATCCTCGGCAACAGATAAAATAAAAAAATAGCATTAAACGACACGGAATGTCGCGCTATGAACGGAATATAGCGCTCAAACGTTATTTATCGCTATATAAAGGAATCCTGTATGAAAGAACTTATCTATTTCTCAATTGGTCTGATTGTTGGCGCAATAATAATAAAAAACCGCTATGCCACCGATGAATTGAAAAAGGAACTGGAGCGCGAACGCGCCCGTAGCGACTACGCAGACGCGGTTAAAGCATAAACACACAGTAAATATTATCAGACCGATTGAGGGGACACGATGTCCGATCCAAAAGATAGATTATTCCGACACTTGGCGCTTCTTCGCCTGATCCCTCGTGAACCGAAAAGCATTTCTACTCTCGAATTACTGGAAAAGATTAAAGAACAACAGTTTGAAATCGACTTGCGTACCTTACAACGGGATCTTGTCGGCATCAGCCTGTATTTCCCGCTGCTGTGCGACGAAAACCGACGTCCTTATCACTGGAGTTTTCTTAAGGATACGCCGCAATTCGATTTACCGACACTGGATACGCCTACCGCGCTGGCTTTCGTCTTTGCAGAGAACTATCTGGAAAGACTGTTGCCGCCCAGTGTGTTGGCGCGGCTGAAGCCCCATTTTGCCATGGCCCGGCAGCGGTTACAGGGGCTTACACATAACAACCTAGGGCTGTGGGCAGAGCGTGTGCGTGCATTACCCAATGGCAAAACGCTGCTCCCCGCCGACGTGGATGCGGATGTTTGGGAAGAGGTGTCCACCGTACTGATGGAGCAGCGCCAGCTACAGATTGTTTATCTCAGCCGCAGCAAAGGCGAGTCCAAACGTTTACGCATCCACCCCGCGGGATTGGTGGCCCGACACGCTGTCAGCTACCTGATTGGCACCGTCGATGGTTATAACGATTTACGCCATTTTGCCTTGCATCGCATCCAGCAAGCCACGCGGCTGGAAATGCCTGCCTGCCAGCAGGACGGTTTTGATATAGACCATTACATCCAGTCCGGTGCATTCTCCTCGCGCCAACGTGAGCAAGAGGTGATGTTGGTTGCCGATATCCATCCACAAATCGCCTGGCTGCTACGAGAAACACCACTTAGCCACCAGCAAAGCCTGAAGCCCGTGCCGAACAGCGGCTGGTATCGACTCCGTGCCCTCGTCCCGCTAGATCAAGAAACGCTGTGGTGGATCTTTGGATTGAACGACAACATCCGGGTGTATGAGCCCGATGTGTGGGTGCAGGAGATTAAGAAAAAGGTGGAGAGGCTGAGGCAAATGTATGAAGAACAGGCATATGGTGCATGAGTAAAAGAGTCAGTAAACACATCTACTTTGGAGGCTGTGATGAACAACAATGATAGCGACACGTCATCTTCCTTCAGGGACGACGACAGTCACCATCGCAACGACGAAATACCGCAGGATAAATTTCGCACCACTACCGCACTGGCGAGTGACGAAGTGGTGCAGCGCTTTGGCAGCGCCAACGCCGAGTATCTGAAAGGGTATCGCGGCATCGATAATGAAACGGGTCAACGGTTTGCTAAGGGCCTAGCTGATGTGGCGAAACACAAAGTCAATCCCGATTATGCTGCACAAAATATCAAACAACAGGCGGGCTTCTCCGCAGAGATCGCAGCAACCAGCCGCGACAATGCTGAAGCCATTATTCATCATCGTCCCGTGCGTACAGTACGCAGCGACGATCTGCCAGAATATGGCAGAAACCATAATGTTGTGGATCGCGTACAGCTACTCGACGGCACGATTATTGATGGCTCACAAAGTCAGATGAAATTTGTCGGTAACCGCAATGCACTCTTCAGCAAAATTGCAAAAGAAGACGGCAAATTCGCACGTTATCGTGGCGTCAAACTTGAGCTACCGTCAGAACAATTTGAAGGTGCCGCGATATTTTGCCGTGATGAAGCCAATAAGCTGCGAAAAGAGGCAAATCGTGTCGAAACATTAGGCAAACAGGACGTTGCTGACCGGAAACGCCGCGAAGCCGATAACTACGACCAGCTTGCCGACAATGTATCTGACAGCGGCATGACCACCGAACAGGCCATCTATTACCGTCAACACCCGAAACTGGCGACCGCGATGGATATTGCGCGCACCAGCCACCGGGCCGGTATCGAAGGTGCCCAATATGGCGCCGTGATTGGGGGAGCCATCTCATTATTAACCAACGCATTCAACGTGGCGCAGCACGATAAATCGTTGGGTAATGCCGTGCAGGCTGTGGCCAGCGATACCACCAAGGCGGCGGTACTAGGATACAGCACCGCCTTCGCGGGCTCCGCCATCAAAGCAACACTGCAACAATCTGAAAAACAAACATTGCGCGCCCTCGCAGGCACTAGCGTCCCGGCACTGGCCGTTAATATTTGCTTGTCTCTCGGTATTTCCGTCAAACGCTACGTCAACGGCGAAATCAGCGAGGCTGAATTCCTCAACGAAGTCGGAGAAAAAGGGGCTGGCATGCTCTCCAGCGGCATGATGGCCACGCTTGGACAGTTCGCCATTCCCATTCCTGTTGTCGGTGCAGCTATCGGCGGGATGATTGGCTATACGCTTTCTTCTTTGTTCTATCAGAGCGCGTTGGACGCAGCGCGGGGAGCCGCCCTTTCACGAGAAAGATTACAACATATCCGTGCCATCCAAACCGTTGCACGAGCCCGTATAGCGGAAGAGCAAGCCGTGCTGGATGAGTTTACTCTCCGGGAAATACCTCAATTACACCGGGAGACAGAACATCTGTTTAAAGCAGCCATATCTGGTGCTCATGACATTGATAGCTTAGCGCGTGCCATTAATGACTATGCCACGTTGTTAGGTAAAGAATTGCAATTTCATACGATGTCGGAGTTCGAAGCATTTATGGACTCAGACCGCCCTTTGACGCTGTAAGAGAAAAATCAGGATACGTATGCTCATTAAATTATTGCCGGATAGTGAAAAAACGCTTCTCCTTGATCTCGCCACTCTGCTGGCGCTTTCCGATAAGCCGTTGCTGTGGGACGGCAAAACCAAGGATGAACTGAGAACCGATTACAATCTCAATGCTCTGTCCATCCAGCTCGGAACACTGGAAAAAGAACTGTTGTCCGAACTGGAACAATCCGTCAAAACATTCGACTTACCGATAATGGAGGCGCCTACTGCGTTAATCGAAAGCAAGCTCACCAAAAAACTGAAAGCTTATCCGCTGCTAAAAATAGACGCAGTGGAAACCCGAGTACTCGCCGCCAGCTCGGTTTTAAAAACATTACTTAAAGACAAACGATCTGACGATCCCAGTATTCCGAAAATCATTCTTTTGCAACTTATTTTAATCGCACTACGCGCTGGTCATATTTCCAATATTGAATGGTTACTGCTTAAAGAAATCCAACTGCACTATCAACTACAGGATTTTATTTTTAAAGACCTATTGGAGCGTGCCGAAGCACTAAATAGTGAAATTAGTAAAACTCTCGCCCTCGTTCTTGAATAAAGGAGATACATGATGCCTATTCCAATTATTATTGGTGCCGTAGCCGCAGCGGCGGGTTTATACGGTGTCGCTAAAGGTGCCATCGGTGTGAAAGATCACCTGGATGCTCAAAATATTAATGACAGCGCCCAAACTATGGTGGACGAAATTAATCAGAACGTTGATAGCCATCGGCAATCTACCAACAACGCCATCGAAGATTATGGTCAGCGCAAATTACGGGCATTTAATGGCGTAATTAGCGACTTTATCGAAACCTTTGGCCGCTTAAAGAATGTCAATCTTGTCGAAAGCCCCGAATTGGAAAAGCTGAATGCAGGTGATTTTTCAACCACTACGCTGACGGCCTTGCAACAAAATTATCAGATGCTTAAAGATGCCGGTCTGGGCCTTGGTGCCGGTATGGGCAGCGGTGCAGCGCTGGCTTTCGGTGCTTACAACGGCACAATGCTGCTGGCAACGGCTGGCACCGGTACCGCCATATCCTCTCTTTCAGGTGCCGCAGCAACCAATGCGACATTGGCATGGCTAGGCGGCGGTACGCTGGCCAGTGGTGGTTACGGTATGGCGGGCGGCATGATGGTGCTGGGTGGGATCGTCGCTGGTCCCGCGCTGGCAATTTTCGGCCATATTCTAGGGAATAAAGGTGAAGAAGCGCTAAACAATGCATACAGCAACATGGAGCAGGCAAAAACCATTCACGCTCAGGGTATAGCGATCGTGGAAAAACTTCAGAGTATTGAGCACGTTACGACACTGGCAAACAAAACGTTTAGCCTAATAAGTAGCCGCCTGCGCGGTGCTGTGCGTCAGATGAAAGAAGCCATTGCCATTCACGGAGATGATTTTCCCTTATTCCCTCAGGATAGTAAGGAGGCCGTTTTTCTCTCCGTCAAATATGCTCAATTAATTAAGGCCATGATTGATACGCCGATCCTCGATCAGGACGGTAATCTGGTGCTCTCTACAGAAAAACGTATTTTGGATATTTCAGCCGTTGCTAACGGTAAAAAATCAACGCTGGATACACCGGTAGCGTGATACTGACAACGGGCTCGCGATCATAAGCGAGCCTGACTGGTGAAATGATGATGCACTGTAACGAAAACGCCTTTCCCTGCACTCGGTGCGGGCTGTGTTGCCAGCGCGTTAATCTGGCACAGGAAACCCGTTATCTCGATCGGGGAGATGGGACTTGCCAACATTATGACCCAGAGAGTAAAGGATGCCGTATTTACCACCAACGCCCGGCGATTTGCCGAGTAGATTTACAATATCAACTCAACTATATCCACCTTTACTCATGGGAAGAATTTGTGGCCTTAAACCTGTCAGTTTGCAGACAATTAAATGATGAAAAAAACTAAGCCGCTATAAATACGCACAGAATATCGTTTTTACGACACTGTCGAATAAAACGACACAGAATGTCGCGTGAAGATTGGAATATATTATTCAAAATATCATAACCGAAAAATATCATAAGGTGGCAGGTTGATTGAAATTCACTTCGACAAATCATAGCAATATACCCTAAATAATTCGAGTTGCAGGAAGGCGGCAAACGAGGGAATCCCGATGAGCTTACGTGAGTAAGTGATTCGGGTGACTGAACGAAGCCAACGCACATGCGGCTTGAAGTATAACGGGTATAGCACTCGCTACTATCGGGAGTGAGTACACAATAGTAATTCGCCATATCGTTCTGGTCGACGGTAAAAAAGTAACCCAGTCGCTCTCTGAGGTGCTACATGGTTTCGCTTAATAAAAATTATTTAACGATATTTAATCAACAGGATAAATCGGCGACTCGATTGAGCCAGGCGATTGAACGGCTTTCATCGGGTCTGCGCATCAACGGCGCGAAGGATGATGCCGCCGGTCAGGCTATTGCCAACCGGATGACCGCCAATCTGAATGCCAACAGCGTCATCATCAACGGCATGAAAGACGGTCTCAGCCTGATGCAAACAGCTGAGGGCGGGCTGGATGCCATCAATAACCTGATACAACGCGGCAGGCAGCTCGCGGTGCAGGCGGCAAACGAAATACTGTCCGATACCGATCAGGCCAGCCTGAATGGTGAATACCAGCAGATTAAGGAAGAGATCGACCGCATCGCCTCATCGACACAGATCTTTGGCCGCTATCCGTTGGCTCCTGCTGAACCGGGCCCTCAGCCTGCCAAATTAGGGGAAACCTTGCCACTGGCTGAAAAATTTCCTGTCCCCAATATCAATCATCAATTTCCCTCTGGGGTAATTTCGCTAGCTTACATTCCTGCTGGCGCAAAAAATATCACCATCACCATCGACTCATTAAGCGCCGATGACGATATCCAGCTCTTTGCGCGAGATGGCAGGCATCTGGCTGGTACACCCGCAGAAGGCGCAGACGCCGATATCGTCTGGTCAGCAAACGGTGTGACAGATGAAAGCACCATGAATACCGCCGTGATTACGCAAGATAACGGCTTTTTACCTGGAGCCACCTACTCGGCAGATTCGCTGCTGCAAGCCGGGGAATACAATATCAATACGGGGACGCAGACCACTTATCAGGGCATGACCATCACCTACAGCGGCGATGGCGACCGTTTCGAAGATGCCAACACCGGGGGCTTTAACGATGGAAATGTGGGCGCAGCAAACCGACTGGAAAAGATTCATATTGATGAGGTAACGGAAGATCTGATTGTCATTGTAGTTGGCAGCGGTGTGTTTTACAGCAACGCAAGCTGGGATGAACTGCCTACACCAACAGAGCCGGCCCCGCCATTGCCGCCATCAGTACCGATCAGCAAAGAAACGACGTTTGTTGTCGGAGCAAGTTTCGATGATGCATTGCAAACGGTCACCCTCAGCCCAACGCCAGCTGACAGCCAATCGCTAGGACTTTCCGATGTCATGCTGGGTACACCAGAACAGGCCAGAGCGGCATTAGGCACGTTCGACAATGCGCTAAAAAAACTGGACGGTTACCGCAGTGAATACGGCAGCCAGATGAATCGCTTTGCATCCGTCACTGCCGTGCTATCACAGGAGAAGGTTACCACCGCTGCCGCTCGCTCACGCATCTTGGATGCGGATTATGCCGTTGAGGTTTCCGCGATGACAAAATCCCAGATCCTACAGCAGGCATCGATGGCCGTCTTGTCACAAGCCAATCAGCAGTCGGGGAACGTATTAAAGCTGTTACAGGGATGATACGCCATCAGGAGTACCACTTTGCTATTTTCTACTGAATCACTATCACCATGAGCATTGAAATATTCAGCCGCTGCTCTTTCACCACGGCGGCGTTTACCTATCTGGGAAATAGCGATGGTGATAATGTATCCATCACTGTTGTTGATATTGAACACGGTATCGACATGACGCTATTGACACACATCATTACCGATACTCAACGGACATTCATTATTATTCTCAACAACCGCAAACATGCTCCTGTGATGGTGACTAAAAAGGTATTACTGTTATCAAAGCACGCCTCGATGAGCACGATTAAGAAAGTGATCTCTGCCCTGTCATCGTTCAGAGAAATAAAAGGCAAGACGATATCATTGTCACCGAATGAGAAAATGTTCTTCGGCTATTGGCTGGACGGAATAGCAATAAAAACCATCGCAGAGAAAATGGCGATAACCCATAAAACCGTCAACAACATGAAAAACAATATCTACAGAAAATACGGCATAAAGGATCTGCTCACCTTTTTACTCATCGCCAGAATCTCACATATGCAAAGTATCGCTGACGCCGAACATCACAGGGTTATCTACGTTGATAAGGTGGCATGAGATAACATTCTGAGAGCAACATGAGGCTTGAATCCCACTGATTTTGCGAGCATTATCGCAATATATTCCCTTTCAGTTTGTGTTGCGTATGCCATCTGTCCAGGAACTTCAAACTGCAATTTCCAATATGTCTATATGGCGTAAAGGTGATCAACGTGCGCCTCATAAGCCATTGTTGCTGCTTTATGTTCTATCGGCCTATCAACAAGGGCACCCGCGCCTGCTTCACTATGGCGACGAAATCCGTCCGCAGCTCTTGGCACTTTTGAACAGCTTTGGGCCACAGCAGCGTGCTCATTACCCTGAAATGCCTTTCTGGCGGCTGAAGGGAGATGGCTTTTGGCAGTTGCAGAACGACGAGCATTGTTTACCGCAGAAAGGGGGTAAAGAGCCGCCAAATCGTGAGCTGGTTCAGCACAGCATCATGGGAGGATTTGATGCAGACAGCTATCAACTATTGTGCAAACAGCTGCAACTTAGCGATACACTGGCCCAACAGATTTTAAGCGGGAATTTTCCTGAAAGTGTTTAGAAAATCATTGCCAACCGCCTTAAGCTGTCGCTAGATGATGTACGCAAATATCGCGATCCCTATTTCCGCCAAACGGTACTACGAGCATACCAATATCGTTGTGCGGTCTGCAGTTATGATTTACGACACGATACGACGCCTGTCGGCCTCGGAGCGGCACACATCAAATGGAAGCAATACGGTGGCCTTGCACCGTGACCAATGGATTAGCCTCGTGCTCAGTACATCACTCTGCGTTTGATATTGGCGTTATCGGTATTGATGACAGTATGAAGTTGATGGTTTCTGAAGGTGTGAATGGCAGCAAGATCGTTGAAAGGCTATTCTGGGACTTTGAGGGGGAATTGCCCCTACTAAAACGGACACATTTAATTAGCTGTTAACATGGCATCACAATATTCCTGTAGGGATTTCATGTTCAGCCCCTTGTGTGGATACAGATGATTATAATCATCTATCTTCCTGGTTCCAGCAACGGATTTCAAAGCCGTCAGAGAACAACCGTGTATCCGATTTCAGTGTTATCACATTACCAGTATGATCGCGGTGTTTATTCTCATGTCCCGATTTTGCCAGCAGTAGGTTATTGAGTTTCATTATCCGGTATACCCGCTTTGGATTTACCCGGCAACCATCTTTCTTTAGCTTGCGATTCAGATGTGCGATGACCCTGCGATAGCCACTTGTTTAGCGTTGACTGCATATCTTTATGATTAATGGCAATAATTCTTCGTCGACTTCCTTGCTGTAACACGCCATTCAGGGTATTCGCTGCCCATTCAGGCGCTCCCTCCACCCAGCGATCGTAGGGACGGGGCTGGATAGTTTCATGCTTCCGTTGGTTGGCCACATCGTACAGTCTGCGCAGGCCGTAACGGTTTGTGGTTTCAACATCCACGGTGATCCCCATCGGGCGCAGGCGCGTCATTAACGGGATAGAGAAGCTGTTGAGGGTGTACTGCACCATCCGCTCCACCTTGCCCTTAGTCTGTGCCCTGAAGGTACGGCACTGCCGGGGGGAGAGCCCCATCTCTTTGCCGAACTGCCACAGGGAGGGATGGAACCGGTGCTGCCCGGTCTTGTAAGCATCACGCTGGAGTACCACTGTTTTCATATTGTCGTACAGAACTTCCCGCGGTACACCGCCGAAGAAGCTGAACGCATTGCGGTGACAGGATTCCAGCGTGTCGTAGCGCATGTTGTCGGTGAACTCGATGTAAAGCATTCTGCTGTATCCCAGAACAGCAACGAATACATGCAGGGGTGACTTGCCGTTTCGCATGGTCTCCCAGTCAACCTGCATCTGCCGCCCGGGCACGGTTTCGAAGCGAACGACCGGTTCTGCGTGTACGGGGAGTGTCTGCGAACGGATGAACTCTCTCAGGAGAGTCAGCCCTCCACGATAGCCCAGCGCCATGGTTTCCCGGGAAATAACGGTCGCAGGGATTTTATAAGGATGCGCATCGCTGATCCGCTTAGAGATATAATCACGGTATTCATCGAGCAACGATGATGATGCCGGACGTGGTGAATACTGTAGTTTTCAGATTTGGCTTTTAGGTGGTGGCGGACAGTATTACGCGAAATACCCAGTTCTCTGGCAATGGCCCGGATACGCATTCCCTCGCTTGTGCAGGACTTTAATTTCTATACGAATCTCAAAAGTGATCATGAGCTCCCCTGTATTCAGAGGAGCAGATTACCACCTGAACAATTTTCAACCGCTGGGGTGGATCAGTTTTGCACCGTTGGTAACAAAAAAAGAGGGGGGCAACGTCGCTTGCCATTTTTCTGGATGAATGCCGGCGTGATGGCATCGAGCCGTATAAATCCTACAGCGGCAAGATAACGACACGGCTGACGCCGGAACGTCATGCCGCATTGGCGACAATGGCACAGGCCAGCGGCGTTTCTATCAATGAGCTGCTGAATGAAGGCGTCGACCTGGTCATTGGGCGGCACGCATAAAAAAAGCCCAGCAGTTACGCTAGGCTTATGAAAAATAAAAACTTTTGGATGTTGCGAAAGCGCTATCTTAGTTAAGACGCTCTTTGATACGAGCAGACTTACCAGTACGCTCACGCAGGTAGTACAGTTTGGCTTTACGCACGGCACCACGACGTTTAACAGTAATGCTGTCAACAACCGGAGAATGTGTCTGGAATACACGTTCTACGCCTTCGCCGTTAGAAATTTTGCGAACAGTGAATGCAGAATGCAGACCGCGGTTACGAATAGCGATAACCACGCCCTCGAATGCCTGCAGACGTTTTTTGCTACCTTCAACAACCCATACCTTCACTTCTACGGTATCACCCGGACGAAATGCAGGCACGTCCTGCTTCATTTGTTCGTCTTCGATTTGCTTAATAATGTTGCTCATAATATGTCTCTTACCCTAGGTAAACTGATAGTTGGGTTCACGCGGTAAACCGGCGTGACCACCTAATACTCTTGCTGCGTAGACTGATACTCACGTTGGAATTCAGCCAGCAACCTTGTTTGCTCGTCAGTCAGAGCTAGGCTTTTTAGAAGTTCAGGCCTTCTAAGCCAGGTTCGACCCAGCGACTGTTTCAATCGCCAACGACGTATTTCTGCATGATTGCCAGACAGTAACACTGTCGGAACCCCCATGCCCTCCAATATTTCAGGACGAGTAAAGTGCGGACAATCCAACAATCCATCGGCAAAAGAATCTTCTTCTGCTGAAGCCTGATGCCCCAGAACACCCGGTATAAAACGGGCTACGGAGTCAATCAGTGTCATTGCTGGCAGTTCCCCACCGCTAAGCACGTAATCCCCTATCGACCACTCTTCATCGATTTCAGTGTTAATTACACGCTCATCAATCCCTTCATACCGTCCACAGACCAGAATCATCTTCTGGTTTGTAGCGAGTTGACGTACGCCTTGCTGATCTAATTTACGACCCTGAGGTGATAAATAAATCACTCTCACGCCGTCGCCTGCCGCTGCTTTTGCTGCATGGATAGCATCCCGCAAAGGTTGCACCATCATCAGCATTCCGGGACCACCACCATAAGGCCGATCGTCCACGGTATGGTGCCGATCGTAAGTGAAGTCACGCGGACTCCAATACTGTACATTCAGCAGGCCATTTTTAACCGCCCGGCCAGTGACTCCGTAATCAGTAATTGCCCGGAACATCTCTGGAAACAGGCTAATCACTCCAATCCACATCGTCTCGTTCCGCCGGATGCTACTGGTCGACTCAGAACTCAAAAGCCCGGATCCCAGTCTACTTCAATAGTCTGAGTAGAAAGATCGACGCGCTTAACAACCTGTTCAGTCAGGAACGGAACCAGTCGCTCCTTGACTCCGAAGGCATCTTTCAAGTTGGCCTTTATTACCATCACATCGTTTGAGCCGGTTTCCATCATATCAATGACTTTACCTAACTCGTAACCTGTTACGGTCACAACCTGACAGCCAATAAGATCCTTCCAGTAATAATCACCCTCGCCCAGATCGGGAAGTTGTGACGAATCTACGACGATTTCACAATTAGTCAGTAAATTAGCCTTATCACGGTCATCGACATCTTTCACTTTAATGATCAGATCCTGACTGTGATATTTCCAGCTTTCAATTTCGATAAGCTGCCAACCGCTTTTGCTCTGGATAAACCAAGGTTGATAATCAAAAATGCTTTCGGCATCTTCGGTGGATGAAAACACTCTGAGCCAACCTCGGATGCCATATGCCGATCCTATTTTCCCCATCACGACTGGGTCAGCAGGAGGTTTCGGGCTGCGTTGATTGCTCATTATCACCACCGCAACAGATTACGCTGCTTTCTTAGCGTCTTTGATTAGCGAAGAAACGCGATCGGACACGGTTGCACCCAGACCAAGCCAATGCTCAATGCGATCCAGATCCAGACGCAATGCTTCTGCCTGACCAGTTGCGATGGGGTTGAAGAAACCCACACGTTCGATGAAACGACCGTCGCGCGCATTGCGGCTATCGGTCACGACTACTTGATAGAACGGGCGTTTTTTCGCGCCGCCACGTGCCAAACGAATTGTTACCATAACATCCTCTTTAGTGAATAAAACAACTGGGCCCCATCGAGGAACGGAGCCCAGTATGTCATATAAAAAGCCCGAAGATTTTACTCATTGTGGCGCAAAAAGCAATCTAAAGCGCATAAATACGCCGAAGGTTTATTTGCATGCACAGATTCAACGATTATCTTCCCGGAAACCCAGGAGGCATCATCCCCTTCATACCGCGCATCATTTTCGCCAACCCACCGTTTTTCATCTTCTTCATCATGCGTTGCATATCATCAAACTGTTTAAGAAGACGATTGACATCCTGTACCTGCATACCAGACCCCATCGCAATACGACGCTTGCGCGATCCTTTGATAATCTCGGGTTTAGCGCGCTCCTGAAGCGTCATTGAATTAATGATCGCCTCCATTCGCACCAGCACCTTATCATCCATTTGCGATTTAACATTATCCGGTAATTGCCCCATGCCAGGCATTTTGCTCATCATGCTCGCCATGCCGCCCATATTGCGCATCTGTTTAAGCTGATCCAAAAAATCAGTTAAATCAAAGCCATCGCCTTTCTTCAGTTTTTTAGCGAGCTTTTCTGCCTGAGTACGGTCGACTTTGCTTTCAATATCTTCAATTAGCGAAAGCACATCCCCCATACCCAGAATGCGTGATGCGATGCGTTCAGGGTAAAACGGCTCCAGCGCTTCGATTTTTTCACCAACGCCGAGAAATTTAATCGGCTTGCCAGTAATATGGCGGATTGATAACGCCGCTCCGCCACGCGCGTCACCATCAATTTTAGTGAGGATCACACCAGTAAGCGGCAGCGCTTCATTAAAGGCTTTCGCCGTATTCGCCGCATCCTGACCCGTCATGGCATCAACCACAAACAGCGTTTCAACGGGATTAATCGCCGCGTGAACCTGTTTGATTTCATCCATCATCGCGTCATCAACGTGGAGACGACCCGCAGTATCGACCAGCAGAACATCGTAAAACTTTAACTTTGCGTGTTGTAATGCGCGTTCGACGATGGCAACCGGCCGCTCTTGCGCATCTGACGGGAAGAAGTCGACGCCGACCTGCTGCGCTAACGTTTCCAACTGCTTAATTGCCGCAGGACGATATACGTCAGCAGAAACCACCAGCACTTTTTTCTTCTGCTTTTCACGTAGGAATCTCCCCAGCTTACCGACGCTGGTCGTTTTCCCCGCACCTTGCAGACCGGCCATAAGAACGACAGCAGGCGGTTGCGCAGCAAGATTGAGTTCTGCGTTAATTTCGCCCATAGCGCTGACAAGTTCGTTTTTAACAATTTTGACGAACTCTTGACCCGGCGTCAGACTTTTATTGACGTCATGCCCAACTGCACGTTCTTTTACTCGATTAATAAAATCACGCACCACGGGTAAAGCAACGTCGGCTTCCAGCAATGCCATACGGACTTCACGCAGCGTTTCTTTAATGTTTTCTTCAGTCAACCGTCCACGGCCACTGATATTGCGCAATGTGCGCGAGAGTCGATCGGTTAAATTTTCAAACATATCTCATGCTCAACGTAAGACAAGCCGCCAGCGCGACACGAATGGAAGGGATTATACACCAAAGCAGGAACGATCTCAGTGCTGCTAACGGAGAACTGTTGGTGCCCATGGCGACTGACGTTATACTGGCTTTCTATTTTACTTGTTGATGTTTACTTACCTATTCGTATGTCTGTTTTCGCTATTGTGGCGCTCGCCGCCTACACTCTCAGCCTCGGACTGATTATCCCCAGTCTGCTGCGCAAGAACAGTGCATATCGTCGGCTGGCAATACTCTCGGCCAGCGTTGCGCTAATCTGTCATGCGGTGGCTCTCTACCAGCGCATTTTCGCTGTTCAGGTGGGCCAAAACCTTAGCCTACTGAATATTGGTTCGCTGGTCAGCCTCATCATCTGCACCGTGATGACGATTGTCGCGGCACGTAATCGTGGCTGGTTTATTCTTCCTATCGTCTACACTTTTGCGTTGATTAATCTCGCCTTCGCCAGTTTTATGCCGAGTGAATATATTACGCATCTGGAAGCATCACCAGGCCTGATGATCCATATCGGTATGGCGCTTTTCTCCTATGCCACATTGCTCATTGCCGCCCTTTATGCGTTTCAACTCGCCTGGCTCGACTATCTGCTCAAGAATAAGAAACTCGCATTTGCTACAGATATGCCACCATTGATGAGCATTGAGCGTAAAATGTTTCACATCACGCAGGTTGGCGTCATTTTGCTCACGCTAACGCTGGGTACAGGCTTGTTGTATATGGATGATCTAATTAATAATAAAGAGAATTTGCATAAAGCCGTATTCTCTTTATTCGCCTGGTTCATCTATATATTACTGCTCTGGGGGCATTATCACGAAGGCTGGCGAGGACGGCGCGTTGTCTGGTTCAATCTGCTTGGCGCATTGATGATGACGCTTTCCTACTTTGGCAGTCGGGTTATTCAGCATTTTCTTGCGGTCTAACATGCCATAAAAAAGGAGCTGATTTCAGCTCCCTTTTTTCATCTGTTCAACAACCAAAATCAGATGTGAAGTTCGGCCAATTTCTCTTTTGGCAGCGCCAGATCGTCATTTTTGTTAATACCGATGTTGCTATCCACGATGTGCTGGGCGATCTCTTGTGCTTCTTTCAGTGAATGCATCGCATAAGTGCCACACTGATATTCATTCAATTCGGGGATCTTACGCTGATCGGTTACTTTCAGCACGTCCTTCATGGCGGCTTTCCAGGCATCGGCAACGCGTTGCTCATCCGGCGTACCAATCAAACTCATGTAGAACCCTGTACGACACCCCATTGGAGAAATATCGATAATTTCAACGCCATCACCGTTTAAATGATCTCGCATAAAACCAGCAAACAGATGTTCTAACGTATGGATCCCACGTTCCGGCATGACTTCAATATTGGGTCGACAAAACCGCAGGTCAAACACCGTGATGTTATCGCCATGAGGGGTTTTCATGGTTTTAGCGACCCTAACGGCCGGCGCAGCCATACGAGTATGGTCAACGGTAAAGCTATCTAGTAACGGCATAATGCCACCTCCTCATAGAAAAAATTTTTTTCTCGTTTCTGTGAAACTTTTCTTTTTCAGGTGAGTCTGACTTAATGAAAGACGCGCATTTATTATCATCATCCCTATTAGATATGTATCTTTGGCCACAGCTTCTGTGGCCTTTTCTTTTTAATGTGCACTAATGTGCGGCCAAATAGGCATCAAAACTCATCGTATCTTCAGACTCAATCTGACGTTGACGCTGCAAAGAAACTTCACTCGCTGCCGCCAATTGCGCTTCAGTCAATACTTGTAGCGGTTCACTGCAAAGCATTTTGCGATATTCTTCCGCTAAATTCAGCCCTACGCTACCTCTGCCACCTTGCTTCATCATAGTCAATAATCGACCAGAGAATGTCGTTTCTGGATCGTCAAAGCCAACAAGTAGTTCATCACACACCTGCTGATAGTGTGGCTGACTGTTTTCCGCGTCCAGCACTTCCGCAACACGACGTAAATCCGCAAACAGAGATTTCCCCACCTGAGCAATCGGCTGTTGGATGGTTTCACACCGCATGCCCACCGTTTGCCCTGGTTTACGCCCCTCGAGAATCACCCGGTTCCAGTTTTTACGCGTACAAAGTAGTTCATCCGAGCTCATTTCCGGCGCATCCGCCAGCACACACCAGATTAAAAATAAATCCAGAAAACGTACCTGACTTTCACTCACACCCGTTGGGGAGAAAGGATTGATATCCAGCGAGCGTACTTCGATATACTCAATTCCGCCACGCAGCAAAGCATCAGATGGCGTTTCATTAGCCCGTGTCACTCGCTTCGGGCGAATCGGAGCATAAAGTTCATTCTCAATCTGTAAAACGTTCGTATTCAATTGTAAATAGCGGCCATCTTTCTTTATGCCAATTCGTGCATATTCCTCAGATGGCGTTTTTATCGCACGCTTCAGCGCAGCCACATAGGTTTCCAGATCGTTAAACGTAATTCCTAGATTGCTCTGTGATTTATTGGTATAGCCTAAATCGCTCAGCCGCAAAGAGGTCGCATAAGGTAGATAAAGCATACCATTTTCCGTGCGCTCAAACGGCAGCGCGGTTTCACGCCCTTTCAGGAACGAAGCGCAGATCGCCGGAGAGGCGCCAAACAAGTAAGGTATTACCCAGCCAAAACGATAATAGTTGCGGATTAGTCTGAAGTATCCCTCCGAAATAGCTTTTTTACCGCTCGCTTCATCAGCGATACCCGCGCGGGCTTGCCAGAATGACAGAGGAAGGGAGAAATTATAGTGCACACCGGAAATGGTCTGCATCAACGCACCATAACGGTTTTTTAACCCTTCACGATAGAGCGTCTTAAATCGCCCAATGTTAGATGAGCCATATTGCGCCAGTTCAATATTCTGCTCGCTATCGATAAAACACGGCATACTTAATGGCCACATCTGTTCATCGCCTAGG
Organism: Pectobacterium cacticida; assembly: GCF_036885195.1. Taxonomy (NCBI): domain Bacteria; kingdom Pseudomonadati; phylum Pseudomonadota; class Gammaproteobacteria; order Enterobacterales; family Pectobacteriaceae; genus Pectobacterium; species Pectobacterium cacticida. The sequence continues at coordinate 1,119,132 of NZ_CP133656.1, read as the reverse complement.
TTGCGAGCCACATAGCGATGGATATCGCGCAGAAATGTCAGTAGATGATCAATATCTTTATCGACCGGCGTAATAAACTCTAACAGCGCTTCTGCGAAATCCGTTGTAATCCACGGATGCGCCAACGCCGACCCTAAAATCTCGGGGTGACGTGTGGTGGCAAGATGCCCATCTGCTGTTACACGTAAAGTTTCACGTTCAATTCCACGCTGAATTCCTTTCACCGCCGATGGGTGTTTTTCCAGCCAAGAAAGTGCTTCTGAAATGTCCGGGATCAAATCGACCTCCCGTTGTTAAATGTAATGTTTGTAAGCATAATTCAAACTCAGTAGCACTCACCAGTTCACTCTGCCACCTGGTTAAGACCACCACGCTATCCCTTGTAACGTTATACCTGCCAATACGATATATCGCAGCCCTTTTCCAATACTGATAAAAACTGCTGAGCGCACCCAGGGCATACGTAGCCAACCCGCTAACACGCATAGTAAATCACCGACTATCGGTACCCAGCTAAATAACAGTGCAGTACAACCATAGCGCTGTAGCCAGCTCGTAGCCACTGCATAACCAGCTTGCTGTTTTGGCTGAGGGAGTAAGCGCCCTATGACTATATTGGTTAACCCGCCTAACGTATTTCCTACCGTTGCTACAGCGATTAACCCGTAAGGTTCTACGTCGCCAGATAGCAATAATGCGACTAACAGTATTTCTGAACTGCCTGGCAACAATGTTGCACTGAGTAGACTACCCCAGAAAAGAGAAAAAAAAGCCCATAACTCATTCACTATGTTCGGACGTTCGGACATCAACTACGGCCATATTGGCTCGTTTAGCAGCTTCAATACCGTAGTCTGCATCTTCAAACACAATACAGTGCTCAGGTGCAACAGAAATTAACGCAGCACAACGCAGAAAAGTGTCGGGAAAAGGCTTATGTTGCACAACATCCTCAGCTCCAACAATAGCGTCAAAGTAACCACGCAGCCCTAGATGGGTTAGCAGCCTGTCAGCCATGACATGCGTACTACCTGTGCCAATAGCCATAGGACGCCGCCCATAATAGTGCTTAACGACGTCCATCAACGGCAGTGGACTTACGGTATCCAACAACATTTCCTCAGCAACAGCTGTTTTTTCTACCGCCAGTTGGTGGGGATTAATATCGGCCTGATAACTTTCAATAATACATTGCGCTATGCGCCAGGTCGGCGAGCCGTTTAGCGCGGTCATCGCGCTAGCATCATATTTCATGCCATATCGAGCAAGAACCAGATCCCACGCCTTATGGTGCGTCGGCTCAGTATCCAACAAGGTGCCATCCATATCAAAGATTAGCCCCTGATAGCGATCGTACATCATGACTCCATGCTCACAGAAAAGAGAGCCTACTTTAGCGTAAAGTTAAAACGTTGTCGCTTATTCAATAACCTTATAGAAAACAGGATATTATCATTGAAAAACAAAGCGTCGGACATCTATACGTTTTCTCAATAACAATTGATAAACAGTACGAGAAAAAAAAGCGGAACTTTATTTTGACAAAGAGAGGTGAATTGAATTCTGAGGGAATATTAAACGTTTGCTATTACGCTGATAATAAAGTAATAACTTTTGTTCTTTAGTAATGGTGCATCCGGGAGGATTCGAACCTCCGACCGCTCGGTTCGTAGCCGAGTACTCTATCCAGCTGAGCTACGGATGCAAAATATGATATAGGAGAAACTGAGGCGATAAATAGCATTCTAAAATGGTGCATCCGGGAGGATTCGAACCTCCGACCGCTCGGTTCGTAGCCGAGTACTCTATCCAGCTGAGCTACGGATGCATCTGTTTCTGTTTAAAATGCGACTTACGATTAATTACATTATACCGTGCAAAGGTAAACATTTAATGGTGCATCCGGGAGGATTCGAACCTCCGACCGCTCGGTTCGTAGCCGAGTACTCTATCCAGCTGAGCTACGGATGCTAACTAAATGGCGGTGAGGGAGGGATTCGAACCCTCGATGCAGCTTTTGACCGCATACTCCCTTAGCAGGGGAGCGCCTTCAGCCTCTCGGCCACCTCACCTTGCATTACCTATTTCACAACAAAGAATTTTTCTTAGTGCTCACCGGTACTGCGTGGCGCACATATTACTTTCCCACACTTATAAGTCAAACAATTTTTCCCACCGCACGATTGTTTGAGCAATTCGCATCCAAGCCGCGTATTTTCACAACAAAAAGTTTGTTTTATCGGCAGAAAAACAGATGGTTACTTATCTTACGACGCGAGGCACACGATAGAAATGAGTACAAGGATTAAAGATAACGGGGAAAAGCAATTGCGTCCCGCAAACACGAGACGCATTGTCAATCAGTATGACGTTGGTTGAGATTTTTCGGCCTGAATACGCTGATAGATCTCTTCACGGTGGACAGAAACCTCTTTTGGCGCATTGACACCAATACGCACTTGGTTGCCTTTCACTCCTAATACGGTAACCGTCACCTCATCGCCGATCATGAGGGTTTCGCCAACTCGACGAGTCAAAATAAGCATTCTTTGCTCCTTGAAAGATTATAAAGAGTCGGGTCTCTCTGTCTCCCCGCCATTATCCATCATGTGCTGTGAAAACGTAAACCTAGACGATGGTATAACCACACTCACCACACTCTGGTTTGTCACTACTTGTTAGTTTAGTCGATATCAGTAGCTTGTGCTTTTGTTAGCACAACCGCAGGACCGCGAATGTAAAACTTCAGAATATCTGAAGATAACATTCTTTCTATCCTACTTTTACACTCTTTCTCGCAGAGAAAAACGCCACAACCAAAAAGTTATGGCGTTTCTTGTCAGATAATGTAAATAAATGTGTTACCTACACTTACAGTTTGGCGGTGACCCAAGCTTCAACGCTTGCCAACGCAGTCGGTAGCGCAGACACCTCTGAGCCCCCGGCTTGTGCCATATCTGGACGCCCGCCGCCCTTACCGCCAACCTGTTGGGCAACAAAACCAATCAGCTCACCGGCTTTTATACGATCGGTCAGATCTTTAGTGACACCTGAAATCAGGCTAACTCGGCCCTCAGTCACCGTTCCGAGGACGATAACAGCAGACCCAAGCTGATTTTTCAGATCATCCACCATCGTGCGCAAAAGTTTCGGATCCACATTGTCTAGTTGCGTAACCAACAACTTCACGCCGCTTACTTCTTTCGCTTTGCCGGACAGTGACGAGCTTTTTTGCGCGGCTTGCTGAGACTTCAACAGTTGAAGCTCTTTCTCAAGCGCACGCGTACGATCTAGAACAGAGCGTACCTTATCCGTCAGGTTGTGACTATCCCCTTTCAGTAGTTGCGCGATATCATGTAGAACGTCACTCTGTCGGTGTAGCGCCAAAAGCGCATTTTCCCCAGTGGTGGCTTCAATACGTCGTATTCCAGCAGCCGTACCCGACTCAGAAATGATGTGGAACAAGCCGATATCACCAGTGCGACTTGCGTGCGTGCCTCCGCAAAGCTCAATGGAAAAATCCCCCATCGTCAGAACTCGCACATGATCATCATACTTCTCGCCAAACAGCGCCATTGCGCCTTTAGCTCTGGCATCATCCAGCGCCATAATCTCAGTTTGCACTATATGATTTCGGCGGATTTGCGCGTTGACAATATCTTCGACCTGACGAATCTGTTCAGGTTTCATCGCTTCAGTGTGCGAGAAATCAAAACGCAAATAACTATCGTTAACCAAGGAGCCTTTCTGTGCAACGTGCTTGCCCAGAACTTGACGTAACGCCGCATGCAACAAGTGGGTCGCAGAATGGTTCAAACGTATGCGATCACGACGTTGATGATCTACGACAGCATCAACATTGTCGTTAACACATAAAGTACCTTGGGTCAGTTTACCGATATGGCCGATTGCCCTGCCATATTTTTGTGTATCCTGAACAGCAAAACAGATACGTGCATTTTTCAGTTCCCCCTGGTCACCAACCTGCCCACCAGACTCACCATAAAACGGTGTTTCGTTCAAAATCACAACCGCTTCATCACCCTCTGAAATCTGCTTAACTTCGCAACCATTATGATAAAGCGCAATCACTCTAGCCTGTTGCTGCGTTCTTTCATAACCACAGAATGGCGTATTTTCATCCACGCGAATAAGGTTGTTATAATCGACATCAAATCCGCTGGCTTCGCGTGCACGCTGACGCTGTGCGTCCATAGCCGCTTCAAAGCCGTCTTCATCAATTTTCAGTCCATGTTCACGACACACATCCGCAGTGAGGTCAAGGGGGAAGCCATAGGTATCATAAAGGCGGAAAGCCGTTTCGCCATCCAGCGTATCCCCTTCCAGTTTTTTAATTTCTTCATCAAGCAGAGATAAACCACGCTCAAGCGTGCGGGCGAACTGTTCTTCTTCCACCTTTAGCGCGTGCTCAACGATTGACTGCTGCTTTTTCAATTCTGCGGCGGCCGGACCCATAACGTCGATTAACGGTGCAACCAATTTGTAAAAAAAGGCATCCGTAGCGCCCAAAATATTACCGTGACGTGCAGCTCGACGAATAATCCGACGCAGAACATACCCGCGACTCTCATTAGATGGCATCACACCATCGGCAATCAAGAATGCACAGGAACGAATATGGTCGGCAATAACACGCAACGATTTATTGGTTAAATCCGTCGTGCCAACTGCATTTGCCACCGCCTCAATTAATGTCTTGAAGAGATCGATGTCATAATTCGAATTGACATGCTGCAACACTGCGGAAATACGCTCTAATCCCATCCCCGTATCAACGGATGGTTTCGGTAATGGCAACATCGTGCCATCAGCCTGGCGATTAAACTGCATGAATACCAGATTCCAGATTTCGATATAACGATCGCCATCTTCATCAGGACTCCCGGGCGGGCCTCCGGCAATGTGTTCGCCATGATCATAAAAAATCTCGCTGCATGGTCCACACGGCCCCGTTTCGCCCATCTGCCAAAAGTTATCAGAGGCGTAGGGACCGCCCTTATTATCTCCGATACGAATAATTCTTTCGCGGGGTACACCGATTTCATCCGCCCAAATGTTGTAAGCCTCATCATCTGTAGCATATACCGTTACCCACAGCTTTTCTTTCGGCAAACCAAACCACTGTGGAGAAGTCAGCAGTTCCCACGCATAGTGGATAGCATCATGTTTAAAGTAATCGCCAAAGCTGAAGTTACCCAGCATCTCAAAAAAAGTATGATGCCTTGCGGTATACCCCACGTTTTCCAGATCGTTATGTTTTCCGCCTGCGCGCACACAACGCTGCGAGGTTGTCGCTCGGACATAACGACGTTTATCCAGTCCGAGGAACACATCTTTAAATTGGTTCATACCCGCATTGGTGAATAGCAATGTCGGATCATTGTTAGGCACCAAAGAGCTGCTATCAACAACCTGGTGTCCCTTACTATGGAAAAAATCGAGAAACGCTTGACGGATCTCAGCGGTGCTCTTGCTCATAATTGTCCTGGAATCAAGCTAGAAGAACAGATCGCGGGCAAGGTTAGTCCAGCATGCTGACGCTACCGAGCAACTCACGAACAAAAAAAGTGGGAATAAGATAAATTTTCTTCAGTGGGAAGTAAAATACCGTGTGGGCTCAATCAGAAAATTTTGTATAAATCGATTGGATCTCTTCATGGGAAAAGCCACGGTAGCGGAGAAATTGCTGATGCTTAATTTTGCTTTTCCATTCATCAGACAGAGGATGCCCAAATTTTCGTTCTGCAACCGTTTTCGCCAATGCACACCAATCAATATCGCTTTCGCCAAATGCCGTAGTTAATATTATTTTATCAACCCCTTTCTGACTTAGCTCGGCCTTGATCCTTTGGGCACCATAACCCTGGCAACTCCTGCTGCTGATATAGCGAAGCGCATAGCGTTTATCATCCAGCCAGCCATGCGCCTTACAATACGCAATAACAGCCTCCACCTGGTCTTTTACTGACGGGTCTGTGGAAGTCCCTGTGCTTTCTGCTTTATCACAATACGCCGCACATTTGCGGCGTATTGTGGCTTCGTTATAATCGCGAACAGAAAGCACATTCATCACATAACGTAATGGTTTATTCATCGATCTGCCCGCTAACGTGCTCTGATATAGCCCATCCAACTACGGTTAAAACTCATCTTTACCTTCGTCAGCGAATTCAGCTTCGGTATCGCTAATGTCCGCGGCTGGCGTAAGCTCATTGCCTTTATGCAACAGCATTTCACGTAATTTTTTATCCAACTCCGCTGCAACCGTGGGATTCTCTTTCAGAAAGTTGCTGGCGTTTGCTTTACCTTGACCGATCTTATCGCCGTTATAGCTATACCAGGCACCAGCTTTCTCAATTAGCTTGTGTTTTACCCCGAGATCAATCAGTTCCCCATGGGTATTGATGCCTTCTCCGTACAGAATTTGGAACTCAGCCTGTTTAAACGGCGCTGCTACTTTATTTTTCACGACTTTAACGCGGGTTTCACTGCCAATAACTTCCTCACCCTCTTTAATCGCGCCAGTACGGCGAATATCCAAACGGACAGAGGCGTAGAACTTCAGGGCATTCCCCCCCGTGGTCGTCTCAGGGTTACCGAACATCACACCAATTTTCATACGGATCTGGTTAATGAAAATAAGCAGCGTATTGGCTTGTTTCAAGTTACCGGCCAATTTACGCATAGCCTGGCTCATCATGCGTGCAGCCAGCCCCATGTGAGAGTCACCGATCTCTCCTTCAATTTCGGCTTTTGGCGTCAGTGCCGCAACGGAATCCACAATGATCACATCAACCGCGCCCGAGCGTGTTAATGCATCACAAATTTCCAATGCTTGCTCACCGGTATCCGGCTGAGAGCACAACAAATTATCGATATCCACACCGAGCTTTTTCGCATAAATCGGATCCAACGCATGCTCCGCATCGATAAACGCACAGGTTTTGCCTTCACGCTGAGCAGCAGCAATCACCTGTAACGTCAGCGTCGTTTTACCGGAAGACTCTGGGCCATAAATCTCAACGATACGCCCCATAGGCAACCCACCGGCACCCAAAGCGATATCAAGGGATAACGAACCTGTAGAAATAGTTTCAACGTCCATTGAGCGATCTTCGCCCAACCGCATGATGGAACCTTTACCGAATTGCTTTTCGATTTGGCCCAGCGCTGCTGCAAGTGCCTTTTGTTTATTCTCATCAATAGCCATTTCTGCTCCTGTCATGCGGCGTAAAGTGGTTGTCTCTACGCGGCAGCTTAATCATGAATTACCGGATAATTAATGACATTATACTGTATGCGCATACAGCATCAAGATTATTTTTTCAGGAATGCATCGAGTAGCGTTTGTAACGCAAAGTGAACAGATTGCAAACGTACCGCATTTCTATCTCCACTAAACCGCATTGTTCGCGCCAATACGTTCCCCTGTTTATCGATAAAGCCAAACCACACCGTGCCCACAGGTTTCTCTTCAGTCCCCCCATCAGGGCCAGCAACGCCGCTAATTGATACGGCGAAATCTGCATCGGCAGCACTTAAAGCGCCGGCCGCCATTTCACAAACGACAGCTTCACTCACCGCACCATAACGTTCCAATGTTTCTGCATGCACATTAACTAAGCGCTGTTTAGCTTGGTTACTGTATGTTACAAACCCATAGTTAAACCAACCCGAACTCCCCGCCACATCGGTAATAGATTTAGCCAGCCAGCCCCCAGTGCAGGATTCTGCACACGTCAATGTGGCGCTACGCGCCTGAAGTTTTGCCCCCACCAGGGCACTTAACTGCAAAATGTTTTCTTCCATCATTGCCGACTCATCTTAATCAACGCCTGTTTAATCAGGGTAACACTTTTCCTTGAAAAAGACGTTCCACCGCGCGGAATGCGAGACGCATAGCAAAAAAAGAGGAGAATGAAAGGAATTCCGATAGTACTTGGAAAGTAAACTCCACAGTTCGGATTAAGATAGGGAGGACAGCATGTGACAAAACATTATTTAAGATTGAACAAAATTACATACAGCCAGCACAACTGGTGCATCGCCAGTCTTCTTTATTAATTGCTTGAAAGAAAAATCTAAAATTACACTCCTCAAGTGGGACATTATTAACTTCAAAAGCATCAGCTAACCAGTCAATATTTTCCAGTATCCAATCATCCTCATCTAATCCATCCCGATAAGTCTCATCATCAGGATCGATAATGGAGTAGATGCCCTGAGTTCCCATATGATTTTCTTGATATTTTTCAGATAATGCAAAAACACTTTCTTTATAGGAAATTAACCAATGGCCGTGACAAAGCAAATTGCCATTACGACTCCACTTAGCAAGAAATGGATTACTCATTGTTATTCTCACCAGCAAAAAACGCTGATCAAAACCGTAGCATGGCATATTTAAAAAGTAAACAACCAATATTTAATACTTTATTAAAGACCTAACAACATGAGTATAAATATCGATTACACCTAATGGGTATTAAAATTTCAGCAATAAATTGACGAATATCATTTTATATCAGACTAACGCAACAGCAAAAAAGGAATTACACCTATAAAAATGGCGCGAGGAGTGACCATTATCGTTGTGCCAAGGCTCTCGTTCAGTCAAAATGATGTACATATGCCCATTACGGGGTAATTTCCATTAGGGAGGATAATGCGTGTTCCCCTCTTTTTTAAAAAAAATTTCGGCGCAAGACGACAACTACGCCAATACCATAAGCGGCAACATTATGATCAATCGCCCTGCTGAGCGTCTATACGAGCTTTGGCGTAAGCCGGAAACATTGCCGATCCTAATGGGGCACTTCGCCAGTATAGAGATACTGAATGATACTGACTCAAACTGGCGGATAAACACGCCAATTGGCGCACTTATTGAATGGCAAGCTCGTATTATCGACGAAAAATCCGGAGAGTATATTCACTGGCGTTCACTTAAAGGCGCGCGCGTCCCCAACGAGGGTAGGCTTTCTTTCCAGCAACCTACTCCGCAAATGGGTACCGTCGTCACGCTGACGATTCGCTATAATCCTCCCGGAGGATTGATCGGGAGGAAGATCGGCCAAATGTTTGATCTGTTTTCACGCGATATGTTGACGAAGACGCTCCACCGTTTCAAAAAACTGGCGGAAGATGAGCTCGCCTAAATAATGTCGGTAAGGATAACAAAGAGTAATCACTCACCGCGTTTTCGATCTACTGCTTTCTCATAAAGAGGAAATAGAATGCTGGAATTGATTCAAACTGTCGGTCTCGGCCTGATGCTAATCCTGCCTCTGGCAAACCCACTGACAACCGTGGCGGTATTTTTAGCGATGTCCAGTAACATGAGCCAAGAAGAGCGAGATCGTCAAATCTTTCAGGCTTCGCTGTATATCTTTATTATTATGACTGTTGCCTACTATGCAGGCCAGATCGTGATGAATACGTTCGGGATATCTATTCCTGGATTGCGTATCGCTGGCGGGCTCATTGTCGCATTTATCGGCTTTCGAATGCTTTTTCCGCAACAACATCCAGAACATGCCCCGGAGATTAAAAGCAAAAAAGAAGAGATGGATGGCAGTTTTTCCGCCAATGAGGTTAATATCGCCTTCGTGCCACTGGCGATGCCCAGCACCGCCGGGCCAGGAACCATTGCTCTTATTATTAGCTCTGCATCACAAATTAAGAGCGGCGTCGATATTACGCCCTGGGTGATTACCGTTGCCCCCGTGCTCACATTCATTCTGATTAGCGTTATTGTTTGGCTCAGCCTGAAAAGCTCTGGACTGATTATGCGCCTGATAGGCAAAAGCGGCATTGAAACCATTTCAAGGCTAATGGGATTCCTGCTGGTGTGTATGGGAGTACAATTCATCATTAATGGTACGCTGGAAATCGTCAATTCTCTTCATTAAATTAATAATTATATCAATAAGTTGCCTGGATATTTATCTATCCATAATAGAAGTGATGTGCGGGGATTATCGAACGGCTTTTTGCTAAAAATAAATTGTATTATGGAAAAAAGATTGTATTCCACGCAAAAAAAACCCGCCGATGGCGGGTTTTTCACGAAATCGGTATAATTAAATAGCGTTAACGTTAGCAGCAGAAGGACCTTTGGCACCATCGGTGATTTCGAACTCTACACGCTGACCTTCAGCCAGAGTTTTGAAACCATTGCTCTGGATGGCAGAGAAGTGCACAAACACGTCTTTGCTACCGTCTTCTGGAGTAATGAAACCGAAGCCCTTGGACTCATTAAACCACTTAACACTACCTTTAATCTTAGACATCAAACTTACCTTTACATGAATGAAAGACACAAAATCTGTGTCACGTACAGTACAGCAATAGATTGGCCTTTTGTCCAGTTGAAGTTGGATAAAAAGTGATAAAAATCGCTAAAAAGATGCATTAGATGGCCGGACGGCTCCGGTTTATCGGTACGCTCAATACAAAAACGCATCTATAAACGCTTTCTTTACTTTTACCATCGCAAGGAAATTGTCATGGTAAGTAAAGCACAGGGTTTGCTCTGCACCCGCCATACCATGGAGCAGGATTTTTACCGCCTGCGCATTCAGGAACGATTTGGTGTGGAGGTCGTGGTTCCCGACCATGAGGGGAAAGAGATCGTTAACCGCATCATTTACGACGAACTCTGTCTAGGGAACATTAACGACGTCTCACGGCAGGCCTATCGCGGCATTATCCAGCAGCTTGAACAGCAAGGCGCAGAAGGCATCATCTTGGGTTGTACAGAAATTCCGTTACTGATCGGTGATCAGGATGCGATAGTTCCTCTTTTTGATACCAGCAAGCTGCACGCGATTGCGGCAGCAAAATTTGCACTTAACCAATCATCCATATGAATTAATTGAATAAAATAGAAATCACCCACAAACTTAATAATACCCTCTTTTATTCACTCAAGTTTCCTCTTTTTGCATAAAAAAAGCAGCATGAGAGACTCAATACTGCTTATTCGTATGATTTTATGCCTGGGATGCAATGACTAGCAGTACTTTTATTATTTGCGTAACATTGCTTCAATAAAATCTTTCCAAGTACTCACTTCTACTTCTACCATGCGAACCTCTTGTCAATCAAAGACCGCGCATTATACGCACACTTTTTAATCAGGAAAAGCGTTATGAAAGTATAAAAAGTGTACTTCCACCAATTTCTGCCACACAGTTCGCAGTAGATCTCCCCGTCATTTTTCGGCATGCTGGATCATCGCACGATCGGACCCGCGGGGCCATGCTGTCCGGTACAGCTATCGTCATGCTACACAATAAACAGAAAGGATTTTACCGCTATGGCGCTGACCATGTATGGCATTAAAAACTGTGACACCATAAAGAAAGCGCGCCGTTGGCTGGACGAACAACAAGTTGCGTATCACTTCCATGATTATCGCGCCGATGGGCTGGATGAACAGCAGCTACAGCGCTTTATCAACCAACTGGGGTTTCGGGCCTTACTCAATACACGTGGGACAACCTGGCGTAAACTCAGTGAAGAACTGCGTGAACATATCAACGGCGATACACAAGACAGCGCAAAGGCCGCTAAAAAGCTCATGCTGGAGCAGCCAGCGGTCATTAAACGACCGTTACTGATTGCCGACGATGGCAATGCGCTGCTGGGATTTAGTGTTGACAGCTACCAGAAATTTATTGCGGAGAATACATAACGTGTCTTGCCCAGTCATAGATCTCGCTCAACAGTTGATTAAACGCCCTTCACTCAGCCCGAATGACGAGGGCTGCCAGGCGCTCATGATTGAACGCCTGACGGCGATAGGCTTTACCGTCGAAACCATGAATTTTGGTGATACCCAGAATTTCTGGGCATGGCGCGGCACAGGAAAAACGCTGGCCTTTGCCGGACATACTGACGTGGTTCCCAGCGGGGATGAAAGTCAGTGGCAGTACCCGCCGTTTGAACCGATCATCCGCGACGGCATGTTGTATGGACGCGGCGCGGCGGACATGAAAGGTTCACTGGCCGCGATGGTGATTGCCGCCGAGCGCTTTGTCGCCGCCCACCCGGATCATCAAGGGCGTCTCGCATTTCTGATTACCTCGGACGAAGAAGCCAGCGCTATTAATGGAACGGTAAAAGTGGTCGAGGCGCTGATGGAGCGCCACGAGCGGTTGGACTACTGTCTGGTAGGTGAACCGTCCAGTACGCATATCGTGGGCGATGTAGTAAAGAACGGTCGTCGCGGCTCTATTACAGCGGATTTGCACATTCATGGCGTACAGGGCCACGTTGCCTATCCTCATCTCGCGGATAATCCGGTTCACCGCGCGGCACCGGCGCTAAACGAACTCGTTTCCACCGAGTGGGATCGGGGTAACGATTTCTTCCCACCCACGACCATGCAAATCGCCAATATTCAGGCCGGCACCGGCAGTAATAATGTCATTCCCGGCGAACTCTTTGTGCAGTTCAATTTTCGCTTCAGCACCGAATTAACGGATACGTTAATCCAACAGCGCGTGGCGGAACTACTCGACCGACACCAGCTTAATTACACTATTAATTGGAAACTCTCTGGTCAGCCGTTCCTGACCGCACGGGGCGAACTGGTCGATGCCGTGGTAAATGCCGTCAAGCACTACAACGAAATTACCCCGGAACTACTGACGAATGGCGGCACCTCCGATGGTCGTTTTATTGCCCGCATGGGCGCGCAGGTCGTTGAACTGGGCCCTGTCAATGCCACGATCCATAAAGTGGATGAATGCGTCAGCGCGGCAGATCTGCAACTGCTGAGCCGGATGTATCAGCGCATTATGGAGCAACTCATCGCATGATGACGCCAGCAATGTTAACCGGGAAAAGCGACCAACATCTGATCGCGCTTGACCGTCACCATCGGCTTCAACCCGAGGCGGCAACGGCGTTTCGGGCACTGCAACAGGCGGCGAAGACGGCAGGATTCAACTTGCAGCCTGCAAGTTCGTTTCGCGATTTCGCCCGCCAACGTCAGATCTGGAACAGCAAGTTTCGCGGCGAGCGTCCCGTGATGGATGCAAACAGCCAGCCTCTGGATGTGTCCTCTTTGGGCGAAGGCGAGCGCTGTGAAGTGATTCTACGCTGGTCAGCCATGCCCGGTGCCAGCCGTCACCATTGGGGCAGTGATTTGGATATCTACGATCCCGATTTATTACCCGCTGGCGGTTCGCTCCAACTGGCGCCATGGGAATATGAAGATGGCGGCTATTTTTCTGCGTTGAACGCATGGATGAGTGCGCACATGCATGAATACGGTTTTTATCGGCCCTATGCGCACGATCTTGGCGGTGTCGCAGTCGAACCCTGGCATATTAGCTATTATCCCTTAGCAAAATATGCGGCAGAACAGCTAACGCCCGACCTCTTGCTTACCGCCTGGCAAGATGAAGATATCGCTGGCTACGCTTGGCTTTGCCAACACTTGCCACAGCTGTTTACTCGTTACATTCATAACGTTGATGAGGCATGAGCATGGAATGGTTGGCTGATTACTGGTGGATAATCCTGATTATCCTGGTAGGAATGCTGATTAATGGCATAAAAGAGTTGCGTAACGTTGACCATACGCGTTTTCTGCTTAACAAACCGAAACTGCCCCCACATCGTGACAACAACGATAAATGGGATGATGAAGACGACAATTGGCCAAAGAAAAAGCCCTGATTCGGGGCATTGTCACACCGTCTCCCGCACAGTGAGCGGTCCGAGTTATCACGCGGCGGGAATAAAATTTTCGGCTCGTTCCAGCAGAAAATCATAAAATTCTTTCGCACACACTGAAAGCTGGCGCGCTTTGTCCGTTACCAGATAAATGCCGCGCTGTAGCGATAAATCCCGAAACGGGACAATCGCAATATCTTTGTGCTGGAACTGGAACAGCGTCAGCCCCGTAACAATACTCACGCCATAATTAGCCGCCACCAGCCCCATCATAGTTGTCAGTTGACGCACCTCCAGTATATAAGTCCCCCCTTCTGGCTCGATAAGCCGATCGGTATATTGCCGGATACTGGTGCCTTTACAGAATCCGACAAACGGGTACGCCACCACATCAGCGACATCAACACTTTCGCGCTGCGCCAACGGATGGGAATGATGACAGATAAGATAAAATCTGTCGGCAAACAGCATACGGGAGCTAAACGTTCCTGCCGACGGCTGGCCCGCCGTCAGCGCCAGATCGGCGCTTCCATCCAATACCGCTTTCAGACAACGATCCCACTGCGTATCCAGTAGCTCAACCTTAATCTTAGGGTACACGCGGTGGTATTGCGCTAGCACCTGAGGCAACCACTCCACCGCCATTGATGGCAGTATTGCCAGCACAATCTTCCCTTTATATCCGGTAGCGTAAGATTTAATTTCATCAACAGCATCATCATGGGTTTGTACCAAACGACGGGCAATATCAATGAAATGAAGGCCATCGGCATTGAGCTGCACTTTACGTGTATCACGGTCGAATAACCGATAGCCGACTTCCTCCTCCAGCCCCGCAATTAATGAACTAAATGCTGGCTGTGAAAGATTTATTTTCTGCGCGGCTCTCGTGAAATTATCCGTTTCTGTCAACGCGATAAAAGCGCGTAATTGTTTTATCGATAAGTTCATAATGTTTTCGTATAAATAAAACCCAGTCTCCAGCATTAAAATAACAAAAACAATATGGATTAACGATAAATTTCATTTTTATGATCCCTACCTCATTTATTAAAACCTCCTAAACCAAAATTATCATCCATAAGAAATCGCATTACTGATTAATATCACGAGCCATAAAAACCAATTAGACAAAAAGGCCACAACAAACCATATAAATCAACCAATTAAAATTAATAAGAAAAACAAAATAATTAATTCTATCGACAAATAAAATAAACTAATTAGATTTACCAATAAAACCATTTCGATTATGGATTAGTATAAAGACAATCCCAGGTGATAAAAATGATTCAGACAAAAAAACAAAACAACTCTGGGAAAAGCATTCTTTTCTTATTTGTTAATTATTACATGGATTGTTATTAGGTTGTTTAATTTTTTGTAAAAGAAACCATACAATTATACTAATGAGGAGTTTTTATGCTAGCTCTCATCGGGGTGCTAACCATAGCCACCTTGCTCTTTTTTATCATGACAAAACGAATGTCACCTCTGGTCGCACTTATTGTCATTCCCGTTCTCGGCGCTCTCGCAGCAGGAAGTGGCACCGATACGGCGAAATATGTGGTGGATGGTATTACTAAGCTGGCGCCGATGGCGGCAATGTTTGTTTTTGCCATTGCGTTCTTCGGCGTAGTAACCGATGCCGGCATGTTTGATCCTATCATTAAAGGTATCTTACGCATGGTCGGCACCAGTCCGGTAAAGATCATTATCGGTACGGGCGTATTGGCGCTGATTGCGCATCTGGATGGTAATGGTGCCGTCACCTTCCTCATCACCATTCCAGCAATGCTACCGCTTTTTAACAAACTCGGTATGGACAAACGTATTCTGGTCGGCATTACCGCACTCAGCGCGGGCGTTAATTTCCTGCCGTGGACCGGGCCGATGATCCGCGCCGCTGCGGCGTTAAATACGACAACGCACGACCTCTTTATTCCGCTCATTCCTGCGCAACTCTGCGGCCTGACCTTTATGGTGCTCATGGGCTATTACTGGGGCAAGAAAGAAGAAAAACGTCTGGGATTGGCAGCGGGAAATCCGCTGGCAGGCAGCTCGCCGACCATCGCGCCTGAAGTGCATGTTAAAGAGTTAAGTGATGCGGAGAAAGCGCTGCGTCGTCCGAAGATGTTCTGGGTCAATATTGCCTTGGTACTAGCCGTTATCGGCACGATGGTATTTACCCGAATTTCGCCGACGGTCGCCTTCATGATCGCGCTAACGCTGGCGCTGATGTTCAACTATCCCAACGTTGAAATGCAGAAAGAGCGTATTAATGCCCATGCTAAAGCCGCATTAATGATGGCCAGTATCCTGTTTGCCGCAGGCGCGTTCACGGGCATCATGGGCGGTTCTGGTATGTTGAAAGCCATGTCGCTCGCGGCCGTTAACTTCGTACCTGAATCCTTTGCCTCCCACATCCCGTTTATCGTCGGCCTGATCGCTATGCCACTGAGTTTGGTATTCGACCCGGATTCATACTATTTCGGCATCATGCCCGTGATTGCCCACACCGTGGACATGTTAGGTATTCCACCGATTCAGGTAGCTCAGGCGTCCGTCCTCGGCCAGATGACCACGGGTTTCCCGGTCAGCCCGTTAACCCCAGCCACTTTCCTACTGGTCAGCCTGGCAGGCGTTGACCTCGCCGACCACCAAAAATTCTCTATCCCTGTGCTCTGGGCCGCAAGCGTCATCATGACGTTCGTCTGCGTTCTCTTCGGCGTCTTTCCCTTATAGGAAACACATCGTTTCTCATCGAGAACGCTAACAGACACATTCATTGATAAAGGTAACATTATGAAGACACTTCGTATTGGTTCCGGCGCCGGCTATGCTGGCGATCGTATCGAACCCGCTGTAGAACTCGCGCAAAAAGGCGACATTCACTATCTGGTATTCGAATGCCTGGCAGAGCGCACTATTGCCATTGGCCAAAAGCAGAAACAGCAGAATCCAGAAAAAGGCTACAACGAGCTGCTGGCTGACCGCATGCACGCCGTGCTGCCAATCTGTCTGGAAAAAGGCATCAAGATCATCACCAATATGGGATCGGCGAACCCTGTCGCCGCGGGCCAACGTGTGCTGGAAATCGCTAAATCACTCGGCGCACATAAACTGAAGATTGCCATCGTGACCGGTGACGATGTGCACTCAGTGCTGATCGCACAGGATTCCAAATTGGATGAGATCGGCCAGCCGGTTTCACGCTGTGGTAAAGACATTATTTCCGCTAATGCCTATCTGGGCGCTGATGCATTAGTAGAAGCGCTGCGTCAGGGCGCGGATGTCATTATTGCGGGCCGCGTTTCCGATCCGTCACTGTTTCTGTCCGCCATGATGTATGAATTCAATTGGGCGGCTGATGACTGGGATCGTCTGGGGAAAGGCACCTGTATTGGTCACCTCCTGGAATGCGCAGGCCAAATCACTGGCGGTTACTATGCCGACCCCGGCATTAAAGATATCCCGAATCTTGAGCGGTTAGGCTTCCCGATCGCGGAAATTAGCGAAGATGGTCATGCAGTAATTACCAAAGTTGAGGGTTCAGGCGGTTGCGTTTGTGTGGACACCTGCAAGGAGCAACTGCTATATGAAATTCACCGTCCCGATAGCTATATCACCCCAGACGTCATTGCCGATTTCAGTCATGTCACTTTTACGCAGGACGGTGAGAATCGCGTACGTGTTCAGGGTGCCACCGGACGCGCTAAGACCGATACGCTAAAAGTCTCTGTTGGTTATCAGGATGGATTCATCGGCGAAGGCGAAATCTCTTACGCTGGCCCTGGCGCCGTAGCGCGTGGCCGCCTGGCGCTGGATATTGTTAAAGGGCGTTTTGCGCTGTGTCAGATTAACTTTCAGGAAGTGCGCTATGACCTGATCGGCGTTGATGCCCTGCATGGCGCACAACGTTCTAAAAGCAGCGCGCCCTATGAGGTACGCGCGCGCGTCGCGGCACGTTGCACCTCCAGAGCACAGGCGGTGAAAGTGGGCAATGAAGTGGAGACGCTCTACACCAACGGCCCCGCAGGCGGCGGCGGCGTTAATAAATCCGTAAAAGAAATACTGGCGATGGATTCTACTCTGCTGGCTCGTTCCTTCGTCACCCCCGCCGTTGATTACCTGGAGATTAAATAATGAAACTACGTGAAATAGCACACTCCCGTACTGGCGATAAAGGCAACACGTCCAATATTTCGTTAATCGCTTACCGGCCGGAAGACTATGCCGAGTTGAAAGAAAAAGTGACGGCAGAAAAAGTGAAGGCCTGGTTCGCCGATATCGTAACCGGTGATGTTGTCCGCTTTGAAATACCCAGTATCGGCGCACTAAACTTCGTCATGTATGGCGCTCTCGGCGGTGGCGTTACGCGCTCGCTGGCGCTTGACATGCACGGCAAAGGATTAAGTTCAGCCATATTAGATATGGATATTTAATCCAGTAATTGGAAATAGGGGATGGGGTTAATTAACCCTACCCTATTCTTAACAGCCACTCTTATTCGCCGCCACGATAATCGGGATACACAATCCTGAAGGTATTCGTGCAGCTATTTTTAGAGTAATTACCTTCAGAGTAAAAATGCAATGAATAATAAAGTCATTGATGCCCACCAATTCCGCAATTATTTATTCGACGGAATGACAATTATGTTCGGTGGGTTTATGGGCATCGGAACACCGAAATTATTGGTAGATGAGATCATAAAAGCTGGCGTTTCTCATTTAACACTCATTGGCAATGATACCGGGTTTGTCGATACTGGCGTTGGGCCACTCATTGCTAATGGCCAGGTTAAAAAAGTCATCGCTTCACATATTGGCACCAACCCGGAAACCGGACGCCGCATGCTTTCTGGCGAAATGGACGTCGAACTGGTGCCGCAAGGAACGTTAGCAGAGCGTATTCGCAGCGGCGGCGCGGGTCTTGGTGGTTTTTTAACGCCGACTGGCGTGGGTACGATCGTTGAAGAAAATAAACAGAAAATAACCATTAATGATATTACCTATTTATTAGAGTTGCCTATTAAGGCGGATCTCGCGTTATTACAGGCCGGTATTGCCGACACCAGCGGAAATCTGATTTATCACCTCACCGCCCGTAATTTCAACCCACTCATTGCGCTCGCGGCAAAGAAAGTCGTTGCGCAATGCGAACAAATTGTTCCGGTTGGTCAATTGTCTCCGGAATGTATTGTCACACCGGCAGCACTGGTCGATCACCTTTATTTGGGAGAGCAATAATGGATGCGAAAGAATTAATCGCTCGCCGCGTCGCGCTGGAGTTGAAAAACGGCGACGTGGTGAATCTGGGAATTGGTCTACCCACCAAAGTCGCGAATTACGTACCACACGGCGTTGAAGTCACCTTCCAATCTGAGAATGGTTTTTTGGGATTGGGCCCGGTGACCGAGCCGGATAGCAACCTGGTCAACGCCGGAGGTCAGCCATGCGGCATGGTGCCGGGCGCGGCGATGTTTGACAGCGCGTTTTCCTTTGCGCTGATTCGCGGTGGTCACGTCGATGTCTGCGTGCTGGGCGGTTTGCAAGTTGATGAACACGGTAGCCTCGCCAACTGGATGGTGCCCGGAAAAATGGTACCCGGCATGGGCGGCGCCATGGATCTGGTCGTCGGCGCGAAGAAGGTGATTATTGCCCTTGAGCACTGTGCCAAAAATGGCGACGCGAAACTATTGCACCGGTGCACCTACCCGCTAACTGCCGTCAATAAAGTCAGCATGGTCGTTACCGAATTAGCCGTCTTCCAGTTTATCAACCAGCACATGGTGCTGACTGAAATCAGCCCTGACATCACCTTAGACGCACTGCGCCAAAAAACCGAGGCGAACTTCATCGTGTCCGCCGATGTAAAACCCTTCAGCATCCATTAATCGAGGCGATCATGAACGACTCCGTTGTTATTGTTTCAGCCAAACGCACCGCGATTGGCAAATTCGCAGGTAGCCTGGCGAACACTTCCGCGATTGAAATGGCATCCGCGACTATTCGTGACTGCCTGTCGACGTTACCGGACACATTAGCGATCGATGAGGTCATCCTCGGCAACGTACTGCAAGCTGGGCTGGGGCAAAACCCCGCGCATCAGGCCAGTCACGCTGCTGGACTTTCCGTAGAAACGCCATCGCTCACCGTTAGTAAAGTGTGCGGTTCGGGTCTGAAAGCCGTGGTGCTGGGGGCACAGTCTATTCTGTCCGGCGATAATCAGGTTTGCGTGACGGGCGGAATGGAGAACATGAGTGCCGCGCCTTACTTGTTGGAAAAAGCACGGCACGGTTACCGCATGGGGAACGGCAAACTCATCGACATCATGATCAACGATGGTTTGTGGTGTGCGTTTAACGATTATCACATGGGCACCACGGCGGAAAATATCGCCGAACGTTACCAGCTCACACGTGAAGATCAGGATCGGGTGGCGCTGGCCTCTCAGCAGAAAGCCGTCGCGGCGATCGAGGCCGGTCGTTTCAACGCTGAAATCACCCCGTTGACGTTGCGTAATAAAAAAGAGACGCGAATCTTCGATCGGGATGAATACCCGCGAGCCGATACCACGCTCGCCTCGCTTGCCGCATTACGTCCAGCGTTCTCCGCCAACGGCACCGTGACGGCTGGCAACGCATCTGGCATTAATGACGCTGCCGCGACGCTGGTGTTAATGCGTGAATCTGAAGCGACAAAACAGGGAATTACGCCATTGGCACGTATCCGTAGCTGGGCCTCTGCCGGCGTGCCGAGCGAGGTGATGGGGTTAGGGCCAATTCCGGCGACGCAGAAAGCCCTGATCAAGGCCGGGTTAACGATTAGCGATATTGACCTTATTGAAGCGAATGAAGCCTTTGCCGCACAGTTTCTGGCCGTACAGCGCGATCTTCAGCTCGACCCGGAAAAAGTGAATGTTAACGGCGGCGCGATCGCACTGGGCCATCCTATTGGCGCGAGCGGTGCGCGTATCCTCGTCACACTGGTCCACGCGCTGCACAGTTATAACAAAACGCTGGGGCTAGCAACGCTATGTATCGGCGGCGGGCAAGGTATCGCGATGATCGTCGAGCGCGTGTAGCACCACGTCCCTTCGATTAAAACGGTATTAGATTACCGATCTGTCCGTATAGCATAGTGTGGATATGGGATGAAGGTAAAAGCCAATAAACACATTCTTATTATGCGCGAACCATACGGATGGAACGCTTATCCCTGGTGGTTATCGCCAGAACAAAACGTGCATCTATCGCAACGAATATACCTTGCGGCATCGGGCGACAGATCACAATTGCAACATTCACCTTAGGGCGTTATTCCAACATGATAGCGCCCTGATCCAGCAAAAATAACAGAGTCTCACTGTCACTTTCCTGTGTTTATTGCACAAAGATCGGTGAAGGGGAATAAGGCTAATCTCTAGCCGAAACCGTTTTTCGTGCAAATAAGGTTTATTCACCAGAATAACGCCTCTCATTAGCAGCAATTGGCTTGCCAAATCCCTGTTTTTCCTGGGAGGCGGTTCCGTGCTCTAAAAATACAGGGAAAATATAATGACATCAGCACAGCTATTTTCATCAAATAAAGCCATCTTGTTAAAAAAGAGCGTATCCAGGCGGTCAGTCATCGCTGCCCATATGAGTCTTGTGTTACTGGTATTGGCTGGCTGCGGCAGTAGCGGAGGCGGTGGTGGAACCGCCAGCATCGCGCCGACGTCGCCCTCTCCCGCCACGCCAACCACACCCACCACGCCGGAAACGCCGATATCTTCTGCCGTTAAAGTCGGAATTATCGACTCTGGTTTGGAAGCAGGCCGCCCAGAATTTAATTACAGCCATCTGCACTTTTCAACGTTTGTCGGCGATAACACTCAAGTTAACGATAATCAGGGAGTGAATGGGCACGGCACACTGGTAGCTCTGGCGCTAGCAGGCCTTGCAACGGAAAAATCTGTGGGCGGCATTGCGCAGGATAGCGAACTTTATATTGCGCAAACATCGTTAAATAACCGTATTAGTCACCAAAACACCACCCAAGCCGTAAATTGGCTGCTCGGTTCAGGTGTGAAAATTATTAATATGTCCTACGCTGCCGATGCACGATTGACGACGACCGAAGCATTTAACCGTGCCAAAGATAATCCTGACTACCGCTTAATTCGTGACGAATTAAAAAGCATCGTCAATGCTGAAGCGCTGAGTATTGTCGCTACAGGAAATGATGCGGGTTCAGTACCGTCACCGAATACCCAAATTCCACTCATTTTTGGTGAAAGCGCGTTGCAAAAGGGTATTTTGGCCGTGACGGGTTATATTCCAGAATGGGTTGGGCAAGACGGAACAGAACGTCCTGCTGAACTTTACCTTTTTGATAAATGTGGCAACGCCGCCGCTTACTGCATGAGCGCGCCAGGTTATGTCGATTACCCTCTGGCCAACAGCGACACAATAGAGCGAAGTCACGGTACGTCGTTTGCAACGCCGCGTGTTACCGGAGGGGCGTCACGCGTCAACGCGATTTACCCATGGATGACCGGCTACAACCTCCAACAAACGTTGCTCACTACCGCGACCTACCACACCGATGGATATACGCGCTACGACGCAGAAAATGCTTACTATGAAATCATCAAAGACAGCGATGGCAATATTACCGGGAGTATCTTTCATCCCGCCTATATTTCCGTCGCTGACACCGCCAACGGCCGTCCTTATAACGACACTTTTGGCTGGGGCGATCTCAACGTCGATAAGGCGATGAAAGGCCCGGCGATGTTTTATGCCGATAACTTCACCGCTCGCTTAACGGCGGGCGACTACACGTTTGCTAACGATATCAGCGGTGATTACGGCCTGATTGTCAACGGCGCCAACAATGCGGGCGGCGTTCTGCATTTAACCGGCAGTAACACCTATAGAGGCGACACGCTGATTACCGCCAACAGCCTGTTCATTGACGGCTCAATCGCGGGTAACGCCAGCGTGTCCGGCTCCGGCACGCTGGCAGGCAAAGGACGTATTGGCGGCAATGTAAGTAACACCGGGACCGTTGCTACCACCACGGTAGGCGGGCTGACCGTCGCAGGCAATTACACGCAGGGCAGTTCCGGCCTGCTGAGCGTAACGTTAGCCACCCCATTCACCGTTGAAGGCCGCGCAGCGCTGGATGGTGGGCTGCGTGTTGGTTTGCCTAATAATACCTATGTCGTTCAGGCACAAGAAACGCTCTTGCACAGTCATCAGGGCATTAGCGGCACGTTCAGTAATCTCGACCTCGGCCTGTTCCTGACCGGCAACCTAACCTACGGCAGTAACGATGTGATCGGCGCTTTCAGCCGTCTGAATACCGTTGATGCGGTAACCGCCAGCGGCTTAAGCAGTGCTGCACAGTTGCAAACGGCGGCCAATATCGAGTCAGCATTACAGGTCGCTGACCGTTGGTCTTCCCAATCGTCAACGTCCGCACAACAATCCGGTTTGCTGGCGCAGGCCACAGCGTTTCAACGGTTAGGTAGCGCGAGCGCCGCCGCCATTGCGCTGGATTCATTGTCCGGTCAGGCGCATGCGTCCAGCAACGCCATCCTGTTTAACAGCCTGGATTATCAAAATCAGTTGCTGAACAACCGTCTGGATTTATTGGGAAGAGAGAAAAGCTACGGCCTGTGGATTGAGACGGGCAAGTTGCGCGGTGACCTGAAACAGTCCGGCTATCTGGGCAACCATTACGACATCACGCTGACCGCCATCGGCGCAGATACCGATTTCGGCGCGCCAGGGTTACGCGCCGGGATTGCCTATACCAACAGTCAGATCAAAGCCGACTACGACGGTAGTGGCGGCAGCAGTGAGAATGAGCTGCACGGGGTGATGAGCTATGCCCGTTATAACCTCACGCCAGAATGGTACGTTCAGGGAAATCTGAGCTATCAGCGCGGCCACGATAAGCTGAAGCGCGCTATCCTGTTGGGCAATGTCGAGGCCGTTTCCAGCCGCACCTCAAGCGATAGCTGGCAGGGTCTGCTCAAAACGGGCTACGATCTGGCGCTCAACGATATCTTTAGCGTGCAGCCCTATGCCGGGCTCAAATACAGCCACCTGTCTACTGGCGGCTTTACAGACACCGGCAGCGCACTCGGCCTGACGGGAGAAGGCGACGACTATTCTCGCACCGTTGGCCTGACGGGAGTGAACCTGAGAGCGCTGCTGCAATGGAATCAGGGATGGTGGAGCAGCGTCGGCCTTAGCGGAGAATATCAACACGCGTTTAGCAACCCGTCGCTCGACGTTTCCGCTCGCTGGCGCGGGCTTGGCCGTGAAGGAGAGCGTCTCAATATTCCGGGCATTCGACTGGATAAAGACTCGCAGTGGGCGGGCGTGAGGCTGGACGTGGGTAAAGCCGCCGATGCCCGTTTCTTCCTGCGTGCTGACAAACACTTTGCCGATCGCGGTAACGAAGAAGTGCTGCGCGGCGGGGTTGACGTTTCCTTCTGATAGCCATGACGCCGATGATGACATCGGCTAATCCTTTTAGCGTCAGGGTGATTGCTCCACCGGGCTATTCCAGTCGGGTGTTTTTCGCCCTGCGAGATGACGAATAAAAAAGTCCCACATCAGTCGCTGACCGTATGCACTGCTGCTTACACCATGACCGCCACCGGGCATGTAGAACAGGTCAAAATCTTTATTGGCTTTAATCAACCGATCGACAACCTGCATCGTTGTGGATGGATCGACGTTTTCATCCAACTCCCCGACCATAAGCAACAATTTACCCTGTAAACGCCAGGCATTTTCTGCATTGGAAGACGCCGTATACTCCTTGCCTATTGGCCACCCCATCCACTGCTCATTCCACCAGATTTTATCCATGCGGTTATCGTGACTGCCTGAATCCGCCACTGCGACAGTATAAAATTCAGGATGAAAGAGCAGTGCTGCCATCGCGCTCTGGCCCCCCGCGGAAACACCGGTAATACCGACGCCACGTGCAATGTCATACCAGGGATACTGTCGTGCTACTGCCTGATGCCACAGAATCCTATCGGGGAAACCCGCATCCTTTAGGTTACGCCAGGCGACATCGTGAAACGCACGCGAGCGATTATTGGTGCCCATACCGTCAATCTTTGCCACAGCAAAACCTAACTCGGTCAGGGGTTCGGGCCAAAAGGAAAAATCTTTCGGCACAAAAGAGCCATGTGGTCCGGCATAAATACCTTCAATGACCGGATATTTTTCATCCGCGTTAAGATGACGCGGCGGATAGATCATTCCCCAGATTTCGGTTTTTCCGTCTCTACCCGGTGCCATAAACGGAACAGGCGGACGCCAGCCAGCAGAACGCAAGCGACTGATATCAGTGGTGTTAACGCGCATAACGGCCCGATTATCGGTCGTACGATAGAGCGTGGTGATCGGCGGCAGATCGTAGCGCGAGTAGGTATCGATATAATAATCGCCGTTGGGTGAAAAATTCAGCGTGTGGTTGGCGGATTCCGGTGTTAATGTCGTCAGCCCGCTGCCGTCAAAACCGATTTTATAGCCGTGTGTGTAATAGGGATCTTCACCTTGATTGATACCTGATGCACTGAAGTAAATAACCCGATTTTTTTCATCAACCCAGTTAACGGCGCGTACCACCCAATCACCCTGGGTAATGGCATTTTTCACTGTTCCGGTTACCGCATCATACAGGTACAGATGCTGCCACCCACTGCGCTCTGAAGCCCAGACGATCTCTGTACCGTTCGCCAGATCGTGCCGGTAATATTTACCGCTACCGGTCAATACCCCTGTCAGCGGCATATAATCGATAAACGTGTCCGCTGTTTCGTTAATCAGCGTGCGTGCCTGGCCCGTTTCACTATCTACTTCAATAACCCGATATACCTGATGGCCACGCTGATTATATTCAAATGTAAAAGTACGCCCGTCTTTGCGCCACACGGGATATGAGAGCGAATAAGGATTCGGAAACAGTATAGGTTCAATAGCCGTCATTCGGCGTGAAGCTACCTCAACCACGACGGGTTGAGGGATATCCAATACATCGCCCGGTTTAGGGTAGACAATCTGACGGTGTTTCGGCTGTAACTGGTCTGTGGGGGAGGATTCAATATAGTGAACATAACGTTTCTCAGCCCGCTGTATGCGAAACATCACCAGTTTCGTACTGTCCGGAGACCAGCTCAATCTCTCGATCTCGTACTCATTCTCCGCTGTTCCATCCTGCGTGATGGTGGTCCGTTCACCATCCTGCTTACCAATCAGCACCAGATTGTGATTATCAACGATCGCCTCCCATTTACCATCGGGCGATATCCGGCTCTGGTACGCGGGAACCTCTTGCTTTTGTTCTGCTGATTGGGAGAGATCGGACACAACCCGACATTGGTAGCGATGAATATCACAACCAAGCAGCCGTGCCCCGTGAGGGATAAATAACAGTTTTGCCTGTTCGTTATAATCAACCTGTTCAAACGGCAGAGTCGTCGCCGTCACTGGCTTGGTGAGCAATGGGGTGAGCGCCTGCGCCAACCGCTCATGATCGAAAGCAGGCTGTTGCGTCTGGTTGGCAGCATCCACCCGCACAAACTCATAGCCGCCAGGCTGCTCCGCCGTTGCGGCAACCGAGCGGCGGTAGACAAAAGATCGACCATCCGGCTGCCACACCATCTGCCCTGGATAATGGTCAATCAATGTCCGATAATGCTGCCCCAATGCTTTAATCCGATGGTAATCCTCGCGGTTCAGATCGGGCGACTCATTCGCCACGCCAGGCAAGGCCACGCTCGTTAAAATCACTATCAATACGCTGATAGTGTGGCGCGTTATCGCCAGTCTGGTTTTCCCTGTCATAATAGTTATTACTTCCGGTTCGCGGTGTCAGATGTAAATGGTGAGTATGGAAAGCGGCCAGCGTTTCCCGATGTGCCACGCTGATAATGGCACTATTAGGCAAACCGTCAATCAGCGCCTGATAAATCCGCTGCTCTGTCTCGGAGTCGAGCGCACTAGTGGCTTCATCTAGGAAAATAAAATCGGGACGATGCAGCAAAGTACGTGCTATTGCCACCCGCTGCTGCTCACCGCCTGATAACCGCTGTTGCCAGCGATCTTCATCATTCAGTTGTTCGGCCATATTCGGTAATGCGCTGTCTATCAGCGCCTGCCGACATGCCTCATCGCTAAAATCACGCGCATGACTGGGGTAACACAACGCGGCTTTCAGCGTGCCTGTCGGAAGGTAGCTTTTTTGCGGTAAAAACAACGTACGACAGCGGCGAGGCCGCGCAATCGCCCCGCTACCGTGCTGCCATAACCCGGCACAGGCGCGCAACAATGTGCTCTTACCCACCCCAGACGCCCCGTCGATCATCCAGCGTTCTCCCGGCAATACTTGCCAGTTGTCTAATGCTGCTAGTGCCCGACCATCCGGCGTGAGCAACTGCAGGTTATGGCAGGAAAAATCAGAGCCATCGTGCTCCGTAATTCGAATGGGCGATGGCGACAGCTCGCTTTTATTCAGCGCTTCTTCCATATCCTGCAAACGCTTCGTCAGCGCCAGCCAGCGCGTGAAGGACTGATACGCCTGCATAAAGTAACTTAGCGTCGCACCGAGGGAGCCGTAGGCCATCTGAATCCGGGTGAGATCGCCAAAGGTGATCTCACCACGTAATAGTTGTGGTAAAGCCAGTAGGGTCGGTAGGGGGGAAAGGAAATGGCTAAACAAACTCTGGCCAAACGACACTTTGAAACCACGCAGCAGCACGGCCAGCGCATTGTCACGCACGCGTGAAAAGCGCTGGGCAAGCCGCTCTCCTTCGCGCGCCCCCCCGTGGTAGAAAGCCACCTGCTCTGCGTTTTCGCGCAATTGCACCCCCAGAAAGCGGAAGTCTCCTTCCGCATTCTGCTGGTTCATATTCAGCTTAATCAGTGACTTACCAAGCCAGTGTGACAGCGCGACCTGAAGTACGTACTCGATATACAGGGCATAGACCATGTAGCCGGGGATCGCCCAGTCACTGCCCATAAACGAAAAACGCAGCACTCCAGACACCGACCACAGCAGCGCCGTGTACGTGACGGTGCTGATGATGACCGAGATAATGCTGAGAAAAAAATTCAGCGAAGCCGACACCAGCTCGTTAACGTCATCGGCGATACGCTGATCGATATTCGGTAGCGCACCGTCCCTTTCTATTTGGTAATAAGCCGATGTTCCTGTCCACCGCCGAATGTAGTGGAGCGTCATCCAAGTTCGCCAACGTAATGCCAGATACCCTTGAGCAAGTACATTTGTCCACTTCAGCATCATGGCCCCCAAACCGAGCAAAAAGCTGAAAATAAATAACGGTTTTATTTTCGCCCAATCTAGTCCTATCAATGCATCAGTGAATTTCCCGGCTATCCGGTTCGCCTCCACATTGATATAAGCCGTACCCAGATTAATGCTAATAATCATCGCCAGTATGAGCAGCGCCAAATATTTTTCTGGCGTCTGCCAATAGGGCATCAGAATCTGGCTGATACCCGGCCTTGCCATACTTGTCTCGCTTGCGTTCATGCGCCGTATCTACCTGCTGATTCGTGTGAATGTCCGTGCTCGTTTTCGCCTAACGGATTATCAGAACGAATACGTCCCGGTAAGGCGCCATGTCCGCCCTTCTTTCACCCCGATATATAGCGGCGTCGAGCTGATGTAGTAGATATCACGATCGAAGACGTTATTAACACCTAATGTGAGAGACCAATCAGGCTGACGATAAAATATGGATGCATCTGTTGAAAACTGGCTCCCTACCTTAATATCTTGACTGTCCCTACTGTTTTGCACACCTGAAGAGCCATTCACACCAATTGAAGCCCCCATCCCCTGATAACTACCGGACTGTATTTCATAAGAGGTCCAGGCGTTAACAGAATGACGAGGTGTATTGGTGCTGCTGGAAAGAATCGTGGTCGGATCCTTGTTTTCCGAATAGGTATAGCTCGCTGTCACATCCCACCCCGGCAACAGAGAACCGTTCAGGTCAACATCAAAACCTTCACTTTTTCGCCCCGTAGTCGCAATAGGGAAACCACTGCTATCGCTTACCGTCAAGTTTTTCTGTTCAATACTGAATACCGCCGTCGTTAACGTTAGATTGTCGTCGAGCAGGTTAAACTTTAGTCCGGCTTCTTTCGACTGCCCCGTCGTCGGCGGAAGCTGAGCGCCTGAACGTGAGACTTGTGCGCTGCCGCTAAAACTATTCAGCAAGTTGGCATAAATCGTGATGTCCGGTGTGATGTCGAAACTGACACCATAATTGGGGATCCACTTCGTAGCGGTATATGTTGAGGCTATTGATCCTATCAGGTAAGAGTTATTCCATGTCGAGCGCTTAAGCGCCAGTTGGAAATGCAGACGGTCAAAGACATCAATCTGATCTTGTAACAGGAGACCACTTTGAATCAACTTGGTAGTGTAAGTTCTGCTGCTTGGCTCACCGATGCCGGGGAATACTAACGAATCTGGGTTGTACACATTGCCATTGTTCAGCAAAATAAAATCACCGTCATAGCTAGCATAACGCTCATGCTTATAATCATGGCCGATCAGTAGCGTCTGCGTGACAGGCCCGGTTTTGATTTTGCCACGAATATCGTTTTGCAGGCTCCATGTCTGATTGGTGGATTTATAGGCCAATGGATGGCTAGTTTTGTCGCCATTCGCTGCAATCTCGAGCGCTTCGTTCATCTTCATCTGAGATGCCGTGCTTTGGAAACCCGCTTTACTGTTAAATGTCCAATCACCAGTAAGCTTTTGCTCCAGATCATAATAAGCATTCGTCGTTTTCATCTTATTATGATCGTCTTTATCTCCCAGACGATATTCCGGTAGCTTCTGTATCTTTCCGTTAGCATAAATCGTCCCAGCAGGGCCAGACTGACGCATCTGATTAGCCTCTGCACCAATCGTGATACGCGTATTATCATTCCGCCATGTGAGTGCCGGTGCGAAGTAATCGCCATGATTGCCATTATAATCAGGGAAGGCATGCTGAGATTTCATGGTTGAGGCATTCAAACGGTAACTAAACGCTTTATCATCCGTCAGTGCCCCGCCCAGATCGATAGCCGTTTTAAACTCACCGTAGCGAGCGGCTTCAACTTTGAGCACATGCAATGGTTCGGTTACCGGTTTTTTACGTACGACATTTATCGTTCCTGCTGCGGAACTACTCCCCGCTAGCACCGACTGCGGCCCTTTTAACACTTCTACGCGCTCAATGCCTTCGATTGCCGTCCCTTGGCCGATGCCCGCATTGCTGGATCCCGACAGGCCGTCCGTCGCACCAGACGTGACAGCATAACCGCGCATCCAGTATGTGGGCGTACCACGGTTTGACTGGATAGTAACCACGCTCCCTGAGTTTTTCAGCGCCTCTTCCAGCGAAGTCGCCTGACGAGCGTTAATCAATTTATTACTGATCACCTGAACCGACTGTGCCGTTTGCTGTAACGACGTGCTGGTGCGTAATGCGGAAGATGAGGTGCTAGGGTTTAATACCGTTTCATCTTCACTACTTGCACTAACGGTAATCGCGGGCAACGTTTTATCGCCGACCAATGCCATTTCAGCATCGTTAGCGCGGGAAGACACAATAGTTAACGTGCCATTGTCCGTCGTTGTCAGTAATAGCGGCGTACCTTGCAGTAAGCGCAGGATCGCCTGACGCGTAGAATAGTTACCATTAAGTGCGGCACTCTGGTAATTCGCCACCAGCGCAGGATTAAAAGAGAGAGTCTGTTTGCTTTGACTGGCAATAGCCAATAAGCCTTTTTGCAGATCGCCTGCTGGAATAGAAAACGCGATCGTATCATTCTCACTGGCGGCATAGACACTCATGGGCGTCGCTGTTACACCGATGAATAGCGTAGAATTGATTGCCAGCATATTAGTGAAAAATAAGCGTTTCTTAAAACCCAATCCCAGAATGGGCGAGGCAGCATTGCGTTTTTTCATTTTTCCCTCGTCAATCGCTTCAAAAAAATCAGTTTTTATTGGTCTTCGTATGAGTTGTGCAATGACGATGAAAAAGTGACAGCAGGAATAGATTTTTTTTATGAATTAATTTTCCTTCAATAAGATTAGCGTTGATTTAAAAAACGAATTCTCCGTTCTTCCACCATTCAATGCATTAGATATATGGGAAATGCCATCAATAGTCCTTCGAAAGGGCTTTATCACCTCGTCATATCAAAATGCGCGAAAAAATTTTTACAACTTTCTTAGTAACATAACAATTGTAAATAAACATATAAGAAAAACGTTGTTTGACTCATCCGTGTTTTGTCTTAAAACGCAATATAGGACTTATTGTTGTTTTCGCTGTTTGCGGCCTCGAATTACCCCGATTCAAAGATTATCTGCTTACGTCGTGAGTTATGTTACTGAGGATGCCCATGTACACAGAGGCTGTTAAAAAACCCGACTTGCTGTCGCTGATATTTCGCAGCGATTATCGCTGGCTAACGGAAAAATTACGCCGTCGTATTGCCTATGGCTGTGAAGCGGAAGATGTCGCTTCCGAGGCCTTTCTGCGTTTAGCCTCTCTGCCGAATCTCGCCAACGTACAAGAACCGCGCGCGATGTTAACAACCCTCGCCAAGCGCGTACTGTATGAAAATTGGCGTCGGCGCGATCTGGAAAGAGCCTATCTAACAGCGCTGGCGAGTAAACCAGAGTTTCACCACCCATCACCGGAAGAACAATCGCTATTACTGGAGGCGCTGTTTACCATCGATCAAGCGCTGGATGGACTCTCCCTCAAAGCTAGGCAGGCCTTTTTATTAAGCCAGCTCGATGGCATGACCTATGCAAACATTGCCATACAACTCGATGTCTCCGTCAGTATGGTCAGAAAATACATTGCCAAAGCGCTGACCAACTGCTATTTGGCCACGCAGGACAGCAGTGACTTATAGGTGAACCACATGGCACGACAACACATAGGTGACCCAATTGTCGAGCAGGCGATTGAATGGATGGTGCTACTGCGTTCGGGTGAGGCGACCCAGACCGATTATGATGAGTATCGCCGCTGGCGATATGAGAACGCGTTGCATGAGCGCGCCTGCCAACGTATCGAGCAAACGCTGGGGAAATTTCAGCCGCTGCTTGCCGCGCTCCCCCATGAGCCTATCCGACAAGCGCTATTGGCACCATCTGGCCGACGCAAAGCCCTGCAATACGGGTTGGGGATGGTCGCTATCGCCTCGTTAAGCAGCCTGTTGCTTAATCAGCACTATCCTCTGTCGCCGCTTTTGTCCGATGTAAAAACCGCTACAGCGCAGCGCCAGCAAGTTCCACTCAGCGATGGCAGTACGCTCATGTTGAATGCACGTACCGCCGTCGACATCAATATTGAGCCAAAGAATAGCATCCGTCAGATCGGGGTTTTCAACGGCGGTATCTTTGCGAAAATTAAACCGGATACCCAACGCCCTTTTATTATTGATACCCAGATGGGCAATATCGTCGCACTTCAGGCCAATATAAACGTGCGCTATGAAAGTGGTGGCGTACATGTCGGTGTGCTGGACAATATTGCCAAAGTGACTAACCGTGCGGGGCAAAGCCTGAGGCTTCATGCCGGCCAGGGCGTATGGTTCGATCATTCAACGCTCTATCAGGTTGCCGTCGCATCGGAAGCGGAAAGCGCCTGGATGCAGGGGCGTCTGGAAGTTCACGATCGCTCTTTGGCTTCAGTCATCAGCGCACTGCGTGATTACACTCCCGGAATCATCCGCTTGGATCCCACTATCGCCGATCTACGCGTCAGCGGTAATTTTCCGTTAGATAACCTGAACTACACACTGGATTCGCTGGCGCAAACCATGCCTATCGCCATTGTGCATACCACCGATTATTGGATACATATCCGCGCCGCCAAACCGACATAAACGGTAATCAAGCAAAATATTTCATGCGAGTGGTGACACTTTTTCCGCCTCGTTGCACATCGTTAATAGAGGTCATTCCCCCTCCGATGATCGAGGCTGAATGAAGCATTCGATACCGTAAGCAAGAGCAACAGAGGAAAACGTGCAACAGGCATCCATGCAACACCCGTCATTAAACGCCCATGTTGATGCGGCTCTCGCCGTACAGCATGATGTCTCCCTTATCCAGCCGTCACATAACATGATGGTGGCAACGCCTGTTCGGGGAGAAATAGGGAAGATAGCGCTCAGCTTTCTGACCGTCGCACTTGTCCATGCGAGCGTCATCGCCCTGCTCATCACTCGTACGACCGAATACACACCGATCAATCTGCTTAATCCGGCCGCCAGCGTGAGCATTCAGGCTACGATGGTGGAAGCGCCAGTACCAGAGCCTATTCCCGAACCATCGCCGGAGCCACCCGTGCTGACGTCGGAACAGGGAGAACGCGAGATTGCGCCGGTTCCCGAAAAAGCGATCGTTAAGGAACAGCCAACGCCACCACCGCCGGTCAAAAAAGTAGTCCACCAGCCGCCTGTGAAGCCCGTGGTAAAACCACAGCCTGTCCGCCCAAAAACAACCGCCGAACGTCAGCCTGCGGCGCGTCCAGCGCCGGAAGCCGTCCCCGCAAGACCAGAGGCCGCGGCAGGATCAGTCACCACCGTCAGCAAAGGCAATCTGATGCACAATAGCCCAGGTGCACAACCTAAGCAGGTAGCCTCCGTGGGCTGCGTCGTCCCGCAACCTGATTATCCCCGTCGCGCCAAACGTCTTCGGCAGGAAGGCGACGTACTCGTGCGTCTGGTGATTAACCCAGAAGGACGTTTGATTCGGCATGACATTGCCCGCAGCAGCGGCCATGACATGCTCGATCAGGCTGCAGTTAATGCTGTGGCGCAGGCACGTTGTACGCCTTACCGCGAAAACGGCCAGGCTATTACTGTCATGACGATCCAGCCCATCAATTTCCGGCTGGCTCACTAAGAAAGCACCAGAGCGGCAATGGCATAACCGCCATTTTGCAGACACACCCGAATCAGGTTATTGTAAAAGAGGTCATAAATGAACACGTTAGATATCCACCATTTTTGGCAACAGGGCGATATAGTTACCCACTCGGTAGCTATCATTCTGCTGATCATGTCGCTATTGTCATGGACGGTCATGCTGCTTAAAGCGCGTCAGCTACTCATGCTGAACAAGAGCGTGCAGTGCAGCCGTCACACCTTTTGGCAAGCTACCAACCTGCAAGAAAGCATAGAAAAATTGGGTAAACAACGTTTTAACCCATTCCGCGATCTGGTGATTGAAGGCCATGCATTACTCAAACATCCGAATAAATTTTCGTCTACACTCGGCGGGCATGTCGATCTCAGCGACTGGCTGGTACGCGGTCTGGGTAACACACTGGACACTAATGCCGGAAAACTGCAATCAGGACTGGGAACATTGGCCTCCATCGGCAGTACCGCACCGTTTATCGGCCTATTGGGTACCGTATGGGGTATTTTTCACGCCCTGCAAACCATCAGCACCATCGGCCAACCCGATCTAGCGCAAGTTGCAGGCCCTGTTGGCGAAGCGCTAATCATGACCGCGTTTGGTTTGTTCGTAGCGATTCCCGCTGTTTTAGGGTTCAACGCCATTAACCGCCGCAATCGCATCGTACTGCATGCTATGAATCGCTTTGCGCACGACCTCCATGCATACCTACTGACGGGCTCACGCGTGGACACTAGCCTTACTGGCTTGGATAGCACAACAGCGCAGTATGAATCTGTGCACCCCGTAGAACGCTCAGCCTGAAGAGGAATGCCGCTATGAGTATGACGTCCCCGTTTGAAAGCCAGGAAGACGCGCTGCTTAACGACATCAACATGACGCCGTTTATCGATGTCATGCTGGTGTTGCTAATCGTGTTTATGATTACCCTGCCAGTCATCAACCACGCCGTGAAAGTGGAACTACCACGAGCCAGCGTAGAGAAAATCACAAAGGATCCACAAGCGGTAGACATCGCGATTACCGCGACGGGACAGATTAATTGGAATAAAGAAGCGATTGATGATGCGCAGTTGATCGCCAAACTTGATGCCGCATCGGCCGAAGGCGCTCACCCCAATATACGGCTATTTGCCGATCAGGCAGTCGAGTATGGTCGGGTGGCGTATGTCATGACCAGCGCCCAGCAGCGCGGCCTGAACAAAATCGATTTCGTCCTGCAACCGGTAAAAAACCCCTGATCACATTTTGCGCACTGATGCTGACCGTTTCTCTGGCATCAGTGTGCCAAGACTTTTTACTTCACTCCCCCCAACGTAAAAAAGTTTCGCAATGCGGTGACGCTTTTCTTTTCTTGTTGCACATCACCAGTAGAACACTGCAACGCATGGATACCAATGATGCCTTTTCTTGATGATTCTCCCGTTCTTGCTTCGCCACAAACCGATACGCTTCAGTCGCTGGCAGGTGAAGTGCTGGACTTCGCGGCCGCCAAAGGCGCCAGTCAGGCAGTAGTGCATGTCTCGCAGGGGAACAGCCGAACAATACGCGTTAGGAACGGCGATATTGATACGCTGACGCAAAACCACAGTCGCTTTTTGTCTGTCACAGTCTACTTCGGCCAACGGGCGGGGAGTGTGTCATCTACCTTATTTAGCCGGGAAGCATTAAGAGATGCGGTGGACGAAGCCATCACGCTGGCAAAATACGCCGATGAGGACCCCTGTAACGGTCTGCCGGAACCACAGCATTTTGCGCGCGATATTTACGATCTTGCGCTACACAGCTCCGATACGCTGACAGTTGAGCAAGCGCTGGCGCTGGCGCTACGTGCCGAGCAGGCTGCCAATAGTACACACGAGCATAGCTACAGTGAAAGTACGGAAATCACCTCGCAGCAGAGTGACTTTATTCTGGCGAACTCCGCCGGCTTTGCCGCAGGCTACCCGACGTCGTTGCACACGCTGTGGAGCCACGCGATTGCCCGTAATGATTCGCAACGCCAGCAGGGCTTTTGGTACACCGTCGGCCGAGCACCTTCGCAATTGGCAGAGCCGGAAGCTATCGGCCATACTGCGGCGCGGCGCGCAATGGCTCAACTTGGGGCAAAAAAGCTGTCAACCCGTCGCTGTCCGGTGTTGTTTGAAGCGCCTGCGGCACACAGCTTAATTCATCATCTGATCGGTGCGTTGAGCGGAACATCACTCTACCGTTCCTCATCGTTTCTGGGTCAGTGCCTCGGAGACACCATCATCGCCCCGCATCTGAGCTTGTATGAAAACCCGTTAATTCCCGGCGCGCTGGCCAGCGCCTGCTTTGATGCCGAAGGCGTCGCCGCCGTTCCGCGCCACGTCATCCGCGACGGTATCGCTCAGGGCTATTTTCTCTCCAGCTATAGCGCTCGGCGACTGGGATTGATGACTACTGGACACGCAGGCGGTGCCTATAACCTCACCGTTAGTAGCAATCAGAACCACCCCGCCGATGATTTACCGACGCTACTGCGCCGTATGCACACAGGGCTACTGGTGACCAGACTGCTGGGGCACGGGCTTAACCCTATGACAGGCGATTATTCACAGGGGGTAGCAGGATTTTGGGTCGAAAACGGCGACATTCAGTATCCGGTCGAAGAAATCACCATTGCAGGCAACCTGAAAACGCTGCTTCTGCAATGCGTCGCGCTCGGCGCGGATATCCACACGCAGGGCAATCTCTCCTGCGGTTCTCTATTGATTGAAGAGATGCAGATCGCCGGGCAGTAATCCCACATCGCGTCACAGAAACAGGATCATCATCATGGCCATACACGCCACCACGACCCCCGTCTCACCTGCGCTGTCGGCATTTTCGCTGGAAACGACAGAGATAACACACGCACTAAACCACATCATGCAGCGCCAGGTAGACTATGCCGATCTCTATTTTCAACGCCGCCAGCATGAAGGCTGGCAGATAGAAAATGGTATTGTGCGCCCAACAGGATTTAGCCGCGATCAGGGCGTTGGCGTCCGCGCCGTCAGTGGTGAGAAAACCGCCTTTTCCTACACCAACGATCTTAGTCCGCAGGCCATTCTCCAGGCCGCCAGTACCGTAAGAGAAATCAGCCGTCAGGGGCAAGCCGCCAGCGTGGCCTTACCGGCATCATTGCCACACAGTGCTGCCACGCTCTACCCGTCAGACAATCCCTTGCTCGCGATCACGGAAGAACATAAACGCCAGTTGCTGTTTTCGATCGATCGTCAGGCGCGTGCCCGCGATCCCCGAGTGACGCAGGTAACGGCCTACCTGAACGCCTCGCATGAAACCATTCTTATCGCCCGGCATGACGGCCGACTCGCTGCCGACGTTCGTCCGCTGGTGAATTTGGTCATCAATGTGGTGGTCGAGCAACAGGGTCGCCGTGAGAATGGCTCCAGCGGTGGCGGACGGCGGCTCAATTATGGATTTTTTACCGAAGAAACGGTCAGCCACTGGGTTAATCAAGCCGTCGATCAGGCACTAAATAATTTGGGCGCCAGCCCAGTGCCAGCAGGCACCTATAGCGTGATCCTCGGCGCTGGTTCACCCGGCATCCTACTGCATGAAGCCATAGGACACGGACTGGAAGGCGATTTTAACCGCAAAGGCAGTTCTGCTTTTTCCAGCTTGTTAGGAGAACGCGTCGCCGCGCCAGGTATTACCGTCGTGGATGACGGCACGCTCGCTAACCGACGCGGCTCGCTGCATGTGGATGATGAAGGCACACCATCGCAATGCACGACACTAATTGAAGACGGTATCCTGCGCGGCTATTTACAGGACAGCCTAAACGCCAAACTGATGAAGACCGCCCTAACAGGCAACGCGCGTCGCTCGTCCTATTCCACATTACCACTGCCGCGTATGACCAACACCTACATGCTGGCGGGGCAGTATCCAGCCGAAGAAGTGATCGCCTCGGTTAAAAACGGTCTCTATGCCGTTGGCTTCGGCGGCGGGCAGGTTGATATCAGCAGTGGGAAATATGTCTTTTCCACCACGGAAGCCTACCTGATCGAGAATGGCCGTGTCACTCGGCCGGTTAAAGGCGCCACCTTGATTGGCCACGGACCAGAAGCGCTGCTGCACGTCGCAATGGTAGGCAACGATCTGGCCCTGGATGACGGCAATATCGCATGTACCAAAGAAGGACAGTCATTGCCCGTCAGCGTCGGCCAGCCAACGCTTCGCATTGACAACATGACCGTAGGCGGCTCGCAGTAAGCCGTATTGCCACGGTTGATTGTTCCCCGACCTAATTTACTTACGATTCTCTCTGAACGGAGACACCATGTCAGACACCATTATCACCGCCAGCGACACCTCGCTGGATGCGTTGCTCACGACGAGCGACAAGCCCATTCTGCTCGACCTCTGGGCTCCCTGGTGCCAGCCGTGTAAAACGCTGGCTCCTCTGCTAAACACGATTGCCGACAACACGCCTGATAACCTGACCATCGCCAAGTTGGATGTAGAGCAATATCCGGCACTGATGCAGCGTTTTGGGGTACGCGGCATTCCTACGCTGCTGCTGTTTAAAAGCGGACAGGAAATCTCCCGGCAGATCGGAGTGAAAACACTGGCACAGCTACGCGGTTGGCTGGAGTCGCACCATATTGCGATGCAGAACACCGTGCAACCGCTGGCAGATGGTCGCATAACGTGGGGCGCGTTCTATGGTGATGCTTCTCTGCATGCTTTTCTCCACCAGCGACTGCGCCAACATGCAGCAGACGGCGATATTGAACACGCCGTCGCTCCCTACTGGCAGGACAACAAAGGCTCGGTTTCTGCCGTATTAGCACACAATGCAGACATTCGCATCTTCGAGCGGGTTACCGGCCTGCCTGCCGCACTCGGCCTGCTGCTGGAGAAAATACCGAGCACCACACCGGCGCAAGTTGACGCGCTTTTCACCGCGCTCACGCCGGGAAAAGCCGTAGAGGGCGTCGCGCTGCAATGGATGCACCATTGGTTAAGTCACGAGGGAAATCCGTGGTCTGACTGTCTGGCAGATAAAACCGTCGACAGCCTGCGCCAGCAGTGGACTCACGCCATTTCACGGTTGTTAGCGGGTGAAGTGGTAGCGGAAAGCGAATGGACGGCTCTGCATCAGCAGGCGATAAGCTGGGAAGAAGCAGCCCCCAGTGAATTGGGACTGGAAAAAAATATTGCGACAATACTCGCCAGCCTATCGCCGCCGCCTGCTGCATCCGATGCCGATAGCTGGCGGAGCATTAGCATTACACTTGGCTTCACCCTGGCACAGTTTCTACAAATTAACGACGGATGGGATACTGCGGAACGCGCCATTCCTGCTAAGCGGGAAGCCTGGTTCGAAAAACAGGAAAATACCTCGCCAAATCGACAGCTAACACGAGAGCAAATAACCCAGTTACGTGAACAATGGCGGCAGGAAAACGCTGAATTTTCCGCCAAAGAGGATCTATTTTATCAACGCTATCCACAATTGCTAGAAGCGCAAAAGAGCGCCTTGCAGGAAGCTCTGTGGGAATTACTTCGCCAGACACCTGCTTTCAAAACACCACAGTAGTCATGCCATTATTGGCATCGTCATAATGATGCGTTTCGGGGATGAGACGCATCCTCTGTCACATGAGCGGGGAGCGCTTGCGCCCGCCAGCGCTCACAGCGCCGCGCATCAAGATCGTGTAGTGCATTGGCGGTTTCTGCGCGCCAGCGTTTCAGAAGCGCTTTTCTGCCACTTAACCCCAGCGTCGTCGCTATCCGCACGTCGTCGGTCGGTGCCTCCACCAGTAAGCGTAGCGCTGGTGACGGTAGGAGGGTGTGTTCCATCAATCGACAAAGCGCGGCGAAGCTAGCTTCCATCGGTCGATGCGCAAACGCAAACCCCGCCAGTTCTCGCCAGTCATCTTCATTCAGTTCGGTATCGCCTGCCTGCGGCAGCGCAAGGCTTAGTGGGATCTGGCGCTGCAACCAACGCCAGTCGCGCGCCAACTGCTGGTGACCCTGCTGCGCCAGTTGGCGCCCCGCCTCACTCAGCGGCAGCACCGCCATCGCACTGTAGCAGCCGCTGCTGGCCTCAAGATGACTGCCAATACGCACCAGTTGAAATCCACAAGATTGCCAAAATGCCCACAGATCTGGCTGATAACCGAAACTCACTGACAGATAATCCAGCGCCTGTTGCTGTGCTTCACGCATCTGCACGGCGATTAGCGCCTTACCTATTCCTCGCCGACGGGACGATGACATAACGGCAATGCGACTTACGCGACGGCCACGCAACGTCGGCGCATGCCACAAACCCGCGTGCGCCGCCAGCGACTGTGCCACCAAATTTCCGCGCGGTCGCCGCCGACCAGCCCACACTTCATGGGCCAACGCGGCAGGTAACCCGCCTTCTTCCAGCAACCACAGGACGCCACAAATATTGCCCGCTATCTGTGCGCTCACGATGTGCATGCCGGGCGCATCCATCAGGCGGCGTAAATCCAGCGGTGAAGTACGGTAATGCGCGCTGCACAGGAGCGCGTAGCACTTTGTCAGGCGTGCGGGATGGTTCGACCACGCTTCGGCGCATTCAATTCTTATTTCAGGCTCCGCACAGGACTGAAAACCAGGTTGGCTCAGAGAATGATATACGTCAGCGTCGTTGAATAGCAGTGACCGATCCAACACCCGCTCCAACGGATCGTTCGCGGCCCAGCGCAAAGGATCGTCCAACGTTAACACGCGACACTGTGGCAATGTCGCGCAAAATTTCAGCAAAAATCCTCTTCCCGTACCTTCATACCCTTGCACTGTCGTGGTCATTAGAATGCGAGAAAAATAGGGTAATAGCGCGGAGAGGACGGAAGTGGGAATCGCAGCCGCTTCATCAATTAACAACCAGTCGATATCAGGTGCGCCATGAAGGCAACAGTGCGCCAGCAGCGCATCCGGTGCCCAAAATCGCGCTTCGGAACAGGCGTGCAGTTGCATAATATCCGCCGCCGCGCGAGAAGGTGCGGTAATCCAACAGGTTCCATGGCTCCGCTGCGTCAGCATGCCTGCCAGCGCCGACTTTCCCCGCCCACGCGGTGCGGTAATGACAAATACACCCGATTCTGCGACGCTCAGTTCCTGTAAAATCTGCTGCTGTCGCGTGGTCGGTTCACCGTTCGCCGACTGCCAGTCAGCGCGCACGGCCAGTGGCGGGATAACAATATCCTGGCCCTGTCGCCAGACTACCACGTCCTCGTCGGCTAACAGTTGGCGCTGGAAATGATGGATAAAACGCGGGGTGGCAATCGGCTGGTCTTGTTCGCTCCAGCGCAGGCTGTCTTCATCCGGCAAGGTCGGCCATGACTGCCACGGCGGCACCAGCATAATCAGCCAGCTACCGGCCTGTAACGTGCCGGACAGCATCGCCAACGCCTCAACATCTAAGCCATTACGCGCATCAAATACCGCATGCAGCAACTCGCGTCCCAGTAGCGTCCGTACTCGACTGGCTGGCAGCGAAACAACAGAAGCTGGCGGGGATTCGCTAACCCACAACCAGTCGCCAGTTGATTGACGACTAAGCGCCAGCGCCTGCTGTTCACACCAGTCCGCTTCACCACTCAGCGCCAGCAATCGCCGGATGCCATAACGGTGCTGCTGACGCTGGCTAGCGAGAAAATCACGCCGCATCATCTCACCCATCGGATCAGGTTTTACCAATCAGTAAGGAGAGCAGCCCGGCGGCAATCAGCGGCCCAACAGGTACGCCGCGAAACAGCGCCACGCCCATCACCGTCCCCACCAGAAGCCCCGCCACAACGGAAGGTTGATTGCTCATCAGCGACACGCCGCGTCCACCCAACCAGGACACGACAACGCCAATGAGGATAGCCAGCAGGGATTTCCAATGCAAAAAGGAGTGGATGACTTCATTGGCGGTAATTTTCCCACTGGCAATCGGCGCCATCACACCAATCGTCAAAATAACGATACCGATACTCAGGCCATATTTTTCCACCCACGGGAAATAACTATTCAACGGTGTAATACGTATCGCCAGCAACACTAAAATCGCCAGCGTGACGGTCATATTGTGGCTGATGATACCCAGCCCCGCGAGGACAAGCAGAATTAACAATGTTGGATCGAAGTAAGCCATGAAACGTCCTTACCCATGAATCAGAAAAAAGCGCTCAAAAGGAACATACGCAAAAGCGGCTAATGATAGCACTGAACAATATGGCAAAGGACTCATCTCTCGATAAACTGCCGACCGCACGGCGTTGCATTAGAAGAGATCACGCGTTATACATCGCCGTTTTGCACTAGAGATAAATCTCATCGCACGGCCCATGAACATGACCGTGCGATCGTGGCGGATCAAAAGAAGGTTGGCATAATTTCAATGACATTCAGATCATCATCGACCAGGTTGATCTGTCGCCACTTATCAAATGTCAGACAAGGGTGAGACGCTCCAAACGCCATGATGTCACCAACGCGTAGATGATGTTCTCGTGGAATCTGTAAATAAGCATGCTGATCCATCATCGCGGTAATGTGGTAATCCGCCCCCAAGATCACCGCATCACATTTTTCTTTCCCTAAAGGATAGTGGCGCAACGGTTCGGGATATCCCGCATCAAACGCAATATCTCGCTTACCAAATGCAATGATGGCGCACCCCGGCTCTGGCAAGGATTGCACATGGGCCCATACCTCCATTGCAGGCAGTAGCGCAGCGTCCATCTCTGGATGACGATGCAGCACGCCAGCCTGCGCCGCTTTATATAATCCATGGTCATGAACCAGATAACATCCGGGCCGCAACAGCGGCGTAAATAGCCTATCTGCCTGTAAGCGAACAAATTCGTTAGCAATCAAATCATACCAGGCGGAGCCAGATGCGGTGACATAAGGATGGGCGATGCCAAATTTTCCTTGCGTCTGTAGCGCTACGGCGGTTTCCACCAGATAAGCGGCAAAGGCGCGGATCGCGCTTTCCGGTTGCTCACCGTGGATCACCCCCTCGTAGCCTTCGATCCCTGTTAATACCAACGCGGGGGATGCCTCGATAGCAGCCAGCACCGCATTGATCTGCCGATCGTTTCGACAGCCACAGCGGCCATGAGGTACGCCAATTTCCAACATCACGTTTAGCGATAACCCGCGAGCGCCAAAATAATCCCCGAGCGCTTGCACATTATCCGGGTTTTCCACTAAGCAGTGGAATTCCAGCCCGTCTTGTGTCAACAGGTCGGCGATTATCGCCATATTGGGTTCGCCCACGAGTTGGTTGGCCATTAAAATCCGCCGCACGCCGTGCTCATAGGCGACCGAGCTTTGCACGGCTGTCGCCAGGGTAATTCCCCATGCGCCCTGTTCTAACTGACGTCGAAAAAGGGCGGGCGCCATGGTGGTTTTACCATGCGGCGCTAATTGTGCGTGGTGAGCATTGACGTAGGTCTGCATCCAACGCAAATTATGATTTAGCGCACTCTGGTGCAACACCAGTGTAGGCAAGCTGACCTGCTTTAGCAGGCTATCGCCCAATCGGGCATGGCCTTTGTCATAATGAGACATATTTTGTGATCTCAGTTATCTGTTTTGCTTTCCAGCCAACCGTTGCTCCATTGCCCGTGCGCATTCCATCAACACGCTACGGTAACGATCGTGGTTAATATAAGCATCTCCGCGCGGCGCCACGATACAAAAGGTGGCCGTACACTGATGCTGGCTATTGTAAATGCCGGCCGCAAAACAGTGGGTATAGGTATCCGCTATGCTATCGAAAGAGAAAAAACCGTCTCGATGCGCTTGACGGATTTCTTGTAAAAACTGCTCGGTGGATAGTCTTGAACCGTCTGGTAACGTGAAGTCCTCTGTTGGAACAAGTTCGAGGATCGCTTCATCGCTCATGTGCCCAAGTAACAATCGTCCAGACGCCGTCCAGGGGATCGGTATATCTTCACCCACGCCGGAGGAAATGCGGAAAGCCCGCTCCCCCTCGCGCATGAGTGCAACATTATATTTTCTCCCGTTGAGCAGACACATCTGCGCGGTTTCATGGGTTCGTTCGACGATCTGCTGCAGAAAACGATCGGATTCACGAGTAAAATCAAAATGGCTAAGGTGCGCCTGCCCCAAAAAATAGAGTTCTCTACCGAGGTACACCAGGCCATCATGCCCTACCGACTCAAGAATTCGCCGCGCCAGCAATAGCGCGACCAGCTCATACACCGTTGATTTCGGGGCATTGATGCCTTTGGCGATATCATGCGGCCGCAGCGGCTGCCGTTGTGTCTTCAGGTACTCGAGTATTTCAAACGCGCGATCAAGCCCACGCGCCCGCCGCTTTATCTCTGGAACCGTCATGACTTCCCCTTCAGCTATTACTTATCTTTCAGATAGTTATACTGGCTTATAAGCAATGCAGTCAATTTCCACTTTGCAATCCACCATCATGCTGGATTGCACGCACGCACGCGCGGGAGCATGAGGGGAGAAATATTCCGCGAAAACGTTATTAAAACTCCAGAAATCCCGGGGATCGTCCAACCAGACCCCAACTCTAACAACGTGCTCCAGACCATATCCCGCCTCTTCAAGAATGGCGATCACGTTCTGCATGGTTTTATGGGTTTGCGCAATAATGCCGCCGTCAACAATCTCCCCTTTCTCCATCGCCACCTGGCCAGACACGTATAGCCAACCATCCGCTTGTACTGCGCGTGCGAAAGGTAACGGCTGACCACCAGCACCACGCTCACCAGCACCGTAACGGGTAATACTCATATTATCGCTCCTGTCATTGTGATTTTTTCATCGATTAAAAATGGGAATGCTTAATAAACTCGGCCAACCGTGGGGACGCTGGCTGATGAAAGATATGTTTAGGATGACCTTCCTCTTCAATACGTCCCTGATTCATAAAAACAATTCGATCGGAGACTTCGTAAGCAAAGCGCATTTCATGTGTGACCAGCAACATGGTCATGCCGTCTTCCGCCAGGCTTTTGATCACCGCCAGGACTTCTC
Organism: Pectobacterium cacticida; assembly: GCF_036885195.1. Lineage (NCBI taxonomy): Bacteria > Pseudomonadati > Pseudomonadota > Gammaproteobacteria > Enterobacterales > Pectobacteriaceae > Pectobacterium > Pectobacterium cacticida. Next base: position 1,074,397 of record NZ_CP133656.1, on the reverse strand, counting down.
CGACCAATTCAGGATCCAACGCAGACGTCACCTCATCAAACAACATTAGGCTTGGATTCATCGCAATAGCGCGGGCAATGGCAACCCGCTGCTGTTGACCACCGGATAATTGACCAGGATAGTGATCGCGTCGCGCCAATAAACCAACGCGCGCCAACCAATGTTCCGCCGTATTAACCGCTTCATCCTTTGACATTTTTTTCACTTTCAGTAGCCCAAGCGTCACATTCTGTAGTGCCGTCAGGTGCGGAAATAAATTGAACTGCTGAAACGCCATCCCCGTCATAGCACGATGCTGTGCAATCACTTTTTCAGAATGGCGTATCCGCTGGTTTTGTTGTTGGTGGTAACCGATCGGTTGATTGTTAAGTAAAATCTCGCCTTGCTGAAATTCTTCCAATAAATTCACACAGCGTAGCAACGTGGTTTTACCTGAACCGCTCGAACCAATGAGCGTCACGACATCACCGCGTGCAAGAGTGAGATCGATCCCCTTAAGGACGTCAACCTGATCATATCGCTTGTGGAGATTATTGATTTTCAAAAGTGGCACGTCAGCCAATATGCCCGGTGTCTGATTCATGGCAATCTCACTTTCTTTTCCAGATGATGGCCCAAACGCTCAATAGAGAAGTTAATAATGAAGAACAGTAGCCCGGCAAAGGCATAAAAGGGCAGCGTCATAAACGTGCGGGCGATTACCTGCTGCGAACTAAGCAATAACTCGGCCACGCCAATGACGGACAGCAGTGTTGATGCTTTGACGATTTCCGCCGCAGAATTTACCCAAGTCGGCAAGATCTGCCGCAACGCCTGTGGTAATTGGACATAACGAAGATCCTGAAAAAATGTCAGGCCGATCGACTTAGCGGCTTCACTCTGTCCTCTTGGTATCGCCTGCAATGCTCCACGAATTATTTCCGCCATATGAGAACTGCAAAACATCGATAGCGCTATGACGCCAGATTCAAAAGCGCCGATATGCCACCCCAGGGCCGGAGCAATATAAAAACAGGCCAGTACCAGCACCAACACAGGTGTGCCGCGTATCACATCAATATAAAATCGAAACAGCCACCGCACCGGCCTACGCCCATAACTTAACAATAGCCCTATTACCGCGCCCAACAATGTACCGAATAAAATCGCCAGTACTGAACCGGATACCGTAATAGCAAAACCCTGTGCCAATGTGGTTTTTGCCTGCCAAAGTTGATACCACCAGCTAAAGGGATCGTTCATCTTTTCTCCTTAATGCGTCAGCGCTAATCGGTGCTCAAGCGCACGCAACAATGCAGCTAATAGGTAGCAAGCCGCGATGTACAATAGGCTGGTTATCAGCCAGGTCTCGATCACCCGATAACTCTCCAAATTGATTTTTCGCGCGTAAAAAGTCAGCTCAGGCACGGCAATAGCGGCAGCCAGCGACGTGTCTTTGAACAAGGAGATAAAGTTATTGCTAAGGGAAGGCAGTACATTGCGAAACATGACCGGAATGATAATGTAGCATTTGATTTGCCACTCCTTCATGCCGATGGCCTGCCCCGCTTCTCGTTGGCCTAATGGAATCCCCAACAGGCCAGCCCGAAACACTTCCGCCAGATAGGCGCCGGCATATAGCGATAGCGTGACAATGAACGAGCCGAGTTGATCTAAACGAACGCCCAAACCTGGCAAGGCGAAATAAATTATCAGAATCAAAATCAGGATCGGCAGATTTCGTACGACGGTAACATATAGCGACGCAGCCCAGCGTAAACCCGCGTTTTTCGACAGCATGCAGAATGCTGCCGTTAATCCTAATGCGCAGCCAATAGCGATAGAAATTAACGCTAACGTAATCCCCAGCCATAAGCCTGAGAGCAATAGATCAAAATTTTGCCACACCGCGGAAAAATTTAGTTGATAGTCCATGACATCACCTCAATGCGCCAGGCAGCGCGATCTGTCCGGCGCAATCATGCTTATTTATATTCAACGGGGAAACCAATCTGAGGTGTATTCAGCGTGACGCCGAACCATTTTTTATAGGCCGCCGCATAGTCAGCAAAATCGACGCCCACCATTGATTCATGCAACACCGTGTTAACGAAGTTAAGCCAATCCTGATCGCCACGTTTCATCGCACAAGAATAGGACTGCGGGCTCCATGCATAATCCGGCGAGCGATAACGCCCCGGTGTCTGCACCATTAGCCATTTCGCCGAGGCCTGATCCGTAGCGACCGCATCCGCACGCCCAGAATTGAGCGCCTGGTACATTAAATCGACGCTTTCATATTGCAGGACATTGGCTTTCGGCAACGCCTGATGAACCAATTCTTCAGCGTATACATTTTGCAATACCGCTACATTCAGATCGCTTCCCGCCGCATTCATGTCTGCGACCTGCTGATGTTCACTGCTTGCCAACAGCAATAACGCGACCCCTTCACGATAGTAAGGAATGGTAAATGCTACCTGCTGCGCCCGTTGTGCCGTCACCGTCATTGATTGACAGGTTAAATCGACCTTATCCGTCATCAGATTCGGCACGCGGGCATCCGACGATTGCTGGACGAACCTTACTTTACTGGCATCATTGAACAGCCCTTTCGCAATAATGCGTGCAATATCAACATCAAAACCTTGCAACTGACCATCCGCGCCTTGAAAACCCCACGGCGCATTCGTACTTGACGTCCCCACAACCAAATAGCCGCGTTCCAGTACGTCATCCAGTTTTGCAGCATGCGCTTGCGTGACACAACTAAAGACGGTTGCCGCGAACAAACATCCCGTCATCCAATTGGCTTTACCGTTACCCCATTTTTCATTGAACATAATTCACTCCATTTCCGCTATAACGAACAAGTGTATGTGGTAATGGAATTAATGCAGAAAACGCGCCAAAAATTGGCGATGCGGGAAAAATGCCAATAAAAAAAGCAATACATTGTTAATTAAGGATTAATTCTTAAATACGGCGGTAATGTGGACCGGATCAATCGACAAACCGGTTGTCGGAGCACGGATATAAGCACCGCGATGCGCTTCAGCAGTGCGCCCTGCGTTTGATTTAGTGCAAGAGGGAATGGAAACAGCAATAAGGTGTTAGGATTGGAGACAGCCTGACAGAATCAACACGATTCGACAGGCTGAAGGTAAACGATTGCGCGGTTAGTCTAATTTTACGCCGATACGGTGCGCGACTTCTTCATAGGCTTCAATTAAGCCACCCAGGCTCTGACGGAAGCGGTCTTTATCCATTTTGTTCAGCGTTGCTTTGTCCCACAGGCGGCTACCGTCTGGTGAGAACTCATCTCCCAGCACGACTTCGCCTTTGAACAGACCAAACTCCAGCTTGAAATCGACCAAAATCAGCCCGGCGTCGCCAAACAGTTTGCTCAACACGTCGTTCGCTTTGTAGCTGAGTTCCTTCATACGAGCCAGATTCTCTTCGCTCACCCAGCCGAACGTCTTGCAGTAGGATTCATTCACCATCGGATCATGCATCGCATCGTTTTTCAGGAACAGATCGAACAACGGCGGGTTTAATTCAATCCCTTCCTCGATGCCCAGACGTTTTACCAGCGATCCCGCCGCGCGGTTGCGCACCACACACTCAACCGGCACCATGTCGAGCTTTTTTACCAATACTTCAGTATCAGAGAGTAAACTCACCATTTGGGTTGGGATGCCCGCTTCTTCCAGTTTACTCATGATGAAATGGTTGAACTTGTTATTCACCATGCCTTTGCGGTCAAACTGCTCAATGCGCGCACCATCTCCTGCTGATGTATCATTGCGGAACTCCAGCACCAGTAGATCGGGATCTTCGGTGGTGTAGACGGTTTTCGCCTTTCCACGATACAGCTCAGCTAGCTTTTGCATCTTTAATTACTCCACACAGTGAGGGTCAAAAAATACGACCCGAGATTTAACGCTTTCCCGAACTGTCGCTGATAGCGCCCGTTCATTCGGGTAGAAAGGGTTGAATGAAGAAGGGTCGGATTATCCGACCCTGATTTATGAGTTATTTATTGAACGCCGCCTGGAATACAGCCACCAGCGCATCATTCTGAGACTGGGTTAGCGTATGCCCTTTAGCATCGATAAATTGCAGACTGCTGCGGTTATCTAAATCGCCGACCTGCAATTTGTAATCACCGTTAGGCAATTCAGGATTTTTGGCGCCTAAATCATCCCACGTACCGTCGCTTGGTGCACGGTATGTGACAGAGACCGACCCCTGCGGGCGGCTACGATCGTTCACTTTCATACCGATCTTATCCAGCGCGGCAGGTAAACGATCCCACACTACCGCATAGGTACCTCGCACAATCAGCAGCGGGAGCCCCGTATCATCTGCGCCGCTCTGCACATCCAGCGAACCAACGGTACGATTTGCCAGCGCGTTTTCACGCGCTGTGGCTTGAGCATCCAAACCATTACTCAATGCATTTAGCATCAGGCCAGCATAGCGCTGAGTCTGATCTGGCGTCGTCACGGGCTGACCGTTGAGTTGTAGGCCTAACAGTTTCACAATCAACGCAACCTGATAGCCTTGCTGCTGCACGGAAATCTGATAACGTCCCTGGTACGGTATGGCTTCATCTTCACGCGGCCAGGGTATCCAACCCGTCGTCAGTGTTTGACTGGCATCCTGACGGTCGGCGATCGTAAATGCGTTATCTTGCAACACGCGGATAACCTGCGGCCAAAGTTGGCTATTTTGCGCGCTGTTTTCTAACATCAGCGTCGCGGTATCGCCTGAGATCTGGGTGCGCGAACCATTCAACAACGCCAATGGCTGTACCGGAGGACGAATATCCAGCGCCTTGCCGATCGCCCCCTTTGAGGTGACCGCCGGTATGTCATAATCCCCATTCTGCACCGGTAAAATCATTCCGGCGGGCGTATTCAACGCATGCGGCGCCGGTGTCTGCAAATAGGATTCATCGCCATTGACCTGACGCTTATAACGCTGATCGCTGGAACAGGCTGCAAGCAACATCACGAATGACAGGCCAACAACTTTCGCCACCATCGACTTTTGTAATGAATAACGCATTAAATCTCCCTAACGGTTACTGCAAACCTGCTTGCTTAAGCGCTTGCCCCACCACCGTGCGACCGGATTCGGTCAACGGCGTCATCGGCAAACGCAGCGTATCGGTCGCGATAAGTCCCAATTCCTTACAGGCCCACTTCACCGGAATAGGATTGGGTTCAACAAATAATTTCTTATGCAGAGGCATCAGGCGCTGATTCAAACGACGCGCCTCGGCAAACTGGCCCTGCGCTGCAAGCCGACACAGTTCCGCCATTTCACGTGCGGCAATGTTTGCCGTTACGGAGATCACGCCTTTACCGCCGAGTTGCATAAAATCCAGTCCGCTGGCGTCATCGCCACTCAGCAAAATGAAATCTTCGCTCACCAGTGCTTGGATCTGGCTAACACGACTTAAGTTCCCCGTGGCTTCTTTAATTGCGACAATATTTTTTACTTCAGACAAGCGAGCGACAGTCTCTGGCAGCATGTCGCAGCCGGTGCGGGAAGGGACGTTATACAGGATTTGCGGCAGATCGGTATGCTCGGCAATCGCTTTGAAGTGCTGGTATAGGCCTTCCTGCGTTGGTTTATTATAGTACGGCGTCACCGTCAGGCAGCCCACAACGCCAGTGCCGTGAAAACGTTTAGTCAGAGAGACGCCCTCGGCGGTAGCATTTGCGCCCGTTCCGGCAATGACAGGGATACGTCCATCGCTCAATTCTAACGTTAGCAGTACGACATCGCCATGTTCCTCATGGCTTAGCGTGGCGGATTCTCCCGTCGTACCGACAGAAACTATCGCCGATGTCCCGCTAGCGACATGATAATCAATCAATTTTTTCAAGCTCGCCCGATCGACGGCGCCTTTGGCGTCCATCGGCGTAACCAACGCAACAATACTTCCCGTAAACATTGACCATCCCCTCCACAAACAAGTGCTTCATGGTACTTTTGACCTCTATGCAAAAGCAAGCGGACAAGGGCGTAGTCGGCACCTGACGCAGGTTTTTTTATGACGCAGGGAACGGAATTAAAAATCCTTCTGCGGTTTTACGACGCGCGGCGTTAAAAATTGCTCCAGGCTTTTTTACGGCGGGCTATCCCTGCCCGCCGCCCTCCGGGCCGCCGCAAGCGGCGTTAAAAATTGCTCCAGGCTTTTTTACGGCGGGCTATCCCTGCCCGCCGCCCTTCGGGCCGCCGCAAGCGGCGTTAAAAATTGCTCCAGGCAATTTTTTATGTTTACCATGTGATTAAGGGGAAAAAAAAACAGGACGCATGATGTTGCCACACTCACAGGAACACTATCTGGTCATTACCGCGCTGGGCGTTGATCGCCCCGGTATTGTCAATGCGATTACCCGCCATGTCAGTAGCTGTGGCTGTAATATCGAAGATAGCCGTCTTGCTATGCTGGGCAAAGAGTTCACTTTCATTATGTTGCTGTCCGGTAGCTGGAACGCCATAACGCTGATTGAGTCAACCCTACCGCTGAAAGGGGCGGAGATGGATTTATTGATCGTAATGAAGCGAACGGAGTCTCACGTCAGCCAGCCAACACCGTCTACCGTCCGGGTAAAGGTTGACGTTGCCGACTCTCCTCATATTATTGAGCGTTTTACCCATTTGTTCGACGCTCATCAGTTGAACATCGCTGAGCTGGTTTCCAAAACGCAGCCGGCAAAGGGCGGCGAACCGCCACAGCTGTATATTCAGATTGCCGCGCACAGTTTTGCCACGCTGGATAGATCAATTATTGAGCCAGCCTTTCATCAGCTATGTACAGAACTGAACGCACAAGGCAGTATTAGCGTCGTTAACTATGCCCAGTAGCATCATGTTGCAAAATTATGGGTTTATCCACAGCATAAAAGAGAAATAAGACGGAGAGTCGTGATGAACACACTGAAAGCCGGTGATACCGCACCGAAATTTAGCTTGCCCGACCAGGATGGCGAACAAGTAAATTTAACCGACTTCCAGGGACAGAAAGTGTTGGTGTATTTTTACCCTAAAGCGATGACACCCGGATGTACCGTTCAAGCCTGTGGCCTGCGCGATAACATGGACGAGCTGAAAAAATATGGTGTAGACGTTCTCGGTATTAGTACAGACAAACCCGAAAAGCTGTCCCGCTTTGTTGAGAAAGAAGTCTTAAATTTCACGCTGCTGTCTGATGAAGATCACCGCGTGTCGGAAAGTTTTGGCGTTTGGGGAGAAAAAACCTTCATGGGGAAAACGTATGATGGCATTCATCGTATCAGTTTCCTGATTGATGAAAATGGCAAGGTAGAGAAGGTTTTTGATGATTTCAAAACCAGTAATCACCACGAGATCGTTCTCGATTATCTGAAAAACGCCTGATTCGCGATTGTCATACCGGCACCGTAACAGGTGTCGGTATTCCTAGTTATTCGCCCTCTTCTCCACGTTTTTCCCGCCCGGGCATTTCTTTGTCTGCTATCGCTGGCTAAGATAGTTGCAGAATGCGTTCACGTTAGCTTTTGTTGATAAGGTTATCTTCTGTATGCCTATTCAGTTAAGAAAAACGGTCATGCCCGTCCTGTTGGGAGCATTACTGGCTAGCAACCTACTCCCCGTACAGGCCGACACACAGGATCGGCTGCCTGAGATTGGCACCACAGCAGGTGGTACGCTCAGTATCAATCAGGAACTGGCGATGGGGGATTTTTATGTCCGCCAGTTGCGGGCAGGCGCACCGCTGATCAACGATCCGCTACTGTCGGCTTATATTAACCAACTGGGTAACCGGTTGGTCAAACAGGCCAATTCGGTACGCACGCCGTTTCATTTTTATCTGATCCAGAATGATGACATCAATGCCTTTGCTTTTTTTGGCGGTAATGTGGTGTTACATTCCTCGCTGTTTCGTTATTCCGATAGCGAAAGCGAGCTTGCTTCTGTGCTAGCGCATGAAATCTCTCATGTTACCCAGCGCCACCTGGCTCGCAGTATGGAATCACAGCAGCGTAACGCCCCGCTCACCTGGGTCGGCGCGTTCGGTTCTATCTTATTGGCGATGGCCAACCCGCAGTTAGGGATGGCTGCGCTCAGCGGTACAATGGCCGGTGCGCAGCAAGGGATGATTACCTTTACGCAGGCAAATGAGCAAGAGGCGGACCGTATCGGGATTCAAGTCTTACAGCGTGCGGGATTTGATCCGCAAGCTATGCCAAATTTCCTGCAAAAGCTGGCTGACCAATCGCGTTATGCATCAAAACCACCGGAAATATTGCTGACACACCCATTGCCCGAAAGCCGTTTGTCGGACGCCCGCAATCGCGCTAACCAGATGCGCTCAACACCCGTGCAGTCTTCTCAGGATTTCTTCTTCGCCAAAATACGCGTCTTTGGTATGTACGGTTCATCCGATCGTCCGCAGAATAACGATCTGCTGGTGCAATGGGAGAAAGGTAACGTGCGGGAGCAACTGGCAGCAAAGTACGGACGAGCGATTCAGCTTTACCAGGCTAAGAAGTACGATGAGGCGCGTAATGTGCTGCAACCTCTGCTCGACAAAGCGCCTAAAAACCCATGGTTTGTCGATCTCATGACGGATATCGATTTGGGGCAACACCGCGCGTCACAGGCGATTAGCCGCTTACTAAGCGTGCCGGATATGCAGAGTAACCCCGTACTTCAGCTTAATTTGGCGAATGCTTATGTGGAAGGGAAGCAGCCCGCTGCCGCCAGCAGAATTCTGTACCGCTACACCTACGCACACCCTGATGATACCAACGGCTGGGATTTACTGGCGCAAGCCGCGGCAGCCCAAGGGCAACGGGCGGAGGAACTAGCCGCACGCGCAGAAAGCCTCGCGCTCAGTGGCCAACTCGATCAGGCGATCCGGCTACTGAGCAATGCGAGCTCGCTGGTTAAATTGGGTAGCCTGGAGCAGGCGCGCTACGATGCTCGCATCGATCAGCTTCGCCAATTGCAGCAGCGCTTTCGTCAATACCAAAAATCTTGATAAGAGGCATGACCATGACACACTCGTCTACCAGCGCATCCGTGACGATCTATCACAACCCCCGCTGTTCTAAAAGTCGTGAAACACTGGCGCTGCTACAGGAAAGGAACATTACGCCTAACATCGTGCTCTATCTCGACACGCCGCCCGATGCCGCAACGCTAGCTCAACTCGTTCGACAATTAGGCTTTTCTAGCGCACGCCAATTAATGAGAACCAAAGAAGAGGTATATCGCCAGTTAGCGCTATCGGCTCCTTCGCTAACGGAAGCCCAGTTAATCCAGGCGATGGTCGATAACCCGAAACTCATTGAACGCCCCATCGTTGTAGCAGGCGGTCAGGCGCGCATTGGTCGTCCGCCGGAGCAGGTGTTGGATATTCTGCCACAGTAAACCACCTGCTTGAAAAGCGAGGGTTACTAAGAGGCGTTATTTATAACCCGAGGATCTCTTTCACAAAAGGGATGGTCAGCTTGCGCTGAGCGGTGATCGAGGCATGGTCAAGCTGATCGAGCGTCATAAACAACGTGCGCATTTCACGATCCAGCCGCTTGAGCAAAAAACGACTGACATCTTCGGGCAATTCAAACCCACGCAGCCTGGCTCGTAGCTGTAACGCTTCCCCCTTCTCATCATCTGATAGGGGTTGCAATTTATATATCTGCCCCCAGTCAAGGCGAGACGCTAAATCAGGTAAATGTAACTGCAACTGGCGCGGTGGACGATCGCCGGTAATCAGCAATCGGGTACGCCCGGTTTCCTGAATACGGTTATAGAGATTAAACACCGCCATTTCCCATTCATCGTCACCCGCGATTGTTTCGATGTTATCGATGCAGACCAGCGCCAGTTGCTCCATGCCTTCCAGTACATCCGGCACAAAGTAAGCGCGTTTATCTAATGGCACATAACCCACCGCGCGTTCCTGACGCGACAGTTCGGTACAGGCGGCATGCAGCAAATGACTGCGCCCACCGCCTTCGCGCGACCAGAAATAGATATAGCTGCCATGTTCCTGATGCAAAGCATTATTAAGCGCGGCAAGCAGAGACGCATTTTCACCCGCATAGAAACTGGCAAAAGTCTCGTCATCGGGTAAATACAGTGGCAATGAAAGTTGCGCCGGCGTGTTCAGAATCACCTCTAGCAAAACGGGCAGGAAACCGGATTGAGTCTATCACAGAAACCCACCTCTGTTGAGGATGCGCTGCTCGCTACCTCAACAGAGAGCATGGTACGGGTACGAATTACGGACGCGAGCCGTCTTCTTCCGGCGCATCGAGGATCGTTTCCTCTTTGCGGAACAGGCTGATAACCTTAAACACCAGACTCATGCCAATACCCACTACCGTTGCTAGCGCCATGCCTTTCAGTTCCGTAGCGCCCAGATGCACTTTTGCTCCACTCACGCCAATGATCAAAATGACAGAGGTTAAGATCAGATTTTGCGCCTTGTTGTAATCCACTTTGGATTCAATCAACACGCGGATACCCGATGCACCGATCACGCCATACAGCAGCAGTGACACACCGCCCATAACCGGAACCGGTACTGCCTGAATCGCGGCGGCCAGTTTGCCCACACAAGACAATAAAATCGCCAGGACCGCCGCGCCGCCGATTACCCAGGTGCTATACACTTTGGTTATTGCCAGCACACCGATGTTCTCGCCATAAGTCGTATTCGGGGTGGAACCAAAGAAACCAGACAGCATGGTAGAAATGCCGTTAGCGAACATAGAACGGTGCAGACCCGGATCGCGCATCAGATCTTTCTTGACGATATTCGCCGTCACGACCAGATGCCCAACATGCTCGGCAATCACCACCAGCGCCGCCGGCAAAATCGTCAGAATGGCAAACCATTCAAAGCGTGGCGTATAAAACGTCGGCATCGCAAACCAGTGCGCTTCACGAATCGGCGTTAAATCCACCACGCCAAGCGCGAATGACAGCGCATAACCCGCTAGTACACCGATCAATATTGGGATAATCGCCATAAATCCGCGAAACAAGACCGATCCCAGGATGGTAATCGCCAACGTCGCGAGTGAAATCGTCACCGCGGTAGAATCGACGGAGGCGCCATCGGCAGGCAGTAGCCCGGCCATCCCCGCCGCAACACCCGCCAGTTCCAAACCGATCACCGCAACGATCGCCCCCATTGCCGCCGGTGGAAACAGCACATCTAACCAGCCAGTGCCCGCTTTCTTAACGATCAGCGCCACCACGCAGAACAACAGGCCGCACATGATGAATCCGCCCAGCGCAACCTCATACCCTAGCGGCAACAGCAGTAAGACCGGAGAAATAAACGCAAAGCTCGACCCTAAATATGCCGGAATCTTTCCTTTGCAAATGAATAAATAAAGTAATGTGCCCACGCCATTAAACAACAATACGGTTGCCGGATTGATCTTAAATAGGATGGGAACCAGCACGGTAGCGCCAAACATCGCAAACAGATGTTGGAAACTCAACGGGATAGTTTGTAGCAAGGGAGGGCGTTCACTCACTCCGATGGCGCGACGAGTCATCTTTAATATCCTCTGTAGTATGGCTATTTATTTTGCAGGAATACCCGCACGTCTTATCACTGCCGGATTCATCTCACCCATAGGAATGGGGCAAGAGAGTTGTGGCGGTTAATGTCACAAGGACGCCGCCTGTGACGTAACACAGGCGGCAGCGAACCTTAGGAATGGGTCGGCCCACATCCATAAAAAAGCCGACTATCACGTCGGCTTGTCAGCTATTTAGTACCGAATATTTTATCGCCCGCATCACCCAGCCCCGGCATAATATAGCCGTGCTCGTTGAGACCTTTATCAATGGACGCCGTGTAAAGCTCAATATCCGGATGAGCTTTTTCGAGCGCGGCAATCCCTTCTGGAGCGGCGACTAATACCAGTACCTTAATGCTGTGGCAGCCTGCTTTTTTCAGCAGATCGATGGTCGCGATCATGGAACCACCGGTAGCCAGCATCGGATCTACCACCAGCGCCATACGCTCTTCGATATTGGACACCAGCTTCTGGAAGTAAGGCACAGGTTCCAGCGTTTCTTCATTGCGATAGATACCAACCACGCTAATACGCGCACTGGGGACGTTTTCCAGTACGCCTTCCATCATCCCCAGGCCAGCACGCAGAATCGGCACGACGGTGATTTTCTTGCCTTTGATCTGATCAATTTCCACCGGACCGCACCAGCCATCAATGGTAACTTTCTCAATAGCCAAATCGGCCGTGGCTTCGTAAGTTAGCAAACTTCCCACTTCGGAAGCCAGTTCACGAAAACGCTTCGTGCTAATATCGTTCTCACGCATCAAACCCAGTTTATGTTTGACGAGTGGGTGTTTCACCTCGACGATCTTCATTACTCTCTCCCCATCGGCTAGTGGGCGGGCAAAAATGTCAAACGCATTTTAAACACCGCTATGGCGGCCCGCCAGGCGGACATAAAAGCCCGTCGTAAAAAAATCGCCGGATTATACCGCCTTTTATATAGAGCGCCATATGATTAAGTCTGATCCAGATCAACCCCAAAAAGAAATTGTTGTCCTCAACGAAATGCAGTCAGCCGATGACGCATCGCTCGCAAACGATTGCCTACGCTGTTAGAATTGCCGCGCATTATTTTTACTACAGTATGCTTTCTGAACACAATCCGTAACCTTCGTGGGGACTCAGCAGTGACCGACAAAACCTCTCTCAGCTACAAAGACGCAGGCGTGGATATCGATGCGGGTAATGCATTGGTAGACCGTATTAAAGGTGTAGTGAAACAAACTCGTCGCCCGGAAGTTATGGGTGGGTTGGGTGGTTTCGGTGCCTTGTGCGCCTTACCGCAAAAATACCGCGAACCGATCCTGGTTTCCGGCACTGACGGAGTCGGCACTAAACTGCGCCTGGCGATGGATCTGAAACGCCATGACACGATCGGTATCGATCTGGTTGCGATGTGCGTAAACGATCTGGTTGTTCAGGGCGCTGAACCGTTATTTTTCCTCGACTATTACGCGACGGGCAAACTGGATGTCGATACGGCTGCCAGCGTAATCACCGGTATCGCTGAAGGGTGTAAACAATCAGGCTGTGCGCTGGTCGGTGGCGAAACGGCTGAAATGCCAGGAATGTATCACGGCGAAGATTACGATGTTGCCGGTTTCTGCGTCGGTGTTGTAGAAAAGGCAGACATTATCGATGGCAGCAAAGTTCAGAACGGCGATGTTCTGGTCGCGCTTGCATCCAGCGGCCCACACTCAAACGGCTATTCTCTGGTGCGCAAAGTGCTTGAAGTGAGCAACGTTCATCCAGAGCAATTCGAACTAGAAGGCAAGCCGCTGGCCGATCACCTGCTGGCGCCGACCAAAATCTACGTGAAATCCATACTCGCCCTGATTGAGGAAGTGGACGTCCATGCGATTTGTCATCTGACCGGCGGCGGTTTCTGGGAAAATATCCCGCGTGTGCTGCCAGAAGGCATGCAGGCGACTATCGACGAATCCAGTTGGCAATGGCCAGCGGTTTTCAACTGGCTGCAACAGGCTGGTAATATCAGCCGCCACGAAATGTATCGCACGTTTAACTGTGGTGTTGGTATGATTATCGCACTGCCAGCCGAACGGGCAGATGAAGCCGTCGCATTGCTTAATCGCAGCGGTGAGAATGCATGGAAAATCGGCGTCATTACTCAAACCGATGCCGGAGACGCAGTGGTTATTAACTAATGAAAAACATTGTGGTGCTGATTTCAGGTCATGGAAGTAACTTACAGGCGTTAATTGACGCCTGTAAGAACGGACGCGTTAAAGGAAAAATTGCCGCCGTATTCAGCCATAATGCGGAAGCATACGGGTTGGAACGCGCGCGGCATGCCGGGATTCCTACCTGCGTCCTGAATCCTGATGATTTTGCCGATCGCGCCGCGTTTGATACGGCGCTAGCAAACGAAATAGAGAAGTATGAACCAGCGCTGGTGGCTCTGGCGGGCTATATGCGGATTCTCAGTCCAGAATTTGTCGCGCAATTCGCGGGAAGAATGCTTAACGTTCACCCTTCTCTGCTGCCTAAATATCCTGGGCTGCACACGCACCGCAAGGCGCTGGAAAATGGCGATCGTGAACATGGTACATCAATACACTTCGTCACCGATGAACTGGATGGCGGCCCGCTCATTCTGCAAGCAAAAGTGTCCGTTTTGAGCGACGATACCGAGGAGAGCCTGAGCCAGCGCGTTAAATCGCGCGAGCACACGATTTATCCAATGGTCGTCAACTGGTTTCTGAACGGTAGGCTGGTCATGCGTGATAACGAAGCCTGGCTGGATAGCGTGCGCATTCCCCCGCAGGGCTATACGGCTGGATAAGCCAGTTCTGCTCATTTCTCATCATTTCGTCAGGCTCTGCGCTAGAGTCTGACACTCTCCTTGTCTGTAATGGCATTGCCATGTCCGCGGACTCCTGATAATAAAGGTTCATATTTCTCTTCTTTATAAGGATTGACGATGTCGAGTACGAGCAGTTCCGTTCGGCTACGGCCGCTGGAACGAGACGATCTCACTTTTATTCATCAGTTGGATAACAATGCCAGCGTGATGCGTTATTGGTTTGAAGAGCCTTATGAGGCCTTTGTCGAACTTAGCGATCTATACGACAAACATATTCATGATCAGAGCGAGCGACGCTTCATTATTGAACACGAGCAAACCAAAGTCGGCCTCGTTGAACTGGTGGAAATTAACCACATCCACCGTCGCGCAGAATTTCAGATCATTATCGATCCCGCTTATCAAGGCCACGGCTATGCCAGCGCGGCGGCCAAACTGGCGATGGATTACGGCTTCTCGGTATTAAACCTCTACAAGCTGTATCTGATTGTGGACAAGGAAAACAACAAAGCGATCCATATTTACAGCAAGCTAGGCTTTGAAGTGGAAGGCGAACTGATCCACGAGTTTTTCATCAACGGTGAATACCGCAATACAATCCGTATGTGCATTTTCCAGCACCAATATCTGGCGAAACACAAAAGCGTGACGGGTATTGGCGGCGAAGCACCGGGAAGTTCTATCAGCCAGTAAGGTAAAAAGATAGATTTCCTCTGTTATCCGGCATCAAAAATTATGCAGCGGTGAGCTTGACCGCCGAGTGAGCGACAGGACGTCGCGAAAGCCAGTGCCGCGTCGGGAACGCGTCACTGGCGGCTCGGTTAGCGGTCATGAACACCGATGGAACCGCGTAGCGGCATAATTTAGCCAGAAGCCAGGGTTCGCAGGGCTGCGGCGCTTGAGCGCCCTGCGTCGGGCGCTTATAAGGTTTTGCATAAACGTGGCGGCGGTACTGCGCACGAAACTTTCTCTGTGTTTGCATAGCAATTCGTCTCAGAGAAAATTGCGTATTCTTATACGCAATTTAACCCGCGAACTGCCGGAACAAGGCCTTACCACGCAATAGCCGCAGGCCTATCCAGCCGCCGCAGAGCGACAGGAGAAATGCGGCGATTAGCGGGAGCGTTACCCACATCGTAATATTGGGTTCCCAGGCAAAGTTGAACACCTTACGTTGCAATAGCCACAGCGCCGATTCTGCGCCGATCGCCGCTGCCGTTCCCGCGACCAATCCCAGCACGGCAAACTCGCACCATAGTGTGGTGCGCAACAGGCGCAATCCCGCGCCTAGCGTGCGGTAAACCATCAATTCCTGACGCCGCTGACGCATGCCAACCTGAATCTGTGCCAACAACAGTAACACGCCGCAGAACAATACCAGAATGACCATAATTTCCAGCGCCCGACTGACTTGCTGTAACACCTGCCCAACCTGACGCAAAATACTGCCGATATCCAGCACGCTGATTGTCGGGAATTGGCGATTCAACTGCGCGATCAACTTTTCATCGCCATCGTAGCGGAAACTGGTCAGCCAGGACTGCGGCTGGTTATCCAACGCCCCTACCGGGAAAATAAAGAAGAAGTTTGGACGCAGGCTTTCCCAATCCACCTGGCGGAAGCTCGTTACCTTAGCGCTAAAGGGCTGTGTGTCACCAGTAAAGGTCAGCGTATCGCCAATTTTGATCCCCATCTCTTTGGCTTCTTTCTCTTCCATCGAGACTTCGCCGGCTTTCGGCGCCTCGCCTTCCACCAGTATGTTGTGCGGCGGGATCCCATTCATCCAGGTTAAATTCAGCTCCCGGTTTACCGTGTTGCCTCCCGGATCGTCCTCATGGATCACTTCCGTCGCAATCTGCTGATTGATCTTCGTCAACCGCGCGCGAATAATCGGGTAAAAATGTTCCGGCATCACATCATGCCGATCGAGAAATTCCTTCACCTGCGGCACCTGATCCGTCGCGATGTTCAGCAGGAAATAGTTCGGACTGCCCGGCGGTAACTGCTGTTGCCAGCGCTCCAATAAATCACCGCGCATTACCAGTAGCAGCGCTAATAGCATGAAGGACAGCGAAAAAGCGGCGAGTTGGCTGAGCGTGGACCACGGCTGACGCAACAGGCGATTAATGGCCAGACGCAGCGCCAATCGTTTAACCGTCAACCGCCGTAATAGCAGTAGCCCGCCCCAGCCAATAACACCTAACAGGAACGATAGCACCGCCATGCCACCGAGCAGCGACCATAGCAGTACCCCGCCGCCAGACAGCACGGCCAGTAGGCCAACGACAATAATCAGGACAACCGGCAGGTAATAGCGTAGCGGCCACACATTCGCCACCACATCCTGACGCAACACACGCAGCGGTTGTGTCGCCAGCAGCAGTCGATAGGGGCGAAGACCAACCAACAGCGAGATCAGCACCAGCGACCCCAGCGCCCACGCCCACGGCCATAGCCCGGAGGCGGGCAGTACAGCGGGCAGCACCGGCGCCAGCATTTTCATTAACAGCGCCTCAAACCCCAGACCAAGCACGCTACCGCACACCGCCGCCAGACCGAGCACGGAAAGCCATTGGCCAATGATTAAGCGCCTTAACGCCTGTCTTCCCGCACCCAGCGTTTTCAAAATGGCGACGAGATCGTAACGACTACGGCAATAGTGTCCCATCGCCACCGCCACTGCCGCGATAGACAACAGCAACGTCAGCAGCGCCGATAGCAATAGAAACTGCTGCGACCGCTTTAATGATTGACTTAGCGCGCCTTCGGAATCTTCCATGCCATACCAGCGCTGATCGGGCTTAAGTTGTGGCTTGATGAAGTCGCTGAATGCACTAATCTGCTGTTCATTGCCGGAAAACATGTAGCGCCAGGTAATGCGCCCGCCAGGCTGAATCGCCCCGGTTTTTTCGACATCATCCAGGCTCATTAGAATACGCGGCGCGGTATCGAACGGATTGAAGCCGGAATCTGGCTCCTGAATCAGCTCGCCACTGATACGCAGTGACGTATCGCCGACATCAAGCATGTCGCCGACCTTCAGCCCGAGTAACGCGAGCAGGCGCGGCGCCACCAACACCGTCCCCGCTTCTGCATGCAGCCCTTCAGGGCGCGTCTGCAAATTGCCATACAGCGGATAGCGCCGATCGGTAGCTTTGACCCGCGCCAACTGAGGCGTATCGCCCGCGAACGTCATGGTCATAAAAGAAATTTGCCGACTGAGCGTCAGGCCACGTTTCTGCGCTTCTTGAAGCCACTCCTCTGCAACAGGGCGTGCAGCGCGGAGTACACGATCGCCCGCCAGAAAATCCCGGCTCTGCTGACTGAGCCCCTTCTCCATGCGGTCACTGATAGTGCCTAAGGCTAATACGCAAGCCACCGCCAACGTTAACGCCAGCCATACAATTAATAATGAAGGAGAGCGCCATTCGCGCCAAAACCACCGCCAGATCATGCGTCCTCCCGTAACTTGCCATCCACCAAGCGCAGGCGTCGCTCACAGCGGGCTGCCAATTGCTCATCATGGGTCACTAAAATTAACGTGGTGGCATAATCGCGATTGAGGGAGAACAACAAATCAACGATGCGCTCACCGGTTTGACGATCCAGATTCCCAGTCGGCTCATCAGCGAATAAGACGTCAGGACGGCCACTGAATGCGCGTGCCAGCGCCACCCGTTGTTGTTCGCCACCGGAAAGCTGAGCCGGAAGATGATGTAAGCGCTTCCCTAAGCCAAGTTGCTGGAGAAGCTGCTCGGCCTGTGTCCTGCTATGGCTATCGCTTTCACCGCGCAGCAACGCAGGCAGTTGAACATTCTCCAACGCATTCAACGTCGGTACCAGCATAAAAGACTGAAACACGAAACCGACATGCTGGGCGCGTAGCGCCGCACGGCCTTCTTCATCCAATGCGTTCAGCGATTGCCCCATCAGAGTAACGTTACCTTCGGTGCCATCATCCAGTCCGGCCAAAATCCCCAATAGGGTCGATTTACCCGAACCAGACTCCCCGATCAGGGCAATGGTCTGCGCAGGTTTGACAATAAGCTCAACTCCGGTAAGGATGGAAAGCCGATTATCTCCTTGACCAACGTGCTTACTAAGATGATGAACTTCAAGAATGTTTTCTACAGGTGTACTTTTGCTTGGCGTAGCACTCGCTGGGCTGGTCTTCGCAAACATGTTTTCGTCCTTTTGCTTCTGGGATTATGCAGCGTACGCGCTTTCGCCGCTGACACATTATTAATTCTGGGCGATAGCCTTAGTGCGGGCTACCAAATGCCGGTCGCTAACGCCTGGCCAACGCTGTTGAACACACAGTGGCAAACACAGAAGAAAGGCATTGCGGTGGTTAACGCCAGCATTAGCGGTGACACCGCCGCACAGGGCTTGGCGCGTCTTCCTGCTTTGTTGGAACAACATCAGCCACGTTGGGTGTTGATTGAACTCGGCGGCAATGATGGTCTACGGGGGTTCCCGGTGCCCACTATCGAACAGAATCTGGCGCAGATCATCACGCTGGTCAAACAGGCTAATGCTCAACCGCTATTAATGCAGATTCGTTTGCCGCCCAACTATGGCCGTCGCTACATCGAATCATTCAGCAATCTCTACCCCAAATTGGCGGAGCAGTTTGCGCTTCCGTTGCTGCCTTTCTTTATGGAGCAAGTGTATCTTAAACCGGAGTGGATGAAGGAAGATGGCATCCATCCGACTCGGGATGCCCAACCGTTTATCGCGGAATGGATGGCGAAGCAGTTGGAACCCTTAGTTAACCATGAGTCTGAATAAATAGGCTTTTGAATTAGGTAAAGTTATGCAAAAAACGGTCTTCATCACCGGGTGCTCTAGCGGTATTGGCTTAGTTGCCGCACAGGATCTGCAAAAACGCGGCTATCGTGTGATTGCGGCCTGCCGCCGCGCAGAGGATGTCACGCGGCTGACCACGCTGGGGCTGGACGCGATAGCGCTCGATCTCGATGATCATGCCAGCGTAGAACGGGCCGCGGCGGAGGTGATTAGGTTGACCAACAACCGCCTTTATGGTTTGTTCAATAACGCCGGATACGGCTTGTACGGCCCGCTTAACACCGTTTCACGCCAGCAGCTCGAACGGCAGTTTTCCAGCAATCTATTCGGCGCACATCAGCTCACGCAGTTGCTGCTCCCCGCCATGCTGCCGCACGGCGAAGGCCGCATCATCCAGACGAGTTCCGTGTTGGGACTGGTGTCAACACCGGGACGCGGTGCGTATGCCGCTAGTAAATATGCGCTGGAAGCCTGGTCGGATGCATTACGCATGGAGCTGCACGGCAGCGGAGTGCATGTGAGCCTTATCGAACCCGGTCCAATCAAAACACGTTTTACTGATAACGTGGCGCAAACGCAAACCGATAAACCGGTCACCAATCCCGGCATTGCCAAACATTTCGCGCTGCCGCCAGAAGCAATATTACCTAAACTCCATCATGCGCTGGAAAGTTCACGACCCCAACTACGCTATCCCGTAACGCTGGTCGCTCATACCTTGACCTGGCTGCGCCGTCTTCTTCCGGGGCAGCTGCTCGATAGCATATTACGAAAGTAAGGTAGCAGAAAGTAGCGGATTATACGCATACCACGGCACGGGCTTGTAAGTTGCGCTCGCAAGCCCCATCTAAAGATCAATCAAATTCAGGAAGTAAGAGAGAACATTCATGCTAGAACAACAAGCGACTGCCGTTGACGTTAACGAATCCAACCTGCATCAGGTTCTGGAACACTCCACAACACTCCCTGTCTTGTTTTACTTCTGGTCGGCGCGTAGTCAGCACTGCCTGGAACTGGATCCGGTGTTGGACAAACTGGCGCAGGAGTACGCCGGGCAATTTATTTTGGCAAAGGTGGATTGTGATACCGAACAGCGCGTCGCCGCCCAATTTGGCCTACGTTCGATCCCAACCATTTATCTGTTCAAGGACGGGCAGCCGCTGGATGGCTTTCAGGGGCCGCAGCCGGAAGACGCTATTCGTGAATTATTGAAACGCGCATTGCCGAAAGAAGAAGAGCTAAAAGTCGCACAGGCGCAGCAGTTGATTCAGGAAAATAAGCTGCCGGAAGCGATACATTTGCTGAAAGAAGCTTGGCAGCTTAGCCAACAGCGTAGCGATATTGGTTTGATGCTGGCGGAAGCGCAAATCCAAGTCAAACGCAGTGAAGACGCGGAAGCCGTGTTAGCAACCATTCCTTTACAAGATCAAGATACTCATTATCACAGTCTCATCGCGCAGATTGAATTACTAAAAAAAGCGGCGGATACGCCAGAAATTCAGCATTTGCAGCAGCAACTGTCCGCCGATCCCCAAAATGCGGATCTGGCGGTTCAGTTGGCGCTACAACTGCATCAGGTTGGTCGTAACGAAGAAGCGCTTGAACTGTTGATGGGATTCCTGAAAAAAGATTTAACCGCGGCAAAGGGTAATGCACGTAAAACGCTGATGGACATCATGGCCGCCCTCGGCACCGGCGATTCGCTCGCCGCCCGCTACCGTCGGCAACTCTATTCGTTGCTATATTAATTCTCTTGTGAAAAAGGCCAGAACCTTAATTCTGGCCTTTTTATTTGCAGGTAAGCATTAGCCATCGGCTTATAGGCTTATAGGCTTATAGGCTTATAGGCTTATGCTAGATTCATGTGATGGTTTCGGGCGTGCTAACTCGGCGTAAAAAATTATGCTGAGGAGATAGCAGACTTAGGATGAGCCGCAGGACGCGGCGAAAGCTTGCGCCTCGTCGGACAAAAACGTCAGAGACGTTTTTGAACAGCACTTGTGCTGGCCCGAAGGGCGAGCCCCGTTTATGGGGCGAGTAAACGTGTCGCAAGCGGTCCATTAAGCCTGATGCCGACGAAGGCACCGCGTTAGCGGCATAATTTCCGCCGAAAAGCCTGGGGGCGAGCGGCGTTTGAGCCGTCCCTCGTCGGGCGCGTGCTACGTGGTAGCATGAAAATAACGGTATCATCGCGCACGAAACTCCCCAGAAAGCCGAATAGAAATATAGCTAGGCAGAGCCCCTCAATCCCCCGCTGACTACAGCGTCTTCAACACCGTGATCCAGCCGTGCCCGCCGTACACTGACCAGCCATTTAGCCAGCGACGCAGCATGTTCATCGCCAGCATCGCCACGACTTCCTGATGCGTTTTCAGGCTATAGCGCTGTACGTTGAACTGTATCGTTTGGGCGAAAGTTCCTTCCGGCGTATGCAGCGCTAATGACAGTTCCGCCTCATTCCGACGCCCCACCACCAGCGCTAATGACGCCCCCTGACGTTCCGCCAGATGACGAGCATAATCCGCCAGCGCTGGCAGGCTGGCGTCCTCAACGTGTGCTAGCAGTTCCCCACCCACTAGCGGCGTATTCGCCGACTGAAGCTGCCAGTTGAGCAACCCCGCCGTAAAGTGCTCGCTTACCGCCAACGTGCTATGCCGTTCGGTCAGACGCCGTGCAAGCTGAGCTGGAAGCCCTTCCGTGCCCTCGAATATAGCGTTTTCCCCCGCCACGCTACGCACCGTCTCCCAGATCTGTGCCATCTTTTCCTGCTGGGCTGCGGGGCCAGTCAGCTTCAGCTCGATAATCGGCATTGAAGATCGGTAGCCCAGCACCGCGCCCGGCGGTAACGCCAAGCCATCCAACTGGCTGGCCAAATCGCTCTCTGAACGACCAAAGGTCGTCAAACGCAGACAGAGGGGAGGCTCGGCAATAGCAAAACGTTCACGCAAACGCGGCATAATTTGCTGCTCGACCATCACCTTAAATTCAGACGGCACCCCCGGCGTAAAAAACATCAGACACCGATTCAAGTGCAACGCAAAACCGCAGGCGGTGCCAACCGGATTATCGACGAGTTCTGCGCTGGCGGGAATTTGCGCTTGTTTGCGATTGCTGGGTGCCATCACTCTACCGCGTTCGGCAAAGAAAGCTTCGATACGCTCCAGCCACTCGCCATGCTCTACCAGTTCTTCTCCAGCGGCCGTGGCCGCCGCCAATGCGCTGAGATCGTCGCTGGTCGGGCCCAGACCGCCGTTTACAATCAGAATATCGGCTATCTGGCTACGCTGCGTGATGGCAGTCACCAGCGCATCAAGATCGTCGCCCACCGTCATCCGGCTGGCCATCGGTAATCCCTGCTCAAACAAATAATTCGCTAACCAGGCCGCATTGGTATCAACAATCTGTCCATGCAGCACTTCATCACCGGTACATAACATCTCGACCCTAAGCATTTTTTATTCCTCATGACGATCCTGAAACCACTTTAAAATAAAAAAGCGCGTGGATGCAGTTATCCATGCGCTTTTCTTTCAATCATGTTATCTCATTCATTTAAGCAACCGATTGGTGACAATGTCATGTCTCCATAGGCGCTGACATCGATAGGTGAACATGGTCAGAAGTTCAGCCCTATGCCAACATAGGCGGAATCCGCTAGTCGGTTATCGGGCCCATTTTCGTGAGCCATATTGATGTAACGATAACCAACGTCAACGCTCAACGGCGCAAATACCTGCCAACGAACGCCCGCCTTCCCTTCAACATAGTGATCGACATGGCTGGAGAATGCATCGGGAGAATAATACCCTTCGCCATACAGTGAGAACTGACGGCTCAGCGGCCACTGCACACCACCGCCTAACGCCACGCCATAACCATCATCGCCATGGTCCTGATTCAGATATAGCGCTTTGCCCCCCAGCGTCAGCTTGAGTACGCCAAGCGGGAGCGTGTATCCCAGGCCAAAGCCGTATACATCATTATCGTTATCGCCGTGGGCATAGCTCACATTACCTGCCAGCCCTGGAATGCCCATGCCGAAGCCCGCGCTGGCACCCGCATAGTCGCGCCCCGCTTCGCCGCTAACGCTTATCGCATAGGCTGAAGCGCTGGCAAGCCATAGGCCTCCGACGCAGGCAATCACAAATTTCTTCATTTTTAATATCCTTAAAACCGTCGTTAATCGCGCGTGTAAAGGTGCTATCGATAACGATTTTACCCGAATCTCTCTTTCACTCCAGTATCAAGTTGTCGCGAAACATCACCGTTTTTTTCCACATGACGTTAAAAAAGCGCATGCCTCTCGACAAGATGTGCCGATTTTTTGGCTAAAAACCACACCATGTACAATAGTATTACTATCGGCGTACTCATTAGCACAAATGAAGGAAGCAATGATGGACAAGAAAAAACTGACAACCATAGCCGGCGCACCGGTGGTTGATAATAATAACGTAGTCACAGCAGGCCCTCGCGGCCCCATGCTATTGCAAGATGTCTGGTATCTGGAAAAGCTGGCGCATTTCGATCGTGAGGTCATTCCTGAACGGCGCATGCATGCCAAAGGGTCCGGCGCCTATGGCACCTTCACCGTCACCCACGATATTACGCGTTATACCCGAGCGAAAATTTTTTCCGCAATTGGCAAACAAACCGAAATGTTCGTGCGGCTCTCCACCGTCGCCGGAGAACGGGGAGCGGCAGATGCGGAACGCGATATTCGCGGCTTTGCTTTACGTTTCTATACCGAAGAGGGCAACTGGGATCTGGTCGGTAACAATACCCCCGTTTTTTATCTCCGCGATCCGCTAAAATTCCCGGATCTCAACCATATCGTCAAGCGCGATCCTCGTACTAATTTGCGCAATCCTACCTACAAATGGGATTTCTTTTCCCATTTGCCAGAAGCGCTACATCAGTTAACCATCGATTTTAGTGACCGGGGATTACCCGCTTCATTTCGTCATATGCACGGTTTCGGTAGCCATACATTCAGCTTTATTAACCACGCGAATGAACGCTTCTGGGTGAAATTTCATTGGCTGTGTCAGCAAGGCATCAAAAATTTGATGGATGAGGAAGCAGAAGCGTTAGTGGGAAAAGATCGCGAGAGTTCGCAACGCGATCTGTTTAACGCCATTGAAAATGGGGATTTTCCACGTTGGCATCTGAAAATACAAATCATGCCGGAAGCGGAAGCCTCCAAGGTGCCATATAACCCCTTCGATCTGACCAAAGTCTGGCCGCATGGCGATTATCCCCTGATTGACGTAGGCTACTTTGAATTAAACCGTAACCCCGACAACTACTTTTCCGAAGTAGAGCAGGCTGCGTTTAACCCTGCGCATGTCGTGCCCGGCATCGGTTTTTCACCCGACAAAATGCTGCAAGGGCGTCTGTTCTCCTACGGCGACGCGGCACGCTATCGTTTAGGCGTAAACCATCATCAAATCCCGGTGAATAGCCCCAAATGCCCATTCCATAACTACCACCGTGATGGCGCGATGCGCGTTGATGGCAACAGCGGCAATGGCGCAACTTACGAGCCCAACAGTTTCGGTGTGTTTCAGGAGCAGCCTGACTTTAGCGAACCTCCTCTGACCCTGGATGGCGCTGCCGATCATTGGAATCATCGCGAAGATGACGACTACTACAGCCAGCCCCGCGCACTGTTTGCTCTGCTAAGTGAAGAAGAGCATCAACGCATGTTCAAGCGTATTGCAGAAGAGCTATCGCAGGTGCCAGAAGCCATTCAGCAACGGCAGATCGCGTTGTTTAATCTTGTCGACCCGGCCTATGGCGCAGGCGTCGCAAAAGCATTAGGCAAGTAGCCGCAACAGGCGTGAGGTTCTCCTCACGCCTTGCTAGCGTCATGTTTTTGGCTCACCCACATTTTAACGTGCTGGCGAGAGATTTTTATCCCGGTATGACGTAATTCATCCGGCATTGCGTAGTAGGCGACCGGGCGCTGAAAACCGGCGAGTTGGGGCTGCAACCATTCGCGCACCGCCTCCAGCGTCGTGGTTTGCGCCACTGCCAATACCGCCACGGGACGGTGGCCAAACTCGACATCTTCAACGGGGACGACGCAGGCTTGCTGAATATCGGGATGCGTCAACAGCACCGCTTCAATATTCTCCGGCTGAATGCCTTCTCCGCCGCTAAAAAACTGATTATCCAGCCGCCCTAAAATATGCCACTCGCCCTCGGCAAACACGCCACGATCCCGCGTGTGGAACCAGCCATCGCCATCCACCAATGGAATCAGCGCACCGTCACGCCAATAACCCGCCGCCAACGTGCTGCCACGCAGCAGAATCTCTTCCTCCACCAGCTTGATTTCCCGGCCTTGCAGCGGCATGCCGACGCCAGAGCGCCCGTCAGCTCGCTTGGCGCAAACGGTGGATGCCAACTCCGTCAGTCCATAACCGCACCAGCAACGCACGCCCTGCGCTTCCGCTTGCTGCGTCAGTGCATGAGGGATCGCCGACCCGCCCAATAAAACGGATCGCAATGTGGTAGGAACGGTCTTCTGCGTCAGCAACCGCCATAATTGCGTCGGCACCAGAGAGGCATGAGAACAACCGCGCAGCGCGCTGTCTAACGGCTGGTGCGCGCGTACCACTATCGTCGCGCCGGTAACCAGCCAGCGCCAGACGATGCCCTGCCCGGAAACGTGGAAGAGCGGGAGTGACAGCAGCCAGCTATCACCGGAAGAAAATGCCATCATCCGCACTACACCTTCCGCGCTGGCAAGATGGGCGGCATAGGTATGCGCGACAGCTTTGGGCATTCCGCTGGAACCGGATGTCAGCGTTAGCGTCGCCAGCCGTTCCGCCTGCCAATGGACTCGATGAGTATCACGATAGTCAGCGGAAAGAGGAGGAGCTAACGTCTCAGACGGCAAATAAAGCGCGTCAACCGAATCCAGCCCGCGTTGCTCATTCAGATTCAGCCCCCGCTCTATGTTAAGCGCGGGCAGCAATACCGACGTCAGCGCTTCCGTCAACTGCGGATTCAGCGGCAGCACGCGTGCGCCGCACTGTAATAGCGCCAGATAGCTGCACAGCATCTGTAGGCTATTTTTTCCACATAACGCGACCGTACTCTCGGCGCGAACGCCCTGCTGCGCGAACGCCACCGCCAAACGATCCACCTGCTCTGCAAGCGCCCGCCAGCGCCAATGGGTGTCTTCGTCGATTAGCGCAACAGTGTCAGGAGACTGGTTAGCCCAGTGGCGCCACGGCCAGTCAGTTAGGATTGCCATATCATGTCCAGCTGTTCCGTGGCCAACAGCGGCAATGCGCTGCCCGGCCACGGGTGAATCACCTGCGCCTGCATTAAATCCAACGTGTCCAGACCGGGGATCGTATCTGGCGTCAGCCAGTGCGCCAGGCGCGCGAGCTGTGTTAACCCCAAGCTGGATTCAATACTGGAACTGATCACCGCCGTTAACCCCGCCCGATGCGCCTCCTGCACCAGTCGCTGGCAGCGCGCGAGATTACCAATCAGCGTAGGCTTGATAACGATCGCACTGACTCCCGACTCCGCTTCCACGCGGAAATCCGCGTCGCGCACGCTTTCGTCCCAGGCAATATTGATACCGGTTTCCCGCGCAAACGCACACGATTCTTCGCGGGTTTTACACGGTTCTTCGAGAAAAGCGATGCGTGGACGTAATGACGGCGTGACGTAGCGAGCGAATGCCTGCGCTTTGGCACCAGTCCAGCTACGATTCGCATCCAGACGAAGTTTCAAATCCGGCAGCGCTTCCAGCAATACGTTAACGATCATCCCATCACGCACCGCCTCATACAGGCCGACTTTGATCTTTGCCACTTTCTCGCCCGGCATCGCCTGTAGCATCGCAAACAGCGCATCGGGATCGCCATTACACAATGGCGCATTACGGTAGTCGGCCGCCTGCGGTAAATGCTGATCCAACTCGGCCTGCGCACAGCTCAATCCAAACGCAACAGACGGCGGAAGATCGTCAGAAAAGGCCTGCCCTGCCACCCACGATGGCAGTTGTTCAAGCGCGGCTGATTCTGCCTCCGCCAGCGTTTCCACACTGAATTCCGGCAACGGCGCAATCTCCCCCCAGCCTAACCGTTCGCCATCTTGTAGACGCACGATAAGGCCATCGCGGGTTTTCAGGCGCTGATGGCGCAACACCACGCCCGCATCCATCGGTACGCGATAGCGATAAAGCGTGACTCGGCGCATTATGGGTTCCGTTTGAATTTGCTGAAATCTGGCTGGCGTTTTTCATTGAAGGCGTTGCGGCCCTCCTGACCTTCGTCCGTCATGTAGAACAGCATGGTGGCGTTACCCGCCAACTCCTGCAAACCTGCCTGACCATCGCAGTCCGCGTTGAGTGCCGCTTTCAGGCAGCGCAGCGCCATCGGGCTATTTTGCAGCATTTCGCGGCACCAGCGCACCGTCTCTTTTTCCAGGGCGTCTAGCGGAACCACTGTGTTCACCAGCCCCATATCCAGCGCTTGCGCCGCATCGTACTGACGGCACAGGAACCAGATTTCACGCGCTTTCTTCTGACCGACGATGCGCGCCATGTAAGACGCGCCCCAACCGCCGTCAAAGGAACCGACGCGGGGGCCAGTTTGACCGAAGATGGCGTTATCTGCCGCAATGGTCAGATCGCACATCATGTGTAAAACATGTCCACCACCGATGGAATAGCCCGCCACCATAGCGACAATCGGCTTTGGACAAGTACGGATCTGGCGCTGGAAATCCAGCACATTGAGGTGGTGTACACCGCTGTCATCCTGGTAGCCGCCATAATCACCGCGAACCTTCTGATCGCCGCCGGAACAGAAAGCTTTATCGCCCGCGCCAGTCAGAATAATCGTCCCGATGCCATCGTCGTAACGCGCATTGTCGAGCGCGCGAATCATTTCTTTTACCGTTTGCGGGCGAAAGGCATTACGTACCTGGGGCCGGTTAATGGTGATTTTGGCAATCCCATCAATGGATTTATGGTAGAGGATATCGACAAAGTCGCCGCTGCAATCGTGCCATTCGATTGGTGCGTAAAGCTGTTCTTCACTCGGGTAAAGCATAATTATCAATCCTTAACGGGAGGCGAAATAAAAGCGCGAACCCGATCGGCATAGACCGTTGGGTTCGCCTGATGAGCATTATGGCCCGCCTGTGCAACGCGTACGACGGGCAGGCCATAGTGCGCCGCCAGCGTGTGAAATTTCACGTCGCTGGCACCGCATAAATACATAAAGGGCAGCGACAGGTGCCGAAGCGCATCGGCTAAAAAGGGCTGTTGGCCCAGCGACGTCGCTTCCAGCATAGTTGCGACGGAAGCGCCATGATTCCGACACCGATGCGTAATAAGCTGCTCGCGTTGTTGGTCATTCAGATCGGCAAAGACCGCCTGCCGATACCAATCCTGTAAGACCATGGGTAACGTTTCCTGCCGAAAGCGCTGCGCCCAACGCGCGTCATGGCGGCGGCGTTCCTCACGCTGAGCGGCGGTTGGCAGACCAGGGTGTCCGCCTTCGACCAGTAACCCCAGCATGCCGTCATGCTGGCCCGCGCAGGCGTGATACATCGCAATACGTCCGCCGAGCGAGTAGCCCAGCAGCCAGTAACGTTCGACGCCCTGCTCACTCAGCGTCGCGCTAAGTTGACGATTCACTGCGGCAAAATCGGTTGTGACAATCGTTCGTGACGCGCCGTGTCCGGGTAAATCCACCAGCAGCACGGGCCAATCAGGAAAAAACGGCAAAATTGGCAGCCAGTCCTCCCCACTACCTAATAAACCATGCAGGCAGACTAGCCACGGCTGCATCGGGGATAGCGTGCTCGGCATCACTTTTCGGCAGTTCAGCGGATGAAGATTTAATAGGGCCACATCGCCACCTGTGCAACCAGTTCATTGAGCGTTTCCGCGCCGTCTTGCGGTTCAACGATCGCTTCCAACAAGGTTACGCCCCCCTCAACCCAGCTTGTCGCTACCGCATCCGCTACGGCTTCCCAGGTTGTGGCTCGCACGTAATTCAGGCCAAACATGGCGGCGGCATGGCCAAACTCCACATTTTGCGGCATGCAGTAGAACGTGTCGCGTTGCGCAACGGGGGTCGGCAGTAGGGAAAATATTTGACCACCGTTATTGTTCACGACAATTAACACCAACGGAGCGGGAGATTGACGTAGCAGCGCCAGCGCATTCAAATCGTAGAGCGCAGAGAGATCGCCGACGATGCCCAGCGTCGGTTTTGCCGTGGCACGCTGCACGCCGGCCAGCGTGGAGATCAGGCCATCAATACCGCTGGCGCCGCGATTACCAAACACCGGATATCCTGGCGGAAGTTGCGCCAACGCATCGATCAGACGAACGACAAGGCTATTACCGACGAACAGTTGTCCATCCGGCGGCAGCAGCGACGAAATACGCCGCGCCAGTTGCGCCTCACCAAAGCGGGAAGCCAGATGCGTATCAATCTGCCGCTGTGTTTTATCGGCCATATCCACCAACATATCCGCCCACGGCGCCTGTTGGTGCGCCGGGTGCGCAGACAGCCACTCGCCCACGTCAGCGACCAGACGACGTCCGCGATGGTGGGCCGGGTCGAGCCGCCCCGGCAACGCGTCAATCAACCAGAACTCTTGTGGCTGGCACTGCGCCTGCCATTGCAACACGCGCTTACCGGTGAGGCTCCCGCCAAACTGTAAGACGATGTCCGCCTGTCGTAAGCACGCTATCGCCCCCGGATGCGCCAGCCAAATATCTGCACAAGGCAGCGGCTGACCGCTTTGCGAAAGCACATCGCCAATCAACGGCCAGCCGAGCGTGTTAGCCCACGCGACGAGACGTGCGCCCTGCTCCGGCCTCACGCGACCGACAAGAACAACGCCGCGCTTTTGCCGCCATTGTAACCAGTCTGACTGCACCGTTAGCGTACTCTGGCGCATTTCACGCAGCCAGGGTTCACGACTGTGCCACCAGTCGCCCAACGCCATCAGCCAATCCTGATACGCCATGTCATCATCGGCGCCGTATAACGGTTCGGCAAAGGGGCAGTTGACGTGCAATGCGCCGTGCGTCAAGCGCGCCATGGCGCTATCCACGGAGGAAACCAGCCAACTTGCCGGAATATCAGGTGTGGGGCGCGGCAAATCCAGCGCCAAAGTAGGATGCGATGCGTAAAGCGCCGACTGACGAATCGCCTGATTGGCCCCACAGTCAATCAGTTCCGGGGGACGGTCAGCCGTCAGGATCACTAAACGTTCGCCGGTAAGCCCGGCTTCGATGACGGCAGGATACAGGTTTGCGGCAGCCGTACCTGACGTCACAATAATTGCCACCGGCTCACGCGAGGCTTTTGCCAGCCCCAGCGCCAAATGTCCCAACCCGCGTTCGTCAAAGTGCGTGTGGCAAATCAGCGCAGGATTATCCGCTGCCGACAAGGTGAGCGGCGTTGAACGAGAACCCGGCGCGATACAGACATGATGGACGCCATGACGGGTCAGCGATTCCAACAATAATGTCGCCCAGCGGCGATTAAATACACTTGTTGACATGATGAACTCAACGGCTCAAGTTGCAGATTATGCCCGCCATTTCCCTGCGTGGGCTTCATGCCCACGGTAAATGATGGATTAAGGCAAAAGATTCATGATCGAACGGTTGGCAACCAAGCCGACCTTTAGCGAACGCCACGATCGCACTCATTATATTTTTTTTAAACTCACTGACTTTGATATAACCCCGTACTTGGCACAACAAACATAAAACAAAACTATGACATATCACCGTCTAACAGCGATCTAAGCCCGGCAGCTTTGTTTTTCAGCTCCTGCCATTCTTGTTCTGGATCAGATCCCGCGACAATTCCTGCACCGGCGTAAAGCGTCACAATATGATCCTGCACTTGAGCCGAGCGCAACGCCACGCTGAATTCCGTCTGCTGGCGCGAAAGATAACCTGCAGATCCTGCATACCAGCCGCGTTCAAACGGTTCATGTTTTTCGATGAAACGGCGCGCCGCGTGCCGAGGCAAACCGGCAACTGCCGCCGTCGGCTGTAATGCATGCAGGCACGCCGTATCGGATGTGGTACGTAATGTTGCGTGAATAGTACGACGCATATGCTGCACCTTACGCAAACGCACGATTTCCGGCGGCATCACATCCAGCGTCTGTGCTAACGGCTGTAAGCGTTGGCAAATATCGTCGACAACCAACTGATTCTCGCACTGATTTTTGGGATCGTTCAGCAACCAATCGGCCAATTCAGCAGCTCTATTCGCATCGCGATCGCCTGCCACCGTGCCTGCCAGCGCCTCCGTTGCCAATTCCTCTCCCCGACGACGATAAAGCCGCTCCGGGCTAGAACCGAGAAACGCATGGTGGGCGTCGTGCGCCAGCATAAAATGGTAACAATGGTGGTTCACCGCGCGGCTGGCGGCCATAAAGGTGGTAGCCCGTAACGGCTGTGTTAGCGTTAACGTCGTCGCCCGCGCCAGGACAACCTTTTCCATCAACCCAGCGTTGATGTCCTGTAGCGCCCGCCCAAGAAGGTCTACCCATCCCTGATGCGACGGCTGATGCTCTACGGACTGAACCTGAGCATGTAAAGGCGGCAATGGCTCGGATGACAATAGATGGGTAATGAATACCGAGGCATCGGCAGCATCCTGCTGTAATGAGGTTTCGCTGAATAGATTAATGCTCAGACTCAGCCTATTCCCACGACATCGCAGTTCTACTCTGGGTAAAAACAGATACGCTGGCGATGAGATATTGTCAGCTTTCATTTGATTAAAAGCATTCATCCCCCAAATACGCACATCGGGATCGCGCGCCAGCTGAATAAGAAAGGTTTCTGCGTCCTGAATATGGCGAAACTCACGCACCTTGCCGCACAGGACGGTCTCTTCGCGCTCTTGACGATGCTGCCAATAAAATTGCGGATATACCCGTTGAGCCGCTAGCCACGGTAACAACTCGGGCACCTCGCTGAGGCTAAAAGTCAAAGAATGCGAGATTTGTCTGAAGCCCGCGCACGCTGGCTGCGGCTCGCGCAAATCCTGCTGCAAACGCCGCAGCAAGTCGGAAAGTCGTGTCACCTTTACCCCGGAAACCTAACGTAAAGTAAGGGATTATACGGGAAAAAACGGGGGCGGGTGAGAGGTTATGCAAGGCCGCTTAACACCTGTTAATGGGAGACGCCTCACTACATTTTTGCCTCACGCGGTTATTCCTAGCGCCTCTTTCAGTTGGCGTCATTGGCGCCGTCAGTTTGGTCGCGGACAGCGCGCAGAAACCGGAGCGTACACGGAGTACGTGAGGATTTCGAGCACGGCCCTGGGCGAAAATGGCAAGTAAAGCGGGCCTAATGGGATAGGTTCTTACAATCTTAACTTCAGCTATGAACGGATATCGCACCAAACGGCAAAACGGGGAGCCGTGCTCGCTTTAAGATCTTATTTCATCATCATTGTTATTCTCTATTTCTCTATCCCTCTATTTTTCTGCCGATGGTTTCATCGGCATTTTTTTGTGACATCCCCCTTGCTAAATACAGTCCTCCGCCTCTTACTGAGGCGCCAGGATTCTTTCCCTTCGAGCAGCGAGTTATGGTAAAAATAGACCCTTGTGACATTGACCGGATAGTCTTGCCAGAATGAGTAGCACACTGAATGTCGGCCCGTTATTCGTGAACCCGAATATCTCCGGCCAAAAGACCCGGATAGCAACGCGCATCGTCTTCTTTGTCGCGGGTTTTGCTATGGCTTCCTGGGCACCGCTGGTGCCATTTGTCAAAACGCGACTGACCATCAGCGACGCTTCTTTGGGGATGCTATTGCTTTCTCTTGGTATTGGCTCTCTCTTCGCGATGCCGCTAACCGGGTTCCTCACCAACAAGTGGGGATGCCGTCGCGTGATTCTGCTGGCTAGCGCGCTGCTTTGTGTGATATTGCCGACGTTAACCCAGGCCGGAACGCTGCCGCTAATGGCATTAGCACTTCTTTTCTTTGGCATTGCTATCGGTATGATTGATGTCGCGATGAATATTCAGGCCATTATCGTAGAACGCGCCAGCGGTCGGGCAATGATGTCCGGCTTTCATGGTTTCTTTAGCATTGGGGGGATCGTCGGCGCAGGCGGCGTCAGCGCCCTGCTATGGCTTGGTTTGTCCCCATTAAAAGCAATACTGGGGATTGTTGCGCTGGTGTTGATATTCACGGCGATGGCGCAAAAACACCTGCTACGTTCCGCGAATCAGGATAGCGGTAGCCCGTTATTTGTTCTACCACGCGGTTGGGTGATGTTTATCGGTTCGCTGTGCTTTATCATGTTTCTAGCCGAGGGTGCCATATTGGACTGGAGCGCCCTCTTTTTAACCGTCGAACGTAACTTGAGCGGTGCGCAGGCTGGCCTGGGCTATGCGGCGTTTTGCGGCGCAATGACACTCGGTCGGCTAAATGGCGATCGCATCGTTAATCGTGTCGGACGCTACGCTATATTGGCCGGAGGCAGCCTCTGCGCCGCGCTCGGTCTGTTTTTAACGATTGCCGTTGATCATGCCGTAATCGCCATTTTGGGCTTTATGATGGTAGGATTGGGTGCATCAAACGTCGTCCCCATTCTTTTTAGCGCGGCAGGAAACCAGAAAAGCATGTCACCCAATCAGGCCATCGCCTCGATCACGACCGTCGGCTATGCGGGTATTCTGATCGGCCCGACCCTTCTCGGTTTTATTGCGCAGCTCAGTAACCTGGCTATCGCATTCGGGTTTGTTGCACTGCTGCTGTTGGTCGTCAGCGCAAGCGCGCGTGCCGTTGTCCGTTAACCAGGAGCGTCAGTTGATGCCAGCCATGACACTGCG
The DNA here is from genome assembly GCF_036885195.1 of Pectobacterium cacticida. Classification (NCBI taxonomy): domain Bacteria; kingdom Pseudomonadati; phylum Pseudomonadota; class Gammaproteobacteria; order Enterobacterales; family Pectobacteriaceae; genus Pectobacterium; species Pectobacterium cacticida. The sequence continues at coordinate 1,040,307 of NZ_CP133656.1, read as the reverse complement.
TTATTTTTCTCTCGTTACGATATTGTCTCTCCTGCTTACCGCCACGTTTGGTTATAGCTACATCAACGACGTGTTGGCTGAGAGGAAAAAGACGTTAACCACCATTGCTCAAGGTATACAAAAACGTATCGATACCTATCGTTTTTTTACCTATCAAATATATGGCAAACTGAACAGCACCCCTGCGGTTGACGCCCAAGCGGCGAGCACGACTGCCATTAATTTAATGCCGAATGTTTTTTACGTAGAAAAGAATGGTCAAAAAACAGACGCGCTGATTTTTGGACAGCATAATAAAGAGACATTGGCGTCGGCTTATCGAATCTCGCGCTATCTTGATGTGCTTTGGGGGGCTGAAAATAACGTCTATTCCATGTATTACCTGAACGGTATCGATAACAGCCTCACCATGATTTCTACTCAGACGCTGAAAGATATTTATTCTCAGTTTCGGGGCAATTATATTACGGTTATCGCCGAGTCTCGGCGGACAGAAATGTTGCAACAGGCAAATATACTAGACGAGCGCGAGAGTTTTTCGCCACTGCGTAAGTTGCGATTTTATAACGACTACTATTTTACACTCCTCACTACATTCAATCAGCCTGGCCATCTGGCAACGATTCTTGCTTTCGATCTGCCGATTAACGATCTCATTCCAAATTCGCTCCCGCGCGAGCGTCTGATGCTAAAGCCGGATACACCGGCTGCCAGCAGCCAGGATAGCAACAACACTGGTGAGGACGTGGCCAGCGTGGAGCTTCGCGGTGATAATATCGACATTTCCGCTACGCTCGTTAATGCGCCGCTAAAAATCGTCTTTCAGATGCCCGTCAGAAGCCTGGTTATCGATTCTCTGCGTAATAATGTCTGGTTTCTGTTATTGAACCTGATGCTACTGAGTTTATCCATTGCTGGCTTTTATCTTTTCCGCCGTAAATATGCACAGCCTAGCGAAACGGCCGCGCCCCAATTGGAAAAGGAACTGGATATTTACCGCGAAACCACCAGCAAAATTCCGATGGGGGTACTGGTTTATGATTTCAGTAGCAATAAAGTCGTCATACAAAATGAGCGCGTAGAACGCCTGCTCCCGCACCTTAGCCTGCAAAAAATCGCTAATATGGCAGACGAGCATCAAGGCGTTATTCAGGTCACAATTAATAACGAAATGTATGAAATCCGCCTAATACATAGTCAGCATGCGCCGGAGTATTGCCTATTCCTGTTGCGTGAACAGGACAAAGAGATTCAGGTACAGCGGCAATTACTGCTGGCTCAGCGGGAGTATGAAAAGAATATTCATGCCCGAAAATGCTTATTCCAGAACCTACTCAGCGAATGCACTCAGCCGCTGAACACGCTGCAACAGCATATTGACACATTACACCACTGCGAGACGGAAACCGAACAGACGGCAATACTTCATCAGCTAACGGCGGATATCCATTGTGCTATCGAGCTACTGGAAAATATCGCCCTGCATGAAAAATTGGAAGCGCAGGAATGGCATGCCGTCACTGAAAGTTTCTCGCCGCGGGCGTTAATGGATGCCGTTCTGCTTGAATTGCTACCACGATTGCGACAGAAGGGATTGGCTTTATTTCATCATTACCATCTGGAGAGTAACCAAACATACCGGGGTGACGCCGAACTGCTGAAAAAAACACTGGCGCTGCTGCTGAATTATTCGGTGACCAATACAGATTACGGCAAGATTACGGTGTCGGTAGATAGAAAAGAAAATCAGCCGGACACGCTGATTATCCAAATCAGCGATACGGGAACCAATATTTCAGACAAAGAACAGGAAAATATCCAACATCCTTTTCTCCACCCCACCGCATCCGATCGTTTCAAGCGAAATTCAGGATTGACCTTATTTTTGTGTAATCAGCTCTGTAATAAACTGGGGGGTAACTTAACCATTAACAGTAAACCAGGGTTAGGTACACATTATATTTTAACGCTAAAACTAGAACCGGAAGCGCGCCCTGTTGAAGAAGAAAAGCTGTTGGATGGTATGACTATCCTATTGGATATTACGTCTGAAGAAGTACAGCATATTGTCGGCAATATGTTAATCGGCTGGGGGGCTAACTATCTGGTTAGCGATGAACGCCAGGTGAACCAGAAAGCCGATATATATATTACTGACGACCCACAGAATAAGGCCGAATACACGCTGCTATTAAGTCATGACGATGACGCAATAACGCCAGTGGGCCCGCGCCGTTTAAGGGTGAATTATAATATCAGCCACCTCCTTTTGGAGGCATTACTTCAGCTGATCGAGTTACAACTGGAAACCTCTCCCGATACGCTACAGGAAAGAGGACGGGATGATGTCGAATTTTATGCAACACAATTGGCATCAAGCGACTATTACTCGCTGTTCGTGGAGACAGTACCAGATGATTTAAAGAGGCTGTATACTGAAGCGACAGCAGGCGATTTCCCGTCACTTTCGCAGACGGCACATCGGCTGAAAGGCGTGTTTGCTATGCTGAATCTTCACCCCGGTAAGCAGCAGTGTGAACAACTTGAACAGCATATCATCGCGCGTGATAGTGAACAGATAGAGGCTAGCCTTCGTGAAATAGATAGATTTGTCAATGCATTACTATCCCCAAGAGAGCCTAAAGGGCAGCAAGGTAGCCAACAAGATGAGTAACCTAAACGATGAGTAACCTAAACGTAATTATTGCCGACGATCATCCTATTGTCCTTTTTGGCATCAAAAAATCTCTTGAGCAGATTGAGTGGGTCAATGTCGTTGGCGAATTTGAAGACTCTACAGCGCTAATCAACAACCTGTCTAAACTGGATGCTAACGTCTTAATTACCGACCTTTCTATGCCTGGCGACAAATACGGTGATGGCATTACCCTCATTAAATACATTAAGCGCCATTTTCCCCATCTTTCCATTATTGTTCTCACCATGAATAATAATCCCGCCATCCTAAGCGCCGTGCTGGATTTAGATATCGAAGGCATCGTGCTGAAACAGGGTGCGCCAACCGATTTACCCAAGGCGCTGGCGGCCCTGCAAAAAGGGAAGAAATTTACACCCGATAGCGTCTCCAAAGTGTTGGAGAAAATCAGCGCCAGCGGCTATGGCGATAAACGCCTTTCTCCGAAAGAGAGTGAAGTACTTCGCTTGTTTGCTGAAGGCTTCTTAGTCACTGAAATCGCTAAAAAACTCAACCGCAGTATTAAAACGATCAGCAGCCAGAAGAAGTCAGCGATGACCAAACTCGGCGTCGAAAACGATATAGCTTTGCTTAACTACCTGTCTTCCGTTAATGGCGGCGCGACACAGGTCGACTAAGCGCCTCTTCATCACCTGTACCAGCAACCGCCGGTGCAGGTTATTCCGCGTCTGTTCGCGCCTGCCGCACCACATTGCTGTAATACGCCAGTGCCTGTTGCAAGGTATCTAACGTCACTGGTTTTGACAAACAGTGATCCATCCCGGCGCCAAGACAACGGTTACGTTCTTCCGCTAACGCATTCGCCGTTACGCCAATCACCGGAAAACGAAGCCCTTGCGCACGGATACGCTGGGTAAATAAATAACCATCCATATTCGGCATATTGACATCCGTCAGCACGATATCAATATGGTGATGACCCAATACGCTTAACCCATCGACGCCATCATTCGCCGTTATCACCTGATAGCCCAGAGAAACGAGTTGATCGGCAAGCAGTCGGCGATTGATAGGATGATCGTCAACCACCAGGATCATGATGTCGTTATTCCCGGCCTGGTCATAGCGCGTCAGCGGCGGTGAATTCTCGACACGCGTCCGGTCCTCATTTTCGGAACGATAAATTTTTTCAAGCAGATCGGGCAGGTGCTGCGGCGTGGATGTTCCTTGTACCCAATGGCCTGTGCTCACTTCCTGAGCTTGTCCGGTATGAGCCCCACTCAACATGATATGCGCTCGGACGGTGACGTCTTCTTCTGGCAGAAAATCGCCAACCATGACATCTTCCGGCGATACGGCTTGATTCTGATAACGCGCGACCTGCATCCCACGATCTTGTAACAGCCTGAATAAATAAGCCTCAAGCCGGGCATTACGTATTCTCAGCCAACACTTTTTCCCTTGTAAGCTGGCGCTGATCGCCGCGGGAGCATAGCGGGCTTGATACAAGGGAATTCTGACGCCAAATAGGCTGCCGAGCCCCGGTTCCGACTCAATGGTAATATCCCCATCCATCAAATTAACCAGTTTTTCACAAATTGCCAGACCTAACCCCGTCCCCTGAAAATGACGTTGAACACCGCTCCCAGCCTGGAAAAAAGGATCGAACAGCTTCACCGCTTCGCGCGACTGAATGCCCATACCGGTATCACGTACTACAAATTCCAAATACCCATCACGGCAGCCAACGCTAAAAATGATGCACCCCGTATCCGTGAATTTGATAGCATTGCTGAGCAAATTAGACAACACCTGCTGTAAACTAACGGGATCGCCAAACAGGCAAATCGGCACATTAGGATCGATAAAGCAGTACAAGGTCAGGCGCTTTTTTACCACGAGCGGAAGGTAATTGCTGGTGATATGGCTAATGACTTCATGAGGCGCGAATTCACACGGCTCTATCTTCAATTGCTCCGATTCGATCTTGGAAAAATCAAGAATATCGCTGATGATCTTCAGCAGCAGCGAGGAAGAATTATTCATTGCCGCGACCAGGCGATTGGCGTCCGGGGGGAGCGACTTGGTTTGTAGCAAATCGAGGTTACCAATAATACCGTAAAGCGGTGTCCGTAATTCATGGCTGACGGTGGCAAGGAACATCGATTTCGACTGACTTGCCTGCTCGGCGGCATTCGCCATTTCCTGTAGCGACTCTTCCATTTTTACCCGAGCGCTAACATCCAGTAGCACACAGATCGCCACATTCTCATTGCGATAACGCGAATGGACAAAGCTGATTTGCAAGTGGTGATTACGACTGGTCACGACATCCACAAAGGTAGACTGCTGCTCACAGATAATGCGGGTAATGCGTACCCTATCCTCATGGGTCAATAGACTGAGATAGTTATGCGCCAATTCATTACTGAGGATATTAGTGCCGTCATGAATACGCAGAATACAAATCCCTACGGGTGCCGATGCGACAATCTTACGGTTGAATTGCTCATTTTCCTCTAGCTGAAACGCATTTACCTCCGCGGGCAACAGCATTTTTCGCTCAAAAATCCGCGCCAGCACGAACAGCAAGACCGCCGACGAAAGGTTCAGCACAAGCATGTTGATCATCAGTCCGCTGATATAGGATAGCAGCACCTTTAAAGGCAACGAATACACGATGCTAAATGAAGTTGGCGGCAACGCCTTTTTCAAAATAAGTTCATTATAACCATTGATATAACCAAAAAAATTTGGCTCGGGAGGATAGCTATCTACCGTTGAAACATCCTGCGTTTTATCATTGGAAAATTGTAAAACTACCTGATTATATTGATCCAATAGTTTGGCACTAATCGGATATTTTCCGACGAAGGTGAAATCATCCATACGCATTGTCTGTTCAACGCCCAGAATCACTTCCAGTTTGTTATTCACATAAATGGGCGTCAGCGCATACAAGTAGCCGACATCCGGGTCAGATGTCGGCGTAATCCAATAGTGCGTTTCATCGCGCCCGGTCTGGGTAAAATTATTTTGCTCCTGGAATCTAGCTTGCAGATTCTTTAGCAAATTATCGAGGTCAATAAACTGATTACGAATACTAAAGTCAACAACACAGCGCCGATCGGCACTGACGAGAAAAAATCGATTAAGATCGTAGATAGCAGAAAAATTATCCTGCCAATCGTGTAAAAATCGGCCTAACAAAAGCGGCATAGTGCTTCCACTATGCTGCCTGGAGCAGATGGCGCCAGGGACTAGCGCATGCATGGAGGCTTGAGGATCCTCGCCCATCGTCGGCATAGTTTCCTGCTGAGCCAATACCAGGCGATGGGCCGCCAGACTCTTGAGTTCGCGCACAATATCCGACACATGCCGCACATATCCTTGCGACTGATCGAAGCTAAGATTAAACGCCTGCCGCAATTCCGACTCTTTTTTATTTAATTCGTGAGTCAGGTAAAAAATGGATATCAATGCCCCCAACACCCACAGCATAACCGCCAGAACCCGGAATAAATAACGGGAAACTTTTAATGTGGTATGAAATGAGGCGAGATATTTCAAGTGGATACCGTTAAATGATGGAAGAACCCATTTGTTGATACACTACCGAGAGTCGATAAAAAAAGCCAGCGCGTCGCGCTGGCCTATTCTGCCCATTTTGGGTTAATGAAACAGCTTATTCATCATCTTCAGCGACATCGTCATCGCCATCAATGTCGTCAACACCATCGTCGTCTTCGACAATATCGCCCTCAACGCTCACGACACCATCCAGCTCTTCCTCTTCCACGGGTTCAGCAACACGTTGCAGGCCGACGACATGTTCGTCTTCCGCCGTCCGAATCAGCGTTACGCCCTGCGTGTTACGGCCAACGATGCTGACCTCTGACACCCGGGTGCGCACCAATGTGCCTGCATCGGTAATCATCATGATCTGGTCTGCGGTATCGACCTGCACAGCGCCCACCACTTTACCGTTGCGTTCGCTGACCTTAATAGAGATAACCCCTTTGGTCGCACGCGATTTGGTCGGATATTCGCTCACAGCAGTACGTTTGCCAAAGCCATTTTGCGTAACGGTTAGAATATCGCCTTCACCGCGAGGAATGATCAGCGAGACTACGCGATCGTCACCTTGCAAGTTGATACCACGCACCCCCATTGCCGTACGGCCCATGGAGCGCACCGCCTGCTCGGAAAAGCGAACCACTTTACCTTCCGCAGAAAACAGCATGACTTCATCACTGCCATCGGTCAGATCAACGCCAATCAACTCGTCACCATCGTTCAGATTCACCGCGATGATACCCGCACTACGTGGACGACTAAATTCTGTCAGCGCCGTTTTCTTCACCGTTCCGCTGGCGGTCGCCATGAAGATGTGACGCCCTTCCTCGTATTCACGTACCGGCAGAATCGCGGTAATACGTTCATTCGGCTCAAGCGGCAGCAGATTAACAATTGGACGACCGCGCGCGCCACGGCTGGCCTCCGGCAATTGGTACACCTTCATCCAGTACAGGCGCCCCCGGCTGGAGAAGCACAAAATCGTGTCATGAGTGTTCGCCACCAGCAAACGATCGATAAAGTCTTCTTCCTTAATACGCGCGGCTGATTTACCACGACCACCACGACGTTGAGCTTCGTAGTCGCTAAGCGGCTGATACTTCACGTAACCTTGGTGAGACAGCGTAACAACAACATCTTCTTGGTTGATCAGATCTTCGATGTTGATATCAGCCGTGTTCGCCGTGATTTCCGTACGGCGTTCGTCGCTGTATTGCGTTTTGATCGCCTCCAGCTCTTCACGGATAACTTCCATCAGACGGTCGGGGCTATTGAGGATATAAAGCAGTTCGGCGATCTCCGCCAGCAATGCTTTATATTCATCTAGCAGTTTCTCGTGCTCCATGCCGGTCAATTTCTGCAGGCGTAGATCCAGAATCGCCTGCGCCTGTTGTTCCGTCAGGTAGTAGTGGCCCTCGCGGATACCAAATTCAGGATCCAGCCACTCAGGACGCGCCGCATCATCGCCTGCACGCTCTAACATGGTGGCGACGCTGCCTAATTCCCACGCTTGCGCAATCAGTGAGGCCTTCGCTTCTGCGGGGGAAGCAGCACGACGAATCAGTTCGATAATCGGATCAATGTTCGCCAAAGCGATCGCCAGACCTTCCAAAATATGGGCGCGGTCACGGGCTTTTCGCAGTTCAAAAATAGTACGACGCGTCACGACTTCTCGACGGTGACGCACAAACGCCGCCAGAATGTCCTTTAACGGCATGATCTTCGGCTGGCCCTGATGTAACGCCACCATATTGATGCCGAATGACGTTTGGAGCTGTGTCTGCGAATACAGGTTATTCAGCACCACTTCGCCTACGGCGTCGCGTTTGATCTCAATGACGATACGCATGCCATCTTTATCAGATTCGTCCCGCAGCGCGCTAATGCCGTCAATGCGCTTGTCTTTAACCAATTCGGCGATTTTCTCTATCAGACGCGCTTTGTTCACCTGATACGGAATTTCATGCACGATGATGGTTTCACGTCCGGTTTTTTCGTCCGCTTCCACCTCGGCACGCGCCCGAATGTAAATTTTGCCACGCCCGGTACGATAGGCTTCTTCAATGCCGCGTCGGCCATTAATGATCGCCGCCGTCGGGAAATCCGGGCCGGTGATATGTTCCATCAGCCCTTCAAGGCTAATGTTTTCATCGTCGATATAGGCCAGACAGCCGTTAACCACTTCTGTCAGGTTGTGCGGCGGAATGTTGGTGGCCATCCCAACAGCGATACCGGAAGAACCGTTAACCAGTAGGTTAGGAATACGCGTAGGCATGACGTCAGGAATCTGCTCGGTGCCGTCATAGTTCGGCACAAAATCGACCGTCTCTTTGTCGAGATCGGCCAGCAGCTCATGGGCGATTTTCGCCATGCGAATTTCGGTATAACGCATTGCCGCCGCGGAGTCGCCGTCAATCGAACCAAAGTTGCCCTGACCATCGACCAGCATATAACGCAATGAAAAAGGCTGCGCCATACGCACGATAGTTTCATAGACGGCGGAATCGCCGTGCGGGTGGTATTTACCGATGACATCCCCGACGACACGGGCGGATTTTTTATACGGTTTATTCCAGTCGTTACCCAGTACGCTCATCGCATACAGTACGCGGCGGTGTACCGGTTTCAGTCCATCACGAACATCTGGTAATGCGCGCCCGACAATTACGGACATCGCATAATCCAAATATGAGCTTTTCAGCTCGTCTTCAATGTTGACCGGTGTGATTTCTCTGGCAAGGTCGCTCATGGAGCCGCTATCCCTCTATTTAGGCATCTACCCGTGTTCAGAAACGTGAACCGTTCAGAAAAGGTGAACTGTTCAAAAGGTGAAAAATTATATCACAAACCGCCGTTTCGGGGGAAACTCCCTTACGCTTGGGATAGACGCGTTCCCCGATGTCATGCCGATCGTTTGAGGATCGGGATATCGGGGCGGCCACGGCGCTGCGCAGGCGTCATGAAGAGAGTATACTCACGGCGGTAAACGATGACGAAAGGCCGTGATGACCCATGAATGTAGAAAATCAAACTCCGAATGTTGACCAGCAGGAGATTGCCAAATTTTCCGCCATCGCCTCGCGCTGGTGGGATTTAGAAGGCGAATTCAAACCCTTACACCGTATTAATCCGCTACGGCTGGGTTATATTTCTGAGCATGCGGAAGGCCTGTTCGGCAAGAACGTGTTGGACGTCGGCTGCGGTGGCGGCATTCTGGCGGAAAGCATGGCGCGCGAAGGCGGCAACGTCACTGGCTTGGATATGGGGGCCGAACCGCTACAGGTCGCGCGTCTGCATGCCCTGGAAAGCGGCGTCACCGTCGATTATGTGCAGGAAACGGTAGAGGCGCACGCGCTCGCGCATCCCGGCCACTACGATGTCGTCACCTGCATGGAAATGCTGGAACACGTTCCCGATCCGCAATCGGTAGTACAAGCCTGCGCTACCTTGGTCAGACCTGGAGGACACGTCTTTTTCTCGACCATCAACCGCAATGCCAAGGCGTGGCTGATGGCGGTAATTGGCGCGGAATATGTATTAAATATGGTGCCGCGCGGCACGCACGATATTAAGAAATTCATTCGTCCGGCCGAGCTAATGCATTGGATTGATGGGACGCCGCTGCGGGAAAAGCATATCATCGGGCTGCACTACAACCCGTTGACGGATCGCTTTACGCTTGGGCGAAATGTGGATGTAAACTACATGCTGCACACGCGCCATGAAAAATAGCGTTAACTCAGAGTAATCTTAAATGCGGCGCGGCTTTTTTAGCCGCGCTATTTTCGTTTTCTGCTGTCAAAATCAGCAAAGTCTCCGTGCTTTCTTTTTCTTATCAAATGTCAGAATAACGTTGACATCGCTACAGGCCTTATCGAATGAGGTTTTTAACAATTCGCCGTTTCTCAATCCTCAAAATTCATAAAAATCAACCCTTGTTCTTCAACGAATCCCAACTACAATACGCATCATGTAGTAGCCATTTTGCAAAAAATATCTATATCTAGTATTTATCCACAGAGTTAGTCACAGCGCTGATTCTGTGAATAAACAGGGGATATTTTTTATTTTTCACCAACAGGTAAATCCCAACATGAACCAAAGCTTGCTCGTTACTAAACGCGATGGTAGTAAAGAAAAAATCAATTTAGACAAAATCCACCGCGTCATTACTTGGGCCGCAGAAGGTTTACACAATGTCTCCGTCTCTCAGGTTGAACTGCGTTCGCACATTCAGTTTTATGACAGCATCAAAACCTCTGATATTCATGAAACCATCATCAAGGCCGCTGCCGATCTGATCTCGCGCGAAAGCCCGGATTACCAATATTTAGCCGCGCGTCTGGCCATCTTCCATCTGCGCAAAAAAGCCTATGGCCAGTTCGAACCACCTGCCCTACTCACCCACGTCACTAGGATGGTGGAACTGGGCAAGTACGACAAGCACCTGCTGGAAGACTATAGCCCGGAAGAATTCGCGCAGATGGACACCTTTATCGATCACTGGCGCGACATGAATTTTTCTTACGCTGCGGTTAAACAGTTGGAAGGGAAATATCTGGTACAAAACCGCGTCACGGGCGATATCTACGAAAGTGCGCAATTTCTATACATGCTAGTCGCCGCGTGCCTGTTTTCCAGCTATCCACGGGAAACGCGTCTGGATTACGTCAAACGCTTTTATGACGCCATTTCCACATTCAAAATTTCGCTGCCGACGCCGATCATGGCGGGTGTGCGCACGCCAACACGCCAGTTTAGTTCCTGCGTATTAATCGAATGTGGCGACAGCCTGGATTCCATTAATGCCACCTCAAGCGCCATCGTGAAATACGTTTCCCAGCGTGCCGGCATCGGCATCAACGCGGGTCGTATTCGCGCACTCGGCAGCCCGATTCGCGGTGGCGAAGCGTTTCATACGGGATGCATCCCTTTTTACAAACACTTCCAGACGGCGGTGAAATCCTGCTCTCAGGGCGGTGTACGCGGTGGGGCTGCCACCCTGTTCTACCCATTGTGGCATCTGGAAGTAGAAAGCCTGCTGGTGCTGAAAAACAACCGTGGCGTAGAAGGCAACCGCGTTCGTCACCTCGACTACGGCGTTCAGTTGAACAAACTGATGTACCAGCGTCTGGTAAAAGGTGAAGAGATCACATTGTTCAGCCCCTCCGATGTGCCAGGGCTATATGACGCCTTCTTTGCCGATCAGGATGAATTCGAGCGACTGTACGTACAATACGAGCAGAATGCCCGTATTCGTCAAAAACGCATTAAAGCGGTCGAACTGTTCTCATTAATGATGCAGGAGCGCGCCTCCACAGGGCGTATCTATATTCAGAATGTCGACCACTGCAACACACACAGTCCGTTTGACCCTCAGGTTGCGCCAGTGCGCCAGTCCAACCTGTGCCTGGAAATCGCGTTACCGACTAAGCCGCTAAACGACGTGAATGACGCTGGCGGTGAAATCGCCCTGTGTACACTGTCGGCCTTCAACCTTGGCGCCATTAATCATCTGGATGATTTGGAAGAGTTGGCAACGCTGGCCGTCCGCGCGCTGGATGCCCTACTGGATTATCAGGATTACCCTATTCCTGCGGCAGAGCGTGGCGCGATGGGGCGCCGCACGCTGGGTATTGGCGTGATCAATTTTGCCTATTATCTGGCGAAAAACGGCGTACGCTACTCCGACGGTAGCGCCAATGGTCTGACGCACAAAACATTTGAAGCGATTCAATACTATTTGCTGAAGGCATCTAATGAGCTGGCCCGCGAGCAAGGCGCCTGTCCGTGGTTCAATGAAACGACCTATGCGCAAGGTATTCTGCCTATCGATACCTACAAACGTGATCTGGATGCGATTTGCGATGAACCGCTGCATTACGACTGGGAAACGCTGCGTAACGATATTAAAACGTTCGGTTTGCGTAACTCTACGCTGTCGGCGCTGATGCCGTCTGAAACGTCGTCTCAGATCTCCAACGCCACTAATGGTATTGAACCACCACGAGGACATATCAGCGTTAAAGCGTCTAAAGACGGCATTCTGCGCCAGGTGGTGCCGGAATACGAAACGCTAAAAGACGCCTACGAGCTGCTGTGGGATATGCCCAATAATGACGGCTATCTGCAATTGGTGGGGCTGATGCAGAAATTTGTCGATCAGGCTATCTCCTCCAACACCAACTACGATCCGTCACGTTTTCCGTCTGGACGAGTGCCGATGAAACAGTTGCTGAAAGATCTGGTCACGGCCTACAAATACGGCGTGAAAACGCTGTATTACCAAAACACCCGTGACGGCGCCGAAGATGCTCAAGACGATTTGCAGGCAGAGCCACAGGACGACGGCTGCGAAGGCGGCGCGTGTAAGATTTAAGCCAAAAACAAAAGACGGCAATACTGCCTTTTATTCCTTTTATTTATTGCGGGCGTCCCTGCCCGCCCCCAGCGGGATTGCCGCCGCGACATTGAAAAATGCCCCGGCATTTTTTGGGAGAGATTTATGGCCTATACCACATTTTCACAAAATAAAAATGACCAGTTGCTTGAACCCATGTTCTTCGGTCAGTCGGTTAACGTCGCACGCTTCGACCAGCAAAAGTACGAAATTTTTGAAAAGCTGATCGAAAAGCAATTGTCTTTTTTCTGGCGCCCGGAAGAGGTCGACGTATCACGCGATCGCATCGACTATCAGGCGCTGCCTGAGCATGAAAAACATATCTTTATCAGTAACCTGAAATATCAAACGCTGCTGGATTCAATTCAGGGGCGGAGCCCGAACGTCGCGTTGCTGCCGCTGATTTCCATCCCTGAGCTGGAAACCTGGGTCGAAACCTGGGCTTTCTCAGAAACCATTCACTCACGTTCTTACACGCACATCATTCGTAACATCGTGAACGATCCATCGTTGGTGTTTGACGATATCGTAACTAACGAAGAGATTCTAAAACGCGCCAAGGACATCTCTGGCTACTATGATTCGCTGATCGAACTTACCGGCTACTACCATCTGCTGGGCGAAGGCACGCATCAGGTCAATGGTAAAAGTGTGACCGTCGATCTGCATGCCTTAAAGAAACAGTTGTATCTGTGCCTGATGAGCGTAAACGCGCTGGAAGCCATTCGCTTCTATGTCAGTTTCGCCTGCTCGTTTGCTTTTGCGGAACGCGAACTGATGGAAGGCAACGCGAAAATTATCAAGCTGATCGCCCGTGATGAAGCGTTGCATTTGACCGGCACGCAACACATGCTAAACCTGATGCGCTCTGGCCATGACGACCCGGAAATGGCGCAAATTGCCGAGGAATGTCAGCAAGAGTGTTACGACCTTTTCGTGCTCGCCGCCCAGCAAGAAAAAGAGTGGGCGGAATATCTGTTTCGCGATGGTTCGATGATTGGCCTGAACAAAGATATTCTCTGCCAATATGTGGAATACATTACCAACATTCGCATGCAGGCGGTTGGGCTACCGCTGCCCTTCCAGACGCGCACCAACCCTATTCCCTGGATCAATGCCTGGCTGGTTTCTGATAACGTGCAGGTCGCCCCGCAAGAAGTCGAAGTCAGCTCTTATTTGGTCGGCCAGATCGATTCAGAGATCAGCGATGACGATCTGAGCGATTTCCAATTGTAACCTATGAGCATTCCAACGATCGTACTGCGCACATCCGGTGCGCAGTTTCCCTGCACGGATGACGGACGCTCCCTACTGGATGTGCTGGAATCTAATCAGGTCAACATTGAATATCAGTGTCGTTCCGGCTATTGCGGTTCCTGTCGGTTACGCCTGATAAAAGGCAATGTCGCCTATCGCCACCCCCCACTGGCCTGTATCCAGCCGGATGAAATCCTTCCTTGCTGCTGTCGACCTCAGGGCGACATTGAACTCGATCTATAACCGAACCACGTTTTATATTGCTAACTCCCGCGCGTGAAGATTATTCCATTGAATCAGCCCGACTATTGGGTTATTTTTCCCCTTCCCCAAATAAGGAAATAATATAATTTTAAAATACTGATTATATATAGCAAAAAGGATATATCACATGAGAATAAGGACGAAGTTAAATACTGGATTTAGTTCAGGGATGTTACTCGTCATCATTGTTGGAATTATTTCAACCATTAACTTATCTAGCTTTAATCATCAGATAGAAAAGATTGTTCAAACGCTGTATCCCACTACGGCTTATGCCAATGCCGCGATTAGTGAAATAAATAACGTATTCGTTGAACAATCCGCTCTCTTTATCTATGAAAAGCAGGAAGACATTGATACGACGATTGAAACAATTAAGAAACATCGTGGCAACCTAGCCGAAAAATTAAGCCAATTACAGCATTTGGTAGCCAATGACTCGGAACTCAACAACAAATTAGCTGAACTAAAAAAGGCATATCAAGCCTTCTCTCAATCGAGTGACCGCTTACTTCAGGATGCTAAGGTGGGTAATGAAGCCCGGCTACGTGACCAGGCATTAAATGTGACCTGGCCACTTGGCGCAAAGCTAAAATCGCTCGCTGAACAGTTTATTAGTGAATCGAATAACAGAATGATCCAATCAGAAAACGGCGTGCATGATAAATATAACTCAGCTAAGTTATTACTTTTATCTATTATTGTAGCCGGGGGGATTTTAAGTTTTATCATTTCCCATCTCGTCATTCGCAGTATCATTCCACCATTAACGCAGGCATTACATCAGGCGCAACACGTCGCAAAAGGAAATCTGACGCATTCTCTCCAAAGTACAACGAAAGATGAAGCCGGGATTTTACTTAATGAATTAAATAATATGACGGCCAACCTGCGACGTATTGTCAGTCAGGTTCGAGATTGCGCTGGTGCAATTTCTACCGCGACATCACAATTAAGCGCGGGAAATAGCGATCTATCAGCTCGCACAGAACACCAGGCCAGCGCGTTGGAAGAAACCGTGGCTTCCATGGAGCAATTAACCGCGACGCTGAAAAATACCGCCGACAATACTCATCGTGCCGACATTCTCGCGTCAGAAGCTGAAAAGGATATGCTTAACAGTACTAAAACGATGAAACAAGCGACAGAAAAAATGCGCGCCATTAGCGATGCATCGCGACGTATGGTGGATATTATCGGCACGATTGATGGCATCGCATTTCAAACTAATATCCTGGCGCTCAACGCGGCCGTTGAGGCTGCCAGAGCTGGCGAGCAGGGGCGTGGGTTCGCCGTCGTCGCGAGCGAAGTGCGCAGCCTGGCGCAGCGCAGCGCATTAGCCGCCAAAGAAATTAAAGCACTCATTGATGACTCTGTGAATAAAATCCATGAAGGGATGGAGATGGTAGAAACCGCAGAATCGTCAATCGGTTCACTGGTCAAAAATGCGGCCAGCGTCGGCCAAATTATGAATGAAATCGCACGTGCCAGCCAAGAGCAAAGCGAGGGTATCAATCAGGTCAATATTGCTGTCGGCCAAATTGACCACGCCACACAGCAGAATGTGTCATTAGTCGAGCAATCGGCGGCGGCCACGCAATCCCTGCAAGATCTTGCTCAGCAATTGTCGGCATCCGTTGCCACTTTTGTGCTGGCTGATACCGCCAGCGCTCCTCATCCCCTCAACGCGCCGCAACCCCTATTGGCAGGATTGCCGCCGGCAACAAGCCAACACGGTAGCTGACTTCTGCTTGATCTTTTACCTTCATTCTTTAGCCGATCGGCGAAGGCCGGTCGGCTGTCGTTAAAGCCAACGATAGGTTTTAGCTACGGATGGCGCTAGAATCGGTAACGTAATACATTCTTGTCTAATTCTCTCTGGGACACTAACGAAAACCATCATATATAGAGGTTAATACTATGCTCACCGTCATTCCCATTTTGATTTTTGTTGCGCTTATCATCGTCTGGTCAGGCATCAAAATCGTACCTCAGGGATACCAATGGACTGTAGAGCGGTTTGGTCGCTATACCAAGACGCTGATGCCGGGGCTTAATTTGGTTGTACCGTTTATGGATCGCGTTGGCCGCAAAATTAATATGATGGAACAGGTGCTGGATATTCCCTCGCAGGAAGTCATTTCAAAAGATAACGCCAACGTGACTATCGATGCCGTGTGTTTTATTCAGGTTATCGATCCGGCGCAGGCCGCCTACGAAGTCAGCAATTTAGAACAGGCCATCGTCAACCTGACGATGACCAATATCCGTACCGTTTTAGGGTCGATGGAACTGGATGAGATGCTGTCTCAACGCGATAGCATTAATACTCGGCTGTTGCACATCGTTGATGAGGCCACGAATCCGTGGGGCATTAAAATCACCCGTATTGAAATTCGTGACGTTCGCCCACCAGCCGAACTGATTGCCGCGATGAACGCGCAGATGAAGGCCGAACGTAATAAACGTGCCGATATCTTGGAAGCCGAAGGGGTACGTCAGGCAGCGATCCTCAAAGCCGAGGGAGAAAAACAGGCGCAGATCCTGAAAGCAGAAGGGCTGCGTCAATCCGCTTTCCTGGAGGCGGAAGCGCGTGAACGTGCGGCACAAGCCGAGGCTCAGGCTACCAAGATGGTTTCTGAAGCTATCGCCGCAGGAAATATTCAGGCGATTAACTATTTTGTCGCGCAGAAATATACCGATGCCTTGCAGCAAATCGGTTCTTCTAATAACAGTAAAGTGATTATGATGCCGTTGGAAGCCAGCAATCTGATGGGTGCGATCGGCGGGATCACGGAACTGATTAAAGACAGCCAAAATAGCCGGAGTAATAATGGGCAGTGAACTGGTGATGGAAAATGCGCACTGGTTCTGGCTGTCACTCGGTGGCCTGCTGTTAGCCGCCGAAATGCTGGGCGCCAGTGGTTATCTACTGTGGAGCGGTTTAGCCGCCGTGTTGGTCGGAGTGCTCACGTGGGTGATGCCGCTAGGTTGGGCGTGGCAGGGAACGATTTTCGCCATCCTGACTATCGCCACGGCCCTGCTGTGGTGGTATTGGCTGCGTAAGCGGACACAATCACTCCCCTCTTCTACGCTCAATCAACGTGGGAAACAAATGATCGGGCTACGCGCCACCTTGACCGAGCCAATAACCAACGGTTTCGGCCGGGTTAACATCGGCGACAGCAGTTGGCGCGTGAAAGCAGAGCAGAACTTGCCGGCCGGTACCTCTGTGGAAGTGATTGCCATTGATGGTATCACGCTACATGTACGTCCGACTGAGCGATAGCGATACTGGGCTAGCCTTTCACCTTGATAATAATTACGCTGTTGCCTACGCAGGCCGTCGGCAACAGCCCGCTAGGTTATTGATTATCGGGCATTCCGCACTGCCGTCACCGGGGCACTGCTCAGCCAGCGCCAGCAACTGTTCGCGCATTGCTTGCAATTCTTCAATGTGCTTCTCAATTTCCTGCACTTTTTGCAAGGTACGTGCTTTAACATCCGCACTCCGCCGCCGAGGATCGTTAAATAACATCACCAGTTCCCGGCACTTATCCAGATTAAAACCCACCTGACGCGCCTGACGTAGCAGCGTTAGCTCTTCAACGTGATGATCATTATAGCGACGGTAACCCTTTTCAGAACGTCGCGGTGGCGTCAATAGCGACTTTTCTTCATAAAAACGAATAGTTTTATTGCTCAGTCCCGTTTTTTTCGCAACATCACTGATATTCATGATTTCCCCTTGACCTTACCCTTACTGGAAGGTTTACCTTACCCAATAACTAGTGGAAATCGGATCGGCGGTCAACGCCTTTCACCACCGATGACGATTGCGGGAGAAAATTATCATGTCTCAATCTATTGTCTTGTCATTGCAGGGTCTCACCTGCGGGCACTGTGTTCAGCGCGTTGAAAACGCATTGAATACGTTGCCTGGCGTGGATCAAACCCACGTTACGCAGCGGTACGCCAGAATCAGTGGCGACATTAATTCACAAACAGTCATCGACACTATCAAGCAAGCAGGCTACGACGCACAGCTCGCCACCACGCCGGATGTATCTCTCCAGCTTTCCGGCCTCAGTTGTCATCACTGCATTGCCGCAACACGTAATGCGTTGGATGCCGTTCCCGGCGTTGTCGCCACGGAAGTGACTAAAGAGCAGGCTATCATTTACGGTGAAGTTGAGGCGAGCGCGCTTATCAATGCCGTTGAAGCTGCTGGCTATCACGCCACCTTACAGGAGCACGTACACCCAAAAACTGAGCCGCTGGCACAGGTAGCGACGGCGTCGGAAGCGCTGCCAGCGGCTAAACATGACCTTCCGACAGAAATAACATCATCAGGCGACATCGAAGACAGCGTGCAGCTTCTGCTGCACGGAATGAGCTGCGCCAGTTGCGTAAACCGCGTACAGACGGCGTTGCAAAGCGTTAGCGGCGTCACACAGGCACGCGTGAACCTAGCCGAACGCAGCGCATTGGTCAACGGCCATGCCTCATCGCAAGCGCTGATTGCTGCCGTAGAACGCGCGGGCTATGGCGCGGAAATTATTCTGGACGAGAAAACCCGCCGTGCGCGCCAGCAGCAAACCGCTCAGCAAGCTATCCGCCGGTTTCAATGGCAGGCCGCACTGGGGTTACTGTTGGGTGTGCCATTGATGCTATGGGGCGTATTGGGTGGCAGCATGAGCCTGACCCCGGAAAACCAAACATCGTGGCTGGTAGTGGGCATTTTGACGCTGGCCGTCATGGTACTGGCGGGCGGCCATTTCTACCGCAACGCCTGGCGTAGCCTTAGAAACGGGGCCGCGACCATGGATACGCTGGTCGCTCTGGGAACCGGCGCCGCCTGGCTCTACTCTATTAGCGTTACGCTATGGCCGGATTTTTTCCCGATGGCGGCGCGTCATCTGTATTACGAAGCTAGCGCAATGATTATCGGTTTAATCAATCTGGGCCACGCGCTGGAACAACGTGCCCGCCAGCGTTCCTCACGAGCCTTGGAACGATTGCTGGATTTAACGCCGCCCACGGCGCGCGTTGTCACGCCGGAAGGTGAGCGATCTATTCCCTTATCCGACGTGCAGTCCGGCATGACGCTGCGCCTGACAACCGGCGATCGCGCCCCTGTCGACGGTGAAATTTTGCAAGGCGAAGCGTGGATGGATGAAGCCATGCTGACCGGCGAGCCAATCCCGCAATTCAGAACGCCTGGCGATACCATTCACGCAGGCACGCTGGTTTCCGACGGTAGTGTCCTTTTCCGGGCGGATGCCACCGGCAACCAAACCACGCTATCACGCATCATCCGGTTGGTCAGACAAGCACAAAGCAGCAAACCCGCGATTGGTCAGCTCGCGGATCGTATTTCCGCCGTTTTTGTTCCCGTCGTGGTTCTCATTGCCCTTCTCAGCGGCGCAATCTGGTTCTTCGTCGGGCCACAGCCGCAAATGGTTTATACACTCATTATCGTTACCACCGTGCTGATTATAGCGTGCCCCTGTGCACTCGGGCTGGCAACACCGATGTCGATTATTTCCGGCGTCGGACGCGCCGCAGAATTAGGTGTGCTAGTGCGCGATGCCGATGCCTTACAACAGGCCAGCAAACTGGATATTTTGGTGTTTGACAAGACCGGCACGCTCACCGAGGGGCAACCACGACTGGTGGCAATTCACACGTTCGGCGATGTCACGGAAGCCCAAGCGCACGCCTGGGCAGCGGCGCTGGAACAGGGTTCTCATCACCCGCTGGCAAAGGCGATTAGTGAACGCGCAGAAGATCTTACGTTAATGCCGGTCGAACAGTTCCGTACACTACGCGGTCTCGGCGTTAGCGGTAAGATCGGCAACGCCACCCTGCTACTGGGGAATTCGACGTTACTCAAACAGCATCAGGTCGATACTACAGCGGGTGACCCTATCATTAGCGAACAGGCGCAACGCGGCATCACGCCCGTATTGCTCGCGGCAAATGGTCGCCTCAGTGCGATATTCTCTATCCACGATCCGCTGCGGGCCGATAGCGTCAGCGCCTTGCAGCGCCTACACCAGCAGGGGTATCAGTTAGTGATGCTGACAGGGGATAACCCGCTCACGGCGCAGCGTGTCGCGCAAGAAGCGGGTATCGATCGCGTGATTGCCGGAGTATTGCCAGACGGTAAAGCCGAAGCCATTAAAAAACTACAGGCTCAAGGCAAACGCGTGGCCATGATTGGCGACGGCATTAACGATGCACCGGCGCTGGCGCAGGCCGACGTCGGCATTGCGATGGGCGGCGGCAGCGATATCGCCATCGAAACGGCCGCCATCACACTAATGCGCCACAGCCTGCACGGCGTCGCCGATGCGCTAGCGCTGTCCAATGCCACACTGCGCAATATGAAACAGAATCTGCTAGGCGCGTTTATCTATAATTCTCTCGGGATACCGATTGCGGCAGGCGCGCTTTATCCGCTGACCGGGACATTACTCAGCCCGGTAGTGGCGGGTGCCGCAATGGCGCTTTCGTCCATCACCGTCGTCAGCAACGCGAACCGTCTATTACGTTTTACACCTAGACAGTAACCACTACGCCCCTGGAAAGGGGCGCCTCGCTGCATTATCTTCTTACAACGCCACGTTAATGCAGCTGCCGGTATACCTTGTATTGTTTCGCCTCTAACGTTTAGCATAGTTATCCCCTATCAGGAGACGGAATCCATGAGGCAACTGCTGCGCAGCATCGCGACTTTTCTTGGCATTATTTCACCGCTGACCTATGCCTACCCGGCCATAGACATACAGCTCGCCAATGAACGACAGTTGCATCTGGTGGGCAGCATTCATATGGGAAGTCAGGATATGGCACCCCTGCCCGATGCGTTGTTACAGCGACTCCGCCAGGCAACCGCGCTCATTGTTGAAGCCGATATCTCTGATACGATATCGCCTTTTCAATATAGTGACGCTGAGCAGCCCC
The DNA here is from genome assembly GCF_036885195.1 of Pectobacterium cacticida. Lineage (NCBI taxonomy): Bacteria > Pseudomonadati > Pseudomonadota > Gammaproteobacteria > Enterobacterales > Pectobacteriaceae > Pectobacterium > Pectobacterium cacticida. Next base: position 1,019,185 of record NZ_CP133656.1, on the reverse strand, counting down.
TTATTCAGCGTCTCAGCCCGGAAAACTACCGCCGGTTGCAGAAAATTTGCGTTTCGCTCGCGTATGATATCAGTAATATCGATACGCTACCGAGCTGGCAAGCTGCGCTAATGTTGCAGGCGAGGCAGGCTCAGTTTCTGGGGTTACGCCCTGATAACGGCATCGATTATCAGTTAATTAATGCCGCAAAATCTTTCGGCGTTCAGATTATCGAGTTGGAAGGGCAGCAAACGCAGGTTGATCTACTACAGCAGTTGCCGCACGGCGGCCTGTCACTGTTGGAGGACACCCTCAAACATTGGGACATCAATGCTCGTCTACTTCAAACGATGGTCGGTTGGTGGCTTGACAACAAACCCGGCGACTATCAGCCGGATATTCCAGCAACGTTCAGCAATGAAATGGCCGACTTATTAATGGGACAGCGCAATCGTCGCTGGCAACAACAGCTTCAAACGCTACCGCCGGGTAACTACGTTGTGGCTGTCGGTGCGCTGCATCTGTATGGCGATGAGAATCTACCCTCGCTGCTCAGAAACGCCCATCCAGCCTCTCAGTAAAAATACATGATGACGGCACCCAGAAGCGTGCCGTCTTTCAAAGGGGTAAGGAGAATGAAATCATGACACCCGCAGTCAATCTGCTCGAAAAAAATAAGGTCGCGTTTACGTTACACAGCTATCACCATGACAGCGATGTCACCAACTTTGGCGAAGAAGCGGCAATAAAACTAGGGCTAAACAAGGAGCAGGTTTATAAAACACTGCTCGTCTCGCTGAATGGTGACGCGAAGAATCTCGCTGTAGCGGTTACGCCGGTTGCTGGCATGCTGGACCTTAAAAAAGTTGCTCGGGCATTGTCGGCCAAAAAAGCCGATATGGCCGATCCTATTATTGCTCAGCGCGTAACGGGTTATCTGGTAGGTGGCATCAGCCCACTGGGGCAAAAAAAACGGCTACCGACCGTGATTGATGAGCAGGCACGCCAGTTCGACACTATTTTCATTTCCGGCGGCAAACGTGGGTTGGACATTGAGTTGTCGGCGAACGATCTGGCGCGACTGCTAAGCGCCACCTTCGCCGAGATTGCCAAGCATGATTAATGCCCGCGGTTAAACGCACATCCACAGTAGAGTACGTGTCTGAAAAAGAAGCAGGTAGCAGAGGACTCCACGGCCAGTGCGTCCCCGGCTACCGCTTCATAATCAGTTACCGATCGACTATTGCCCCTTTTTCCAATTGCATTGTCGGGCCTTCTTTCACATTCAGCGTCAACCCCTTGGTTTGCAGTTCAGCATTCCTGACGCGCATCCCTTTATCCGCATCAATACGCACGTTATCAAAGTGGAAGCCACTGAGCGGCGCTTCCGGTACACCGATAATATATGCCGCCGCTTTGGTCTTGCCGGTAGACTCCAGATTTTCAATGGTGACATGACTAAAATGCGGTGTCTTGTATTGATCAAACGGTTGCTTTGGATCGGTGTCCGGCGGGTAGATCTGCTCCCCCATCGTGAATCCGCCTTCAGCGAGCATCTTATCTACCTCTGACTGCACAATTGGCGCGGCTTTATAATAAGCGGCAAAGACCAACGGTATTTCAACATCCACCATTTTAGTATTTCGATAGGTGATGTTTTTCACTTCGCCGCCTTTACCGCGAGGGGTTTTAATACGAATACCGTACATAGATCCTTCGAACTGGTTGTTTTCGACCAGCACGTTATTTACCCCGCCGGAGGTTTCGCTACCGATGGAAATACCACGCCCCTGCTTTAATACGTTGTTGGCGATATAGATATTATCCACGACGCCATTCGGGAAACGGCTATCCGGTTTCTCAGCTTTTATCGCGATATGATCGTCATTACAGTCGATATAATTGTTAGTGATTCGAATATTCTGGCTGTCAATGGGATCGATCGCGTCGGTATTTGGCGCATGCCACGGCGACAGAATACGTGTGCCGTTCACATCCACATCGTGCGAATAACGCATCACAACGTGAAAGCTTGGGGAATGGGTGAGCGTGACGCCATCCACCAGTACGTTGCTGGAACTTTTGATATAAATCAGGCGGGGGCGATCGGTTCCGCCTTTTTTGCCCGTTGCACGGATATTCTCACGCCAGCGTTCCCACCAGACGGCGCCCTGCCCGTCAATCGTCCCCTGACCGGTGATGGCCACATTCTGTGCGTCGGCAATGCTGATAAAGGGAAGCCAACCATTTTCCGCTTCAGCATACTTGGTTTTTTCCGTCGCGCGATAGGCCGCGACTTCGGTCGATGCCACGATAGTCGCATCTTTTGCCAAGTTCAGCCTAATGTTGCTTTTCAGGAACAACGGGTCGACCAGATAGTTACCGCGCGGAACATGTACCGTGCCGCCTCCGGCGGCGGCACAATCATCAATTGCTTTCTGGAAGGCATCGGTATTCAGTGCGATCTGTAGACGGTGACCTTCGGCCCCATATTGCGTGACATCACAGATTTTATCCGGGAATTTTACTGAACTGGCAGCCTGAGCCGATCCAGGCTGGATACCCAGCGTGATGCAGGAAGCCATCAATGACAGAGCAAGACCACTACGCATACTTAACCCCCAAAATAATGAAATATTATTTCAATAAAATAACACCAGTATTCCACTAAAAAATAAGGGGCGATCACGTTTTAGATTCATTTGTAATAATTACATTAAGGCATGAATTTTTTTATGCAATTGCCCTATTTGCATCGGGGAGCGCGTCGTATTTCATCAGGAAAATCACGATGAGGAAGGGAAAGGCGTATTACCGATGTTGTGCTGGCCAGTGGCCCCGTGTGGCCAGCACCGATAAAAAAGCGGCTTATGCCGTCAGGCGAGCAAAAGCGTCACGGATTTCCTGTTCAGGCAGATCCACACCAATAAACACCAGTACACTCTTTCTCTCTTCGCCTGGCTGCCACTCACTGTCCCAGTCGGCGCTGTATAAGCGCTGCACACCTTGAAACAGTAAACGACGGTCATCACCATCAATCGCCAGAATACCTTTATAGCGCAGCAGATTATCGGAAAATTGCAGTAAGAGATTTTCCATCACATCAGAAACGGACTGGAGATCAACGGCCTTATCGAGATTAACGACTATCGACTGCACGTTATTTTGCACAGGTGCGATAAAGCGAAATACCGGGGTTTTCACTTCCAAGTTATCGTTAAGAATAAAACCATTTATGTTAAACAATACACTGATATCGATATTGCCATGGACGACGGTGTAAATGGGCGCCCGCGCATTAATACGCTGAATGCGCGGTAACAGCGTCTCATCGCTTGCCACATCGGTTTTAGTCAGCAATATGCGGTCGGCATAGCCAATCTGTGACTGGGCAATGGTGAACTGATCAAGTTGTTGCTGTGCGTGCACCGCATCCACCAGCGTAATAATACCGTCCAGCACAAAGCGCTCACAGAGGGTTTCATGTGAGAAAAAAGTCTGTGCTACTGGCCCAGGATCGGCCATACCGGTACATTCAATAATGACATGATCAAAATCCAGCGTTCCGTTATCGATGCCATCGATAAGATCGAGCAGGGCATTAGCCAGTTCATTAGACTGCGTGCAACAAATGCACCCATTGCTCAGGGTCGTAATCTGGCTGGCACGTTCACCGATTAATGCGTTATCAATCGGGACTTCGCCGAACTCGTTTTCAATGACGGCAATTTTGTAACCATGGTTAGCGGTGAGGATATGACGCAATAAGGTCGTTTTACCCGCGCCGAGAAAACCCGTTAATATAGTGACACAGACGGGTTTAACCGTATCAAGCAATTGAGGTTGAGTCATAACAGATTCCCAGTCATTAACAGCAACGCATCCCGCCTTTGCCGTCTCCGCCATAGCGCGCCTGTTGGCGTTCGCGGAAGAATTCTTCATACGTCATCACCGGTTTATCCGGGTGATTAGTCTGCATATGCTGCACATAGGTATCATAATCCGGCATACCCACCAGCATACGCGCCGCCTGGCCTAAATATTTTCCTGCCTTACCCAAATTGCCAAACATCATTACCTCCAGGACATCACCGATGATAGCGCTAGATAAAAAATACCCTGTATAACGTTATACATTATACAGGGTACCGATACCCGTCATCTTTCACGTTCAGCCTTGCTAGCTGTCTCGCAAAATCCGACGGGGCAAATCGCTTAGTGGCCAGAAGACACTTTTACGCCACCTTCAGGCACCGGTACATATGGTGTTTCCTGATCGGTACGTTCCGCCACTTTACGTGCAGCCAGCGCTTCTTTAATACCGTAGGCAATAATACTGTACACCACAATCAGGAACAGAATACTCAAACCCGCATTGGTGTAGTTATTAATGACAATGTGGTTCATGTTAGCAATCTGTTGCGCACTGAGATCAGCACCGCCTTCCGCAATTTTACTCTTGAACATATTCGCCATGTAGAAGAAGCCTTCCAACTGCGGATTGTCGCTGAACAACTTCAAGCCCAGCGCCCACGTGGTACAAATCAATAACCACACTGTCGGAATCAACGTGACCCAGATGTATTGCGCGCGTTTCATCTTAATCAAGATGACGGTAGCCAGCACCAGCGCCACCGCCGCCAGCATTTGGTTAGAAATACCGAACAGCGGCCACAGGCTCTTCACACCGCCTAACGGATCGACTACGCCTTGATACAGGAGATAACCCCATAGGCCGACGCAACCCGCGGTACCAATAATCCCGGCAATCAGAGAGTCGGTTTTCTTCAGGAACGGGACAAAGTTACCCAGCAGATCTTGCAGCATAAAGCGACCTGAACGTGTCCCTGCATCTAACGCGGTCAGAATAAACAGTGCTTCAAACAGAATACCGAAGTGATACCAGAAGCCCATATCAGCGGCAGGAATAATCTGGTGGAATACGTGCGCGATACCAACAGCTAGCGTTGGTGCGCCACCAGCACGGTTCAATACGGAAGGTTCACCGATATCTTTCGCCGTTTGCGTAATCAGATCGGGCGAAATAACAAAGCCCCAGGAACTGACGGTCGCCGCCGCGTGCGCGGATACCTCCTGCAACTGTGCGAGGATCATCGGCGCATCTGCCGTGCCCAGTCGGTGTAAATCAGGCATCTCAATGCCGAGCGCCGCTGGCGGGGTATTCATTGCGAAGTAGAGGCCAGGCTCAATAATCGACGCCGCGACCAGTGCCATCATAGCAACGAAGGACTCCATCAACATGGCGCCGTAACCGATGAAACGCGCATCGTTTTCGCTCGCCAACAGTTTCGGCGTCGTGCCAGAAGAAATCAGCGCATGGAAGCCCGATACCGCACCACAAGCGATAGTAATAAACAGGAATGGGAATAACGTACCTTTCCAGACCGGCCCGGTGCCATCGACAAACTGCGTTACCGCAGGCATTTTCAGATCCGGGTTCAGGATCACGATACCAATCGCCAGACCAACGATGACGCCTATTTTCAGGAAGGTCGCCAAGTAATCACGCGGAGCCAGGATCAACCACACAGGCAACAGTGCGGAGACGAAGGCGTAGCCAATCAACGTATAGGTAATCGTGGTATCTTTAAAGGTGAGCGCCGGTCCCCAGTATGGGTCGCTTGCGACGACGCCACCGAACCAGATAGCCAATACCAACAAGATAATACCTATCACGGAGACCTCACCGACTTTACCCGGGCGGATATAGCGCATGTAGATCCCCATGAACAATGCGATCGGCACCGTCGAACAAACGGTAAAGACCCCCCACGGGCTTTCGGCCAACGCTTTCACCACGATCAGCGCCAGTACGGCAAGAATAATGATCATAATGAGGAAGCAGCCGAACAGCGCAATCGTCCCCGGAACAGGGCCCAGTTCTTTTTTAACGATTTCGCCTAATGAGGCGCCGTTACGCCGGCTGGAAATAAACAGGACCATAAAGTCCTGTACCGCCCCCGCCAGCACGACCCCAGCCAGCAACCATAGCGTCCCCGGCAAGTAACCGACCTGTGCGGCCAGTACCGGCCCGACTAACGGACCGGCGCCAGCAATGGCAGCAAAGTGGTGGCCGAACAGGACGTTACGGTTCGTTGGCACATAGTTAAGACCATCGTTATTGATAACAGCAGGCGTAGCTCTGGTGGGATCTAACTTCATGACTTTCTGTGCGATATACAGGCTGTAATATCGGTAGGCCACGAGGTAAACGGCTACGGAAGCAACAATAATCCAGAGTGCACTAACATGCTCACCGCGGCGTAATGCGACAACGCCGAGGCACGCTGCCCCAATGATTCCAAGAATCATCCAGGGGATGTGTTTAAGAATGGAACGGCTCTTCATAAGACATCCTTCAATTAAAAAATCACAATCGTTTAATTTGTTAGCTGTGGAAAAAGAAATTTTGGTAAAACATTGCGCGATAACACAGGTCATCGCGTCTTTTGGGTACAGGAAGATCCTAGCGGTACATTACGCCTTCGCGTACGCACGCGCGTAAGGTAATCGGGTAGGCGGTAAAATAGCGTGCTAAGCGGTTAAAATGACGTGATAAGTGGCGAGGATGTGGTCATTCGACATTCCTCTCGCCAAAAGACAAGATTCCGCGAAGAGAAAGATAATAATAAAGAAAGGCCGCAAGAATCGCGGCCGTAAAATAAGGAGAGTAAACGGGACGTCGTTAAAGCCCCACTCGACGCTTATGATTTATAAACAATCTCGCCTTTCGGTGCATAGGCTTCTGCGTCCAGAGGGGAATGTTTTTCGATGTACTGCTTTAACACTTCCGCATCCACAAAGCCGGTATTCACATAACCCGGTAAATTATCAATACGTGGATAACCATCCCCTCCCAGTGCATTAAAGTTTAACGTTGCCATGCGGTAAACCTTATCCGCTTGTAACGACTCACCTTTGATTTTCACGTTCTGTACGCCCTGCCCATCTGCCGTCAGGCTAACGTTGAGGAACTGCGCATAGGCACCGGAATCCACTTTTTTGTTGGCGGCGACAGCGAGGTATTTCTCGACATCGCTGCCTTTCATATCGATATATACCAGCGTGTTGGCAAATGGCTGAACTTTCAAGATATCCTTATAGGTAATATCACCGGACTCAATCGAGTCGCGTATGCCACCGCCGCTCATGACGGCAAAGTCAGCCGCCGCGCGCTCAAGCTGTGCTGAGAGCAGCAGACGCGCCAGATTCGTCTGCCGAAAGCGCACCTGATTGCGGTCGCCTTCGAGTTTCCCGTTCACGCTACCGATCTTGACTCCCAACTGCGCCTGTCCCTTTTCCTGGAATGGCGTCAACATTTTCAGCATGTCAGGATCTTGCGCAATTTCACGCGTATAGAAAACGCGTTGTGTTTTGCCGTCCTTTTCTACCTTTCTCTTCAAGTTGACGGGTATCAACTGATAATGCTCAAGTTTTAGTATACCGTTGCGGAAGGTAAAATCGGCACGACCAACATATTTCCCCCACTCATGCGCCTGAACAATCCAGGTGCCATTTTGGCGGTCGGGCGCGCATGGCGTCCCTGGCACATAATCCACCTGTTTCTTATTTTCCTGCGCCATGCACACCGGATCCTGCGAATGGCCGCCGACAATCATATCCAAATAACCCGCGGGCAGGCTACGCGCCATCTCCACATCGCCCGGGGCATTGGAGCCGTGGTGACCATCGTCATAGTGCCCCATGTGCGTCGCGGCAATGATCACATCCGGTTTTTCGTGCGCACGTAACTGCTCAACAACCTGTTTCGCTTCACGAGCAGGATGACGGAATTCGATATCGGTAAAATACTCAGGATTACCTAATTTAGCCGTATCATCCGTTGTCAGGCCGATAACAGCGATTTTTACGCCTTGTTTATCAAACAGGGCATAAGGCTTAAATAAACGCGATGAAGTGCTTTTTTGATAGATATTGGCGGATAATAACGGGAATTTCGCCCATTTTTCCTGTTGGCGCAGTACCGATAGCGGATTATCGAATTCATGATTTCCCAACGCCATCGCATCATAGCCAACCATGTTCATACCACGAAAATCAGGCTCTGCATCCTGTAAATCCGATTCCGGTACGCCAGTATTGATATCCCCGCCGGAAAGCAGCAATACGCTCCCCCCTCGACCTTCAACTTCCTGACGTATCTCGTCAACCAGCGTTTTTTGTGCCGCCAGCCCATATTCACCATGGTCGTTATGCCAGAAATGGCCATGGTGGTCATTGGTATGCAAAATCGTGATGGAATACGTTTTATTTTTTTCCCAAGCCATTGACATCGCTGGCGTTAACACCAGCGATACCGCCATCACACATCCCAGAGTTCGTATTGAAAAGCGCATGATAAATCTCCGTTTATTCTAAAAACGCAGTGGTTACACTGAGAAATTCATCACACAAGCTAGCACAGCAAGATGAACAATGCGCGAGACACATTCATGTTATCCGCGAGCCATGCGCGATAGCCGACAACCCCAGATTAAGCATTGCATAGGTAGCGATCGCCGCCTGACCTGTTTCTGTCGTCTTATCGTCATGGATTCTTGCTAATTTGGATATTTCATCGCAATAGGCAGTTATCATGCCGCTTATCTTCTGTTTACAGCCGTTTTATGTCAGCAGATAAAGCGGTTTGATTTAATATTCACCGTCGCCATTGCCGTTCAACATCAATAACGTCGTATCATCATAATAATTACGCATGTTTATCAATGCTTATTAGAAGAAATTACCGGTAAATCTATGTTACACTGCCTTTAGCTTGATAAACTGATATTTTTCATAAAATACCATTTTTACCCAAGCAACATTTCGCTATATGCAATAGAATTTGTGTGTATACCCAGTAACATTGGCGTTGCAGCCAGACAGTAGACGAACGCATTCCAAACGCTATTGATGCAGTCACAAAGCGATAAGAATACGTGAGGGCCGCTAACCACGTTGCCGCGTCAAGACAAAAAGGGTAAATCGGTTTAATTATGTTTCACCTATGGCACAAGGAGTTGGGATGCATGCTGCAACACCGCTAATTTCTACTATCGCTGGAGGGCTGGTTCTTGCCTTCCTCCTTGGCATACTGGCCCATCGCCTGCGAATCTCTCCCCTTGTTGGCTATCTTGCCGCTGGCGTGCTCGTTGGCCCCTTCACCCCCGGTTTCGTGGCTGATACGTCATTAGCATCGGAACTCGCTGAACTTGGCGTAATCCTGCTAATGTTTGGCGTTGGCCTCCACTTCTCGCTGAAAGACCTCATGGCGGTAAAGTCCATCGCGATTCCTGGCGCGATAGCCCAGATTGTCGTAGCGACATTGCTGGGGATGGGGTTATCCACAATGCTGGGCTGGAGCCTGGCGAGTGGTTTAGTTTTCGGCCTTTGCCTGTCCACCGCCAGTACAGTGGTTCTGTTACGCGCACTGGAGGAACGGCAGCTAATCGATAGCCAGCGTGGCCAAATTGCTATCGGCTGGCTGATTGTAGAAGATCTCGCCATGGTGCTTACTTTGGTGCTACTGCCAGCCTTCGGCGACATGATCGGCGCAGAACATGCCGATACCAGCAAACTGCTGACCGATCTCGCCTGGACCATCGGTAAAGTCATTGCGTTTATTACCATAATGATTGTTGTAGGCCGCCGTCTGGTGCCGTGGGTGTTGGCAAAAAGCGCCAGCACCGGATCGCGCGAGCTTTTCACGCTGGCGGTTTTGGCGATGGCGTTGGGTATTGCTTTTGGCGCGGTGAAACTTTTCGATGTCTCCTTTGCTTTAGGTGCGTTCTTCGCTGGCGTGGTGTTGAACGAGTCCGAACTCAGCCAGCGTGCAGCGCACGATACGTTACCGCTGCGCGATGCTTTCGCCGTGCTGTTTTTCGTCTCTGTCGGCATGCTGTTTGATCCGATGATCTTGATTAACGACCCGGTTTCCGTGCTTATTACGCTGGCCATCATCGTGTTTGGTAAGTCAGCCGCCGCGTTCATGCTGGTTCGACTTTTTGGTCACTCAAAACGCACGGCGCTAACCATTTCCGCCAGCCTGGCGCAGATCGGGGAATTTGCCTTTATTTTAGCCGGGCTCGGTATTGTATTGGGGCTGCTGTCTGAAGAGGGACGGAATCTGGTACTGGCTGGCGCCATTCTCTCAATCATGATTAACCCGCTGCTATTTACGCTTCTCGAACGCTATCTGGCGAAGCATGAAACCATTGAAGAGCAGATTGTGGAAGAAGCGATTGAGGAAGAAAAACAGATCCCTGTTGATATGTGCAACCATGCTCTGCTAGTTGGCTATGGCCGCGTGGGGAGTCTCATTGGCGCCAAACTACATCAGGCCGGTATCCCGATCGTTGTCATTGAGAATTCACGCACGCGTGTCGATGCCTTACGTGAACGGGGAATTAAAGCCGTGTTGGGTAACGCCATCAAACCCGAAATTATGGATATTGCACGTCTGGACTGCGCCCGTTGGCTATTATTGACCATTCCGAACGGCTATGAGGCAGGAGAAATCGTCGCCGCAGCGCGAGAAAAGCGTGCCGACCTGGAAATTATTGCCCGGGCACACTATGACGATGAAGTCAGCTATATTATTGAACACGGCGCCAACGAAGTCGTCATGGGCGAGCGGGAAATCGCCAACAGCATGATTTCAATGTTGAAGCTAGAGGAACTCTCGCCCGACTCTCAGGCGTGTCCGATCTAGCGTTAATCATAAAATTAGTGGCCGATTTTACCTAATATTATGGCTTAGGCATGGATTTAAGGGCCACCACGGTGATGACGTTCCCGGCAAGGATGCCTCGCACCGTGGTCACCCTCGCCACCCCGCGTCTTAAACGATCGGCATGAAGCTTATTTTGCCCATCATTTTTGCTCCATTAGATATGCCTTTATAGATGCGTTGCCAACGATCGCCGCTCTACGACATCGTTTTTCTAACCAATTGCTCCAGCAGATCGATATGCAGCGGATCGTCATTAAGCGCAGGAATATAGTGAAATGCTTCTCCGCCAGCATGCAGGAAGATTTCCCGGTTCTGTTCCTGAATTTCTTCCAATGTTTCCAGACAGTCAGCGGCGAACCCCGGACATATGATCTGAATATGTTTGATTCCCTGGTTAGGTAACCCTTTCAGGGTTTCATCCGTATATGGCGTCAACCAAGGCTCCCGGCCAAAACGTGACTGAAAGGTCATCATCACTTTCTCTTGCGGCATCCCCAGCGCGCTAATCAGCGCTTCCGTCGTCGCCCGACAGCGTTGTGGATAGTCATCCCCTTCGTTGGCATATCGGACAGGAATGCCATGATAAGAAATCACCAGTCTGTCTGGCTCGCCATATTCAGCAAATGATTGTTCAACTCGGTGCTTTAGCGCGGCAATATAAGCCGGGTGTTCGGCGTAATCCCGAATAAAGCGAATAGCCGGCAGTTGACGGTTATCACGTAGCTGCGCGGCCAGGCCATCCCATACGGCGGCAGTTGTGGAACAAGAGTATTGCGGGTACATCGGCAAAACGACCAGTTGCGTTACGCCCTGCGCCAGTAATTTATCCAGTGCCGAGCGCAGGCTCGGCGAGCCATAGCTCATCCCCAATTCAACCGGTGTTTCCGGCATTCGCGCCGCTAATGCCTGCTGCTGTCGTTGACTAATCACCAACAGCGGCGACCCCCCTTCCATCCAGACCGATTGATAGAGTTTTGCCACTCGCGGCGAACGGATTGGTAAGATGATACCGCGTAGCAGTGGCCACCATAACAGGCGCGGCGTATCCACCACCCGTCGGTCGCTCAAGAATTCAGCCAGATAGCGCTTGACCGCCTGCGGTGTCGGCGCGTTAGGCGTCCCTAAATTCACCATCAACACGCCGTATTTTTCTTGCCTCATCGCTATCATCCTTCTTATGAAGAAGCAGGCTTTTTCTCGCCCACCAGTGCGCCATATTTAGCTCTATTGTAGCGAAAAAAAACCGGATAAATAGGGATAGCGAGCAGGGTCAAACCGATACTATCAATAGGCGGAACAACCAATGGGAGGAACAACGTTGGTAGGAGTGGCAATATGAACAATGCCAGACGCAGTCTGGCATTGTTCATAAAATCATTTATACGAAGGATTAGCCCAGAATCGTTTCCAGCTCTGCACGAATTTCTTCGACTTTTCGTGTCCCTTCTATTTTGAAATAGCGTGTATTACCCGCATCCGCTTCCTTCTGATAATAAGAAACCAGCGGCGCCGTTTGCTGATGATACTCAACCAGACGTTTACGCACGGTATCTTCCTGATCGTCCTTACGGATGCTCAGATCTTCCCCTGTCACATCATCTTTACCTTCCACTTTCGGCGGATTAAATTTGATATGGTAGACACGACCTGACGCCGCATGCACACGACGCCCCACGATGCGATCGATAATCAATTCATCAGGAACCGCGAATTCGATAACGTAATCCACATTGATGCCCGCGTCTTTCATCGCATCAGCTTGCGGAATCGTGCGTGGGAATCCATCCAACAGGAAACCGTTACGGCAATCTTCCTGGGCGATACGTTCTTTAACCAGAGCAATGACCAACTCATCGGTGACCAGCTTACCTGCGTCCATGATTTCTTTGGCTTGCTTGCCCAATTCAGTGCCCGCTTTAACCGCGGCTCGCAGCATGTCGCCTGTGGAAATCTGCGGTATACCGTATTTTTCCATAATGAATTGTGCCTGAGTACCTTTGCCTGCGCCCGGAGCGCCCAGCAGAATAATACGCATCGCGTAAATCCCCTTGCTATGTAATTTTTATAAAATAAATTTGAAAACGCTAAACCATACCATTCCAGACGCTTATGCTCAAGGAACGGGCTCGGTTCAGCTATTGAGGATAAATGAAAAAAGCAGAGGTAGAGAAACCCCGCTATAAACCTAAAGCCGCTCGTTTAAGAATCGATAAACAGGGGGAACCACGGCACGAGGTTCCCTACCGGGAATCTCATCACCGCGTTTCCCCCATATTCAGGCTTAAGTGAACGGCATTACGGTATTAATCGAGGCTGAAGGAGAGCAATATCAAGCACCCAGCAGTTTATTCATCCGGCGAATGAACTGGTTCGGATCGTCCAACGTACCGCGTTCAGCCAATAAGGCTTGATCCAGTAGCAGTTCGACCCATTCGCCGAAGGCAGCGTCATCTGATTCATCAGCCGCACGTTTAATTAACGCATGCTCCGGGTTCAATTCAAAAATGTATTTTACTTCCGGTGCCGGCTGGCCTGCCGCCGCGAACAATTTCGCCATTTGCGTGCTCATCTCGTCCGCATCCGTCACCACAATCGCAGGTGTATCGGTCAAACGGTGTGTAAAACGCACGTCTTTAACCCGATCGCCCAACAGGGTTTTCACCCGTTCAACCAAAGGTTCCAGCGCTTTTTGCGCTTCTTTCTGCGCCTCACTTTCTTCGTCAGCCAGTTTGTCTAATGCCTCATCGGCTTTGCTGACAGATTGGAAGGATTTACCATCAAACTCGGTCAGGTAGCTCATCATCCACTCATCAATGCGATCGGACAACAGCAATACCTCAATACCTTTCTTGCGGAACAATTCCAGATGCGGGCTGCTTTTTGCCGCCGCGTAACTGTCTGCCGTGATGTAATAGATCTTGTCCTGACCTTCCACCATCCGGCTAACGTAATCTTCCAGAGAGACTGTTTGGGCAGAGCTGTCAGAATGCGTGGAGGCAAATCGTAGCAGTTTCGCGATGGCTTCTCGGTTGCTTGGGTCTTCCGCCGGGCCTTCTTTCAACACCAGACCAAATTGCTGCCAGAATGTCTGGTATTTTTCCGCGTCGTCTTTCGCCAGTTTGTCCAGCATTTGCAGCACGCGTTTAGTCAGCGCATTACGCAGATTCTGCGTCACGCGGCTATCCTGCAAAATTTCACGTGACACGTTCAGCGGCAGATCGTTGGAATCAATCAGGCCGCGAACAAAACGTAGGTAGTTCGGCATGAACTGTTCGGCATCATCCATAATAAAGACGCGCTGCACATATAATTTCAGGCCGTGTTTATGATCGCGATTCCACATATCCCAAGGCGCGCGAGCGGGAATATAGAGCAGGCTGGTGTATTCCTGCTTGCCTTCTACGCGGTTATGGCTCCAGGTGAGCGGATCGGTGAAATCATGGGAGATGTGCTTGTAAAACTCCTTGTACTCTTCATCGCTGACATCAGATTTACTGCGTGTCCAGAGCGCCTGCGCCTTGTTAATTTTTTCCCAACTTACGGTGGGTTCTCCGCCTTCCTCTTCGCTTTCTTTCCGAGATTCAATTTCTACCGGCAACGCAATATGATCTGAGTATTTGCTGATGATGGAACGCACGCGCCAGTCATCGAGAAACTCGTCTTCACCTTCACGCAGGTGCAACGTAATCTCCGTGCCGCGATCGTCTTTGGTAATGTCGGCAATCGTGTAATCACCTTCACCAGCCGATTCCCAGTACACCCCTTGATCGGCACTCGCGCCCGCCGCACGAGTGCGCACGGTCACTTTATCTGCCACAATGAAGGCCGAGTAGAAGCCCACACCAAACTGGCCGATCAGTTGACTATCTTTAACCTGATCGGACCCCATCGATTCCAGAAAGGCCTTAGTACCTGATTTAGCAATAGTCCCTAAATTATCAATCACTTCGTCGCGGCTCATGCCGATGCCGTTGTCAGAAATGGTGAGGGTGCGCTTCTCTTTGTCGGTAGACACCCGCACGCGCAGGTCACCGTCGCCCTCATACAACTCCGGTGCTGAAAGCGCCCGGAAGCGTAATTTATCTGCCGCATCGGAGGCGTTCGAGATCAATTCACGCAGAAAGATTTCTTTATTGGAATAGAGCGAATGGATCATCAAATGCAAGAGTTGCTTCACTTCGGACTGAAACCCACGGGTTTCCTGGCCTTTCATACTCATTGTTGCTTACCTCAATCCTAATGTTATTCAGGCTGATTAAACCGACGATAGGTAGCAAATGGGGATAAATCATGGAGATTTCAAGGGGGAGATCTACGTGAAAAAACAAAACAGCGGCTACCTACCAACAATACCGTGGGTAGCCAACAGATTAAAATCGGAAAGGCTGGCGGCCCGCAAGTGAATGGGAGAGGGTTGTGCCATCGACCATTTCAAGCTCACCGCCAACGGGGACGCCATGTGCAATACGGCTGGCCATCACACCATACTGCGCACACAATTCAGCAATATAATTCGCTGTAGCATCGCCTTCCACCGTCGGGTTGGTTGCCAGAATCACTTCGGTTATAGGTTCCACTTGCAAGCGCTCTTCTAGACGCCCTAAACCAATATCATCCGGGCCAATGCCATCGAGTGGCGATAAATGCCCCATTAACACAAAGTAACGGCCAGCGAACTGCCCCGTCTGTTCAATAGCCTGAATATCCGCCGGGCTTTCCACCACGCAAATCTGCCCGTTTTGCTGGCGACGCACATTAGAGCAAATCGTGCATATATCCTGCTCGGTGAATGTTCGGCAATCGCTGCAGTGGCCTATTTCGGACATCGCCCGCGTCAACGCCTGTGCCAGTCGCATACCGCCGCTACGATTACGTTGCAACAGATGAAATGCCATACGTTGTGCCGACTTGGGCCCAACGCCCGGTAAACAGCGTAGTGCCTCCATCAATGATTCAAGCAGCGGACTGGTCTGCATCAGAATGGCATCTTGAAGCCCGGCGGCAATTGCATGCCGCTGGAAACCGACGCCATCTTCTCTTTTTGCGTTTCCGCAATTCGGCGGGCAGCGTCATTGAATGCCGCGGCGATTAAATCTTCCAGCATTTCTTTATCATCTTCCATCAGGCTGGGATCGATTTCTACACGGCGGCAGTTATGCGCGCCATTGATGGTAACTTTAACCAAACCTGCGCCCGATTCGCCCGTGACTTCCAGATTTGCAATCTCTTCCTGCATCTGCTGCATTTTTTCCTGCATCTGCTGAGCCTGCTTCATCAGATTGCCAATTCCACCTTTACCAAACATAGTTTTCTCTCTATCACGTCGGGCTGCGCACTCGCAGCGGTTAAACAGGGCGGATACTTTCTTCGTCCAGTTCCGCATCAAAAAAACGCCGCAGCGTTTGAATCGTCTTATCGCTCAGAATCGACTGACGCGCCTGCGCCAGTTTCTCCTCATAGATAGCCTGACGCCATTCCAACGGCGTTCGTACCGCCGGATTGTCGTCTTCCGTAATCAGTAATTCTACAGGATGCCCGTAATATGCCGCCAATGCTTCCTTTAGCGTCTCCTGTGCCGCAGGCGAATTCAAGTGCCGCTGAGATGATCGTAGGTGCAAATGAATTTTCCTGCCCGCCTTATTTTCTTTAAACGCATTCAGCGCCAGTTGTTGAACCAGTTTTGGCAGCGTCAGGCGATGGATTTCCGCTGCCCAGGCATCCCGTTCGATGGACTCCTCCGCCAAACGTGCCGCTAACTCCGGCGTCTTTTCATATTCTAATGCCGAACGCAGCGCCTTCGGCGTCGTCACGTCGACCTTCTTATCATCGGCTTTCGTTTGCGCTCGCCAACGATACGCTTCCGGCTTTTTAAGCGTGGCACGAGAGGTTTGCTCATGTTGCCGTTGGCTACGCTGCTCAGTAACCGAGGCCAACCGCTCCAGCGCTGAGGTTGCCGGCCGCGTAGTATCGGACGCTGCCGGTTCAGCCTTTTTTAGCGGTTTACTCCCTTGTCTGCGCAGGAGTTGACTTCTCGCCTGTAACAATTGGGCCGTGGCATCAGGCAGTTCGCGCTCACCCGGCAGATCGGCAGAATTGCTTGGCGCTGTTGGCCCATCGAATGGCGGCGCAGGCGCAGAGATCGTTTCTGACGGTTCAGGCACATAGGCGGGGGTCGATACGTCAGTGGGACATTCGCTGCCTTGCGGCGCGGATCGACGAATCGGCGGCGGCGCACCGGCATCAGACTGAAACTCGGCAGAGGCAATCTCATGAACCGACGCTGCGGCTACCGGGGTAACTGGGTCGGCGATAATCTGGCGCGGGTGGAACGCTAGCGCTCTCAGCAGCGTCATTTCAACGCCCATCCGACGATCTGGCGCAAAAGGCAATTCTTTACGACCGATTAACATCGTCTGGTAATAAAGTTGTACTTCCGCTGGCGGGAGAATACGTGCAATATCCCGCATCCGCGCTTCAACAGCGGCATAATCTTCACCCAACGCCGTCGGCAATAGTTGAATCATCGCAATCCGATGTAATAGCGTCTGGATTTCAACCAGCAACGACTCCCAGTCCACACCGCGTGCCGCAACCTGATCCAGTAGCGACATCACCTGCCCGCCATCGCCTTTCGCTAACGCCTCAATCAGCGCTAGCGGTTGTTCATCGTCCAGCGTACCGAGCATTTGGCTGACGGTTGCTGCCGTGACCTGCCCATGCCCCATTGCAATCGCTTGATCGGTCAGACTTAACGCATCGCGTAAGCTCCCATCGGCCGCACGAGCCAAAAGCTGTAACGCTCGAGGTTCGCTGGCGAGGTTTTCGGCCTGTAGCACATGTTCCAGATGCGCGCGAATCTGTTCGACATCCAGCGCTTTGAGGTGGAATTGCAGGCAGCGTGACAGAATAGTCACCGGTAACTTCTGCGGATCGGTCGTCGCAAGAAGAAACTTGACGTGCGGAGGCGGTTCTTCCAGTGTTTTGAGCAATGCATTAAAGCTATGGCGCGATAACATGTGTACCTCATCAATCAGGTACACCTTGAATCGTCCCCGGGCGGGGGCGTACTGCACGTTATCCAACAACTCACGCGTATCTTCGACTTTTGTCCGAGACGCCGCATCAATTTCAATTAAATCGACAAAACGCCCTTGTTCTATTTCGCGACAGTTGTCACATTGGCCACAGGGTGTAGCGGTCACACCTTGTTCGCAATTCAGCCCTTTAGCCAACAAACGGGCAATCGACGTTTTCCCGACGCCGCGAGTGCCAGAAAATAAATAAGCATGATGAATTCTGCCTAGGGAAAGACCATTCGCCAATGCAGTCAGGACATGCTCCTGACCGACAACTTGGGTAAACGTTTGAGGGCGCCACTTACGGGCAAGAACCTGATAGCTCATCAATACCGCAATAGTCGTGTTATTGAGGCAATTATGCTAACACAGCCACGCCGCTATCGGCGAGGCTGTTATGATCAATGCCCAGGGAAGTCAACCAGGCTATAACAGGCGACGCCCATCTCTGTCAGACGCTGCTCGCCTCCCAGATCGAACAAGTTAATGACAAAAGCGGCATCAGTCACCGTGCCACCTAAACGACGGATCAATTTCACGGTAGCTTCGAGCGTCCCGCCGGTGGCCAGCAGATCGTCGATGACTAACACGCGATCATCCGTGGAGATCGCGTCAGAATGGATTTCCAGCGTATCTGAACCATACTCAAGTTCATAGCTTTCACTGATCGTCGGACGTGGCAGCTTGCCCGGTTTGCGCACGGGAACAAACCCCACACCGAGTGCTAAAGCAACCGGGGCGCCAAACAGGAAACCACGCGCTTCCGTACCGACCACTTTTGTCACACCGCTGTCACGGTAGCGGTTCGCCAGCATCTCAATACTCGCCGCGTAAGCCACCGGATCCTCCAGCAGACTGGTAACATCACGGAACAAAATGCCCGGCTTCGGATAATCTGGGACGCTTTTGATACTGTTTTTAATTAATTCGACCTGCTGCGCTGTTACGGTCATCATAGTTGTGCCTGATAAAACATCGTTGTACCTGATAAACGTGCTGAACATACCATGCTGACCACTCCACGCTTCCCTTCATCGCATACTTTCTTGCATCATATCGCGGAAGGCGCGGAGTAATGGCGACTCGCACATGAAAACGCCCAAATCTAGTCAAAGTGACGGATAAATGCAACCATCCTCGCGCGGCGGTGGCGTTTTGGCTATTCATCACAAAGGCCGTCGTTAGGCTATCTTTTCGGATTCACGTCCTGCATATGTTGTTCTGGATCAACGACGGGCAAACGAAGCATGAAGGTGAGTAGAACCACCATAATAACCAGCAAAAGTATCCTGACCCACAGCAACTTAACCAGCCAGAGTGAAAGCGCAAATGTTATCATAATCAAGGAGACGGCCTTCCATTTCGCTCCCGGCGGCAACGCTCGATGCTGCTGCCAATGACGCAGATAGCTGCCAAACCAGGAGCGATACAGTAACCAGTCATGAAAACGTGGAGATGAGCGAGCAAAGCACCAGGCTGCGAGTAATAAGAACGGTGTGGTCGGCAATAAGGGCAACACGACCCCTAATGTTGCCAGCACAACAGAAATCCAGCCCAATATTATTAGCAATACGCGATACATATTCACCTTTATGCTCAATGCTGGGTTCGCTATCCATCCGTTGGATCTACTATAGTGTAATGTCTATTGCACTTTACCATCACCTTGCCCAACAGATTAATTAAGATATTCTCATCCGCTGTATTTGGTGACGTAGACACGCTATACGATATAGCATGCGTCAGCTCCCCATGAAAGGCGGTTCGCTGAATAGTCTGCCTGCTTAAAGGAAGTAAAGTGAACACGTATCAATTGCTGCAACAGCTTGAACAGCACATTAAAACACTAGCAAAAGCGCTTGAGCCGCTGGCGGATCATTCCGTACCGCAATCGCGCTTTGATCGCCAGCTTTTTAGTTGTTACGGTACTCGACTCCGGGATTATCGCACCGAGGTTGAACAAAATTTTCAGGCAATGAAATCGCTAGCGACGGAACAGCGCACCGATCGTGTCGCATTTCTGGCGGAGAAACTGGTTAGCCAGATAGCCGCATTACAACGTGAATTAGCGACACAATCCTTACGCACGCAAGAGTCCGGCAGCGTGCCGCAGCAAAGCGACATTTATCATAAGCTGGCTGAACACCAGGATTATGAACGCCGCCTACTCGCTATGATTCAGGACAGAGAAAGCCTGCTTATCATGCAGACGCACTTTAATGAACAACAGCGTTTACAAAAGGAATTAGCGGCGCTGGAAGGTCGGCTATCCCGCTGTCGTCAGTCATTATCGCGATTAGAGCGGCAGATCGAGCGTCAGGAGCAAGGGCGCTAGCACAGCGGATGATAAAGAGAGATACAGTATGTCACTGGAAAACGCCCCGCCCGAAGTTAAGCTGGCGGTTGATTTAATTATGTTGCTGGAGGAAAACCAGATCGATCCCCATATCGCTCTGGCCGCATTGGAGATTGTACGAACCGACGTTGAGAACAAATGTTTACAGAAAGCGAGCGGTGCTCAATCTATTGCACAAGGCCAAAAGACTGTAGGGAAAAGCTAAAAACACCCGCACGGTCGAGAAACTGGCTATTTCGCGGACTCACGTAATGCCGAACTAAAATGCAGCATATCGATAAAAGCATCCACCAACGCCGGGGCTTCGCCATCAAGGTCAAAACTTTCCGGCATAAATAGCCAATTCTCCATCACGCCGGAGAAATAGGCCCGCAGCGCAATTGCCGCACGACGAGGATGGAGTTCGGTTGGCAGCATACCCATACCAATGCATTGAACCAGGTTTTCTTCAATATCCATATAACAAGAAAGATAAAGTGCCTTGCGCGCATTATTAGATTGCAACATTTCTCCGACAAATTCGCATTTGTGGAATGCGATCTCCATAATGGATCGCCAATGCGTATCACTGGCCGTTAAACGCAGCATATAAATCAATAATTCACGCATCACGCGGAGTGGATTATCAGGGAATTTTGTCTGATACTCTATTTCAAACTCACTGATTTTTGACTCGGCCAATGCCCAGATTTCATCAAAAATTTCGGCTTTGTTCTTAAAGTGCCAGTAAATAGCACCGCGGGTCACACCGGCAGCAGCCGCAATATCAGACAATGACGTCGCAGATACGCCATGCTCAGAGAACACTTTTAACGCAGTGTCTAGTATCTGTTGACGGGTTTCCTGAGCCTGTTTTTTGGTTTTTCGCGCCATGATAGTTTGGTTTTTCGTGCCATATCGCTGTATTTGAAGGAAAGTGAGATTTACATACATTCAAGTATGTATGTAACATAGCACGAACATAACGCTATAGCAGCAATGGGTTTTGGGACTTGTGATCCATTGGTCGAATTCAAATCGGACACTTGAGGTTTATTTATGAACAAAAACAGAGGGCTAACGCCTCTGGCGGCAGTTCTGATGCTTTCTGGCACCTTAATGCTTGCAGGCTGTGATGACGGTAGCAATCAGCAAAGTAGTGCACAGCAGCAGATGCCTGAAGTGGGCGTTGTTACGTTGAAAACGGAAGCGCTGAATGTCACGACCGAATTGCCGGGCCGAACAAGTGCTTATCGCATTGCTGAGGTTCGCCCACAGGTTGGCGGTATTATTCTCAAACGTAACTTCGTTGAAGGATCTGACATTAAGGCAGGCGCATCGTTGTATCAGATCGATCCTGCGACCTACCAGGCAAACTACAATAGCGCTAAAGGCTCACTGGCGCAGGCGCAGGCGCAGGCAGAAATTGCCCGCCTAACGGTTAATCGTTATAAACCGCTGCTAGGCACCAACTACGTGAGTAAGCAGGATTACGATCAGGCCGTTGCGGCCTCTCGCCAGGCCGATGCTGCTGTGCAGGCGGCTAAAGCCGCGGTTGACACGGCGCAAATTAATCTGGCCTACACGAAAGTTAACTCGCCTATCTCGGGACGTGTGGGGAAATCCACCGTGACAGAAGGCGCATTAGTGTCAACCGGACAGGCCACAGCATTAACTACAGTGCAACAGCTTGATCCAATCTATGTTGATGTCACCCAGTCCAGTAATGATTTTTTGCAACTAAAGAGAGCGTTGGAAAACGGCACGCTAAAACAAAGTCAGGGGAAAGCGAATGTCCGTCTGCTGCTTGAAGACGGGACTGAGTACGCGGAGGCGGGTACGCTGGAGTTTTCTGATGTTACGGTAGATGAGACCACAGGCTCCATCACACTACGTGCCATTTTCCCTAATCCGCAGCATAACCTTCTCCCCGGTATGTTTGTTCGTGCGCGCGTTGATTCCGGTATTAATCCATCAGCCCTATTAGTGCCGCAGCAAGGCGTTACGCGCGATCCGCGTGGTCAGGCTACCGCGATGGTGGTTGGGGAAGGCGACAAAGTAGAACTTCGTACGCTGACAACGAGTAAAGCAATAGGCAACAAATGGTTAGTTGTCGATGGCTTAAAAGCCGGCGATCGCGTTATCGTCACAGGTCTGCAAAAAATCAGGCCGGGTGTGCAGGTAACCGCTAAAGAAATCGCTCAAGAGAATCAGCAGGCGCAGCAAGCGCCAGCAGAACCCGCGAAGTCTTAAGACGTCCTAACAGGAGCCGGTACAATTCATGGCTAAGTTTTTTATAGATCGACCCATTTTTGCCTGGGTGCTCGCCATCATGGTGATGCTGGCAGGGTTGTTGGCAATTGTTAAGTTACCTATTGCTCAGTATCCGACAATCGCGCCCCCAGCGATTGATATATCAGCAAACTATCCGGGTGCCGATGCCTCAACGCTGCAAGATTCCGTTACGCAGGTTATCGAGCAAAATATGAACGGCATCGATAACCTGATGTATATGTCATCTAGCAGTGATTCCTCAGGCACCGTTCAGATTACGTTAACCTTTGATGCGGGCACCGATCCGGACATCGCGCAGGTTCAGGTGCAAAATAAGTTACAACTGGCCATGCCGCTGCTGCCACAGGAAGTACAACAGCAAGGGGTAAATGTTCAGAAATCAAGCAGTAGCTTCCTCATGGTTGCCGCCTTTATCAGTGACGACGGTAAAATGTCCCAGCAGGATATCGCCGACTACGTGGCGGCAAACGTTAAAGATCCCATCAGCCGTACCTCTGGCGTAGGTGATGCACAATTGTTCGGCTCGCAATACGCCATGCGTATCTGGTTGGATCCAAATAAGCTCAACAAATATCAATTAACCGCAGGTGATGTTAGCGCGGCCATTCGGGTTCAAAACAACCAAATTGCTGCGGGACAATTAGGTGGGACGCCTCCAGTTCCCGGTCAACAATTAAACGCCTCTATCATTGCGCAAACCCGGCTGAATTCACCGGAAGAATTTTCTAACATTCTGTTGAAAGTTAATCCGGATGGTTCTCAGGTTCGCCTTAAAGACGTTGCTCGCGTCGAGCTGGGCGCTGAGAGCTACGACGTTATAGCGCGTTATAATGGTAAACCCGCTGCGGGTATCGGTATTAAGCTGGCAACGGGCGCAAACGCGCTAGATACAGCAACCGCAGTAAAAAATGAGCTCACCAAGCTGGAAGAGTTCTTCCCTGCTGGCCTGAAAGTCGTATACCCGTACGATACAACACCTTTCGTCAAAATCTCGATCAACGAGGTGGTGAAGACGCTGGTGGAAGCTATCGTACTGGTATTCCTGGTCATGTACCTGTTCTTGCAAAACTTCCGCGCGACGCTGATTCCAACAATTGCCGTGCCCGTCGTTTTACTGGGGACGTTTGCCATCCTTTCCGCGTTTGGTTATTCCATTAACACCTTGACGATGTTCGCCATGGTTCTCGCCATTGGACTTTTAGTGGATGATGCCATCGTTGTGGTAGAAAACGTGGAACGCGTCATGGCGGAAGAAGGCCTGCCCCCTAAAGAAGCCACTAAACGTTCCATGGAACAGATCCAAGGGGCGTTGGTCGGTATAGCTTTGGTCCTTTCCGCCGTGTTTATCCCAATGGCGTTTACCGGCGGCTCCACCGGGGCTATCTATCGCCAGTTCTCCATTACGATTGTTTCTGCAATGGTGCTATCGGTTCTGGTCGCGTTGATTTTGACGCCAGCGCTCTGTGCAACACTGCTTAAACCTATCGCCAAGGGCGATCATGGTGAGAAAACGGGCTTCTTTGGCTGGTTTAATAGAATTTTTGAGAAAAGCACGCACCACTATACGGATAGCGTGGCGAATATCCTTCGCAGCACAGGACGTTATCTGGTTATCTATCTATTAATAGTAGTCGGCTTGGCGCTACTATTCCTGCGTTTACCCACCTCTTTCCTGCCGGACGAAGACCAGGGGGTTCTCCTGAACATCGTTCAGTTACCCTCCGGTGCAACACAGGAAAATACGCAGAAAATTATGGATAGAGTGGCAAATTATTATCTCGAAAATGAGAAAAATAATGTCAATTCAGTGTTTACTGTCTCAGGCTTTGGGTTCTCTGGTCGTGGGCAGAATACCGGTCTGGCTTTCGCCAGTCTAAAGGACTGGAGTCAACGCAGCGGGGCAGAAAACAAAGTCCAAGCAATTGCGGGCAGAGCGAATGCCGTCTTCAGCCAGTATAAAGAAGCGATTGTCATAGCGGCTAACATTCCGGCAATAGTCGAACTGGGCACTGCGACGGGCTTCGATTTCCAATTGATTGACCAGGCTAACCTGGGGCATGAAAAACTGACAGAAGCGCGTAACCAGTTGCTGGGTATGGCGGCGCAACACCCTGATACTCTAGTGCAGGTTCGTCCTAATGGGATGGAAGACACACCTCAGTTCCGTCTTGATATTGACCAGGAAAAAGCGCAGGCGCTTGGTGTATCACTGTCAGATATCAGTTCAACGTTGGCAACGACACTGGGTGGTTCCTATGTGAATGACTTTATCGATCGCGGTCGCGTGAAGAAAGTTTATGTTCAGGCCGATGCACCTTTCCGTATGCTGCCGGATGACATTAAAAACTGGTACATCCGTGGTAATAACGGACAAATGGTACCGTTCTCTGCATTCACAACTAGCCACTGGGAATACGGTTCACCACGCTTAGAGCGTTATAACGGTCAACCCTCTATGCAGATACAGGGCGAAGCGGCGCCAGGTAAGAGTACCGGTGAAGCGATGGCAATGATGGAAAGTTTCGTTGCCCAATTACCGCAAGGTATTGGCTACGAATGGACGGGGATGTCCTATCAGGAGCGATTATCAGGGAACCAGGCTCCCGCGATCTATGCTATTTCGTTGATTGTTGTGTTCCTGTGTCTGGCAGCGCTTTATGAAAGCTGGTCAATCCCCTTCTCCGTCATGCTGGTGGTTCCATTGGGGATTATTGGTGCGCTGATTGCAGCAAATATGACAGGTCTTGAAAACGACGTTTACTTTAAAGTGGGCCTGTTGACAACCATAGGGCTATCCGCGAAAAACGCCATATTGATTGTCGAATTTGCTAAAGATCTGATGGAAAAAGAAGGTAAAGGGCTGATAGAAGCAACGCTCGATGCTGTTCGTATGCGTCTTCGCCCAATCCTGATGACGTCACTGGCTTTCATACTTGGCGTCATGCCGTTGGTCATCAGTAGCGGTGCTGGTTCCGGCGCTCAGAACGCCGTTGGTACCGGGGTAATGGGCGGAATGATTACCGCTACCGTGCTAGCCATATTCTTCGTTCCCGTGTTCTTTGTTGTCGTCCGCCGTCGTTTTGGTAAGAAGGTAGACGGTACGACAGCCCACTAGTAACGAAACTATCAACACTTTTTGTAAAAGGCCGCCTAGCGGCCTTTTTTACGCCTCCGATTGGCTTAAGAGCCACAGTGCCAGAACTCACTCCGTGCAATATTGCGTTTCCCCTTGTAGCGTTGCGGGTACTGTCGCGCGGACAGCGCCAATAGTTAAACGCTTTAATAACAGTTGATCCTCAAACTAAATGAGTGCACTATATTATTATGTTATAACATTACATTTGAGGTAATTATGAAAGCAGGCATTCATCCCGACTATCGCACCGTGGTATTTCATGATACCAGTGCCGATGTCTATTACAGGATAGGCTCAACAATTAGAACCGAGCGAGAAATTGAGCTTGAAGGGCAGAGATACCCCTACGTCACGATTGATGTGTCTTCAGCCTCGCATCCCTATTATACCGGCAAGCAAAAAGAATATTCCAAAGAAGGCAGTACGGCCCGCTTCCAGCAACGCTTTGGAAACTTTTTCAAGTAATCAGGAGGAACGATAAGTGCAGGTACTCAGCTCACTGCGTGCAGCAAAAAATCGTCATAAAGATTGTATTGTAGTCCGCCGTCGCGGGCGCGTTTACGTAATATGCAAATCAAACCCGCGCTTTAAGGCGGTACAAGGCGGAAAAAAGAAAAAAGGTTAATCTTTCTTTAACTCACTCCGTACAGCCTGTGTCATGATACCCGCGCAGCTGTACGGATTTACTCAAATAAAAAACTGCCGAAACAATAAGATAATCCACATCATCCGCCTGGCTGCCGAAACACGAGACGATACTTTTACGGTCCCTACCCACTCATTCAGATTAGAGTATTAAATTAATCGCCATCACGTTTATTCAATGCGCCTTGATACGACATAAATCTGGCGGTTAATCAAAACAAATAGCGGTGAAAACTTTATCTATTGCCCGTGAACGTTATGAATGCTTTTGCTATAGTTATATATCATCATACTGCCGTAACCGACATCACATAGCTATACTTAAGGCCAAGTCGTGGTAAAGAGGTATTTACCCCAGCCCTGTTTTGCGAGATAGTAGAGTATAGATGGTGAAAGTCCGAGTTGTTTCGTTCTTTTTGAATAAACCTCAATGGTTCAACATATTGCCTGTAATAGCATCGAAATAGAATATGATCTCCCCTTAATAAATTCACGTTGTAGTCCATAACAGCAGTAATCTTCCCCGGCGTTGTTATCGATAACATAGGGGCAAGGACAGGAGCCAACACATACATATCTCGAAGTATAACGGGTATAATGTCTTTTCATCAGTCTACCTGTTTATAGATGTTAACCGCAGTAACACTAAATAACGGCTTAACGGAGGGATTGATATGGATGAATACACACCAAAACATTATGATATTGCCCAACTCAGGTTCTTATGTGAAAATCTGTGTGACGAAAGCATAGCGACGTTAGGTGATAGCAGCCATGGTTGGGTCAATGATCCGACATCTGCGATCAATCTCCAATTAAACGAACTTATTGAGTATATCGCTACATTTGTTCTTACTTTTAAAATAAAATACCCCAACGAGAGCGAGCTTTCAAAGCAGGTTGAAACGTATTTGGATGATACTTATGTTTTGTTTGGCAACTATGGTATCAATGATGCTGAACTGCGGCGTTGGCAGAAGTCCAAAACAACATTATTCGGAATGTTCTCAGGGGAGAACATCTGTACGCCTGCTAAAAGTTAAGCAATAATTTATTTATATATATTTAACCACCAGGTACTATTTGTATAGGTCATTATGAAGAAAATCGACTATTTGATGCGTTTGCGTAAATGCACAACTATTGACACGCTGGAACGCGTTATTGAAAAAAACAAGTATGAGCTCTCTAATGATGAATTGGAGATGTTCTTTTCCGCCGCCGATCATCGTTTAGCTGAACTGACGATGAACAAGCTTTATGATAAAGTTCCAACTGCGGTATGGCGTTACGTTCGCTAATACATAGCTGTCCGCGTACAAAATCGATATCGACTACATTGCGCCGATATTATTATCGGCCTTTGTTTTTATTATCCTTTTATTTTATTACTCATACGTCATTTGTAACAAATTGTATTTTTCATATTAAATAAAAATGAGTTTTCCTCCTTCCCGATGTTTATTTCTCTCTAAGTGCTAGCAAACGAATCGATAACGTTACTAATCCTCCATTCCGGAATAGAAACCACTTTAAGATTATGCACGAAGTAGAAATGTACAATATTCTTTCTACACAAGTTGAAATCAGCGTAAATGTCTTTTTAAACTTAACGCTTATGTCGGAGGGACACAACATGATGCCGGGGTATTGTCACACGATGGAAAACCGAATTTATCGATGAGGAATGAAGAGTAATCTGACAGCCAGACGCGCCTAAAAATAGAAATGGTGGAGGCCCTACCAGCTACATCCCGGCA
Source organism: Pectobacterium cacticida (assembly GCF_036885195.1). Taxonomy (NCBI): domain Bacteria; kingdom Pseudomonadati; phylum Pseudomonadota; class Gammaproteobacteria; order Enterobacterales; family Pectobacteriaceae; genus Pectobacterium; species Pectobacterium cacticida. The sequence continues at coordinate 991,206 of NZ_CP133656.1, read as the reverse complement.
CACACGTCTCCTGCTGCGGCTGCTTCCTTCCGGACCTGACCGAATCCACAGGTTAGTGTTGCGAGAGAACCGATAGGGCCTCCATTGACAACTCTGCAATGACGCCTACTACAAACGTTAGTGGCAACACATAACAAAGCGGTGGCATTATCAGCGATGGAATACGCAATTGCAAGCTAACACATGCTAACCGGTGTTTTCTTACCCATATAGCTATGTCACTATGAAATACAACCGCGTAGGAGTACAGGAACATACCGTGATGTCAGAAGAAAATGATAATTTTCGCCAACGCGTATTTCACATTGTCGCGGCGATCCCTTATGGGAAAATAGCAACTTATGGCGATATTGCACAGCTTGCAAACTCCCCTAAAGCAGCGAGGCAAGTGGGTGGCGTATTAAAACGCCTGCCGAAAGACAGCAAACTCCCATGGCATAGAGTAATCAACCGCAAAGGTGAAATATCATTAACTGGTGGTGATTATTTGCGCCAGAAATCTGCGCTACAGGCGGAAGGGATTGTATTCAATCGTCAGGGAAAGGTTAATCTTACTGAATATCGCTGGCAATACGCGCCATAACGAACGGCGCGTAGCCACTAAATCAAGCTGACTATCACGGCCGCCAGCGTCTCTAACTGCTGGGAGGCTGGTTTGCTGAAGGGGAAGAGACTGTTCCCGTATTGTTTGCGGGTAAAGCAACAGAAGCAACAGGGGTTAACACCAAATCAACGTTATTAACGCCGTTGGTAATAACGGGTAAGACATTCTCTGTTACCATAACAATGTGGTTATCAATGGCAACCGCAGCACTCAGTAGGATTCGCGCATTGGGCTGAATATCTGCCGGGTTATACGGTAATCTAAACGAGAAAGGCGACTGTTTTCCATCGGTACGCGTTACGCGCTGCGTAATTACCTTCGATGGCACGCCTACCAACGACGCATCAGAAACGGTCACGGTCAATACAGCGTTGTGGGGAAGTGCTATGCGCTGAGGAATATTCACACTACCAGTTACCGCTGGCATCGCTATAACCGGACGTGATGAAGAAGTACTGGTGACAGGCTCCCCAGTTAGCGGGGAAACGCCATAATCATTCTTTTGAGCGCATGCAGTTAACACCAACGATAGCGTGATACCGCCTAAAATATGCCATAATTTCATTCAGTCAGTCTCCTTTGTTATTGCCAAACTATCGGTATCGAACATCAGCATTCAAAATAGTATGATTTGTCCAACATCTTAATTATGGTGCAACATTCTGTTATTTTCCTTAAAGTCGAATATTTATTGCAAAAAACAGAAAAAATTAAAAACCTTACACTTTAAAAAACAAATAGATAACCAATCATCACTACCTAGGGTGGCCGACATGATTAATCAATCACTGCAACACCTTCTCGACCTCCTACATTTAGAAAAACTTGAAGAAGGACTGTTTCGCGGACAAAGCGACGATCTCGGACTACGTCAGGTCTTTGGCGGGCAGGTTGTTGGGCAGGCCATGTCAGCGGCCAAACAGACCGTACCAGCCGAACGCAATATCCACTCTCTACATGGCTACTTTTTGCTACCTGGAGACAGTCAGAAGCCTATTATTTATGATGTAGAGAACCTGCGAGATGGCAATAGTTTCAGCACGCGACGTATTAGCGCCATTCAGAATGGTCGACCTATATTTTATATGACAGCCTCTTTTCAAAGCCATGAAGACGGGTTTGAACACCAGAATGTAATGCCAGACGTCGCGCCGCCAGAAGCGCTGAAATCCGAGCAGGAGATTGCTCAGTCTATACAACATCTCTTGCCGCCCCGCTTACGCGATAAACTCATTCAGTCCAGCCCAATTGAAATGCGCCCGGTAAAATTCTACAACCCCTTAAAAGGTCAAGCAGATAAGCCAGTGCGCCATGTCTGGTGCCGTGCCAATGGCTCACTTCCTGAAGACAAGCGTATTCACCAATATCTACTTGGCTACACATCTGATTGCAATTTCCTACTTACCGCTCTACAACCTCATGGTGTTGGCTTTTTGGAGCCCGGTGTGCAGGTAGCCACAATAGATCACGCAATGTGGTTTCACCGCGATTTCCGGTTTGATGACTGGCTATTGTATTCGGTGGAAAGCACCTCAGCATCCGGCGCGCGGGGCTTCGTGCGTGGGCAATTCTACACCCGTGACGGCGTGTTAGTTGCCTCTAGCGTACAGGAAGGCGTAATACGTCGCCGTCAGTAATCGAGAAAGTATGAAATTAATAACCTCACTCACGACCAGAGGTTCAAAGTAGTAAAAACCGTTTGAGATGGAAAACAATTGTGGGGTAGTACGAATTACGAATAATTTAGGCGTAGTACAAATAGTACAGGCGCGGATTAGTTCCGCGCCTGTACACTGTGAAAATACCTTACTTATTGGTTATAAGCGCTCTCACCATGGCTGTTAACGTCCAGCCCCTCACGCTCTTGCTCTTCAGGTACACGCAAGCCGACAATCATATCCGCCACTTTGAAGGCAACAAATGCCACAACGCCTGACCACACCAAACAAACAATTACGCTGAATAGCTGAACCCAAACCTGATGCGCCATTGTCACGCCTTCCGCATAGCCTGTTCCGCCCAGCGACGCCGAAGAGAATACGCCCGTCAGAATACAACCGACGATCCCACACACGCCATGAACGCCGAATACATCACAGGGATCATCGACACGCAGCCATCTTTTCAGTACGGTTACGCCCCACAAGCCCGCTATGCCACCAGCTAGCCCAATGATCAGTCCGCCGCCCACGCCGACTGTACCCGCAGCCGGTGTAATGGCCACCAGGCCAGCGATACAGCCTGAGCATGCGCCTAATAAAGACGGTTTTCCTCGTACAATCCACTCTCCAGCGACCCATGCAAGAATTGCAGCAGCGGTAGCGACCACCGTATTCAGAAAGGCCAGCGCAGCGATGCCGTTGGCCGCCCCCGCAGACCCTGCATTGAAACCAAACCAGCCAATGTACAGAATTGCCGTACCGATAAACACCATCGGCAAATTGTGGGGTTTAAAAGCTTCTTTGCCAAAACCTGCACGTTTACCCAATAGGTAAGCACCAACCAACCCAGCAACCGCCGCATTGATGTGTACAACCGTCCCCCCAGCGAAATCAAGCGCGCCATCTGCGGCCAGATAACCACCGCCCCATACCATATGCGTCATTGGCAAATAAGAGAATGTCAGCCATATCGCAACAAAAATGAGTACCGCAGAGAAGCGAATACGTTCAGCGATTGCCCCGACAATCAGTGCCACGGTGATGCAGGCAAAGGAAGCCTGATACGCCACATGCACAAACTGATAGAACGTTCCACTCACGGACTCTATCCCAATACCTTTCAACATGAATGTGCTTAGGCCACCGAAGAAAGCGTTACCTTCACTGAACGCCAGGCTGTAGCCATAAACCACCCACAGAATACAGACCATCGCGAAGGATACACTCACCTGAGCCATCATGGACAGGACGTTTTTTGAACGAATCAAGCCACCATAAAATAGTGCGATACCCGGTATCGTCATAAACAGTACCAACGCGGTACAAATCATAATGAAAGCGTTATCCGCTTTATCAATCGTCGGTGCAGCAGCCATTGCCCACGATGGGAGCAATGCCGCTGTAGCGAGACCTAATGAAGAGAAGAGTTTTTTCATTTTCATCCATCCCTATTTACGTATCTACGTTAGGTGTTGTTAAAGTGCGGACTCGTCAGTTTCACCCGTACGAATACGGATAACCCTTTGCAATTCGGCGACAAAAATCTTGCCATCACCAATTTTTCCGGTGTATGCGGCTTTACTGATGACGTCTATCACTTCATCCAGTTGGTCATCCGCAATTGCGATATCAATTTTTACCTTGGGTAAAAAGTTAACGCTGTACTCTGCGCCACGGTATAGCTCGGCATGTCCTTTCTGACGACCAAATCCCTTCACCTCAGTGACGGTGAGTCCCTGGATGCCGACAGAGGATAATGCTTCACGCACATCTTCCAGCTTGAATGGTTTTATCACCACAGTAACCAGTTTCATTCATCTTCCCCCTAGCCATTACGTTCAGGCTTTCGCCCGTCACTTGTTCGATTACAGATCTACGAAGTCGGTACACGCCATGATTAAAGCAAAGGGTGTGCCATAAATGATTTATCTGGCATAAATCGGGATAGGGTACGCTTGCAGGGAGTAGAGCGGTTATAAATCAAACACGTCGAGAACGAAAAATGGGAAAAACAGGGCAAGGGCAGCACCAAATTAGTGCAACAGGGGTATTTTCAGTGCAAGCCGAGTAAAAACACCAAGCCGTGTGCTTATTGATGGTGCGAAACAACATCCAGACGTCAGCGCTGCACCATACAAGGCGGTGCAGGCTCTTGCATCAAAACCACAGTATTAGACTGGGCAAGATTCCGCGCTAATTGCGGCAAGATCCTCTTTGGCAAGCTGCAATTGATACATTTGGTAGTAACGCCCTTGTTGTTGCAACAATTGCTTATGCGTTCCCCGTTCAACGGCTTGACCATGGTGGAGCACCATAATCATGTCGGCCTCAACAATAGTGGAAAGACGGTGTGCAATGATGACCAAAGTCGTTTGCTCCCTGATAATACGCAATGCTTTTTGCACCGCCTGCTCCGTACCCGAATCAATATTTGCCGTGGCCTCATCGAGAATCAGGATTTTGGGCGGTTGCACTAAGACTCGCGCAATCGCTAGCAGCTGTTTCTGTCCTGTAGATAAGTTATTCCCCTGCTCACCAATCCGCGTATGCAAGCCTTCTGGGAAATCTCTAACCAGATTAGCAAGCTGCACGACTTCCAGCACGCGCCAGACGGCATCTTCACTGATATCACGCCCCAACGTCACATTGACAAACATGGACTCCGCCAGCACAACTGGGTCTTGTTGCACCATTGCCACATTTTGGCGCAAAACGGTGTGAGACAGCGTCGATAGCGGACGTCCATCAAGTCTTATCTCTCCCTCATTCGGCACATAATATCCCATCAACAGGCTTGCCAGCGTACTTTTGCCGCTGCCTGTATGCCCAACCAGCGCAACAAAACCACGGTCCGGTATCGTCAGGGAAATATCCCGTAATACGCGTTTTTCTGTGCCATAGGAGAATGAGACCTTGTCTATATCGATACGTCCCGTAACCAAAGGGCGTTCATCATCGCCATAGCGCTGCTGTTTGCCGTCCATTAGTTCAAAGATACGTTCTCCGGCGACCACGGCCTGCTGAAACATAGACTGCTGAGTTGTCAGCTCAATCAAAGGTTCATTCAGACGACCCAGGTAGTTGATAAATGCGTACAAAACACCGACCCCTACCGCGTCATCAGCGTTAAGACCAAACTGAAACAATAAACCACATAACACCATCGCAGAAAATAAGCTCAACAACGGCCTGAGTAGAATCCCATCTAGACGCAACGCCTTCATACGCGCTTCATAATGTTCACGACTGGCGGTGCCTAACTTATTGCCAAAGCGAGCCTGCTGACGAAACTGTTGAATGACCCCCATCCCATTAATCACTTCGTTAAAACCGTCATTAATATTGGCCAGATAGCTTCTTACTCTACGCACGATAGGCGTACTAAAGTGATGGTAAAGCACCATGACTACGGCTACCGCGGGAAAAATCATCAACGCAACCAGCGCCATCCGCCAGTTCAAACTAAACATGGCTACCAACATCGCGCCAACCAGTGCCGCACTGCGTAGCACAGTCGAAACTACCGTGATATACAGATCTTTCACGACTTCAGTGTCATTGGTGACGCGTGCAATCAACTGCCCGACAGGCTCTTTGTCGAAGGTACTCAGCGGCTGACGCAATGCAGCATCCATTACATCAATACGTAGTTGCTGCACAACCCCCACCGCGACGCGGTTGAACAACAGCGCTTGAAAATAGTGTAGTGAAGCCGCCAGTATTTGCAGCAGGATATAGGCCGCGGCTAGCCCCGCCGCCACTGCCAAGGGGAATTCACCTTTAGCCACCAAATGGTCGATAAAATAGCTTACTAACATGGGGCCTGAGACCTCTGCGCCAGCGGCGACCCATAACATCAAAACCCCAATCAATAGCGGTTTCTTCCAAGGTGAACCATAGGCCAACAGGCGTTTCAACGTTGCCCCGAACGGGTTGGCGCTATTCATTTTTTGTTCCTTCCGGCTGCGGCGCATCATCCAACGCCGCTTCTAACTGTTGGTAACGGTACATATCTCGGTACCATCCAGGCTCAGCCGCCAGCACACGGTGCGCACCACGCTGCACGAGTTGCCCCTGTTGCAACACGATGATTTCATCCGCGTCAGCCAACGTTGACAGACGATGCGCGCTGACAATCAACGTGCGCTTTTCACCCCATGTTTTCAGGTTCTGCAAAATCTGGTGCGCTGTCCGCCCGTCAACCGCAGACAACGCATCATCCAGTACCAGGATTTCCGCTTCTTGTAGTAGTGCTCGCGCAATCGCAATACGCTGTTTTTGCCCTCCCGATAACATTACACCACGCTCGCCAACTTCCGTTTGGTAGCGCTGGGGTAAGCGCAGAATATCGTCATGGACGTTTGCAAGACGCGCCGCCTGCTCGATCTCTACTGGCGTGGCATCGGGGCGACCGAGTGCGATGTTTTGTGCCACCGTGTCCGAAAACAAAAAAGGCATTTGTCCCACCACGGCGAAACGGCTACGTAGTTCATCCAACCGCAGATCGCACAATGGCCGATCGTGATAGCGAATTTCGCCTGACTGGATATCGAAGTGACGCAAGATTAGCGCCAATAATGTGCTTTTACCCGCTCCCGTTGGCCCGCATAATCCCAACATACTGCCCGGTGCTAACGTAAAATGGATATTCTGCAAAGCGTCATGAGAAGTGTCCGGATAACGAAATGCGTCAATATTCACGGCCAACTCGCCACGCCCGGCAGGCAAGGACGCTTTGCCATCTTTCACTTCGGGTTCTTCCGCCAACAGTTGACGAATACGACTATATGCCGCGCTTCCCCGCTCAACTATATTAAACATCCAGGCCAGCGCCAGCATCGGCCAGATCATTAATCCCAGATACATCACAAAGCTGGTCAGCAGCCCTAACGTGAGTGAGCCGTTAATCACCATCCAACTACCGCCACCAATTGCCAGTAAATGCGACAATCCCACGGCAATATAGATAGTGGGATCGAAACGGGCATCAACCTGAGCAACATGCATATTCTTGGCACCGGCATCCGTTGCCACCTGCGCAAAACGTGCTGATTGGTAATTTTCCAATCCAAAGGCTTTAATCATGCGAATACTGGTTAAACTTTCTTGCGCCTGATCGTTGAGCGAAGAAAATGCCGCCTGTGCGGCTCTAAACCGGTTATGCAACTGGGTGCCATAGCGTTTGATGAAAAGCGCCATGATCGGCATAGGAAGTAAGGCCAATAATGTGAGTTCCCAACTAATCTGCGTGCACATGACAATCAGCACCGCACATCCCATTACCATAGAGTCGACCAGCATCAGCACCCCTTCACCTGCGGCAAAGACGACCCGATCAACATCATTTGTGGCACGAGCGATCAGATCACCGGTACGATGACGCTGATAAAAGGCAGCATGCTGACGACTGAGTTGGCGGTAAAAATTTTCTCGTAGCTCCACCGCCAGTCGATATGACGCACCAAACAGAAACACGCGCCACACATAGCGCAGCACATAGACTATGACTGCGGTCAACAATATCACGCCAATCCACATCATCACTTTAGTCATCGGCATGCCGTGTTGCGTCACACCATCGACGAGCACGCCAACCAATTTAGGCGGAAGCAATTGCAGTACGGCAATGACAATCAAGAGCGCGATCGCCCCCAGATAGCGACGCCATTCACGGCGAAAATACCAACTCAGTTGAGCAAAGAGTCTCACGCGATTTTTATTCCAATGGGCAGAGAGGTCATGACAAACTCAGAAAACATTATATAAAGGGCGAATGTACGGTAAATCATAAGGATAGTGGCAGTGCCGTAGTATATTTGATTCGTTCCATAGCAAAACTGGATGTTACATCGACTAGCCCAGGAATACCATTTACCAACCGTTTATAGAAATCATCGTAACTTTTCATATCGGCGACCTGAACCTGCATCAGATAGTCATATTCTCCAGCCATGCGATAAAAGGCCAAAACTTCCGGCATATCGGAAACCACGCTGGTAAACGTTTGATACCAATCGCGGTTATGCTGCTGCGTCTTCAGCAGGACAAATGCCGTTAACCCCAAACCTAAACGCTCTTCATCTAGCAACGCGACTCGCGCCCGAATAATTCCAGCGTCTTCCAAACGCTTCAAGCGTTTCCAGCACGGCGTAGATGTAAGGTTCACCGCGTCGGCCAATGTTTGTAGTGAAAGAGTGCAATCCTGTTGTAGCAGATTCAGCAGTGTGCGATCGATTTTATCCAGCATGGTTCTATTCCCAACGATGCGATTAGCTACCCCAACTTTCTCCCATCAGGGATGAAAGTAATATTCCTTCAGCCAGAAACCACGATGTAAGCCGGGTAGGCACAACACATAGATGATGGCCTTAATAACATGTAGCATAATGGTCTCCAGCACAGCTGAATAGAATTTATTTCCCCATAATGAAAATATTATGGTAAAAGCACCCCCTGAACCGGTGATTTAGTAGATTAAAAGGTGATTTTTTTATCCTAAAAACTCGTTAATCTATTTAGATAATCATTGCAACGAGTTTTTATCATGAGCACTATCTGGGTCAAAAATGCTATCCGTGCTATTGAGGCTGATTTTCAGCGTTCTGCCGACACGCATCTTATTCGTTTAATATTGCCCAACTACCCCGGCATCTATTTCTATCTCAAGGACGAAAGTACACATCCCAGCGGTAGCCTGAAACATCGTTTGGCGCGTTCGCTATTTCTCTATGGGCTGTGCAATGGCTGGATTAACGAAGGAACGCCCATTATCGAAGCATCATCCGGTAGCACGGCTGTGTCAGAAGCGTATTTCGCCCGTTTACTTGGTCTACCGTTTATCGCCGTAATGCCCTCATCTACAGCAAAAAGAAAAATCGAGCAAATCACCTTCTATGGCGGACGCTGCCACTTTGTCGAGCAGTCAGGGCAAATCTACGCGGCATCCGAACAGCTAGCCCAAGAGATGAACGGCCACTATATGGATCAGTTCACTTACGCGGAACGCGCCACCGACTGGCGCGGCAATAATAATATTGCTGACAGTATTTACCGCCAAATGGCGCGCGAGCCGTATCCAGAGCCTAACTATATTGTAATGAGTGCCGGTACTGGCGGTACGTCGGCAACACTCGGTCGTTATATTCGCTATCAGGGGCTAGATACACGGTTAGTCGTTGTCGATCCTGAAAATTCCGTCTTCTATGACTATTACCAGCAACGGGACAAAACCCTCACGGGGCCGTGCGGAAGCCGGATAGAAGGTATTGGTCGTCCGCGTGCCGAACCCTCTTTTATTCCCAGCGTCATTGATGACATGATTAAAGTCCCTGATGCCGCCAGCATCGCGACGCTGCACTGGCTGGAAAGTGTGTTAGGACGTAAAGCTGGTGCATCTACCGGTACGAATGTCTGGGGTATGCTGCAATTGGCCAAAGAAATGGTTCAACGTGGACAAAAAGGGGCAATCGTTTCTCTGCTGTGTGACAGCGGTGAGCGCTATCTGGACACTTACTACAATAGCCACTGGGTAGAAGAACATATCGGCGACATTCGCCCCTACGCCGATATGCTTAACAGCCCAGTAGGTTCCACTCTGAAACCGGACCCCGCCTTGCATAAACCGGCTTGAGATGGCGGCGGCGCTGAATGCTGACCATTTTTCAGGTAATATGACGGTTTTACACCGCCTGACGTCACAAATGCTAGGCGGTTAACGTCGCATTAAGGTGGATGAAAAATGAAGCGTGCTGTTGTCGTTTTTAGCGGTGGGCAAGACTCTACAACCTGCCTGATTCAGGCTTTGCAACATTATGATGACGTCCACTGCATCACCTTCGATTATGGGCAACGTCACCGCGCGGAAATTGATGTTGCGCGGGAACTCAGCGTAACGCTAGGCGCCACGGCGCATAAAGTGCTAAACGTAGGCCTGCTGAATGAACTGGCCACAAGCAGCTTAACACGCGATAGCATTCCTGTTCCTGATTACGACGCTAACTCACAGGGTATTCCTAATACTTTTGTTCCTGGAAGAAACATTCTTTTCCTGACGCTCGCAGCTATCTACGCTTATCAGGTCGGGGCGGAGGCCGTCATTACTGGCGTCTGTGAGACAGATTTCTCTGGCTACCCGGATTGCCGTGACGAATTCGTCAAGGCGCTGAATCAGGCGATTGTCTTGGGTATCGCCCGTAATATTCGTTTTGAAACACCGCTGATGTGGCTCAATAAGGCTGAAACCTGGGCGCTGGCTGACTACTACCAGCAACTTGATACCGTGCGTTTTCATACGCTAACCTGCTATAACGGCATTAAGGGTGAGGGGTGTGGACAATGCGCCGCCTGTCATTTACGGGCCAACGGACTGGCGCAATATCAAAACGATCCCGCTGCGGTTATGGTCTCACTAAAGCAAAAAACAGGATTACGCTAACATTTCACGCTGCAACACAAAGGCCTGCAGCCCAGACAAGATGCTCAACTGGGCTGCGACCAACATTACAGTTTCAATCGCGAGAGATTACGCTCAACCAATGCCGCGCCAATCCCCGGCACCTCAGTTAATTGTTCGATCTGGGTAAAGGGTCCATTTTTTTCACGGTAGCTCACTATCGCTTCCGCTTTTTTCAGACCGACACCGTTCATGACATCGGCCAGTTCAGCTACGTCTGCCGAATTGATGCTTACCTTGTCCTCGTCGCTATCAGGGAGCGTGGCTTTTTCCGCTTTCTGATCCGCTGGTGCGGACTTTACCGCAACTGCCGCACCGTCGACGGCTTTAGGCACCGCCTGAGCGAGTAATGGCAACCCCGATAAACTCATTCCAATGATTAAGCACAACGCTTTTATTCCTGACTTTTTCATGCTGTTTCCTCCATGTGTGTGACAGCGCAATCACCTTGCCGCAGATCCATCGGTATCGCAAACGGCGGAATTTAAATGTGGAAAAGGCCGCGAAAGCGGCCTTTAGTTATTGCAATGGTTTACAAAATTTTGCGGGATTTATTGCTATTCCTGCGCTGCATTTCCCATCTTGATTTCCGCTTCACTGCGCAAACTAGACAACAGTGAATCAAACAGCGAGCCCAGTGAACTTTGTTGAATCTGGCTGGCAAACTGTGTTTTCTGTTCATCGTTGAGCTGATGTGGCGTCACGCTATCCAGCGCAACCAGCACGACATTACCAGCCTGATCCTGTGTTATCGTGTAAGTCGGCTTATCTTTCTGCGGATGTGGCATCGCAAAGATAGCCTCAGCCATCACATCACCCTGAGAGAGAGAGGACAGCGTTTTTGCTTCGCCAAAACTCAACCCAGCCGCTTTAAGCGCATCGTCCTTCCCTTGCTTTAGCTCAGCCAACATTTTTTCAGCGTCCACTCTAGCCTGCTGCTCGGCCTTCTGGTGTTTTAATGTCTCTACGATTTCGGAACGAACCTGCTCAAGAGGGCGCGTACTTTCAGGCTTATGAGCGGTGATTCGTAATACAAAAGCGCGATCGCCATCAACATTTATCACATCGGAGTTATTACCCGGCGCACCGTTTTCCCCCAACAAGGCGCCGTTAAAGATTGCTTGCGTGACAGGCGGGAAGTTCAGCGCTGCGGGTATATTCTCCCGGGTAAACCAGTCAGTCTGTGTAGCCTTCACCCCTGCGACGTCTTCCGCTGAGGCCAGAGACTCGTTATCATTGCTCGCCGCTTCACTCACTTTTTGCTGCAACGCATAGAACGCATCCTGCGTCTTTTCATGCTTCACTTTCTCAGCTATTTCAGCACGCACTTCACTCAACGGTTTAATTTTCTGTGGCTGAATATCGTCAAGACGCACGATCAGATAGCCAACTGAGGATTTAATCGCTGCGGAAATCTGACCTTTCTCCGTCAATTTGGCCTGCTTAAGCTCATCAATCATGCTGTCCGCGTCCATCCAACCCAAATCGCCACCGTTACGGCGCGAGATGATGTCCGTTGATTTTTCTCTTGCTAGCGTAGCAAAGTCACCGCCTTGTTTTAGCGCATTCAAAACCGACGTCGCCGCTGACTCATCCTTTACCTGAATAACGCTGAATTTTTTGCGCTCCGGCTGTGAATAGTCGTTCTTATGCTGTTCATAGAAATCGTTAATCGCTGCATCGTCAACCTTCACATCCTCCATGATGCGAGCCGCATCCAACAAGATGTAGCTCACTTTGAATTCTTCTGGAGCGATGAAATTCCCTTTATGTTGATCGTAATATCCCTGAATTTCATTATCAGCTACCGTCTGGGCTTGCGACCTGGCAGCGACATCCAGAGTGGCGATACGGACGACGCGATCTTGTGCAGCCAGTTTCACCAGGTGATCAATCTCCTGTGGCAGCAGGAATGCCGTATTGCCGAAACCGCGAATCAACTGCTGAGATGTCAGTTGCTTACGCAACATCTCAGCATACATCTCTGGGGTGATGCCAAGTCGACGAACCTGATCCAGATACTTTTCGTTATCAAAACGGTTGTTAGTCTGAAACGCCGGGACGTTGAAGATCGCCTGTTTGATCTGCTCATCGCTGATATTAAGCCCCAGCTTATTGGCATACTGATCCAATAAGACTTCATCAATGAGTTGTGAGAGTGCCTGCCTACGCAACTGCTGCATGTAACCATCGTTGCTCGCCAAGAGAGAAAAGTTCTCGCCCAACGTTTCCTGCTGACGACTACGTTCGTTTTGTACCGCTTGTTCAAGCTGTGCACGGGTAATTTCCTGCCCATTCACCTTTGCGGCATAATCGCCTGAACCACCAATAAGATAATCACCAACGCCAGTAAGAACGAATGATGCGATGATCAAAGCAAGAATAATTTTGAGCACGACGTTATTCGCAGCCGTACGTAAATTGTCCATCATAATGTGACAACACTCCGCTGTAGAATGGATAAAACTCCCTGCGCTGGCCGAGGCCATGCATCCTTGCGATAGCTATAGCCTAAAACAAGGCTAGGGCGCACTTAAGCTTATAACCCGACACCTGAACGATCCGTTGCGATGTTTACTGTTCGACGATAGCATCTGCTATTTTCGCACCGCTTCGACACGATTCCGCCCAGTGCTAAGTTAGTATGATGCTCTATAAATAAAAGGCACATCATAAAATGATGCGCCTCGTATCTTACCTTACCAATATCCTTACGTCAGGTATTGTTTGGCACCCACGATGGTTATCAACCAAACCTGTGGCGTAGTAATCAGTTAACGGCGTCTTTTAGCGTCTTACCCGCACGGAAACCAGGTACTTTTGCCGCTGGAATGCTGATTTCCTTACCTGTTTGTGGGTTACGCCCGGTACGAGCCGCGCGCTCGCGCACGGTGAAAGTACCAAAACCAACCAGGGCAACATCATCCCCTTCTTTCAGGGATTCGGTAACGGAACCAATAATTGCATCTAACACACGTCCTGCCGCCGCTTTGGAAATATCAGCACCTGCGGCAATTTTGTCGATCAATTGAGACTTGTTCACTCTGTCATCCCCTTTGGAATTCTCTTATCGCGCTTTAACGGCCCAAGACACGATACGTCGTTTATTATCAATGTTGTCAGGCTCAATCCGTTAAGGCTTGAACCAACAGTGCACTAACTTAGCGGTACAAAAAAAAGCTGGCAAGCACGATTTCACTCACCAGCTCTGATTTTCTCAAGAGTCTATGCGACAGGTCACTATTTTACCTTGTCTTTAGGCTTGGATGCCGAGAGCACCTGTATACCGGAAGGCGCATTTTGCAACGCTAACGCCAGCACTTCTTCAATACGTTTCACCGGGTGAATATCAAGATCCGCAATGACGTTCTGTGGGATATCTTCCAGGTCTCGCTTGTTGTCATCTGGAATCAACACCGTCTTAATGCCACCTCGATGAGCAGCCAGCAGTTTCTCTTTCAGACCACCGATTGGCAACACCAGACCGCGCAGCGTGATTTCTCCCGTCATCGCCACATCGGCACGTACCGGATTCCCCGTCAAACAGGAAACCAGTGCGGTGCACATAGCGATACCCGCACTCGGCCCATCCTTTGGCGTCGCCCCTTCAGGAACATGGACGTGAATATCGCGTTTCTCGTAAAAATCCGCATTGATACCCAATTTTTCCGCTCTGGCACGCACCACAGTGAGCGCCGCCTGAATCGACTCTTGCATGACTTCGCCCAATGAACCGGTATAGGTCAGCTTACCTTTACCCGGCACACAGGCAGTTTCAATGGTGAGCAACTCACCACCAACTTCTGTCCAGGCCAAACCAGTGACTTGCCCGACACGATTTTCATCGTCAGCGCGCCCATAGTCAAAGCGCTGTACTCCCAGGAAATCTTTGAGATTCTCGCCGGAAATCTGAATATGCTTGATAGATTTATCCATCAGCAGCATTTTGACGGCTTTCCGGCAGAGCTTGGATATTTCACGCTCCAAACTACGCACGCCGGCTTCACGCGTGTAATAGCGGATAATCCCCACAATCGCACTGTCTTCTACCGACAACTCACCCTCTTTCAGCGCGTTACGCTCTATTTGTTTGGGTAATAAATGTTTTTTAGCAATATTCAGTTTTTCGTCTTCGGTATAGCCGGACAGGCGAATAACTTCCATACGATCGAGCAACGGGGCCGGAATGTTCATGGAGTTTGATGTAGCAACAAACATCACATCGGACAGATCGTAATCGACTTCCAGGTAGTGATCGTTAAATGCGACATTCTGCTCAGGATCGAGCACTTCCAATAAGGCCGAAGCCGGATCGCCACGCATGTCGGAAGACATCTTATCGATCTCGTCCAGCAGGAATAGCGGGTTTTTCACACCAACTTTCGCCATTTTCTGGATCAGTTTGCCCGGCATAGAGCCAATATAGGTGCGGCGGTGCCCACGTATTTCCGCTTCGTCACGCACACCGCCCAGCGCCATGCGGACATACTGACGTCCTGTCGCTTTGGCAATTGACTGACCAAGCGATGTTTTCCCCACCCCCGGCGGCCCCACCAGGCACAGAATTGGCCCTTTGATCTTACTGACACGACTCTGTACTGCGAGATATTCGAGAATGCGTTCTTTAACACGATCCAGACCGTAATGATCGGTATCCAGCATCTCCTGCGCTTTTCGCAAGTCTTTCTTCACCTTGCTGCGCGCATTCCACGGCACCTGCACCATCCAATCGATATAGCTACGTACCACTGTCGCTTCCGCCGACATGGGAGACATCATTTTCAGCTTTTGTAATTCAGCTTCGGCTTTCTCACGAGCCTCTTTCGGCATTTTCGCCGCTTCAATCTTACGTTTTAACGCCTCATGTTCATCCGGCGCATCATCCATCTCGCCCAGCTCTTTCTGAATGGCCTTCATTTGCTCATTCAGATAGTACTCACGCTGGCTTTTTTCCATTTGCTTCTTAACACGGCCACGAATCCGCTTTTCTACCTGCAAAAGGTCGATTTCGGATTCCATCATCGCCATGAGGTACTCTAAACGTTCGGTGATATCGAACATTTCCAGTACCGACTGCTTGTCAGCCAATTTGAGCGGCATATGCGCAGCAATGGTGTCAGCTAAACGCGCAGCGTCATCGATGCTATTCAGAGATGTCAGGACTTCCGGCGGAATCTTCTTGTTTAGCTTGATGTATCCTTCAAACTGATTGATTGCCGTACGCATGAGCACTTCCTGTTCGCGCTCATCAATTGCCGGGGAATCAAGATATTCTGCTTGTGCGGCGAAATGCTCTCCGCCGTCTGAAAGAGTAGTAATGCGCGCGCGCTGTAACCCTTCGACCAACACTTTTACCGTACCGTCAGGCAGCTTAAGCATTTGAAGAATTGAGGCTACCGTCCCTACCGAGAAAAGATCGTTAATACTTGGCTCATCCGTTGAGGCCTCTTTCTGTGCCACCAGCATGATCTTCTTATCATGATCCATTGCGGCTTCAAGGCACCGAATCGATTTCTCCCGACCAACAAACAACGGAATGACCATGTGCGGATAAACCACCACATCGCGCAACGGCAATACGGGGATTTCTATGCGTTCGGAACGCTCAGGGTTCATAGAGCTCTCTCTTAGTTTCGTTTCCGCCAGGTTATGGGAATCTCGTGAAACGCGGTTTTCACGGGTTTCATCAAATAGGTATTTGAGTATATGGGGATAAATGTCTCACATTCAACGATCGTCATACGTGTAAAAAACCAATGGGGGATAAAATCCCCCATTTTATTCTTCAAGACGACTTAACTGATTAATTATTCGCCGGATGCCTGCTGCGTTCCTGACTTACCATAGATCAACAGGGGATCTGACTGGCCTGCAATAACGGATTCATCAATGACAACTTTATCAACGCTTTCCAGCGATGGCAGATCATACATAGTATCCAGCAGGGCAGCCTCAACAATAGAGCGAAGACCACGAGCACCCGTTTTACGCGCCATCGCTTTCTTGGCTATTGCCGCCAGCGCTTCATCACGGAATTCCAGCTCAACACCTTCCAGATTGAACAGCGCTTGATACTGCTTAGTCAATGCGTTTTTCGGTTCACGCAGAATCTGAATCAAAGCGTCTTCGCTCAATTCCCTTAACGTCGCCACCACAGGCAGACGGCCAATAAACTCAGGAATCAAACCGAATTTAATCAGATCGCCGGGTTCAACATTACTTAACAACTCACCCTCTGTCGCTTTTTCAGCCGATCCCTTAACCGTAGCATTAAAGCCAATGCCACGCCCCGTATCAATACGTTGCTCGATCACTTTATCAAGCCCGGCAAACGCGCCACCGCAGATAAAGAGAATCTTGGAGGTATCAACCTGCAAAAATTCCTGTTGAGGATGTTTGCGACCACCCTGCGGAGGAACCGCCGCAATGGTGCCTTCAATCAGTTTTAACAGCGCCTGCTGCACACCTTCACCAGATACATCACGGGTGATCGACGGATTGTCAGACTTACGAGAAATCTTGTCGATTTCATCAATATAGACAATCCCACGCTGCGCTTTCTGGACATCGTAGTCACACTTCTGCAACAGCTTCTGAATGATATTTTCAACATCTTCACCCACGTAACCTGCTTCAGTCAGCGTGGTCGCATCCGCCATTGTGAACGGAACATCCAGAAAACGCGCCAGCGTCTCAGCCAGCAGCGTTTTACCGCTTCCCGTCGGGCCGATCAGCAAGATATTACTTTTACCCAGCTCAATCCCATTACTGCTGTCACCATTACGCAAGCGTTTATAGTGGTTATATACCGCAACAGCCAGCACCTTTTTAGCCTGCTCCTGACCAATAACGTAATCGTCAAGGTGACGGCGAATTTCATGTGGCGTCGGCAACGCGCTACGCTCACGGTGTGGCGCAACTTCCTTAATTTCTTCGCGAATAATGTCGTTACACAAGTCAACACATTCATCGCAGATATACACCGACGGGCCGGCAATCAGCTTACGCACTTCATGCTGGCTTTTGCCGCAGAAAGAGCAGTACAGTAATTTTCCTGAACCGTCTTTGCGCTTATCTGTCATGAGTTAAACCTCTTTTTCGTCTTTTGCCCGCAGGCCAACCACAGCGATATTGCTACAACGAACGCCGATACTTATAGCCAATACGCGCAAAACAACCTCGCACAACAGACTATCGGTCGAACACTGATTTTTAGCGACCCCAGACCGCGATTACGGCAAACATTATGCGCGGTGGGTGAATACGGAGTCTACCAAGCCGTATTCTACTGCCTCACTGGCAGAGAGAAAACGATCGCGCTCGGTGTCTCTTTCTATTACTTCAAGAGGTTGCCCCGAATGTTTCGCCATCAGTTCATTCATTTTAGCTTTCACTTTCAGTATTTCTTTGGCATGGATTTCAATATCCGTTGCCTGCCCCTGGAAACCGCCTAATGGCTGGTGAATCATCACGCGCGAGTTTGGCAAGCAAATACGCTTACCTTTCGCCCCTGCCGTCAACAGAAAGGAGCCCATTGAACAAGCCTGCCCCATACAAATCGTGCTGACATCCGGTTTGATAAACTGCATGGTATCGTATATGGACATCCCAGCAGTAATCACTCCACCAGGAGAATTAATGTAGAGATAGATGTCTTTCTCAGGATTTTCGGCTTCCAGAAACAGCATTTGCGCCACAACCAGATTCGCCATATGATCTTCTACTTGGCCAGTCAGGAAGATTATCCGTTCTTTTAGCAGACGGGAATAAATATCGTAAGAACGTTCCCCACGCGAGGTCTGTTCAACCACCATCGGCACTAACGCCATATGGGGTGCTTGTCTTTCTTGTTCGCCACTGTATGACATTCACGTCTCCTAGATAAAATGCGTCGGGCACGCGTAATTGCGTTGTTCAATCATTGTATCGATCGATTCTACTAGAGATAGGGAGGGATGACTACGCCACCTTATCCCTTCGCAGTAGTGCAACCTATACGACCAAGAATCCTTACCAGCCGTGCCAACGTCTCTTTTTCAGAGAATGGGGACCCACGCATTGAGTTTCAAGCTTACACTATCAATCGCGCCCGATTAAAGAGCCAATCATTTTATTATTAATACGTTATCGGCACTGAAAATCTGAGGTTTAGCGCGTCACCGCTCGGATATCCTCATCTCTCGGGTTAATCATAGCGCAATTTCAGTCCATCACGCCGCACTCCGTGCCTAAGTCCGTTCTGGAAACGACAGGTAACCCAAACGATAATTATTACTTCAAAATGCGTAACGCCATAAGCAAAAGCCCACACAATACAGTGTGGGCTTTGTCTGAAAAGCAGCCAACTATACGTTAAATAACATTAACGTAAGCAGGATTTATGCGTTAGCCGTTTGATTCATCAACTCATTGAAGCTGACCGATTTCTCAACCACTTTCGCTTGAGCAAGCACAACTTCTACGGCTTGCTCTTCCAATGCGACGTTACGCATATTGTTCAGCAATTCTTTATTTTTACTATAGAATTCGATAACTTCCTGCGGATCTTCGTAAGCAGAAGCCATCTCTTCGATCAGTGCATTAACGCGCGCTTCGTCAGCTTTCAGTTCATTGCCGCTGATGACTTCACTCAGTAACAGGCCGATAGTAACGCGGCGCTTAGCCTGCTCCTCAAACAGCTCACGCGGTAATTCCAGCGCTTGCTTCTCGTTGCCACCGAAACGCTGTGCCGCCTGACGACGTAACACATCAATTTCACTATCTATCAACGCTGCCGGTACGTCGATTTCGTTGGCCTTGATTAGCCCATCCAGAACCTGCGTTTTCACACGGTTTTTCACCGCGCCTTTCAGTTCACGTTCCATATTTTTACGGACTTCAGCACGCAGGCCTTCCAGAGAACCATCAGCGACGCCGAAACGCTTGATAAATTCTTCGGTCAATTCTGGCAGTTCACGCTCTTCCACTTTTTTCAGCACGATAGCAAACTGTGCCGCCTTCCCTTTCAGATTTTCAGCGTGGTAATCTTCTGGGAAGTTCACATCGATAGTGAATTCTTCACCCGCTTTGTGCCCAACAACGCCATCTTCGAAGCCCGGGATCATGCGATTCTGCCCCATTGCCAGAACGAAGTCAGACGCTTTGCCGCCTTCAAAGACTTCACCGTCGATAGAGCCAGTGAAATCGATAGTGACACGATCTTCCGCTGCCGCAGCACGATCAGTGTCTTTCCAGGTCGCCTGTTGCTTACGTAGCGTTTCCAGCATGGTATCAACATCAGCGTCAGTCACTTCAACAACCGGTTTTTCAACTTCGATCGCATCCAGGCCTTTCAGTTCAACTTCCGGGTACACTTCAAACTCAACGGAATAAGTAAAGTCAGCATCTTTATCATAGCTACCTGGAACATACTTAACGCGCCCTGCGGGAACCAAATTTTCTTGTTGCAGCGCATTAACCAAGTTCAACTCCATAGCCTCACCCAAAGCATTATTCAGTGCGTCTGCACCATAACGTTTTGCAATCAATGCTTTAGGTGCTTTACCGGGACGAAATCCATCAATCTTTGCCCGTTTCGCAAACGTTGTGAGTTCGCGATCAACCGCATTTTCAATATCTTTTGTGGGGATCGTAATATTTAAACGACGTCCCAGGCCTTGAGTGGTCTCAACTGAAACTTGCATCTTGTTACCTCAAAAAATCACAGTGATCGGTCAACCCCAAAACTATTCTCGCGACGAAAAAACCCTCACGACAGCAAGACTGATTTAAGCAACTGGCACCAAGGCGCACAGGCTGGGATCAACCCCGCAGAACCGGGAAATTGCCAACCCCGTTCCCTGTAGTCAGAAGCGTCCCGAATACATTCAGGAAAAATAGACGCAGCATTATAGCGGCATAGCGGTGATGAGTCGAGAACGGCGCGGGGACGATTATCACTACGAATTCATACTTTCACGCTTTTGCCAATAACCCATGCTTCACTGTCTGGAGCGGCTTTGGGTTACTACTATGAACGAATACCTCCGCCACCGCAGGGCGGTGAAGGCGGGACGGTGTTTTGCAACGTGGCCCACTCTTTTTCTGTATAAGTATGCAGCGCTAACGCATGTACTGAATTCGCTAGTTCTTCAGCCAATACCGCATAGACAGCGCGATGTCGCCCAATCACACGTTTACCCGCGAATTTGTCGCTAACCACGACCACGTTAAAATGGCTTTCCGCTCCAATAGGGACGTTATGCCGATGGCTTTCATCCATCACTTCAAGATGAAGAGGCTCAAACCCCATACGCAGCTTTTCTTCTATCGTTTCGCGCATCATAAAATGCTCCTGTCAGCTTGAAAAAATGAAACATAAACGCAGCATGGCGATAGGCATTCATACCAAAGCCATCAAATAAACTGCTATTTTTTAAAAGATCCCACCAGATAGGGCGATTAATAGCCTATCTCAGTAGGCGTAAATGGCGTAGTCAGTTTCGCAGAAACCGGGGCGTACACAGAGCACGCAAGGATTGAGAACACTGCCCAGAGCCAAAATGGCAAGTAAAATAGCCCTTATAGGATGGGGCAAAGCAGAAAGGATGCTGAAGCACATTGATGTACCATCGTTAATCTTGGTGCGATAAAACCGATTTTCCGGCCAATGGCACGAGAAAAAAGATGCTTTTCGGAACGATTTACCGCTGTTCAACCCTTTTTCCTTACGGCGACGATGATATGATATCGACAATTTCCGTCGGCTCACTACATTGATTTTTTTACTGAGAATATACGAATGTTGAAAAAATTACTTTACCCTTTTCTGGCTGCCATCCTACTTGCTGGATGTGCAACGCAGAGCAACACACTAAACATAGCCCCCAAAATTAGCCTGCCGTCTCAGGACCCAACATTGATGGGCGTGACGATCAGCATTAATGGTGCGGATCAACGCGCCGATCATGCGCTAGCGAAAGTAAATCGTGACGGCCAGTTGATTACACTGACGCCTTCGCGCGATCTGCGCTTTCTATTGCAAGAAGCATTGGAAAAGCAAATGACCGCACGTGGCTATATGATCGGAACTGGCGGCCCAGTCGCACTACAGATTGTGGTTAATCATTTATATGCCGATGTTTCCGAAGGAAATCTGCGCTACAACATCACGACCAAAGCAGACATCTCCATCATTTCTCAGGCGGTAAATGGCAATAAGCAGGTGAAGAACTATCGTTCGACGTACAATGTTCAGGGTGCCTTCACGGCTAGCAACGATAAAATTACCGCTGCGGTTAACACGGTATTGGGTGATGTCATCAACGACATGGCGCAGGACACCAGTGTTAGCAACTTTATCAAAGAAAACGCCCGTTAATTACTCTATGCCGCTTCCCTTGCGTCAGGGATAGTTCTCAGCAAGGGAAAGGACTCAGTATGTTTAATCGCATCAGTGCCTTATTCAGCCAACGTAATTCGCTTTTTATGCTGTTACTTGGCTTCGCCTCAGGTTTACCATTAGCCTTGACATCCGGCACACTGCAAGCCTGGATGACGGTAGAAAATATCGATCTCAAAACCATCGGTTTTTTCTCCTTAGTGGGCCAGGCCTATGTATTTAAGTTTCTCTGGTCCCCTCTCATGGATCGCTATACCCCGCCGTTTCTTGGCAGACGCCGCGGATGGTTGATTCTCAGCCAACTACTGCTCATTGTCGCTATTGTGGGTATGGGGTTTATGAACCCGGCGCATGATCTCGGGTGGCTGGCGGCGTTAGCCGTGTTGGTCGCCTTCTGTTCAGCGTCCCAGGATATTGTTTTTGATGCCTATAAAACGGATTTACTGCCTGCGGAAGAACGCGGCATAGGCGCGGCCACCTCAGTATTAGGCTACCGTCTTGCCATGCTAGTTTCCGGCGGGCTGGCGCTATGGATGGCGGATCGCTATCTCGGCTGGCAGGCAACCTATTGGCTCATGGCGGGGCTTATGTTGATTGGAGTGTTCGCCACCTTATTAGCACCGGAACCGTTAAATAGTCAGCCTGCGCCACGCACGATAGAGCAAGCCATTGTTGCTCCGCTGCGAGATTTCTTCACCCGCAACAACGCCTGGCTCATTTTACTGCTCATCGTGCTATATAAGCTCGGCGACGCCTTTGCGATTAGCTTAACAACCACCTTCTTAATACGTGGAGTTGGCTTCAATGCGGGTGATGTTGGGTTAGTCAATAAAACGCTAGGGCTAATTGCCACCATTATTGGGGCGATTTACGGCGGACTATTGATGCAACGACTCTCGTTATTCAGAGCGTTGATGTTCTTTGGGCTTCTTCAAGCCTTATCCAACGCGGGATACTGGCTTTTGGCGATCACTGCCAAAAACCTATTTACGATGGCCACGGCCGTTTTTCTAGAGAATCTCTGTGGTGGGATGGGCACAGCGGCTTTCGTCGCGCTGTTAATGACGCTGTGTAATAAATCTTTCTCAGCCACACAATTTGCTCTCCTTTCTGCCCTTTCTGCTATAGGGCGGGTTTACGTTGGGCCGATTGCGGGCTGGTTTGTTGAATCCTATGGCTGGGCATGGTTCTATCTCTTTTCCATTTTTGCAGCATTACCCGGCCTGGCAATCCTGTCCATCTGCCGCGAAACACTGGAATACACCCAGAAGACAGACACCTTTCAGGTTCGCTCCACATTCCAGAATTATTATCAGAAGGCCGTCCTAATGTTAGGATTGGGCGTAGTTTTACTGGCATTGTGGCTCATCCTGCTTATTAGCGACGCATTGAGTGGGTTCTCACTACCGCTATTGGCAGAATGTTTGCTCATTGTCGGCGCCACGCTCTCGCTGCTGGGCGTTATCTTAGGTAGTTTGCTGGATTACCTGTCACTGAGGCGCTCATCAACACCATGAGCATAAAGATAACATTGCTCAGGTGGCATTGACGTTCCTTGAGCAATCATCCCATTTTCACTTAGAGCCTATCTCAGTAGGCGTCATTGTCGCAGCCAGTTTGGTCTCGGACAGCGCGCAGAAACCGGAGCGTACACGGAGTACGTAAGGATTTAGAACACTGTCCTGGGCTAAAATGGCAAGTAAAATAGTCCTAGTGGGATAGGTTCTTAATTATCTCCCTTATAATTATCTTACCGATGGGCATTTTATTTCTGCGCCCAAATCTCGATGCCCTCATTTTATTCGCCATCACAAACACAAATCGAACACATCTCCTTACCCAAAAAGGATTGGAAAATAGGCGTTACAATAAGTTGTAATTTCTTATTATCCATCCATACTCTTAGTGAGGTATGGCCTTAATTGACTGTATTTAAAAATTATTTTTATTTCGAATATTCTTGTGACATCGAAGGCAAAAATCAGCAACAAACGACTGACAAAACCTTAATCATGTTTACAGTGCAGTAACCTTCCCGTAAAATGCCCGCTCGCGTGAAATGACAATAGAGCCCTTGTTATTGAGGTCGCTAGATGAGACTCAGGAAATACAATAAAATTTTTGGGATGCTGTCATTATTCGCAGCCACAATGCTATTGAGTGGTTGTGATATGGCGCTGATGAACCCCAAAGGAGAGATCGGGTTAGAGCAAAGATCGCTAATACTGACTGCCATCGGGCTGATGTTGATCGTTGTGATCCCCGTTATCGTTATGACGATAGCCTTTGCCTGGAAGTTTCGTGCTTCCAATGAAAAGGCGAAATACACCCCGAATTGGTCACACTCCAATAAAATTGAGGCCGTAGTCTGGACTGTGCCTATTATCATTATCGTCATCCTTGGCACGATTACCTGGAAGACAACCCACGCGCTTGATCCTTATAAGCCGTTGGAATCAGACGTTAAACCTATCAATGTCGATGTTGTATCACTTGACTGGAAATGGCTGTTTATTTATCCGGATCTCGGTATTGCGACCGTTAACGAACTGGCTTTCCCGGCCAACGTTCCCGTTGCCTTCAAGATTACTTCTGATTCCGTGATGAACTCTTTCTTCATTCCTCGCCTTGGTGGACAAATTTACGCCATGGCCGGCATGCAGACGAAGCTCCATTTAATCGCGAATGAGCCAGGAAAATACGACGGTATTTCTGGCGGATATAGTGGTAAAGGCTTCTCAGGCATGAAATTCACCGCGATTGCTACGCCAACGCAACAAGCGTTTGACCAATGGGTTGCGAACGTCCGCGCGTCCTCTAATACGCTCAATACAATGGATGAATTCAATGCATTGGCGAAGCCAAGTGAGTTTCATCCTGTCGAATACTTCTCTAGTGTCCAGCCGGATTTGTTCAATAATATTATTCGCAAATTCATAGGCAATGACATGAACATGCAACATCACGATGAAGGCATGAAACACGATGAAAACATGCAGCATGGTGAGAGTATGAACATGGGCGAGCATAGCTCGCACAACGGAGCCGAGGGATAATACGATGTTCGGAAAACTTACACTTGATGCGGTTCCGTATCACGAACCCATTATTATGGTCGTCGTGGCGGCGATCATCGTTGGCGGCCTTGCGCTACTGGCGGCAATAACCTATTTCGGGAAATGGAAATGGCTGTGGACGGAATGGTTTACCTCCGTCGATCATAAAAGAATCGGTATTATGTACATCATCGTCGGTTTGGTGATGATGATTCGTGGTTTTGCCGATGCCATCATGATGCGTGGTCAGCAGGTTTTAGCCTCTGCCGGGCAAGAAGGGTTTCTAAACGCGCACCATTACGATCAGATTTTCACCGCGCATGGTGTCATCATGATCTTCTTTGTGGCGACACCGTTTGTCGTTGGTCTCATGAACCTCGCGGTTCCGTTACAGATTGGTGCACGTGACGTCGCTTTCCCCTTTCTGAACTCTCTCAGTTTCTGGCTATTTGTTGCCGGTGTCATTCTGATCAACCTCTCACTGGGTGTCGGTGAGTTTGCACAGACGGGTTGGGTGGCCTATCCACCACTGTCCGGGAAGGAGTACAGTCCCGGCGTCGGGGTCGATTACTGGATATGGAGTCTACAGGTATCCGGAGTCGGTACGACACTGACAGGGGTTAACTTCTTCGCCACCATTCTGAAGATGCGTGCGCCGGGCATGTCACTGATGAAGATGCCGGTGTTTACCTGGACGGCACTGTGTACCAACGTGCTGATTATCGCCGCATTCCCCATCTTGACCGTGACTATCGCGCTACTGACGCTTGACCGTTATCTCGGCACCCATTTCTTTACTAATGATATGGGTGGCAACATGATGATGTACATCAACCTGATTTGGGCATGGGGTCATCCTGAAGTCTACATCCTGGTGTTGCCGGTGTTCGGTATCTATTCCGAAATCGTCGCTACGTTCTGTAAAAAACGACTGTTTGGCTACACCTCTCTGGTATGGGCAACTATTGCGATTACGGTTTTATCATTCGTCGTTTGGCTACACCACTTCTTTACCATGGGGTCTGGAGCAAACGTCAACGCCTTCTTTGGCATTGCCACTATGATTATCTCAATCCCAACCGGGGTTAAGATTTTCAACTGGCTGTTCACCATGTACCAAGGCCGTATTCAATCCCATTCAGCGATGCTCTGGACCACGGGCTTCATCATCACCTTCACTATTGGCGGTATGACAGGTGTCCTGCTGGCGGTGCCGGGCGCTAACTTTGTTCTGCATAACAGCCTGTTCCTGATTGCTCACTTCCATAACGTGATTATCGGCGGTGTCGTGTTTGGTTGTTTTGCTGGGATTACTTACTGGTTCCCGAAAGCTTTTGGCTTTACGCTGAACGAAACCTGGGGTAAGCGGGCATTCTGGTTCTGGATTATTGGCTTTTTCGTCGCCTTTATGCCGCTGTATGTTCTTGGTTTCATGGGCATGACGCGCCGTCTGAGCCAGCACATTAACCCGGAATTCCACCCGTTACTGGTTGTTGCTTCTATTGGTGCCGTACTGATTGGTATCGGCGTGTTGTGTCAGGCCATTCAGTTCTACGTCAGTATCCGCGATCGTCACCAGAATCGTGATCTGACGGGTGACCCGTGGGATGCCCGCACACTTGAGTGGTCCACTTCCTCTCCGGCACCGTTTTATAACTTCGCTACCGTGCCGCACGTCAATGAACGTGATGCGTTCTGGGAAGCCAAAGAGAAAGGTGAGGCTTACCAGCGTCCTGCCAGCTATGAAGAAATTCATATGCCGAAAAACACCGGTGCCGGCGTGATTATATCCGCTTTCAGCCTAGTATTCGGATTTGCCATGATCTGGCATATCTGGTGGCTGGCCATTATCGGCTTCGCAGGCATGATTGTGACCTGGATTGTGCACAGCTTTAATCAAGACGTGGATTACTACGTACCGGTTAAAGAAATTGAGCACATTGAGAATCAGAACTTTGATCAACTCAGTAAGGCAGGCGTGAAACATGTCAACTGAAACTCTGACTAACAATAATAGCGCCCATGCCGAGCATGGGCACCATGACGCAGGAGCTACCAAGGTATTCGGCTTTTGGGTCTACCTGATGAGCGATCTCATCATTTTCGGGTCGCTGTTTGCAACCTATGCGGTGCTGGTTAACGGTACGGCTGGCGGCCCAAGCGGGAAGGATATTTTCGATCTGTCTTTCGTGCTGGTAGAAACTTTTGCGTTGCTGTTCAGTAGCATTACCTACGGCATGGCGATGATTGCCATGAACAAGGGGTATAAATCTCAGGTCAATACCTGGCTGGCGATAACCTTCCTGTTCGGTTTGGTGTTTATTGGGATGGAAATCTATGAGTTCCATCACTTGATCGCGGAGGGTTATGGCCCGGATCGTAGTGCGTTCCTGTCTGCCTTCTTTGCGTTAGTCGGCACCCATGGGCTCCACGTTACGGGGGGGCTAATTTGGTTGGTCATCATGATGGTTCAGATATCCAAACGAGGCCTAACAGCGACGAATAAAACACGCTTAATGTGCCTGAGTTTATTCTGGCACTTCCTCGATGTGGTATGGATCTGTGTCTTCACCGTCGTTTATTTGCTGGGGGCGATGTAATGAGTCATTCAACAACCGATCATGCTGGCGCCAGCCACGGTAGCGTGAAGTCATATGTGATAGGTTTTGTCCTGTCTGTTATTTTGACAGTCATTCCTTTCAGTATGGTGATGAACGGCACAGCCTCACATAGCGCCATTCTTTTCTCGGTGGTGGGTTGTGCGGTGGTGCAAATTCTGGTGCACCTGGTGTACTTCCTGCACCTGAATACATCCTCAGAAGAGCGCTGGAATGTCGTGGCTCTTGTGTTTGCCGTCCTGATTATCACTATTGTCGTCGTGGGTTCCATCTGGATTATGATGAGCGCACACCACAATATGATGATCCAGTAACAGAGCCGTAAATGATGATTAAGCAATACCTGCAAGTTACTAAACCAGGCATTATTTTCGGAAATCTGATTTCCGTCATCGGTGGATTTCTCCTTGCGGCTCAGGGCAGCATTGATTATTCCCTGTTTCTCGCGACCCTTATAGGCGTGTCGCTGGTCGTGGCCTCTGGCTGTGTATTTAACAATGTCATTGATCGCGATATCGACAAGAAAATGGAGAGAACCAAAAATCGGGTTCTGGTTAAAGGCCTGATTTCGCTGAAGGTAACGTTGGTTTATGCATCGTTGTTAGGTATTGCCGGCTTTGTTCTGCTGTACACTGCCGCGAATCCGCTAGCCATGTGGCTGGCGGTGATGGGCTTCATCGTGTATGTCGGCGTGTACAGCCTGTATATGAAGCGGCATTCTGTCTATGGCACGCTGATTGGCAGTCTGTCCGGCGCCGCGCCACCCGTTATCGGCTATTGCGCCGTGAGTAACCAGTTCGACGCCGGTGCGATGATTTTGCTGCTGATTTTTAGTCTGTGGCAAATGCCGCACTCCTATGCAATTGCAATTTTTCGTTTCAAAGATTATCAGGCGGCCAATATTCCAGTTCTGCCCGTGGTAAAAGGTATCTCCGTTGCGAAAAACCACATCACGTTGTACATCGTGGCATTTGCGGTAGCGACATTGATGCTATCTCTCGGCGGCTATGCGGGTTACAAATACTTGGCCGTTGCCGCAGCGGTTAGCATATGGTGGCTTGGTATGGCGTTGTCGGGTTATAAAAATGCCATTGATGACCGCGTGTGGGCAAAGAAATTGTTTATTTTCTCCATTGTTGCGATTACCTCACTGAGCGTTATGATGTCTGTGGATTCCATGGCTCCCGCACATGATGCCTTGCTGACCTACTTGCGTTAACAAAAAACCACATGCGCTGCATGCGCGAGAATAAGCATTTAAAAACAGGCAGGTCGTCTGCCTGTTTTACTTCCCTCCCCTTCCACCACCTCCGTGTTTTTCTTCTGCCAAATCACGTAACAAACCTATCGTTTACTGGCTGGTCAATAACACACTAAAATAGCGCCGACAGTTTTCAGAGGTAATGAATGAACGACAATAAAATGACCCCAGGCGAATTGCGCGCCACATGGGGTTTAGGCACCGTTTTTTCACTACGCATGCTTGGCATGTTTATGGTGTTACCCGTACTAACCACCTACGGCATGGCCTTACAAGGTGCCAGTGAGGCGCTGATTGGGATCGCCATTGGCATTTATGGGCTCATGCAGGCCATTTTTCAGATTCCTTTCGGTTTGCTGTCTGACCGTCTTGGCAGAAAACCACTGATTGTTGGCGGACTGCTCATTTTCGCACTCGGCAGCGTTATTGCCGCACTAAGCGATTCTATCTGGGGGATAATTCTCGGCCGTGCATTACAGGGCGCGGGGGCAATCTCGGCTGCCGTCATGGCATTACTTTCCGACCTAACGCGCGAGCAAAATAGAACAAAAGCGATGGCATTTATCGGCGTTAGCTTTGGCGTTACCTTTGCTATCGCCATGGTCGTTGGTCCTATCGTTACCCACGCCTTTGGCTTACAAGCGCTTTTTTGGGGCATCGCCCTTCTGTCACTCGCTGGCATTTTCATTACCTTAACGCTGATCCCAACTGCGCCAGCCCACATTCTGAATCGAGAGTCGGCGATGGTGC
The DNA here is from genome assembly GCF_036885195.1 of Pectobacterium cacticida. Taxonomy (NCBI): domain Bacteria; kingdom Pseudomonadati; phylum Pseudomonadota; class Gammaproteobacteria; order Enterobacterales; family Pectobacteriaceae; genus Pectobacterium; species Pectobacterium cacticida. The sequence goes on along the minus strand of NZ_CP133656.1, from coordinate 961,424 downwards.
GTGGCAGCTTTCGCAAAGTGCTGAGTAATCGCCGCCTGTTGAAACTGAATTTCGGCATCATGTGCCTACATATCTTATTGATGTCGAGCTTCGTTGCTGTGCCTCGTGCAATGGAATCCGCAGGGTTAGCGCCGCAAGACCATTGGAAGGTCTATCTGGTCACCATGCTGATATCCTTTATCGGTGTCGTACCCTTTATTATTTATGCCGAAGTCAAAAGGCAGATGAAGCAGGTTTTCGTCGGTTGCATCATGATACTCATCGCGGCGGAGATCGTTCTAGGGTTTGCGGATCGGCATCTCTGGCAAATTATCGTCGGCATACAGCTATTTTTCCTGGCATTTAACATTATGGAAGCGCTGTTGCCATCACTGATTAGTAAAGAGTCGCCTGCAGGCTATAAAGGCACGGCGATGGGGGTTTACTCCACCGCACAATTTATTGGCGTCGCCATTGGCGGTAGTCTCGGCGGCGGGGTGTTTGAACTTTATGGCGCCTCCGCCGTGTTTGCCACTGGCGTGGCGATTTCTGCGCTCTGGCTGGCCCTCGGCTTGACGATGCAGGAACCACCGTATCTCAGTAGCCTGCGAATTACGCTGCCTGCACTGGCATTGCAGGATAATGACCTGGAACAAAAAATTCGTACTCAGCCTGGCGTTGCCGACGTGGTTATCATGCCGGATGAATACAGCGCCTACGTAAAGATCGACACTAAAAAAACCAACAGACAACAATTAGAACGCTTCGTGGGCCAATCCTGAGCCGTCAAAAAGAAAAGGCGCACTTGTTGGCCTTTTCTTCCCTCAGCCCACAGACAGAGAGCTAAGCATCAATCACGGAAATTGGTAAATTGGAAAGGTTGCCCTAAATTACCGCCGCGAATCAACGCCATTACCCCTTGTAAATCATCACGTGATTTACCCGTGACTCGAATCTGCTCCCCCTGAATCTGCGCTTGCACTTTCAACTTACTGTCTTTAATCAGCTTGATGATTTGCTTCGCCAGCGTAACTTCAATACCTTGCTTCAGCTTCGCTTCCACACTATAGGTTTTGCCACTGTGCTCCATCGCTTCCGGGATTTCCAGCGCTCCGCCTTCAATACCCCGCTTAACTAGCTTTTCACGCAAAATATCGACCAACTGTTGTACCTGGAAATCAGACTCACTGGCTACTTTGATACTCTGCGATTTCTCATTGAGTTCAAAGCTGGCCGGAACATTACGAAAATCCCAGCGAGTACTCAGATCGCGCGTTGCGTTTTCCACCGCGTTACGGACTTCCTGCATATCAATTTCCGAAACAATATCGAAAGATGGCATAATTCATTCTCCTGACAAATGTGGCTGGCGAGCATAATAACCGCTCTTCTACGATAAGCAAGATGCCAGACACGATCCCGATTTTTACTCAGTATCAGGTAAACAGGCCGAATAACACCGAGTTATAGTGTGAACGATAGCCTATGATAGGAGATCGATAGTGCCTGCATCTAACAAGGGAGACGCACATGAAAATCACCGTTCTTGGCTGTGGCGCACTGGGGCAACTTTGGCTCTCTGCATTGCATCAGCAAAGGCATGATGTCCAGGGATGGCTACGCATTCCTCAACCATATTGTTCGGTCAATGTCACCAAGTTGGACGGTCAGCACTGTAATCTCAATGTGACGGCGAACGATCCCGAACACCTCGCTCAAAGCGAACTGCTGCTGGTAACATTAAAGGCCTGGCAGGTTTCCGATGCCGTCACCGCACTATTGCCGCAACTCAGCCCACATTGCACGATTCTGCTTTTGCATAACGGGATGGGAACACGAGAAGAATTGCCGACCCTAGCGCAACCGCTCGTGTTTGGCGTCACGACGCATGCCGCTCGGCGTGATGCAACCAACGTTGTACACGTTGCCGCGGGTACAACACATATCGGCACTTTTAATGGCGATAGCAGTCAAAGCCATTTGGCTGAGGTGCTGCACCATGCCTTACCCGATGTCGCCTGGCACACCAACATTACCGCCACCTGCTGGCTGAAACTGGCGGCCAACTGCGTCATCAATCCGCTAACGGTAAAATATCGTTGCACGAATGGCGAGCTTTCCGCCTACCCCGAGCTTATTGCCACACTCTGCCAAGAGGTAGCCAGCGTTATGGAACGGGAAGGCTTCCATACATCCCGAGAGAGTCTACAAATTTACGTCAATCAAATTATTCAGAACTCGGCGGCAAACACCTCATCGATGTTGCAAGACATCCTCGCACAACGACACACCGAGATCGATTACATTACCGGCTACTTGTTGCGCCGTGCTCGCCTGCATGGCCTCACGCTCCCCGAAAATGCCCGCCTGTTTGACGAGATTAAGCAAGAGGAAAATGATTATGACCGCATGGGTACGGGAGTGTCAGGAGCCTGGTAGGGCAGTAAGAAATTGGGCCGCACAGCTATAGATTTATCTTGGGGTGAAAATGGGCAAAACGACTACACAACTCAGGTGGCTACAGAGAATGTATGATTGTCGCGCTGCGTTTTACCGTCACTGGGATGTACTGTGATGAATAAGGCGCGTCAGCGCCTTATCCCTTTACGGACGATAAACCTTAATATTGCTGAAACCTTGCTCGCGTAGATACAGCGCCTGTAAGCGACTCATTACGCCACGTTCACAGTAAAGCAGGTAAGTTTTACTCTGATCCAAATCGCCAAACTGCGCTCCCAGCTTGTAAAACGGTAACGATTTTATATCAACCTGCTCTAACTTAAGCGGTTTATCATCCTGTTCATCCGGCGCACGGATATCTAACAGCACATCGGTTGGCGCAATTGAGGCAACCGTTTCGACTTCAATGACGTCCTGCCTGGTCTGCTCTGCGATCTCACGAATGTCAATATTCCGCGCTTCGCTCACTACGCGTTCCAAAATAGCAAAATCAAAGCGGCTTTCTTCAGCCTCAATCTTCGCTTTGACCGCCTTCACCGTCGGACTTTTCGAGATCACACCACAGTATTCCGGCATTGTTTTAGCAAAATCTTCCGTTCCTAATTCACGCGCCTGTTTGATAATGTGCTCTTTATCATGTGAAATCAGCGGACGTAGAATCAGGGTATCAGATGCGTTATCAATCAAACGTAGATTGGTAAGCGTTTGGCTGGAAACTTGCCCCAATGCTTCGCCGGTCACTAGGGCTTGAATACCATAACGCTCAGCGATTTTGGAGGCCGCGCGCACCATCATGCGCTTCAAAACGACCCCCATTTGGCCATCATCAATTTTTTCCAGGATTTCACCCACCACAGGATCAAAATCGATGGCAATAAAACGCACCCGGTGTGAGCTACCAAAACGATGCCATAAATAATGCGCGACCTGTTTCACACCAATCTCATGAGCCGCCCCTCCGAGATTGAAGAAACAATAATGTACGCGGCATCCGCGACGCATCAGCATATAGCTGGATACGCCGGAATCAAAACCGCCAGAAATCAGCGATAGCACATCTTCCTGCGTACCGATCGGGAAGCCGCCGATCCCTTCATAACGCCCTTTAATCAGCAGCAAGCGGTCCTGCTCGATTTCCAGATGCACCGTAACCTGCGGTGCAGTAAGGTTGACTCGCGCCGTTTCAATGTGTTGATTCAATCCGCCGCCCACATAGCGTTCGACATCCTGAGAACTAAACTCATGCTTACCACGGCGTTTAACTCGGACACAAAATGTCTTGCCTTCCAGACGCTCACGATACAGCGCCAGCGCCTGTTCAAAGATATCGTGCATATCGGTATAGGCGTGGTCTTCAACTTCCAGGATATGGTGAATACCTGGGATTCTCGTCAGCGCCTCACGAATCGCCTCACGCTGGCTTTCATCTTTAGCCCGAACCTCAATATGATCCCAGTGACGGACAACCGCCAGCGTTTCATCATAGTGTTTTAATACGTTGCGAATGTTGCCGGTGAGAATCTTGATAAAGCGCAACCGCACCGATTGACTTTTGATGGTGATTTCCGGGAACAATTTAATGATAAACTTCATGGCGGCTGTCGTTACTTGATAAGAAAGGCGTAAATAAATTTACACTGAGCACAAAAATCACGTTATCGGTAAAATTAGCCCAAACGGAGATGATTTTACCGATAGCATCCAGGGCGCGGAGTATATCATTATATGAAGATATACTGTGCGCTTTAACCGTATAATTGTTGCGTGTCTCAGAGAGAGTACTAGCATCATCACCCTCTGCTGGCCCATATCAACAGCGTTCAACATCATCAGGATTCTAAAACCACTATGCCTAAGAAGACCGAGCCGCCAGTGAGCTTCGAAAGTTCGCTGAACGAACTGGAAAGAATCGTCACCCGCCTCGAATCCGGCGAATTGCCGTTGGACGACGCGTTGAATGAATTTGAACATGGCATCCAACTCGCTCGCCAGGGACAGCAAAAATTGCAACTGGCGGAACAACGCGTACAAATTCTGCTAAGCGATGATCCTGAGGCGCCGCTGTCGCCGTTTACGCCGGATAATGACGCGCTATGACCGAATTCAGCGTGCAACTGAATGCACATTACCAACGCGCTAATCGTATGCTGGAGCATTACATCGCCAGACTCCCCTTTCAGAGTAGTCGACTGGTCAATGCGATGGCGTATGGCTTACTCTTAGGTGGCAAACGCCTGCGGCCATTTCTGGTTTATACTACAGGTGAACTGTTTAGTGTGCCGTTAGTCAATTTAGATGCGCCTGCTGCGGCAATAGAGTGCATCCATGCCTACTCTTTGATTCATGACGATCTGCCTGCGATGGACGACGACGATTTACGACGTGGGCAACCGACCTGTCACATTAAATTTGGTGAGGCTAGTGCCATTCTGGCGGGAGATGCACTACAAACGCTGGCTTTTTCTATTCTGTCCGACGCGCCGATGCCCCAGGTCTCTGACCGCGATCGACTGGCGATGATTTCAGAATTAGCACAGGCAAGTGGTGTCGCTGGGATGTGCGGCGGGCAGGCTTTCGATCTGGAAGCGGAAGGCCATCATGTCGATTTAGCGGCATTAGAGCGGATTCACCGTCATAAAACCGGGGCCTTGATTCGCGCCGCTGTTCGACTAGGTGCGTTGGCCGCTGGTGACGTTGGCCGTGCAGCGCTACCTCATCTGGATCGCTATGCTAATGCGATCGGCCTCGCCTTTCAGGTTCAGGACGATATTCTCGATGTTGTAGGGGATAGTGCGACTACCGGCAAACGTCAGGGCGCCGATCAGCAACTCGGTAAAAATACTTATCCCAGTTTGTTGGGATTAGATAATGCTCGAAAAAAAGCACAGGAGCTCTATCAGGAATCGCTGGCATCATTAGATGCACTCGCCGTCTCCAGCTCTAGGTCCCTGAATATTGCACCGCTACAGGCGCTGGCGAATTTCATCGTTGAACGCGATAAGTAATTACTTAATGAGTTTCTAATGAGTTTAGATACCGCGAAGTACCCGACATTGGCGTTAGTAGAAACACCGGATGAACTTAGGTTATTACCGAGAGAGCGTTTGCCAACGCTATGCGACGAACTACGCCAATATCTACTGGACAGCGTCAGCCGTTCAAGCGGCCATTTTGCTTCAGGGCTAGGAACGGTTGAATTAACGGTTGCGCTACATTATGTCTATAACACGCCTTTCGATCGCCTTATCTGGGATGTGGGCCATCAGGCCTACCCGCATAAGATCCTGACGGGACGCCGAGATCGTATTTCAACGATCCGCCAAAAAGGCGGGTTGCATCCCTTTCCGTGGCGTGATGAAAGCGAGTATGACGTATTAAGCGTTGGACACTCATCCACCTCAATCAGCGCCGGGTTAGGGATGGCCGTCGCCGCGGAGCGTGAAGGGAAAGGACGTCGTACCGTATGTGTCATTGGCGACGGCGCAATTACCGCGGGCATGGCCTTTGAGGCGATGAACCATGCTGGCGACATCCGCACCGACCTGCTGGTCGTATTGAACGACAATGAAATGTCGATTTCGGAAAACGTTGGTGCATTAAACAACCATCTCGCACAGCTGTTATCCGGCAAGCTTTATGCGAGCCTGCGTGAAGGCGGCAAAAAAGTGTTATCCGGCCTACCGCCAATCAAAGAACTGGTGAAACGCACCGAAGAACACCTTAAGGGGATGGTTGTACCGGGTACGCTCTTTGAGGAATTGGGTTTTAATTATATTGGCCCAGTTGACGGCCATGACGTTCAGGCGCTAGCAGCCACACTGAAAAACATGCGCAGCCTGAAAGGCCCGCAGTTACTGCACATCATGACGAAAAAAGGCAAGGGCTACGCTCCTGCCGAGCAAGATCCTATCAGTTGGCATGCGGTACCAAAATTCGACCCCGCCAGCGGTACATTACCGAAAAGCAAAGAAGGCGCGCTCCCCACCTATTCGAAAATTTTCGGGCAATGGCTACAAGAAACGGCGGCCAAAGACAGCAAGCTTATGGCGATTACGCCTGCGATGCGCGAAGGATCCGGCATGGTGCAGTTCTCCCGCGACTACCCGCAGCAATATTTCGACGTGGCGATTGCTGAACAGCACGCCGTCACGTTTGCGGCGGGTCTGGCCATCGGTGGCTATCATCCGGTGGTCGCCATTTACTCGACGTTCCTGCAACGCGCCTACGATCAGGTCATTCACGATGTGGCGATCCAAAATTTACCCGTTCTGTTTGCTATCGATCGCGGCGGAATCGTCGGTGCTGACGGACAAACACATCAGGGCGCATTCGATCTTTCCTTCTTACGCTGCATTCCGAATATGGTCATCATGACGCCCAGCGATGAAAACGAGTGCCGCCAGATGCTACACACGGGATATTGCTACCAAAAAGGGCCGACGGCGGTACGTTACCCGCGCGGAAACGGCACGGGAACTGAACTTACCCCTTTATCCATACTCCCCATCGGCAAAGGTGTGGTGCGTCGTCAGGGTAAAACAGTCGCAATTTTGAACTTCGGTACGCTATTACCAGAAGCCCAGGATGCAGCAGAACAACTAAACGCTACGCTCGTCGATATGCGGTTTGTGAAACCGCTGGATGAAGAACTATTAGAAGCGCTAGCGCAGACGCACGGTTCATTCGTAACATTGGAAGAAAATGCCATTATGGGTGGGGCGGGAAGCGGTGTGAATGAATTCATCATGGCGAAAAGGCTTGCCATTCCAGTGCTGAATATAGGCCTACCGGATATTTTTATTCCGCAAGGCTCACAGGAAGAAGTCCGAGCCGATCTGGGGCTGGATGCTCCGGGCATAGTACGTAGAATCACGCAGTGGATGAAATAAAAAGCACGCTACAACCGGAGCTTAGGCTCCGGTTCATTAGGCGGTAGTCTGATGAAACAGTCGCTCAGAATATCGCCACGTGATAGCCGATAAAATAGATAATCCCCGCGGAGATCACACCAGCGACGATATCATCGACCATGATCCCCATACCACCATGCACGTTGCGATCAAACCAACGAATCGGCCAGGGTTTCCAGATATCCAGACAACGAAAGACAACAAATCCGGCGGCCACCCATTGCCATTCATCCTCAGGGATCGCCATCAGGGTAATCCACATACCGACAAACTCGTCCCAGACGATGCTGCCATGATCGTGAACGCCCATATCTTTTGCTGTTCGATGGCACAGGTAAACACCGATGCAAATGCTGAGCATCACCAACAGAGAATATAATTCAAGCGGCAGGAAAGACATGAGATACCACAGGGGGATCGCCGCTAGCGACCCTGCGGTGCCAGGCATCCAAGGGGACAGACCGCTACCCAACCCCGTCGCCAGCAGATGCCACGGGTTACTCAACCGTAAGCGGCTCTTCGCCACCTTATCGCCTTTCATTTTACGCGTAGAATCGGTTTTATGCGCTAAAATGGTCATACCCTTTCCAATTCAGCTCGGTCGCCTTATTGTCCCTGAAAAAGCGCAAACCTTCAGACGCAGGTCCGATTTGCCCGATACAAGTGTAAGCGGCACCAAGATGCCCCAAGGCGAGTTCCAATGCCCCACGGTTTATTTCCGGCACGGTAAAGCACAATTCGTAATCTTCGCCGCCAGATAGCGCCCAGCGCAACGCTTGCTCTTCGTCAACACAGTTACGCAGCCACTCTGATTGCGGTATCGCATCCAGATTGATCCGCGCGCCGCACCCGCTAGCCTTCAGGATATGCGGCAGATCGGAGATAAGCCCGTCGGAAAGATCGATCGCCGCGCTGGCAAGATCGCGCAATGCCTGACCTTGCAGGATTCTGGGATGAGGACGAAGATGGCGCCGAACTAACCCTTGCCGGGCTTCATCATCATCGACATGTAGGGTGTGCTGGAGGATAGCTAAGCCAGCGGCGCTATCACCTAATGAGCCAGTGACATAAATCCAGTCGCCTATTCTCGCTCCGCTACGCGTTAACGCCCGTCCAGCTGGCACCAGGCCGTGGATGGTCAGCGTCAGGCTCAGCGGGCCACGCGTTGTATCCCCACCAACTAATTGCATACCGTAATAATCGAGCAGTTCGAATAGGCTGTCACTGTAGGCAGACAGCCATTGGCTATTGCTTTGCGGCAAGGTAATGGCAAGAAAAAGCCAGGCAGGATCCGCGCCCATCGCAGCCAGATCGCTTAGATTAACCGCCAAGGATTTGTATCCCAGATCGGCAGGATCGATTTCAGGTAGGAAATGAACACCCGATACTAGCGTGTCGGTACTTACCGCCAGCACTTGTTTATCTGCCACCGTCAGTAATGCGCAGTCATCACCGATACCTACTTCAACATCGCGACGTGCGCCTCTGCCCCGATTAAAATAGCGGGCAATAAGGTCAAACTCACCTTCAACCATAACCTTTCCAGCCAGATAAGTTCAAAAGCGATTGAGGCCGGATATCCGGCCCCGACGCGATTCATATTTACTTCTTACTTTTACGCACACTCGGTGCGGCTTTATCCAGTACGCCATTCACAAATTTATGGCTATCTTCAGCGCCAAAGGTTTTGGCCAGCTCGATGGCCTCATTAATCGCCACCTTGTAAGGAACGTCTTCGCGCTTACTCAACTCAAACATCGCCAAACGTAGAATCGCTTTTTCAACCTGACCCAGTTCGTCAATCTGGCGAGACAGAAAAGGCGTCATCAGTTGATCCAGTGCTTCAACCTGAGTGGCTACGCCCACCAGCAATTCACGAAAATAGGTAATGTCGACATCTTTAACATCCTGATCGCTCAGGAATTGATATTCAACATCGGCAATAGCATTTTTAGATAATTGCCAGGAGTAAAGCGCTTGAACCGCACATTCACGAGCGCGGCGGCGAGCAGCAGGTTTCACGGAATTCCCCTTAGGTAATCAGGCTTACTTAATCGCTTTCAATACATTAATCATTTCTAACGCGGTCAAGGCGGCTTCAGCGCCCTTATTTCCCGCTTTCGTGCCAGCACGCTCAATCGCTTGTTCGATGCTTTCTGTCGTTAGCACACCGAAAGCAACAGGGATTTCGCTGTCCATCGCCACGGAAGACAGGCCAGAGCTACACTCGCCTGCGACATATTCAAAATGCGCCGTTCCACCACGAATGACCGTTCCTAGCGCAACCACGGCATCATAGCCGCCATTTTGGGTGCTTTTGGTCAGTGCCCGAACCGTCAAGGGGAGTTCGTAAGCGCCCGGTACCCAAACGACGGTGATGTTTTCGTCTTTAACCTGACCAATGCGCTTCAATGCATCAAGCGCCCCTTCCAACAGACTGTCATTGATAAAATGGTTAAAACGCGCGATTGCAATCGCCACACGGGCATCAGGAGTAGCAACAACACCTTCGATAACGTTCATAGCTTTCCTTGTATCTGGTCTCTATCATGGCCCGCAGGGGGGCGGATTCTATCATAATTTTTATTGGCGCGTATCCGGTTTTGTCTTGCTCGCGCCGCGTATTGCATACGTATCAGACTGTGGGTTTCAAGCGTAATCGTAAATCTGGCCCAATCTGACGAACCTCTACGACATCAAACTCCGGCGCCTGAGACAGGCGGCTCACTCCAGGCAAGAGGCATAGCGAACGGGCATTTTCGCCCAATAGTTTGGGCGCAAGATAGACGATAAGTTCATCCACGACGCCGGCCTCCAGCAACGCACCCGCCAGGCTAGCACCGGCCTCAACCCAGACCGAGTTAATTTGACGTTTTCCCAGCGCCTCCATTAGCGCCACCAAATCTACGCCGCCATGGCGCTCCGGCAGCATTATATGCTCAACACCACGCGGCCAGACTTGGTCATCAACTCGCACTTGTGCCAACCAGGTCTCACCCGGTTGGCTAATAATTTTATGCTGCGGCGTTACTCGTCGCTGGCTGTCTACTATCACCCGCACAGGTTGTCTGAGATCCGCTTCGAAATAGCATTTCTGCACATCGTCGCCTAATTCTGCCCACCGCACGGTAAGAGCGGGATCGTCGGCTAGCACCGTCGCGCTACTACTCAGAATCGCCGCACTTTCCGCACGAAAACGCTGTACATCCTGACGGGCCTGCGGGGAAGTTATCCACTGGCTTTCACCGGAAGCCATTGCCGTACGGCCATCCAAAGATGCCGCCATCTTAAGCTGTACGTAAGGAAAGCCGGTTCGCATACGCTTAAGAAAGCCTACATTCACTTTCTCGGCTTCCGCCATCATTAAGCCATGGCTGACGGCAATCCCTGCTTGCTGTAAGCGGCTTAACCCTCGACCAGCAACCTGCGGATTGGGATCCTGCATCGCTGCCACCACACGGGAAACACCAGCACTAATCAGCGCATCAGCGCACGGTGGCGTGCGGCCATGATGGCTACACGGTTCCAGCGTGACGTATACCGTCGCGCCACGCGCACGTTCCCCTGCCATTCTGAGCGCATGTACTTCAGCATGTGGTTCACCCGCACGGAAATGATACCCCTCCCCGACAATTTCGCCATCACGCACGATCACGCAGCCAACATTAGGGTTCGGCGTCGTTGTAAAACGACCACGGCGCGCCAGTCCCAACGCGCGCGCCATGTATAATTCATCCTGCGGCAATTGACCGTTTCCTCGAAAAACGCGCATTCCGGCTCCTGTTATCTTTAACGGCTCGGCACCATTTAATCCTGTAAACGTGCGATTTCTTCGCCAAATTCGCGTATATCTTCAAAACTACGATACACCGACGCAAAACGGATATAAGCCACTTTATCGAGTTTTCTTAAGGCTTCCATCACCAGATTCCCCACCATTTTGGTGGTCACTTCCCGTTCTCCCGTCGCGCGCAGATGAGATTTTATGTGGTTAATCGCCATTTCGACATCATCAGAGCTCACCGGCCTTTTTTCCAGCGCTTTCAACATACCGCTACGTAATTTATCTTCATTAAAGGGTTCGCGAACTTCGTTACTTTTGATGACGCGCGGCATCACCAACTCGGCCACTTCAAAGGTGGTGAAACGCTCATGACAAACCAGACACTGTCGACGACGACGTACTTGCGAACCTTCGCCGACCAGTCGGGAATCAATAACTTTGGTATCAACGGCGGAACAAAACGGACAATGCATGATGTATCCTGACCAGGAATTCTTAACATACAGATAGTTTACCCTGAAATACCGGACTCACCAAAAACCCCAGACTCCGGTTGCGAAGCGGTTCGCATCTTATACGACTACGGGTTGAAAAAAACGGTTTTACCTATGACGTAGTTTTAATCACAGCTAAACTCTGATTGAGTAATCAACGGATCAATGAGCAGATTATCGGAAAGGGGAACCACAGACATGAGAACCCGCTATGACATATTGGCCTTGCTATCAGTTTTGGTCTTACTTACCGGATGCGCCGAACAACATCAGATGCCAGAATTACAGGAGCGGCTCGGGCAGTTAAATCAACAATTACACACGTTGAACAACCAGGCCACAGCGTTAGAACAACAGAATACGTTGAACGCCCATTCAACATCTGGAGCCTATTTATTGCCTGCCGCGCAAACCAGTGCGTTGCTGGAAAGTCGTATTGGTCAACTCAGCATAGCGTTACGCAACATTGAAACTGAAGCGAATGGGACCCGCGCACTGCTGTATATTCATATTCTTGATGCGCCAGGGTTACCAGCCTTTAGGGCGCAACTTGACTGGGGAAGCCTCGATCCTGTGAACGGTAAGCCTTTGGCCAGCAGCGTACAAACGCAATCTTTTATTGTTTCACCTACACTGTTACCAAAAGCTGAAGCGCTAATCGAATTACGCTTGAGTGGCCTCTCTCCTCAAGAGCTTGGATTCATTCGTGTACATCAAGTGGAGAAAATACAAAGTCCACCTCCTATTGCCGCTACTGACACCCCTTAGTTATGCATCGTCCTATACTGACAATAAAAAACCCGCGTTGCCGCGGGTTTTTTCAGATTCATGTTTAGTTAATCAAGGCAATATCGACGGTTGATCCGCGCCTTCCTTTTCTACTTTCTGAATCAGAAGGTGTTCACGTTTCATACCCAGTTTCAACGCCAGAGCAGAAGAAACATAGATGGAAGAGATAGTACCGATGATGACGCCGATAAACATCGTCAACGAGAACCCATGTAACAATGCCCCGCCAAAGAACATCAGAATCAAGATCATCGCCAGCGTGGTCGCTGACGTGATGATGGTACGATGTAACGTTTGTGTCAGAGAAATGTTGGTAATTTCGTAAGGTGTACCGCGACGAATCTTACGGAAATTCTCACGAATACGGTCAGACACAACGATTTTATCATTGAGTGAATAGCCAATAACTGACATCAGAGAGGCAATAATCGTCAGGTCGATCTCAACATAGAACAGAGATAGAAGACCGACAGTGATGATCACGTCATGCGCCAAGGCCAGCACCGTCCCCAGTGCCATTCGCCATTCAAAACGAAAACCGATGTAGATGAGGATAGCAATCAGCGCAGAAAACAGTGCTAAGGCGCCTGCCTGTGCTAAATCGCTTCCCACACTTGGCCCTACAAACTCGATACGCTTTACCGTTGCATGCTGCTGAAAAGTATCATTCACCACCTTCAAGACTTTGTTACCAAGCGCTTCGTTCTCATTGCCCGAGACAGGAGGCACGCGCACCATCACGTCACGGCTGCTACCGAAATTCTGCACCTGCGGCTCTGCAAACCCAGAGGTTTCCAACGAGCTGCGCAGGGTATCGAGATCGATAGGCGTCTCAAGATTAATCTCGATGACGGTACCACCGGTAAAATCAAGGCCCCAGTTAAAACCTTTAACGCCTATGATCGCAATTGAGATAATCAGCAATAGACCGGAAATCACAAATGCCAATGTGTCCCAGCGCATGAAATCATAGACTTTACGTCCATGATTAAGTTGTTCAATGTTGTATTCCTGTGCCACAACGCACTCCTCAGATAGACAGCTTGTTGATGCGTTTACCGCCGTAAAGCAGGTTAACGATGGCACGAGTACCGACGATCGCCGTAAACATTGAGGTTGCAATCCCAATCGCAGTGGTAATAGCAAACCCTTTAATAGAACCGGTGCCCACCGCATACAGGATAATAACTTTAATCAACGTGGTGACGTTCGCATCAACGATGGAACTGAATGCACCCTTATAGCCCTCATGAATGGCCTGTTGCACGGTACGGCCATTACTGAGTTCTTCCTTGATACGTTCGTTAATCAAGACGTTAGCATCCACGGCAACCGCCAGCGTAAGGACGATACCCGCGATCCCCGGCATGGTCAGTGTTGCCCCCGGCAATAGCGACATCACACCGACAATCAACACCAGGTTGGCGATTAGCGCACTGGTCGCGATAACACCAAACTTTTTATAGAAGAAGACCATAAAGAGAATCGATGCGATCAAACCCCATAAGCAGGCTTCCAACCCCTGAGTAATATTTTGCATCCCCAGCGTTGGCCCAATAGTACGCTCTTCCACAATTTGGATTGGCGCTATCAGCGCACCGGCTCGCAGCAATAGCGCAAGCTGACGCGCCTCGTTCGGGTTATCAATACCGGTAATACGAAAACTGTTACCCAGTCGCGACTGGATTGTCGCCACGTTGATAACTTCTTCATGTTTTTCTAGCACGGCGCGGCCCGCCGCGTCTTTCTTACCGCTGTCCTTATATTCCACAAACAGCGTCGCCATCAACTTACCGATGCTATCTTTGGTGAAGTTGGACATGGTGTTGCCACCCGCGCCATCCAGAGAAATATTCACCTGTGGGCGATTGTATTCATCCATACTGGATGTGGAATCGGTGATATGGTCGCCCGTCAGAATCACGCGTTTAAACAACACAACGGGGGAACCATCACGCATGTTCTTCACTTCGGAATCGCCCGGTACACGACCATTTGCCGCCGCCGTCGCATCAACATCGGTATTGACCAGACGGAACTCCAGCGTCGCGGTTGCGCCAAGAATTTCTTTCGCACGCGCCGTGTCCTGAATACCCGGTAGCTCAACAACGATACGATCGGCACCCTGACGCTGTACCAGCGGTTCAGCCACGCCCAGTTGGTTGACTCGATTACGCAGGATATTAATGTTCTGCTGTACCGCGTACTGGCGAGCTTCACGCAGGCGTTCATCAGACATCACAGCACGTAGCAGGTTGCTACCGCTGCTGCTAAGCACCAGATTACGGTGCCGAGGCGTTAGATAGCTAATACCGGCATCACGCGCTTGCGCATCACGAAAACGGATTTCGACGCCGTAATTATCAATCTTGCGCACGGAAGCATAAGGAATGTTCTTCTCACGCAGATCGCTGCGCAATGTGTCCAGGGTTTGTTCTTGCAACTTACCCAGCGCCGTATCCATATCGACTTCCATCAGGAAGTGGACACCTCCGCGCAGGTCAAGCCCTAATTTCATCGGCTCGGCCCCCAGCAACCGCAGCCAGGTTGGCGTGGCAGGAGCAAGGTTAAGCGCGACGACAAATTTTTCGCCTAGCGCATTAACAAGCGCTTCGCGCGCACGAATCTGAATATCAGGGTTAGAGAAACGAGCCAGAATTGCACCGTTTTCTAATGCAATCGACTTGCTGGCAATATTTTGTTCTTTTAAGACATTCTGGACTTGGATCAGCGTCGTTTCACTGGCGGCGATTCCGCGCGCGCCAGTGACTTGTACCGCCGGATCCTCACCATATAGGTTAGGAAGCGCATAGAGCAGGCCGACTAATAACACCACGACCAGCATCAGGTACTTCCACAAAGGATAACGATTTAACACGGCAGTTCCCTTTGGGAAAATCGGAAATTACAGGGCCTTAATCGTGCCCTTCGGCAGCACGGCAGCCACGAAATCGCGTTTAATAACCACTTCATTGGTTTCATTCAACGCAATCGCAATATAGCCCGTTTCGGACACTTTAGTCACACGGCCTACTAAACCACCGGTCGTTAACACCTCATCGCCTTTGCTAATGGAATCCATTAACTTTTTGTGCTCTTTGGCACGTTTTTGCTGGGGACGCAGGATCATAAAGTAAAAAATCAGACCAAAAACGGCCAGCATAATAACCAGAGAGTACGGGCTTCCCTGTGCCGGAGCGCCTGTTGCAGCTACAGCATCGGAGATGAAAAAACTCATTTAAATATCCTCTTTTTTGTCAAAAGATAAGCTATCAAACAGATAAATTATCAACTTTACCATCGTGAAAACGCTTCACAGCAACATGCTGTTGTTACAAAACAGCCATTTAAACGGGCTATCAACGACTCACGGCAACATTTTTTCAGCAAGCGGCGGAATGGGTTTGCCCATCCGCTGATAAAAATCCACCACAAAGTGCTCTAATTTACCCTCTTCAATGGCCTGACGTAAACCCGCCATTAAACGCTGATAATAACGTAAATTATGAATGGTATTGAGCCGCGCTCCGAGTATTTCGTTGCAACGGTCAAGATGATGCAAGTAGGCACGACTATAATTGCGACACGTGTAGCAATCACAGTGTTCATCCAACGAACTCACATCGTCTTTATACTTTGCATTACGGATTTTCACCACGCCATCCGTCACGAAAAGATGTCCGTTACGGGCGTTGCGTGTTGGCATAACACAGTCAAACATATCGATACCGCGCCGAACGCCTTCAACCAAATCTTCCGGCTTACCAACACCCATCAAATAGCGTGGTTTATCGGCGGGGATCTGCGGACAAACGTGTTCCAGAATACGGTGCATATCTTCTTTAGGTTCACCCACGGCTAAGCCGCCCACAGCGTACCCATCAAAGCCAATGTCTACCAGCCCTTTTACCGATACATCGCGTAAATCTTCGTAAACACTTCCTTGAATAATGCCAAACAGCGCATTTTTATTCTGTAATTCGTCAAAACGCTGGCGGCTGCGTTTCGCCCAACGTAGCGACATCTCCATAGAACGCTTTGCGTAATCCCAATCGGCAGGATAGGGAGTACATTCATCAAAGATCATCACGATATCGGAACCGAGATCGTATTGAATCTCCATCGATTTTTCCGGACTAAGAAAAATCGCGTCTCCATTAATCGGGTTACGGAAATGCACGCCCTGTTCGGTAATATTGCGAATATCACCAAGGCTAAACACCTGAAATCCGCCGGAATCCGTCAGAATCGGGCCATGCCATTGCATGAAATCGTGTAGATCGCCGTGCCGCTTCATGACTTCCTGGCCGGGACGCAGCCATAAATGGAAGGTGTTACCAAGCAAGATTTGCGCGCCAGTATCCTTGACCTCTTCCGGCGTCATCCCTTTCACCGTGCCGTACGTGCCTACGGGCATAAAAGCCGGCGTTTCCACCACGCCACGTTCAAAAATCAATCTGCCACGTCGCGCGCGGCCGTCCGTAGTTTGTAATTCGTACTTCACTTGCTCTCCTGCATCAGAAAGACAGTCTGATAGTAATGTGTATTAATGCCTGACAGAACGTAGTCTGCGACATCGCTATTGCACAGAAAACAGGGCTTATCCCACTTTTTCTTGCTCAGCCAGCGTGTTACGCGTAATAAACATCGCATCGCCGTAACTGAAAAAACGATACTGCTCTGCTACCGCTTCACGGTAGGCCGCCATCGTATTCTGATAGCCAGCAAAGGCCGACACCAGCATGATGAGGGTCGATTCGGGCAAATGGAAATTGGTTACCAGCGCATCGATTATGCGGTAGTGATAACCTGGATAGATAAAAATGTTGGTATCACCAAAGAACGGCGCGATCGGTGCGTTCTGGCTGGCCTGTGCGGCACTTTCCAGTGAGCGTACCGAAGTCGTGCCAACGGCTACTACACGATTCCCGCGCGCCTTACACGCCAGCACGGCATCGACAACGTCCTGCGGCACTTCGGCATATTCGGCGTGCATGATGTGATCTTCGATCGTCTCTACGCGCACCGGCTGGAAAGTCCCCGCTCCCACATGCAGCGTGACAAATGCCATTTCGATGCCCTTCTCGCGCAGCGCTGCCAGCATCGGTTCATCAAAATGTAAACCTGCCGTCGGCGCCGCGACTGCCCCCGGACGCTGACTATAAACCGTTTGATAAAGCTCACGGTCGGCATCCTCATCGGGTCTGTCGATATAAGGCGGCAAAGGCATGTGACCGATGTCATTCAGAATGGTCAGCACATCGCGGGAATCATCGAAATGCAGCTCAAATAACGCATCATGACGCGCGGCCATCGTGGCCCTAACGCTTTCATCATCGCCCAACAACAGTTCCGTGCCCGGTTTTGGCGCTTTCGACGCCCGAACGTGCGCCAGCACCCGATGATCGTCCAAAACACGCTCCACCAGCACTTCCAACTTGCCGCCACTGGCTTTGCGACCAAAGAGGCGAGCCGGAATAACGCGCGTGTTGTTGAACACCAGCAGGTCGCCCGGAGACAGCATATCCAGCAAATCGGTAAACACGCCGTGCGTCAGGTTTCCAGTCGGCCCATCCAGCGATAACAATCGGCAACCGCTGCGTTCCGCTTGTGGGTAATGGGCAATCAACGATTCAGGAAGCTCAAACGAAAAATCGGCAACACGCATGGTCATTCACTTAGCTGTTAACACATCAAAAATGGGCGGCCTAGTCTAGAGCCGCGAGCACATGGCTGCAAGAGATAAGCGCACGCCCAGAGAAGATGGGGTGCCTAATAAAGGAAGAAATAGCTATACTACCGCCATGAATTTTCTTGCTCACCTCCATCTAGCCACGCTGGCCGACAGTTCTCTGCTAGGTAATTTAATGGCAGACTTTGTGCGCGGTAACCCGCAGGATCGCTACGCTGACGACATCGTTGCGGGTATCCGCCTACACCGACGCGTTGACTCACTAACTGATAGCCTGCCAGAGATCAAACAGGCGCGACGGTATTTCAGCGATGAATTCCGTCGTGTCGCCCCTATTTCATTGGATGTCTTATGGGATCACTACCTTTCTCGCCACTGGATCCAGTTAGTGCCGGAAACACCTCTACAAACGTTTATCGATAGCGCGCAACGGCAAATAGAGCCCCATCTGGCGCAAACCCCCGAACACTTCCAGAACCTAAATCGCTATCTGTGGCCGGAACGCTGGATGACACGTTACGCAGAGCTGCCGTTTATCGCCGATGTGCTGCACAGAATGTCGGTGCGTCGTCCGAAACTGGCTACGTTATCCGGTTCGTTTCAGGATATTGAGCACCACTATCACCAATTTGAAACGCTCTTCTGGCAGTTTTATCCGCGGATGATGCAGCTAGCCAAAACACATCAGCTGTAAACTGACGTATGTTCAATTTTACTACGTGGTATAGTGTTCTTTCCAAAAAGGGCGCTTTCCGCTAAAAAGATTGCTGGCCTCTATTGAAAGGAAATAACAATGAGATTAATAGGTGTAACCTATCTTATTGATTGGCCTCTTCGCCTGTATTCCCTTAGGTAGAGCCCCTATACTTATTACGGTTTTCCACTTCTTATCACTAATTGTAATCTACAGGAGTAATTATGGTCCTGGTAACTCGTCAAGCTCCAGACTTCACCGCCGCCGCCGTTTTGGGTAATGGCGAAATTGTCGAAAATTTCAACCTAAAGAAACACATTAACGGTAAAGCTGCCGTAGTCTTCTTCTGGCCAATGGACTTCACCTTCGTTTGCCCATCGGAACTGATTGCATTCGATCACCGCTATGCCGAATTCAAAAAACGTGGTGTAGAAGTTGTTGGCGTCTCTTTCGATTCCGAATTCGTTCACAACGCATGGCGCAAAACCCCTGTGGAAAAAGGCGGCATTGGCGAAGTCCAATACGCGATGGTCGCGGACGTTAAGCGCGAAATCCAGAAAGCCTATGGCATCGAACATCCTGAAGCGGGTGTTGCACTACGCGGATCTTTCCTTATCGACAAAAATGGCATCGTTCGTCATCAGGTTGTCAACGATCTGCCGCTGGGCCGTAACATCGATGAAATGCTACGTACCGTTGATGCACTGCAATTCCACGAAGAGCACGGCGAAGTGTGCCCGGCACAGTGGGAAAAAGGTAAATCTGGTATGGGTGCGTCACCCGATGGCGTAGCAAAATACCTGTCTGAAAACGCAGACAAGCTGTAATCAACGGTTTGCTGGCATAAATGATTTATAGCCATTAAGTCAGCCGAATCGCGGTTGGCTTTTTTTTCGCGTTATTTTCTCATTACCCTCTACATTCATCCTTCCGCTGCTATGCCAGAAAATACAAAATGTTGACTCGCGGCACGAAATCCTTAGCCTTAACGCCACATCGCATCACGACACGACAGATTCATCGGAATACAAGGAGAATGCATGCAACAAAACCTCGCGCTATGGCTAAGAGAGGCTGGGATACAGCACGCCAGTCTCATTGCATTACTGATTGTTCTTGGGCTGATATTGCTCATTTCTGCCGTGATTCATCTGATTTTACATCAGGTCGTTTTGAAACGAATTGTGCTACGTTCGCTCAATAAGCCAGGAAAAACGGGAGGACGCGCGTGGAAACAGGCGCTAACGCAACATAACTTATTCAACCGACTGGCTTTCTTACTACAAGGGGTGATCCTCAATATTCAGGTCGTTGTGTGGCTTCCCTCGCAGAGTGAAACTCGAGAAGCACTCATCATCTGCTCCCAAGTTTGGATCATGTTTTTTGCCCTGCTGTCGCTGTTTTCGCTACTCGACGTTCTGCTAAGTATTTCTGCCCGTACCCAAGTCGCCGCCCAATTGCCGTTACGCGGTATTTTTCAGAGTTTGAAACTGATTGCCAGCATCATCATCAGTATCATGGTCGTGTCTCTGCTTATCGGAAAATCGCCGCTGATTCTCATTAGTGGTTTAGGTGCGATGGCCGCCGTACTAATGTTGGTCTTCAAAGATCCGATTTTAGGTTTGGTGGCCGGTATCCAACTCTCCGCTAATGATATGTTAGCGCTGGGAGACTGGCTCGAAATGCCGAAATACGGCGCTGACGGCGCGGTGATTGACATCGGGCTGACTACGGTAAAAGTGAAAAACTGGGACAATACTGTCACCACCATTCCCACTTACGCACTGGTATCCGATTCCTTCAAAAACTGGCGTTCGATGTCAGAATCAGGAGGTCGACGTATTAAGCGAAGTATTAATATTGATACCACTAGCGTTCATTTTATGACGGAAGATGAGCAGGCGCGGCTACTACGGAGCACCCTCCTATCGCCTTACATTCATAACAAAAAGAGTGAATTGGAACGGCACAACGCACAGGCTGCCGCCGATTTGGCATCGCCGCTGAATGGTCGGCGTCTGACCAATCTAGGCACTTTCCGCGCCTATCTTCAGGCTTACTTACGCGCTCATCCAGGGATCCATAAAGGAATGACGCTGATGGTACGGCAACTTGCGCCAACCTCAGAGGGGGTGCCGCTGGAAGTCTATGCGTTTACCAACACGACCGCCTGGGTCGAGTACGAAGGCATTCAGTCCGATATCTTCGACCACATCTTTGCGGTTCTGCCGGAGTTTGGTCTGCGTATTCATCAGACGCCAACCGGTCACGATATGCGAGTAATGGCGCAGCAAATGACGGCGCAGAAAGCGTAATATCTCATGCAAAGGAACGAAAGCGGCTGATACCGAATGAAAACGGGAGTAACGGAATAGAAGAATAAAGCGTTTGCGCCAGGGACAAAAACGTCAGGAACATTTTTGAACGTCGCTTGCGACGGCCCTGAAAGGGGTGAATCTCAGGGATGAGATTCATATCTGCGCAGGCCGAGCGACCATGGGCGTATTCACAGCGTCTTTACGATCTATCCGTTACTCCCGCTCTGCGGACTTTGTCAGCAACCTCGCTTCTTCTAATAGCAAGCGACGAGTTTAATTCTGTATAGTCACCGCGTTCTGACGTTTCCTCTTCCAGACATAGCCCACCAAAAGCAGCGCTATCCAGATAATACCGACATACAGCGACAC
The DNA here is from genome assembly GCF_036885195.1 of Pectobacterium cacticida. NCBI lineage: Bacteria > Pseudomonadati > Pseudomonadota > Gammaproteobacteria > Enterobacterales > Pectobacteriaceae > Pectobacterium > Pectobacterium cacticida. The sequence goes on along the minus strand of NZ_CP133656.1, from coordinate 939,935 downwards.
GCGAGTATCCGGGAAATAGCCAATCAGGCCGATGATAAAAAGAAGGAAGATAATGCCACATATCGACGTGGCAATACCGCCGCGCAGCGGGAATGCCAGTGCCTTAACTTCATTCGGGTTCAAACGGCGGCGAAACGCAATCTGGGAAAGTAGAATCATGATCCACACCCACACGGTGGCAAACGTTGCCAGTGAAGCGATCACCAGAAACACTTTGCCGGGCATAATGTAATTCAGATACACCGCCACGAGCAGCGCAGTCATCATCACGACCACCGTTACCCATGGAATACCGCGTTTGGAAACGCGACTAAACACCCTAGGTGCATGACCCTGTTGCGCCATGCCATGCAACATGCGCCCGACACCAAACACATCGCTGTTAATCGCAGATAGCGACGCGGTAATCACCACAAAATTCAGGATACCCGCCGCCGCCGTGATCCCCATATGCTGGAATGTCAATACGAATGGGCTGCCATTCGTCCCGACCTGATTCCACGGGTAAATGGACATAATCACAAACAGCGTCCCGACATAGAACACCAGAATCCGCCATGGCACTGAGTTAATCGCTCGCGGGATAGATTTATGCGGCTCTTTCGCTTCACCGGCGGTGATCCCGATGATCTCCACGCCGCCATAGGCAAACATCACCAGTTGCAACGATAAAATCATCCCCATCACGCCGTTACTGAAGAACCCGCCATGACTCCACAGGTTATGAATACCGGTAGGTTGGCCGCCATTGCCAATTCCCCAAATGATGATACCGATACCGGCGACAATCATAATGATAATGGTGGCGACCTTGAAGAAAGAGAGCCAGAACTCCAACTCACCAAAGGCTTTCACATTCATCAGATTAATCGCGCCAATGATGAGCACCACGCTCAAAACCCATACCCAATGCGGCACGGCAGGAAACCAGACCCCCATATAGATACCGAATGCGGTAACATCGGCAATGGCGACGATCAGCATCTCAAAACAGTAAGTCCAACCGGTGATATAGCCCGCCAAAGGCCCTAGATAATCCTGAGCATAGCGAGAAAACGAGCTAGATTGCGGATTGTGTACCGACATTTCGCCCAGCGCGCGCATGATAATGTACGCAACCACGCCACCGATCAGATAAGCCAACAACACGCTGGGACCGGCCATTTGGATCGCATTAGCGGAACCATAAAACAGGCCGGTTCCAATCGCAGAGCCTAAAGCGATAAAACGAATATGCCGCGTGCTTAACCCACGCTTGAGCGTTGAGGATGGTTGTTCCATTGATAAGCAAACCCTGTCTTAGACAAAAAAAATAGGACAAAAAGAAAAACCACAGGCCTCTGCCTGTGGTACAGAAATCCAACATGACACTTGAACAATACGGCATCAAACAGCCTCGGCGCAGTGAGAAAACGCTATGACTGATGTACCGCCACGTCCCGGCGACCGCATTGTCTGTCATAAATCACTACAACCAACAAAACTAGCAGCGATGGCGGCAACCAGGCCAATCCTTGTTCACTGAGTGGCAGGTTAAGGCCCCACTCTGGCAATAGTGATTTGAAAGTCGACGACTTTATACCATCGATCATGCCAAATAACAGACTGACTAACATCACAGGCGCCACAATACGAGAAGCACTATTCCACCAACGTAGCGTAAAGCTCAATAACACCAGAATGATACACGGCGGATAAATTGCCGTAAGTACAGGAATAGAGAGCTGGATCAGATGGCTTAAGCCCAAATTGGATACCACCATAGAAAATGCGCCTAATACCCATACCAGCGTGCGATAGGACAGCGGTAGATATTGTGCAAAGAATTCGGCACAGGCACAGGTTAGCCCCACCGCCGTCACCAGACATGCGATGAAAATTAGCAACGCCAGAAAACTGCTGCCCATATTGCCAAAGGTGTGTTGCACGTAAGCGTGAAGAATTTCAGCGCCGTTTTGCGCCTGCGGCACGAGTTCACCGCTGACTGAGCCAAGCCGAAAAAGACTTAAATAGACCAGCGTCAAACCGACACCGGCAATTAATCCCGCCCAAACGGTGTAACGCGTCAGTAACCCTGGGCTTGTCACGCCACGAGATCGGGCGGCGTTTACGATCACAATACCAAAGACCATCGCACCCAGTGTATCCATCGTCAGATAACCGTTGACGAAACCGGTGGAAAACGGCAAATGCTCATACGCCTCAGACGCAGGGATCGGCGAACCGGCAGGCCACAATACTGCCGCTATCCCCAGCACCGCCAGCGCCAGAATTTTCAATGGCGCGAGTACATGACCTACTGTATCCAGCAATTTGCCTGGATACAGGGATATCGCAATAACAATGGCGAAATAAATCAGGCTATAAATCAACAGCGGAGACGCGGTGTTGCCGACTAAAGGCGCCAGACCGACTTCAAACGATACCGTTGCGGTGCGCGGCGTCGCAAACAGCGGCCCCACGGCCAAATAGCACACCGTAGCCAAAACTAAACCCGCTTTTTTACCCATCGGCGAGCTCAGCGCTTCAACACCGCCGCCAACCCGGGCTAGCGCGATCACGGTCAGCACGGGCAAACCCACCGCCGTAAGCAGGAAGCCTATCGCTGCCGTCCAAACCTGTTCTCCCGCTTGCGCTCCCACCATCGGCGGGAAAATAATATTCCCCGCGCCTACGAATAAAGCAAAGGTCATAAAACCTAATGCCATAATATCTTTGGACGTTAAACGATGACTCATAGCGATGTCGTAATGCCTGTATCAAATCGGTAAAAAGAAGCTGTGTCGCGTATTGTTGCCACAAATCGGCCCATACATAGGTAATCGAAAAGCACAACGATCAACACGCTGGCGACGTATAAAGGGCAAGTCGCATAGAGGCGTTATTTTGCACAGCGATATAGGGGCATAAGTAAAACTTCTGTAGCGTTAAAAGACAAGCGATGATCCTAAAACCAAGATATCAGCCCGCATTTTATAGAAATGCTAGAATAAAATTCTGCTAAATGTGGTTTGCGTATCACACGATTTATGCATTTATCGATGTTTTTTGCAAAAAAAGAGTTCAATGCCGTAGCGGCATGCGCTTTTCAACCATTAAGCGCATTGCTCAGGATAAGATAGATAGCGATCAGGATAAGACCCTATCCCATTAGGGCTCTACGTAAAATAAAAATTAAGGCCGAATCCTGAGATCCGGCCTTTTATCATCGACAGGCAAACGCGACGTGACGCGCTTTACCCCCACACGCGATGCGCAATATCCACAACAAGTTTCAACTTATTCCACTGCTGCTCTTCGGTCAGACTATTCCCTTCTTCCGTTGAGGCAAAACCACACTGCGGGCTCAGACAAAGCTGGTTGATATCAACATACTTAGTGGCTTCCTCAATACGCGCCTGAACCACATCGGCATCTTCCAGTTCACCCGTCTTGGTGGTGATCAGCCCCAACACCACCTGCTGATGACCCGGCTTCACAAAACGCAGCGGCTCAAACCCACCCGCTCTTTCGCTATCGTATTCCAGGAAAAACGCATCGACGTTCACTTCGCCAAACAGAATTTCCGCCACGGGTTCATATCCGCCTTCGGAAATCCAGGTTGATCGGAAATTACCCCGGCAAACATGTAAACCAATAACCAAATCAGCGGGTTTATCCGCCAAGGCTTTATTCAGGACATCGGCATACGTGCGCGCTAATTGCGCCGGATCATCACCACGTTCACGCATCTGACGCTTTTGATCGTCTGAACAGAGATAGGCCCATACGGTATCATCCAATTGCAGGAAACGGCAGCCAGCATCATAAAAGGCGTGAATCGCATCGCGCCAGGTTTGCGCCAGATCATCAAAATAGTCGGCCAGATCGGGATAAACCGTTGCATCAATCGCTTTGCGTCCACCGCGAAAATGCATCACGCTCGGACTAGGAATCGTCATCTTGGCGACGGCATCCCCTGAAATACTCTTCAGATAGCGGAAATGATCGAGCATGGGATGTTGGGCGTTAAAACGGACTTTATCCACAACGCGAATGGCATGGGATTTGGTTTGAATACCGTTGAATTGGATACCGTGTTCAGCTTCGTAACGTTCTACGCCATGTAAATCGGCGAAGAAATCGAAGTGCCACCAGGCTCGACGAAATTCACCATCGGTAACCACCTGCAAGCCCGCTTCACGTTGCTTTTCCACTACGCGCAAAATCTCACGATCTTCGATATTACGCAGAGTGATGTCGTCAATCTCGCCTGCCTGATGCTGAATGCGAGCCTGCTTGATGGCCGCTGGACGGAGAAAACTGCCGACGATTTCGGCACGAAAAGGGAATGAATGGGTTGCCATGTATTGCTCCTGAACTATTGCCCGCACGCTTCTTCAAGAAAAACGCACACTGGAAAATGGTTTCTATATGAAATAATCATCCAGAATGATTGTTACATCATACATCTATTTAGCCATCTGGACGTCTGAATTTGTCGCTATCCTGTCATGTAACCCTGATCAGGGCAATTGAAGAATGCTCATGTAACATGAATAAAATTCATTTAAGGTTAAGTATGGTCATATACGGACAGGCGACGACATTATTTCAGCAAGCCAATCTGCTGTCGCGCCTGATGCCGCACGGCCTCCGGCAATGGCAGGTAACCATCCTGGCTGACCAGCGACTGCCCCGTTTCAGAGAGCACGCGATCTAAAAAAGCCGCCACCAGCGCATCCAGCGCCTGGCCGGGTGCCTTATTCACATAGATGTAGAGATAGCGGGTGTAGGGATATAAACCACTGCGGATATTTTCAGTTGAGGGGAAGATATAATCGTGCCCTTCCACCGCCAGAGGTACCATCCTGACTCCACTCGCGCGAAAGCCCACGCTGGCGTAGCCAATAGCCTCGGTTGAGGCGGCAACGGCCTGCACGACAGAGGACGATCCGGGCAACTCATTCACTTGCGGAAGAAAATCACCGCTGCAAAGCGCCCTTTGTTTGAAAAAGCCATAGGTTCCCGACGCTGAATTTCGTCCATAGCGCAGTAACGCGCGCCGTTGCCAACTGCCGTGCAAGCCGAGGTCGCCCCAGAATTTTATCGGCTGGTGGTGGCCGCAGCGCTGCGTAATGGAAAAGATTGCATCCAACTGTGAAACATTCAGCCCAGGTAGTGGGTTATCCTGATTAACCAACACAACCAGCGCATCCATCGCTACCGGCACAGCCAAGGGTGGATAACCATAGTGTCGGACAAATGCCTCGATTTCACTGGCTTTCATCGCCCGGCTCATCGGCCCAAGTTGCGCCGCTCCCGATGCCAGAGACGTTGGCGCGGAAGATGACCCAGCGGCCTGAATCTGTAAATTCACGTTTGGGTAGTGCTGGTTGAAATCAGCCGCCCAGAACGTCATGAGATTAGCCAGCGTATCCGATCCCGCGCTGGATAGATTCCCCGCCAGCATCTGGCGAGGCTGAGCAAAACAAAACGCGCCGATCAGCAGTAGCCAAGCGCCAGCAATACGAATGGCGAGTCTCATCAATACTATTTTCCGTCAGGCCGAAGATTTTGTCGTATTCTCGGCCAGAGAGGTCGGTACAATCAACGGGTTCGGCAGGGTAAAGACAAATCGCGCTCCCAAACCATCCTCGCTCATGATTTCCAGACGGGAATCATGGTGGCTGAGCGCGTGTTTAACAATTGCCAGCCCCAGCCCGCTGCCACCGGTCTGCCGTGAACGCGCTTTGTCAACCCGGTAAAAGCGTTCTGTTAGGCGTGGTAAATGCTCGGCCGCAATTCCCGGCCCGTTATCGCTAACCTGAAACTGCGCCCCCTGCGGAACCTTCTGCCAACACACTTCGATATGCGTCCCTTCTGGAGTATGGTTAACGGCGTTATAGACCAGATTGGATACGGCGCTACGGAGTTGTTCTTCATTGCCAAACACGCGAAGGTTTTCATTTACGCGGAAGACTATCTCATGGCGTCCCTGGCTCAGCGTCTGCGCTTCTCGTTGCAATACGCGCAATATCAGCGGAATATCTACTTTTTCATTTAGATCAATCGCCGTAGCCGCCTCAATACGGGATAACGTTAGCAGTTGTTTAACTAATCCGTCCATCCGCCGAGTCTGCTCCTGCATCGTACTCAACGCTTTCCCTCGCAACGCCGCATCCAACGTATCTTCCTGCATCATTTCCAAATACCCTTGCAGCACCGTAAGCGGCGTTCGCAGCTCATGACTGACATTAGCGAAAAAGTTACGTCTGGCGCCTTCAAGCTGGTGCATTTGCGTAACATCGCGTACCACCATCAGTAACTGCCCTGCGGAATACGGCATTATGCGAAATTCAACATGGTGGGAATTATTCAATTGCAGTGTGAGAGGGCGGCTAAAATCCTGCGCCTTCATGTAATTGGTAAAGTCGGGATAACGTAATAAGTTAAGAATATTTTGACCGTTATCCTCCGGCCAACGGAAACTTAACAGATGCTGCGCCAGATGATTACACCAAAAGATGGTCCCGTCTTCGGTAGTCATTACCACGGCATCGGGTAAAGATTCGGCACCGCTACGGAATCGTTTGATTAAAAGCGCCAGTTCGCGGCGACGGCGGCGATTACGTAATTGCATCTGATAAAGGCCGTAAAACAGCGGCTCCCAGCTCCAACGGCCGGGCGGCGGCGTCATACTGCGATCGACCCACAGCCAATGGGATAGTTTCAACTGGTTATAAAAATTCCAGCAGAGCAGGCTCAGTACGGCGACCAGCAGGAACCAGGGCAGATAGCCAAAAATCAGCCCCAGTAGCACCGCAGGCAAACAAAAAAAAGCCAGCTCCAATGCTAGCCTTTTCCAGGATAAACGCTCTAGCACGTTAACATTTCTCCGGTGAATACCACCTCAGTAACGCGTTGAAAAACGGTAACCCGTTCCCCGAACGGTTTGCACCATTTTGTCATGCCCGCTGGTTTCCAGCGCTTTACGCAGGCGACGAATATGGACATCGACGGTTCGATCTTCTACATAAACGTTAGTGCCCCACACATGATTGAGCAACTGTTCCCGACTATAAACACGCTCGGGGTGTGTCATAAAAAAATGCAGCAATTTAAATTCCGTCGGCCCCATGTCCAACGCAAGCTCTTCGGTCGTCACGCGATGCGAGGAAGGATCGAGGCTTAATCCACGCATTTCGATCACATCTTCCACCGCCATCGGCGAAATGCGGCGCATAACCGCTTTGATGCGTGCAACCAACTCTTTGGGCGAAAACGGCTTGGTAATATAATCATCCGCGCCGACTTCCAGCCCGCGCACACGGTCCTCTTCCTCACCGCGGGCGGTCAACATCATCACCGGAATATCACGCGTCAGCGCCTCCCGCTTCATATGCTTGATAAATTGCAAGCCCGAACCACCCGGCAGCATCCAGTCTAATAGCACCAAATCAGGAAAGGGTTCCGACAACTGCGTTACCGCGCTGTCATAATCTTCAGCTTCAACTGGCTGATAGCCATTTTGCTCCAGTACAAAGCAAACCATTTCACGGATTGGTGCTTCATCTTCCACGACTAATATGCGTTTTGCCATCGTTAATCCTGTCGTTAATCATCGTCGCTGTTAGCAGGCGGAGGCATTATGCGTCAGTTTTATGACAGATTTATGAAAAACGCCTGACCTCTCATTGTAGGCTATTGCACCCTAGACATCCTGTTTTTCGAGCCGCATTGCAAACGCTCAATTCCCCGCGCGACAGCCATCACCCTTGCTCTATATAATCGTAGCATGACGATGACAGATCACTATCGCGACGAGATAGGCGTTTCCTTATTCGCAATTCGCATAATGAATAATGACAATGCCTATCGTATAAATATTGAGAGAGCCCAATGCGCATTATCCACACCGCCGATTGGCATTTAGGACAATATTTTTATTCCAAAAGCCGCGCCGCGGAACATCAGGCTTTCCTGCACTGGCTCATTGCCCAGGTGGTTCAACATGAAGTCGACGCTGTTATCGTCGCGGGGGATATTTTTGATAACGGTTCCCCCCCTAGCTATGCGCGAGAAATGTACTATCGCTTTGTCGTTGAACTACAGCGAACAGGCTGCCAGCTTGTCATTCTCGGTGGAAACCATGACTCGGTGGCGATGTTAAACGAATCCCGTGATGTACTGGCCTGCCTGAATACGCAGGTCGTTGCCAGCGCCAGTGATGATCCCGCTCAACAGGTGCTGTTACTGGAAAACCGTCAGCATCAACCCGGCGCCCTGCTCTGCGCAATTCCTTATTTGCGTCCACGAGATGTGCTCACTAGCAAAGCCGGGCAATCAGGCGATGAAAAACAGTTCGCGCTTCAGGAAGCGATTACGACGCACTACCAGCGCAGTTACCAACTGGCTTGCCAAAAACGTGATGAACTCGGCCTGCCGCTACCGATTATTGCAACCGGGCACCTGACGACCATTGGCGCGACCGCCTCCGAATCTGTGCGTGACATCTATATTGGCACGCTCGATGCTTTCCCTGCCCAGGCTTTCCCTCCCGCAGATTATATCGCGCTTGGCCATATTCATCGGCCGCAACGCGTAACCCAAAGTGAGCATATTCGCTACAGCGGTTCCCCCATCCCGCTCAGTTTTGATGAACTCAACAGTGAGAAATCAGTCTGTCTGGTCAGCTTCACCGCCGATGATTTGTCGAAAACACCGCCACGGATACAGATAGATACCCTGCCAATCCCCGTGACCCAGCCGATGCTGTTGATGAAAGGCAGTCTGCGCGACATTGAGCAGCGGCTCACCGCTTTCAAAACCTATCAAGGGGATAAACCGGTATGGCTGGATATCGAACTCAACACGCAGGATTACCTGAGCGACATGCAGAAACGCATTCAGGCCATGACCGAGGGCTTGCCTGTCGAGGTGCTTCGACTCCGGCGCGCACGTGAACAACGTATGCAGGCGATTATCCGACAGGATAAGGAAACGCTGAATGAATTAAGTGTTTATGACGTTTTTGAACGTCGTCTGGCAATGGAGGCCGACCTGGAAAATGGTTGCCAACAGCGCATGCGCACGCTGTTTAATCAGGTTATTAACGAATTAGAAAATAGCGAGGCTGCCGAATGAAAATTCTCAGCCTGCGCTTAAAAAACCTTAACGCGTTGAAAGGCGAATGGAAGATCGATTTCACGCAGGAGCCTTTTTCCAGCAACGCTCTATTCGCCATTACCGGCCCGACAGGCGCCGGGAAAACGACGCTACTCGACGCCATTTGTCTGGCGTTATACCACGAGACGCCACGCCTTGGGCTGCTTTCCGCCAGCCAGAATGATTTGATGACGCGTAACACCGCAGAATGCCTTGCCGAGGTCGAATTTGAGGTCAAAGGCGTCGGATATCGTGCCTTCTGGAGCCAACGTAGGGCAAGAAATGCGCCTGATGGCAACTTACAGTCTCCCAAGGCCGAACTCGCGCTTATTGAAGGCGGTAAAATTCTGTGTGAAAAGCTGAATGACAAAAAAGACATGATCACACAGCTCACCGGGTTGGATTTCGGCCGCTTTACGCGATCTATGATGTTATCGCAGGGACAATTTGCCGCCTTCCTCAACGCTAAGGCGGACGATAGGGCGGCACTTCTGGAAGAATTAACGGGTACAGATATCTACGGCCTGATTTCCGAACGCGTTTATGACAAGCACAAACAAGCCAGCGTCGCATTGAACACGTTACAGACGCGCGCACTCAGTATTCAATTATTGAGCGATGAACAACGCCAGCAGATAGAAAATCAGCTTGCCGAACTGACGCAACAGGAGCAACAGCGCAACGCCGAACGTGAGCAAACACTGACTGCGCTGCGCTGGTTTGAGCAACTGACGCTGCAGCAAACGAGGGTAACGCATGCGCAGGCGCAACATACGCGCGCCGAATCCGCCATCCAGCAGGCCAGATCGCAGCTCGACAAATTAGCCAACAACGAACCGGCAGAAAAACTGAGACCGCTACATCAGGAAAAAGAGCGCTACCGTCAGGAGTCTCTGGCACTCGCCCAGCGGATTGAGCACTTGTCCCGATCGCTGGCCGATAAGCAAAGTGAGTTAACTACTCTGCGCCAGCAGGAGGAAAAGGCGGAGCAAGACGTTAGCAAACATAAACGAGAGCGGCAGGAACAAGAGCGTTTGATCAACGAGCAGGTCGTGCCGCTTGACCAGCGCATTGCTATGCTGGAACAGCAAAAAAACCAGCGGCAGGATGAACTGGCAAAAACGCAGGCTCGCCTGCACGCCAACGAGTCTAAACAAACACAGGTCGCCGCAGAACAACGGCAAGCTAAGCGGCAGCTTGAACAGATCCAATCTTATCGCCAGCAACACGCACATCACCAGCAATGGGGAGAGCTGTTACCGCTATGGCGTACCCAATTTCGCCAGTTGCGCCAGTTGCAGGACGATCGACAAAAGCTGAACCACAAACAGGCACAGCATATGGCAGAGTCGACGGCATGGCAGCAAGAAGCCGACAAGCTGGCGATACAGTTGCGTGAGCAACAAAAGGCCGTTAATGCTGTGCGCCAGCTGTTCACTCAACATGATGAAACGCGGCAACTTCAGGATGCGCACCAGCCACTTTCCGCTCTGTACCAGCGCTTTAATCAGCTCATGGATCAGCAGGCTATATGTCGGCAACTCGCCACCGTCAGCGACCAATACCAGCGCCTTCAGGTGAGCAAGCAGCAACATCTCGCCAAACTCGTTGAGACACAAGACCATATCGACCAGTTAGAAATATTGCAGAAACAGCAGCAGTCTGAACATCAGCAACGCAGCGAGCGTCTGGCCGATTTGGAAACGATATATCGGCAGGAAATGCATATTGTTAAGCTGGAAGCCGAACGCCAGCGGCTACAGGCGGGAGAGGCGTGCCCGCTATGCGGCTCAACGGAGCACCCCGCCATCGAGCGCTATCAGGCATTGCAACCGTCTGAAACGCAACGGCGTCTGACGGCACTACAACAGGAGGTGAACCAGTTAACCATCGCGCTGGCAAACACCACTGCTGAGCTGAACGCACGCTTACAGCAGCGGGAACAGCTGCAATTGGAGCTTGCTCAATGCGATAGCGAGCATCAGGCTCTGCTGCAACAATGGCAAGATGTCAGTGAGCGCTTACAAGTTACCTACTCGCTGGAACAGCAGGACGAAATAGCCGTCTGGCTTACAGAGCGTGAAGCCGAAGAACAGGCCATTCGACAGCAGATTGCCGCACGCGAGCAATTGCAAAAACAGTGGCAGGAAAGTAAGGATTTACTGACTGCCGCAGAGGCATTACAGCGAGAACTCGAGCAGAAGATCGCGTTGAATATCCAGCAGCAATCCTCGCTAAGCGTTACGCAACAAGAGATCGATCAATCACTGCAAAACGTGCATCAGCAGATCGCACAACATACTCAGGACATCACGCAGACGCTGACAACGGTGGGGCTTCTTTTGCCAGACGCTGACACACAGGATGGCTGGCTGGCTCAGCGTGACAGAGAATGGCAAGACTGGAAAACCAAAGAGCAGGAGCAATCTCGCTTAATTCCTCTGTTAGCCACGTTGGAAAGCGACCTACAGCATCTGAATCACAACGTGACCGAAGCAAAACAGCAATGCCAAACGCAGCAACAGCAGTTGGAACAGCACCTTGCGTTGCTCAGTGCAAACCAACAGGCGCGGCAGGCATTGTTCGGGGACAGACAAATCGCCACCGTGCGCGAACAGCTACAGCGAGCCAGCCAGCAGTACGACGATGCGCTGAGGCTAGCCCTATCAGCTCGACAGCAAACCGAAACGGCGTTAAGCCGTCTGACGGGAGAGCTGGCTAGCACGCAGCAGCAATATGACCAGTGTACACGCCAGCATGAGAGTGCGGCCGAACGCTTTACTCTGGCGTTGCAGCAAAGCACTTTCATTGATGAAACCACCTTTCTCGATGCGCTGCTTGATGAACAGGAACGCCAGACATTGCAGGAACTTAAGGAAACACTGTATCAGCACTTGCAGCAGGCAACGGCGCTGCGGCAGCAGGCTGAACAGGCGCTCCTTGAACAGCAACAAAAACGACCAGCCTCTCTGACGGAAGACATCACGCAAGAAGCGATACAGCAACGGTTGGTGACGCAGGATGAAACGCTGAAAACCAATCTGCGACAACAGGGTGAACTTCAACGCCAATTGGCTGACGATCGGCTACAGCGCCAGAGCCAACAAACCTTGCTCAATGAGATCGCCCAAAGCCAGCAACGGTATGATGACTGGGAAACGTTAAATTCGTTAATCGGATCCAGTAAAGGGGATAAATTCCGCAAGTTTGCTCAGGGGTTGACGTTGGACCATCTGATTTATCTCGCCAATCTCCAGCTTGCACGCCTGCACGAGCGTTACCAGCTAAAACGTAAGCCCGGCGGCGAACTGGAATTATTGGTGATGGATACCTGGCAGGCTGATGCCGAACGCGACACCAAAACGCTATCCGGCGGTGAGAGTTTTCTGGTCAGCCTGGCGCTGGCGCTGGCGTTATCCGATCTGGTTAGTCATAAAACCAGCATTGACTCGCTCTTTTTGGATGAAGGCTTTGGCACGCTGGATGCCGAGACGCTGGATATTGCGCTGGATGCGCTGGATAACCTGAATGCATCCGGGAAAACTATCGGCGTCATTAGCCATATTGAAGCCATGAAAGAACGCATTCCCGTGCAAATCAACGTACAGAAAGTTAACGGATTGGGTATCAGCCGGTTAGCGTCACACTACGCCGTATAGACCGTGATCCGTCTTCAAAACGTGGTGAGAATTCCGCTGACTCCCGGCATTTTTATTCTACATTACGGTTTCGAATTCGTTATCATGCGCGCAATATTGCAAACCCGCGTGCCAACCAGCGCGCCCAGTCAGGGATAACACCATGTTGTGGTTTAAAAACGTAATGATTTACCGCCTAAGCCAGGACAGCACGCTGTCCAAGGGTAACGGTTTATCTATAGATGAGCTGGAAAAACGCCTCAATGCCTTCGCATTTAGTCCGTGCGGTAGCCAGGATATGATGAAAACGGGTTGGGTTTCGCCAATGGGCTCCCATAGCGATGCATTAACGCACGCCGTTAATGGGCAAATTGTCATTTGCGCCCGCAAAGAAGAAAAGATTCTGCCGTCTCCGGTTATCAAGCAAACGCTTCAGGCCAAAATCGAACGTCTGGAAGCCGAACAGCATCGTAAGCTCAAAAAAACCGAAAAGGATTCACTAAAGGACGAAGTGCTGCATAGCCTTCTTCCACGCGCGTTCAGCCGTTTTAGCCAGATTTGGCTGTGGATCGATACGGTAAATGGTTTGATTATGGTCGATGCCGCCAGCGCAAAAAAAGCAGAGGATACGCTGGCGCTACTACGCAAAACGCTGGGATCGTTGCCGGTGGTGCCGCTGACTATGGAAACGCCTATTGAGCTAACGCTAACCGAATGGGTGCGCTCAGGCGAACCACCCGCCGGGTTTACACTACAGGATGAGGCAGAATTGCAGGCAATCCTGGAAGACGGTGGGGTTATCCGCTGTAAAAAACAGGATTTGGTCTGCGATGAAATCGCCGTACATATTGAAGCAGGAAAAGTCGTCACCAAGCTGGCGCTGGACTGGCAGGAACGCATTCAACTGGTTTTGTCCGAGGACGGTTCACTAAAACGGTTGAAATTCTCTGACACATTGCGTGAACAGAACGATGATATCGACCGGGATGATTTTGCCCAACGGTTTGATGCTGATTTCATTTTGATGACCAGCGAACTAGCGGCATTGATCGCCAACCTGATTGAGGCGTTGGGCGGCGAAGCCCAACGTTAATACGCCTGGGTATGACCCGCTAACGGGATGCGGGCTCATACCGATACGGCAGCGGAACTTAGACTCGGAACGCGCCAACTACGGCATTCAATTCTTCGGCTTGGGACTGCAATGCCCCCGACGCGGCCGCCGATTCTTGTACCAGTGCGGCGTTTTGTTGCACCATCGAATCTAATTGCGCGACCGCCTTATTGATCTCATTGATGCCGCGCATTTGCTCATCCGCCGCATGTGTGATTTCAGACATCACCGTGCTCACCGTGGAAACGCCACCGACAATTTCATTCATCTTGTCACTTGCCTGGCGTACTTGCACCGATCCGGATGTCACACTTGAAACCGTTGCCTCAATCAGCTCTTTAATTTCTTTCGCTGCCTGCGCGCTACGTTGTGCCAGATTACGCACCTCTCCCGCAACAACGGCGAAGCCCCGGCCCTGCTCGCCTGCCCGCGCCGCCTCTACCGCTGCGTTAAGCGCTAAAATGTTAGTCTGAAATGCTATGCCATCGATCACGCCAATGATATCCCCGATTTTTCCAGATGCGACGACGATATCTTCCATCGTGACAATGACGTCGGAGACAACCTGCCCTCCCGTCCCGGCATCTTGCGACAGCAGTAGCGCTTTGGCGTTAACTTGCTGCGCCGACCCAGCCGACTGCGTCACTGCGGCAGAAATTTCTTCCAGAGAGGCCGCCGTTTGCTGGATGCTCGACGCCGCAGACTCAGTACGCGCTGAGAGATCGTTATTCCCCGCTGAAATCTCATCCGCCGCCATCTGAAGCGAGGCGCTGATGTCGCGGATTTGCATGATGACCTGGCTGATCTTATCGACAAAAATATTAAAGGAACGGGCAATCTGGGCGACCTCATCATGCCCTTCATCCGGTAAACGCTGGGTCAGATCGTTATTACCATTGCTAATATCATCCATCGCATCACGAATTTGTAACAATCGTTTGAGCGCTGACGTAATAATAAAGCCAATCACCAACGTCCCCAGCAGCGCGATAGAAACCAGCGTAATGACCGAGGTAGACAGTAGGGAACGCATTCCCGCTGTCGCCTCAGTTTTATCAACCACGACCAGCATGAACCAGTTCGTTCCCGTAATCGGCTTTGCCAGCACCAGTTTAGCCGAACCGGAAAAATCAACCTCTTGGGCGTTGCTGGCTGAGAGCGCCTCATCCAGATTAATATTGGGAGCAATCTCGGTAATATTTTTCAGCGTCAGATTTTCATCTGGATGTGCGATGATCGTTCCGTTACGATCAAGCAATACGCCGAAACTGCTTGGGCTCGGTTTGATCGCTTTAACGTTTTCAATCACGCTTTCCATCGTGACATCGCCGCCGACAACGCCTTTCACCGTCGTGCCGTCCAGCACAGGAGCAGCAAAGGAAACCACCAGCTTATGCGTCCCCGCATCAATATAAGGCTCCGTCACTAAAGGCTTACCTTCTTTAACGGCCTGCTGATACCAAGGTCTGATGGTCGGGTTATAATCGTTCGGAATACCCTCAGGCTCAGAAAATTTGGCTGTCCCATTGGCGTAACCCATGTAAACATTAATAAAACCGCCGGATGCCGCAATCTGCTTAAATAATGGGATCGGATCCTCATCCTTTATGGCGCGATCGTGCAGCGCGGCAATCATCTGCGTTTTAGACGCCACCCAGTCGCTAACCGCGATACTGTGGCTTATCGCTACGGCATCCAGCGTATTCTGGATAGCTTCCTTATTGGTATTATTCGCTATGGTGTAATTTAAAAAAGTATTAATAACTAGGGAAAATACAACAATGATCGAACAGGCCGCAAGAATGCGGGAACGCGTTGTTTTCAGCATAAAAAAGACTCTTTATATAGAGTGTCCATACTCTTCATAACGGCGTAACAAAATAAAACTTGAGCATCGCGAGCCGCTTCAGATGCCGTTCATCCCGAAAAGCGACAAATTAATTACTATATTTAACTGGTTCATAGTTAAAATAAAGTCACAAATTTCACAATTAGTCGATCAATCCAGAATTTAATACCAAGATAATAAAAATATTAGGTGGGAAAAACTTTTCAGATATAACAAAATATTATTAACAAGGTACATTATTTACTGGGCATTAACAAGTCAGGGATAATTCTTAATAAAAACCGCTTTATTCATTGTACTATTAATCAACCACATCATAGCAATGTATTAACATAACGAATAAGCCATTCTATTAATAGAAGATAAGGTGACCGCTCACGGGTTTGGGAAATAACGAGGAAATAAAAGTGGCATTCCGCGATAACGAAAAAACCACTTTACGTAGAGTAAGAGAAAAAGAGAGGTTACAAATATTTGCACAGGTAGGCGGTTGGCTCCACTACCCGTAAATTAAATTCGCTTTTCCCTGGAACAAAAAACGTTTCGCCGGGGGCGAAAACCTGCCAGTCTGGCGATCCAGGTAACAGCACTTGTAACGCCCCGGTGATCACCGTCATCTCTTCCGGCTGCCCGGTTCCAAACGTGTATTCTCCCGCCTCCATCACGCCAATACTCGCGCGGCCAATGCCGTCGCCTTCAAAACCGATTGACTTCACTTTCCCTGCAAAATACTCATTCACATTCAGCATAGCTGCGGCACCTGTCGTCAAAAAACGTAGAAAATTCATATTAAAAGGAGACCAGAGCCGCTGTCACGATTTATTCCTTAAAAATGCGCAATTCGGACGTCAACTCACGTGGGTTTAGCTTATCTGGTTATCCTTTACTTACGCAGCCGACAGGCGTAACGCGTTTAGCACGCTAGCCACAATTGCTTCCGGCGTCTGCGACGCATCAATGACATGATGTGCGACGCCGCGATAAAGCGCCTCACGCGCGGCCAGCACCTCGGCCATTTCCTCTGCGATGGGGCGGCCGGTCAATGTGGGACGCTGGTGATCCTGAGGGTTTTCCTCCAAACGCTGAGCCAACAGTTCTGCCCCAGCATGGAGATAAATCACGATGCCATTATCATGCATAAAACGCCGATTCGCTTCCGCAAGCACCATACCGCCGCCTGTTGCGATAATGCTACGGCTGGCAGTAACCTGCTGTAGCACCAGACTTTCGCGCTGGCGGAACCCATGCCACCCTTCCTGTGCAACAATATCAGCCACTGTCATATGGGTCGTCTGCTGCATAAACTGGTCGGTATCGACAAAGTCATACCCCAATGTCTGCGCCAGTTGATGTCCAACAGTGGTTTTTCCACAACCTCTGGCACCAACGATAAAAATGGGCTGTGTCATATAATGACGGATCCTTATTTTCTGTATCACCCGCCCCATCATACTTCTGACGATATGCACATCGGCGCATCCACCATTCAAATGATGTCGGCTAGCTAAAATGATGGGGTGATTGCTTACTTTGTCGTGGCTGAATCATACCGATAAAATCGGTAAAGAGGGAAGTGACTTCTCGGAGGAAACAAAACACTTAGCGCGAAAACCCTGAAGATTCTCGCGCTATTATAAATAAAGCCAGAGTCTAACTATGTTACTTATTAACCTTGACGTTGTTGATCTGCCATGTAGTGTCGCGGGTCAGATTAACATTTTTCATTGTGACGACTATCGGCTTTTTCGCATTTTCGCCGTTGAGCACCACCACGCCTTTGGTTTGCGATGTCACATCGTTAAACGTAATGTCGCTCCAGTCGGGAACATTATTTCCTGATTTTTTCTCATACACGGTATCAATCACAATGGGTTTCTTCACATTCTTCATGACAACATGGTTATACCGAATGCCATTTACCACCCCGGCAGCAGACTTATCACTTTTAATGCGCAACCCATTCGTGGTGCCGTTCATCGTCAAATCATCAACGGTCACATTGTAAACGCCCATCGTTTCACTGCCGATCGACATCCCGTGCCCCGTCCCGAATTCGTTATGCAGAATAGAAATATTGCGTGTTTCAGGACGTCCTTTGTACGCTTTGATCGCCACGTTATCATCACCCGTCGAAATTTTACTGTGGGCAATAGTGACATTCTTTGACGACATCGGATCGATGCCATCGGTATTTCTGGCATTGGACGGCGTGTTTATCGTCGTTTTCCAGGCGGTAAAACCATCACCATCGCTAAATACGACGTGGAAATTTGGCGAGTTAATTAGCGAGACGTTATATAACGTGAAATTTTTGCTCTTATTAATCTGAATCAATCTGGGCGTATTTTGCTTTAACTTCTTCACTTTGGCGTCGGCGGCTAAATCCCACCAGCTCACCTTTTTATCCTGAAGCTTTACACCACCTTGACCATCAATGGTGCCCGGCCCGTAAATACCGCTACCTGTCGTGCTTGTCGCGGTGATAAACGCATAACAACCTTTACCATTTTTATCGACGACACCACAGGATGAGGGGGCATTTTCAAACGCCTTGGCATTATTGATCGCGCGTAGCGTGACGCCGTTATCAATCAGCAGACTCACCCCCGAAGGCAGCGTGAGCGGGCCACTGAGGAAAATGGACGAACTTCCCGCGCTCAATCTTACCGCTTTTCCTTGACTGCAATTATTCAGAGCTTTTTGAATGGCCCCGGTGGCCGTGTCGCTACCGGCTTTAACCACGGCGCAGGTAGCCGGAGCTTTCGGCTCCGTTACCGTCCGGGAATCCGAGGCAAATGCTGATGCGCTAAATAGACCAATAAGCCCTACGGAGAATGAAAAAACTCGCTTACCTGATAGATATTCCATGTCAAACCTTACCTTATAGACATCCGCAATTTTACCGTGACGTAAAGGAACAACGCCTCCATCTCCTACTTCGCAGAAGAATAAGAAAGATGAAGCGCCTTTATAGAAACGAAAAATTGTCGCACATGCATATGTAGATTAATAAAAATTCCATTTACATAAACATGTCTTTTTAGAAAAAGACACTACATTTTATGCGCGATTAAAATACCATCAAAAAAGTAAATGGCGCATCAACATAACGTAACAACAGAACATCATCGCGCATGAAATAAAAATATAAATGATACAATTCTTATGCCATTAATATTCATTATTAATCATGATAATATATGCAGTCATATCAATTCACGATTAATAATTAAATAATAATACAATAAGAAAACATAACATTAATGGACACAGTCAATATTTTTATTTTAATAACCTGATCGATCTCAATAATTCCGCCAATTTATGATTCATTCTTTTATTCTCACGATATACTTCCTTTGATGCGCCAGAACACACTCTTTATTTTGGTCAAAAGAATAAAGAGAAAAATATCTGTTTAACTTACAAGGAAAACCTATGTTTAAGTATTTAACGCCGATATTTTTATGTACTGCTGCTTTTTCTTTTCAGGTGCAGGCTGACGACACCATGCTGATGCTACTGAAAAAAGATAATGCCACCTATTTAAGCTGGTCTACCGATGCTGGCAATGTGGTGCGCCAGGATGTGTATCGCAGCAACAATAACAACCCGGCTACTAGCCAGAAGATTGCCGAACTCAATGCCACCGACAGAACATTTATGGATGTAACCGCTAATCCGAAGTCGGACTATTGGTATTGGGTCGATACCGTTAGCACTAATAACCGCGTCTTGAAGTCTAACGCTGCGCCGACCAATCCGGAGCTGGAACCGGTATCGTTACGTGCCGCTTCACTTAAAGCTGCCAGCTCTGAATGTAAGGCTGGCGCGGTCATTAAAAATAAAACGGTTGATTGCGGCGGCAAAACGCTGGGCCTGAGTTGTAAAGGCGACAGCGATAAGCAACCTCCGGTTATCACACTGGAAAATGCCAATATTAAGAACCTGCGTATCTCAGCAAAGGGCGGTTCCGACGGAATCCACTGTAAATCAGGCAATTGCCGTATTGAGAATGTTGTCTGGGAAGATATCTGTGAAGACGCGGCGACCAACAACGGTAAAACCATGACCATCGTCGGCGGCATTGCCCACAACACGACTAACGGCCCTGGCGGCAAGCCGGATAAAGTACTGCAACATAATTCGAAAAACAGCCTCACCATCGTACAAGGCAACTTCACGCTGACGGGTCAACACGGCAAGCTGTGGCGATCCTGTGGTAATTGCACCAATAATGGCGGCCCGCGTAACCTCACCATCATCAGCGCTACCGTAGACGGCACCATCGACAGCATCGCTGGCGTGAACCGTAACTTTGGCGATGTTGCTGAAATTCGCAGCCTGCGCATTAAGGACTATAAACCGGGTAAACCTAAGGTGTGCGAAGAGTTCACTGGCGTACAAAAAGGTCAGGGCGAATCCCCTAAACATGGCGAAAAATGGGACACCAAAAACTGTAAGGTCAGCCGTTCAAACATTAAACGGCTGTAATTCGCTTATCACCATCTACCGCTAAACGCGTTCCCCTCTGGGGTTCTGGCGCATCAACGACGGCAGACCGCATTTTTCTAAGTGCGGTCTGCCGAATTATTGCTGGCGCAGACAGTAAGAAGATCGTAATCCCCGCACCTTAAAGCGTGACGGCAGTTGTCATCATTTGTTCATCAAGGTTAGATATTTTTACTTAAAAATAAATTTGCCCATATATTAACCATGGTTTCTTCACCCATCACCCATACCAGATCACACATCCGGGGTACGCCGATAGCGCGAGATCTGTGCATACCTCTGCCCAATGTTTCTCCTGATGCCGACAATGCCACCGTTTTGCAGTTGTTTAATCAAAATAAAGAGTGGGTCAGCCTACCAGTTGTGGAAGAAGGGCGTCCTTTCGGCTTAATCAACCGCCACATTTTTCTTTCGCAGATGTCACGTCCTTTTTATCGTGAACTGTATGACAAAAAGAGCTGCATCGCATTTATGGATAAAAATCCGCTGATTGTCGATGCGCTAGCGCCATTACATGATGTGGCGAATCAAACCGTCATTACCGGTGATAAATCCCTGACGGACGGTTTCATGATCACCGAAAATGGGCGTTATATTGGTATAGGATTAGGCATTGATCTCATCAAAGCCGTCTCTGATATGCATCTGCGCCAACATCAACAGATTATGCAGAGCATCGAATACGCTAGCGTCATTCAGGCCGCGATGCTGACGGCGTCAACGCAGACTATGTCGCAAACACTTACCGACTGGTGTTTAGCCTGGGAGCCTCGAGACTGTGTCGGCGGCGATTATTATGCATTCAAAACCTATCCACATGGCTGGCTCGCTGTCGTCGCCGACTGTACAGGACATGGCGTGCCCGGCGCCTTCATGACCTTGATTTTTTCTTCGGCACTGGAACAGTCGCTCACTCAGTGTGGGCCGATGCTGCCAGCACAGTTATTACAAGCGATCAACCGCCACATTAAAGACACTCTCGGGCAGCGCAGTGAAGCCGATCAGCTCTCGATCTCTAACGACGGCTGCGATGCCATGATGGTGTTTTATGACATGACGCGCAACACGCTGACGTTTTCCGGAGCGAGGATGCCAGCATTCATGCTGCAACGCAACACCGGGCAACTCATGCCTCTCCAGTGCGATCGTATGGGGATCGGCTATACCGAAACGCCTTATGATTACCAGTGGTCAAGTTATGAACTGCCCATACAGGACAACGATATATTTTTCACCACCACGGATGGATTGACAGATCAAATCGGCGGAGAACGTAGGATTATGTTTGGTAAACGCCGGTTAGAGGAACATCTCCGCCACTATCAAAATCAGCCGATGAGTGAGCTCGCCAATCAGCTCCTCTCGGTACATAAAATCTATCAGGGCGATCAGACCCGGCGAGATGATTTGACATTTTGGGGCTTCCGACATTGTTCGACTGTTATTTAACCAGGTAGAGAGAATGATGCCAACGATCAACTATACCGAGTACTTTCCACCCTCGCACCAACCCGACATCGCGTTATATTACGTCGGCTATTTTTCACAGAATATTATTAGTTCACTGGCCGAAACCATGCGGCTACAGTTAGAAAAAAAGCAGCTTCCAGCGAATCTCCGCCGCCGATTGTTTTCCACCTTCGTCGAAATGGTGCAGAACATTACACGCTATTCCGCTATACCGTTAACCGCGCTCGACAATCCCACCGAGGTACGCCATGGCTCCGTATGTCTGGGTTACGAAAATGGCAAATACTTCTTGTCATGCGCAAATCCAGTACACCCCGATGATGTTGAAACGCTACGAGGACGTCTTGAGCCACTACGTGTGATGACGTTAGATGAAATTCGGTTCGCTTACAAAGTCTCCCTGCGCGAGGAAAGCCCGTCATCAAGCAAGGGCGCGGATATGGGGCTGTTAACCGTAGCGCGCGATGCCAGTGAGCCTCTCCAGTTTGCGTTCCGAACCGATGCCGCGACGGGACTATCTACGTTCTACCTGAAGGCAATCCTTTGATATGAACACCATAATAACCCCAAATAACCTCCATATTGCGGGGACATCCTGTACCCCGACCGTTGATTTTCAGTTTGACTCACACCGTCTTTATCTTTCGGGCGAATCTTATCCCGAGAATGCAGCCGCGTTTTACCGTCCATTGCTTACCGAAATTGAGGCCTATTTACAGGCGTTGTCGAGCTATGCTGAATCGATGATGCCGGAAGAGACGTTGCCAAACGTCGAAATTCATGTTTCCTTGATTTACTTCAATAGTTCCAGCACCAAGATGCTATTTAGTTTATTTAACCTGCTTAACCAGGCGGCTGAATTGTCACTACCAATTGCCTTATATTGGTATTACGACAAAGACGACGACATTGCGGAAGAATTTGGTGAAGAGCTTCACATCGATTTCCCGGCGCTGACCTTTCACAGCATGATTATAAGTGATGACCATGAGCTCAATTGATCTGTTTACACCGGAATACGATATTCTGCTTGCTGCGCGTAACATCGCTAATCAACAAGAAAGGCCGGCAGAAGTCTATCGCGACACGTTGCTGGCACTAACCGACCATTATCAACGCTTAGTGCGAGAATCGTACCGCTTGATTTCACGCAGCGATCGCGCGGAAAAAGAGCTGAACCGCCTCAACGCTCAACTCAATCAATTGGCGGTCGAGCTGGAGTACAAGGCTAATCACGATCCTCTGACTGGTGTGTATAACCGTGGCGCGATTATTGAACGCATAAACCTCGCCCTGGGACGCAATTCGGCAGCGATTATCGTGCTGGATATCGATCATTTTAAGCAGGTGAACGATACCTACGGTCATCCTACTGGCGACGCTGTCATCTGCGATCTGGTATCACGCGTGCAGCGTATCATGAATACCACAAGCAGCATTGGCCGCGTCGGCGGCGAAGAGTTCACCATTCTGCTGGAAGAGCATACGCTCATACAGGCCGTCGCGCTTGCCAACCGCCTCCATCAGGATCTTAATAAGATACCGCTCAGCGTATTACCACAACGACGCGTTACCGCTAGCTTCGGCGTCAGTTGGGCGCCACAAAACACCTGTTTCGATGCGCTTTACGGAGCCGCAGACGCCGCACTCTATCAGGCTAAAGAAAAAGGAAGGAACAGGGTGGAGTTTCATTGACATCCTCCCCGCCCCAAAGGACGGGGTTTTACGGCGCACCTGATAAACCGCCGTCAGCACACCGGTTAGCGCGCTGACGGACGATGCTGGCGCTATGATGGAAGATGTGGATAAACGCCTGGGCCAATCGGCAGGCCTAATAAATACCACACGATAAGCAGCAGTAACCAAGCGGTAAAGAACACGATGGGATAAGGGATCACCAGTGAATAATAAGTCCCGAGTTTAGCCTCTTTGTTATAACGCTGTAAAAATGACAAGAACAGCGGTAAAAACGGCGATACCGGCGCGAGGGGGATCACGGAAGAATCCGCCACGCGGAAGACGATCTGCGCAAAGGCGGGATGAAATCCCAATAGCATAAACATCGGAACAAAAATCGGCGCTAATATCGACCAAATTGCCGAGCCGCTGGCGATAAACATGCAGAGAAACGCGGACAGGAAAATCAACCCGATAAATGCGGGCATCCCCGTCATACCGATTGCTTCCAGTAGATCCGTCAAACCAATAGCAATAAATTTACCCATATTGCTCCAGTTGAAGAATGCCACAAACTGGGAAAGCGGAAAAACCATCACGATAAAACCTGCCATTCCCTTCATCGGATCGATCATGAGTTGCGGCAGATCGTTTTGCGTTTTTATCTGTTTAGTTACGATCCCGTAGGGAATGGATACCGCAAAGAAGAACAAGATGATTAAGGGCACGATCCCGCGAATAAAAGGCGACGGCATGACGGTATGCAACACCGGATCGCGCAGCGGCCCCCATTCCGGCACGACCAATAGCGCCACCAGTGCGAGAAACACTAACGCAGCAATACCGCTGGCGCGCAGGCCACGATTCTGCTCCGGTGTAAGCACCGAGAGCGCAGCATTATATTCCCCCTTATAAGGCGGCAAACGGGGCTCGATAAACTTATCGGTTAACAGCGCCCCAACCACCGTCAGTAACACCACAGAGGCCGACATAAAGAACCAGTTATCTACCACACTGACATGCACAGCGGGATCGATCACCTTCGCCGCTTCGGTACTCAGGCCGGATAAGAGGACATCCGTTGTCACGATCAACATATTCGCGGTAAAACCCGATCCTACGCCAGCAATGGCCGCCAGCAGCCCCGCGACCGGGTGACGCCCTACGGCGAGGAATATCAATGCGCCCAACGGCGGCATCACGACCAGAGCGGCATCGGAGGAAATATGGCTAAAAAAGGCGATAAACAGCACCATATAGCTGGCATAGCGGGCACTGACATACGAGGCCATCTTATACATCAATGCCTGTAGCAGCCCCACTCGCTCCGCCAGTCCCGCGCCGAGTACTAAAGCCAAAATAGCACCCAGCGGGGCAAACCCACTGAAGTTCTTGATCACATTCGGTAACATCCACTGAAGCGCTTCCACGCTGAGTAGATTTTTTACGCGTACCACCTCGCCGTTAGCAGGGTTGGTTGCACTTAATCCCAGCCAGGAGAATAGCGCGCTCGCCATCATCAGTACCGCGATCAAATAGATAAAAAGTAGAAAGGGGTTGGGAATCTTATTACCCACCCGTTCAATCCACTTGAATAATCCGCCAGGTGGCATTTGCTCACTTCCCGCTGTCGTACTCATGGTTTTTCCCCTGTACTCATTTTATAAGAGGTTATCGATAATGTTTTTATAGGGTGCGCGACGGGAACGACGCAGCGCCACCTTTGCCTGAAAAGCAAATTAAATGTCTTATCTTTTTACGTATTAACTTGGCGTGAATATCGACCTGGATTTCACACGATGCCGCAATATGATGCTGCCAGCCCCCGGCTTTACCGGAGTAGCCAGCATTGAACCGCGCGTGGCAAACAGGGTGAAGTGACCCACGCTATTTGCATTTATCTCTCGAACTCATTGATATTGAGTGCTAGCAATGCCAGCGTCGTGACCGCGACATCCATTACGCTTTCGTCAAAATCAAATTTTTCGTTGTGGTGCCCCGCACTCAGCTCCGTGCCAAACACCACATAAGAAGCTAACCCCCCACAGGCCTTAACGCGTTCCATCAGATAGGTGGCATCTTCAGAGCCGGCGGCGTCCGTCTGACTATCGATAACCTGCGTTATTCCCTGAACCTGTTCGGCCTGGCGGTGAATAAACGCCACCCATTCAGGACTCGGTTTACTGCTTTGCGCCGCGCCCATCAATGCAATATCCACCTCGACGTCGTGCATCACCGCCGCGCCTTCGATGACCTTTAAGGCTTGTTGATAAACAAATTCGTTAACCGCATTAGTCGCGCCACGCGTTTCCACCTTCATCGTGGCGAGTGAAGGCACCACGTTGCGCCCTGTGCCAGCCTGTAGCACACCGACATTAATGCGAGAACTGCCCGCGCTATGACGCGGGATGGCATGTAGCCCCAGCGCGGCCTGCGCGGCAGCCAATAGCGCATTGCGCCCCTCTTCCGGGCGCCCGCCTGAGTGGGCCGCCACTCCACGATAGGTGACATCCAGCTTAGTGGTCGCCATAAAGGTGTCATTGCCGCACACGATGTGCCCGCGCGGCACACCCGTACCAATATGGATCGCGGTAAAGTAATCTACGTCGTCCACGACACCGGCATCGGCCATCGATTTCCCTCCGCGCGTCCCCTCTTCCGCGGGTTGAAAAACAATTTTGATCGTGCCGCACAGTTGGTCGCGCATTGCCATCAGCACCTGCGCCAATCCCAATCCGATAGTCGTATGACCATCATGCCCACAGGCGTGCATCATCCCTGGATTGCACGATGCGAAACCGTCGCGAAAAGGACGGTGCTCGTCCGCGAGACATTCATTGAGATCCAAGGCATCCATATCCACACGATAACCGATGACCGGGCCTTTGCGTCCCGTGTCCAACGTCGCCACCAGCCCGGTAAAACCGCCGGAAAAATAGGGTAACCATTGTTCTAACGCCCCTTGATCCCGTGCTCGCTGTTCTTGTGCCAGTAGCACGCTCTCAGGCGGCAACCCCATACGCGATTCTGCCCGAATGGCGTCACGTCCTAATGTCAGGTGATAACCCAATTGATGCAGTTGTTCAGCCACGAGCGTCGCGGTACGGAATTCAACCCAGCCTGATTCGGCAAATTTGTGTAAATCACGGCGTGTGGTACGCCATTGCTGGGAAAATTGCTGCACGCACTGCGCTAAATGAGCATAAAGAGTCTCTGCTGACATGACGTTACCTCTATTACTGGGTTGTGCTGCGCTATAGGAGCGGCATTCTTCATCACCGTCGGCAGCGATGAGAAAATAGCTTGAATGAAAAAAATGTACACAACCTCACCATCGTGGATAAGATGACAAGATGTTTTTAGTGATAAATGATAGTTATCATTAAGGGAGTGAGGTGGAACCAATATGGCGCAGAATGTGAAATTGCATCAATTACAGTCGTTTGTCGAAGTGGCGCGGCATGGCAGCATCCGCGCCGCCGCACGTCATCTATCGCTATCACAGCCTGCGCTGACCAAAGCAATTCAGGAACTAGAGAATTGCCTGGGCACACGACTGTTCTTACGTCACCGTCAGGGAGTGGTGCTAACCGACTGTGGCGAAGCCTATTTTCATCATGCCAGTCTGGTGATGGAAGAGCTTCGCGTCGCCCGTGAAGACATACAGCAACGGCTTGGACAGGCGTCAGGCCGGGTAAACATCGGTGTTGGCGCTAGCGTCGTAAATACCGTGATGCCGGATATCATTAACCGGTTTCATCGTCTCTACCCGCGCGTCAAACTGCGCATTACAGAGGGGCAACTCGTGGCGATGATCGCCGAGCTACGTCAGGGTAAGCTGGATTTCACCATCAATACCTATTCGGGTTCATCCTATGATAACGAACTGTTATATGAAAAACTTATGGAAAAAGAATACTGCATTGTGGTTAGGAACGACCACCCGCTACGCAAGGCACATGAACTAGATGATTTGATGGACTATGAATGGGTACTACCCACGCCGCGCGGTAGCTATTACACTCGGCTATTTGATCTGTTCAACACGCTCCCCCGACAGCCGCATGTCAGCGTGACCTGCGAAACCCTGCTATCAACGATGAGCCTGGTCGCGCGCACCGACTTTATCAGCATTATGTCACGCGACATCGCCGAGGATCCGATATTGGGTGGACGCCTTCGGGTTCTGGAGTTAGATACTCCCTTACCCAAGGCTCACTTTTATTTGATTCAGCGTAAAGACACCCTGCTATCCCCGATGGGCGCACAGTTAGCCAAGTTATTTCGGCTACATTGCCAGTCCTGACCGTGCGCGGCTGACAGCTTCACCGAGCTGCCATACGGCCATGGCATAATGTGTGCTGCGGTTGTAACGTGTAATGGTGTAGAAGTTCGGCAGCCCGAACCAATACTGATAGCCCGTACCGACATCCAGCCTTAGCAGACTGGCTTCACGATATCCCGCCAGCGATTGCTGCGGCGTCAAGCCTGCGGCCTTAAGTTCCGCCAGTGAATAGCGGGTAGTAAAACCCTGGGCCAACTGTGGAGCCTGACCATTTGCCTGCACCGCCACGGGTGCTCCGGCAACCCAGCCGTGCGCTTTAAAGTAGTTAGCCACGCTACCTATCGCATCCACCGGATCCCACAAATTGACATGACCGTCGCCATCAAAGTCAACAGCATAATGCTTAAAGGATGAGGGCATAAATTGACCATAACCCATTGCGCCAGCATAAGAGCCGCGCAGACTAAGCGGATCGTTTCCTTCGTTGCGCGCCATCAGCAGAAACGTTTCCAGTTCGCCCGAAAAATACTCGGCACGACGCGGATAATTAAACGCCAGCGTTGCCAACGCATCAATAATGCGCGTTTTCCCCATCACCCTGCCCCACCGTGTTTCAACGCCAATGATGCCGACGATGATTTCAGGTGGAACTCCATAGATATTATGGGCGCGCTGTAATGCATCCTGATATTGATTCCAGAACGCAACGCCATTCTGCACATTATCTGGCGTAATAAACTTATTGCGGTAACGATTCCAGGCACCGTTCGGCCCGGAAGGCGGACGCGACGTCGGGGCTTGCCGGTCCATCAGGCGGATCACCCAATCCAGACTTTTCGCCTGCGCCAGTACGTCATGCAATTGCTGACGGTCGAAACCGTGCTCCCGCACCATTTTGTCGATAAACTGCGCAGCGGCAGGGTTAGCCGCAAAATCGCCGCCTAGGGGATGCGCCCGATGTGCGGGCTCCAGCAGAAAACCGCCGCCCTTAAAAGGGTTGCCCGAAGGCGTTTCTGCGGGAGGGGGCGCTGGCTGACTACTACAGGCCGAAAGTAAAACGAGCACAGGAAGCAAGCGAACCGAATGGCGCATTAGATATCCCTATAGCAGGTTAGAAATGAGTACCTGCTATGGTAAAGGATTGTCTGGCGTGAAAAAACCAGCCAGAGAGGAAAAAAAGCGACGCGCCGATGACCGACAAAGCCGCGCCTATCAGCGTTACGAATCAGTTTTTCTTCACAAACTCGGATTTCAGTTTCATCGGGCCGAAACCGTCGATCTTACAGTCAATATTATGATCGCCTTCCACCAGACGAATACCTTTCACGCGGGTGCCGATTTTCAGCGGCGTTGAACTTCCCTTTACTTTCAAATCTTTAATCACCGTCACCGTATCACCGTCCGCCAGTAGGTTACCATTAGCGTCTTTGACCACTAGCCCATCTTCCTGCTCCGCTATATTGTCTGCCAGAGACCACTCATTCCCACATTCAGGGCAGTTAAACATTTCACCATCCTGCCACGTGTATTCGGAACTGCATTTCGGACAATGGGGTAGCTGTTGCATGATAACTCCTGAATAATCTTCAATAAAAAGCAATAAATATCATTTAATAACGATCGTAGTTTTACTATTTTACCTTTTTACCGCCATTTTTAATAGTGAGTGGGGGTTTAGCATGACTTTGTCCCTTCTGCTCTTTCCCTGAAATTATTCCCACCTAATTACGCCTTTACGTCGCCATTTCGTAATCCACCGCGTTTGATAACCCAGCGACAGGTTGGATAGTTTTTAAACTGCCATAATCCACATACCAGCGGCTGCCAAGAGAATGCGTAAGAATTTCCTGAGCGAACCGGTCTGAGCCGATCATGCGCCAAAATCCCTTTTCGCCATCAAGTATATCCAGACTACCGCTCATGCCCTGTAGCGCCATAACAACGGCCTGCACCGCAGCCTGCGCAACCGGAGCGACAGCATCTTTTATCGATAACAAGGGACGTTGCTGCCAGTTGTACTGATGCAGGGCAAGATCACGAACATATTTTGTACAAGCCTGGATGATTGATTTGAAGTGATGTTTATGATCTGATAGTGGTTTATCAGGCACATTCCATGAGTTTTGATTCGTTCACGCACTATTTCTCCAATATTCAAGAACCGCGTCAGTCGGCAAAGATTACCGACTCGCTTATCGATATTTTGTTTTTAACCTTGTGTGCTGTTATTGCGGGCTGCGATGGGTGGGAGGATATTGAAGATTTCGGTGAAGCGCGGCTTAACGCCACGCTTTGATTTAAAGGCAGAATACATCTTCACTCGATTACTACGGAATCGGTGTAACCAACGGCTCGCCAGCAAAATAGGCGTTGACATTTTCCAGCACCAGACGCGACATCTCTTTGCGCGTCGCCCAGGTAGCACTGGCCATATGCGGTGTGACCACCACATTTGCCCGGTGTAACAATGCGTGCGGGACGTGCGGTTCGTCGGTGAAAACATCCAGACCGGCTCCCCCGAGTGTCCCCTCTTCGATGGCTTCAATCAGCGCCCGCTCATCAACTACCGATCCACGGGAAATATTAATCAGAATGCCTTCCGCGCCCAGAGCATTCAATACATCGCGGTTAACGAGGCCGCGGGTTTCAGCACCTCCGTTGGTACAGACCACCAGAAAATCACTCGCCTCGGCCAGCGATAGCAATGTTGCATGGAAGGTGTGATCCATGTCGGCAAGTGCGGCGCGATCCGTATAGGCGATCGACATATCAAATGCAGCAGCGCGTTTGGCGATAGTCCGCCCAATACGCCCCATGCCAATAATGCCTAACCGCGCCCCTGAAACTTTACGGGTCCACGGGTAACCGCCCTTCTGCCATCCCCCTTGTTCGATAAAGCGTTGTGCTCCGGGGATCTGGCGTGACGTTGCCAGCATCAACCCTATGGCCAGGTCGGCAACATCATCCGTCAATACGCCGGGGGTATGGGTCACGGCGATCCCACGCTCTCTTGCTGCGGCAACATCAATACCGTCATAGCCCACACCAAAATCGCTGATAAGTTCAAGGTTAGGTAGCTGCGCCATAAATTCGCGACTAACCACGGCTTCGCCGTTGGTGATTACGACACGAAACTCTGCGGCCAACCGGTCAAACTCCCCGGCGGCCATGTCGTTGTATTCATACACATCGTATAGCGCGTTCAGTTGTTCATTCAACAGATCTGGCAGCGATGCCTGTTTCAATACTTTCTGTTTAACCGCAGTATTCTTCATAATGAGACCTTAGTGTTGCGATAACGATGATTCTGACGATGTTCTCGCCATTATTTTGGACGGGCGACCGACATAGATACCGACGATGCCGCCGATAACCAATGCCGTAGCAATGATCAATAAACCATAATGGAAACTGCCGGTGACGTCCTTAATTTTTCCCAGCAATGGCGGCAATCCCAGACCGGCAAAGTTGGCAATAGCATTAATGAAAGCGATAGAAGCCGCTGCAGCGACACCCGCTAATTTTTCAGTCGTTACCGCCCAGAATATTGGGGTCAGTGCGAAGTTAAAACCAACGGTCAATACCAGCATAATATAGGCAATAAAGAGATTACTGGTGTATATCGACGCGGCCAGCAGTAAGCCGGAAATAATTAACGGCACGCCCAGATGCAGTGAGCGCTCTTTGGTCAGATCCGAATGACGTCCATTCACGTACATAAACAGAGCGGCAAAAGCAAAAGGAATGGCCGACAAAACGCTAATAACAAAATTGCTCTGTGCGGTAGCCACACTTTTAATAATTAATGGCAGGAAGAGCGTAATACCAATTGAGCAAAATGCCTGCAAGAACCACACCAGACTCAATAGCAATACCACTTTGTTCCTGAGGGCACTGGCCCATGAGTGATGTTTCCCTACGTCTGCGCTCCCCTTCTCTTGTTCTAACGTCGTGTTCAGCCACTTTTTCTCGTCCGCACTCAGCCAGGAGGCATGGTTTGGCGTATCCGGCAGGCATAACAGTACCAGACAGCCGAGAATAATGGCCGGGATACCTTCCATCGCAAACAGCCAGCGCCAGCCCGCGATATCGGCAATACCGTGCATATTGAGAATACTGCCGGAAATGGGTAATCCAATCACTGACGCCAGCACCGAGCCCATATAGAAGAACGACATGGCACGGGCTCGGTTGCTCTTGGGAAACCAGCAGGAGATATAGTAGATAATCCCCGGTGTAAACCCAGCTTCCGCCATACCCAGCAAAAAGCGCATCACGTACAGTTGTGTCGGCGTATGGATCAATGACATCCCGGTGCTGACAATCCCCCAGGTAATCATGATGCGCGCAATCCAGATACGTGCACCAACCCGCGTCATAATGACGTTACTGGGTATTTCAAAAATGATGTAGGAGATATAGAACATCCCTACCCCCAGGCCATACATACTGGCAGACAGGCCCAAATCGGCATTCATTTGCAGTGCCGCAACGGATATATTGGTTTTATCCAAATTGGCAACAAAGTAGCAAATAATAATAAAGGGTATTATTTTTGCATTTAATTTACTGAGTGTTGTAGAGCACGGATCGATGTTCATTATTGTCACCTTAATGAGTCTAACCCTAGTGTCATGGCATAAGATGGCCATTCCACACCGTGTGGATTCAAAAGCAAATACGGATAATCGATATTTTATTAATGACTTTATTGATATATTCTTACTGTATATTCCTTTTATTTAACCTATATAGGATGGGTTACCATTCGGCTACGGCACCGTCTTCATGACGCCAAATTGGGTTGCGCCAATCAGGTGCGTTCTTACTGCATTCAATCACCAACGCTTCATTAATTTCAACACCCAATCCGGGTTTATTCAGCGGATAGAAATAACCATCGGTCATGGTAAAATCGTCTTTATTAACGACATAATCCAATAATTCGGCACCCTTATTATAATGGATACCCATACTCTGTTCTTGGAATACCGCGTTACGCGCCACAAAATCCAGATGCAGGCAAGAAGCCAATGCGAGCGGCCCCAATGGGCAGTGCGGTGCCAGCGAAATATCGTAAGACTCTGACATCGCCGCAATTTTGAAGCATTCTGTGATCCCACCCGCGTGGGACAGATCCGGTTGGATAATGGCTAAACCCCCGTTGGCCAATACGCGTTTGAACTCAAAGCGCGAGAACATGCGTTCACCAGCCGCAATGGGAATATGCGTTTGCGCGGCCAAGCGAGGATAATATTCGGCCTGCTCAGCCAGTACCGGTTCTTCGATAAATAGCGGACGGTAAGGTTCGAGCTCTTTAATCAGGATCTTCGCCATAGGTGCATTGACGCGGCCGTGGAAGTCGAGTCCGAACTCAATGCTGTTACCGAATGCCTCACGTATTTGCGCCACGACGGCGACGGCGGCGTCAACGTTGCGTGAGTTGTCTATCAAGCCCATCTCTTCGCAACCATTAAGTTTAAAGGTATCAAAACCAATGCCTTTCAACTTTTTAATGCCTTCAATCACATCCGCTGGACGGTCGCCGCCAACCCAACTGTAGGCTTTGATCTTATCGCGAACCAAACCACCGAGCAGTTGATAGACAGGAACCCCCAGGGCTTTGCCCTTAATGTCCCACAGAGCCTGATCGATGCCGGAAATCGCGCTCATTAGAATCGGACCACCGCGATAAAATCCACCACGATAGAGCGTCTGCCAAATGTCATTGATTCGCGCCGGATCCTGCCCGATCACATATTCAGACAGCTCATGCACAGCGGCCTCAACACTGCGGGCACGGCCTTCAACAACCGGCTCTCCCCAACCGACAATGCCTTCATCCGTTTCTATTTTCAGGAACATCCAGCGTGGCGGTAGCCGGTATGTGGTTAGTTTAGTCACTTTCATCGGGTCGATTCCTTATAGGCTTTAACAAACGAGTTGGCTTGCTGTGCCGTACGTTCAACTGATTGTCCGGCACGGTAGAGATCGCTTCCTAACCCGGCACCGATACAGCCGGCATTAAGATAGAGATGTAAATTAGCAGGCGTGATACCACCCACCGCAAAAACCGGAATTTCTGGCGGTAGCACGGCTTTCAACGCTTTGATGTAATCCGGTCCAAATGAGTTGGAAGGGAAGACTTTCAGCGCCTGAGCGCCCGCATCCAACGCAGCGAAGGCTTCCGTCGCCGTCGCGCAGCCAGGGCAAACGGTCATGCCATATCCCACCGCTCGGCGAATCACTTCCGGCTGAATATTGGGGGTGACCACCAGACGGCTGCCCATTGCATTCAGTTCATCAACTTGCGCAGGTTGCAACACCGTACCGGCACCAATCAGCGCACGATGCCCAAACGCCTTCACCGTTTCACTGATGCTGCGCTGCCAGTCAGGAGAGTTGAGTGGGATCTCCACTGCATCAAAACCTGCCTCTAACAATGCTGCCACATGCGTCTGAACCTCTGGTGGCGTAATGCCACGCAGAATGGCGATCAACGGAAGATTAGTATTCCAACTCATTGATAATAATCCTTATACCAGTTTGGAAGGCGCGGTTACCTTCCAGTGTTTGCCAGGTCAGCCCGGCAAACTTCAATGCTTGCTGATAACGCGCGGTCAATTTTGGACTACCAATCAAGGTGATGGGTTTATCGCCAGTGGCGCAGTATTGCTGCTGCATTTGCGCCACTTCATTGCCGATTAATACCCCTGATAGCCATTCACTGACGGCGCTTTTATCCAATTGCCCTAATACATGCGCTGCACGGACCTCAAAAAGGCTGCGAATAATGTTGGTTTCCTGGAAACCCCTCTCCAGCCCTTGCTGAAATACTGCCGGATTTGCCTGTTGCTCCGTCAGACCGATACCAATCAGCGAATGGTGCATCAGCAAATGGTGGAGTTCGCCGGTCATGACGGTGCGAAAATCAACAATCACGCTGCCATCAATCTGCACCCATTTACTGTGCGTGCCCGGCATCAAATACAGTGAAGCCGGACATTCTGTATAAGCACCGATTAACTGTGTTTCTTCACCGCGAATGACATTGCAATTACCCTCGTTGATCACACTCAGACCGGGAATAATCCACGCGTAGAACGGCGCGGCCTGCTCAACCCGCGTTAACTGTTTGGACAAATCAGTCAGCCGCGTAGGGCAAGGCAGATAAGGTACTGTCATCCATCCTGCGTTGCTGCCAACCATTCCTGCCATCAGAACCGGTACCTGATGAGTTTGCCATGGCAAAAGTGTGTCGCGGAAAACCTGTTTGGGTGTACGGCCATTGAGTCGGGTCACCCCCGCTTCTGACTCTAGGTAGTCAGTACACTCACCGTTCAGGTAGAGCCAGGCGCGCAAGTTGGTCGAGCCCCAGTCAATGGCGATATAACTTTCTCTCATGTAATATCCTTCAGCCTTTTGGTCGAGCTGGCGATCATTGTCAATGCCGCATGTTCTGCTGCATCTACGTTCTGATGCCGTATTGCATCATACAAATCCTGATGTTCCTGCAATGTGCGCGGCATGTTGGCTTTATCGGCCATATAGGTCCGTTCAAATACGGCACGCTGCAAGGAACTTATCGCTACACTGAGTTGTTGCAGCACCGGGTTATGCACCGATGCCAGTACCGCTTCATGAAAACGGATGTCAGCCTCATTGAACGCGTCACGATTTTGGTGATAAGCGATCATGTCGTTCAGCGCCTTTTCAATAAAGGCCAATTCACTGGAGGTCGCTCTTTCCGCAGCCCAACGGGCAACGACCGGTTCAACCAGATTACGTACCTCGCTCATCGCCGAGATCAGTCGGGGGTCATAATCATTCGCCAACGACCACTGCAGAACATCCGTATCCAGGTAATTCCATTGATTACGTAAAGCCACAAAGGCACCGCGATAGCGTTTTATTTCCACCAGCCGCTTCGACATCAACGAGCGAAGCACTTCACGAATGATGTTCCGTGACGTCTGGAACTCTTCACACAGCTCGGTTTCCGCTGGCAGTGCAGACCCGGGGGCATATTTACCACTGACGATTTGCTGCCCTATCTCGAGAATAATGCGATCGGTTTTGCTCAACTCTTGGCTACTCATAGATGCTCCACGAAAGATAAAAGGGAAACGTTGCCGAGTATTTTATTTGTATCGCGCCTATGCGTCGCAAGATCACCGCACAATTCACAACTATTGTTCATAAACTTTAAGTGGATTGTAGTACAATGATTTAATTACGTACTGCAATATAGATCACAAAACGGCCACCGACTTAAAGTTCTGCGAAAAGCAGGGGGTAGGGATGTGTGCGAAGAACGTTTAACGGTTCTGGAACACCTTATGGAACACCTTAATGAGCTAAAAAAATAAAAGTACATAGAAGTGATATCAATGGGGGCTACGGCGGTGAGGTGATTAATCCAATAGCATCACACAAGTATATCCCTTTGACATATTCCAAGAACATTCTTCTCAAACGAAAACTATCTACTAGGTGACAAATAGCAATCAATTAGAAATAGCAATGCCTCACCAAATTGCTATTTCTATAATCGTTCCTATTTTAAATATTTTTTTGGTGATTTAAAATCACACTAATTCTGAGAAACATTAATTTAGCTATTGTTATCATTTTTACCTTAAAAAATCCCCCTTTGATTTAAAAACGCATAACAACATAATTCCATAAATAAGCATAAAAAACTTAATACTATTTATTACAATACGATATTCATAATAATCATAAATAGCGAAACATAGTGGCAAAAGGAAAGGTATTAACATATCTCTCCAAGATAAACGTGATACAAACAAGATGTAATGTAAGCGTCCGGTGAACTCATATTGTTAACAAAACTCTGCTGCCACATGCTGCCCTCATTCAATACAACGAACCTGAGGTAAAATATGGCAAAACGCTATTCTCACCGTGAACGGCAACAGCATCTCGACGCCTGGCAACAGAGTGGTTTAACTAAACAACAATATTGCCAGCAACAGGATATCAATGTGGCGACATTTTATTACTGGCTAAAACATCATCACGATGATGCCGCCGTCCCCGCCGCATTTATTCCTGCGCGCCGGGTTATGCCGGGAAATTACAACGCCGACACGGTGATGCTCAACCTCCCCAACGGCAGTTCGGTCAGTTGTCTTCCCGCCCAACTACGGGCCGTGATGCAGGCCTTGTCCCTGTGTTAACGCCGCAACACATCTGGCTGGCGCGCGAGCCAGTCGATATGCGCCGGGGTATCGATACCCTGACCCAATACATTACCGACCACCTGCACTAACCCTGGCAAGGGGAAGCCGCTTTTGTCTTCTGCAACAAGGCGCGCTCGCGTATCAAAGTCCTTCGCTGGGACAAACACGGTGTCTGGCTGTGTCTTCGCCGTCTTCATCAGGGCCATTTTATCTGGCCGAAACAGGGGGATGTCGCCTGGATGTTGTTGCCCGAACAGTTCGACTGGCTGATAAAAGGCATCGACTGGAAACGGGTAGACGGCCTGGATTTAACGCAATGGAAATAAAAATGAATGTGAATTAATGCATTGATTTTAAATGACAATAAATCTCTGTTTTGATAAAATCCCTGCATGGATATCGACTCGCTGCTGACCTCACAAAACCCCGATGAACTGCGCTCCCTGGCGTTGAAATTACTCGCGGACCTTGAGCGGCAGACGCAGCGAAACCACTCCCAGGCAGGCTATATCCAGCAACTCGAAGAGGCGCTGAAAAATGCCCGTCACTGGCGTTTTGGCCGAAAAAGCGAAGCCTTCCAGGGGGAACAGCGCGGACTGTTCGATGAAGATATCGAAGCCGATGTCGCCGATATCGAACAGCAACTGGTTGCACTGTTACCTGCGCCGAACGCCCCAAAACAGCAGGTCGCCAAACGCCAGGCTCTGCCGCCTGAACTGCCCCGGGAGGAGGTCCGTCTGGCCCCGGCGTCCGATAGCTGCCCGGACTGTGGTCATCCCCTGCGCTTCATCCGTGATGAAATCAGCGAACGGCTGGAATATGTGCCGGCCCGCTTCATCGTGCATCGCCATGTTCGCCCGCAGTTCAGTTGTGAACACTGCGAGACCGTGGTTAGCGAACCGTTACCGGCACAACTGATTGAAAAAGGTCTGCCCGGCCCGGGGCTACTGGCGCAGGTGGTATGTGCCAAGAGCCTTGACCACCTGCCGCTCTACCGTCAGCAGGCGATATATCAACGCAGCGGTGTCGACCTGCCTCGCCGTACCCTGGCGGGCTGGTTCGGCGCGGTTGGCTCCGCGCTCAAACCGCTGGCCGACGCGCTCCATCACGACCTGTTGCAACACCCGGTTCTGCAGGCCGACGAAACCCCGCTGTCTATCCTCGACCCCGGCAAGGGCAAAACCCGGCGCGGTTACCTGTGGGCTTATATCACCGCCCGGGGGGCTGACCGGGCGATAGTGCTTTATGACTGCCAGCCGGGGCGCAGTGGCCACTATGCCCGTGATGTGCTTGAGGGCTGGCGCGGCACCCTGGTAGTGGATGGATATGCGGGTTACCAGGCGTTGTTTGACCGTGGTCAGGCCCTTGAGGCCGGCTGCTGGGCACACGCCCGGCGCAAGTTCTTCGCGCTGTTCACCGCCAACAAAAGCCCGGTCGCCAGGCTGGCTCTGGACACCATCCGCGAGCTGTACAAACTCGAGCGCAAAATCAAACACCGGTCCGCAGATAAAAGGCGCCAGTGGCGACAGCGCTATGCGAAACCCCGACTGGCGGTCTTCCACTCGTGGTTGTTGTTGCAACAAACGCAAACGGCCCCGAACTCTGGGCTGCGTAAGGCGCTGGATTATACCTTGAAGCGCTGGACGGCGTTGCTGCGCTACCTGGATGATGGCCGGGTGCCTATCGACAATAACCGCACTGAAAACAGCCTCCGCCCGGTGGCCGTAGGCCGCAAGAACTGGCTTTTTGCCGGGTCGTTGCGTGCCGGACAAAGGATGGCGTCTATCCTGAGTCTGCTGGAAACCGCGAAACTCAACGGCCACGACCCGTATATCTGGTTGCGGGATGTGTTGACCCGCTTACCGAGCTGGCCCAACAACAGACTCAATGAGTTATTACCTTACGCCGAAAACCGCTTCTGCTAACCCCCGTAAGCTTATTACATTATTTTAATCACACAACGCGAGTGCGCCGTTCGCTTACGGGCCATCTCCGTTCTGCCTATATCGTGCCAGTGTTTTAACGCTGATCCCCAGATAGAGCGCTGCCAAATCAACACCCAATGTCGTGTCATCAGGCATTTCACCAAACAAACTCCAGACCTCAGAAAGCTCTCGTAATGTTTCGATAGTTGACATGTTTCATATCCAAATAAGATTATTTCTAATCTTCTTCTTCAAGTTCTAAATCAAGGATAGCATTTAACTTACCCAGACATTCCTCAACAATATAATCGTCAACTTTTTCAACTGGTGAGGAAGAGCTAACACGATCTTTAATATCTAAAAATCGTGATTGATTTAAAACAATTTTACCCGCTGTTTTTGTGCCTGCACCAGATAATGTAACAAGAAATCCTTCTTCACTTGCAATATCTGATGCGCCTTGCGTAATTGGGGCAATAAAAACCATACCTATCTTGTTAACATTAGAGGGTGATAATATCAAACAAGGTCGAGTGTTATCTTTTACCCCTGTCCTAATCTCATGACCTCGTGTTGGTGATAAATCAATATTCCAAATTTGCCCACGCTTAAACTTACTGGTTCCTTTTTTCGGTGGCATTAATAAATTTCCTTACCTGATGGTTCTAAACCTTCCCACATGTCTCCGACAGAGGGAGCATTTGGATCACATTCAGCTAAAAGCTGATCAAGTGAATACTTAGGAACCTTTCTTCCTTTTTTCTTTTTGGAAAAAACGATTCGAAGTTCATCTTCATTTTCGTTATCTACGCTAATGCTTAATTGTGTCCCCTCATCTAAATTATATTTTTTTACAATAAAACTGGGCCAAATTGTGCCTAAACTGTTTCCCCATTTTTTCATTTCAATATCAGCTAAAGCTGAATTGTTGAACTGCATTGTGTTTTTTTTCATCGCGCGCTCTCCGTCAAATTAAGTTATACATAGTATAACCCTGTTCACAAACTAGTCAACAGGCAGCGGTGGATATTTAGCCGACGCCAACAGCGAATTATAGAGTTTAGGCGCAGTCATCAGCATATGTAGCTCAATCCGTTGCAACGCTTCAAAAATGCGCTCTTGATCTGGATCGGCATAACGCTCTGTGGGATCGGTGGTGTTGCGATGGTTAAGCAGACGTTTTACCACTGCATAGGAAGTCAGTTCTTCCGCGACACGTCCGAAGGTTCTGCGCAGGTCATGCATTCCGAGTTTGATAATCCCTGCATCCTTACACAGATATTCCCGCAGGCTTTTACTGTCAGAATAATGACCGATTTTACTTCTTGTCGAACGGACAGGGAAAACCCAGCGTTGTCTCTTTGGGGATTTCTCTTCGTAAAATACAATATCTCGTCTGTCTTCAAGGATACGCTTCACCGCATCACAAATCGGAAGCTCGTGGTCATTGCGGTTTTTCGTATCATA
The DNA here is from genome assembly GCF_036885195.1 of Pectobacterium cacticida. Taxonomy (NCBI): domain Bacteria; kingdom Pseudomonadati; phylum Pseudomonadota; class Gammaproteobacteria; order Enterobacterales; family Pectobacteriaceae; genus Pectobacterium; species Pectobacterium cacticida. The sequence goes on along the minus strand of NZ_CP133656.1, from coordinate 899,645 downwards.
GAAACGGATAAATCCTTTCTCTAAATCGACATAGCTCGTCGTTCTGACTTCTTCATCGGTCAGCATCTCCCGCCAGCACAATGATGCGGTTTCTTCCTTTCTCGCCCCTAAAAGCACCGTCAGAAGCAAATAATCACAACCGATACGGTTGAAGCTTCGCTTGTTGTGTAATGCCGTCAGAAAGCATCCCAGCGTATCTTTAGGTGATAACGGGTTCCTCACCCCTTTTGCCCGATAACTGTCTTCCAGTTCAGAGCGGGTGCGGTATTTTTTCTGCACTTTCAGGATGGTAAAAGGGTTGTAGGTCAGGGACGCTTGCCGTTGCTGTGTCTGGGCATTAATCGCTTCGATTTCGATAGCATGTTGGACGGAAACATTCGCCCAGCGAAAGGTCTGTTCGGCCGCTGTTCTGGCCCTTGACGCAATCTCATCAAACTTACGTAAAATCTCATTGCCCGACAGGTCTTTTACCCGCAGGCTTTCCCATTCCTTCAAACGGTTTTCAGCTTTGTTCAGCACATAAAGGGGATTGAGTTTAGCTGGTATGGTTCTTCCTGACAGGTGATTACGATATTCAGCGAACACTTCACTCATCGTCAGTTCGGCAACATTGATTTCTTTTATGATAGCATTCGGACAGGTTGCGCGTCGTTTGCTTCATCGTCTGGGCAAAGTTGCGAACCGTTTCGCGTGCCTGATCGATATTGGCAAAATCAGATACATTTCCAATCGTGGCTCTGATAACTTCCTGTGGTGCTTTGCCTCCGGTTGCCGTTCGTTGGCCGGAATCCACGCGGCGCTGGATGATGTAGGTTTTTTCGTGGCACTGATTTTTACCCAAAGCCTACGGTGAATCGCGGTGGTTATCGGTGATAAAATAAGGTTTTCGCCCTGGGTTAGGAGCATAGATGATGCGCCCTTCGGGAGCGAAAGCTATTTCACATTACTAACTACCCTATTGATTATAATGTACTTATCAAGTGTCATTTCATCGATGTAGCCCTAATATCAATCGGAAAGGATGATATCTCATCTAGTTAGTATACAAATTTATGGATTCAGGTGGTTTTTTGACGGTTTTATAAACGGCCACCTGAGTTAACAGATAGAGTAAAAACCGAGTAAAATCAATATGAATGAAGCCACAGACAAGGACTTCGCCGCCCACACGCCGATGATGCAGCAGTACCTTAAACTAAAGGCGGAACATCCGGAAATTCTGCTGTTTTATCGTATGGGCGATTTTTATGAACTGTTCTATGACGATGCTAAGCGGGCTTCCCAGTTGCTGGATATTTCGCTAACCAAGCGGGGCGCCTCAGCGGGTGAGCCAATCCCCATGGCTGGCGTGCCTCATCATGCCGTCGAGAATTATCTTGCCAGACTGGTGCAAATGGGTGAATCCGTCGCGATTTGTGAACAAATCGGCGATCCAGCCACCAGCAAAGGCCCGGTTGAACGTAAAGTCGTTCGCATTGTTACGCCAGGCACCATCAGCGACGAAGCGCTGTTGCAAGAAAAGCAGGATAATTTGTTGGCGGCAATCTGGCAGGATGGGCGAGGTTTTGGTTATGCCACGCTGGATATTAGCTCTGGGCGCTTCCGTGTCAGTGAACCTGCCGATCGGGAAACGATGGCGGCTGAATTACAGCGTACCAATCCAGCAGAATTGCTCTATCCTGAGTCCTTTGACTCCATGGATTTGATCGAAAATCGCCATGGGCTGCGCCGTCGTCCACTATGGGAATTTGAATTAGATACCGCGCGCCAGCAGCTCAACATGCAATTTGGCACCCGCGATTTAACCGGTTTCGGCGTAGAACAGGCGACGCTTGCGCTGCGGGCCGCCGGATGTCTGTTGCAGTACGCGAAAGATACGCAGCGTACCTCGCTGCCACATATTCACGGAATGACGATGGAACGTCAGCAGGATGGCATTATCATGGATGCCGCCACTCGGCGTAACCTTGAACTGACGCAGAATTTATCTGGCGGAACAGAAAATACGCTGGCTGCCGTGTTGGATTGTACCGTGACGGCAATGGGCAGCCGGATGCTGAAGCGCTGGATTCATATGCCTAGCCGCGATATTGAGGTACTCAAACAGCGCCAACAGGCTATTAGCGCATTACAAGATATTGCGCCGACATTGCAACCCTCACTGCGTCAGGTTGGCGATCTTGAACGCATTCTAGCGCGTCTCGCATTACGCACGGCACGCCCTCGCGATCTGGCGCGCATGCGCCATGCTTTCCAACAATTTCCCGATATTCGTGAACAACTTTCATCACTCGACAGTGATGCCGTTCGCCGTCTGGTCAGTCTGATCGGGCAATTTGATGAACTCCGCGATTTACTGGAGCGGGCGATTGTCGAAACACCGCCTGTGCTGGTTCGAGATGGCGGCGTTATCGCACCGGGCTACCATGCGGAATTGGATGAGTGGCGCTCACTAGCCGATGGCGCCAGCGATTATCTCGATCGGCTGGAGATTCGCGAACGCGAAAAACTGGGAATCGATACGCTAAAAGTCGGCTTTAATGGCGTACACGGCTATTACATTCAGGTTAGCCGTGGTCAGAGTCATCTGGTGCCGATCCACTATGTCCGCCGTCAGACGCTGAAAAATGCCGAGCGCTATATTATCCCGGAGTTAAAAGAGTACGAGGATAAGGTTCTGACATCAAAAGGCAAAGCGCTCGCGCTGGAGAAAGCGCTCTATGACGAATTGTTCGATCTGCTCTTGCCTCACCTTGCCGAACTTCAGCAAAGCGCGGCCGCGCTGGCCGAACTGGATGTTCTGACGAATTTAGCTGAACGTGCCGATACGCTGAACTATGTTTGCCCCACGCTGAGTGATAAACCCGGTATCAAGATCGCGGGGGGGCGTCATCCCGTCGTTGAGCAGGTACTGCATGAGCCATTTATCTCAAATCCGTTATCGCTGTCGCCACAGCGTCGCATGCTGATTATCACTGGTCCCAATATGGGCGGGAAAAGCACCTATATGCGTCAGGCCGCACTGATTGTGTTAATGGCGCATATCGGCTGTTTTGTCCCTGCGGATCAGGCCGTTATTGGCCCGATCGATCGCATTTTTACCCGCGTGGGTGCGGCAGACGATCTGGCTTCGGGCCGCTCCACCTTTATGGTGGAGATGACGGAAACGGCGAATATCCTGCACAATGCCACGGAAAACAGTCTGGTATTGATGGATGAGATCGGTCGAGGAACCTCGACTTATGATGGGTTGTCGCTGGCATGGGCCTGTGCTGAGAACCTGGCGAATCGTATTAAAGCGATGACGCTCTTTGCAACGCATTACTTTGAACTCACTACCCTGCCGGAAAAAATGGAAGGGGTGGTCAATGTCCATTTAGATGCCCGCGAGCATAACGATACCATTGCCTTTATGCACAGCGTACAAGATGGCGCAGCCAGCAAAAGTTACGGTCTTGCCGTCGCCGCGCTGGCTGGCGTTCCGAAAGAGGTAATCAAGCGAGCGCGCCAGAAGCTAAGGGAGTTGGAAGCATTATCGAATCATGCATCATCCAGCCATGTTGATGGTGCGCAGTTGGCATTGCTGGGCAATGATGATCCGCCACCGGCCATTGAGGCGCTGGAAGCGATTGACCCTGATTCGCTCACACCGCGTCAGGCGCTGGATTGGCTTTATCAGCTTAAGTGTATTAGCTCAGACCTGATCTGACAATTACCGGTTATTTATACAGGTATCTGTCAGATTACATCTGGCCTAAATTTTTCTCAGACCAGATGCGCTTTCCATCAAGTAATGTTTCCATTGGCGTCCGGCCACAGCACATTTTCCCCTGATGAGTTCGCTCATTATTATAGTGAGCCAGCCATTCATCAAGATCCGATTGTAATGTGTCGAGAGCACCATACAACTTTTTGCGGAACGTCACCTGATAAAACTCATTCAGTATCGTTTTATGGAACCGCTCGCAGATGCCGTTGGTCTGCGGTGACATTGCCTTCGTTTTCGTATGCTCAATGTCATTTATCGCCAGATAAAGCTGGTAATCATGCTGCTCCACTTTGCCGCAGAACTCAGTGCCCCTGTCGGTCAGTATCCTCAGCATCGGTAGCCCCTGAGACTCATAAAATGGCAGCACACGATCATTCAGTAAATCAGCCGCTGTAATCGGTGTTTTAGTGACGTAGAGCTTGCAGTGTGCCACTTTCGAGTACGTATCAACGAACGTCTGCTGATAGATACGCCCGACGCCTTTCAGGTTGCCTACATAGAACGTGTCCTGTGAACCCAGATAACCCGGATGAGCGGTTTCAATCTCACCACAGGCTTCATCATCACTGGCTTTACGTTCCAGCGCTGCGATCTGGCTGTCAGTCAGTTCAATGCCGTCACGGGCCACTTTTTCTTCCAGTGCTTTCAGGCGTTTTTTGAAGTTCTCAAGGTTATGACGTAACCAGACAGAACGGACACCACTGCCGGAGATAAAAACGCCCTGTTTACGCAGCTCGTTGCTGGTCCTGTGCTGGCCGTGAGCCGGGAATGCGACAGCATAATCAACAACAGCCCGCTCAGTGACCTCATCGGTTCGGTTCTTAAGGTTAGGGGCACGACGGCTGCGATTTATCAACGCATCCACGCCACCTTCCTCGGCCAGCTCGCGATATCGGTAAAACGTATCGCGAGAGACGCCCATGATTTTGCAGGCTTTCGACACGTTACTGAGTTCTTCAGCCAGATTGAGCAAACCGGCTTTGTGTTTGATGATGGGATTGTTAGTATGAAGCATGAGAGTTACCTCGCGTTTTGTATAAGGATTCGACACCCATATCAAAACCGGTAACTCTCAACCTTTCAAGGTCATGTGTCAGATCAAGTCGCGACTAATACAGCTTAAGAAAATGCTTTAACGCGCAATAAATGTAGAAAAGCACTGGAGACCAGTGCTTTTCTATCGTTGTACTTTTTTCTATGCGCTTCAGTTTATTAGCGCATCGCAGTCCGCTTGGACCCTCATCTGCGCTTTACTACCGCTATTGGGTATCACCGCTTTCACCATTTGGCCTTCTTCCATTGACGGAATCACGGCAAAATGAGCGGTTAGAACAAGTAATACCGGCTCAGCGGCTTTAACTCTCACGCGAAAATATTGCCTTTCTAACTCCGCGCTATCATCCATTACAAAGGTTTTACCTGTTGCGCAGTCCGAGAATGTCGCAACATCCGCCATATAACGATACATCCCCTTCATTACCATCGGCGTGTTAGGTAAGGGCTGCTCGGTTGCAGTCAACTGATGAGGGAGAGAGGAATCGATAGGCAGTCCTTGCTGATCCAGCATTTCCAGTCCGTTATCGGCGGGGCGGAAATAGCGTTTTTCTCCTGCGCTATCCGTTAGCACCAGTTTGTCCGCCGTGCGTCGCCATTGTCCGTAGGAAGCGAAGGTATTATTGCCTTCTCGTGTCGTCTGATACTTTTCCCGCAAAATAAACGTGCCATCCTTTTCCAAGAACAGCGACGTGTCAATTCCCTCGCAGTCCGCACAGGGTAAAACACCACGGTAACTTTGCGCCATTGGTCTGAGCTGCTCTTCCTGAGCTTGTGAGCGAGTATGGCACCCAATCAATCCGGCAATCCCTGCAATGAGCAGTACACCAATAACCCATTTTTTCATCATTATATTCCTACCGTCTCCTCTATCCTGCTTTTATCGTTCTGGCTCAATCATTGAGAAATATCTACGCTGCCATCATCTCTAAGTCTGAGGCCTTTTCCACTCGGAAAATGCAAATTCCAGACTATTCTTATCATCAGACAACCATATCATGCCGTCCTGCAACGTTGCCTGCAATATCATCGTGCGCCTGACAAGACCAACGAGTTGAGTCAGTTGGTTATCATCCAAAAAGCGGATGGTCAGATTCCTGAATCCGGCGACTTTACCCGACATCGTATTCCACCAAACGTGCGCCGCTCGTTCGTTGTATGCATACAGCACCACGGATTTTGATCGACTACAGGCTTTCTTCAGCCTTTTTTCATCGGGCAAACCTAGCTCAATCCACAGTTCAAGCCCCAGAGTATCATTATGTTGCCAGATTTCCGGTTCATCATCGGCACTAAGCCCTTTGGTGAAATGCAGATCTTCATCAGCATGGCAGATCCACGCTAAGAGTCGCAGCATCATGCGCTGTTCCGTTTCGGAAGGGTGCTGCGCTATCGTTAGGTTTGCGTCATGGAAAAAATGCCTATCCATATCGGCAATATTGATTGTTGCTTTGTAAACCGTTGCTTTTAATGCCATCAGCCACCTCATTGCTAAACGCTATAGTTTACTTGAGTCAGCGCCATCGTCACAGTAAAGGTAATCTCTGCCGCGTAACTCAACGGCGTGGCTCTAACGGCTACTGATATCCTGTTAGGGCCTATGCTATAGTCGATCGTATAAGTCGAGTTTATGTTCATGGGTTTACCACACGGCGCTTTACAACAGGTGATGATGCATGAATATCTATCGGGCCAGGCTTTAAAGGGAGGATATAATGCAAGAATACAGTGAGTTAGTTCGTCGCTTATACGCCCAAATCGCTAGTGGTGACTTGGGTTATATACCCGATTCGCTGGGTTGTGTTTTAAACACCCTGGATGGTATTGCGGCAAATCACGCATTGCCATCCTCCGTCAGGGAACAGGCGGCTTTTGCCGCCGCTAACTTATTGGTGAGTGATTATGTCAATGAGTCATGAATATCAACCCATTAATTGTGATGATTACGATAGCCTTGAAGCGACTTGTCAGCAACGCCTGACATTGACGCTAGAACTGCGCGACGGTGAAGAGGTAACGGGGAAAGCCAAAGAGATAATTTCGCGTAAGCATATTGAATACTTGGTGATTGAAATCGCCAACGCAACGCGTGAGCTACGCCTAGATCATATTGTCAGTTTTAGCCATCCGGAGATAGGTAAGGTAGTCGTCAGCGAAGCCTAGCTGCCTCATTCCGTCATTCAGCAGCGATAAGCTACTGGGCCCCAAACGGACAACCTGCGTTGTCCGTTTTTTTTTGTTGCCGCGTGCCAATCCCCATCGTTTCCACGCATGTCGTTCATGGGGATTAACCCGCGTTCGCTTTATCCCAGCGTATATGCCACTCAGCGCCGTTTTCTCTCACTTGCCCCGCTTGCGTAACAAACTGCCCCATGGCTGCAATTAGTTGATCATTGTAAAACACCAACGGGGTACGGTCGCGCCACCAGGGGGGAACGCCTAACTCTTGCCACAGTTTCTTGATATGCCGCCCATGAGCCCTACCGACTATATGCACAATTCCACTGGTTGAAAAACGAACAGTCACTGCCTCACCATTTTCCGCCGCACGCACTTTCATCCCGCTATCGGCCAGCACTAACGAGCCAAGATTGTCGGGCAGCGGCAATGGGCATAACATCGGCTGCCAGGGTAGAACGCAGTTTTGTAGCGGTATCATCGGTGACAGCAGATAAAGATGCCGACGAAAGCGGCGAACCTGCATCTGATTCAATTGCAATTGTGGTTTCGCATCCTGACGGCTTATCGCCACCTCCTCCCAGATCCGTTGCAATCGATCGCGTGTGGGCATTGTCATCCCCTGCCGCGCCAGCCAGCGGCGCAGCAGCGCAAAACGCCGCGCTGGGCTTAACTGAGCCAGACCGTCAATACTCAATGCGCCATCAGGCCGACATAACGCTTGCAATGATTCCTCCAGCAGCTCGTCAAGCAATTGTTCCTGCTCGGCACAAAGCTGCGCGCTGCGCGCGACGGCTTTGGAAAAATGCGGCCAGCGCTGCGCCAAATGCGGTAAAATCTGGCGGCGCAGAAAATTGCGGTCGAAACGCTCATCCTGATTGCTATCATCCTCAATCCACTGAAGCTGATGCCGCTGAGCGTAAGCTTCCAACTGGAGACGAGAAAAACCGAGTAGTGGCCGCACAAGCTGATGAGCGCCCAATGTACTTTTCGCCGCCATCGCGGACAGTCCGGCTGGGCCGCTGCCGCGCTTTAACGCTAGCAGAAAAGTTTCGCTCTGGTCATCAAGGTGTTGCGCCGTCAACAGGGTTTCTCCTGCTTCAAGGTGGGCTTGCAGCGCCTGATAACGTGCCGTTCTGGCTGCGGCTTCAAGGCCGCCGTTTTGCGTCTCGACCGTTACCGATAATGCGCTAAAAGGCACCTGCCAGCGTTGACACTGCTGACGACAATGTTCGGCCCAGCTATCCGCTCGCGGATTTAAACCATGATTCACGTATGCGGCACGAACTGCCAGACCGGATTGCCGACGCGCGGCGACCAGTAGATGCAACAACACACTAGAGTCCAGGCCGCCGCTATAAGCTAGCAAAATCGACCTGCAATCCGCCGTTTGCGCTAAAATCGTCGGAAGCAAGTCGTCGTCAGGTTCAGTGCCATTCACGATAAGATCTCATAAAGTTCTAGAGGTAAGCCGTCAGGATCGAAGAAAAAAGTAAACCGCCGCTGCGTTTCTGGATCGCTCCTGACTGGCTCACAGACGATGCCTGAACGCGCAAGTGAAGCGACAGCCTGCTCGACATCCGCGACAGAGAAAGCCAGATGTCGCAACCCACAGGCTTCAGGGCGATTCACCCGCTTGGGGGGATGAGGAAAAGAAAATAGCTCAAGAATATAGCGACCATTCAGTGAGAGATCGCCTTTCCATGATTGTTGTGCATCGCGAAAAACCTCATGGTTTAGCGAAAACCCCAGCACATCGCAATAAAAGCGTTTACTGCGTTCGTAATCAGAGGCAATCACTGCGATGTGATGTACATCGAGCAATTTCAGCATGTTACACCTCATAGCAAAAATCCGCTGTCATTGCTGACAACGGATTTTCAGAGCAACGCAATAGCCCGATTGATCAACGACAATCAGACTATCCCTTTATCAGCAGTAACCATAGTTCATCAGACGCTGATAACGACGGTTTAACAATTCTTCTTCCGATAGATCGTCAAGGTCAAGCAGATCGGCCAGTAATTGCGCTTTCAACGATTCGGCCATAGCCGGCACGTTACGATGAGCGGAACCCAGTGGCTCAGGGATCACGGTATCGATCAGCTTCAGCTCTTTCAGTCGTGGGGCAATAATACCCATCGCTTCAGCCGCCAATGGCGCTTTTTCCGCACTCTTCCACAGGATAGACGCACACCCTTCCGGTGAAATCACCGAGTAGGTGCTGTATTGCAACATATTGACTTTGTCGCCTACACCGATAGCCAACGCGCCGCCAGACCCGCCTTCCCCGATAACGGTACAGATAATCGGCACGCGCAGCGTCGACATTTCACGCAGGTTGCGCGCGATAGCCTCAGACTGCCCGCGCTCCTCGGCACCGACGCCAGGATAAGCGCCCGGTGTATCAATGAAGGTAATGATCGGCATCTTGAAGCGCTCGGCCATTTCCATCAAACGCAATGCCTTACGATAGCCTTCTGGGGCTGGCATCCCGAAGTTACGACGAATCTTTTCTTTAGTTTCTCGGCCTTTTTGATGACCAATAATCATCACCGGACGCCCATCCAAACGCGCAATCCCACCGACAATGGCCTTGTCATCGGCATAGGCACGATCGCCTGCTAATTCATCAAAATCAGTAAAAATGAGTTTGATATAATCAAGCGTATAAGGGCGCAGAGGATGACGCGCTAATTGCGCAATCTGCCAGGCACCTAAATCAGAGAAAATTTTATGCGTCAATTCGACGCTCTTCTCACGCAGGCGACGGACTTCTTCGTCCAGATTAATATCCAATTTTTCGTCTTGACGGCTGACTGCGGTCAGCGAGTCAATTTTCGCTTCCAACTCTGCAATCGGCTGCTCAAAATCAAGAAAATTCAGACTCATAGTTATCCTATATTAGTCAAATTCCAGTTCTACCTGCTCATTACCGACTAATGCCCGCAACTCATTGAGTAGCGCATCGGCAGGCGTTACACGCCACGCGGCACCAAAACGGAGACGAGCGCGCGCATCTTCACGCTGGTAATAGAGATACACTGGGATCGTCCCCGATCGATGGGGTTCCAACGATTGACGGAGGCGGTTTAACAGTTGCTCATCAATTTGCCTGTCAGTCAGCGAGATAGCAAGCCCGCGCGCATATTTTTCCCGCGCTTCGCTGATATCCATTAACTCTCTAACGGTCATTTTAAGCCCACCGCTAAAGTCATCAAAGCTGACCTGTCCACTGGCGATAAGAATACGGTCTTTCTCAAGTAAATGCTGGTATTTTTCCAGAGCATCGGTAAATAGCATGATCTCAAGGCGACCGGAACGATCGTCCAACGTACAGACGCCGATACGGTTGCCACGCTTCGTAACCATAACGCGCGCCGCCAACACCAATCCGACAGCGGTGGTCATTTTGCCTCTCTCCGTCGGATGCATGTCTTTTAAACGCACGCCCCCAGCATAACGCTCAATTTCTTTAATATACTGTGTGATCGGGTGACCAGTCAGATACAGCCCCAGCGTTTCCCGTTCACCATCTAACACCACCTGTTCAGGCCACGGCGGCACCGTGCTATAGGATTGTTCAACCTGTTCAGGCGCTTCCGCTAAAACACCAAACATATCCACCTGGCCGATTGCTTCCGCTTTTGCGTGCTGGTCAGCGGCCTTTAACGCATCAGGCAACGCATTCATTAGCGCGGCACGATGTGGCCCCAAACGATCAAACGCACCCGACATGATCAATTTTTCCATCACTCGTCGGTTCAGCTTTTTGATGTCGGTGCGCGCACAGAGATCGAACAGTTCCCTGAAATAGCCGCCCTGATTGCGAGCCTCAATAATCGCTTCAATTGGCCCTTCGCCTACCCCTTTGATCGCGCCGATCCCGTAAACGATCTCGCCGTCGTCATTGACATGGAAGTGATACAGCCCGCTGTTTATGTCTGGGGGCAGGATTTTTAGCCCCATTCGCCAGCATTCGTCCACCAAACCTACCACTTTATCGGTGTTATCCATATCGGCTGTCATCACCGCCGCCATGAATTCAGCCGGATAATGCGCCTTGAGCCACAACGTTTGGTAAGACACCAGCGCATAGGCGGCAGAGTGCGATTTATTGAAACCATAGCCGGCAAATTTTTCCACCAGGTCGAAAATTTTCATCGACAATTCGCCGTCGATGCCCATTCTCTCCGCCCCTTCCTTAAAAACGGAACGCTGTTTGGCCATCTCTTCGGGTTTTTTCTTACCCATCGCGCGACGCAGCATGTCCGCACCACCCAGCGTGTAGCCAGACAATACCTGAGCGATCTGCATGACCTGTTCCTGGTACAGGATAATACCGTAGGTCGGTTCCAGTACAGGTTTAAGGGACTCGTGCTGCCACTCGATATCAGGATAGGATATGGCTTCACGCCCATGTTTACGGTCGATGAAGTTATCCACCATACCGGATTGCAACGGCCCCGGCCGAAACAACGCCACCAGCGCGATCATATCTTCAAAACAGTCGGGCTTCAGACGTTTGATCAAATCTTTCATGCCGCGCGATTCGAGCTGGAATACTGCCGTAGTTTCCGAGCGTTGCAACATGTCAAAACTTTTCTTGTCGTCAAGTGGAATAGCCGCGATATCAATCGGCTCCAAACCCTGTTTCGCACGACGGGCGTTAATCATCTCTAATGCCCAGTCGATAATAGTCAGCGTGCGCAGGCCAAGAAAGTCGAACTTCACTAACCCGGCATATTCCACATCGTTTTTATCAAACTGGGTAACCGGATGGTTTCCTTCCGCATCACAATACAGTGGGGCGAAATCGGTAATTTTGGTGGGTGAGATCACTACCCCACCCGCATGTTTACCGGCGTTACGCGTCACCCCTTCGAGCTTACGCGCCATGTCGATGAGGGCCCTAACTTCCTCATCAGCGTCATAAATTTCCTGTAACTGCGGTTCAGCCGCAAAGGCTTTTTCCAACGTCATGCCCGGATCGGGCGGCACCAGTTTTGAGATCCGATCGACAAAGCCGTAAGGGTGCCCAAGCACGCGCCCCACGTCGCGAATAACCGCTTTCGCCGCCATCGTACCAAAGGTGATAATTTGCGATACCGCATCACGGCCATACATCTCCGCCACGTGATCGATAACCCTGTCGCGTTTTTCCATGCAAAAATCGACGTCGAAGTCAGGCATGGAAACGCGTTCAGGATTTAGGAAACGTTCGAACAGCAGGTCGAATGCCAGAGGATCCAGATCGGTGATTTTTAATGAATAGGCCACTAACGAACCGGCACCAGAACCACGCCCCGGCCCTACAGGCACGTCGTTATCTTTTGACCACTGGATAAATTCCATCACGATAAGAAAGTAACCAGGGAAACCCATTTGGTTAATGACGCTCAGTTCAGTATCAAGCCGCTCATCGTAGGCGGGCCGCCGCGCAGCACGAACTTCAGGATCGGGGAATAAGAATTCGAGACGTTCTTCCAGCCCTTTTTTGGCGCACTGAACCAGGAAGTCTTCCGTGGTCATATCGCCCGTTGGGAATTGCGGTAAAAAATACTCCCCCAGACGAATCGTTACGTTACAACGTTTGGCAATTTCGACACTGTTTGCCAGCGCTTCGGGGATATCTGCGAATAGCTCGCACATTTCCGCTTCCGAGCGCAGGTACTGCTGCGGACTATAGTGGCGCGGGCGTTTAGGGTCATCAAGCGTATAACCATCATGGATCGCGACACGAATTTCGTGAGCATCGAAGTCTTCGCTACTCATAAAGCATACTTCATTGGTCGCCACGACAGGCAAACCGTACTTCGTCGCTAATTCGACTGCCGCATGCAAATAACTTTCCTCATCAGGACGGGATGTGCGAATCAGTTCCAAATAGTAGCGCTGAGGAAAATGCTCTTGGTAAAACGCCAGACACTGTTCGGCCTGCGCCTGATTGCCGCGAAGTAAAAACTGCCCCACATCGCCGCGACGACCACCAGAGAGTAAAATCAGCCCTTCCTGATAGTCAATCAGCCAATCGCGATCGATTGTTGGACCAGCGGCACCATAGCCTCGTTGGTAGGCGCGAGAGATTAATAACGTGAGATTCTGGTAGCCCACATTATTCATGGCCAGGATCGTAAGATGCGCGAGTTCATCGCCTAATTCTTCGCTTTCGACGTAAAAATCGGCACCGATAATCGGCTTGACGCCTACGCTATGTGCGCCGCCATAGAACTTAACCAGCCCACACAAATTGGTGAAATCGGTAATCGCCAGCGCCGGCATACCAAGCGCCGCCGCCTTTTTTACCAGCGGCCCCACTTTCGCCAGCCCATCGATCATGGAATAGTCACTGTGAACACGCAGGTGAACAAAACGGGGTTCGGCCATATCCAGATCCCAGAATTTATCGATTAGCCAGCATGGCGACGGCACAATACCTGTGCAGAGCCATACCGAGCGTGAATAATGATGCCTTACGCCAGCCCTAACACGCGTTTTACTGGCGCAAAGCTCCGACGGTGAAATGCGGTGGCACCCAACGTAGCCAGCTTCTCCAAATGAAAAGCCGTCGGGTAGCCCTTATGTTGCGCGAAACCATAGCCGGGAAAGCGGCGATCCAGTTCAACCATCTCACGATCGCGAGTGACTTTCGCCATGATCGACGCCGCGCTGATTTCGGCTACGCGGCTATCTCCTTTAACGACAGCCTGAGCAGGCATTGGCAACGCCGGACAGCGATTGCCGTCAATAAGCACATAATCTGGTGCAATCGCCAACCCGGCGACTGCGCGTTGCATCGCCAGCAGCGTTGCATGCAGGATATTCAAGCGGTCGATTTCTTCCGGCTCGGCCCGCCCCAGGCTCCACGCTAGCGCTTTTTCTTTGATTTCATCATAGAGCGCCAGCCGACGTTTTTCACTCAGTTGTTTTGAGTCCGCTAGTCCGATAATGGGTCGCGCTGGGTCAAGTATCACAGCGGCCGTCACAACCGCCCCCACCAAAGGCCCGCGTCCAACCTCATCGACGCCCGCGATACAGGTCGCTGACGGATAAATAAACATTTCACTCATGGTTTGCTTAACGTGATATTACGGATCGAATGATTAACGCGTACTGGCTAATGCCAGCACTGCCTGTGCCGCCTGCTCGTCAGCGTTACAGCGGATCTGCTGGTGCAGATCGGCAAACGTCGCGAGAAGCTCAGCCGTTTTTTCTCTATCGGTAAACAGCGGCAGTAAGGCGGCAACCAGCTTGTCCGGCGTACAATCGGTCTGTAACAATTCGGTGACCAGCTCACGCCCTGACAGTAAATTGGGTAACGACACCCACGGCGTTTTAACCAGACGCTTCGCTAACCAGAAGGTGAAGGGCTTCATGCGGTACCCCACCACCATCGGACATTTCGCCAGCATGCATTCCAGCGCCGCCGTGCCAGACGCCAACAGCGCCGCATCACTGGCAAGCATAGCTTCACGCGCCCGGCCATCCAGCAAATGCACGCGTAAATCGGGAGCCACACTGTTTTTGATCTGCTCAAACTGCTCACGCCGCTTGCTGTTCACCAGCGGAACGACAATTTGCAGATCGGGAAATTGTTCGCGCAGCAGCGCTGCCGCTTGCAGAAAATCAGCACTAAGCATCTCAACTTCTGCGCCACGACTCCCCGGTAGCAATGCCAGACAGGGTGTATCTGGTGCGATCCCCAACGCGGCTCGCGCCGCCAGCTTATCGGGATGCAGTGGCATCGCATCGGCCATGGTGTGGCCGATAAAGCGACAAGGCACATTGAAACGATCGTAAAACGCTTTTTCAAAAGGCAAAAAAGCCAACACCAGATCGGTGGCTCTACCTATTTTGAAAACACGTTTTTGACGCCATGCCCATACAGAAGGGCTGACATAATGGATCGTATGAATGCCACGTCGTTTAAGATTGCCTTCCAGAGTGATATTGAAATCAGGCGCATCAATACCGACAAAGACATCGGGTTGGAGTTCGGAAAAGCGTCGGGTTAAGTCCCGCCGAATTTTCAGCAGACGAGGAAGCCGTTCCAGCACTTCCACAATCCCCATTACGGCCAGTTCTTCCATCTCATACCAGGACTCGCATCCCTCTGCCTGCATGCGCGGCCCGGCAACGCCGACAAAGCGGGCATCTGGCACCCTCTCTTTCAGCGCTCGGATTAAACCGGCACCGAGGATATCGCCGGACGTTTCCCCGGCAACAAGTCCTATCGTTAAAGGTCGTGATGCCATAGGCTAACGGATGATACCGCGAGTAGAGCGGGCAAAGAAATCGCTAAAGGCCTGCACCGCAGGATGTTCCGCTGCCAATGCGTCGATTTCCGGCTTCACCTCATCCAGGGTTTTACCACTGCGATAGATCAGCCGATAAGCATTACGAATCGCATGCAGGGTATCCTTTTCAAATCCTCGACGCTTAAGACCTTCTATATTCAGGCCAAATGGCGTGGCATGGTTACCCTGCGCGATAACATATGGCGGCACGTCCTGCGCCACCCCGGAACAACCGCCCACCATTACGTGAGCACCGATAATGCAGAACTGATGTACCGCCGTCATTCCACCGATAATCGCGAAATCATCAACGGAAACATGACCGCCCAGCGTCGCATTATTCGCCAGAATACAGCGATTGCCCACAACACAGTCATGTGCGATATGTGTGTTGATCATCAATAAGTTATCGCTACCAACTTTCGTCAACCCACCGCCTTGTGTCGTACCACGATGAATCGTAACACTCTCTCGAATGCGGTTACGATCGCCAATTTCTACGCGCGTTGGTTCCCCGGCATATTTGAGATCCTGATTCACTTCACCAATTGACGTAAATTGATAGATCTCGTTGTCGCAACCAATCTTAGTGACGCCATTGATGACGACATGTGACTTCAGCACCGTTCCCGCGCCGATCTCGACCTGAGAACCGATATAGCAGAAGGGGCCGATATGAACACCAGCGCCTATACTGGCACCGTCTTCAACAATCGAGCTTGGATGAATAAAGGCGGTTTTATCAATCACGTTATCAAGACTCCCGACGACGAGCACACATCATCGACGCTTCACAGGCTACTTCGCCATCTACTTTGGCAACACCTTTAAAGCGTGCAACGCCGCGACGCTCTTTGATGAATTCGACTTCAAGGATCATTTGATCGCCAGGCTGTACTGGACGCTTGAAGCGCGCTTCGTCCACAGCAGCGAAATAATACAGTTCACCGGGTTCCAGTTTCCCTACGCTTTTAAACGCCAGTATACCCGTTGCCTGAGCCATTGCTTCCAGGATCAGCACGCCAGGAAAAATGGGTTTGCCTGGGAAATGACCCTGAAAGAAAGGCTCATTGAAGGACACATTTTTCACCGCACGCAAAAACTTCCCTTCTTCAAAATCCAGTACCCGATCAACCAGCAAAAATGGAAAACGGTGCGGTAATAATTCTAAGATCTCTTCAATATGCAGAGTATGAGTGTCAGTAGTCAAAATACTCTTCCTGTCCATAAAAACTGATGCCATCAACAACACGGCCTGCGCAGACCCTAAATTAGGCGTCTTCAGGCAGGCCGCAAATAAAATACAAGTGATTAAACGTTATCGACTTTTCGTTCAACGGCTTTCAACCGTTTGCTTATCTCATCAATATTCATCACCAGTGCTGCGGTTTTGCGCCATACCTTGTTGGGTTGTAAAGGAATACCCGAAGAGTATACGCCAGGTTTAGTGATTGGTCGCATGACCATCCCCATTCCCGTTACCGTCACTTTATCGCAGATTTCCATATGCCCATTAATTACGCTGGCGCCGCCAATCATGCAATAACGCCCGATTTTCAAGCTACCCGCCATAATGACGCCACCGGCTACGGCGGTATTGTCGCCAATCACAACGTTGTGCGCAATCTGACATTGGTTATCGATGATGACGCCATTGCCAATGACCGTATCATCTAACGCGCCGCGGTCGATGGTCGTGCTAGCACCAATCTCAACGCGATCGCCAATAATAACCGTCCCTAGCTGCGGGATTTTTACCCAGATGCCACGATCGTTAGCATAGCCAAAACCATCCGACCCGATAACCGCGCCCGATTGGATCAGACAATGCTCGCCTACTTCTACGCGGTGATAAATTGTCACGTTTGCCCACAAACGCGTACCGGCACCAATGCGTGCTTCTTTGCCAATAAAACAGCCGGGACCAATGACTACGCCATCACCCAAGTGCGCACCGGATTCTATAACGGCATTAGCGCCAACAGACACCTGCTGCCCCAACGTCGCATCCGGAGATATCACTGCGCTAGGTGCAATATCCGTTGCTGGCTGTGGCGTAGTATCCAGCAGTTGCGCCATGCGCGCATAGGTAAGATAGGGGTTTTTCACCACCAGCGCGGCAACCTGACAATATGGCAAATCCGCTTCCGCCAGCACAACGGCCGACGCCTTCGTACTAGCCAATTGCTCACGGTAACGGCTGTCAGAAAGAAATGTAATTTGTCCGGTTTTTGCCGAATGCATTGAAGCAACAGCGGTGATGACGATGTCGCCATCACCGTGTAATTGTGCATCCAACTGTTGAGCTAATTCGCCCAGTCGAATTGAAAACATGGTTTATTTAACCTGTTTCAGCACATCGGCAGTGATATCTTTCGCATTCGCTACATAGGCAACGGCGTTAGCATCGATGACGACATCATAACCTTCTTTGCTTGCCACGGCTTTCACTGCATTCTGAATTCGGCTCAGGATCTTATTGCGCTCTTCCATCTGGCGACGACGGTTGTCTTGATCGAAAGCCTGCGCTTTTTTGGAAAATTCCTCACGCTGCGCCATGATGTCTTTTTCCATCTTAGTGCGTTCGCTCGCTTTCATCGTGGAACCATCGCGTTGCAGTTTCTGCATCTTGGTCTGCAAACTGTTTTCCATGGTTTGCAACTCGGAAGCGCGACCTTTAAATTCATTTTCCAGTTGTTTGCCAACGGCTTCACGCTGCGGCAATTGTTGGAAAATGCTGGAAACGTTAACAACGGCAATTTTGTCAGCAGCCTGAACGCTGGCTGAAGCCACCAATGCTAAACCGAATCCTACGGCACATAACCACTTTTTCACTATAAACTCCTCAACCTGACCCCATTTGGGCCCTAATACTTTGATGACGAGCATCGCATCATGACATCAACGGTGTTCCCAATATTGATGCTAAATAGCGATGCAGCATTCTCTGCATACGACCTAAGCACGTCACACTACCAGGTTTTACCGATGTTAAACTGGAACTGTTCCGACTTGTCTCCATCGTACTTTTTAACCGGCTGGGCATAGGAAAAGACCAATGGCCCAAGCGGAGACATCCACTGTAAAGCGATGCCGCTGGAAACGCGGAAGTTGCTCGCCTTACTGTAATCTGGTACGCCAGCTTTTACGGTTTCAGCCGTATTTTTCCAGTTGGTATCCCACACCGTACCGCCATCGACAAAGAAGGATGTCCGCACGGAATTGGCATATTTATCACTGATAAACGGGGTCGGCACAATGAGTTCCGCACTGAGCACGGCCATCGCATTGCCCCCTACAGCATCATCCAGGTTGTCTGTATCAATCGGGCAACCGGAATAAGAACCAGGGAGAGGCTTAGCACACTGATAATACGCCGCTTTCGGCCCAATCGTATTTGACTGGAAACCACGCACCGTACTGGAACCACCGGCATAAAAGTTGTCGTAGAACGGGACTTCTTTACTACCTATCCCATCAGCGTAGCCCGCACGCGTGCGCCCCATCACCACCCAGTTACCGCTATCGGTTAATGGGAAATAACTCGCCGCATCAAACGTCAGTTTGTAGTATTCATTATCCGAACCCGGCACAGCAATCTTGGCATTCGCGGAGGCACGCGTTCCTTTGGTTGGGAAATAACCGCGATCCAGATTGTTATATGACCACCCGGTATTCAGGAAGAAATCGTTCGCTTTGAAATCGGCGCTAGATTTATTACCTTCCTCAACCACGGAAGGATTCACCCCCACTGAATTAAGATAACGCCACATCGCCAACTGCGGTCGCATATCTGACAGATCGTTATGAACATAATCCAGGCCGATACGCAGCGAATTGTTTTCATTGATTGGGAAGCCGAGGGTACTGCCAACACCATAGCTCACGTTGGTGTAATCGGACAAATCAGCGTCTGACGCTTCAAATTTGTTATAAAAGATACGACCGCCAAGGCTGACGCCATCAACGGTGAAGTACGGATCCGTAAGCGACAGTTCGGCATACGTCTGGTAATCGTTTTTCGTCCCACTGATCCCAACGGAGTTACCCGTTCCCAACCAGTTATCCTGTTGAACACCAGCCTGGAAACTTACGCCGCTTTCCGTACCAAAACCAACACCGAAGTTGAATGTGCCGGTGTTGCGTTCTTTGACTTTGTAAGTCACATCAACCTGATCGGGAACGCCAGGAACGCGCTGGGTTTCTACGTCAACATTTTCAAAGAACCCTAATCGATTTAGGCGCTCTTTGCCCTGTTCAACCAGATCATTACCCAGCCAGGCACCTTCCATCTGGCGCATTTCACGGCGTAAAACGGCATCTTTAGAGGTGTCGTTACCTTCAAAACGAATATGGCGGACATAGAAACGGTTACCCGCATCCACATTGATATTTAACTTCACCGTCTTATCGGCGTCATTAATCTCCGGCTGTGTGACGACACGCGGATAGGCATAACCATAACGCCCTAACAGCGTTTTGATCTCTTCCTCCATCCTAGTCACTTTCGCACCGTTGTAGAGTTCGCCGGGTTCAATCTTCGTCAACCCTTCAATTTCTGCCGAATGCCCTGCCAGATTACCTTTCACCACGACACCGGACAGTTTGTATTGGTCGCCTTCGGTCATATTGATGGTGATATAGATGCCTTTCTTATCCGGCGTTAAGCTTACTTGAGTGGAATCAATGTTGAAGCGTGCATATCCACGATCCAGATAGAAACTTCGTAGCGTTTCCAGGTCACCAGATAGTTTCTGTTTCTGGTATTTACGATCGCCGACCACATTCCACCACGGCACTTCATCACGCAATTGGAAACGCGAGATTAATTCATCAGAGCTGAATGCTTTATTACCGATAACATTGATCTGCTGGATCTTAGCGGAAACCCCTTCGGTGAAAACCAGCTTCAGGTCTACGCGATTACGTGGGAGGGGCGTAACAACGGCTTTGACTGATGCGCTGTACTTGCCCACGCTGTAGTAGAAATCTTCTAACCCTTTTTCAATGCTGGTGAGCGCAGTACGATCCAGCGCTTCGCCGACACGTACGCCGGAGGCCTCCAGGTTTTCTTTCAACATGTCGTCTTTGACGGACTTATTGCCGGAAAAGGTGACACTGGCGATTGTCGGACGCTCTTTCACCTGCACAATCAACGTCCCGCCATCGCGCAGGACACGAACATCCTCGAAATTTCCAGTCGCAAACAAGGCACGGATGGTGTTGCCAATATCATCGTCACCGATGGTATCGCCAACGCGGACGGGCATACTGAGTAATGCAGCGCCGACGGCTACCCTTTGCAGGCCCTCGAAATGAATGTCCTTCACTACGAACCCGTCTGCACCGTATACGGTTGCGCTGCTAAACAGCAGCGACGCTATGAGCAACTTTTTGATCGCCATCGTTGTTATGCGTTTTTCCTAACCTAATCTCGCGTCTAAAGACGAGAGAAATCATTGAAAAGTGCAAGCCCCATTAACAGCATTAGCAACACTGTGCCAATGCGATAGCTGACATCTTGCACACGCTCAGAAACCGGCCTGCCTTTGAGTTTTTCAACTGCCAGAAAGAGCAGGTGTCCACCATCCAATACCGGCAGAGGGAATAGATTGATAACCCCCAGGTTGACGCTGATTAAGGCTAAAAACATCAGATAATAAATCAATCCATAATCTGCTGACATTCCCGCCCCCTGAGCAATCGAAATAGGCCCGCTCAGGTTGTTCAGCTTAACATCACCCACGACCAGTTTCCCTAACATACTGACGGTCAATCGCATCAGTTGCCAGGTTTTGTCCGTTGCCTGATAGATCGCGCCAAACGGCCCATACTGTCGTACTGTCCTAAATTCTTCAGGTAATGGCGTTACGCTAGGCATGACACCTGCCAACCCCACCACACTGCCATTCCCATCGGATTTGCTGGCTGGCGTTAACGTCAATGCAACTGTCGAACCTTTACGCTCTACCTCCAAAGCAATGGCATGCCCCGGATTATCGCGCACGGCAACAACAAAATCTCGCCATTGCGTTAATGCCTGCCCGTTGACTTTAACGATCCTATCACCGACTTGCAAACCGGCTTCCTCTGCCGCCGAACCGGCTTGTACTTGCTGCAATATCGGCTCTATTTGCGGCCCGCGCGGAATAATTCCGAGTGAGGAGGCAGGATCTTGCTTATCTGGCTCAAACTGCCAATCACGTAAATCCAGCGTTTTTCGAACAACACGATCGCTCCCTAAAGGCGCGACACCGATTTCGACCTCGCTATCACCGATTTTACCGATCAACGCCAGACGCGCCGAGTCCCAATCAGGCGTTTCGATACCATCGATAGACTTTAGTTCCATTCCTGGCGATATTTCAGCCTGCGCCGCAATAGAGTTGGGCAAAATTTCACCCACCACCGGTCGCACGCCCGGCACGCCCAGAATAAATACCAGCCAGTAAGCGGCTATAGCAAACAGGAAATTGGCTAGCGGACCCGCACTCACGATCGCCGCGCGCTGCCAGACAGTTTTACGATTAAATGATTGGTGGCGAAACTCTGGCGCAACGGAATCAACTCTCTCATCCAACATTTTGACGTAACCGCCCAGTGGGATTAACGCAACCACAAATTCTGTGCCGGTACGATCGCGACGCCGCCAAAGTGCGCGCCCAAAACCTATGGAAAAACGTTCAACTTTCACGCCGCAACGACGCGCCACCCAGAAATGGCCAAACTCATGGACGGTGACCAATGCGCCAAGTGCAATGATAAACGCGGCAAGATTCCAGAGAAAACTCAGCATAAATAGCTCTATCAGTTTATCCTAAGCCACGCTAAACAACAGCAGCATCAGGCAAGAAAATACGGGAACCGCAGCCGTCAGACTATCGATACGATCGAGCACGCCACCGTGGCCAGGAATCAAATGGCTACTATCTTTGATGCCCGCCTCACGTTTAAACATGCTTTCCGTTAAATCCCCCAGCACCGAGGCCAGCGCAGCCGCAATCGAACAAATTAGCAACGTCGATGTCACCACGGTCAGTGGCGCATAGAAGCTAAACAGCAAAGAGATGAGTGCAGAGGTTGCCAGGCCTCCCAGAAAGCCCTCCCAGGTTTTTCCCGGTGAAACTTTTGGCGCAAGCTTACGTTTACCCAATAATTTGCCAAACAAGTAGGCTCCGCTGTCCGCTCCCCACACCAATAACATGACGTACAGTAACCACCATGCTCCCGCAAAGGGATCCAGCGCGTAATGGTAATGGCGAAGCGCAATCATACCCCAGAAAAAAGGAACAATTGTCATAATGCCGAATACCAGACGCAGCGCACGCGAATGCCGCCAGAGTGAAGCTGAAGCCGGATAGAACAACACTAAAAATAGCGCGATACCCCACCACACAAGTGATGACCAGAGCGCGATACTGATCTGCGGAATATGGACGGAGTAATGATAGGCTGGGAGAGATAACAACATCAAGGCCAATAACAGGCCACATAGGATCGCAAGCCATAGGCGTTGCCCATAAGAGGCGAAACCAGCCAATTGGCCCCACTCCCACGCGGCTAACATACATACCGCCAGCGTAACCAGCGTGAATCCCAAGGGAGGCAGTAAAAAAAGCGCCGCAATAACGATAGGGATTAAAATAAAAGCAGTAATCAGGCGATACTTCAGCAAAAGTTCCCCCTAGGATGCAGCGGCATCGATAGGTGTTGTTCCCCCGAAGCGGCGCTCACGTTGTGCAAAAGCATTCAGCGCACCTTCAAAGACGTGTTCATCGAAATCAGGCCAGAGGACATCAGTAAAGTAAAGCTCAGCATAAGCAATCTGCCACAGAAGAAAATTACTGATGCGGTGCTCGCCCCCCGTTCTGATGACTAAATCAACCGGCGCCAGATCGTTCAGGCAGATGTACTGGCATAATGATGCCTCGCTAATACTATCCGGGCGCAAAAGGCCTTCCTGTACCTGTTCCGCAAGTTGCCGTATACCCTGGATAATATCCCAACGCCCACCATAATTCGCAGCAATATTCAGTGTAAGCCCCTGATTCTTTTCTGTCAGCCCCTCCGAACGACGAATTCGCTCTTGTAGACGCGGGCTGAAACGACCAATATCGCCAATGACCCGTAAGCGAACATTGTGTTTATGCAGGCTCTTGACCTCGCTATCCAGCGCACGCACGAACAGTTCCATGAGCGCAGAAACTTCCTGTGCCGGACGGTTCCAGTTTTCGCTGCTAAATGCGTAAAGCGTTAGCGCATCTAATCCATGGCTAACGGCGAAGCTTACTGACCGTCGCACAGCCTTTACACCGGCCTGATGGCCAAAAATTCGCATTTTTCCACGGTTTTTCGCCCAGCGCCCGTTACCATCCATGATAATGGCGACGTGCCGTGGCCCAACGGGGGACAAATCGTTAGTATTTTTTTGATTATGAGACGGCATAACGCGTACTTATTTCCTCAAGCAAGAAATACAACAGTCCTTCCGTAACACAGACCCCGTTAGCGCAAAAAAGCCGTGAACGATCACGGCTTAGCTTTATAGTCGATTAAACCAGTTAGTAAAACCAACCATTGAGTGTGGCAGACTATACCACCTCCACCGCACATGAACAAATCGTGCCATGGGTTTCACCGATTATCGCGCGTAATGCGTAAGAGCCTGCGTTGCGGCCAGCCTGGCCCAGTTGTCAATGAACAACACATCATCAACGCTCTCGGGTTCTGGCAACGTAAGTTGTTCAATAACATGCCGATTTACCGTCACAATATCCGTAAAGCGAATCTGCGACCGCAAAAAAGCATCAACCGCTATTTCATTCGCGGCGTTCAGTGCCGTTGTAGCAGATTGGCCGTGGTCACAAGCCTCTATCGCTAACTGTAAACAAGGATAGCGCGCATAGTCCGGTGCTGAAAATGTCAACGCGCCAATCTGGCAAAAATCTAACGCTTTTACGCCCGATGCGACACGATCGGGGTAAGCCATAGCATGGGCAATCGGCGTGCGCATGTCGGGAACGCCTAACTGCGCAAGAATGCTGCCGTCACGGTAGCGCACCATCGAGTGAATCGCCGACTGCGGATGAATGATGACTTCCATCTGCTCGGCAGAGGCATTAAATAGCCAGCGCGCCTCAATATACTCAAGCCCTTTATTCATCATCGTAGCAGAATCGACTGAAATTTTGCGCCCCATTGACCAATTCGGATGCGCACAGGCCTGATCCGGCGTCATGTCTGCCAGAGCAGACACCGGTGTCTCACGAAAAGGACCACCAGAACCCGTCAATATAATGCGTTCCACACCATACTGCGACAATGAAGCGTAACCTAATTGGCGCTGAATTTGCTCAGGTAAACTCTGAAAAATCGCATTATGTTCGCTATCTATCGGTAATAGTTGAGCGCCACTTTGCGCCACAGCATCCATAAAGAGACGCCCGCAGGTGACTAACGATTCTTTATTCGCTAACAAAATCTGTTTTCCAGCGCGGATAGCCGCCAGCGTGGGCAATAATCCTGCCGCACCGACAATGGCAGCCATCACCTGATCAACCCCATCCAGTGCTGCAAGTTCACACGCCGCCTGCTCTCCAGCCAGCACCTCTGTTTTGCAACCATGCTGCGCTAATTGTTGACGTAGTTTGGCCGCGGTTACCTCGTCAGCCATTGCAGCATATGCTGGTTGAAAAGCCAGACACTGTTCCAACATTAACTTCACGTTATAGCCGGCCGACAGGGCGCGCACGGCAAATTTATCGGGATTTGCTTTAATGACGGCCAATGAACTGACGCCAATAGAGCCAGTGGAACCAAGAATTGTCAGTTGCTTCATTAAAATGCTCTGAATAACCAGATGTTATGACAGGAAGGTACACGAGTCTGAGATGATTACCATGATATATTCCTGTTATCGAGCACAGTCACCATAATCGCAGGTATACACATAGCATAAATTATTTATTACCCAGAGGGGCTGGCCTTCAATGATTAACTGCATCGCAAGCGATCAATAAGAATAGCGAGCCTTTATAAAATAAAGCGTCGAGGAAAAAGGGGATCTCCCACAGATTTCCTGCGACGCCAGATCTTATAAGCCGATTAGAAGGCCATCAGTTCCGCTTCTTTCTCCGCCAGTGCCGTATCCACTTTCTTGATGAAGCTGTCAGTCAGTTTCTGTATATCCTCCTGAGCGCGACGTTCATCATCTTCACTGATCGCTTTATCTTTCAGTAATGCTTTCAATTTATCGTTAGCATCACGACGTACATTACGTACGGAAACACGCCCTTGTTCAGCTTCGCCGCGAACCACTTTAATCAGGTCCTTGCGGCGCTCTTCGGTTAATGGCGGAAGGGGAACACGAATAACGGAACCCGCCGAAGATGGGTTTAGACCAAGATCGGAAGCCATAATTGCCTTTTCAACCGCCGGGCCAAGAGAACGATCAAATACCGTGATAGCTAACGTGCGAGAATCTTCTACGACAACGTTAGCAACCTGACGCAGCGGCGTTGCGCTGCCATAATATTCGACCTGAATACCATCAAGGATACTCGGCGATGCACGGCCGGTACGGATTTTACTGATCTGATTCTTAAACGCCTCAACACATTTATCCATGCGCGTTTCAGCATCTTTTCTGATTTCATTAGTCACGTTGTGAACCCTTGAAGACTGGTTGCCTGGCGGACCATGTCAGGACACGATCCGGAGAATCATTAATGCCAGCGCTAGACTGGCGTATGGCGTAATACTGGAAATATATTACCCCAATAATTGCGTTACTGACTGATTAACGTGCCTTCTTTTTCTCCCATAACAACGCGGCGCAACGCACCTGGCTTGTTCATGTTGAAAACACGAATGGGTAGATTATGATCGCGTGCCAGCGTAAATGCGGCAAGATCCATTACTTTCAATTCACGCTCCAACACGTCCTGATAAGTCAGTGTATCGTATAACGTTGCTGAAGGATCCTGTACTGGATCGGCAGAATAGACACCATCGACCTTGGTCGCTTTCAATACGACATCGGCCTCAATCTCAATTCCGCGGAGGCATGCGGCAGAATCGGTGGTAAAAAAAGGATTACCTGTCCCGGCGGAGAAAATCACCACGCGATTATTACGCAGCAAGCTGATCGCTTCCGCCCAACTGTAATTATCGCAAACGCCATTCAAAGGGATAGCTGACATCAGGCGGGCGTTCACATAGGCACGATGCAATGCATCGCGCATTGCCAGACCATTCATGACGGTCGCCAGCATTCCCATGTGGTCGCCCACGACACGGTTCATCCCCGCTTTAGCCAGGCCCGCGCCGCGAAACAGGTTACCACCACCGATCACTACGCCGACCTGAATGCCTAACTCAACCAGTTCTTTCACTTCCTGAGCCATGCGATCCAGAATGCTCGCATCAATACCAAAACCTTCGGTTCCCTGTAAAGCTTCGCCACTGAGCTTCAGCAGGATTCGTTGATAGACGGGTTTTGCGTTGGTTGCCATGGTGTTCTTATCCTACGGGCTGTCGTCGTATTGGAGGGTTGTCAAAACTATGCTGTCCACTCAACTTCCTATCTTAGTGCAAGAAGCCAAGCGTACTGAAACTCTTTGGGCTGGATAAAAGGAACCGCCTACCGGCGGCCCTTTTTTACCTATTAAGACTGCTTACTCATGGCTGCGACTTCAGCAGCAAAATCAGTCTCAACTTTTTCAATACCTTCACCCACTTCAAAACGGATAAAGCTCGTCACTTCAGCATTGTGCTCTTTCAGCAACTGACCAACAGATTTTGCTGGCTCCATAACGAAAGGCTGGCCTGTCAGTGACACCTCGCCGGTGAATTTCTTCATACGGCCTTCGACCATTTTCTCTGCGATTTCTTTTGGTTTGCCAGACTGCATCGCGATTTCCAACTGAACCTGATACTCTTTCTCTACCACTTCAGCAGACACATCTTCTGGCTTAACAAATTCAGGCTTGCTTGCAGCAATGTGCATCGCCAAGTGCTTAACCAACTCTTCATCCGCACCCTTCGCAGCGACCAGAACGCCAATGCGTGCACCGTGTTGATAATTACCCAGAACGTCGCCTTCCAGAGCGGCAACACGGCGAATATTAATGTTCTCACCGATTTTTGCCACCAGCGCCACGCGTTCTTCTTCAAACTGGGCCTTCAGAACGTCAACATCAGTAATCTTGCCTGCAACCGCAGCGTCTAACACCTTGTCGACAAATGCCAGGAAGCCGCTATCTTTAGCAACAAAGTCGGTTTGGCAGTTCACTTCCAGGATCACCGCGTAATGACCGTCGATCTTAGTCTTGATTACGCCATCAGCAGCAACATTACCTGCTTTTTTCGCCGCCTTAATCGCGCCGGATTTACGCATGTTCTCGATTGCCAGCTCAATGTCGCCGTTAGCTTCAACCAGCGCCTTTTTACATTCCATCATGCCAGCAGCGGTACGCTCACGCAGCTCTTTTACCAATGATGCGGTAATTTCAGCCATTCTAAAATCCTCGGAAGATTTATTCTGCCTGGTCGTCACAACCAAACAGCCTTAAAAGTGAAAAAGGGGCCATATAAAGGCCCCTAACCAAACTAGTACTACCTGGTTAATAAGGGCTCAGCGAGCCAGACTTATTATTCAGCTTCGACTAAGCCTTCTTCTGCCTGCTCAGCCAAATCCTGAGAACGGCCTTCGCGAACAGCAGTAGCAACAGCGCTCAGGTACAGGTTTACTGCACGAATTGCGTCATCGTTACCAGGGATGATGTAGTCAACGCCATCAGGATCGGAGTTGGTATCAACCACGGCGAAAACCGGAATACCCAGATTGTTAGCTTCTTTGATTGCGATGTGCTCGTGATCGGCGTCGATAACAAACAGCGCGTCTGGCAGGCCACCCATATCTTTGATACCGCCCAGGCTGTTTTCCAGCTTGTCCAGCTCACGAGTACGCATCAGTGCTTCTTTTTTGGTCAGCTTGTCGAACGTGCCGTCTTGAGATTGGGTTTCCAGATCTTTCAAACGTTTGATGGACTGGCGAACGGTTTTCCAGTTCGTCAGCATACCGCCCAACCAGCGATGGTTCACGAAGAACTGATCGCAGTTATTGGCTGCATCTTTTACCGCTTCGCTTGCTGCGCGCTTAGTACCAACGAACAGAATTTTGCCTTTGCGAGAAGCAATTTTGCCCAACTCAGCCAGAGCGTCATTGAACATTGGTACGGTTTTTTCAAGGTTGATGATGTGAACTTTGTTACGCGCACCGAAGATGAACGGCTTCATTTTCGGATTCCAATAACGAGTCTGGTGACCAAAGTGTACGCCAGCCTTGAGCATATCGCGCATGGAAACAGTTGCCATGATTACCTCTATTAATTAAGTATGGGGTTATGCCTCCACATGTCCCATTGCGCCGACCCCATCCGGTGAAACACCTTAGGAGCACCCCGGCGAACGTGCCGACATGTGTGTGTTATTTACACAAAATGAGTTTAGTCGATGTCGCTGAATATCCATTACCGATATCCAGCCGGATCATCGGCGCGCTTTATACCATAGTTCCGTTGTTGACACCAGAAATTGTTCCCCGATTACCCGCGTATGGGAATGTTAGTTTGGCAAGCCAGCAACAGGACTGGTAACATACGTGACTAGTTATTTACCTTATTAATCATCGTGTCTTAATCGACACCTGTGGACAACCACCAATGGCCATTTCAATTAAAACTCCTGAAGACATCGAAAAAATGCGCGTGGCGGGCCGTCTGGCGGCCGAAGTTCTGGAAATTATCGAACCCCATGTGGTTCCGGGCGTGAGTACTGCCGAGTTGGACAGAATCTGTCACGATCATATTACTAACAAGCAGCAGGCTATTTCTGCCTGCCTGGGTTACCACGGTTTTCCTAAATCCGTCTGTATCTCTATCAATGAAGTGGTATGTCACGGTATTCCTAGCGACGAGCGTTTTTTAAAAAACGGCGATATCGTTAATATCGATGTCACCGTCATTAAAGATGGTTTTCACGGCGATACGTCAAAAATGTTCATTGTGGGTAAGCCGACTATTCTGGGTGAGCGCCTCTGCCGTATCACTCAGGAAAGTCTCTATCTGGCGCTGAAAATGGTGAAACCAGGCATCCGCTTGCGCACATTGGGCAAAGCTATTCAACAGTTCGCGGAAAGTAACAATTTCTCCGTGGTGCGTGAATATTGTGGACATGGCATCGGTAGAGGCTTTCATGAAGAACCACAAGTTTTGCATTATGACGCGGACGACGGTGGGGTGATATTACAGGCAGGCATGGCATTTACCATTGAACCCATGCTAAATGCCGGTGATTACCGTATTCGCACGATGAAAGACGGCTGGACGGTAAAAACCAAAGATCGCAGCTTGTCGGCACAATACGAGCATACTATTGTAGTAACCGATAACGGCTGCGAAATAATGACGTTGCGAAAGGACGAATCCTTCCCCAGCATCATTACGCATGAACAGTAAACATTAAGCCGGCCGATGCCGGTTTTTTATGGCGTGCGGAAAGCACGTCTCCTTCGTGTCGTCGCAAGCGACGTTGAAAAACGCGCTCTGCATTTTTTATGGGCTGCGCTATGACAGAAAACCGCTTTCCGCCAGACAATATGCTACCTACCTCCTGCTCGCCAAATAGCTTGGTAAACATGGCACCAGCAATACCTAGCCCCGCGTCGCCACTGACCTATTCCGACGACATGCTGAATTGCCAGACATTAAAACAGCAGTTAGAACTGTTTCAATGCTGGCTAGGGTCTGAATTTCGATCTGGCGTCAGTGCGGAAAAACTCATTGATGCCAGAACGTTGTTCATCGACCATTTGTTGCAACGGCTGTGGTATTTCTACGGCTTTGAAAATATCGCCCAAACCGCACTGGTCGCCGTTGGCGGATATGGCCGTGGTGAATTACACCCCCTTTCTGATATCGATGTCCTGGTATTAAGTCAGACGGCGCTGAGTGAGGAGCATTCCCAGCGCGTCGGTCAATTTATTACCTTACTATGGGATCTGAAGCTGGAAGTTGGCCATAGCGTCAGGACATTGGAAGAGTGCTTACAGGAAGGCCGCGCGGATATTTCCGTCGCGACCAATTTGATCGAATCGCGCATGATATGCGGTGATGTCGCCCTATTTCTCTCGCTACAAAAACACGTATTCAGCGATGAGTTCTGGCCGTCTTCTCTATTTTTCCCGGCAAAAATCGCTGAGCAGCAAGAGCGGCATCAACGCTATCACGGCACCAGCTATAATCTGGAGCCCGATATCAAGAGTAGCCCAGGTGGACTACGCGATATTCATACATTGTTATGGGTTGCAAGACGCCACTTCGGCGCCACCTCACTCGACGAAATGGTAGGTTTCGGCTTTCTGACCGAAGCCGAGCGCAAAGAACTTAACGAATGCCAGAGCTTTTTGTGGCGTATCCGCTTCGCTCTGCATCTAATCCTACCGCGTTACGACAATCGACTCCTGTTTGACCGGCAGCTCAATGTCGCACAGTTATTGCAATATCAAGGCGAAGGCAATACGCCTGTCGAACGGATGATGAAGGATTTCTACCGCATGACGCGTCGCGTCAGCGAGTTGAACCAGATGCTATTGCAACTCTTTGACGAAGCCATTCTGGCGCTGGACGCGAGCGAAAAACCCCGGCCGATTGACGATGAATTTCAACTACGTGGATGTCTAGTGGATCTCCGTGATGAAAATCTGTTCATCAAAAAGCCCGAAGCCATTATGCGTATGTTCTATTTAATGGTGAGCAATCGCGATATCAGCGGCATTTACTCCACCACATTACGCCAATTGCGCCATGCGCGCCGCCATCTCGCTAACCCACTTTGCACTATCCCGGAAGCGCGCCAGCTATTTATGGCGATTCTACGTCATCCTCATGCGGTCAGCCGGGCGCTGTTGCCCATGCATCGGCATAGCGTGCTATGGGCCTACATGCCGCAATGGGGGAATATCGTTGGTCAAATGCAGTTTGATCTATTTCATGCCTACACCGTGGATGAACATACGATCCGCGTTTTGCTCAAGCTGGAAAGTTTCGCCGACGAAGATACGCGGCCACAACACCCTCTGTGCGTCGAGATATTTCCCCGCCTGCCACAGCCGGAATTATTGCGACTGGCTGCGCTATTCCATGATATTGCGAAAGGGCGCGGCGGCGATCACTCTGAGCTTGGCGCACAGGATGTGCTGGAATTTGCTGCGCTACACGGGCTGAACTCGCGTGAAGCACAACTGGTCTCCTGGTTGGTGCGCTGCCATTTGCTGATGTCCGTCACCGCGCAGCGGCGCGATATTCAGGATCCTACCGTGATACAGCAATTTGCTACGGAAGTGCAAAGCGAAACGCGCTTGCGCTATCTGGTTAGCCTGACGGTTGCCGATATTTGCGCCACCAATGAGACGCTGTGGAACAGTTGGAAACAGAGTTTATTGCGTGAACTCTATTTCGCGACTGAGAAACAGCTACGCCGCGGCATGCAAAATACGCCGGATTTACGTGAACGCGTCCGCCATCATCGTCTACAAGCGCTGGCGCTGCTGCGCATGGATAATATTGACGAAGAGGCATTACACCATATCTGGAGCCGCTGCCGCGCCGATTATTTTCTGCGTCACTCGCCAAACCAGCTTGCCTGGCACGCCCGCCACTTACTGGAACATGACGTCAACAAACCGCTGGTACTTATCAGCCACCAGGCCAGCCGTGGCGGTACCGAGATCTTTATCTGGAGCCCGGATCGACCCTATCTCTTTGCGGCAGTCGCGGGGGAATTAGATCGACGCAATCTGAGTGTGCACGACGCACAGATATTTACCAGCCGTGACGGCATGGCGATGGATACCTTTATTGTATTGGAACCCGATGGCAGCCCGCTGGCGCAGGATCGGCATGAAATGACACGCCATGCGCTAGAACAGGCGTTGACACAGCGACATTACCAATATCCGCGCATGCGGCGTTCATCGCCTAAGTTGCGCCATTTCAGCGTACCAACCGAAGTCAATTTTCTGCCGACACACACGGACAGGCGCAGCTATATGGAGTTGAGCGCACTCGACCAACCGGGCTTGCTGGCGCGTATCGGTGAAATTTTCTCTGAACTCAACCTATCACTGCACGGCGCACGGATTTCCACCATCGGTGAACGCGTAGAGGATCTTTTCATCCTTGCGGACAGTGACAGACGCGCATTAAAACCGGAATTACGCCTTAAATTGCAAGAACGGTTGACAGAAGCCCTTAACCCAAACGATAAAGTATCATTGAGTTAATTTTTACAATCAGGAAAGAGAAACCAGGATGCATCAACAACTACAGAACATCATTGAGACGGCTTTTGAGCGCCGCGCTGAAATTACGCCCGCCAATGCGGACACAGTTACGCGAGAAGCCGTTAATCAGGCGATTAGCCTGCTGGACAGCGGCGCCTTACGCGTGGCCGAAAAAATCGACGGTCAGTGGGTTACTCATCAATGGCTGAAGAAAGCCGTACTGCTCTCTTTTCGTATTAACGATAATCGCCTTATCGACGGCGGAGAAACGCGCTTTTTCGACAAAGTGCCGATGAAATATGCGGACTATGATGAAGCGCGTTTTCAGCAGGAAGGTGTGCGCGTTGCTCCGCCAGCCAGCGTGCGCCGCGGTGCCTATATCGCGCGTAATACCGTCCTCATGCCGTCCTACGTTAACATCGGTGCCTACGTTGATGAAGGCACGATGGTCGATACCTGGGTCACTGTGGGTTCCTGTGCCCAGATCGGTAAAAATGTTCACCTGTCCGGTGGCGTAGGCATTGGCGGTGTTCTTGAGCCATTGCAGGCTAACCCAACTATTATCGAAGATAACTGCTTTATCGGCGCCCGTTCTGAAGTGGTGGAAGGCGTCGTCGTTGAGGAAGGTTCCGTCATCTCTATGGGCGTTTTCATCAGCCAGAGCACGCGTATTTACGATCGTGAAACCGGAGAAGTTCATTATGGCCGAGTGCCTGCCGGTTCTGTCGTGGTTTCCGGTAATCTACCGTCCAAAGATGGCAGCCACAGCCTATACTGCGCCATTATTGTGAAAAAAGTGGATGCGAAAACCCGCGCTAAAGTGGGTATCAACGAGTTATTGCGCTCCATTGATTAAACGACAAACGGCGGGCCGATGAAGCCCGCCTTTTTACGCTCGAATGATAATCAGGACTCTCTAAAACCGAGAAGGTGGCGCTATGTATGACAATCTAAAAAGCCTGGGCATTACCAACCCCGATGATATCGATCGCTATAGCCTGCGTCAGGAAGCGAACAATGACATCCTGAAAATCTATTTTCGTAAAGATAAGGGCGAATTTTTCGCTAAAAGCGTGAAGTTTAAATATCCACGCCAGCGCAAGACCATCATGGCCGACAACGGCGGTCAGAATTACAAAGAGATTAACGAAATTAGCCCCAACCTGCGCTATGTAATTGATGAATTAGATAAGATTTGCCAGCAAGAACAGGTTGAAGTCGACCTTAAACGTAAGATCCTTGACGATTTGCGCCACCTGGAAAACGTTGTCTCTAACAAAATCACCGAAATCGAAGCCGATTTAGAGAAACTGACCAAGAACCGGTGATCGCCACATCGCTAATAACAAAAACTGGCTAATTATCTCGCGGCGAGCTAAGTCATAACGAAAACGGGAGCACAATAGGCTCCCGTTTCTCATTTCAGAGCTACATCACTGCGCCTCAACCAAATCGGCCCATGCTTCAACCCACGGACATGAAACGACTTCCGGTTCAGGATGTTCAGCGGCATCAATGTCCAATACCTCGCCTAGACGCTTAGCGCCGATTTCCTGTAATAGCGCATCGAAAAGATGGCCTCCCGCGCAAAAATTCGGGTAGCTGCTGTCGCCCAATGCGATCACGCCATAGCGTAACGCAGGCTGATACCCCCCTTTCTCGCGTAGCTCAGCATAAAGCGGGGCAATGGAATCCGGCAATTGGCCCTGTCCCGTGGTTGACGTTACCACCAAAACCGTGTGCTCACGATAGCCCAGCCAGGATTCCAGTGTGGCGTCTTCAAAAACCCGAACCTCGTGACCGCGCTCTTTAAGAATATTTTCAGCTTCTTCGGCCACCAGCAATGCATTCCCGTAGACCGTACCCACAAAAATACCAACCTGCGCCATGCTTTCGACTCCCTTTTTCATTCGATGTCGTTATACCAACGTTATACGACGGTGGTTACTCGACGATAGGTCGCTATCCTGACCTGACTTAACAGGAAACTCAACCCTTTCGAATTCAGGGGAAATACCCGGCAGGCGTTCCACCTGGCGGTAACGTGCCGTGTAAGATAATAGCGGATGGCGACAGGCATTTCGGTCAGCGCTACGAACGGTAAATCATCTCAGGCATCGTGCGCTGCATTATCCTGCGTTTCAGGGCGAAATAGTGCGTCAAGCTGACCGAGATGACGCAAAATCCCTGCCGTTTCTTCCGGCGCCCCGTCCAGCGCTTCTTCAAAATAGGGTAACAGCGCCAACTCGACCGGCAATGCTAATTCGCTGTCCAATAAAGCATGCATGCGAGGCAAAAAAACCCACTGCAACCACTCTTCGGGCCGCATAGTATCAAGGCTAAAAGGTTCAGTGCTGTTAAACGCCGCATCTTCCGGCGGCACCACCTGCCAGAATGCACTTTCCCTCAATGCGCGCTCAATATCGACCAATGACTGACGAATAAGGTGCTCTCTACTCATGCAATTTCCCGCCCCAAAATCAACGATAATAGCGACAAATCATAGCATTGATATCAACCTAGCCCAATCGCCAACGTTAGCTGGAAAACCACGCCTGATATCCTCACGTACTCCGTGTACGCTCCGGTTTTTGCGCGCTGTCCGTGACCAAACTGACGGCGACAATGACGCCTACTGGGATAGGCTCTAAGGCGCATGTGATAAATATTGTAGAAAAAAATGGGGGTACTGATTGCTCAGTACCCCCGGTGCGTTTTATAGCCATCCCGCTACACATTTGCATCCCTGCTCATCCCTGAAAACTTTTCCTTCTTGGTCGTCCTGACCCACAATCCTTGCTGGCGTCCCACTTTCATCCTGACGTTTCCATCCTGTATCTTCCCTGATTGACATCCTTTAGGCTCCTGCCCCACCGATACTCCTTATCGGCTCTCAATCTCCTTCCTGGAGGTGTCCATGATTTCATCCTGAAACCGGGTTTCTTCCTGAATCAAATGCAACCAGTAACGTTTTTTTATTACCGATAGTCGCCGTAACAAACACTGTAACCGGTTACTAATTTAAGTAATAAGATGTATTAATTGTTAGCGCTCGGCAAGGGGTTAGTGACAATGTTTCTCAACACCACTTAAGGAATACTGTATTTCTTTACTTTAATTAGCTAATTAATAATGAAAAAATAAAAATAAAACGTATTTTCAACATTAAAGATAGGAGATTTCTCACAGCAAATGTAAGAGATCTCTTACAACATGGAAAGTGAAATTCGGTTAACCATTAAGCCACTATCGGATGAAGGTGAGAAAGAAACGTTGTCAGCGTCGGCGCTAAGACCTGGCGTTTGTTCGTACCGAACGTTTCCAAAATGATCTCGCCTGAAACATTACACAATGACACGATAGTCATATCAGAATCGGTGGTTGCAAGAAACAACGTCGGAGTAAGTTTCAGGCGTTTCTGCGTTAGCAAATGACCAATGAGATTCTCCTGCATGCGGGTGAAATCGTCTTCGCTCCACACCTGTAATAACTGGCAAGATATTGCATCATACCGTGCCGCCATATCTCCGGCATATTGTGCAGTATAAAAAGCATGGACATCGGGGTGCAGACTAATGTCTAACGCCCGTTCCACCCCATCCAATACGGTGGGAAGCGTAAAAGGCTGCGGCGTCCAATAAACCGTTCCCTCATGGCTTTCAGCAACACACGAGGAAGGCACGCCGTAGAGCGCTTCGCTGGCGGGCAAATGCCCCTTCTCCTGTTGCCAACCAGCGACATAGCGTTGGGTAAACGCTATCAGTGCCGCAATAACATCGTTTTCCATAATTTTTCTCATCACTCTTTTAGTCAGGTTACACTATTTGCCATCACGCTTATCACATTAAGGTAACAGCATGACCTCTGATAACACACATCAAGCCCTGAGCGGGCTGACGCTGGGTAAACCCACATCTTATTGTGACCACTATGATGCCGCACTTTTGCAGCCGGTACCCCGCAGTCTCAACCGCGATCCATTAGGGATTTATCCTAACAATCTGCCATTTCATGGCGCAGATATCTGGACGCTTTATGAACTTTCCTGGCTAAACCGTCACGGCTTGCCTCAGGTGGCCATTGGCGAAATATGCCTCGATGCGGCAAGCGTGAATCTGATTGAATCAAAAAGCTTTAAACTGTACCTGAATAGTTTTAATCAGACAGCGTTCGACAGTTGGGAACAGGTCCGCGCTACGCTAGCCAACGATCTAGCACACTGCGCGCAGGGCGGTGTGACCGTCAAACTCTTCAAACTGAGTGAGTTCGAAGGACAGCCGCTGGCAGGATTCACAGGCGAATGCATTGACGATCAGGACATCCAGATCGACCGCTACGACTTCAACGCCGATTATCTGGCAATACACGATCAGAATGCGCCAATCGTGGAAGAGACGCTGGTCAGCCATCTGCTAAAATCCAACTGCCTGATCACTCACCAGCCAGACTGGGGTTCCGTACAAATACACTACTGCGGTAAACGCATCAGCCGCGAGGCATTATTGCGCTACATAGTTTCGTTCCGTCATCATAACGAATTTCATGAGCAGTGTGTGGAACGAATTTTTAACGACATCATGCGCTATTACCAGCCGGAAAAGCTTAGCGTTTATGCCCGTTACACTCGCCGCGGCGGGCTGGATATCAATCCGTGGCGCAGTAACACCGCCTTTGATGCGCCAAAAGGGCGGCTGCCGCGCCAGTAGCCGATGACAGAGGGCGATTCACGCGATAATTGACGGCGCATTGCGCAAGTCGGCCCCTAAATTCACGGCAATATTGGAAAAAATGATGGCAGCACGTTATGGTGATATGCCAGATAACCAAGGATCTCTCGCGTCTGAACGGTATGCCAGTCGCTGTCATTGAGACTCACGGCAGTTAACGCTGACGCGTTTTGCATCGCGAATTATAGTGTCTTTCAAGGAGCAAAATTGATTACGCATATCAGCCCATTGGGATCGATGGATTTGTTATCACAGTTAGAAGTCGACATGCTAAAAAGCACGGCTAGCAGCGATCTCTATCGTTTATTTCGCAACTGTTCCCTTGCCGTACTCAATTCCGGTAGCCAAACGGATAACAGCAAAGAACTGCTATCCCGCTATGAAGATTTCGATATCAACGTGCTGCGGCGAGAACGCGGCGTCAAATTGGAGTTGGTAAATCCGCCGGAAGACGCTTTCGTCGACGGGAATATTATTCGGTCTTTGCAGGCTAACCTGTTCGCCGTATTGCGCGATATTCTTTTCGTCAATGGCCAAATCGCCAGCACGGGCCGCTATCAGAATCTGAATCTGGAAAATTCCGCGCATATTACCAATCTGGTGTTTTCCATCCTGCGTAATGCCAAGGCGCTCCACGTTGGGGAAGAACCGAACATGGTCGTCTGCTGGGGCGGCCATTCGATTAATGCAACCGAATATCTATATGCCCGCAAAGTTGGTAGCCAACTCGGCCTGCGCGAACTGAATATCTGTACGGGCTGCGGCCCGGGAGCAATGGAAGCCCCCATGAAGGGCGCCGCCGTCGGCCATGCGCAACAGCGCTACAAAGACGGGCGTTTTATCGGGATGACTGAGCCATCCATCATTGCCGCCGAACCGCCGAACCCGCTGGTCAATGAGTTAATTATTATGCCGGACATTGAAAAGCGTTTAGAAGCCTTTGTCCGTATCGGACATGGCATCATTATTTTCCCCGGCGGGGTTGGCACGGCGGAAGAATTCCTTTACCTGCTAGGCATTATGATGAATCCTGAAAATAGCGAGCAGGTGCTACCGATTATCCTGACCGGGCCGAAAGAAAGCGAAGACTACTTCCGCGTGCTGGACGAGTTTATTGTTGGCACACTTGGCCGTCAGGCGCGTCGTTACTACTCGATCATCATTGATAACGCGGCGGAAGTCGCCCGTCAGATGAAAAAAGCAATGCCGCAAGTGAAAGAAAGCCGCCGCCACACGGGCGACGCCTACAGCTTTAACTGGTCACTGCGCATCGCCCCAGATCTGCAACTGCCTTTCGAACCAAGCCACGAAAATATGGCCGAGCTTAACCTGCATCCGAATCAGCCGGCAGAACAGCTTGCTGGCGCGCTGCGTCGGGCGTTTTCCGGTATCGTGACGGGCAATGTGAAGGAAGCCGGTATTCAGGCAATAGAACAGCGCGGGCCGTACAAAATTCACGGCGATCCCCAGATAATGAAAAGCATGGATACGCTGTTACAGGGCTTTGTCGCACAGCAACGTATGAAGCTGCCCGGCAGCGTCTATACGCCCTGCTACGAAATCTGTACATAACCGCCTGTCGATAAACATCTACGGGGGAAGCCCACTTCCCCTTATCTCAGGAATGCTGCTATGCCTTTCCATTTGCTGATTGTCGATGCGCTGAATCTGATACGCCGTATTCATGCGGTACAAGGTTCACCCTGCAATACGGCATGCCAACATGCGCTGTACCAGCTGATACAAAACAGCCAGCCGACACACGCGGTAGCCGTTTTTGATGATGAAGATCGCGCAACCAGTTGGCGTCATCGGCTCCTTCCTGATTACAAGGCGGGACGTCAGCCAATGCCGGATACGCTAAAACGGGAACTTCCGCACATTAAAGCGGCATTCGCTGCGGTTGGCGTAGCAAGCTGGCATAGTCGCGGAAATGAGGCCGACGATCTGGCGGCCACGTTAGCCGCCAAGCTATCATCCGCGGGCCATCAGGCAACGATTGTGTCGACCGATAAAGGCTACTGCCAGCTATTGGCGCCACACATTAAGATCAGAGACTACTTCCAGAAGCGCTGGCTTGATTTACCGTTTATTGAACACGCGTTTGGCGTTTCGCCCCAGCAGTTGACGGATTACTGGGGGCTAGTGGGCATTAGTAGCAGTAAGATTCCAGGTATCATGGGCATTGGCCCCAAAAGTGCCGCGCAACTTATACGACAGGCCGGAAGCCTGGAGGCGTTGTACCAACAATTAGACACCGTACCGGAAAAATGGCGTAAGAAACTGGAACAACATAAAGAAATAGCACTAATCAGTCGTCAAGTGGCCACACTACGTACCGATTTAACACTGAATGGCAACCTACAACAGCTCAGGTTATTGGGGCAAAACAGCGCGTAATCCTCTCCTCGCTAGCGGCAGGATGAAGCGGTATGCGCCCCAGATAATGTCAGGCGCGCACCAGCGGAATATTACCGTTCGTCACGACGGCCAGGCACCGCGCTCCAAAAGCGGCGCGCATGCACGGTAATCTCTTCACGATCGTGGTACAAATGCTTAGCGTGTACCTCGGCATTAATACCCGCATCACTTAGGCGTTCACGCAGCAATGCCAGATTTTGCGACACCTCTTCATAACGTTTTTTCATCGGTAGCTTCAAATTGAAAATAGCCTCACGGCACCACCCTTTCACCAACCAGTCGCTCATTAAACTCGCCACCTTCGCCGGTTTTTCCACCATATCGCATACCACCCAGTACACGTTATTACGCGGGGGTTCGAAACGGAAACCATCTGCCTGATGGTGCATAACCTGCCCGGTATCCATTAGGCTTGGGGCCATGGGGCCATTATCAACCGCATAAACCATCATACTGCGTTTAACCAACTGATAGGTCCACCCGCCGGGGCACGCTCCCAAATCAACGGCATACATGCCACTGCTCAAACGCTCATCCCACTCATCCGCAGGAATAAAAACGTGAAACGCCTCTTCCAATTTCAGTGTCGAACGGCTTGGCGCATCAGAAGGGAATTTGAGTCGTGGAATACCCATATAAAACGGCGAGTTGTTGTTGCTATGCGAGTAGCCGACATAGCAGCAACCTGGGGCGATAAATAACACATGCAGCACCGGACGAGCGGCATTTTCATGGCCCAGCAGAATGTTATGTTCACGCAACGCCGCGCGCAGCGGAACGGTGAATTTACGACAGAACTTCATCAGTTCTTTGCTTTCGTTGGTATCCGGTACTTCAACGCGCAATGCTCCAGCACGCTCAATGGCGCCGGACAACATGCCGACAATTGGCGTAATACGATCGTCTGGTGATAAGTTGCGTAGTAGTTCTCCACTCACAAACATCTGACGAGCAAAAATCAGTTCATGAAAGGGTAGCGTTTTCACCAGACGCTCAGCGTCTTCGTGCTGATAACATTCGAACACAACGTAACCGCTATTTTCTTTTACCCGCGCGAAGCCAAACGCATTATGCTCCGTGGCTTTGGACGTGATTTCCGCTGCGCACTCCTTCTCAAATCCGGGACGGCAATACAAAATAATGTTATTCATGGCGTTCAGCCTTTTTCTTCAGACGCAGTGCGCCAATCAATAATAATATCCATCCCACGAGAAAAAAGGTTCCGCCGATGGGCGTGACATAAACCCACAATTTCAGATGAGAAAGCGCTAGGCAGTACAAACTTCCACTGAAGAGTACCGTTCCCAGCGCCAGAAAAACGCTACTCCAGTAAAACCACATATTGGTTCGCCGTTGCATCGCCATCGCGAGCGCCAGAATCGCTAAGGTGTGGAACGCCTGATATTCCAGGCCGGTACGCAGCCAGGCCAGTTCCGTAACACCCAGCGTTTTGCTCAAAACATGGGAGCCGAACGCACCCAGAGCGACAAATGTAAAACCGCCGATCGCGGCAAATACCAGCATGAAACGACTATTCATCGTTATTACCTATACGTTATTACCTATAAATGAGGTTGCTGACAAAGACCGCCGTTTTCATTTTGCAAATAGGCCTGTCATCAGCCTGAAACGTAGTTATCTACGTGAGTTATTCGGTTAATCAGCCAGCAACACAGCCTCCGCGCGGACCATTGTCATAGCGAAAACGAAATTTCTCTTGCTCGCTGGCTGCCCGCGCCAAAATCCAGTGGCGAAAGGCGGCTATTTTACCCAGTTCTGCCTGGCTGTCATGACATACCAGATAAAACGCATTCCGGCTGACCAGCACATCGTTAAACGGGCATACTAGTCGTCCGGCCTCGATTTCCGTTTGCGCCATGACATTATTCGCTAATGCGACACCCTGCCCATGAATCGCCGCCTGCAATACCATGGCGCTGTGGCTGAAAATCGGCCCTTGCTGTACATTAATCTGCACGCCTAGCTGACGCGTATAAGACAGCCAGTCACGCCGCGACGCATCGTGCAGGAGCGTATGATACGCTAAATCACCCGGCGTCTTTAACGGGCGTTCCCCGGTCAGCAATGCGGGTGAGCAGACAGGTAAAAGATATTCCGCGTACAATTTCTCCACCCGTAATCCCGGCCAGTTTCCCCTTCCATAGAAAATTGCGACGTCCACATCATCCGCAAGCCGATCTTCGTCACGATCCACGGCCTGGATACGCACATCGATCCCCGGATAGTCGGCGTTAAAGCTGGAGAGGCGCGGTACCAGCCAATGAATAGCAAAACTTGGCAGTAGGCTAACCGTTAATGCGCCTTTGGCGCTACGGGATTGCAGTTTTCGAGTCGCATCATTCAATGATGAAAAAATTTCTTTTATATCAAGATAATAACTTTGCCCTTCTTCCGTCAGTAATAGAGAGCGATTACGTCGGCGGAATAATTTAAGCCCTAAGAAATCTTCCAGAGATTTAATCTGGTGGCTAACGGCGGCCTGCGTAACAAACAGTTCTTCTGCCGCTTTGGTAAAGCTCAAGTGGCGTGCTGCCGCATCAAAAACGCGTAATGCATTGAGCGGAGGGAGACGTTTTGACATGAATGAAATCTTTTTGGTTTACGCCAACTCAGCGAGCTATCGGGCACATTTGTCCCCCACAACACTTAACATGCAGAGAAGGATTTAGAGAAAAAGCCTCGTCGTTCGGTCACCTGCGCGTGTGAGGGAATCGCTCACACGCTACTGTGATGTAACGAAAGATAACGGGTACAACGATTAGTTTTTGTAATCCGAGACATTATAATTTGTCCGTTGAGGATGTACCAGCAAATACCTATAGTAGCGCAACTTCCTGGGCCGGAACGAAAAGTACGTAGGGGTAACCTGAGGTGCTTTTGGCTTGTGGTTGTGATGTTGTGTTTGCTATTTTTTTGTCTGTGGTTTGCAGATGCGGTAGCAAGTCTACCCTATTCACTTCCTGTACATTTACCCTGTCTGTCCAAAGTGATTTTATGTGGCACCGCAATTGCGGTGCTTTTTTTTGCCCACCCTATTCTTGCAATGAGACAAAAAAGCCAGCGTTGGGCACTGGCTTATCAACCTGCATTAACGTTGTGCCACTACTTCGCTTCAACCATCTCCCGCACATTATCGCGGCTAATCTGCTGTTTCTGCCCATAAGCGTCGGTGTAGCTAATCATGCCAGTATCGCTATCTACTTTGGGTTTGCCATCGGAGATGATGGTGCGTCCATCATTGGTGTGTAAAACATAATTGCTCGAACAGGCAGCCAGAGAAAATGCCATCACTACTGCGGCAAAAATAGAGATTTTATTCTTCATAATTAGCCCTCATCAACGTTAAGTTTTATCCAATTAACTTAATTCATCAGGATATCCTGAAAACTCACATGTTAAAGCGTAGCAACAGTTGGTTTTTTTGCCATAAAATCGCGCTAGGTATCGTCCTAAACTTGTCTCCCCCGACAAAATGGGACAGGATCGGCTCGACAACAGAGGATGCTCATGACACCGTTTAACCCAGAGGCATTTCGCCAACAGTTCCCCGCGCTGCTGCATCCAACCGTGTATCTAGATAGCGCGGCGACCGCACTGAAACCCCAGCCCGTTATTAATGCGGTGCAACAGTTTTATGAAAGCCAAAGTGGTACGGTACACCGCAGCCAGCATCGTGGCGCACAGGCGCTAACGCAACGTTTTGAAGGCACC
Organism: Pectobacterium cacticida; assembly: GCF_036885195.1. Taxonomy (NCBI): domain Bacteria; kingdom Pseudomonadati; phylum Pseudomonadota; class Gammaproteobacteria; order Enterobacterales; family Pectobacteriaceae; genus Pectobacterium; species Pectobacterium cacticida. The sequence goes on along the minus strand of NZ_CP133656.1, from coordinate 856,124 downwards.
CGTGAACAGGTCGCCGCGTTACTACATGCTGACAATCCGCGTTCTATTGTTTGGACCAGAGGCACGACGGAGGCCATTAATCTGGTCGCGCAGAGCTACGCTCGCCCTCGCCTTCAACCGGGTGATGAGATTATCGTTAGCGAAGCGGAACATCACGCTAACCTCATTCCATGGTTGATAGTGGCACAGCAAACCGGCGCGCGCGTGATAAAGTTACCGCTAGGCGCAGACTTCTTACCGGATGTTGAGCAGCTTGCCACATTAATCACGCCTAAAACTCGCCTGCTGGCGCTAGGCCAGATGTCAAATGTGACAGGGGGTCAGCCCGATCTTGCGCGCGCGGTAACGCTGGCTCACCGCTCTGGCGCCGTGGTGGTGATAGACGGTGCACAGGGCATCGTCCATCGTCCGCCCGATGTACAGGGGCTGGATATCGATTTCTACGCATTTTCCGCGCACAAACTCTATGCGCCCACCGGGATTGGCGTGCTGTATGGCAAAACGGCATTACTAGAAAGTATGATCCCGTGGCAAGGCGGGGGGAAAATGATGGCGCACGTGTCCTTTGACGGTTTTAAACCGCAGGCAATTCCGCAAAGATTTGAAGCGGGAACGCCACATATCGCTGGTGTACTTGGCCTGTCAGCGGCGTTGGACTGGTTAACGACACTAGATTGGCCTGCCGCGGAACAGCACTGTCAGCGGTTGGCGCAGCTTGCCGAAACACAATTGGCACAGTTTCCCGGCTTTCGCAGTTTCCGCGCCCCGAATGCCAGCATCCTGGCTTTTGACGTTGCCGGAATACACCATAGCGATCTGGTCACGCTGCTTGCCGAAAGCGGCATCGCCCTGCGCGCCGGGCATCATTGCGCGCAGCCACTCATGGACGCACTCGGTGTCAGTGGGACGCTTCGCGCCTCGTTTGCCCCCTATAATAACCAACAAGATGTTGCTGCCTTGATCGCCGCCGTGGGCAACGCACTTGAAATACTGCTCGACTGAATGATTCGCCGATGATTAAACCAACTGAGATTCCTCATTCTTTTAGCCATACCATTTCCCTTGCCGAGCTCTTGGCGCGCTTCGATAACTGTCGGGCATGGGAGGAGCGCTATCGTCAGCTCGTCTTGCTCGCCAAATCACTGCCTACGCTGCCCGATGAGCTAAAAACCGAAGATGTCTCGCTATCCGGCTGTGAAAATCGCGTTTGGCTAGGCTATCAACGTCAGGAAGACGGAAAGCTACATTTTTACGGCGATAGCGATGGACGCATCGTCCGGGGGCTGCTGGCGATACTATTCATGACTATTGAAGGGAAAACGGCAGAAGCGCTATTACAGGAGGATCCATTAGCGCTATTTGATCGCCTGGGACTACGCGCTGAACTCAGCGCCTCGCGTTCCAGCGGGCTGGCGGCGCTGGCCGCCAGAATCAAAGATATTGCCCAGCGGGAGGCCGCCACAGACTAGTTGTCAGACGGCTTCGGCGTCGCAGAGACTCTCGCATTTTTCGCCATCATCTTTTTCAATGCATGAGAGACTGCGACAAAGCCAAACGTTGCGGTGACCATCGTCGCCGCGCCAAAACCTGACGCACAGTCCATCCGCAATACACCATCAGCCGTGCTGCGAGACGCGCAGACGGAGCCATCAGGCTGAGGATAAACCAGCGGTTCACTGGAAAATACGCAGTCGATGCCCAGCTTCCCCTTGCTATTTTTCACTACGTTAAAATCGTGCTTTAGCCGCTCACGTAACTTGGCAGCCAGCGGATCCTGAATGGTTTTGGCGAGATCGACCACCTCAATGCGGGTTGGATCGATCTGCCCCCCCGCGCCCCCCGTTGTCACCACCGGGATCTTATAGCGACGGCAGTAGGAGAGTAACGCCGCCTTTGGGCGCACGCTGTCGATAGCGTCAATCACATAGCTAAAGTCCTGGTCGAGCAGTTCCGCCACGTTATCCGCGCTAATGAAATCATCCACACAGGTAACATTACATTCCGGGTTAATCGCCAAAATACGTTCGGCCATCACGGCCGTTTTCGGTTGCCCGGTATGGTGACGTAAGGCATGAATCTGGCGGTTGGTATTACTCACGCACACATCATCCATATCAATCAGCGTGATCGCGCCAATACCGGTACGCGCCAGCGCCTCGGCAGCCCAGGAGCCCACGCCGCCAATACCAATCACACAAACGTGAGCCTGAGAAAACAGCGCCAGCGCCTGTTGACCATATAGCCGCGCGGTGCCGCCGAAGCGTTGCAAATAAGCTTCGGATAATTGCGTATTCATCAAATATCCCTCTGGAGCCCTCACCCAATACGGGCGAGGAGCGGTCAATCAACCTTCGAAAACAAAAGCACAGGAGAATAACACAGCGAAAAGCGGCCCAGAATAGCGCTAAACCTGTACGACATCCACCAGGCAGCTCATGGCATTCGGCCCCTGCGTCAGCGGCGACGTCCCGATATCTAACGTAAGCACATTCGCATTGCCTGATTGCTCAACCGGATGCCACGTTTTCTGACCGAATCCGGGTTCAAACCAGGCGCCGGTAGACATGATCACCACGCCCGGCGTAACGCCGTCGGTAATCTGTACACCAGCCAGAATACGACCGCGCGCATTTCTGACCTCTACCAGTGAACGATCGGCGATATCCCGCGCGGCAGCATCCTGCGGGTGCATATACAGCGTCTCTTTGCCAGCGGTCTTATTCGCGGCCACCTGCGGCGTGACGCCCAGTTGGCTGTGCAAGCGGTCAGATGGCTGAATGGAAATAAAGTGCAGCGGCCATTGCTCCGCGCTTTTAGCCCCCAGCCATTCAACGGGTGGCCGCCACTCAGGATGCGGCGCAAAATCGTCATAGCCATAGCTGGCAATGGCGGAGCTAAACAGTTCAATTTTACCGCTTGGCGTACTCAAGGCATGCTGCTGCGGATCGCGGCGGAAATCCTCAAAGAACACAAACGGCTTTTCATCCATCGGGATTTCTACATACCCCTGCCGCCAGAAATCCTCAAAAGATGGCCAGCTATCAATGGCATCCCGTTGCCTTGAACGGCATTCGTCATAAAGATGTTCCAACCACTGCCGCTCGCTGCGGTTTTGTGTGAACACATCCTTATAGCCCAGCCGTTCTGCCAGCTCGCTGAAAATATCCACGTCATTACGTGCCTGATGCTGCGGTGTAATTGCCTGATGCATGGCGAAGATAAAGCGATCGCGGGACGATCCGCCAATATCATTACGCTCCAGCGTGGTGGTTACGGGCAGCACAATATCCGCCATCTGCGCCGCTGGGGTCCAAACGATATCTTGCACAATTATCGTATCCGGCTTACGCCAGCCGTCCACTAGCCGGTTCAACTGCTGGTGATGGTGGAACGGATTCCCCCCTGCCCAGTGAATAAGATGAATCTCAGGGTAAGTCTGGATTTTCCCCTGAAAGGTATAAGGCGTTCCTGGATGTAAAAGCATATCGGCAATACGCGCGACGGGGATCGACCGCCCTGCATTGGGAGTAGACGGCGAAGCTGGCGCAGGCGTCGAAATCCGTTCATTACCGACGCCGTTCATCGAACCGTGGCCGAAGGAAAATCCGCCGCCCGGTAAGCCCACTTGTCCCAGCATTGACGACAGTGCAATCATCATCCAGTACGGTTGCTCACCGCGATGGGCACGCTGCACGGAGTAAGAACAGGTGATAAAGCTGCGCACGCCTATCAGTTGCTGCGCCAGACGCCGGATACGATCGGCCGGAATGCCCGTAATCGCACTGGCCCATTCAGGCGTCTTCGCCACACCATCGCCGTACCCCCGTAGATAGTGCTGCAATTGTTCGTAGCCGACGCAGTAGCGTTGCAGGAAATCCTTATCGTCGGCGTCCAAACGCTGAATCTCATAGCCTAGCGCCAGCATCAGAGCGACATCGGTATTCGGCCGAATGGGTATCCACTCGGCATTCACAAATTCAGGACAATCGTCTCGCATCGGGCTGATGTTAATAACGGGAATGCCTTTCTCCACCAGTTTTTCCAAGGCAGGTTTAAGCGTATGGTGCCCGGCACCACCGGAAGCAATCTGCGCATTTTTCAACGCAAGACCGCCAAACGCGAGGAAAATATCACAGTGCTCGGCGACGCTGCGCCATTCTGTCACCTTGCCCGTCAGCGGATGAAATGTACCAATGACGTAAGGCAAGAAGAACTGCGCCGCGCCCCAACTGTAATTGCCTTGTTGATCGACCGCGCCACCGCCGGAGAAATAGAAACGTCGCACCTGAGAACGCGCATGGTGATAACGCCCAGCTGAGGACCAACCGTAGGAACCGGCAAAAATGCCGTCTGCGCCGTAGCGATCGCGGATACGGCGATTCTCCTGAGCAACCAGATCGAGCGCCACGTCCCAGTCCACTTCAACAAAATCTTCCCGCCCACGTAGCGTTCTATCGCTGTTTTCGCGTTTCTGAAGCCAGGAACGCCGCACCGATGGCCGACGGATACGTCGCTCGGAATACACCAACGGCACAATAGAATCGAGCATGGCAGATGGCGCTGGATCGGCGGCAAACGGTTCGCAGCGGATCAGCCGGCCATCTTCAACAACCGCGGTAAACGCGCCCCAGTGCGCAAGATGTGGATAACGTTTAATCGCCATGACAACCTCAAGGAAGAATTAATTTTTTTGATAATTAACTAGCAGCGAGGAGCCAGAGCCGTTCGCCGTACTATTTTGAGCGTTCTTCAACACCCATACGCGGCCGTAATGGTTATAGAATCCCGCCGAATGCCCCGCATCCGGGCCGATCCCCTGATACATATCGAAGTGTTGACCTTTAATCGCTCCACCGACATCCAACGCCACCATCAAACGCATTTCATACTTACCGGTAAACTTGCCTGCGTTATCCAACAGCGGTATCTCCATTAACAGGGCAGTACCAGCCGGGATCAACGAACGGTCAGAGGCGACGGAGGCTTTCGCTACCAGCGGCACAGCGCTAGCCCCCTTGACCGGGGCAGACGGCATTGGCTTGAAAAAGACAAAAGAGGGGTTCTGCTCGAACAGTTCACGCACCTCATACTCGGTGTGCTGAGCCGCCCACTGACGAATGGCCTGCATTGACATCTCTTCACGCGGCACTTCACCACGATCGATCAGCACTTTACCAATACTGCGATAAGGATGACCATTTTTACCCGCGTAGCCAAAGAACGTTAACGGTTGACCATCACCGAAATCAATATAGGCGCTGCCCTGTACTTCCATCATAAAATTGTCGACTAGCGAATTAGTCCAGGCGAGAACCAGGCGCTCATTCAGCGCACCGGCATAAATACTGGCGCGATCGGGCAGACGGCGGCTTTTCTTACTTTTTGGCGGCATGGCGTATAAAGGATAGCGGAACTCGCCCTGGCGGGTATGACGCGCCTGCAATACCGGCGTGTAGTAACCCGTGAATTGCACATTACCAAAATTGTCGACGCCTTCCATCTGCCAGGCGCTCAACCCAAACTGGCTTAGCTTACGCGTATCCGCACCTGCCACCATCCAATTTTCTATCGCCTGAAAAGTTTTATCATTACGAGCATAGAGCGTCGGTGATGCTGACCGGATCTCAGCGACCTGAGTCATAAAGTCCCGTGCGTTGACCGGTTTTCCTTTGGCATTAGGTTCATTGACCAGTTCCAGAGGCTGTTTGAGGTGGCCATCTTTATACTGCTGACCGCGATCGGTTGGCCCAGATTGACATCCGACCAGAATGGCGATGACCGCCGCGATCGGCACATATTTCCCCCACCGTCCCTTCATTTTCGCACTCACCTTTTACATCTAAAAATTCACCGTCGAACGATAACAAACCGCCATTGAGAAAGGAATGGGCCGAGAAATAAATCCAAAACTCAAGCCTGTGTCGTCCTGTTTGTAATGGCACTAACGCCAGGTAGTGCATTGCCCTGGTTCGGTCACAAAATCAGCCATCAGGATGAAGATCAATCACTTGACGGCAAAAAACGCTGCTTTTTTCAGAAATAGGTTGCATCAACGTTCATGGAGAGTATAGTGCGCATCCACGGACGCGGGGTGGAGCAGCCTGGTAGCTCGTCGGGCTCATAACCCGAAGGTCGTCGGTTCAAATCCGGCCCCCGCAACCAATTGATGTGAGTCATCCATCAATAGCAGTGAAGAAGAGACAGTACGGACGCGGGGTGGAGCAGCCTGGTAGCTCGTCGGGCTCATAACCCGAAGGTCGTCGGTTCAAATCCGGCCCCCGCAACCAATTGATGTAAGTCGTTCATCAACAGCAGTGAAGAAGAGACAGTACGGACGCGGGGTGGAGCAGCCTGGTAGCTCGTCGGGCTCATAACCCGAAGGTCGTCGGTTCAAATCCGGCCCCCGCAACCAATTAATACGCCAAAGTAAGCACCTTAATAGGTGCTTTTTTTTTGCGCCATTTCCCCTCGGTACATTTTCTGCCCGCGCTCCGCGTTTGGTTGCGTGCGTCCGCAGATATGCCATCAACCACATAGCCAGCGAAATATCGACTAACGTCCGGTCTGGCTGGCAAAATAGGCTTTAATTCCGGCAAAAATGGATTCGGCAATTTGCTGCTGGAAATGGCTGGTGCGTAGCTTACGCTCTTCTTCCAGATTACTGATAAATGCCGTTTCAACCAGCACTGAAGGGATGTCCGGCGCTTTCAATACCGCAAAGCCTGCCTGATCGACACTGTTTTTATGCAGACGATTCACTTTGCCCAATCGGGTCAGAATCTCTTTACCGAACTTCAAACTATCGCTAATAGTCACGGTCTGTACGAGATCAAACATCGTATGATCCAGATAACGATCGCCGCTCAAGCTCACTCCCCCGATCAAATCCGATTCATTCTGCGTTTCAGCGAGAAACCTGGCGGCAGTACTGGTGGCGCCTTTCTTTGACAACGCAAACACCGACGATCCCCTCGCCGATCGATTGGTAAATGCATCCGCATGAATCGAAATGAACAAATCGGCACGCTGCTTACGCGCTTTCGCTACCCGCACGCGTAGTGGAATAAAGACGTCTTCATTACGCGTCATATACGCTTTCATGTTGGATTCATTATCGATTAGCTTACGCAGACGGCGAGCGATTTGTAGCACGATGTCTTTCTCGCGAGTTTTGTTCTTACCGATTGCGCCGGGATCCTCTCCGCCGTGGCCGGGATCGAGCATAATAATCAGCGGACGATCCCGCCCTACTTTGCCCGCTTTCGGCGCCTCAGCCGGCAGTGAACGCTCCAGTTCGCCTTTGTTATAATCTTCCAATAGCGCCAGCAGCGGATCGTCTTCGTTATCGTAACGTCCAGCAACAGGATACAAATCCAACACTAGCCGATGTTTGAATCCAGCTACCGGCCCCAGCGTAAACACTTTTGTCGTTGTCGGTTGCTTAAGCTCCAACACCAGGCGTACCGTATTCTTATCGAACTGCCCAATGCGCGCTGCCTTAATCAATGGATCGTTATCCGGCTGTAACTGATTGGCGATATTCTTTAACACGCTATTGAGGCGAATATTTTCCATATCGACCACGATGCGCTCAGGGTGACTGAGGCTGAACTGTTTATATTTCAGCGGAAGATTGGATTCCAGCGCGACGCGGGTGTAGGAGGAAGCCGGCCAGACGCGCACGGCAATGACATGAGTGGTGGCAGCCACACCGACACCACTCACGCTTAATAGCCAGGTGGCCACTGCACTTTGTAATAGACGTCTTCGGGTCAGAGGATTCGAATGAGACATGTCACTCCGATCTGATTGCTGTACGTTATCCGGCATTATTCAATAGCTAATGCATTGGATAGGCCATCAAAGGATAAAAAACAAGAAATTGCCGAAAACTTTAACCAATTGGCTTCGTGCTGTCATGCAAAAATCATCAACAAGCCTTATAACAGGCGAACCGAATGAATTTAGCACAGTATCGTGGTTTTCCTGACGATGACTTCCTCTTGCCTTTTATTAAATAAAGAATAAAAATACAGAAATTACGAATAAAAATGCAGAGAGAGGGTTAACAGTGAAGGAACGCAGTACAGAACTGGTTCAGGGCTTCCGCCATTCAGTTCCCTATATCAATGCCCATCGCGGCAAGACATTTGTCATCATGTTAGGTGGCGAAGCCATTGAACATGCAAACTTCTCTAGCATCGTCAATGATATTGGGTTGCTACACAGTTTGGGCATTAAACTGGTCGTCGTCTATGGCGCACGCCCCCAGATCGACGCCAACCTGACTATGCATCACCAAGAACCTCACTATCATAAAAACACTCGCATTACCGACAGCGCCACGCTGGAACTGGTAAAACAAGCCGCAGGCATGTTGCAATTGGACATCACCGCTCGACTATCGATGAGCCTGAACAATACGCCGCTGCAAGGTGCTCACATCAATGTCGTTAGCGGCAATTTTATTATCGCGCAACCGCTTGGCGTCGATGATGGAGTAGATTACTGTCACAGCGGTCGCATTCGTCGCATCGACGAAGAGGCCATTCACCGCCAGTTGAATAGTGGCGCAATCGTCTTGCTTGGCCCGGTAGCGGTCTCAGTCACAGGCGAAAGTTTCAATCTCACCTCAGAAGAGGTCGCAACCCAGCTCGCGATTAAGTTGAAGGCAGAAAAAATGATCGGCTTCTGCTCTTCACAGGGTGTGACTAACGAAGATGGCAACATCATTTCCGAGCTGTTTCCCGATGAAGCGCAAAAGCGGATCGACGCGCTGGAACGTGCGGGTGACTACCACTCTGGTACGGTTAGATTTTTGCGCGGGGCGGTCAAAGCCTGTCGTAGCGGCGTACGCCGTAGCCATCTGATCAGTTATCAGGATGACGGCGCGCTACTACAAGAGCTGTTCTCCCGCGACGGAATCGGTACGCAAATTGTTATGGAAAGTGCTGAACAAGTACGCCGTGCGACGATTAACGATATCGGCGGCATTCTGGAGCTTATTCGTCCGCTAGAAGAACAGGGTATCCTGGTGAGGCGCTCACGTGAGCAGCTAGAAATGGAGATCGACAAATTTACCATCGTGGTACGCGATAACCTCACCATCGCCTGCGCCGCGCTATATCCCTTCCCGGAAGAAAGTATCGGCGAAATGGCTTGCGTCGCGGTTCACCCGGATTACCGCAGCTCGGCACGCGGCGATATGCTGTTGCAACGCATTGCCGCTCAGGCACGCCAGCAAGGCTTGCAAAAGCTCTTTGTGCTAACGACACACAGCATTCATTGGTTCCAGGAGCGCGGTTTTTTACCGGCCGATGTGGAAATGCTACCGAAGAAGAAAAAGGCGCTGTACAACTATCACCGCCGCTCGAAGATTCTGGTGATGGATCTCTGAAGGATGCTTGTTATTGCCGCGTCGGGTGGTCGACGTAACATCGGCCACCCTTTTGCGTCAGTGGGGAGCCGCTTAAGAAGGCTCCATCAGTGCGCTAATTCTCTCTTTCAGGCCGCTATAGCGCTGCGTTGGCGTCTGCACTGCCCGACACAGAATGCCGATGTCGGTATAAATGGACAAGCGCTGCCGCGCACGCGTGATCGCGGTATACACTAACTCACGCGTCAACACTGGTAAGACATGGTTCGGCAGCACCAACGCCGTATGATCGAACTCCGACCCCTGCGATTTATGCACCGTCATCGCATAAGCTGTTTCATGCGGCGGCAGACGGCTTGGCGTGACGTCTTTCATTTCACCATTCGGCAAAGGGAAAAACACGCGCAGTTGCTCGCGTTCCCCCACCATCGCGATACCAATATCGCCATTAAATAACCCTAATGCGACATCGTTACGCTCAATCATGACCGGTCGACCAGGATACCAGCGATTCAACGGGTTACGACTACGCTGAATCAACCCGGCCTGATGTAAGGCCTGCTCAATACGCTGATTCAGACCGGCGACGCCAAACGGCCCTTCACGCAACGCACACAGTTGCCGATAACGCAAGAAAGCGGAAAGCACGGCATCCGGTCGCGCGCCTGCCGCAATAAGCTGCAAGTACTCTCGATACCCGGCGACACACTGCGCCAGCATTCCCTGATATGCCTCTACCTCGTCAATCGGACGACAGATAATGTCGGCAAATTCGCCATTGAGTACCGCACGGACACGCACATCATCACCACGATTCACGGCGAGCGCGAGTTGCCCAATACCGGAATGCGGATCGAACCGATAGCTACGACGTAGCAGGCAGATACTGTCGCTGACCGTCGTTTGTTCTTTAGCTCCACCGCCGACAAGCTGACATCCCGTTAATCGATGAAGTTGTTGCGCCCGCCCCTGGCTATAACCCGCTTCGGCGAAGCGACAGATATCACCTAATACAGCCCCCGCTTCGACGGACGCCAACTGATCGCGATCGCCGAGAAAAATAAGGCGGGCCTGTGCCGGGAGCGCGGCTATTACATTCGCCATCATCGGTAGATCGACCATCGATGCCTCGTCCACAATGAGTACATCCACATGTAACGGATTATTCTGATGGTAACGCAGCCGCTGGCTATCTGCCACCGCGCCCAAAAGACGATGGAGTGTTGTCGCTTCCTGTGGGAATGCTTCTCGCTGCCGTTGATCGACCACCAGACGCTGTAATGCCGCCCCCAAGGATTCCGTCAGGCGCGCGGCGGCTTTTCCGGTAGGCGCGGCTAATTGAATCCGTAACGCCGGTCCGGTATTTAGCTCAATTAGCGCCGCCAGAAGTTTGGCAACCGTCGTCGTCTTCCCTGTCCCCGGGCCACCGGAAATAACCGCAATACGGCGGGTCAGGGCAACGGCCGCCGCCACCTTTTGCCAGTCAACCTCGTCGTCTGTTTTAGGAAACAGACGGTCAAGAACCGCCCGGATCGCGGACTCGTCAAAGGCGGGCATCTCACGCTCGCCGGCGATAAACTGCGCCACGCGACCTTCACTCTGCCAGTTACGCTGTAAATACAGCCGTTCTTCTTGCAACACCAGCGGCGTTGATGTACTCCCGTCGCTGACGGCATCAAAGGACTGCAAACACTGCTGCCATGCACAAACCGTGTTTACCCCCGCCTGTGTGAGTAGGTCTTGCGCCAGGTCGGGCTCGCGACCATCAAACAGGGTCTGCGCCTGCAAATTCGCCAGCGGTAAACAAACATGCCCCGCTCCTGAATGTGCGCTCAGGCAGGCCGCGGCCAGCAGTAACGCGGGCTGCGTCTCATCCGCCAGCATTCTGGCAAACTGAATATCCAGTGGTCGTAACAAGCGCCGCGCTAGCGCCGTTTCAAGCAACGCGATCATGCGGGTAGCCCTGAATCAACATCATCCATTCCTATACCCTTGCCGCCATCGTCTTTTAATGGCTCACCGTTGAAAAGCGCATCAAGCTCAGTAACAAATTCAGCTGCGGGGCGAAGCGCATAGATGCCATTACCAGGATGAGCCGCCTCAACGCCGCGTAAAAACACATAAAACACTCCGCCAAAATGGCGCTCATAGTGGTAGTCCGCAATCCGATGGCCGAGATAACGATGCAATGCCAACGTGTAAAGCTGATATTGCAGATCGTAACGGTGTTCAGCCATCGATTGGCTCATTGACGCTTGGGTATACGCGCTGGCATCTGGGCCAAGCCAATTGGATTTGTAATCGAGTAGGTAGTAGCGCCCTTCCCAACGAAAGACCAGATCGATAAACCCTTTCAACATACCTTTCACCTGCTGAAAAGAAAGCGGTGGGCACAGTGCAGACAACGCGTCATAACGCTTTGCTAATCGATCCAACTGTGCCGCCTGTATCCGTGCTTCAATGGGAATATAGAACTGTAATTCAGCCTGCTTATCCCTATTTTCCAGTGACGATAGCGTAATCCCGTGATCATCAAGCGGCGTGTTCAACAGCGAGTCCATCCATGCCTTCAAGACCGGGCTCCAGCGAACGTCAAACCCGTGTAATTGCAACTGATCGATCAGCCATCCTTCTTCTACGGGCTGGGTAAAATCCAGCGTTTCAAACAGACTATGCAGAAACGTCCCGGGACTCGCACCGCGTGGAAAGGTATGCGGGGTCAGATGGCCTTCCGCCTCACGCTGACGTTCGCTTATCGCTTCAATATCCAGTCGCGGCACCAACTCCTGCACACTGGCTGAACCGTGCTGTTGCAGCCCAGAATAGCTGGTGACCCGCCAATCATCACTCAACCGACGCGTAATATGGCGAGCCAAAAGCGTTGTCGAGTCAGGTCTATCCGGTTGCCAACGCCGTTCGTCAATTAGCGATAGTGGCGTCAATTCGACGCCGTCGCCCACCATGCTTTCCAACTCGCTGACGAGTGTGGCAGCCTCAGCTTCTTTACCCCGTTGCAGTAAATAGCCTAACGCGCTCAGATGCATATCGCTGCTGCCGTCTTTCTTGCGCGATCGCTGGATGGGCGCGACGCCAACACTACAATGATAAATAGATCGCGTCAGAGCGACATATAGCAGGCGTAAATCTTCTGCCAACCGCTCCTCTTCCGCCAGTTTTTGCGTTTCTTCACTATTTTGCAGATCCAGCATAGCCTGATAGCTGGCGCGATCGTGATAGACCCCCTGCTCCTGCACGCGATAATTACTGATGAAAGGCAGCCATACCAGCGGATATTCCAGCCCTTTCGATTTATGGATCGTCACGATCTGAACCAGATGGCGATCGCTTTCCAAACGTAGTTGTTGATTCTCGGCTTGCGGATTTGGCTGGGCAATCTGTTGCGATAACCAGCGCACCAGCGCGTGTTCACTATCGAGCATTGACGACGCATCCTGCAACAATTCGCCAATATGCAGAATATCGGTCAGACGACGCTCCCCGTCGGCACTCGCGAGTAGATTCTCGGCCAGCCGATGTTGGCTCATTAGCGCACGCAGCATGGGTAGCACGCCGCGCTGACGCCACAACGCACGATATCCTGCAAATTCATCCACCAGCGCGTCCCATGCCCTTTCACTTTGCCCCAATGCATCAACCTGCACGGCATCCATCCCCATCAAGGACGTCGCCATCGCACTGCGTAATGTACGTTCCTGTTCTGGTGCCAGCACCGCCTGTAACACCCATAAAATATCACTGGCTTCTGGCGTACCAAAGACGCTGTCTCGGTTAGACAGGTATACTGAAGGAATGGACAAACGTTTAAGAGCATCACGAATCAATGAGGCTTCGCGTCGGCTACGCACCAGCACGCTCATATCGGACGCCTGAACCAAACGCCGCGAATCATCACTGATCAACCAGGCTTCATTACGCTGGCTGGCGGACAGCCAGTCACGGATCTGCGCGGCACATTGGCGCGCCATCTGTTGTTGATAATCGCCAATACCAATAGGTTCCTGGCCCGTCAGCCAGTATTGCAGAGCAGGCTGAAGCTTGCCTGCTATCTCAAACCGCAAACCGCGTTTAGCCTCGGCAGGCTTAACCGACTGGAAGGGGATATCTTGAAAAATAAAAGGATTGTCGAGACGTTCAAACAGACGATTAACGCCATGAACCATCTGGTGCGACGATCGCCAGTTCGTCGCCAAAGTATAATGCGCGTGGACTTCCCCTCGAGCATGCATGTAAGTAAAAATGTCCGCACCGCGAAAAGCATAAATTGCCTGCTTAGGATCGCCGATCAATAGCAGGCCACACTGAGGCTGCCCGACGTATAACGTTCTGAAAATCCGATATTGTTGAGGATCGGTATCCTGGAACTCATCGATCATCGCCACCGGATAGCGTTCGCGGATAGCGCTGGCAAGCCGATCCCCCTCCGGTTGCTGTAACGCCGCATCCAAACGGCCCAGCAGATCGTCAAAACCCAACTCTGCACGCTGCCGCTTTTCCTCATTTACCGACGTTCGGATCGCCGATAGCGCACGCACAATGACCAAGTCACGCAGAGATAGCGTGGTTTCCAGCAACCGCTGCGTTTCCTCAAACAGGGCATGGACGGGCGGCTCGCCCTTCTTGGTCTTCTCGATTAACGTGTGCTGGGCAAACCTCTCCAACTCTTTCGGCAGTTGATAATCCCGTGTTGGCTGCGCCGCCCACTGAGTGACTTTCTGTAGCCAGTTGGGAAGATGTTTGCTGCTATAGCTGCGTTTATCAACGCCAGAATCACGAATCAGCGCTTCCAAACCCGCCGCTGACGCCAGCCAATGTTGTTTATAGGCATCGATCGTCGCGACGATCTTCTCATGCCGACGCTGCAACGTCTCGCCCTCCTCTGGCATCAGGCGCAATGCGGGCGCTTCGCCGTGCAGATAAGGCGCTAAGTCGGCCAGCAGATCTTCCGGCCCTTTCCACTCCAGACCGATAATTCGAGCAATAGCGACCGGTAGCGGGTAGCAATAACGACGCCAGAAATCAGCACAGGCCTGACGCCGCAGCGGCTGCTCATCTTCTATCAGCACATGTTCAAACAGGACACCGGACTCAAACGCATTCGTACTAAGCATTCGTTGGCAAAAACCATGGATCGTGTAGATCGCCGCCTCATCCATTTGCCGTTCAGCTGCCAGCAAGATATCGGCCGCCTCGCTAAGATCCGCGATTTCCGCCAACAATGGTCGAAGAGATGCATCCTTATACGTCTGCGCCATATTACCCGGCGCGCTGGTGCGCAGGCAGGCAATGCGCAATGCGTGGATTCTGGCACGGATACGCTCTCGTAATTCCTCCGTCGCGGCTTCCGTAAAAGTGACAACGAGAATTTCCTCGACCAGTAACGGGCGTGGATACGCCGCTTGTTGACCAAGCCCCAGCAGCAGACGCAAGTAAAGTACCGCAAGCGTATACGTTTTCCCGGTTCCGGCCGACGCCTCAATTAGTCGCTCCCCGTAAAGCGGCAACGACATAACGTCTAACGATTGCGGCGCAACATTTGTCATTCCACAGCAACCTTCTCAGCGATGCCCGACGCTGTTGGCGCTGGAATCATGGCGGGGGGGTTCTCATGCGGTAGCGTCTTCTGCAACGAGGACGCATCCGCGTAGGTATGCCATCCTTTAGGCGCAGCATAATCCGCCTTGCCATGATGACTGCCAGAAATTTGCGACAGAACCGCTAATCCTTCTGGCTTTAGCGCCTGTTGAAAGAAATCGGCCAGTTGCGTTACCGTCAGCGGTTTAATTTGCGCGATCAATTTTTCACGCGAGTCAAAGGCAAAGTTTTCCCGATCCAAATCCTTGCGGAAGCGGCCAGCCTCTTCACCCAGTGTTTGCGGACGCTGGCGCAATTCATTAATCACACCTTGTTTGTACTGCGCAAATTCCTCTTCGCGCATTTCACGCAGCCGCTTTTGTGCTTTTTGATAAAAATCTTCATAACGCTGATAAAGATACGCAGGCTGTTTACTATTGCTTTGCAGCAGGAAGCCGATGCCCATCTGCCGGCCAATAGAGAATGGGAAGGCGAACACAGCATAGCCGAGCTGCTCCTCCGTTCTTAACTGGCTGTAGAACCAGGGCTGAATGATTTGCCCCAATACCGAGCTGTACGCCATGCTTTGTATTTCCGAGTAGCCTGCCGGCACATATACCGCCGCTAAAGCAGAATCTGAGCTACTACCTGGACGCTGTAGGTTAGCAAGCTGCGCTTTACTCACTTTGACATCGTCACTACGTGACAGATTTTCCCCCTCCGCTTTCAGATGCGCTTTCAGCGTATTGGCTAACTCGATAACGCGCTCTGGCGATAGGTTACCTACGACTAACATTTCCGGCGTCGCTTTGTGCAATAAGTCGTTACGGTAGTTAACGACATCTTGTAAGCGAATATCCTTTAGCAGATTACGGCGTTCGCTGCGTTCGAAATAAGGTAGTTGTGATAATGCCTGAATTGGCTGCAACGCCTGTTCAAACGCTTTTGACTTTTCTACCGCATCCAACTGCTGTAAATACCAGGATTTTGCCTGCTCCAATTGTGCTTCGGTTGGATTAAAGGAGGCATAGCCATCTGCCAGCGTCACCAACAGTTGTGGTAGATGCTGAGTGTAGCCGTTGGAGCTAATTACCAGGCCATCATTACTGCGGGTGGAAAAACCGATCCCCCCAATCGAAGCCTGGTAGCTGAGTTCATCTAACGCCAGACCTGCCAGATAATCGTTTAACGCAAACAATACCTGATGGCGGGCGGTGCTGCGCGCCTCCTGATTGCGCAGATATAACGTGATTTCCGCTTTTGGCTCATCGGAAAAATAGCGGCTGGGCATATACAACACACGCAGCCCTGGCTGATTTAGCAGGAGCGACGGCTTCACTATTGTCTTATCCACATCGATCAGAGAAAAATCATTCGGGATATAAGGGTTTATCGTGGGTAGTGACAGCGCGATTTTTTGCCCTAACCGTTGCCATTTAGCGAAGGTTTCTGATGGGATTTTGTCCATCTCATAGGGTGCATCGACAAAATAGGCGACTTTGTTATGGGGTTCATTCGGACTAATAATCCAGATACGCGCATTCTGCGGCGCCATCTCTTCCAGACGCGCAGCAATAGCCTGCGGATCGTAGCGATCCGCAATATATTGCGCATCAAGGGTATGTTCGATTGGTACCCGTAGCATAGTATCCACCAGCCATTCTATGTAATCCATATCCCGGCTAATGGACGGATAACGGAAATCCAGATCGAGAACATGCGCCATCTCATCAAAATAACGTGGCTGAATTCCCTCGGTACGGATTTGTTGCAGGTAACGAAATATGGCGGCGATGACCTCGTCACGCTGAGCCAGCCCTTTATCCGTTAGCGAGACTGAAATAGCGAACAGGCCGCCGTTACGATCGAGCATCGGCGACGACCCTGCACCGATAGACTCAACCAGCCCTTCCTTTTGCAGCCAGTCAGAGAGCGTATTCTGGCTACGATTACCGATCAGATAACTAATGTAAGTATCCGTCTTACTGCGAAATGCCTGACTAATATTGCTAACGCGAAACTCGATCCGGAGCTGTTTCTTTGGCTGCGCGGGAACATAGTGAAGCATCACGCCGCGCTGCTTCTCCGTCGTGACCGGAACGGTAATGACCGGAACGCTGGCATGACGATTAGCAATACGACCAAAGGTATCCACCGCTATCGTCGCCAATTCAGACAGCGGTTGATTACTGTAAATCACGCCTTTCATCAGATTAGCTGAGTAGTATTTCTGGTAAAACTTCACCAGTTCATCATGTAATTTACTGCCGGGTTTATCGCTCAGCGTTTCAAGGTTACCTCCCGAAAAACGTGCGCTTGGGTGCAGCGGATTCAGCGTCTCTGCCCCAACTTGCGCCATGCGGTGACCGTCGCGCGAACGCGCCATCGTCAATTCCGCATTCACGGCATGACGCTCACGATCGGCGTTCACCGGATCGAGAAGGGGCTCTGCTATCGCATCAGCCAGACGATCCACCGCGGGCCGCAGCGCTCCGTTTTCCACTTCCAGATAAAATGCCGTGCGGTAAGATGCCGTACTGGCGTTGTAGCTACCGCCATGCTTTTTCAAAAACTCGGATAACGCTTCCGGCTCGGGGTAACGCTTGGACCCCATCAGCACCATGTGTTCGAGATAATGCGCTAACCCCAACTGACTATTGGGATCGTCCAATGAGCCAATAGGCAACGCCAGTGATGCCAGTGATTTAGACGCCTGCGGATCGGAAACCAACAACACGACCATGCCGTTATCCAGTTTGATCGCCTGGTAATGTCGCGGATCTTTTTCACTTTTTCGGATGGTCTGAGCTAGCGGCTGCCAGCCAGTTTCAGCCCAGCTTGCCGGAAGCCAGAATGTGAATAACACTAACCACCCAGTCATCCAGATCCACTGTTTACGCATGCAATTATCCAACCTCATCTCCCTCACTTTCCACGTTACAGTGCATGATCTTCCCGCACCTAGAAATCGCGCCTATAGCGGCAACCACAACATCATCACGACAAATTAGAGCGGAACGCTGGCAGTAACCAGGTCTGCGCCGCTTCAATCACTTCATTCATTCGTTTTTCATCTAACTCTCGAACAATACGTTGCAGGTAATAATCCTCACCTTCGCCCCGCATTACCATATTGCCCTGCCAGGCTTGCAGCAGACGCATCCGCGCTTTATTTTGCGTCTCCTGATCTAACCGTAGGCTATCGCTGTCGCGATCGTAGCACTCAGCCAGCCAGGCGCTCCCCGCTTTATTAAGCAGTAATAATGGCTTCATCATTCCCTGACGATATCCATCCAACATGAGGATCAGGTGCTCACGAGCCTGCGTTTCAGATAGAGCAGCAAAGCGCCACGTCGTATTCTCGCGCCCATAAAGACGACTTTCCCCCTTGCCCCCGGTCGCACAGTAGGCCAGATGTTCCAACCACAGCGTAATGCCATCCTTCATAGAAAGCGTGCCCGGACGCCAGCGCAGCAAACCCTCCGGCTGCACCTGATTTAGCCAACCGCTGACGCGCACACCGTCAAGGCGTATATCCACTTCTCGATTCACTGATAGCGAGGGCGTAAACGCATCACGTACGCGCGCAGCCAACTGCGCCATCTCTTGCTGTTGCTCCTGCCAGTAAATTTCGCCGAATGCGCCATAAGGCAGCGCACCCGCGGCTCTGGCCCGGCGATATAACCGTTCGGTATCGCCTTCACTAATCAGGGTATTAAGTAATTCGCTATTCCATTGATAGCGATTAAGACCATCCACCACAAAAGGTTCTTCATCCAGCAGTTCATCGCTGTGCAGCATGAAACTCACCCCCAACCGTAGTTGGAAAAAGGCGCGCACGGGATGACGATAAAAACGCGTTAAATCGTCCAGGCTGATATCCCTATCGCTCTCCCTCTCAGGTAAAGCCTGACGATCGAAATCAGGCTGTGTTTCCCCCCGCCGGCATGCCGCCGCCAGCCATTCTGCGGCGAAACTCAATGGCTGTGGCGTAGGTTGAAAGTTGTCCGCATCAAACGGCATTCGACTGTGTTCACGGCAGAGGTGCTGCAAGACACGCTCCGCGCTACGGTCGATATCCAGCGCTTCATCCCCCGGCAACACATAACTTTGCGCAATATATTCCATGAGTTCACTGACCAATACGGAAGGGTAGCGGCGCGTATTATCCTGAATCGAGCGCCCAATATAGCTGATATAGAGTTTATGCTGCGCGGACAGAAGTGCTTCAAGAAATAAATAGCGGTCATCATCGCGCCGACTACGATCGCCACGCTTGATTTTCCGCCCCATGAGATCGAACCCTAGCGGTGGCAATGTGCGAGGATAGACACCATCGTTCATACCCAGCAAACAGACGACCTTGAATGGAATGGAACGCATGGGCATCAGTGTACAGAAGTTGATCGCCCCCGCCAGAAAGCGCTGGGTAAGACGCTCCTGATCGAGACGTCTTGACAGCTCATCACGTAACAATGTAATTGGCACCCGTTGCGGATATTGCGCCAGCGTTCCCATGCTAATCACGTGCTGCCACTGTTTCTCGACCAATGCCAGCGCCGCTTCGGTTTCGCTATCGGCAGCAAAGAAAGCATCGATCAACTCCCGACATAACGGTAGCCAATCGACCAGCTCGCGTGGCTGAGACAGGCGCTGTCGCCAGTCATGGATCTGCATCAACAGTTCGGCGAGTTGGCCAGCCAACTCCGCAATCAACCCACGGGATTCATCATAGGGCAGCACCCCCTGCCAGTCGCCTGCCTGACTGTCCATTGCATAACCCAGTAGCATACGCGTTAGACCAAAGCGCCATGTATGTTGCCCTGTTGGCGGTAACTTCAAATCGCGTACATTATCGTCATCCAGGCCCCAGCGCACGCCAGATTCCACCACCCACAAGCGCAAACGCCGTAGCCCTTCCTCCTGAATACCGAAACGCGCGGCCAATGCGGGCACTTCTAGCAATGCCAGAATTTGTTCCGCAGTAAAACGGCTGGAGGGCAAATCTAACAGGCTGATGAAAGCCTGTAAGGCGGGGTGTGCATGTCGAGCGCGCTGGTCGGAGAGGGCAAAAGGCAGATAACGGTTATCCGGCGCATTACCAAACACCGCCTGAATAAACGGCGTGTAGCTATCAATGTCTGCCATCATCACAATAATGTCGCGCGGCATCAGTTCAGGATCGTCTGCCATCATGGCCAACAGCCGATCGTGGAGCACTTCGACTTCACGTTGCGGGCTATGGCAAGCGTGAAAATCAACAGAACGATCGTCGCACGCCAACACCCGTTTTTGCGTACTGACCTGCTGTGTTTCATTGCTAACGGCCACTATCGCGTGATCTTCAAGCTCAAGGATATCACGCTGCAAAGTTTGCAGTAGCGTCTCACCATCCAATTCGACAAAGGCATCAATTTCCTGCACATTTTCTAACTCAGCCAGTAAATACAGGTTATCGCGACCCAGCTTTCCCCACGATGCCAGTAACGGATTATTGAGTAACTGTTTACCCTCGCCGTTAAACAGCGTTTCCGCCTGTGAGGGATCGCGAAATAGCGAACGCGTCTCATCGCTCGGCTCACGATCAAAACGATGTAAGCGCCGACTGCGGGCTTTTAATTTTGCCAGAAATTTATAATCCTGAATGTCGCTCCAGTAATGACGGCAGGGATTAGTAAAGAGTAGGTGCACCTCAATATGCCGTGACGTTGCCGCCAACGCCTGTAAATAGATGGGGGGCAAGGCCGAGATACCGCAGATAAAAATACGGGGCGGGAAACCGTTCGGGCACGCATCCAACTGCGCTAACGCTTTTATGAAACGTTGATACAGGATTGCATGGTGCCATTCAGGCTGCGCTAATTCGCGCGTGTAATCTACCAGCGCACGCCACAGCGCAGATTGCCATTGCTGGTTCCCACCGAGGTCATCAACCTGTTTACCCTCTTGCCATGCCGCGATCCATTCGGGGCGATAAATCAGATATTGATCGAACAGATCCGCTACGCGTGCGGCCAGTTGATGCAGCTTGCGCTGGTTGTCATCATCCTGCAAATAGTGATGTAGTGCGGCAAATTCTGGCTGCACCAGTAAATTGGGCAGCAAGTGCATCAATTTCCACGTCATCGCATCCTTGCTGAAGGCGCTTTCTTGTGGAATATCCGGCAGCACATGGCGACACATATTCCACAAAAAAACACCGGGTAATGGGAATTGAATGTTGGCAGCAATACCAAAGTGCCCAGCCAACTCAATTTGCAACCACTGCGCCATTCCTGGGCTTTGTACAAGGATCACTTCCGGTTGAAAAGGATCCGCCAGCGGCTGACGTTTTATCAGTTCAACCATCAATTGTTTCAGGATATCCAATTGATTGGAGTGATAGATTCTAAACATTCTGTCTCCTGCTCGCCGTGGCGTAAGATTGATTATGCATGTGGTTTACCCAAGGACATCGACTAAACAGGCGACCGGCAAAACCAACGACTCAGTGTAGCCTGATAGCGGCGTGGCGTCATGACGCTTGCCGTTACCTGGCGGCATTCGCCGTTTGATACCGGTGCCAACAGACTAAACTGCCAGTTTTTACTCGCAAGAGACGCGGTATCTTCAAGATAGGGAGGATGGTACGGTACGCCCGCCTCAAAGGCCTCTAACTGTTGTAGCGCAAACCGCCAGGCCTGACGTTGCTGCAACTGATGCTGAAATGATTGCCGCAAGATCTGGTGATAGTGCAGTAACCCCATCAGCGACACAGCAAACAACAGTGCCGCCACCAATGTCTCAACCAGGCTGAACCCCGATTGCCGCTTTATCCGCCCATGGCCCTCTATGCTATTCTCGGCTTCATCACTATTTAGTTTCATCGTTATTCAGTTCCATCACAGCGCGTCACATCCTTATCAGGACAAAAATCCAGCCAGCCATTACGTAGGGGGTGAAGCGCAATCTGCCCCGAAGACAGCGCTAAAAATGACACTCGCTGGTATAACTGTAATGGCCGCTTAGAAGCTGGGTAAGTTCCTTCACCTCGTAACAGGCCTTGATCTCCCACTGACGCAGCACGCAGGCACACCACAAGTTGTTCCACTACTCGTTGCCGACACTGCCAATGTTCAGTTAATACGTTCCAGCGTTGACCTCTTCCCCAATTCAATGAAGACAACGCCTGATTGAAAGCACGTAGATAATGTCGCTCATCATTTCCCACCAGAATAGCCGTATCAAGCTGGCGCTGTAGCCCCGACATTAATAGCAGGCCAATAATCGCGATTAGCAGCACCATAGCCAGTGTTCCACTTCCCCGTTGCCGGCCTTTTTTCATTGGTTTCGCCCTAGTATCAGGCGGACGATATGCTGTTTTACCGCAGGGCGCCTCGCCCAGTATCCCGCCAATTGTAATTCATATAGCGCCATCTCATTTTGCGTAGTAAGACGCTGTAAACGGAACGCAGTAAGCATCACCTCCTGCGGATCGAACAGCTTTTCCCATCGATCCCCTTGGCAGTTATGCGCCCCGCTCTGAATTTCCAATGCACGGTTGCGCAGGCGATAGCCAAAGGACTCGGCATCCTGCTGATCGCCACCATCCCATGCGCCATTCCGATTCAGATCGTAAGAGACATTCAGACAACTGTTTCCAGCCTCGCCCGGATAATTCCCGATACTGATCGCCTTTCCCCGACACGTTCCCGCGCAAAACCCCGCTCGACGGATATCTTTCTCAATCCCCATCGCTACCTGACTGAATAACTGCGTCAATCGGAAACCCTGCGCGCTATCCTGGCTTTGACTGCGTAGTAGAGGGTACAACTGCGCGGCTGACAGCACGATCAGGCTACCTAAACTCAGCGCTAACAGGGTTTCCGGCAGTGTGAAACCACAGAGGTTACGTTTCCTCTTAAGCCGTCTCAGACTCATGTAACCTGACGCGGTCTGCTCTATGCGATGCTGTTTCAACATAGTGGAATCGCCAGAACAACGCGCGATTCGCTGCATAGGCGCATACGCCCCCTCACTGAGATGACCAGTCGCAGTTGTCCCGCCCTATTTGATAACGAGATATGCCCGGCCTGCGCCGCGTTACGCAAGCCAAAGAAAGTAAAAACAGGGCTAGTAAACGCGGTCAGCACGACATCCTGCGTGCGACGGACAAACTGATCCGACCGCGCCTCTCGGCATGCTTCCTGTTGCTGTTTGTCATTCTGAACAGCCACCATGCACCATTGTTCCCCCTGTGGAATGAGCTTCACCGTTCGGGTTGCGTTATGCCAGTAGGCATTCGCCTGAACCCGTTGCAAAAAATCCAACAGTTGCTGCGCATTTTGCTCTAAACGAATTGCCTGCTGATATTGAATCCAGCCATGCACGCCGCTGCCCGCCATCAGCGCCACAATCGTCAGCACCACTAATAATTCCAGCAAAGTAAACCCCTGCCGTTGCCGTTTTTCCATTTTCATCATGTCAGAATAATGATTTCTGGTAGCCAAAACAGCGTGTTGTCAGCGCTATGCGCGGCGGTGCGCAATGTTTTAGTTCAACGATGTAACGGCATAAAGCCTGTGCGTGGCGGCGGGAGAAACGACATAAAAAAGGCCGCGGAGTGCGGCCCATTAAAAGAAAGTGACTTTAGATGGCGACAGGCGCTTTGATAGCAGGATGCGGATCGTATCCTTCTATTTCAAAGTCCTCAAAGCGATAGTCGAACAGCGTGTCCGGGCGACGCTTAATCACCAGCTTTGGCAATGCGCGCGGTTCGCGACTTAACTGTAAATGCGCCTGCTCCAGGTGATTGTTGTACAGGTGCGTGTCCCCGCCAGTCCAGACGAAATCGCCAACGTCCAGATCACACTGCTGCGCCACCATATGTACCAGCAGCGCGTAACTGGCGATGTTGAACGGAAGGCCGAGGAAAATGTCGCACGAGCGCTGATAAAGCTGGCAAGAGAGCTTACCGCCCGCCACATAAAACTGGAAAAACGCGTGGCACGGCGCCAGGGCCATTTTATCTAATTCGCCGACATTCCACGCAGATACGATAATACGGCGAGAATCTGGATCCTGCTTCAACTGGGCCAACACCTGCTTCAGCTGATCGATCTGGCGCCCGTCCGCCGTTCCCCACGCTCGCCATTGTTTACCATAAATCGGCCCCAAATCGCCGCGATCATCCGCCCATTCGTCCCAAATACTGACTTTATTTTCATGCAGATAAGCAATGTTGGTCTCACCCTTCAGGAACCAGAGCAGTTCATGAATAATCGAGCGTAGATGGCATTTTTTAGTCGTCACCAACGGAAATCCATCCTGCAAGTTGAAACGCATCTGATGACCAAAAATTGAGCGTGTCCCCGTGCCGGTACGGTCGGCTTTCGGCGTGCCTTCCGCAAGCACTTTTTCCATCAATTCCAGATACTGTTTCATACTACCTCACCACAAAAATTGAAAAATGACAGCACTTATTGCTGCTCAGGCCGACGGCGATAAGCCCAAACCATCATCAGAATACCGGCAATGACCATCGGCAAGGACAGTATTTGTCCCATGCTAAACAGGCCGCCAAAGAGGCCCAGTTGAGCATCCGGCTGGCGGAAGAATTCGGAAATAATACGGAATATGCCATAACCGATCAGAAATAACCCGGATACGCTGCCCATGGGCCGGGAGCGGCGAATAAAAAGATTGAGAATAATAAACAACGCTACCCCTTCCAGCATCATTTGGTATAACTGGGAAGGGTGGCGCGGCAACATGCCGTACTGATTGAAGATGGCCTGCCACTGCGGATTAGCCGCGGCTAACACGATATCTTCACCACGAGAACCAGGAAACAGCATCGCCCATGGCGTGTCCGTCGTTACGCGTCCCCACAGTTCGCCGTTGATAAAATTCCCCAGTCGGCCGGCGCCAAGGCCAAAAGGGATTAAAGGAGCAATAAAATCAGCGACCTGGAAAAAATGACGCTGGGTTCGATGCGCGAACCACAGCATAACGCAGATGACGCCGATTAAGCCGCCGTGAAACGACATGCCGCCGTCCCAAACTTTGAAAAGGTAGAGTGGATTTTCAAGAAATGATGGAAATGCATAAAACAGAACATAGCCCAGACGCCCACCGACGAAAACCCCCAAAAATCCCATATACAGTAGATTTTCAACTTCGTCTCTGCTCCAGCCGCTGCCCGGTTTATTCGCCCGACGTACCGCCAGCCACATGGCAAACACAAAGCCGACCAGATACATGAGCCCATACCAGTGAAGCGCCAGCGGGCCAATTGAGAAAATTACGGGGTCAAACTGAGGAAACGCCAGATAGCTTGTCGTCATCATTCACCACATATTTTATTGTGTTACCCCGGTTTCCGGGATCGTCATTAATAGGCAAAAGGCAGGAGAACGATCTCGTTCCTGCGAACCGCGGTGGCGAATCATAGCATACGTACCGACAGTCGTTGTTCGCAGAGGGGAAAAGTTCTGTAAAACATTAATACGTACTACTACTCGATAATACGTACTGACACTCGCTGGCAGGAACCCACCCTAGCGTGATTTCCATCATCGCCCACCTCGAACCAGACCGCCTAATCCACGCGCCTCCATGAACATCGCGACCTGCTGGCGAACAACGGTGGCGCTTTCTGCACTCAGTAACCGCTGTACTAACGTCTGAGACTCGTCCAGCGTGATTTTGCGTAGCAGATATTTAATGCGCGCGATGCTGCGCCCATTCATGCTGAAAGAACGATAGCCCATGCCAATCAACAGCAGTGCGCCAGGCGCTTCACCCGCCATTTCACCACATACGGAAAGCGGAATATGATACCGCTTACATTCGGTGGCTATCATGTTTAACGCCTGTAATACGGAAGGGTGCAGACCATCATAGAGTGAGGCGACATGCGCATTGTTACGATCGACCGCTAGCAGGTATTGCGTCAAATCGTTGGTACCGACCGAAATAAAATCGATACACGACGCCAATTGAGGGATCAGAAACAGCATTGACGGAACTTCGAGCATGATCCCAATGCGTGGTTTTGGCTGTGGGCCTCCCAGCAACTCCTCAACTTCTCCCACGGCCTGCTTAATCAACCGCCGTGCCTCGCTAATTTCATCCAAGCTACTGATCATCGGCAGCAAAATATTAAGATTGCCGATATCGACATTTGCACGCAGCATAGCGCGCACTTGAATCAAAAAAATTTCAGGCTGATCGAGCGTAATACGAATACCGCGCCAACCGAGGCTCGGGTTTTCTTCGCTGATCGGTAAATAAGGCAATGGTTTATCCGCACCGATATCCAGCGTGCGCAACGTCACTGGACGAGCAGGATAAAGCTGCAACATGCGTTGGTATTGCGCCATTTGCTCATCCTCGGACGGAAACCCGCTTTGCAACATAAAAAGCACTTCCGTGCGATACAACCCCACGCCATCAACCTGGCTAATAAAACGATTTTCATGTTCGGCGTTTAAACCCGCATTCAACATAATCTGAATGCGCTCGCCGCTTTTCAGCTCGGCAGGCCGATCCATGTCATCTTCAGCCAGACGCGTCAGCGCATTTTCTTCCGCCAGCAGATGCTGATACTCCTGTAACAGCGCCGGCTCAGGATCGACCAGCAACTCGCCACGATAACCGTCAATAATAAGCAGGCGCTGGTGCAGCAGATCGGGCTGGATATCCGCCCCCACCAGCGTGGGAATCCCCAGTGCACGCACAAGAATCGCCGCATGCGAATTGGCGGCGCCATCGTACACAACTACGCCAGCCAACCGTTCCGATGGAAGTTCCGCTAGCAGTGTTACCGTTAATTCGTCCGCCACGAGGATGAAACGCTCCGGCCACTGCCCCATGATTTGCGCGTTATCGTCCAGGTGAAACAACAGTCGTTGCCCTAATGCGCGTAAATCGCCTGCGCGTTCACGTAAATACGTATCCTGTAAATGGGCAAACCGCGCGGCAAATCGTTCAATCACCTGTTTTACGGCCCACTCGGCAACATTGCCCGCATCCACTTCCTGAAAGAGTTCGCGTTTAAGCCGCGCATCATTGAGTAAATGCGAATACAAATCAAAAATCGCAGCGCTTTCTTTCTGTGCGCTCGCGTTAAAGCGCTTGCTAAGGCGACGGAATTCCGCCGTCGCGTCTTCCAACGCCTGCGTTAGACGAGAGCGTTCGCGCTCGCGGTTCAGACTCGACGCGGGGAAAACCTGTTCCAGAGAAGGCTGGGTACAATCCTGCCAGCCTGGGGCAATCGCGACGCCAGGCGCCGCAGCCAGCGCCTTGATGCAGGTCTGACGATATTGGCCAAACAGCGTTTTTATCTGCGAAAGGGAAAAAATAGCGGCCATTTGCATGGCCAGCGTCACCATGAACGATTCTTCATTTTTATCAAACTGACGGTGTTCACGCTGCTGAACCACCAGCACGCCGAGTAGGTGTCGGCGGTGGATGATAGGAACACCAAGAAAAGCACGAAAATGCTGCTCTTTCACGGCGGGAATATATTTGAAACGGGGATGAGACTGCGCATCGGCAAGATTAATCGGCTCTGCGCGTTGCCCAACCAGCCCAACGATCCCCTGCCCAAACGCAAGTGTTACCGTGCGCCCGCGCGGCTTTTTCAACCCGCGCGTCGCCATCAGGTAATAGCATTGGCGATCGTGATCGGCCAGATAGAGGGAACAAACCTCCGTGTTCATCGCCTGACAGGTTTCATTGACCAGAATGTCCAGCGCATCACTAAGGCGGGACGTTGCCGCAACATTTTCGACAATTTCTCGCAGGCGCGTGAGCATAATAAGTCTAAACTACCCTCTTTTTCGTCGAGAACCGGATGGGGGAGTCCCCCGCGTCGCAACACTCTCCTGGAGCAATATCACCGGGCTGATAAATTCTTTCATCACGCGGCGATACACATCACGCTTGAAAGAAACGACCTGGCGTACCGGATACCAGTAACTGACCCAACGCCAGCCATCGAATTCCGGCGTGCTACTGCTCTGCATATTGATATCCGATTCATTGCACATTAACTGTAGCAAAAACCACTTCTGCTTTTGGCCGATACAGACCGGTTTTGTATCCCAACGCACCAAACGCTTTGGTAATTTGTAGCGTAACCAGTTACGGGTAAATGCCAATACACGCACATCCTTTTTTCTTAACCCGACTTCCTCAAACAGTTCGCGGTACATCGCCTGCTCAGCACTTTCGCCGGGGTTAATTCCCCCTTGCGGAAACTGCCAGGAGTGCTGACCATAGCGCCGGGCCCACATGACTTGCCCCTGCCGATTACAAATTACAATACCCACGTTGGGGCGGTAGCCATCATCATCGATCACCGGACTACCTCGATAAACATTAATGCAATAGATAGGTTGATTGTTTCACACTCCCGACAGGCGGTAAACCACTGCTTAGAATGCATGTGATACGAATAAAACTACGATAACCCACAGATAAGATCAAAGTTATAAACATGGTTAGTGTGCAGACCGCGGTTTATTCACTTTTTCTGTGGACATCGTTGTGCAGAACCCATGAAGAAGTGAGTAAAACTCTTCTTTCGCCAAAAGACAAAACGGCCAAAACCAGCAAGAAAACCTCACTTACTCATTGAATTTAAATCACTTAATCTTGACTCAGCCCATACATTAATTAACACCGGAATGGCATGATAATCTTATTGGCGAAAGATCGCACTATGTCGATTTTATCCACAGGCAATGCCGTAAAGTCAGCCAATAAATAGGCTAAAACAGCAAAAATCATAGGAGTCAAGGCTGTAAATTGAACCAGTAATTCATGATTATGTGGGTTATCCAATAAATCTGTGGATAACCTAGTGTAAGATCCTGTTTATTATCGGTGGCTATACGTGCACAGTTTGCCAGGCGCAACGTCATCATTGCTATCACACGCAAAAAAAACGCTACGAATCATGCTATTATTTTTTTCTGCACTGAATTATCGACCGTGCATGAACATGTTTTATCTATTGCGTTTTTTTTAACCAGGTAAACATCGAATCAGAAGCTATGAATTTACCCAGAATTCACACAACAGCTCCGCCGCATGAACAGGCCTTATTGGAACGCGCACAAGCGCTTGCGGGGTATTCGCTTGCGGAGTTAGCGGACATCGCGCGCCTGCCTCTTCCCGCCGACCTAAAACGGGATAAAGGCTGGATTGGCATATTGCTGGAGCGATTTCTGGGCGCGAGCGCAGGGAGTAAACCTGAACAGGATTTTCCAGACATCGGTGTTGAACTAAAAACCATTCCGATCGATGAACAAGGCAGGCCGCTGGAGACCACCTTTGTCTGTGTCGCACCGTTAACCGGCAACAGCGGCGTTACGTGGGAAAGTAGCCACGTTCGACATAAGCTCGCCAGAGTGTTGTGGATTCCGGTGGAGGGCTCACGCTACATCCCCCTGGGAGAACGCCGTATTGGCACGCCGCTTATCTGGAGCCCTAGTGAAGAAGAAGAGGAGCAACTCCGCCGCGATTGGGAAGAGTTAATGGATCTGATTGTGTTAGGTCGGGTTGAAAGCATTACCGCCCGGCATGGCGAAGTGTTACAGCTACGCCCTAAGGCGGCAAATAGTCGGGCCTTGACGGAAGCCATTGGCGAATGGGGCCAACCTATCCTGACATTACCGCGCGGATTCTATCTGAAAAAAACCTTTACCGGGCCGCTTCTCGCCCGCCACTTTATGCCGACGGACAACGGAACGCCGTTAGCTTGACGGCTCCCCGCCCTGAAGGACGGGGATTCCCACTTCAAGGATGCTTAATCAGAGCCTCACGTCGTTGTACACATGTCGGAGTCGCGGGGTATACTACCGTTTATGCTCTGTTTAAGGTAAATCGCTATAATGTTCAGTTGGATTTTTGATCCGAATGCCTGGTTGGCACTAGGAACGTTGACTATCTTGGAAATCGTTCTCGGGATCGATAATATTATTTTCCTGTCTCTGGTTGTCGCTAAACTCCCAAAAGCACAGCAAAACAAAGCGCGCCGCTTGGGGTTGCTTGGCGCGATGTTGATGCGTTTAGGGCTACTCGCGTCTATTGCCTGGGTCATGCGCCTGACGACCCCACTGTTTACTGTTTTCGACAATGGTATCTCCCTGCGCGATCTGATCCTGTTTTTCGGCGGGCTCTTTCTCATCTGGAAATCGAGCAAAGAAATCCACGAAACCGTCGAAGGCGGTTCGGAAGAACATACCGCAAAAGTACACTCTTTCTTCGGTGCGATTATTCAGATCATGCTATTGGATATTATCTTTAGCCTGGATTCGGTTATCACCGCGGTTGGTCTTTCCGATCACTTATTCATTATGATGGCTGCCGTTGTTATCGCCGTTGGCGTGATGATGTTTTCTGCACGCGCCATCGGCGAATTTGTTGAAAGTCACCCCTCGGTCAAAATGCTGGCGCTATCGTTCCTGATCCTTGTCGGGTTCACCTTGATTCTGGAAAGTGTCGATATCCATGTACCAAAAGGCTACATCTACTTTGCGATGTTCTTCTCAATGTCTGTCGAGGCGCTGAATCTTTTACGTGGTAAAAAGCAGAAAGCAGCGCTTTGATTGCCATGTCGCGTATGCGTTCACGTAGAAATAGGTAACTGGATCGGCCGGTTACCTACGTACGCTCATCGCAATCACATTTTCCCATTATTCCTACGTTAACCACCGCACGCCTTTGCTAGACTCAGGTTAGCGTTTTCATTTATTGATGAGTTAATTCGATGAAAATAGGTATAAAAGCGGCGATAACGTTGGCACTACTCTTCACCCTTGCTGGCTGCTCCAGCCACTACGTCATAGCCACCAAAACAGGGGAAATATTCCTGACACAGGGCAAACCCGTGTTAGACAAAGACACCGGGCTACTGCGTTATACCGATGAACAAGGCAATCAGAAACAGATCAACGGCGACCAGATCTCCCAGATCGCGCGGCGCTAGATCGCCGCACATGCGCCATCCCCTGCTACCGGTGGTGTGATGCGCCATCCCGCTGAATAATCTGCAAACGGCAACAGAAGAGACTTCCCCACGCGCTACAGCTTCGTTTATAGTCGAACCAGGTGTGTTTTCCCAGACGCATTAAAATCGCCGCAAATCATGTGGAAATGATAGGAAAACCATCGGCTATTTTCAGACATAAGGAAGCTGGCAATGCAATATCACCGTATTCCCCATAGTTCTTTAGAAGTGAGCGTACTGGGTCTTGGTACGATGACCTTTGGCGAACAGAACAGCGAGGCAGACGCTCATGCCCAGTTAGATCACGCCATTGCCGCAGGTGTTAACCTGATAGACACAGCAGAAATGTACGCCGTTCCTCCTCGCCCGGAAACTCAGGGGCTAACCGAGAAGTTTATCGGTTCCTGGCTGAAGTCCCGCGGTGGTCGCGAAAAATTGATTGTGGCGAGCAAGGTCTCCGGCCCGGTGCGCGGAAACGATCATAGCATCCGTCCGCAGCAGGCGCTGGACAGGAAAAATATCCGTGCCGCACTGGATGCCAGTCTGCAGCGCCTGAACACCGATTATATTGACCTCTACCAACTCCATTGGCCGCAGCGCCAGACTAACTGTTTCGGCAAACTAAACTATCAATATACCGATGACAAACCGGCGGTCACGCTGCTTGAGACGCTGGAAGCGCTGAATGAACAAGTGCGTGCCGGTAAGATTCGCTACATTGGGGTTTCCAATGAAACGCCATGGGGTGTGATGCGTTACCTGCATCTGGCGGAAAAACACGATCTGCCGCGTATTGTTTCGATTCAAAACCCCTACAGCCTGTTGAATCGCAGTTTTGAGGTCGGTCTGGCGGAGATCAGCCAGCATGAAGGTGTAGAACTGCTCGCCTATTCGTCACTGGCATTCGGTACGCTGACGGGGAAATACCTGAATGGCGCCAAACCCGCGAACGCGCGCAACACGCTGTTTAGCCGCTTCACCCGCTATACCAGCCCGCAGGCTGAGGCGGCGGTTGCCGAATACGTGGCGCTGGCGCAAAAGCACGGTTTGAATCCGGCGCAAATGGCCCTGGCGTTTGTGCGTCAGCAGCCGTTCGTTGCCAGCACGCTACTGGGCGCGACCACGCTGGAGCAGTTGCAAATTAACCTCGACAGCCAGCATCTGACGCTGGATGGCGAAATTCTGGATGAGTTGGAGGCGATCCACCGACGCTTTACGTTCCCCGCGCCATAAGTCACGCCGGGCGCACAAAGTCCCTCTGAATATCCTACTTAAAAAGCTAATGCCAGAAGGTTTATGTTCCTCATAGACCTTTTGGACGGTTTTTTTATCAGAAATAACCCATCGTATGGTTAAACAATCCAAAAGTTAAATCAGCTGACGTTCAATACATATACAAAAAAAGTATATCTGATGGGGTTTTACTTTTTATGACATTATGGAAATATGCTGAGACTATTAAAATAAATTATTGTTATTCAACAGGGCATGGCTATGTTAACCAAAGATACTAATATTGATATTGTTGATGTTTTTGTCGATATGTATTCGACATTGCTAAAAATTGTCAGCTATCGCACAGGGACATTACATGCCGCGCAAGACATTACTCAGGAAATTTATTTCAAGGTAATAAATATCGCCAATGAGTTCCCGGCATATAATGATGCGCGGAATTACCTCATTCGCGTCGCGTTAAACGCCTCAAGTGATTATCAGCGTACAGAGAAACGTCGAACGCAGATACTAAATGGCGCCCTGTCTTTGTTTGAAAATTACGCGCCCTCCCTTGAAGATAATCACTATGCCGCAGAAAAAATAACACTTCTCGATAGTTCGCTGTCGTCATTACCTGAAAAATGCCGGGAAATCTTGTATTTTAGTCGCGTAGAAGGGCTGACACATAAAGAAATTGCTGAAAAAATGGGCATATCTGTGAGTCTTGTCGAAAAATATGCAATACGCGCGTTGTTGCAGTGCCGGGATGTTATTAAGACGTCTGGAGAATAAGCTATAATACGCTCAGGCTCTTTTCCCCAATAAACATAATTGGAACACCGTCGTGGCACCTAACAACTTTCATACCTCATCAGAAGATGATGCTTTGGAAACAAAAGCCATTTATTGGCTTGTCAGGTTAACGTCCGGCGAAATTACCCAGGGTGAATTAAAAAAGTTTAATCAATGGCGATGTTCAAATCCGCGCCATGAAGCCGCATTGACTTCGGCTCTGAATTTATGGCTTCAGATTGGTAAACCGCTCGAAGCTCATCAACGCGCAATGCTTCTCCGTTCTTATCCTTCTACTGGCTACGGTCGTCGCTTCGCCTCACTGCCTCCCCGGCGTTTAATATCGATAGGCTTCCTGCTG
Organism: Pectobacterium cacticida; assembly: GCF_036885195.1. Taxonomy (NCBI): domain Bacteria; kingdom Pseudomonadati; phylum Pseudomonadota; class Gammaproteobacteria; order Enterobacterales; family Pectobacteriaceae; genus Pectobacterium; species Pectobacterium cacticida. Next base: position 822,785 of record NZ_CP133656.1, on the reverse strand, counting down.
CTGATTAGTCTGATGGGATGTTACCAATGGATGAATTATTGGCGTTTTAGCTATGCCACGCGTTTGGGGGAATTTCGCGAAGTGTCTCTCAATGATGGCAGTAGGATGTGGCTAAATACCGATAGCGCCGCAAATGTAGATGTTTCAGCTTTCCATCGACACGTTATGTTAGCGCGCGGGGAAGCGTTTTTTGACGTCAAACACGACGAAAAAATTCCTTTTACCGTGAACGCCGGAAGCGGCTATATCAGGGTATTAGGAACCGCTTTCGCGGTAAAAATCGAGGGTAAAAATACCGTTATCACCTCTCAGAACGGCAAAGTCAGTATTACCGCTAACGCGCAGAAAACAGTAGAGATCGGTGCCGATCAATCCGCGGTTATTAATTCAGCCAAGAATACGCTGGCGGTTAGCAACGTTGACGCCAGGAGTGAGCTTGCCTGGCAGAAAGGCTTATTGATATTTGAAAACAGTACGTTGCACGACATAGTAAAAACCCTGAAACGCTATGATAGAAAAGTGATTTATCTCAGCCCCTCGCTATCAGATAAATTTCGTCTGAGCGCCAGTATCAATACCGCTAACATTGACGGCTGGTTCGATCAGTTAGAAAAAGTGCTCCCCATTCAGGTAAGGCGTTTAGGGCCGATTATCTGGGTTCAGGCGACATCGGCATATGATGCCCCCACCGCTGGAATGTAAACCTCTTCTTATTCTATCCCCGTATTCCCGCCCACTATCAGCATAAATATTCTTTTTTCTCATTACTGTTTTTGCCTTGCTGGCACGTTCTTGAATAAGACGAAGACAAATTCGCTTTTCTTACGGGAAGAGTTTTGGGACATCTTTAGAAGGTGACGTAATGTTGACTGGCTATGGTTATGCTCGTGAAAAAAGTATGGGGTCGGAATGAAAGACAGTAAAACCCCAGAGGTCAATAAAAAAGATTATCGCATCTCCTGGCTATTACTTAACCGTATATGGATGTTAACTCACCCATTCTGGCGACAAAAGGAGCATCGCCGTTGGTGGGTGTTGATGTGCATATTATTACTCATGACGCCGGCTTTCTCGGCCATCGGTTATTGGACCGCAAACCTGACGGCGGACATGACCAACGCGATTGTTGCGCGCGACCGACCTCAGTATACGAATTTGTTTTGGGTTATCGCCATCGTCAGTGTCCTCAGTTTTGTGGTTCAAATGGTGATGTACTATCTGAGCAACGTGCTGAACGTGCGCTGGCGTAGCTGGTTAACCGAATGGCTTGTAACGCGCTATTTGCATCGCCGAACCTACTACAATATTACCGTACACGAAGATTTGGACAATCCGGATCAACGTATTCAAGGCGATGTGGACCCGTTTGTCAGCACCATGACGGGTATTCCGCTGCAAATAATTAGCCAGTTAATGGGGTTATTAACGGGTGGCATTATCATCGCCTCCATCAGCCAGACGATGATGTGGTATGTGATTGCCTATGCGATTATCTCTACGCTCATCACGCTGGCGATGTATACGCCAATGATCAGGTTGAATTTTAACAGCACGGTGGCGGAAGCCGATCTGCGTTACGGTTTGCTGCATGTGCGAGATAACGCAGAAACCGTCGCTTTTTACCGTGGTGAGGCGACTGAAAAGCAGCAAATCGACCGACGACTGGAAATCGCCACGAATAGCAAAATGGCGATTCTTGTTTATCAGTTAAAAATGTCGATGATTAACTTCGGTATGGGGCAATTATGGAACCTGGCGCCCTTTTTCCTCATCGCGCCGCTGTTCTTCGAACACAAAATTGAGTACGGGGCGATTGCTATGGCCACCACGGCCGCCACGCAGATGATGACGGCGCTGACCACACTTTCGCAATTTATCCCCACCATTGCCAGTATGGCTCCGAGCGCGGTACGTCTGGCGCAAATCGTCGAACGATTTGATGAGTTGGATATTCAACAGGACGATCCGCATAAGCACACAATACGAATCCAGCAGGGTTCCGCGATTGCGCTGCACGATGTCAGCCTCGAAACGCCTGGCGGAGAACAAACATTAACGCAACACCTCTCGTTAACGATCTCGCCCGGACAGCATTTGCTAATCCAGGGGCAGACCGGTGTCGGTAAAAGCTCGCTGTTACGCGCCATGGCGGGATTATGGCAGCGAGGACGAGGGGAAATTACTATGCCAGCGATTGAGGACTGTTTCTTCCTGCCTCAGCGCCCTTACATGATCCTCGCAGATCTACGCTCGCAATTGCTTTACCCCAACACCAACCGGCAGGTATCGGATGACGTGCTACAGCGTTGTCTGGAAAGGGTTAATCTTTCCGACCTATGCGATAAATATGGTGATTTTGACAGCGTGCGGGACTGGGGAAAAGTGTTATCACTCGGCGAACAACAACGTATTGGCTTCGCCAGAGTACTGCTTGCCAAGTCAAAATTTGTGTTCCTGGATGAAGCGACTAGCGCCGTGGATATTGATACCGAACGAGGACTCTATCAACTGCTGGCAGAAACCGGCACCACCTATATCAGCGTAGGGCACCGCCCTTCCATTACCGAATTTCATAAAGAAATACTCCAACTTCATTCCAGAGGTAAATGGTCGTTACTACGCAATACCGCTGATGCGAACGATCCGGCAAACCATTGTAAAGCATTAACGCCATTGCCCAATGTCGCGGGTAATTAAGATCTGGCGACCACAAGAAAGATGCACAACAAAAAGCGATTAAAAAATATTTTTATCATTATCTCAATTTTATTGCGGTAAACCCCTTGCTAACACGTTTAGTTAAGAAAAGAGGCGAAGTAACCGCACGGTGCTAGCGTTCCCAACTTGGGTCACTGGCTTCATTGCATCCAGAGGATAATTTTCATCATGTTAACTATTATCGGGTCTGTATTAAGCGCCAAACGTATGCTGGTCATGCAATGGGTATTCGCGCCGTTGTTTTTCATGTTAAGCGCGTTGCCAGCACATGCCGCAGAGGCGCTCAATTCTCCTGCGGACGCCGCGCCGGTAGCAGCCTCCCCCACCACGGTAACAGAGGCTACAACCAGCGCGCCAGAGAGCGATGCCGAACTACAAGCGCCGACTGAGGCTGAATCCAGCGCCTCTACGCCAGAGAGCGCTGTTACTAAGCCTCAAGAAACCATAACCACGGCGGCGACAAGCAACCTGGACTTTTCACCCATCGCGCTCTATCACCACGCCGATAGCGTTGGCAAGATGGTTATCTTGTTGCTACTCAGTGGCTCGGTACTGAGCTGGTCTGTGTGGTTGAGTAAAACCATCAGTATTCTTTATTACCGCCGTGGTTTGCAAACGAGTGCGGCGCAACTCTGCCAGTCTTTGACGTTGGAAGAGACCCGTAAACTCTCTTCGCGCGTCTGTCGGCACATTGGCGAGCAGGCGCTGGTAGAGTTAAAGCATAAGCAAGAAAATGGTGGACGGCTGATAGTCGAAACCTTAAAAGAACGGGTTCAGGCACGTATCAGCCGTGTCGAGGCCGGGGAAGCGCGCCGCCTGACGCGAGGCGTCAGTATTCTTGCAACGACAACCGCCGTCGCGCCATTTGTTGGTCTCTTCGGCACGGTGTGGGGGATCATGCACAGCTTTACGTCGATAGCGCGCATGCAATCGACCAGTCTCAGCGTCGTGGCGCCAGGTATCGCCGAGTCGCTTTTTGCCACCGCGCTAGGGCTGGCCGTCGCCATTCCGGCTGTTATTTTCTTTAACATGCTAACCCGACATATTAGCGGCGCTCGCCAGCAGATGATGGATGTTTCAACGTTGACGCTATGTCTACTGAGTCAACAGCTTGATGAAGAGCAGGAATCATCATGCCAGGAATTAGCCCAGCAGCATGACATTAAACGGGTGGTTTAACATGGCTTTTACTCCTACATCATCCGATGATGATTTGAATGCGCTGAGTGACATAAACGTCACGCCGTTTATTGATGTCATGCTGGTATTACTGATCATTTTTATGGTTACCGCCCCGCTGGCAACCAGCAATATTGATATTGATCTACCGTCGACAACTAAAGCGCCTCAACCTGATAATCAGCAACCGCTTATTATCAACTTAAAAGAGGGTGGCGATCTATTTATCAAAGATCGGGCCATTACGCGTAACGAATTCACCAGGGAAATTAATCAAGCCAGCAACAACAATACGGGAACGCGCATATTTATTCGTGCGGATAAGAACGTTAATTATCAGGCATTAATATCGCTGATGGATTTATTGCGCGATAACGGTTACCTCAAAGTATCACTCATCGGTATGGATGCCGGCGGTCATACCAAGGAAACCGGAAAATGACGGCTATCTATGGTATGCAGTCGGCGCGGCGGCCTGCCCTATATAAGAAAGCCCTGTGGTTAGCGACGCCACTCTTGGTCATGGCCGGGCATCTTGCCGTAATTGCACTGTTATTACGCGATCCAACAATCAGAATGCCGCCGCCATTGTCACAAACGCCGGCTGCAGCACCGATCGCTATTGAGCTTGCCGCGCTGGCGACATCCGTAAAACCGCAAGTTGAGATGGAGCCAGCCGCTACGCCGGATACGCCTCCCCCACCGCCACCGGAAGCGGAAATCATTCAGTCGGTGGTAAAGGAGGAGCCGAAGGCCGTTGCAAAGCTAACCGTACGTGAAAAGCCTGACGTGAAACACGAACCGCGCAAACAGAAGAAAGTAGAAAAACACGTTGTTACACCTTCGCCAGCGCGGCAAAGCCAGCAGCAAATCGATAACAGCAACCGTCGAATTGCCGACGTTAACCGTGCGCCACAGGTAGGCGCAACGAGTGACGCCACGCTAAAGGCCAATATGAGCTGGCAATCAGCCATTCTGGCGCGTTTGCAAAAAGAAAAACGCTATCCCGCGTTTGCGCTACGCACCCATCAGCAGGATACGATCCTCCTACGGTTTTTCGTTGATGAAAGGGGTAATGTAACGGATGTCAGCATCGTTAAAAGTCGTGGTTATTCGATATTAGATAAGGAATCGCTTGATTTAGTTAAACGCGTATCGCCGCTGCCGAAACCCCCAACAAGCACGCTAAAAAATGGCAGTGCAGAGCTTATCGTGCCTATTCAGTTTTATATTACAGAAAAAAGTTAATGTCCTTTGCCCCGCCTTCCAAAATAAAAATATTTTTATATACAGTGATGTTTTTTCCTGTCGGTCACGTTTTATTTAAAAAAGCCGTTTAACGAGGGAAACAAAATAATGAAGCACAATGTTAAAATAAAAAGACTGGCATTAATTATCGCCTCTACACTATTTCTCTCGCCGCCATTTCTTTCTGCGGCGACAGGAAATGTGACCAATAGCCAATCGGATTCAATTGCAGATTATCAAATCCCAGCGGGGAACTTAAGCCTCGCACTGGTTCAGTTTAGTTTACAAAGTAATATGCAATTAATTGCGCCCAGCTCACTAACCGACGGGCTAGCCACACCAGGGGTAAGCGGCAAACTGAGCGCCTCAGACGCGCTTGAAAAGCTGCTGGCGGGGAGTGGATTGCACTTTATACTGGATTCGCAGCAAAATATCGTCACGTTAAGCGGCCCGCAATCGAACGGTGATAACCCAAATCAGCTTAATGCCGTAAAGGTTGAAGGCGTTCAGAGCGCGATCGTGGCGGGAGGGGCTAATGGCAGCACGGATTTAACGGCGACAGAAGGCAGCAACAGTTACACCACCACCGCTATCAGTATCGGCTCGAAAACGCCGCAATCATTAAAAGAAACGCCGCAAAGCGTCAGCGTTATAACCAACAAACAGATCAAGGATCAGAACCTGACCAGTCTGGATTCCGTGATGTCAAAGGCATCGGGGATTACTGTCAGGAAAATCAGTGGGTCTGATCAATATTATTCACGCGGCTGGCGCGTCACCAATATCCAACTGGATGGCGGCACGCCCATCCAGCTATTCAATTCTCTGACTTCTTCTGACAGCGCGATCTCCTCTTTTGATATGTCGATGTTCGATCACGCGGAAATTTTACGCGGGGGAGACAGTTTAAACAGCGTCGGCAGCAGTTCCCCCGGCGGGAGCATCAATTTAACGCGTAAACGCCCGCTCGATCACAAACAGGTCTCGATCAGCGGTCAAGCTGGCTCCTGGAACGACTACCGTACCTCTGTTGACGTCAGCAGCCCGCTGGCGTTCGATGATAAACTCCGCGGGCGTACCGTCATCACCTGGCAGGATAAAGACCAATTTTATCATCCGGCAAATGAGCGCTCTCGCCTGCTCTACGGTATTCTCGAAGCCGACCTCACGCCAACGACTCTGTTTTCGGTCGGAGGCAGCTATGTTCGAAAAAACAGCCTGCCGTGGGAAAGCGGATTACCCCGATATCAGTCGGGGCGTGATGCAAACTATCCACGCAGCACGAGTTTAACGCTGCCCTGGGGGCATGAGCAGTTAATTTCCAAAGAGCTGTTTACCCAGTTAAAACAAACGCTGGGTGAACATTGGACGTTGAACGCCCAGTTAACTTACTTAGACCAAAGCAACATTTATCGCGAGGGATCGATCATCGGCGCCGTGCCCGACCTAATGCCGGACTGGCGTTATTCCGATAATTCGGCAGGGAATTCGGATAGCAAACAGTATCTTTCCGACATTAACCTCGTCGGTAAATTCGATGTGTTTTCTCTGCCCCAACAGGTGTCTTTTTCCGGCAGCTACCAGAAAAACAAATCAGACATTGTCTCGTTTTATAACGTAACCGGAACGGGTTTACTCACTGACCCCGAGCCAAACTGGGATATCCAGTCGCTTAACACCGTTGGTTATAACACCTCTAATTTAGTGGCAAAAGTGGATTCAGTACTATTGCCTTTTCTACCTGATTTGCATTTCCAAACGGCGCTACGCTGGGATCGTTATGATGCCAACTATAATGCGTTTATCCCCAGCTTAGACATGAACTTAGGGGTAAATGTTAAAACGGAGCGCACATCAGTACCCTATTATGCACTGCGCTACGATATTTCGCCGGACTGGTCTGTCTATGGCAGCTACACCGATCTTTACCAGTTCCAGGCCCAGATGAGGACGGTAGATAACAACCCGTTACCCCCCATGACCGGCAGCACCAGGGAAATCGGCATTAAATACAGTCAAGGGTCAACCAATGCGTCACTCTCCGCCTATCGCTCAATGCAGCGTAATGGCGCCGAGACCGATCTATTGAATCCAGATTATTACCGTATAGGAAGCCGGGAAGAAATCAGTGAAGGGATTGATTTCGAGATTACGGGTGAACCCTTGCCCTGGTGGTCAGTCAATTTTGGCTACACCTTTAACAGCAACAAATCAAAACCGGACGCTGAAGACACCAGTAACGATAGAACGCTGTCGAGCTTTACGCCCAAGCATATGTTCAAACTGTGGAATGACTTCCAACTTAGCGGCAACGAGTACTTGAATAAGACACGCGTTGGATTAGGCGTTATTGCCCAAACCCGCAACTATACCAGTGGTCAGGTATGCAGCAAGGTCAACGCCGACGCTACCTGCGATTTTGAAAATTATGTGACTTATGCGTTTGGTCAGGGTTTTTATAGCGTTGTGTCTACGCGGCTCTCTTATCAAATTACTGACAACTGGTCTGCGGCGCTCAACGTCAACAACCTGTTTGACCGCCATTATTACAGCAGTACCAGTGGCGTTGACTCCGGCAACTGGTATGGCGCGCCGCGTAATGTAGTCTTCACTATCGATGGCACTTTTTGATGTTCTGAAGGGAACCCGTAATTAAATGACGACACGATTAAATAACCTGCATACGCCTAGCGGTTGGACGCCCGATAACATGGCGCTGAATATCGATTGCACAACATTCACGCTGGACAATGGATTAACCGTTATTGTGCATGAAGATCATCAAGCTCCGGTGGTTGCGGTCAACGTCTGGTATCGCGTCGGTTCAAAGGATGAACCCGCAGGGCAAACCGGCTTCGCACACCTTTTTGAACACCTGATGTTCGGCGGCAGCGGTAATCTACCCGGCTCGTATCTGGAACACATGTTGGCCGCCGGCGCGCTAACGGTGAACGGTACGACCAACCGCGATCGCACTAACTATTATCAAACGGTGCCGCTGGAAGCGCTGGATTTTGCCCTTTTCGCCGAATCTGACCGCATGGGACATTTTCTGGAAGGGCTGGAACAAGATGTGCTGGATCGCCAACTCAACGTGGTACTGAATGAGAAAAAAGAGCGTGAAGGTGAGCCTTATGGCGCTATCTTTGAACGCATATCGAAAACCTGTTTTCCTGCGGGTCATCCCTATGCGCATACCGTATTGGGCGAAGAAGTCGATCTGAAAAATGCCTCGCTGGAGGATGTGCGCCGCTGGTTCCTCCGCTGGTATCGTCCGTCAAATGCCGTATTGACACTGGCGGGAGCCATTAACGTCGAAACGGCAAAAGAAAAGGTCACTCGCTTCTTTGGGCATATCCCCGCTGGTGAACCGTTACAACGCCCTGCCGTATGGGTCAATGCGATTGAAGGGCAACGCCGCGAAATTCTGGAAGATCGCGTCGCACACGCCAGAGTGAATCTACGCTGGAATCTCCCGCCCTATGGTGATGATGAGACCACCACATTACTGCTGCTGCCTGCGATACTGACCCATGGCATGCTGTCCGTCATGCATCAGAAGCTGGTGCTTGACGCGGGTATCGCCACCTTCGTCAGCGCCTGGATTGAACCTGGCCAAATCTGTAGCCAATTTACCATTATGGCTCAGGCGCAGAATGATACGTCTCCCGCCGACCTTGAGGCGAGTATCCTCGACATTCTTGCCGAATTTATCGCCAACGGCGTCTCGGATGACACGCTGGAAAGAGTGCGAGATGCCTATCTGATCGACGACATAAAAAGCAATGCGACGGTGACGAACATTGCGGACCTCCTCTCTTTCCATTATGGCACCATGGGAGATGCCCTGGGGTTTCGCCGCATATTCTCCCGGCTGGCAACGATCACCGGCGAAGAAATTCGTCTCTGCGCCGGTCGTTGGTTAAACGATAACCGTTACTCGCTTCATATTGTTCCTTTCACTGCACGTTCGCTTGAGGTCGCCCCACCTGCCAGAGACGTGCCGAAAATCCAGATCTCCGCCGAGATAACGCTGCCGGAACAACGTAAAGCGATGCTAGCAAATGGCATTGCCGTCACGTTCGCCGCACGATCGCCTCAACCTGAGACGCTAATCTCGCTAGTCATTCCACGCGGTTGCGCATGGGATCGGTTTTATGCGCCGGGCGCCGGGCAACTGCTTGGTGCCATCCTCAGCGAATGCGGCACCGAAACCTTGACGGCCAACGACATGGCCGAAAAAGCCGAGCGCCTCGGGGCCGATATTAGCATTTCCGTAGGACAGGATAATCTAACCGTGACGCTGCGGGCGTTAACGTCGCGGCTAGCTCCCGCGCTTGAACTTCTGGCTGACAGAGTGCGTCGGAGCCGCTTCACCGAACAAGAATTTGAACACCATCGTTCGCAGCAGCTCAGTCACCTGCAATCCGAACTGACTACCCCCGATGGCATTGCCGCATTATTGCTCTCACAATCGCTATTTGCCGCCGATCACCCTTATGCAACGCCAATGTTCGGCTCCGGTACACCGGCGTCATTAGAAAACATGGCGTTTGACGCACTGTCCGCGCATCAGTCGCGCCTCCTTGTTCCAACAGGGGCTCAATTTATTCTTGCTGGCAGCGCCGATTTTGCCGATGTGGTCAACCAGCTCGACACGTTGTTCGGCGACTGGATAGACAACAGCTCATATGACGACCTGGCGCTCCCCGCCTTCAGGGCTAATACCGCCACCCTCTACCTTGTGGACAAACCGGGATCGATGCAGACCACCATTGCCGCCGCATCATTGATTCCCCGGCTTGATGGTCAGGAGGATGCCGCGTTCACCCTGTTACATGAAATTCTGTTCAATGGTTTTGCTTCACGACTCAATACCTCGCTGCGCGAAGAACACAACTGGACTTATGGTGTTAAAGGCATATTGAGACAGCATAAGGCCACCTATATACAGGGGCTATCTACCTCGGTACAACGCGAAAGTAGTGGAGAAGCGCTGAGCGAAATCTTCCGTCAGCTAACGACCATTCAGCAAGATCGCCCCATCAACACCAGCGAATTAGAGCAATTTCGCCGGGGAGAATTGCTGCGGTTACGCGGCGGGTTTGAGGGCGTGGGACAATTACTGAGTTACATCCGGTATGCCATTACCCAGCAAAGGCCAGAAAACTATTGGCAACAATACGCGAAATATGTTGCCGCGATGACACCGGCAGACCTGCAACATCAGGCCCAACAATGGATAAACCCCGAACGGATGGTTTGGGTTGTGATCGGCGATATGAAACACGTGGAAAAGGAAATTCGCTCAGCGCTGCCCTCGGCTCTGCTGCCATGCATCTTGTTAAAAGATAACGAGTTACCTGGCTTATAAGGTTGTAATAAACCTGTCGCATTACCCAGACGGTAAGCGACAGGCGCCCGGTTTACCGCCAATAAATTGGCTTTGCGTAACGTACTACGATGGTCATGCCTTTCATGGCGTGCCGAGAATGTCACCTTTTACCTGATGGAGCTACTATGTCAGATACCCCTTTATACATTGGCGATCCCGTCCCCGCGTTTCCACAATTGCACTTTATTAAAGGCTCTCCGTTTTCGGCATTTGAAGCGGGAAAAATATACGTTCTGGAATGCTGGGCGACCTGGTGCGGCCCTTGCGTAGACTCCTTCCCGCACATTAGTCAGTTACAGGAAAAATACCCTGATGTCACCGTGCTGGGAGCGGCGATCTGGGAAGAGGATATAGAGAAAGTACAGGCGTTTGTTAACGAGCATGACTCAGAGATGCAGTACACGATTGCCTTCAACCCGGTAGCAACCGGGGACGATGGGGAAGATATTCCGACCGCCTGGCTACGTCCGACCTATATGGACGGAATACCAACGGCGTACGTCATCGACGCACAAGGGCGCCTGGCCTGGTTTGGCCATCCGATGGATCTTGATGAACCCTTAGCCGCGCTGACATCCGGCAGCTTTGACATCAGTAAAGCAGCGGATAGCTATCGCCGCTGGGTTGCAGAAAGCATGATTGCGGAAAAAACGGCGCTGAAAAAACAGGTGCGTAGTTGTTTATCGAACGATGATTTGTCCGGTGCCATCGCCTTATACGACAAAGGCTTTAAAGAAAATCCGCCATTGGAAAAAGAGCTGTGCCTGAACAAATTAGAGTTGCTATTACGCTCTGGAGACGGACTGCAAGCCTTAGATTATGCCCGTTATTTAGTCTCAAACCCTCACCAGTCAGAAACCGAATTGCATGATGAAGTGGCTTACCTCATTCTCGACAGCATAGAGGATAATGCCACGATGCAGGGCCTGGATGAGCTATTGGCTTATGCTGAAGCACTTCTGCTCAATGCAGAAAAACAGGTGCTGGCGCAGGAACAACAAGACACCGTCGCGCTGTGCTATATCACCCGCGCGCTGGCGTTGATTAAACTCCGGCATAATAATCGGCAGGAGGCCGACCGCTATGCCAAAGCCTCGCTGGCCTACGCCCATCAGGCGGAATTTGATGAGGAAATGATCCAACAGATTTTAGGCCAACTGCTTGAAGACTGCCGGGTTGATGTTCCGGAACCGGTCAGTTCCCCCGGCAGAAAAGTCGTCTGCGATGGCGATCAATGCTGGCTGGAATAATCCGCCATTAACCTAGCGACCGCTCGACACCGCCATTTCCTGCCTTTGCGGCAGGAAATGGCTCAAACCAGACTCATCGATACAATCGCCACATCTGAGCGATCGCTGACTTATCCTTAAGCGTCAGCATGCGATAAACGTTCACTTCAGCGTCTGTAACAGTGCCTTACGCTGATTTTCCAGCGAGGTGATACGACCGCAGACTTCAGTACCAAAACGCTGAAATGTCTGCTCCTGCTGGTTCCATTCGGTCTGAACGGCTTGCTGTAAACCGCCAAGATTGCCCATCATCGCCTGTAACGGATTGCCCCCGCTGGATAATTGCTTCACCCCCATCTCATTCAGGCTGTCCTGTAGGACGCCGCCCAAACTCTGCTGGACGATCTGTTTACCATCTTGCTCAACCTGCTTGATCGCCTGATGATGAAACGTCAGGGTATCGCCACGACGTTCGAGGACGCGATCCAACTGCTGCTCAAGCTGTTTATCCAGTGTCGTTAATCGGTTACGCACATTGCTGTCGCTACCCAGTTCACGCACGATCACGTTATCCAGCGCGACACGCGCTTTTTCAAGATGCTGCTTCGCGCCCTGCGCGATCCACGGCAGTTGCTGGCGTATATCCGCCTGATAGGCTTTGGCCTTCTGGCGCTGTTCGGCATTTAAGGTCAGCGGCGTACCGTTACGGACGATATCGCCCTGTGGGGAAAGCTGTAAATTTCCGCTGGCGCCGACGACCTGAACGTGCTGCGGACTGATGATGATGTCGTCCTGCGGATTCACATTGCATTGGTATGCCGCCTGCACTTGCCAGGATAGCATCGTCAGTAAACCTAATATGACTTTACGCAACATCTCTTCTCCTAAAACAAACGCTTCATCTTGCCCCCAAAATGGCGGCGGCGAGTAACAACACGGTGATTAGATGATCGATGACGCCTGAGCCACAATCCGCTCAGGCATTTTTGCCTGGATCAAGGCCTATGCCTAAGCCAAGGCTGTTTTGCGTATTCCTGCGTGTACTGAAGCAAAAATTACAGCAGGTTTTCTGGCAGATCCCACCAGATATCGAACAGGTCACTGACTTTCACGTCCGTCAGTTTCTGTTCTTCCAGCCAGCGGCTAACCCGTTGGCGGTGCTCTTCGGTACAGTGACCTATTTTTTGCAGGCAGATGAGACCTTCCCAGTGCAGATACCCACTGCCTTCGAATGCCAGGCCCTGTGGTTCAATCACGTCATCGACGAATTTATCCATCAGTCGATCGATATCTTCTACGCTAGTGCCCTCCGGGAAACGGAAGCTAACCGAAAACCCTAACTCCTGAAATTCGTCGATGTGCAGTTTTTTGCGTAAACGACGGCTACGAGCTTGTGCCATTTTATTTTATCCTCTCAAACATCAGATCCCATACGCCATGCCCCAGCCGCTGGCCGCGCGCTTCAAATTTCGTTAGCGGTCGGTAATCCGGTCGCTCAACGTAGTCACTCTTATCGGAAAGATTGCGATACCCGGCGACAGACGTCATCACTTCGAGCATATGTTGCGCATAAGGTTCCCAATCCGTTGCCATATGGAACACACCGCCGACGTTCAGCTTACTTTGTACCAGTTCGACGAAAGGCGTCTGCACGATACGGCGTTTATTATGGCGGGCCTTGTGCCACGGATCGGGGAAGAAAAGTTGAACTCTGGACAGCGAATCATCGGGGATCATATGCATTAGCACGTCGATCGCATCATGACACATCACGCGTAAATTACCGACCCCCGCCGCCTGAGCAGAAGCGAGACATGCTCCCACGCCCGGCAGGTGAACTTCGATACCGAAGAAATTCTGATCGGGTTGCTGTGCCGCCATCGTCACCAGCGAGGCACCCATGCCAAAACCGATCTCCAGCACCACCGGCGCGTCACGACCAAATAGCGCGTTAAAATCTACCTGTTCGGCCTGATATTCCACGCCCATCACCGGCCAGTAGTTATCCAGCGCCACTTGCTGCCCGTTGGTCAAGCGCCCCTGGCGGCGGACAAAACTGCGGATACGACGCATCGGGCGTCCATTTTCATCAAATTCCGGTGAAATGACGTTGTTAATCATAAAGAGTGCTTACTTGCTGTCCGATTACATTAAGGAAACGCGCATTATGCAAGGATACCGTGGTTTAGCAAGCCCGCCGCCTCGGAAAGTTCCGGTTTACAGCACATTCACTCTGTGCTGCAATCGCTTGCAAATTTTATCTGTCGGATAGTGACCCCATTTTATGATGCAAGCGCAACAGTTCGCCCATCAGGTGCTGGACTGGTATCAACGCTATGGCCGCAAAACCCTACCGTGGCAGCTTGAGAAAACCCCCTATAAAGTCTGGCTATCCGAAGTGATGTTGCAGCAAACGCAGGTCACCACGGTTATTCCCTATTTCCAACGCTTTATGGCGCGTTTTCCAAACGTGAGCGCGCTGGCGGCCGCACCGCTGGACGAAGTGCTCCACTTATGGACCGGGCTGGGCTACTACGCCCGTGCGCGCAACCTGCACAAAGCGGCCCAGACCATCGTGTCACGTCACGGCGGCGAATTCCCCACTACGTTTGATGAAGTCGCAGCGTTGCCGGGCATCGGACGTTCCACCGCAGGCGCCGTGCTGTCGCTCTCTCTCGGCCAGCATTACCCGATTCTCGATGGCAACGTGAAGCGCGTGCTGGCGCGCTGTTATGCCGTTGACGGCTGGCCGGGCAAGAAAGAGGTTGAAAAGACGCTGTGGGAGCTAAGCGAAAATGTCACGCCAGCCGAAGGCGTCAGCCAGTTTAATCAAGCGATGATGGATCTCGGCGCAATGGTATGCACTCGCAGCCGTCCCAAGTGCGAGCTGTGCCCGCTCAACACCGGCTGCATTGCTTACGCCAACCACAGTTGGGCGCAATACCCCGGTAAAAAACCGAAACAGACGTTGCCGGAAAGAACCGGCTGGTTTCTGTTAATGCAACAAGACGCGCAGGTTTGGCTGCAACAGCGCCCCGCGGTTGGGCTTTGGGGTGGGCTCTATTGTTTCCCACAGTTCAGCACCCGTCAGGAATTGGAACTCTGGCTGCAACAGCGTGGTCTGAATCCTGATAGGTTGCAACAGCTTGTGGCATTCCGTCACACATTCAGCCACTTTCATCTGGATATCGTTCCGCTCTGGCTGGACGTATCGCAGAGCGAACGTTCACAATACAGCGCCTGCATGGATGACGGTGCAGGTCTCTGGTATAACTTAGCGCAGCCGCCGTCTGTCGGGCTGGCCGCCCCGGTAGAACGCCTGCTGAGGGCGTTGGCTGACCCGCAGGCGACACATTCGCATGCCCGCGAAATTGATGAGGAACAAGCATGAGCAGAACCATTTTTTGTACGTTTTTACAACGCGACGCCGAAGGACAGGATTTCCAACTCTACCCCGGCGATCTCGGCAAGCGCATCTATAACGAAATTTCTAAAGAAGCCTGGGCGCAGTGGCAAACTAAGCAAACCATGCTGATCAACGAGAAAAAACTTAGCATGATGAATGTTGAAGACCGTAAACTGCTGGAACAGGAAATGATCAAATTTCTGTTCGAAGGAAAGGACGTACATATCGAAGGCTATACGCCTCCCAGTCATTGAGAAGGTGGGCTTCCGGGCCCGCTTGCGCCCTTATTCCGACACGGCTTTGTAATATGAAGAAAATGTTAGCTCTGCTGGTGATTGCACCGCTATTAGTTTCCTGTTCGGGAAACAAAGGGAATACCAACAACGAGGCGTTTATCAAAGATACGAATGCCTTTGATATTTTGATGGGGCAGTTCGCCAATAACATCGAAAACATCTGGGGCATCAATGAAGTTTTGATCGCTGGCCCAAAAGACTACGTTAAATATACCGATCAATATCAGACACGTAGCCACATCAACTTTGATGCCGGTACGATCACGGTTGAAACTATTTCGGCGACGAACGCCGTCGCCAGCCTGCGCCAGGCGATCATCACAACCCTATTGATGGGCGATGATGCCAGCAATACCGACCTGTATTCCGACGCTAACGATATTCAGGTCAGCCGTGAACCACTACTCTATGGTCAGGTGCTAGATAACACCGGGCAACCGATTCGCTGGGAGGGCCGCGCCGCCAGCTTCGCGGATTATTTACTCCAGAACCGCTTGCAAAAACGCACGTCCGGCCTGCATGTGATCTGGTCGGTCACCATACAACTGGTGCCGAACCATTTGGATAAGCGCGCCCACAAATATCTTCCGCTGGTGCGTAAGGCAGCTGAACGTTACGGCATTGAAACGTCACTAATTCTGGCGATTATGCAGACCGAATCCAGCTTTAACCCTTATGCCGTCAGCCATGCCGACGCATTAGGACTGATGCAAGTAGTGCAGCACAGCGCGGGGCGCGATGTTTTTAAAATGAAAGGGAAATGGGGGCAGCCAAGTCGCAGCTATCTGTTTGATCCAGAGAACAATATCGATGCCGGCACCGCTTATCTATCGCTCTTAAAGAACAGCTATTTAGCCGGGATCGAAAACCCGACGTCAAAACGCTATGCCATGATCACCGCCTATAACGGCGGCGCGGGTAGCGTGTTGCGCGTCTTCTCCAGCGATCGCGACCGTGCTGTTAGCATTATCAACAGTATGTCGCCAAGCGAAGTCTATCAAACGCTCACGACTAAACATCCTTCTGGCGAATCGCGCCGTTATCTCTATAAAGTGAACATGGCGCAGAAAAATTATCTGCGCTAATTCGTGTGTACCGCTGAACGCCGCGCTATCGAGCCTGTTTCGATAGCGTGGCGTCATGAGGACAGATGGCTAAAAACACTATTTCATAGAAACGTTTCTGATGAACACAATGACCGCGATTCCCCTGCCTTTTATCACCGCACTTTTGCTGGTTATTTTGTTTTTTCGCATCCGATTTCTGGATATTCAGCACAATCGTCCTAACAAGAACACGAAAAAACGCAGCACCAAAGCAGAGGCGATCTTCATCGGCGCAAGCTGTCTTACTATGACGCTGGTGGCACTACGCTGGGGTAGCCACGTGGCCATACCTCTGTTTATCCAGCCTGCGATTGCCGCATCGATTCCGCCTCTGCTATGGCTTTGCCTTTTCCCTCGCAGCGAAAAAAAATCTGAGGATATACCCCGCAGACGCGGCAACTCTCTCGTGCCCCTGTTACCCCCCTTACTCATTCTTGGTGCACACGCCGCCCAGAGCAAAACGTCTATTCCGCTCATTGATATAACGCTGGTGAGTATTTACTTCGGTTATGGGACAACGCTGATTTACCGCGCTCGCTGTCTGCAAACACCATCCCCCAGTTGGAAAAGTGCGCCGTTTATCGCCGGGTTATATGTTCTGATCTCCGGCGCGATTGATATGGTGATTGCGCTGAATATCGCTTTCTACAGCGGCAGTCGCGCGACGACCTTCATCACCGCATTTCATCTTGCCATGCTGGCGATATTGACCCTGCTGATCGTCACACACCGTACAGTACCGCCAGTAGGACTTACCCCGCAGGCTGACCCGCCCCCCGTCGCGCCGCCAGTGACCGAAGACGAACACCGGCTCGCGAAAGCGTTAGATGATTTCATCCGCACTCACGCGCTGTACACCGATCCGAGCATGACGCTTCAGCGTTTGAGCAGACGCATGAGCATACCGCTCCGGCGCCTGTCCGAAACCATCAACCGCGTTCACGGTCGTAATTTTTCTCAGGTGATGAACGAATATCGCATCGAGGAGGCTAAACGCCTCCTCAGCCAAACGGATGACCGAATTACGGATATCATGCTAGCCAGCGGGTTCCAGACCAAATCAAACTTCAACCGCGAATTCCTGCGGCTAACGGGAATGAGCCCCAGCGTCTGGCGGAGTCAGCACCCACTTCAGGAACAGGTTATGGCTTCCGCCACGCCGCCTGAAGAAATTCACTGATATCCTGCGCGACGTCCTGATGGATCTGCTCACGCGAGCGTTCCCCGCCGTCAAGACAGATCATGCCATCTCCCGGGCTCTCGGCATTGATGATGTCAATAGCACCCGGTTTACAACGCTGCATGAAACTAAAATGCGTCGCGTCGGCAATTTCCTTATACGTTGAATGCGCTGGCGGCAGCTTCCGCGCCAGATCGTGAGACTCCAACGCGGCAGGCAGTTCCTCATTGGGATACCCGGCTGCCATAATCAAAACGGGAATATTGATTGCCGCCAGGCTCTGCGCGGTAATACCGCGTGCCAGCCCCATATCCAGCGAAACGACGGCGCGAATACGGGGATCGGCGAGTGATTTATCAAGCTGTGTACGCGATGCGGCATTTTTTGCAACCTGCATTCGTTCGTAGACTTTGCAGGACGCCAGCCCAGCGTGCGTCAGACAATCCTGCTCAAATTGATCCGTACTAAAGCGCCCACCAGCAAGCTCAAGCACCGTCCATCCCCCGAGCGAGTGACCGACAGCAGCAATCCGCTTCTCATCAACCCGCCCCATCTTTTCTGGCGCAGCCAGTAATGCAGTGACGACACGGCTGATATCATGAGGCCGTTGCCACAATTCCTGCGCCTTCTCAGTCCGCATATCTTTAGTGGTGGTTCCAGGATGATTAGGGGCAGCGACAATATAGCCTTGCTTAACCAACGCCTCTGCCAGCCACAGTTGGTTAAGCCAGCTCCCGCCATAGCCGTGCGAAACCACAATCAACGGATATTTGCCGGATTCAGGCGCAGCATTTTTACTCACGGTGATGCCGGGAAAGGCGGCGTTTTCGCCAATGATTGTCGTCTGCGAGGATGACGAAACCGGATAAAAGACGGCGACATCCAATGGCCGATTATCGGCACCTTTTACGATGGTTATCTGCTGAAACCCGATGCCAACATCCGCCAGAGCGGCAAAACTGAGTAGTAAACTGATGAACAATCCGAGTGTGATGCGCCATGCCATAACTATTTCTCCGACATTGATACGATGAAAACCACTTTTATAACAATGGCCTTCATCTCTTCGCGACCTAAAACGCGATATAGTCCCTCTTTTTCGGCGATCATCACCATGATCGTAAATCGATGAAAATCGTTGAGCGGAAAACAAACGCGCGATTAACGCTAATAAATAACGCTTTCTTTTACTATTGTTGCGATCGTGCGCATTAATACTGTGTTTAACCACAGATATTAATTTTACTTAATACAACATGTGACTCTTCATTAATAAAAATTGTCAGAATAAATATTTGTGACGATAAATACGGTTTTACAATATTCCTTTACCACGCGTAGCACCACGCCTAGGATTGACGCAATTAACCTGAAAACAATACCACTTAATTACTCTGCTATTAATACAGAAAGAAAATTATCAGCAAAAAACAACAATAAAATCCACCTAAACTTACCATCCTTAAATACACAGTGGTAAGACGCAGAATCAGTCAGTAAAATTATTAACGAAATAATTCACAGCAATATGATTAATTTTTTATATAAGAGAGCGGTTATGGAAAACACAGTAGGGAAACAATATTCTAAAAAATGGCAGACGCGATTCGCATTTTATAATGAGTTTGGGGCACCCAACACGGCGACCTTCAAAAATGGGTGTAAAAACGCGACATTTCGCACCAGAATGCTATTGAAATTCAACTTCATCGCCTTCTTCTTCAGTATCATTTATTTCTTTGTCCTGGGATTATGGCGTAAGAACCTGACGTTACTTGGTATTTCACTGGTTATCGCCACAATTTTTGCTTATATCGACGTCTATACCAGCATCTCGCTGCCAATCTATACCGAGAGCGCCGTTAGAACCGCCCTTAGTATGATGTGGGCGTTAACAGCTAACCACGCGTATTATCTCAAACAGATTCAGGGTAGCAAAAGCTGGAACCCGTTTGAAGGCATGTTCTAACAACTATGCCTGTACTATTCGGCCAGTTAATACTGGCCGAATTCATGATTTGAAGGACAATCACGCTATTATTCTAGTACGTAACCATACAAACGCTTGCTGCCATCTTCTTCTGTAACGCTGTAAACGCCCTGCAATTCTGGCGTAAATCCGGGTAACAGGTTAATGCCATCTTCCAGCGCCAGAAAATAACGCTGCACCGCTCCGCCCCAGATTTCCCCCGGCACCACGCACAGTACGCCCGGCGGATACGGCAATGCGCCTTCTGCCGCGATACGGCCTTCCGCTTCGGCGATAGGAACCAGTTCGATATTCCCGCGCACAAACTCTCTGTTGGCATCCTGTGGCAGCATTACAGCTGTAGGAAACGCGCTTTTGCGAAACATGGCTTTCTGCAAATCTTTCACGTTACGCTGAACATAAAAATCATGCATTTCCTGACATAATTGACGCAACCGATAACCCCGATAGCGGACTTTGTGTTTCTGATACAGGCTGGGAAGCACTTCACTCAGCGGCGCATCGCGGGCGATCAGCGTCTCGAAATGCACCAACGCATTCACCAGTTCCTGCATTTTTGCCGCGTCCTCCGCTGGCGTTAGCAGGAACAGGATTGAGTTCATGTCGCATTTTTCCGGGATAATGCCGTGTTCACGCAGGTAGTTAGCCAAAATCGTCGCCGGAATACCAAATTCGGTATACGCGCCGCTAGCGGCATCAATACCTGGCGTGGTCAGCAATAATTTGCAGGGATCGATAACGTATTGATCCTTCGCGTACCCTTCGAATGCATGCCATTTCTCGCCGGGCTCAAAGTTGAAGAAGCGCACGTCCTGCGCGATCGTCTGCGTATCGTGATCCTGCCAGAGTGCGCCCCCCACCGTCACTGGCACGAACGGTTTGATGAGCGAACAGCGCGTCAACAGTTGCTTACGCGCCTCAATACCCAGCTTCACGCAGTCCATCCATAGGCGACGCCCGCTCTCTCCTTCGTGCATTTTGGCATTGATATCCAGTGCCGCGAACAGCGGGTAAAACGGGCTCGTCGAGGCATGCAGCATGAAGGCGTTATTCAACTGTTTATGATTGCAGAAACGACGCTGGCCTTTGATGTGCGTATCTTTTTTGTGGATCTGCGAGGTCTGGGAGAAGCCTGCCTGCTGTTTATGCACCGACTGAGTGACAAAGATACCCGGATCATTTTCATTCAGATCCAGCAACAGCGGCGAGCATTGCTCCATCATCGGAATAAACTGCTCGTAGCCCACCCAGGCGGAATCAAACAGAATGTAGTCACACAGGTGCCCGATACTATCGACGACCTGACGCGCGTTATAAATGGTGCCGTCATAGGTGCCGAGCTGGATAACGGCCAGACGGAACGGACGTGGTTCATTGGCACGTTCCGGCGCGACTTCCGCGATCAGCTTGCGCAGATACGCTTCATCAAAACAGTGCGCGTCGATGCCGCCGATGAGGCCGAACGGGTTGCGTACGGTTTCCAGATAGATTGGCGTAGCGCCCGCCTGAATTAGCGCGCCGTGATGATTGGATTTATGGTTATTACGATCAAAAAGCACTAGGTCGCCACATGCCAGCAGCGCATTCGTCACTACTTTGTTTGCTGAAGATGTGCCATTCAACACGAAATAGGTTTTATCTGCGTTAAATACACGTGCGGCGTGCTTCTGCGCCTTCTTCGCTGCACCTTCATGAATTAGCAAATCGCCCAGCTTGACGTCTGCGTTGCAGATATCCGAACGAAACACGTTCTCACCGTAAAACTCAAAAAACTGGCGTCCTGCCGGATGTTTGCGAAAAAACTGCCCGCCCTGATGCCCCGGACAGGCAAAGGTGGTGTTTTTCATTCTGACGTATTTCGTTAGCGTATCGAAAAATGGTGGCAACAGCGCATCCTGATAAGCTTTCGCCGCATGCTCCAACACAATTGCATGCTCGCCGCCCTCATCAAGATTCAACCATTCGCTACCTGCTGGCGGAACATCTGATTCTTTATCTTCATCGGGCTCTTCGACAAACATCGGAATGCCAAAGCCGGTGTGCTGCAACAACGACAAAATGCCGCTACGCGCTTCTTCAATCGACACCACGACCGCCGCCACATCAGTGAAATCCGTCTGCCCCAACGCAACAATCTCACGCGCTGTGATTAAACGGGTGGCAACCGCTGCATTCGCCGCAATTTTTAACTGTTTCATGTAACCAAGCCAAACGGTTGAGGGTAAGTATACGTGTCTGGAAGACACCGCTCAGGGATAACAATACCAACCAATTACCATGCCAATCATCGGCGACAAGCGCACGATCCCTACAGGTCAACTGTAGGCCAAGAATGGAAAAACTGGAGCCAGCACCATCCGATAGACATCAGTAAAAGCAGAGCCGTACTCTATTTTTACTCATGCCTAACAGTGAGCGAACAAACGCCTCACCGCATGGTGAAGAAGGATAATCGACTGGGGGAAAGGTAGGTCGCGCAACGGGGAGAAAATGGCACGCACGATAGCATCATCAATGCGTTGGCGCGTAGCACCATAAACAATGAATCTGACATATCGGTTATCCTCTTTTCGCTACACGCTAGCTAGGCTTAAAGGGACGTTCAGGTGAACGAGACGTTAAAAACCGCGCAATAGTGGCATTATTCTTCGCCGAATTCAATAATACCGTCCGCACGCAATCTGGTAAAAGTGCAACTAAACTTGCCGCGTCGGCCCAGAATAAACACAGACAGGCAAAGAGCGGCGAAAGGATCGCCAGAAGTTGGTTATCAAAAACATCAATTGCCTGAAAATAGCGCAGGCGCTCTGCTTTGTGACATAAACCCGTTGACGCCACGTAATCAATACGGTTTAATGCGCCCCGTTGCCCGGATAGCTCAGTCGGTAGAGCAGAGGATTGAAAATCCTCGTGTCCTTGGTTCGATTCCGAGTCCGGGCACCACTTCTTCTTAACCCTCGCCTTTGGCGAGGGTTTTTTCGTTTCCGGCGTGTGGACTCTCCATCGAACTACGTTCGATTATTCGCCGCAAGCGGCTCACCCTTTCAGGGCCAGCGCGACAAGCGCGCTGTTCAACGCCTTTGGCGTTTGTCCGAGTCCGGGCACCACTTCTTCTTAACCCTCGCCTTTGGCGAGGGGTTTTTTCGTTTCCGGCGTGTGGACTCTCCATCGAACTACGTTCGATTATTCGCCGCAAGCGGCTCACCCTTTCAGGGCCAGCGCGACAAGCGCGCTGTTCAACGCCTTTGGCGTTTGTCCGAGTCCGGGCACCACTTCTTCTTAACCCTCGCCTTTGGCGAGGGTTTTTTTCGTTTCCGGCGTGTGGACTCTCCATCGAACTACGTTCGATTATTCGCCGCAAGCGGCTCACCCTTTCAGGGCCAGCGCGACAAGCGCGCTGTTCAACGCCTTTGGCGTTTGTCCGAGTCGGGCACCACCATTCCTTTTTTTATGCCTCCTTATCAATCCCTATGTTGTTGCGATTCAATAAGTTGGCGTGAAAATCTTTTCCGATGCGTTTTGATTTATCCCTTCGTATCGGGGAATTTGTGGGTCAGATTGCGGGTCATTCAGTTCGATGAACGGGAGTGACCCTCATAGGTTAACTGACAGCAAAGTCCGATCCGCGAAACCTCTCGCAAAATCTTATAAGCTCACTGACTCACAAGGCCTGTACCTCACGGTATCTACCAGCGGCGCTAAGTTATGGTATTTCCGCTATCGCTTCGGCGGTAAAGAGAACCGTCTGGCCTTTGGCCCCTACCCTCAAACCACGCTGGCAGAGGCCCGTGAAAAGCGCGATGCGGCACGTAAGCTATTGGCATCCGGCATCAGCCCTTCTCAGCTTCGTAAATCGAACAACCCCGCCGTTGAGGAATCCCACACCTTTCAGTATGTCGCTCAGGCGTGGCATACCAGCAGCCTTAAACTCTGGTCGGACGCGCACGCCGATAAAATTCTTATCTGCCTGAAACGCTACGTTTTCCCTGCGATAGGTGCGATGGATATTGCTCAGGTTGAAACCCATCATCTGGCGCAGTTGGTTAAGGCCATCGACGATAAAGGTGTGCATGACGTTGCCGGACGGGTGCGCCAGCATCTGACCAAAATCATGCGCCACGCCGTCCAGCAGGGAGTAATCAAATATAATCCGGCTTACGATTTAGATGGCGTCGTGACCCCCGTGGCGACCCAACATCACCCCGCCCTGCCGCTGAAACGCCTGCCTGAACTGCTGGGGAAGATGGAGAACTACAAAGGCCGAATTCTGACCCGTCTTGCGCTGGAGCTGAATCTGCATGTTTTCCTGCGCTCCAGTGAGTTGCGGCTTACCCGTTGGTAGGAGTACATCATCAGTTCGGGACCAAAAGTGTAGGCCACTACACCGCCTGTTTTGGTGTTTTACGCGTACCGGAGCCAGTGCTGCCGGGCTTTACTGCCAACGAAGCCCCATTGCTCATCAAGTTCGCAGATAAGCGCCACCCCAGCATGGGCAACAGGCGAAGACGTTATTCGCTTTGGCGCGAGTTTTTTAAAGTCCGGATGACGGTGTTAATGCCAATTTTCAGTGTTCTGGCGGTATCGCGAACCTCGGCACCATTGAAGGCCATTTCAGTGATCTGCTCTTTAATACCCGGCTTACGTGCTTCATAAGCATAAGTGAGCTGAAACACACGGTGGCAATCACGGCTGCGAAATCTGTCATGGCCTTTAGGGTTCTGACCCTGGCGGTAAACCTTAGCAGACTGACAACGGGCACAATGAACGTTAACGCTGGCCATGAGATAATCTTAAAAGCCCGTATTATACATCAGAGCCAACTAATTAGAGGCATCACCGGAAATCGAACCAAAGGGACGCTCCCGAAATTTCTTTATCCATGTAACCCGACATTATGATCAATCTATAAGAATACGGTTCTACTCATTAGCAGTATTACAGAAAGATTTATTGGAATAAAAAACCAAAAAAACTATTTTTTTAGTTTTTTTATATAAATAAGTCTCGTTTTACTGGTTAAAATTTCGCCAAAGGCGTTTTTTTCTCGTTTAAATCGATTTTATTTCAATAAGGTAGGGGAAATATAAAAATAAACAAAAAATTTTTACCCCTATTGAAGTGTGGTTTTCAAAGAATAGAATCAACTTGTTGGCATATTTTATTTAAATAAATATAACGTAATTGATCTTATGATTGCTGCTTTTGGTTTTCTAGGGAAAGTAGACATCAACTTTATGGTACATAGGAGATAACCATGTCTGTCAATTTATCTAATCATACCCCAACGGATTCCTATAAAGGGTGTACGCCGGGTTCACGACGTAGTGCTCTTCGCGAATTATTACGGCAACAGAAAGGTATTCGTGTGATGGAAGCCCACAGCCCACTTTCTGCTTTATTAATCGAACAAGCCGCTTATGAGGACGGCGATATTCATTATCAATTTGATGCATTTTGGTCCAGCTCACTCACTGATTCCACGTTGCGGGGAAAACCCGATACGGAATTGGTTGATATTAGCCATCGGTTTCATGCGATTACGGAAATATTTGATGTTACCACGCGTCCATTAATTTTTGACGGCGATACAGGCGGGCAAGCAGAACATTTGGCCCACCATATTCGGGCGGCCGAAAATTTGGGCATTTCCGCCATGATTATCGAAGATAAAACGGGTCTAAAAAAGAACTCTTTATTTGGTAATGACGTAAAACAAACGCAGGCCTCCGTAGAGGACTTTTGCGAAAAAATTACGACCGCCAAAAAAGCACAATTGACGCCTGAATTTATGCTAATCGCCCGTATTGAGAGCCTGATTCTGGACGTCGGTATGGAAGATGCGATCAACCGCGCCCTGCGTTATGCTGAAGCCGGCGCCGATGGGATTATGATCCATAGCCGGCATAAGAATCCTTCCGAAATCTTGGCTTTCGCCAGACAATTCCGCGATCATTATCCCAATCTACCTCTGGTTTGTGTGCCCACCAGTTTTAACGATATCACTTTCGATGAGTTAGTTGATAGTGGATTCAATATCGTGATTTATGCAAACCATATGTTACGTGCGGCTTATCCTGCAATGAAGTCGATTTTGCCGGAAATCCTCAAACATGGTCGAACATTGGAAGTTGAGGATAAATGCATGTCGATAAAAGATATTTTGGATCTTATCCCAGGAACACGGTAAAGAAATATATTTCGGTTCAGTATAATTATTTTATAGCGATATTATTGAGCATTAGAAGTCTGTTTTTATTATAAGACATGATAAATAAATCAATGAGTCAATTTGGTTTATTGGCTATTTGGGGGATTACATAATTATATTGCACCTTGTTATTTCTACTTCATAATTAAATTATCATCATTGCGGTTAACTACGGCGTGATGCAAAGGGAAGGTTTATTATGATTGACCCTAATAAACTCATCGAATTTCTTGTTCAACGCGGCGTACATTTTTTCAGTGGCGTCCCTGATTCATTATTAAAAGCATTTTGTCTGGCGATTGAAAGTAATCATAGTGGGTTGGCGCACCGTATCGCGAGTAATGAAGGCTGTGCGATAGGGATGGCAATTGGTCATTATCTCTCGACACGAACGTTGCCCGTGGTCTATATGCAAAACTCGGGGTTGGGTAATACGATCAACCCCCTTTGTTCTCTGGCTACGCCAGATGTTTATGGTATTCCACTATTACTCATCGTTGGCTGGCGCGGCGAGATCGATGACGGCGGAAAGCAACTGCACGATGAACCACAGCATGTGATGCAGGGGCGAGTCACATTGGCCCAACTTAATGTGCTTGATATCCCGCATATCGTTCTGGATGGACTTAACCCGTCTCCGTGGGATGACATTCAGGCCCTGCTTCAACGTGCGCACGATGAACACCGCCCCGTGGCGCTGGTAGTGAGAAAAAATACGTTTTCCTCGTCTGCCGCCCCCGCCAATTCCACGGTGGAACCGGTGCTGATGCAGCGAGAAGCTATCGTAGCCGTCTGCCTGAACGAACTGCCTCCTCATCTTCCTATCGTAAGCACCACGGGCATGTTGTCCCGCGAACTCTATGAGCTACGTGAGCGGCGGAGTGAAGGGCATCAGCGAGATTTTCTCACTGTCGGTGGCATGGGCCTTGCCAGCCAAATTGCATTGGGTCTATGTGATGCGCAACCGCAGCGGAAAATCGTGTGTCTGGATGGGGATGGAGCACTGCTGATGCACATGGGTGGGCTGACGAACACCGCCCAGGCAAACAACCTGATACACGTCGTCATCAACAATGGCGCCCATGATTCCGTGGGAGGGCAGCCCACGGCCGCGTCCCGATTACCGCTAACGCCCATCGCGGCTGCTTGCGGCTATGGCGACACTTACTACACCGAAACGGAAGAAGCCTTACGAGCCGCGCTGCAACAGGCGCTGCGGGCGCACGTCAGTCAGTTCATTGAGGTGAAATGCCGCGTCGGCCATCGTAGCGATCTCGAGCGGCCTGCAACGTCTCCGGCGCAAAACCGTGATGCGTTTATGCAGTTTCTCGATGTACCCCAGGCCTCTTGATGAGTGGCGATACCCTGGGTATTGCTCACTTCTTAGCGACAAGGATTGCCGATATGACTCATTCTGTTTCTTTAGTTGGTGTGGGTGTATTAGGAAAAGCGATTGCGCTCAGACTATTACAACGTCAGTTTTCGCTCTGTGTGTTTAACCGGACTTACAGTAAAGCAAGCGAGGTTGCTGCCGAAGGCGCTCACGCGGTCTCTGAACTGCACCAGTTATTTACGCAGGAAAAACAGGTTGTGCTGATCTGCCTGAAAGATGCAGAGGCGATACGTGATGTTTTCCAGTCGGAAAAGGTGACACAGAAACTGACTCGCTATCACCCTTTGTTTATCAATATCAGCACGGTAGGGCCGGAAGAGAGCCGCTGGATGGAGGCTTTTTTTCATCAGCATGGCGCTCATTATGTGGAATGCCCCGTGTCGGGCGGGCCGGAGGGCGCGCGACAGGGCAAACTTGCCGCCTGGGTGGGTCCGTGTGTCAATGATTATGCTCGTGCGGTTAACGATGTCGTAACCAGCCTATCGGATCATTATGTGCTGATGGCAAGTAACCACAGTGCACAAACCATGAAGGTAATTAATAACTATTGTGAGGCGGTGCATCTGCTGGTGGCGGCGGAAGCGCTGTTGGTAGCGGAAGGCCATGACATCGCCCCTGATGTGTTGGCAAAGGCGTTAACGCTGGGACGCGGTCGCTCGACCTATATGGATGTCATGTTGGATCGCTATCTGAACCCGCGTGAAACTGTGTCTGTCCCTTTATCCATCCGCCTTAAAGATCTCGATCTGGCCAATAGGCTTTTCCAATGCGCCGAGATCCAAAGCGAATTCTTCGATACGGCGCGTCAGTGCTATCAAAACACAGCGGAACTCTCGGCGGAGCCGCAAGATCAAACCGCCTGCTTTGCTTATCTCTCACGCGCCTTACCAGCAAGGAGGGAATAAATGTCAGAGTTAACACAACGCCAGCACTGGATGTCAATTCTTGCGCACAGCGATCCGGCTGAACTGAAAGAACATTGGGGAAGATTGGATTTCCCGGCAAGTTATCAGCTCTTACGCCCGACGCAGATTGGCTTAATCCAGCTACAGGGAAGAATGGAAGTAGATGGCCCGCGCTTTATTGTCGGCGATATGACCGTGACCCGCGCGGCGGTACAGCTGGAAGATGGGACGTGCGGTTACAGCTATATCGCGGGCAGAAATAAATCACATGCCGAACTTTGCGCCTGGATCGATGCGCTACTGCAAACCCAAGCCTGTTTCCACGAAATCTGGGATCGCATCATCACGCCATTAGCGGACGTGCAACGCGCGCATCGGGAGCGGCTACAGCATGAAGTGGCTGCCAGCCGGGTAAATTTCTTTACTTTGGTCAGGGGGGAATAATTTGTCATGACAACAATGACGGGCTTCGCCCACCCTGTATTTGGCACTCAGCTCTGCTTTCGCAAAATCGTGAAGGCAATGAGCGAGCCGGGTTCTCTGGTAACCGTGCCCAATGTTTCCGGTCTGGAATCAATATCTTCCGCTACGGCGGCTACGCTGCTTACGCTGACCAGCCACACTACGCCGCTGTTTATCGATCCGCAGATGAGTAATCCGCTGCTGCTGCGCACGCTTTGTCTGCATACGAACGTGCCGATCGTTACAACGCTGGAAGAGGCCTACTTTGTGCTGCTAAGCGGAAATCCTTTTTCTTACGATCTGATGACGCTCTCCTGTGGCAGCGAAGCCGAGCCAGAAAAATCCACCACGGTTATTGTCGAGGTGGACGGAATGCATGACGGGCCGTGTTTAAAGCTAACCGGTCCTGGCATCAAGACACATCGCGTTATCTCTCCCCATTTGCCCGATCGTGTCAGGAACTACCTATGTAACCGCCCTCATGCTTTCCCTACAGGATTGGATTTTCTCTTTACCTCTGGGAAAAAGCTGTTTGCGATCCCTAGAAGTACCCACGTGGAGGAATGCTAATGTACGTTGCCGTGAAAGGTGGGGAAAAGGCCATTGAAGCCGCTCACCAGCTACAATCCTGTCGCCGACGCGGGTGCACGGATATTCCAGAATTGGACTGTACACAGATAGAACAACAGTTGAACTTAGCTGTCGATCGCGTCATGACGGAAGGCAATATTTACGACCGCCAACTCGCCGCGCTGGCCATTAAACAAGCCAGTGGAGATCTGGTAGAGAGTATCTTTCTCTTACGGGCTTACCGCTCTACGCTGCCTCGCTGGGGAATCAGTCAACCGCTGAATACGTCTGATATGCGTCTCGAACGCCGAGTGTCAGCCATTTTCAAAGACTTACCGGGCGGGCAGCTCCTGGGCCCGACCTATGACTATACTCATCGATTGCTGGATTTCTCGCTTCTGGCCGCCGGTGAGGATCCTGTCGCGCCGAACCTCGACACCGCTGACACGAAAGAGGAAGCTCGCGAGCACATTACTCACGCATTTCAGTTTCTGGCGCAACAACATCTTGTCCCTGAGCGCGATATCAACGAGGACAACGATCCACCAGACATTACGATGGTTCCGCCGAGTTACCCCGGCACGCGGGCGGCACGTCTCCAACAGTTGTTTCGTGGTGATGAGGGCTTTCTCCTCTCGCTCGGCTATTCAACCCAGCGCGGCTATGGGCGCAACCATCCGTTCGTCGGCGAGATCCGAACGGGATATATCACGGTCAGCATCGTCGCCGAAGAGGTGGGTTTTGCCATTGATATTGGCGAGATTCTGCTCACGGAATGCGAAACCGTAAACGGATTTGTTAAACCCACCAGCGATGCACCGCATTTTACTCGTGGTTACGGGTTGGCATTCGGCCGTTCAGAGCGTAAGGCCATTACGGTGGCATTAGCCGATCGCGCACTTCAGACTGCCGATTATCAAGAGGAAATTCGCGGCCCGGCTCAGGATGAAGAGTTTGTGCTTTCCCATGCCGACAACGTGGAAGCAGCGGGATTTGTTTCGCATCTGAAACTTCCGCATTACGTCGATTTCCAGTCAGAGCTGGAACTATTAAAACGACTACGTGAGGAATACCTTGCGTCTGTGTCAAGGAGTAACGCGTGATGGGACAGACAACGATCTCCCACCAGACAGGCAGCCGGCCAGAAACGGAATATAACTATGCCTACCTGGATGAAAGCACGAAGGGCATGATACGGCGTGCAATCCTGAAAGCGATCGCCATCCCAGGGCATCAAGTGCCATTCGGTAGCCGGGAAATGCCGATGCCTTACGGCTGGGGCACCGGCGGCATTCAAATCACCGCCAGCATTATCGGGCCGGACGATACGCTCAAAGTGATCGATCAAGGCTCTGACGATACGACCAACGCCGTGTCGATTCGCTCGTTTTTCCGCAAGGTGGCAAAGGTAGCAACTACAGAAAGAACCTGCGATGCGACGCTGATCCAAACACGACACCGCATTCCTGAAACGCCACTGAGGGAAGATCAGATCCTGGTCTTTCAAGTGCCAATCCCTGAGCCACTGCGCTTTATCGAACCGCGAGAAACCGAAACATGCAAAATGCATGCGTTGGAAGAATATGGTGTGATGCAGGTGAAACTCTATGAAGATATCGCGCGTTTTGGCCATATTGCCACAACCTACGCGTACCCGGTGAAGGTGAATCACCGCTACGTCATGGATCCATCGCCCATCCCAAAATTCGACAACCCGAAGATGAACATGATGCCTGCGCTGCAACTCTTTGGCGCAGGGCGTGAAAAGCGGGTCTATGCCGTTCCGCCGTACACCGTGGTGGAAAGCCTCGATTTCGACGATCACCCTTTCACAATACAGCAGTGGGACAAGCCATGTGAGCTATGTGGCGCCCGCGACAGCTTCCTCGATGAAGTGGTAATGGATGATGACGGGACCCGTATGTTCGTCTGCTCCGATACCGACTATTGCCAGCAGCGACAGAACCAGGGAGGAGAAACGTCATGACGACAGCACATCATGTATCCGACACCCCTTTGTTGACAGTGCAACACCTCACGCACCTGTATGCACCGGAAAAAGGCTTCCGCGACGTGTCGTTTCAGTTATGGCCAGGGGAAGTGTTAGGGATTGTCGGCGAATCGGGTTCAGGCAAGACAACGCTATTGAATGCGATCTCTGCCCGGCTGGCACCGCAGGAAGGCGACGTTATCTATCGTGATCTCAATCATCAGGCACTCTCGATCTATGACATTAGTGAACGGCAGCGGCGTGCGCTGCTGCGAACCGAATGGGGGATTGTCTGGCAGCAACCGCTGGCAGGGCTACGCGCTACCGTGTCTGCCGGCGGTAATATCGGCGAACGGCTCATGGCTATCGGCAATCGGCACTACGGGGATATCCGTAGGAAGGCGGCACAGTGGATGACAAACGTCGAACTCCCCGAGAACCGGATGGACGATCTGCCAACCACGTTTTCCGGCGGGATGCAGCAGCGCCTACAGATCGCACGTAACCTGGTGACGGCGCCACGACTGATATTTATGGATGAACCCACCGGCGGGTTAGACGTATCGGTACAGGCGCGATTGCTCGATCTGCTCAGAACACTGGTCGTGGAAATGCAGCTTTCCGTCGTCATCGTGACACACGATCTCGGCGTTGCCCGTTTGTTGTCACACCGCCTGTTGGTGATGCAGCGAGGGCGGGTTGTCGAACAAGGATTGACGGACAGGGTGCTCGACGATCCGAGCCACCCTTATACCCAATTACTGGTTTCTTCCATTCTGTAAATCCAGACAAAAGGACGCTTGATGGAAACGCAAATACGCATTGAGAACGTTGATAAAACGTTCGTGTTATATAACCAACAGGGCGCACGATTGCCGGTGTTCCACGATGTCAGCCTGTCTGTGAAAGGCGGTGAATGCGTGGCGTTGCACGGGCATTCCGGGAGCGGAAAATCCACTTTGTTGCGATCTTTGTATGGCAATTATCAGCCTGACGGCGGCCACATCTGGATACGTCATCGCGAAAGCTGGGTCGATATCGTCAACGCAGATGCCCGCCATGTGCTGGAAATCCGCCGTGAAACCGTGGGCTGGGTAAGCCAGTTCCTACGCGTCATTCCGCGCATCAGTACACTGAACGTAGTCATACAACCCTTACTGGAACGCGGTATGTCTCGTCAGGAAAGTGAGGTGCGCGCCGGTGAATTACTGACGCATCTGAACGTCCCTGAGCGGCTGTGGTCGCTCGCTCCCGCCACCTTTTCCGGCGGTGAGCAGCAGCGCATTAATATTGCCCGCGGATTCATTGGCGATTACCCGATTCTACTGTTAGATGAGCCGACAGCCTCGTTGGACGCCCAAAACCGACTGGCTGTCATGCAGCTCATCAGTAATGCGAAAGCCAAAGGGTGTGCCATCGTCGGGATTTTTCACGATGACGAGGTTCGTCAGGAGGTCGCCGATCGCCTGTATACAATGTCGATGCACTCGATGCCGATAATCTCCAACGCTCAGGAGACCGCAAATGATCATCAATAATGTCAATATGGTGCTCGCACAGGAAATCGTCCATGGGTCACTGGAAGTACGCAACGGCGTGATTCACCACATCAGCGCCAGGCCCAGTCGTCATCCCGGCGCGCTGGATGGCGAACAGGCCTGGCTCCTGCCGGGGCTTGTGGAACTCCATACGGATAATCTCGACAAGTGTTTTACTCCACGCCCTGGCGTTAACTGGCCTTCCGAAGCGGCAATGCGCAATCATGATGCGTTGGTTATCTCCTGCGGGATTACTACCGTTCTGGATGCCATCGCGGTAGGAGATGTCCGTGATGGCGGCCATCGGCTTGATAACCTGCGACGCATGACGGATGCGGTACTGTACAGCCAGCAGCATGGCGCAAATCGGGCGGATCATCATCTGCATCTGCGCTGTGAATTGCCACACCAGGATACATTTCCGCTCTTTGAACAGCTAGTCGATATCCCACTGGTCGTGCTCGCATCATTGATGGATCACTCGCCAGGGCAGCGGCAATTTTCCTCTCAGGAGAAATATCATCAGTATTACAAAGGCAAATATCACCTGAATGACGAGCAAATGGCCGCATTTGAACAGGAACAGTTGACGGGTTCGCGCCGCTGGTCACAGACTAACCGCGAAGCGATTGTCCGCCTTTGTCATGATAGAGGCATTACGTTGGCCAGCCATGACGATGCAACGCCAGAGCATATCAGCGAAGCCCACCAGTATCGTGTGAGCATTGCCGAATTTCCTACCACTGCGGTCGCGGCGCAGCAGGCGCATGATGTTGGAATGAATGTGCTTATGGGGGCGCCCAATGTCATCTGTGGCGGCTCACACTCGGGCAATGTGTCAGCACACCATCTGGCGACGTTGGGCGTACTTAACATCTTATCTTCCGACTATTATCCGGCCAGCCTGCTGGAGGCGGCGTTCATGATCGCGGAGGATGAACGTAATGATTACGATCTGCCGCGCGCGATCGCGCTGGTTAGCCGTAATCCTGCTCAGGTGCTGCAATTTAACGATCGCGGCTGCATTGAAGAAGGGCGACGAGCTGACCTGCTACTTGTTACACGACATGCTCCGCAAATGAAACTAATGCGCGTGTGGCGTCAGGGCATCCGGGTATTCTGATCATGACGAAACTCATCTACCTCATCGGCCCCTCCGGAGCAGGCAAAGATAGCTTGCTCCGGGCGATTCGTCAGCTAG
Source organism: Pectobacterium cacticida (assembly GCF_036885195.1). Classification (NCBI taxonomy): domain Bacteria; kingdom Pseudomonadati; phylum Pseudomonadota; class Gammaproteobacteria; order Enterobacterales; family Pectobacteriaceae; genus Pectobacterium; species Pectobacterium cacticida. The sequence goes on along the minus strand of NZ_CP133656.1, from coordinate 788,771 downwards.
CGCTGCCACGCCTGCTGGTGGCGCATCGCTACATTACGCGTCCCGCTGAAATTAAAGGAGAGAACCATATTGCGCTGACCATGGAAGAGTTTGCGCTCCGCGAGCGGCTTGGCCTTTTCGCGCTCCACTGGCAAGCGCACGAGTATTACTATGGTATCGGAATAGAGATTGATGACTGGCTACAGCGAGGGAACAACGTCATCGTGAATGGCTCGCGGGCTTACCTGAGCCAGGCACGCGAGCGTTATGGCAACACCTTGTTTCCAATATGTCTGACTGTTTCTGCATCGATACTGCGAGAGCGGTTACGTACCAGAGGACGGGAGAGCGAACAGCAAATCGCGACGCGATTGCGGCGGGCGGAAGAAGAGCAGCGCCGCTTACCAAGCGACTGTATGTTATTGAATAACGACGGCGACCTGCAACGCACTTTATCCACCTTTCAGTCATTGCTACCGTTCGACGGCGCTTGCACAGCACACAATAAGCAATAGATCGAGCGGAAAACACACGGGAGAGCAGGAGAAAACCGATGGCAGCAAATAGTGACGGGATCGTTTTTCGCTTTCTGGGAACCGGCAGCGCGCAGCAGGTTCCCGCATTTGGCTGTAAATGTGAAGTTTGCCAGCAGGCGCTGCAAGATGAAAAAAAGCGGCGCCGTGCCTGCTGTGCGGCACTCACAACCAAATACCGGCTCATCCTGATTGATGCCGGATTGCCGGAGCTAGCGCCGTATCTGCTCCCTTATTCTGATCGGCATATTCTGCTGACCCACTATCATATGGATCACGTTCAGGGGTTATTTCCCCTACGCTGGGGCTATGGCGAGCGTATTCCTGTTTTTGGGCCACCGGATGACGCGGGCTGCGACGATCTCTTTAAGCACCCAGGAATATTGCATTTTCAGCCGCCGCTAATACCGTTCCAGCCCTTCGAACTGGATGGCATCAGGTTCACGCCACTGCCCTTAATCCATTCCAAATTAACTTACGGTTACCTCATCCAAACGTCGACGCATACGCTGGCCTACCTGACCGATACGATTGGATTGCCGCCTGAAACCGTTCAATTTCTCGCGTCATACTCGCTGGACTATGCCGTGGTCGATTGCAGCCATCCCCCGCGATCGTCTCCACCGCGTAACCACAATGACGTCACATGCGCGTTGGCGATCTCAACCCAACTCAATCCCAAACAGTTGTACCTGACCCACATCGGCCACGAGCTGGATAGCTGGCTCCAGACACAAACGCTGCTGCCTCAAAATGTCCGGGCGGCCTACGATGGGTTGGCATTGAGGTTGTAGTCATGGAATTGACGGGAATAGCGTCATATTTACCCAAATAATGGTAACGATGCTTCTATCACAGACACAGACAGGAATACGGATTACAGTAGGCGTCATTGGCGCAGTCAGTTTGGTCACGGACAGCGCGCAGAAATCGGAGCGTACACGGAGTACGTGAGATTTCGAGCACTGCCCTGGGCCAAAATGGCACGTAATATAGCCCTAAGGGATAGGTTCTAAGGATGAGAGGGAGGATAGCTATCGACACGTATCAGATTGCTAATACGTGTCGACGATATCTAATGTGGTGATACTTTGGAAAAGATATTAATAACCAAAACACCAGCGCAGATAAGGAACATACCCGCAATAGCTGGGATATCAAGTTTTTGTCCACTGATTAACCAGCCAGCGAGGCTAATCAGCACTATCCCTACGCCGGACCAAATAGCATAAGCAATGCCAGTAGGTATCGTGTTCAACGTCTGAGAAAGGAGATAAAAGGCGGCGCAATAACTAAGGATAGTTACGATTGATGGCCATAAAAGCGTAAATCCTTCAGAGTATTTCATAAAGGTAGTACCGATGACTTCAGCCACGATAGCTCCGCCCAACAAGATATAGCTATTCACGAACGTTCCTCACTTTACAAAATTTATCTGAGCGTGAAATTATTCTCACATCGACGCTGCCCATACCGGCGGCAGACTTCCCCCTTTAAAGCCGTGACGCCACATACTTCGCTTACACTCCTGAGCATCTCGACATCGTGAGCTTACTTTCATTGACTGATTTGAAAGCAAGATGAGCACTACGTCAAGGATAGGCCAGAAACCTCTGTGCCAGCTTTCCACACAGAACGAATACGGCGCGTATCACTGATATTCTTGATGGGGTTACCATCAATCACAACGAGGTCGGCACGTTTTCCAACAGCCAATACGCCGCGATCCTCCAATTTCAATGCCTGTGCGGCTTTACCCGTAGCCAACGTCAGAGCCTGCAGAGGTGAAATACCACTTTCTACCAAAAGTTCCAGTTCCCGGTGTTCAGCAAATCCAGGAACGCGCAACGGCATCGCACCTGAATCAGTGCCGAATCCAACGTTCAAGCCGTTTTCAATAGCTGTTTTTGTATTCTGCTGGTTTACAGCAAGCCCACTATGCCAACTTGACAAAGCCTTTGGATTGGAGATCTGCTTAGTGCGCCATTCTTCACTTTCATATTGTTTCAGCAAATCAGGGTGCAGCGCCTTACGTACAAACGGGTCTTGCAGAACCTGTGGCTGCTCGGCAAATAAATAGAATGCCTCATCTACGGTCAACGTTGGAATGTACCAGGCATTGTTTTTGCGCATCAATTCAATGAATTCGCCATCGATCGCCTTATCCCGCACACCGTGTGCGAGCACGTCAGCTCCAGCACGCAACACGTCTTTCGCGTCATCCAGATAGTGGATATGAACAAAGGCACAGAGGTTGTTTTTGTGCGCCTCATCGATTGCGGCCCGATAGATTTCCGGCGACATCTTGACGAGTTTGAGTCCCTGAAAATCATCAAGCCAGAGCTTGATAAAGTTCGTGCCTCGCGCCGCCGCCGCACGCACTGCCTGCCGGGCTTCTTGCACCGAAGCCGGACGGTCAAGTTGGTCTGGACCTAGCGGCGCAGGTGGCGCGCCATTAGGAACGCCAATCCCATGATCCGCAACCAGAATATCAGCCCCGGAAACTGAACCCGCGCTCAGGCGAGAACGCAGGTCGTAGACGAGCGCACCATTGGTTCCCATTGAGGCAACCGTCGTAACGCCATATGACAGGTAAACATTGAGCTGTTTCAGTATATTATCGGCATTTTGCGCAGACGGCCCTGCAACCAGGCCATCATAACCGCCGAGGTGCACGTGATCAGAGATGAGGCCCGGTATGACAGTGCCACCATTAACAGGGATGACCCGGGCAGTTAAAGGTATCGCCACTTGCTGTGATGGCCCGATGGCTGCGATGCGTCCATCGGCGATGACTATACGCGCGTTCTCTACAGGCGTTCCCCCTAGGCCATCAACCAGCCTGACTCCATCGAGGACGGTTGGGGTGGCAACAGTTTGCGCGACCGACCGCGTCAACGGCATGGTTAATAATGCGAGGGAATAATACAGGAATGTCCGGCGAGATACTGTTGTCATATTTTTTCCTTGAGCAAGTCATTGACACGCCGTTCGCATAACGGCTAATAGGGAGAATCCTTTACTGCTCCCATGATTATAGGGAGGTTTTCCAGGACAACAAACTGATATGCAGCCTGAGCTCCTAGGTTAAATTTGCGCCCAGAAAACCGGTGTGGTCCACAATAAGCATTTCTGGCGGATCTCAGGGTCTGTCTGCGGCATGTGTATAGTTTCCTACCTGTATTGAGAGCGAATGTATATAGGATTTCAGATGTCCTCATGTCCTATACACATTGAGACGTAGATTTAGATAGACGTGGGTTTTCCCTGAGCGATAGAGAATTCGCGTGAACCCTTGTGATGACTAGATTTTGTGGACTTTGGGGAACTTCAGAGAAGGTATTTCTGTAGCGAGTGAAGGGAACAAATTCACACAACAAAGCCTTTGATTAAAATGGTTTTTTAGGTTTCGACACACTGTGTCCGGCCATTACTCGGGCCACCGCCTTGTACCACCGCCCTTGCGCGCGTTCGTCGATTTCATCAAGTTGGCACAGCGGGCCGACCTCCCTGGCGAAAGCAGAACAGATTTACAACGATGATCTGTGCGCGGACATTCGGGGACATTGCCAACTGACAGAGCTTGTTCAAATGCGACAGTACTGGTTAACTTCAACCTGCATCAGGGCGCCTTCCGCAGGCTCGGGCCGTCGAGCAAGTATCTGGCACCAAAGCTGCACGTGTCTATCGAATTCATGGGCGCGGATCTGTTCAAGCCCAAGGTCAGCTCATCCGACAACCACGCCAAGTACGCGAAGCCATGCGGTCGGATGATGCTGAACTGTGCCGATCGCCTCGACTGGCTTGGCGACATTACGCCTAATGTAGACATCACGCCAATGTAGAAGTTGGCCTTGGTCGTATAGTTCCACCTTTGGCAATTGCTAAGAAAGGGGGATTATCGGGCGCGAACGGGTGGCCCTGGAAAATTCAGCTCAGGCATTTCGCGTCTCCGAAGCGCACAGCGCCTCACGGAGTTCGATGAGCGCGCGGCGGCGGCGGCGGGCGTTGTCAATCACCAGATAGTAAGTCTCGTCGTCTCTGTCGACGCGCAGATCGAATGGCGCGATCAGTCGGCCTGAGGCGAGTTCCGCCTCAATCAGCACTTCCTGGGCGACGATCACCCCAAGACCGTCCTGCGCTGCCTCATACGCAACGGCGGAACTTTCGAACACGCGTTGCCGGCTCATCGTGGAAGGATCGACGCCCACCGCACGACACCATGCGTCCCAGTCGCTCGAACGGGAGCTGACCTGCAAAAGCGTCTGTTCCGAAAGCCAAACAGGGTCCACTGGACGACTTCGCTGCACGAGGGACGGAGCACAAACCAGCACGAGCACATTGCTCACCAGCTTCGTCGATTCATAGCCGGGCCAATGCCCGTTGCCCAAGCGGACCGAAGCATCGCAGTCGGCACCCGTACCCCAGTCGGACGACGTAGTCAGACGAACCTCGATCTGCGGGTGGGTAACCTGAAATGTGCTGAGCCGCGGAATCAACCAGCGGGTTGCGAACGTCGTGTATGAATGCACGCGCACAATTGAACGGACGCCATCGTTAAGCAATTTTGCGGTAGCTTTGCGGATCCCTTCCAAGTGCGAGGTTATCTGTTTGAAGTACATGGCCCCCGCGACGGAAAGTGCAAGCCCACGCCCCTGGTGTTCGAAGAGGCTGGTTTCGAAAAACTCGTCGAGCACCTTGATCTGTCGACTGACAGCGCCAGGCGTCACAAACAATTCCTCAGCGGCCAAAGCGACCGAACCTGTGCGGGCCACGGCCTCGAAGGCGACCAAGGCATTAAGCGGTGGAAGGGAGCGCATGATAGTTTCCAAAAACTCAATGATTGAGCAAGTATAATCGATTGTCCCCTGAACCGCCAAGCCTGATACTTCTGCCAACGCCGCAGTCCTGCGGTGGAAAACATCTCTTCAAGGAGTTTTAGAATGATCAAGGTTTACAACCCCGCCGATGGCAGTGTCGTCGGCGAAGCCCCCGAAATGAGCACCGATGAGGTGCTCGCCGCTATCGACCGGACCTGCGACGCTTTTCCTGCGTGGTCGCGGATGCTGGCGAAAGAACGTGGCGCAAAATTGCGTCGCTGGTTCGAACTGGTCAGCGCCGATCGCCGTATCTTCGCCGAACTGATGGTGAAGGAAAACGGCAAGTGCCTCACCGAGGCGATGGGCGAGATTGCCTATGGGCTAGGCTTCGTTGAGTGGTACGCCGAGGAAGCCAAGCGCGTCTACGGTGACACGATTCCAACGCATGCCCAGAATGCCGCGGTGATCGTGACGAAGGAACCGGTGGGCCCCACGGCCGCCATCACGCCGTGGAACTTCCCGTTCATGATGATCACGCGCAAGGTCGCCACGGCGCTTGCCGCTGGTTGCACGATGATCATCAAGCCTTCGGAGGAAACGCCGTTGACCGCCTATAAGCTGCTCGAATATGCACGTGAAGCAGGTATCCCGGAGGGTGTGTTTGAGATGGTGACGGGCGACCCGAAGACGATCGGCGAGGCGTTTACGAACGACGCGCGCATCCAGAAGATCTCGTTCACCGGATCGACGAATGTAGGTAAGCTTCTGGCGCGCAATAGTGCCGATACGCTCAAGAAGATGACCATGGAACTGGGCGGCAATGCCCCGTTCATCGTTTTCGACGATGTCGATATCGATGACGCCGTGACGGGGCTTGTGGCGGCCAAGCTACGCAACTCCGGTCAAGTATGTATATCGCCGAACCGCGTATACGTACAGGATGCGATCTACGACACCTTTGCCGAGAAGTTGAAGGTGGCGGTGGAGCGCATCCGTGTCGATCAAGGTCTTCAGGAAGAATTCGTGGTCGGTCCCCTCATCAATCAATCGGCCGTCAACAAGGTCGACGCCCTGGTTGCCGACGCCGTCAAGCGCGGTGCCAGCCTTCTTTCGGGCGGGGAATTGGCCAGACCGGAGTCGTTGTTCTACAAGCCGACCATCCTGACGAATGTTCCCGACGACGCGCAGGTTCGTACCACGGAAATATTCGGGCCGGTTTTCCCGCTGTACCGGTTTGCTTCCGAAGACGAAGTGATTCAGCGCGCAAATGACACGGAGTACGGGCTTGTTGCGTATGCCTACACCTCGGCCCTCGGTCGGGCCTTCCGGCTGTCGCGTGAAATCAAGGCAGGCATGGTCGTCCTGAACAGCGGATCGGTTGGCACGGAGTCGGTGCCATTCGGCGGTGTCAAGCAGTCTGGCTACGGTCGCGAAGGCAGCCACTACGGCATTGAAGAATACGTGAGCGTCAAATACACGCTGATGGCCGCGCTCGACAAATAACTTAATCGTCGATTATCTCATTCACCGCCGCCTTCGGCACTCAGCTGAGGGCGGCGCATTTTTTGTGGACCTCATCATGACATCCATCCTCGCACCCAAAACGACGCTTACCCGTTCGCAGGTGTTAACCATGGCGATCGCGACCGGCACGACGATTGCCAACCTCTACTACAGCCAGCCTATCCTCGGTGCCATGGCGGCGACGTTTGGCGCAAGCAGCGCGGAGGCCGGCTCGGTCCCCCTCCTTGCTCAGGCAGGTTTCGCCATCGGCTTGATCTTTGTCGCGCCGCTTGGAGATCTGTATGATCGCAAGCGCCTGGTCATTGCCTTGGAAATCATGCTTTTCCTGGCCCTGGCCTCGTTTAGCATGGCACCAAGTCTCATGGCGCTTCGCATCTGCGCATTTCTTGTCGGCGTCTCCGCGACGTCTGTCCAGGTCGTGGTACCGCTAGCCGCTACGTTGGCATCGCCAGAGCGCCGTGGTCAGGTGGTCAGTCTCGTGTTCACCGGCACATTGATGGGGATATTGTCTGCCCGAATCGTCGCTGGCATCGTGGCCGACACGTGGGGGTGGCGCATCATTTTCGAACTTTCGGCGATCGCCGCAGCCTGCGTGGCTATTCTCATCGCCGTTGTCATACCTGCTGAAGGGAGACGTCAGGGTCCTCCCTATCTCAAACTCCTGGCATCCACGGCGGCTCAGTGGACCCGGTTTGCCACCCTCCGCCGCGTTTCCATCCTTGGTGCCCTGACCTTTGGCGTTTTCTGCGCGTACTGGACAACGCTGACTTTTCAGCTTGAATCCGCGTTTGGCTTTGATGCATGGAGGATCGGGTTGTTCGGTATCGCTGCCATGGCGGGTGCCGTCCTTTCACCTTTTGCGGGAAAAATGGCCGACCGGATCCACCCATCAAGCATGCAACTGGCCACTCTGACCACGTTGCTCTTGGGAACACTACTTGCCGCTATTGGCCGCGAATCCCTATCGCTACTGGTACTCGCCACGATAGTGATCGATGTGGGCATGCAAACCACACAGGTCAGCAGTCTTGCCCAAATCTATGCCTTGGACCCGCTCGCGAACAGCCGAATCAATACCGTCTATATCGCCAGTTTCTTCATGGGCGGGGCACTGGGTACGGCTTTGGGCATTCTGGCCTGGAACCACGGTTACTGGGTGGCAGTATGCGCTCTACTGGCAGCGATGAGTGCTGTCGCACTATGCATTGCGGTGCGCAGTGTCATGCTTCGCAAGGCTAGCGATGCTTCCCGAGATGAACGAGAGCAGGATTAATGGTCTTAGGGTAGGCATCCACCCCAATGTGCGCTTTCTTGCAGAAGTACCATTGCTGATCTTTGTAGCTCTGCTTCATCTCGGGATCTCGCTGGCCGCTGGCATTTTTGGTCGAATTAAAGGCCGAGCTCAGGGTAGCATCGACCACCGTGCGCTGCGCAGTATCAAGTCGCGGGCACTCAGAATCGTGTTGACCGTGGCCGGGATCCGCTCGGCCAAATGATGCTTCTCTAGTACGTGCCGGAACCGCAAAATGGTGCTCTCGTCAGGCAACCGGGCATCCCAGCCGCCCCGTCCAGGCACATCGTGCAGTGTCTCTTCTATGGCCGGATTGCTCACCATGAACCACTGCGGCATATGTAGTACACGATCGGCTAGGTTTGAACCACAGCGAACGCACCTGGACGCCGTGCTGGCGTGAACGACCTCACGTTGCGCGGCACATCGCCTGCGACAAGCGAAGGCATCATGGATTTGCTGAGGGACGGTCCATGGGAATCTCCTTTAGGAAGAACATGGGATTCCCCGTCCATACAGGCGGCGCATTGACGGTTGGAGCCACGACCAGGTGGGGGTGTAATGTAGGAGATGTATCACTCTCTGGCTTTGCAGCTTTAAGAATGCCAGTGTTAATAGAAAATCCAACTAGGCTTGCATCCAGAGGTTTTCTTGATAAACCAAGAACGACGAAATTATTTCGTTATATAGATAAAGACTACAGCCCTAAATTTACTGCCGCCAACAAATTCATGAAAATATATATGGTCGGAAGCTCAATTAAAAAAGTACATGCTGAATTCTCAAACGAAAACTACCTACTAGGTGACAGATAGGAATCAATTAGAAATAGCAATATCTCATCGCATTGCTATTTCTATAATTGTTCTTTTTTTAAAAATTTTTGGGGTGATTTAAAATTTCACGAATTCTGAGATACATTAATTTAGCTATTGTTATCATTTTTACCTTAAAATAACCCCCCTTTGATTTGAAAACGCATAGAAACATAACCCCATAAATAAGAATAAAAAATTAATACTATTTATTATAATACGATATTCATAATAATCATAAATAGCGAAACATAGTGGTAAAAGGAAAGGTATTAACATACCTCTCCAAGATAAACGTGATACAAACAAGATGTAATCAGAAAAGGGTTCGATGTCTTTTATTTTTTTCTCTTTGCTGTAAACTTTATTTTTAGTTTCAATATATTTATTTTTCAGGCGAAGTAATTCCCTGACACTCAATCCTGATTTTAAGATTAATGTTCTTTTATCCATCATCCATTCCCTTGGTTACCTGTTTTTCTAATCAGCTAAATATTAGGCGTCATTGTCGCAGCCAGTTTGGTAATAGACAGCGCGCAAAGACCGGAGCATACACAGATTACGTGAGGATTTCGAGCACTGCCCAGGGCCTAAATGGCAAGTAGAACAGTCCTGATGGCATAGGCTCTAAGTTTCTCGCTCAACGGCACCGGCATCTGTAGAGATTCTGGGCAGGATAATCCTTCACTCTTCCCGTCACGATGGCATATTTCCAGACTTACCCACAGCGCTACCGCACTTTGCGAAGCGTCTCGGTAGCACCTCTTTACGAACTTCGCTGGGATTAATGCCAGCCACCACCCGTTTTTTGGCTTCATCGCGTTTCTGTCTTGCTTCTGTTAAAGAAATGGTTGGGTAAGTGCCAAGCGACAACAGTTTTGCTTTACCACCGAAACGGTAGCGATAGCGCCATCCTTTAGAGCCGTTAGGTTCAATCAGTAGCGAAAGGCCATTACCATCGTTTTTGGTGTAAGGCTGTTATGACTGGGTTTTGTGGACTTTGGGGAACTTCAGAGAAGGTATTTTTGGAGCGAGTGAAGGGAATCGAACCCTCGTATGCAGCTTGGGAAGCTGCCGTTCTACCATTGAACTACACTCGCGCCGAGAGACGCGTGGCATTATAGCGCTATGCCGTTATCGAGCAAGCAAAAAACTTAGCAACGCGTTGAAATACTAACCGGTTAGGCGGCCGTAGACAGCGGTAGGAATAACGTCTCATACCCATTGGCGATAACGTGCCAGGCAAAATAGGCGAATAACAGCGCAGAAATCAGACTGCAATAGAATGAGATTCGTTCTTTCAGCAGACGCTGACCATATTTTACCAGCGCCGCAAGGAAAATCGTCCAGAGTATTCCACCGCCAAAAAAGCCTAATAGAAATAAGCTCACCATAAATGCCGATCCATCGGTAGATTGCGCGATGATAGTGCCGCCAATGGCCGCAAACCACAGTAACGATGTCGGCGAGGCCAGCGCCATACCGATACCACTGAGAAATTCGGTATATCGGGCGGGTGCCGTTGTGTTATCTCTCTCATTCGCAGTTATTGGCAGGTTGGCAAAGCGCTTTACCTGATAATCCCGCCATGCCGCCCGTGCCATGCTGAATGCCATCCAGACTAAAATCAATCCGCCGCCAATCCATAATACCCAGCGCACCGGCGTCAAATTAAACACGACAGCCAAGCCTAGAACCGACAGCGTGGCATAAAATAGATCGCCAAAGCAGGAGCCTAACCCGATATAAAATGCCGATCGCGCGCCGTAGCGTAGTCCACGATTAATAATCGCGGTATTGACCATTCCCAAGTCGAGGCACAGCGATAGGGACAATAGCATCCCCGTAATCATCACTAACAGCATGGTTTTCCCTTTGAACATAACGTATTAGGGCCAGTGTAGCGATGAGCGGAAACGCTGTATTGTCAAAAATTGATGTGACGGAACTGCCCCGGCGTCATCGCATTATAGCGATTGAACGCCTTGGTAAAATGCGCTTGATCGGCAAACCCCACATCGGCTGCAACCTGACTGATCGCCTCGCCCTGTCGCAGCAGTTCGCGCGCTTTACACATACGTCGTTGCATCAACCACGCCAGCGGCGGCAACCCTACCGCCTGATTAAATGAGCGCACCAGGTGTGCGACAGAAATGTTCTCACGCTGAGCGAGCTGGTTGAGTGTAGGGATAGCACTCAGATCGTTTAGCAAATCGTCTTTGATCCGTGTGATACGTTCGACTTCTTGAACCTGGCGGTGAGGCGACACATGATGCTGATTCTCCATCAACGCCGCCAACAGCAGGATAATACGCTCCTGACGCGCGCTATCGTCCAAATCAGAAATGACCAGTTGTTTCAACTCGGATGCGAGTTGCGGTGAAGCATTCCAGCCCCGTGAGAACCGGAAAGTTTGGTGAAAAAAATGCTCAAAAGCCTGCGGATGAACATATAGTGATGCGCACTGCCAGCGCGCAAACGCGTTCTCGCTGCCTTGCAGTTGGTTGGGATTGTAGGTTGTCACCATCTCGTTGGTGGCAACAAAGGTCTCCCCATCCAGCCAGACGGTTTCCAGCCCGCTAAGATTGGCGCTAATGACAAACTCATCATGCGTATGCCGTGGAAAACTGCGTCCGTTGGTTAACAGCGCCAACTCGAACCAGGCATCGCGATACGTAATCATGGAGGTGTTCCGGCAGTGAATGGATGCCTGAAAATAGCATCTTCCCCCATCAGGCGACAATCACAGAATGACGGCTAAAATGCGGAGATAAAATGGGATGAGCCAGGAAGACTATCGAGGTAAGATCGAGATATGCGGGGCAACCACGGTGCAAGATGTCCGTGCGGGAATATCATCCCCTTGTTTCCCCTAATATTTGGCATTGTCGATAAATTTAAACCGGCGCAATTGCACCGGTTTAATAAAGTATGACAACAATGTCAGGCTGACTTTTTACACTCAGCGACTTACTTCTGCGGGCGCATCGCCGGGAACAGAATCACATCGCGGATAGTGTGGCTATTCGTGAACAACATCACCATACGGTCGATACCGATACCCAGACCCGCCGTCGGCGGCAGACCATGTTCCAACGCCGTCACATAGTCTTCGTCGTAGAACATCGCTTCATCATCGCCCGCGTCTTTAGCACTTACCTGTTGCGCAAAACGCTCAGCCTGATCTTCGGCATCATTCAGCTCGGAGAAGCCATTACCAATTTCACGCCCGCCGATAAAGAACTCAAAGCGATCGGTAATGTCTGGGTTCCGATCGTTACGGCGTGCCAATGGCGACACTTCCGCCGGATATTCGGTGATGAATGTGGGTTGGATTAGATGACTTTCTGCCGTCTCTTCAAAGATCTCGGTAACGATACGGCCCAGACCCCAACTTTTCTCGATCTTGATCCCGAGAGATTGCGCGATCGCAGTCGCTTTCTCCAGATCGTCCAGATCGGCGACATCGGTTTCTGGGCGGTATTTACAGATGGCTTCGCGCATCGTCAGTTTCTCGAACGGCTTGCCGAAGTCAAACGTCTGGTCACCGTATGGCACCGTCGTTGAGCCCAGTACCTCCTGCGCCAGCGTGCGGAACAAGTTTTCCGTTAGAACAATCAGGTCTTTATAATCGGCATACGCCATATAAAGTTCCATCATGGTAAATTCAGGATTGTGGCGCGGAGAAATGCCTTCGTTACGGAAGTTTCGGTTGATCTCGAAGACACGCTCAAAGCCGCCGACAACCAGACGCTTTAGGTACAGCTCCGGCGCGATACGCAGATACATGTCAATATCCAGCGCATTGTGATGCGTGATGAACGGACGGGCCGATGCGCCGCCAGGGATCACCTGCATCATCGGCGTTTCAACTTCCATAAAACCATGATCGACCATGAAGTGCCGAATCGCCGCCATCACTTTGGAACGAATGCGGAAGGTATTGCGAGATTCATCGTTGGCGATCAGATCCAGATAGCGCTGGCGGTAACGGGTTTCCTGATCGGCGAGACCGTGGAATTTATCCGGCAGCGGGCGCAGTGCTTTGGTCAGTAGGCGCAGTTCGGTACAGTGGATGGACAGCTCACCGGTTTTCGTTTTGAAGAGCTTGCCGCGCGCGCCCAGAATATCGCCCAGGTCCCACTTCTTGAATTGTTCGTTGTAGATGCCTTCCGCCAGATCGTCGCGGGATACATAGAGCTGGATACGACCACCAACGTCCTGCAACGTAGCAAAGGAGGCTTTCCCCATAATACGACGGGTCATCATGCGGCCAGCCACGGTCACTTCAATGCCCAGCGCCTCCAGTTCTTCGTTGGTTTTGCCACCAAACTCGGCATGCAGGCGATCGGACGTGCTGTCACGGCGGAAATCATTCGGGAACGCAACCCCAGCCGCACGCAACGCCGCCAGCTTTTCACGGCGCGTTTTTAATTCGTTATTCAGATCCTGCGCCTGATCGGCACCCTGTGATTGTGATCCAGCCATGTGAATTTTTATAACCCCGCTTTTAAACTTGCTTCAATAAATTTGTCCAGATCGCCATCCAGCACGGCCTGAGTGTTGCGTGTTTCCACCCCGGTACGTAGATCCTTGATGCGCGAATCATCCAAAACATAGGAACGAATCTGGCTGCCCCAGCCGATATCGGATTTATTATCTTCCATCACCTGTTTCTCAGCATTTTTCTTTTGCATCTCAAACTCGTACAGCTTGGCTTTAAGCTGTTTCATCGCCTGATCTTTGTTTTTATGCTGAGAGCGGTCATTCTGACACTGCGTGACGATGTTGGTTGGGATATGCGTGATACGCACCGCAGACTCTGTCCGGTTAACGTGCTGCCCCCCGGCCCCGGATGCGCGATAAACATCAATACGCAGGTCGGCTGGATTGATTTCGATATCAATATCGTCGTCCACTTCCGGGTAAACGAACGCGGAACTAAACGATGTGTGGCGACGGCCGCCTGAATCGAACGGGCTTTTACGTACCAGACGGTGTACGCCGGTTTCGGTACGTAACCAGCCAAAGGCATAGTCGCCGATAATCTTGATGGTAGCGGATTTCGTACCCGCAACATCACCATCTGACTCTTCAATGATTTCGGTTTTGAAGCCTTTCGCTTCCGCCCAGCGCAAATACATACGTACCAGCATACTGGCCCAGTCCTGCGCTTCCGTACCGCCAGAGCCTGCCTGGATATCAAGATAGCAATTCGCGCTATCGTATTCTCCGGAGAACATACGCCGGAATTCAAGCTGGCCTAATTTATTTTCCAGCGCGTCCAATTCCGCAGTGATGTCATGAAAAGTATCTTCGTCGTCTTCTTCCACCGCGAGTTCCAACAGGCCTGTTACATCTTCCAACCCCTGAGCGAGCTGATCGATGGTGTCGACGATGGCTTCCAGCGAAGAACGTTCTTTTCCTAATGCCTGCGCACGCTCAGGATCGTTCCAGACATCCGGCTGCTCTAGTTCGGCGTTGACTTCTTCGAGACGTTCTCTCTTAGCATCGTAGTCAAAGATACCCCCGAAGAACGGCGCTACGTTCAGAGAGATCCTGAATGCGGTTTTTTATCGGATTAATTTCAAACATGATTTTTATATTCTTACGTTAGGTCGTTGGCTATAGAATGGTGTAACCCGCTATTCTAGCGGATAAAACACGCGGTTTATAGCCTTTCCGCCCGCCATGTTCCGTTCATACGGTTAGCGCGGCCACAGATGTTGAATGAGCAATTGCACCGACCGTTGACCGCGAAATTCGTTAATATCCAACCGATACACCATTTCCACTTCTTTAATACTTGGGTCCGACCAGATGGCGGTATCGACATTGAAGGCGATGCCATCGAGCAGTGGCGCAGATCCTGCGACATCGATCGGTTCAAACATCGCTTTCAAATGACGTTCTTTAAGCAGGCGAGGTTTGATCATACGAAAACGCCCGTCGAACGTGGGTTCAGGGAACGCCTGCCCCCACGGCCCGGCATAGCGCAGCATTTCCGCCGTCGAAAGTAGATCCAGTTCTGACAACGGCAGTTCGCCGTCAGACCAAACGACGCCTTCAAGCTGAGAGGGGTCAAGCCATTCGCTGACCAGTTCGCCAAAGCGCTGGCGAAAATCCTCGAACCGATCTTCGTGTAGCGATAGCCCGGCCGCCATCGCGTGTCCGCCGAATTTCTCTATCATATCGGGGTACAGCGTATCCAGACGCTCCAGCGCATCGCGCAGATGTAAACCAGCAATAGAGCGCCCCGACCCTTTCAGCATACCGTTACCCGCGGGTGCAAAGGCAATGACCGGGCGGTGAAAACGCTCTTTAATACGCGAAGCCAGAATACCGACAACGCCCTGATGCCATTCCTGATGGTACAGCGCCAAACCATAGGGCAATACCGCACGTGTGCGCTCCAGCGTGTCGCAGAGCTTCAGCGCTTCAACCTGCATCCCCTGCTCGATTTCCCGCCGATCCTGATTCATGTCATTCAGTTCATTGGCAAGAAGGCGTGCTTTAACAAGATCATCGCAGAGCAGTAGATCAACCCCGATCTTCATGTCGTGTAACCGTCCGGCGGCGTTCAACCGTGGGCCTAGGGCAAAGCCTAAATCGCTAGCGACCAATTGGCTGGCATCGCGATTAGCAACCTCCAACAATGCCCGAATCCCCGGACGACATTCGCCAGCACGAATACGATTTAGCCCCTGAGAGACCAGAATCCGGTTATTAGCGTCCAGCGGCACCACGTCGGCCACTGTTCCCAGCGCGACCAGATCCAGCAACTCAGCCAGATTAGGCTTCGACAACCCCTGTTGCGTAAACCAATGGCTATCACGCAGGCGCACAAATAGCGCCATCATCAGATAAAACGCTACACCCACGCCAGCCAGCGCCTTGGAAGGGAACCGGCAGCCAGGCAAATTGGGGTTAATCATCGCGTCGGCGTCAGGCAACATTTCGCCCGGCAGGTGGTGGTCGGTTACCAGCACCGTGATACCACGGCGATGGGCCTCTTCAACGCCCGAATGGGAAGAGATCCCGTTATCGACGGTCACGATCATTTCTGCGCCCAGCGCATCCGCCTGCGCCACCACTTCCGGGCTTAATCCGTAGCCATTGTCAAAACGATTCGGCACCAGATATTGCACGTTTATCGCGCCCATACTGCGCAACGCTAATACGGTGAGCGCGGTGCTAGTCGCGCCATCGGCGTCAAAATCGCCAACGATGACAATGCGACGCTTTTCTGCCAGCGCGCGTTGCAGCAAATCGATTGCGTTATCAATCCCGCTTAATAAACGATAGTTGAGCAGGCCACTCAGGCTACGTTCCAACTCCTGAGCACCTTTCACTCCGCGCTGCGCATAAAGACGACGTAGCAGCGGTGGAACCGTGTCAGGCAAATCAATCCCCTCCGCCAGCGGCCGCCGACGGAGTTGTGTCATCATATTCACGTAATATCAACCGCCCGTTTTTTGCGCAGCCTGATGCGCTTCCAACATCGCCAGCATTTCCTTCGGCCCTTGATATCCCGGCACCACCATTCCATCCTGCAGCACGATAGCGGGCGTACCTTGTACGCCAAACTGGATGCCCAATTGATAATGCGCGGCAATAGCGGTTTTGCAGGTTGCTGGCGAAATCGCATCGCCTTTCATCGCGTTATCAAATGCTTTATTGCGATCGGCTACGCACCAGATGGATTGCATATCTTTGGCAGCCTGCGAATTCATGCCCTGACGGGGGAAGGCCAGATAGCGCACGGTAATGCCCAGCGCATTGTAGTCCTTCATCTGTTCATGCAACTTGTGGCAATAACCGCAGGTGATGTCGGTAAAAACGGTAATCACATGTTTTTCCTGCGCGGCTTTATAGACGATCATCTGTTCCTGTAGCGCATTCAGTTTGCCGAGCAGGATTTGATTCGTGGTGTTGACCGGCATGCTACCGCTCACATCGTATAGCGGGCCTTGCAGCAAATGTTTACCATCTTCGCTGATATACAACACGCCGCTATCGGTTATAACGGTTTTCATGCCCGCTATCGGCGAAGGCTGAATCTCCGCCCCTTGCATATCCAGACGTGTCAGCGTCTGTTGGATCGCCGCATCATCAGCGTGCGCAAAGTGAGTCGCCGTCGCCATCAGTAAAGAAAGCAGTAATAAGCCTTTTTTCATTTCATCGATCCTGTTACGCAATTTACCCGGAACCCCGTGCTTTTTTAATATAGGGTTCGTGGCCAATGCGATGTCGTAGTGAACGGGAAGCCCCGTCGGCCAGATAACATCCTGTTACCGTATGTTAACTCTCTGTCGTTACGCGAACCTAGGCGCGCGGATGGTGCTGCTGATGAAGCTGCTTCAGCCGCTCCGTCGCTACATGCGTGTAAATCTGCGTGGTAGAAAGGTCGCTGTGCCCCAGGAGCATCTGCACGACCCGTAAATCCGCGCCGTGGTTCAATAAATGTGTCGCAAACGCGTGGCGAAGCACGTGCGGCGAGAGCTTTTCGCTGTCGATAGATGCCAATACCGCATAGTGCTTGATGCGGTGCCAAAACGTCTGGCGCGTCATTTGCCGAGCGCGGTTGCTGGGGAACAGCACATCCAGCGTCTGCCCATTAAGCAGCCACGGGCGACCATGCTCAAGATAATACTCGATCCAGTACACCGCCTCTTCCCCAAGCGGCACCAATCGTTCTTTATTGCCTTTCCCCAACACGCGTACCACGCCCTGACGCAGGCTGACATCGCTCATCGTCAACCCGACCAACTCGGAAACACGCAGCCCCGTGGCATACAATACCTCAAGCATGGCCTTATCACGCAATTCCAGCGGCTGTTCAATGCTGGGCGCATTGAGTAATGCATTTACCTGAGCCTCGCTTAAATCTTTGGGGAGACGTTGCGGCAACTTCGGTGACGACAGGATCGCGCTAGGATCATCGCTGCGCAGCTTTTCCCGATAAAGGTACTGAAACAGCCGACGCAACGCACTCAGCAAACGGGCTGAACTGGTGGCTTTATACCCCCCTTCAACACGCTCTGCCAGAAATGACTGCAAGTCAATCGCCTGCGCGTGTAGCACATCATTATCATGATGTGCTAACCAGTCCACCAGCGCACGTAGGTCTTGCCGATAAGAGGCTAACGTATTTTCCGCCAGATTGCGCTCCAGCCACAATGCATCAAGAAATTGCTCAACCAACGCTTCATCTGGTGCGTGCATATTATTGATGTCCTCTTTTTATCGTCCATTCGTCATTATGCCTGAGTCATCTATTCAGGGTACACCGATGCGCTCACACGGGTTTTCCTTGTATCACGCGTCGTTCGCCAGCACGCTCATCGCGTCAGTACAACCTGTTGTACTCAAAACAAAAAAATCCGTGATCTGATTCACGATTACAATTGTCGCCGCCCCCGTTTTTCACATTGAGCCACGTTATATGAAGCGCATCACATAATGCAACCTGAGCACAAATAATACTGATTCCATCAAGAAAGACAGGAGTCCAGTATGTTGGAATCAACAAAAGTCCCCGCGTTGACTCGTGCGATCGAAATCATGAATCTGATTGCTCGCCGAGGGCCGTTGTCGGCGGCGGAGATCATCGCCGATCTCGCCATTCCGAAGAGCACAACCTACCTATTGCTGGCCGAACTGAAACGACACCGCTTTGTTTCCGTAGATGCCAATGATAACTACTGCCTGTGGACCAAGTTAGTGGAGTTAGCGGAACAGGCGCTAAGCAAGATCGACCTGCGCGATATTTCCCGGGCCCGGCTGACACAGTTGATGGAACAAACCAACCTGCTTTGTCATTTAGGAATCATCGATGGTGAAAATGCCTATTACATTCTAAAAGTGGAGTCGCCTTCCACCATCAGCGTGCGGTCTCATGAAGGGAAAAGTCTGTCGCTCTCGCGCTCAGGGATTGGCAAATGTTTACTTGCCTGGCAGCCAGATGAACCGCGCGAAAAGATCATCGCCAACCTCGATTTTTCAATCAAGACGCCCAACACCATCAAGACGCCAGAACAGTTACGCGCCGAACTCACCAAGATTCGCCGCCAGGGCTGGAGCTATGACAACGGCGAAGACTATGTGGATGTGCGCTGTGTCGCCGCCCCGGTCTTCAATAGCCGTAATGAACTTACCGCCGCCATTTCGGTGGTAGGCACGCGGTTGCAAATTAATAACGACAACCGCGATCTGTTGGCTAGTCAAACGATCGCCTGCGCCAGGGATATCTCTCGCCTATTGGGCTGGAGGAGTCCGTTCGATCGCCAGACAGCCTAACCCCTACAGATATAATGATAACAATGGAGAATGAAAGATGACCTTACCTACAATTAAACACATTCGCGCCTGGTTCCTGGGTGGAGCAACGGCTGAAAAAGGCAGTGGCGGCGCCGATTATCACGATCAGGGCAGCCATCATTGGATCGACGATCACATCGCCACACCGATGAGCAAATACAAACAATACGAGCAGTCACGTCAATCCTTCGGCATTAACGTATTGGGCACGCTGGTCGTAGAAGTGGAGGCAGACAATGGTCAGATCGGTTTTGCCGTCTCCACCGCAGGTGAAATGGGCTGTTTTATCGTCGAGAAACATCTAAGCCGGTTTATCGAAGGCAAATGTGTCAGCGATATCAAATTGATCCACGATCAGATGCTGGGAGCAACGATGTATTATTCCGGCTCCGGTGGGCTAGTGATGAATACGATTTCTTGCGTCGATCTGGCGCTGTGGGATCTCTTCGGGAAGGTCATCGATCTCCCGGTATACCAACTTCTCGGCGGAGCGGTGCGTGATGAGATCCGGTTCTATGCCACGGGAGCACGCCCTGACCTCGCCAAGGAAATGGGTTTTATCGGGGGTAAAATGCCAACCCACTGGGGGCCACAGGATGGCGATGAAGGCATTCGTAAAGATAGGGCGATGGTTGCCGATTTTCGTGAAAAATGTGGACCGGATTTCTGGCTGATGCTCGACTGCTGGATGAGCCAGGACGTCAACTACGCCACTAAACTCGCTCACGCCTGTGCGCCGTACAACCTGAAATGGATAGAAGAATGCCTGCCGCCGCAGCAATACGAAGGTTATCGGGAATTGAAGCGTCACGTACCGGCGGGCATGATGGTCACCAGCGGAGAACACCATGGCACCTTGCAATCTTTCCGTACATTGGCAGAAACCGGAATCGACATCATGCAGCCCGATGTCGGCTGGTGCGGCGGCTTAACAACGCTGGTCGAAATTGCGGCGATTGCCAAATCCCGTGGCCAACTGGTGGTGCCGCACGGGTCTTCCGTTTACTCCCATCATGCCGTGATCACCTTTACCAACACCCCGTTCAGCGAATTCCTGATGACCAGCCCAAATTGCGACACGCTACGCCCGCAATTTGATCCCATCCTGCTTGATGAGCCGGTGCCAACACAGGGACGCTTACCTAAATCAGCCCTCGATAAACCGGGTTTTGGCGTCGAACTGAATCGGGATCTCAACCTTCAGCGTCCATATACGCACTAATCGATCCCTTCGTTACGGCCCGCCATACATGATGCGGGCCATGACCATAACATTACCTCTAATGAGGATACACACTATGAATACCGTTCTGGAAAGCACGGTGAGGAAGAACCGTGCGCGGTTAATTCCGTTTATGTTGATGTTATATATCTTGGCTTTCCTCGATCGCTCCAATATTGGGTTTGCCAAGGAAACTTACCAACTCGATACCGGCCTTAGCAACGAGTCCTATGCGCTGGGTGCTGGAATCTTCTTTGTGGTCTATGCGTTTCTTGGTGTTCCTGCCAATCTGTTGATGCGCAAATGGGGAGCGCGCCGCTGGATAGGGAGTACCACCGTGGTATGGGGCGCGCTTTCCGCCGCCATGGGATATGCCGATACCGAAGCAAAATTCCTGATCGTCCGTACATTGCTGGGGGCGGCGGAAGCTGGCTTCTTTCCGGGTATGATTTATCTGACTTCCCAATGGTTTCCACAAAACCATCGCGCCAGAATCATGGGGCTGTTTTATATGGGTGCGCCACTGGCGCTGACGCTCGGTTCCCCATTGTCCGGCGCACTGCTGGAAATGCATGGCTTTCTGGGGCATCCCGGCTGGTTCTGGATGTTCATCATTGAAGGCGGGCTAGCCTTACTGGCTGGGGTATTTACGTTTTTCTATCTCGATGACACACCACAACAGGCTCGTTTCCTCAGCGCAGACGAAAAACAGGTTCTGATCGCCCAATTAGCCAGTGAAGATGAGAAGAAAACCACGTCTCGTTTCAGGGATGCCATTACCAACACGCGTGTCTGGCAATTAGCCATTATCTACATGGCGATTCAAATCGCGGTATACGGGCTGATCTTCTTCCTCCCGACGCAGGTGGCCGCACTAATGGGCACCAAAGTTGGTTTCATCGCCTCTCTGGTTACCGCCATTCCCTGGGTGGCGGCGCTGTTTGGGACGCTGCTCATCCCCCACTATTCCGATAAAACGGGGAATAGGCGCAACGTCGCCGCGGTTACCCTGTTTGCTGCCGCGCTGGGGATTGGTATTTCCGGTCTGGTCAGTCCGTTGCTGGCCATCGTCGCCCTGTGTGTGGCAGCGATCGGATGTATCGCCGTGCAACCCGTATTCTGGACTATGCCCACGCAGTTGCTTTCCGGTACAGCGCTGGCGGCGGGAATTGGTTTCATTAACCTCTTTGGCGCGATTGGCGGCTTTCTGGCGCCAATCCTGCGGGTAAAAGCCGAAGCAGCATTCCAGAACGGTGCCGCAGGGCTGCTGACGCTCTCTGGCATCGCCATTATCGGTACGCTGATTATTTTCACTCTGAGCGCGGTGAAACCATCCACGCTGACAGCGCAAACTCATCGCTAAAATACCATTTGAAGTAAGGATTATTATGAATAGTAAGTTAGAACACGATGTCTTGAACCATGAGATATTAGCTAACCCCTTCAAGCAGGGGCTACAAAATGGGAAGGTGCAAATCGGCCTGTGGCTCAGCAGTACATCGGCTTATCTGGCCGAGATTGCCGCAACATCGTCCTACGACTGGTTGTTGATCGACGGTGAACATGCGCCTAATACAATACAAGATCTTTACCATCAGCTTCAGGCTATCGCGCCTTATGCCAGTCACCCTGTGATTCGTCCGGTAGAAGGGAGACGCAGTATTATCAAGCAGGTGTTGGATATTGGTACTCGAACCCTCCTGATCCCAATGGTGGATACCGCCGAGCAGGCCCGCGAGGTGGTGTCCGCAACCCGCTACCCGCCCATCGGGACGCGCGGCGTCGGGGCAAGCGTTGCCCGCGCGGCTCGCTGGGGGCGGGTAGATAATTACATGGCAAAAGCCAATGAAGAACTCTGTCTACTGATTCAGGCCGAGAGTAAGACGGCATTGGATAATCTGGACGCACTGCTGCAAGTGGATGGCGTTGATGGCATTTTCATCGGCCCAGCCGACCTCTCCGCGTCACTGGGCTACCCTGATAACCCGAACCACCCGGAAGTGCAGCGTATTATCGAACAGAGCATCCGGCGTATTCGCGCGGCGGGCAAGGCTGCGGGATTTCTGGCTGTCGATCCGGAAATGGCTAAAACATGCATTTCATGGGGCGCCAATTTTGTCGCGGTCGGCGTAGATACTCTGCTTTATACACAGGCACTGGATGAACGTCTGGCGATGTTTAAATCGACGAGAAAGACACAACCGCAAGCCAGCTATTAACGATAACCGACATAATTACACCGCCTACAGCCCAAGGACGGGCTGCTTTGTCACACCGTTACTCCATATGTTGCTACAGCGATCTCCCGATCACCCTCACGCCGTACATGTGGCTATGGAATGTCCTCTGCGTTTTTTATGCAAATTTATTTTATGCTACCTCATTCGGCCGACCCCGGTACAAAATGCGGAAAAGAGTAATATAAGTCATAGGATGTTTTTATAATCACGTCCACAACCACACAGGCGCTTTTCGCGCCATGCTCATAGCGTGGGCTGACATTGAAATGCTTTTTTTTCTGTGCGTAGAATATGTGTTCATTTGTTAAAATAAAGAAACACTATGCAAGCCACCATCACTCCCACTCTGGATGCCGAAGCGGAAACGCCCCCCGTTAACTCACGTAATAAAGTCATTGTTGCGTCACTGATTGGCACCGCCATCGAATTTTTCGATTTTTATATTTATGCCACTGCGGCGGTGCTGATTTTCCCGCACATTTTCTTCCCGCAAGGCGATCCAACGGCTGCCACGCTACAATCGCTGGCAACCTTTGCTATTGCCTTCGTGGCACGCCCTATTGGTTCGGCGCTCTTCGGCCACTTTGGTGACCGTGTCGGACGTAAAGTGACCCTGGTTGCTTCGTTGCTGACTATGGGGATTTCTACCGTGTTGATTGGGCTGCTGCCTACCTACGAAACCATTGGTATCTTTGCGCCTCTGTTGCTGGCGCTGGCACGTTTCGGTCAAGGGCTGGGTTTGGGCGGAGAATGGGGCGGTGCGGCGCTGCTGGCGACGGAAAATGCGCCATCCAATAAACGCGCGTTATATGGTTCGTTTCCCCAACTTGGTGCCCCTATCGGCTTTTTCTTCGCGAACGGCACCTTCCTGCTATTATCCTGGCTGCTCACCGAAGAGCAGTTCATGAATTGGGGCTGGCGCGTACCGTTCATCGCCTCTGCTGTATTAGTGCTGGTTGGCTTATATGTCCGTATCTCTCTGCATGAAGCGCCGGTCTTTACCAACGCAGTTAAAGCGGGTAAGCAGGTGCGTATGCCGCTGGGTACGTTACTGAGCAAGCACATGAAAGCCACCATCCTCGGCACCTTCATCATGCTGGCGACTTATACGCTGTTCTACATCATGACCGTTTATTCCATGACGTATGGTACGACGCCCGTGCCAGACGGCCTGGGTTTCTCGCGTAATAGCTTTCTATTAATGCTGATGGTCGCGGTGATAGGCTTTGGTCTAACGATCCCGCTCGCGGGATGTTTGGCAGATGCCTTTGGCCGCCGCAAAACCATGATTGTCGTCACGTGCCTGATGCTGGCTTTCTCCATCCTTTTTCCATACCTGCTGGGTTCAGGCAACCAGGTTCTGGTGATGGGCTTTTTGGTATTAGGGCTTAGCCTGATGGGGCTGACATTCGGCCCGATGGGCGCACTGCTGCCTGAGTTATTTCCAACGGAAGTTCGCTACACTGGCGCGTCATTTTCGTACAATATCTCGTCAATTTTAGGCGCGTCAGTCGCACCGTATATCGCGGCATGGCTAACGGCCAATTATGGTCTGTTCTATGTCGGCGTTTATTTGGCGGCAATGGCGTCACTGACGTTGATCGCCCTTCTGTTAATTAAAGAAACGCGCCACCAGTCTCTGGGATAATTTCCCTGCCATGAGGGTCGAAACCCTCATGGCGTCTTTCATTACTATCATCCACCTTTTAGAATAGCGCTATCCGGTACCTTCACTCTCAGGCTACACCTTCATGGTAATCTGAAGCGAATGCGCACACTTTGATAGCATTTTATAAAGAACTGAATATGAAAATCGGTCTATTTTACGGTTCAAGCACCTGTTACACCGAAATGGCAGCAGAAAAGATTCGCGATATTTTGGGCGAAGATCTGGTGGATCTGCACAACGTTAAAGATGTCGACCCCCAACGTATGCAGGACTACAGTATTTTAATACTCGGCATCCCGACGTGGGATTTTGGTGAAATACAGGAAGATTGGGAAAATATTTGGCATCAATTAGCGACGCTGAATCTCAAAGGGAAAGTCGTCGCACTCTATGGTATGGGTGACCAGATTGGCTATAGCGAATGGTTCCTCGATGCACTCGGCATGTTACATGAACAGCTACTACCGTTAGGCGTCACATTCATCGGCTACTGGCCAACAGAAGGCTACGAATTCACCAGCCCAAAACCGCTGACCGCTGACGGCAAACATTTCGTTGGCCTGGCATTAGACGAAGTGAATCAATACGATCTCAGCGATGAACGTCTGGAACAGTGGTGCGAACAGATTCTACAAGAAATGGCGTCACTCCTGTAGGTTATAGACGAATGCCTCTATGTCGATTGCGCCCAGCAGGGGCGCACACAGTTTAAGTCGGTGGTCAAATCCCCCGCATTAATCACGCGAGTACGCTGCTCCCCGCCATCTGACCGTCTACATTCGCGTGTGTTTTTACCTGACAATAGAAGTAAGCACTCACTTTTTACCTGATATCGAGTGGATAATTTATCGCCTTTTTTCTGTCATTAGCAATGAATCCCATCGTAATTGATAGCCTATACCTTTGTTAAATTGATCCCTAACGCCAATTTTCAGCATAAATGCGCATTCTGCGCAACTTCTTGCTCACTTCCCAGTGGATATCACTTTTTGCGCAATGGATGCCGTTTTTTCACGAGGTCTGCGCAACTTTTTGCTCAAATTTTGCTTAGGGAAAATTTGACTTAAGTGATTGTTTAATCATAACAATAACATATAAATTGGCACAGGAGTTGCTATACAGAACGCGACGTTATTCAACTCGTTCAACAACAAGGAGCAAGACCATGCCAACTCCATGCTATATCAGCATCGAAGGGAAAACGCAGGGCAACATCACCGCGGGCGCATTCACCGCCGAGTCCGTCGGCAACATCTACGTGCAGGGCCACGAAGATGAGATGCTGGTGCAGGAATTCAAACACATCGTTACCGTTCCGACCGACCCGCAATCCGGTCAGCCGTCCGGCCAACGCGTTCATAAACCCTTCAAATTCACCGTCGCGCTCAACAAGGCCGTGCCGCTGCTGTACAACGCGCTCTCTACCGGTGAAATGCTGCCGACCGTGACACTGAAGTGGTATCGCACTTCGGTGGAAGGCAAACAGGAGCATTTCTTTTCCACCATCCTGACCGACGCCACCATCGTCGATATCAACTGCCAGATGCCGCACTGCCAGGACCCGGCGAAACTGGACTACACCCAGTTACTCGAAGTCTCGCTGGCCTACCGCAAAATCGACTGGGAACACACCGTGGCCGGCACCTCCGGCTCTGACGACTGGCGTGCGCCGGTTGAAGCGTAATTGATACCCAACCCGGGCGTGCCCGGGTTTTTCACATTTTTCGTTGAAACAATATGTAGCCCGTCTACGCATGGGGGTGAGCAGACTCAACCCCATGTGCAGGTGTCATCAGGGTTGACCCGTGCCGCGCCGGAAAGCGCGGCACGTGCGGTAGCCATGGTTATAGTGAGGGGAAAAGGAGAGGACAGGTGGCAAACAGTACAGGATTACAGTTCACGGTTAAGGTCGGCGCCCTGCCCGAAAGCACGTTTGTCGTGGTGGATTTTCAGCTCAGCGAAGCGCTGAATCGCCCGTTCGGCCTGTCGCTTAGTCTGGCCAGCGCATTACCGGATGTAGATTTTGGCGCGGTACTCGACCAGCCGTGCGAGTTGCTGATTTGGTTCGAGGGAGAACTCAAACGCCGGGTCAGCGGTATCGTCAGCGGTTTTACGCAGGGCGACACCGGCTTTCGCCGCACCCGCTATCAGGCCGAGGTGCGCCCGGCGCTGTGGCGACTGGGGTTACGCACCAACGCCCGCATTTTTCAGGCGCACAAACCCGAAGCCATCATCGCCACATTGCTGGAAGAGTCCGGCATTACCGATTATGCCTTTGCCTTACGCCATGACCACGCCTCGCGTGAATACTGCGTGCAATACCGGGAAAGCGATTTAGCCTTTATCACCCGACTGGCCGCCGAGGAAGGGCTGTATTTCTTCCACGAATTTGAAGCGGGCAAGCACCGCGTGGTCTTTGCCGACGATGCCGGGGCGCTGGCCAAAGGTCCCGAACTGTTCTTCAACCTCGCCACGCAGGGCCTGAGCGAAGGCGAGTACGTCCGTCGCTTCCGCTACGCCGAGCAGGTCAGCACGGCAGAGGTGGCCCTCAAGGATTACAGCTTCAAAACCCCGGCCTACGGCCTGCTGCACCGTAAGATGAGCAACGACCTGGCGCATCAGCGGGAGAGCTATCAGCACTTCGACTACCCCGGTCGCTTCAAGCAAGACCCGAGCGGCAAGGCGTTTACCGGCTATCGGCTGGACGCGTTAAGGGCGGGCGCGATGGGCGGCGCGGGCGAATCCAATGCCGCCATGCTGATGCCGGGCAGCACCTTTCAACTGACCGAACACCCCAACCCGACACTCAATACCGGCTGGCAACTGGTCGCCATCACGCACAGCGGGCAACAACCGCAGGCGCTGGAAGAGGAAAGCGGCGGCGAACCGACCACCTACAGCAACAGTTTTGAGGTTATCAGCGCCAAACGCACCTGGCGCGCCGACCTGCCGTACAAGCCGATGGTGGATGGCCCGCAAATCGCCACCGTGGTCGGCCCGGCGGGCGAAGAAATCTACTGTGACGAACATGGGCGGGTGAAGCTGCAATTTCCGTGGGACCGCTACGGCGCCAGCAATGACCAAAGCTCCTGCTGGGTACGAGTCAGCCAGGGCTGGGCGGGCGGCCAGTACGGGCTGATCGCCATCCCGCGCATCGGCCACGAGGTGATTGTCAGCTTCCTGGAAGGCGACCCGGACCAGCCGATTGTGACAGGGTGCACCTTTCACGCCACCAATAGGCCGCCGTACCCGCTGCCCGCCAACAAGACGCGCACCACGCTGCGTACCTCGACGCACAAGGGAACTGGCTTCAACGAACTGCGCTTTGAAGACCAGTCAGGTCAGGAAGAAGTGTTCATCCATGCTCAGAAAGACATGAACACCGTGGTGCTCAACAATCGCACGACAACCGTGACGGCTGACCATACCGAAAGCGTCGGCGGCAATCAGGTAGTTTCCGTCAGCAAAGACCAGTCCACCGAGATTCAGGGACAGCAAAATATCGCTATTACCCAAAACCGCAGCACGATCGTCAATGATAACGACAGCCTACAGGTGAAAAACAATATTGCCATCCAGTCACAGGAGGGCGACATCCTGATTGCTACTAAAGGCGGTTTTATCGGCATCAGCGCCGATGGCGTCATCAACCTTAAGGGCAGCCATATTGTCATCAATGGCCAGCAAATCGACCTGAACTAAATAACAAAAACGACAAGGACAGATGGAATATGTATCAGATGAATGAAGGATCGCTGGCCATTCCGGCGCAGTGGCGTGACGAATCCCTACACGTTTTTGTCTTGCCGGACGACACCGTCAATCTCGTCGTCAATCGAACCCCGACCGAACCCGGCCAGACGCCGAAAACGGTTTATGAGAACACGTTGGAACAGTTTTCAGCGCAACTGAAAGGGTACAAAGAAATCCAGTCGTGGGAGCTGACGCTGGCAGGTTTACCCGCCCCGGCGCTGGAATACGCCTGGCAGTCGCCGGAAGGCCGGATGCATCAGGTCGTCGTGATGCAAGTGCGTGGTAATCTGCTGCTGACATTCACGATTACCGCCGCTGATGTACTGAGTGAGACGCATAAGTCTGAACTACTGGCGGTGATTGAGACCTTTAGCGTCGCTGCGCCCGCCCTCGATCCGGAGGGGAAGGCAGGCGGCGATGCGTGATGAAATTCTGGCCCGTATTGCGCGCGTCGGTGCGATGCACGCGGGCAATCGCCCCACGCTGCCACCTGACTTACCAGCACCCGGTAGTGGTTCGCCGCCGACCTCGCCGGGCAAAGCTATAAAACACAGCAGCTTTCTGGGCGCATTGCTCGGCGCGGTGGCCGGAGCGCTGGTTGCAGCAGCCGTGGCCACTGTGGCGGTTGCCCTGGTGGGCGTTACCGGTGGATTGGCGATTGCCGTGGTCGGTGGGTTGGCGGTGCTGGGGGCGGGAAGCCTGATATCGGCGGTCAGTGGCCGGGTGTCCGCCATGGTGGATAGCGCCTCACCACCTGCTGGGGTGGTAGCGGGCGGTTCTCCGAATGTGTCGGTGGAAGGCAACCCGGTTTCCCGCGCAGAAGTCGACGCGGTGGCGTGCACCAAGCACAGCGGCCCGCAGCTCATTGCTCAGGGCAGCGAAACCGTCTTTGTGAACGGTCATCCGGCCGCACGGATTGGCGACAAGACCGTGTGCGGTGCCACCATCAAGGAGGGGGCCTCGACGGTGTTCTTTGGCTCCGGTCAGGCTACCGTACTGGAGATACAGGACGAGTTCAGCGGCTGGCAGAAAGCGCTGCTGATTGCGGTGGAATTTCTGGTGCCTCCAAGCCGCGGCCTGTTTCGCGGGTTGGGGAAGTTATTCTTCCGCGGCCCCAAAGCGGTGATGAAAGGACTGGGCGCTGGTGCACTTTGGGCAGGTAAGCGTCTCAAGCAAAAGACACGTTGCGCCACCCGGGCATTTAAGGCGAACAAGGGCCGGGCGCGGGTGACACAAGCGGCCAAAGCCTTCAAGAAGGACCCGGTGTATATTGCCAGCGGTGAGGTGATTGAACGCCGCATCGATATCGAACTGGGGCAGACCATCCCGCTAGTGTTCGAACGCACCTACCGCTCTGGCAGTACCCACGTCGGTCTGCTGGGACATGGCTGGCAGGATAGCTGGAGCGAGGTCGCTACCGTTAGTCAAGATGATGGCGACACTCATGTCACTATCACCCTGGCACAGGGCTATGACATTGATTTCACCTTCGGGCTCGGTGCCATCGTGGTGTACTGCGCCGAATACCCCGAATTCAAGCTGCTGCGGCGGCATAACGGTTTTCATCTGTGGCACCGCGACAGCCAGACCTGGCGTGCCTTTACCGTCAAACACGGTGACCAGTTGCTATTGTCGGCTATTACCGACAACCACCAGAATCGAATCGACTTTCTCCGCGACCCCAAAGGCTACCTGCGCAAGATACAACACAGCGACGGCATTGAACTGCTACTAGTGTGGCGGGGGGAGTTTCTGCGTCAGGTCCAGCGCATTGATGGTGGTCAGAAAACCATTCTGGCCGAGTATCGTCAGGATGAAGGTGCCCGATTGGTCGAAGCGGATGCGGCGCAGGGGTATCGCTTGTCCTATGACTACGATAAGCACCAGCGTCTGACGCGCTGGCACGACAATGACAAGACCTGGGCACGGTACGAATATGACGCGCTTGGTCGCTGCGTTTACACCACCTGCGCCGACGGCTATCTGACGGCGCGTTTTGCGTATCTGGCCGACCGCGTGGTGATGACCGACGGGCGGGGGCAGCGCCATGAATACGGCTTTAATGCGTTGTGCCTGATGGCGTGGCAGAAATCTCCGCTTGGGCATATCACCCGCTATGAGTATGACGATGTCGGCAACCTGCTGCGGGAAATATCCCCGGCGGGGCGGGTAGTTGAGTTCGCTTACCAAGATGACACCGGGCTGGTTAGCCTCTTTACCGACGGTAGCGGCCACCAATGGCATTACGCATACGACGACCACGAGCGACTGGTTGGCATCACTGACCCGCTCGGGCGTCATTGGGACTGGCAGTATGACGGCAAAGGCAATCCGCAGTGTCTGACCGGCCCCGCCAACCGTGAGGTGCGCTTTACCTGGAACCGCTACGGCCTGTTAACGGAGGTCAGTGATGAACAAGGGCGAGTGCAGGCCAACCTGTGCTATGACCACCGTCAGCGGTTGCTGAGCGCCACCGATGCCGAGTCCCGGACCCAGCAATTGCGCTACGACCAGCAGGACCGGCTAACGACCTGGACACGGGCGGATGGTGCGACCTATCGCCTTGGCTACCGCCGTGCCAGTTGGCAACTGCCGGAGCAACTGGTACGTCCGGACGGCAGGGAGGAGAAGCGCCGCTACGACAAACATCACAACTTGCAGGTCTACACTGACGGCAACGGCGCAGAGTGGGAGCAAGGCTACGGGGCGTTCGACCTGCTGGTATCACGTACCGATGCGGCAGGACGTACCTGGCGGTATGAATATGACAAGGAAAGCCAGCAACTGGTGGGCGTTACCGCACCGGACGGCAGCCAGTGGCAATGGTGGCTGGATGCGGACGGTCGGGTTATACGCGAACGGGACACGGCGGGTACGGAGACCCACTACGGCTATGACGAAGACGGCAACTGCATCACCGTTCGCAACGGTGAAGGAGAAACCCGGCACTTCCTGTATGACGGGCGTGGGCTGCTGATAAAGGAGACGGCGCCGGACGACACCCTGCGCTATCGTTATGATGCGGCGGGTCGGCTTATCGAAGTCGCGTCCGCCACCGGTCATGTACTGTTGACGTATGACGAGTGTGACCGTGTGGTCGAAGAGCGCAACAGCGGCACGGTCATCCGGCGTCAATACCTGGACACCTCGCACTCCGTCACCCGGAGTCTGGCCTGGGAAGGAGAGGAAGACGGCGCAGCGCTGACCAGCACCTTTGGCTACAGCGCCACGGGCGAACTGCGTCAGGTCATGTTGCCGGACGGCGCGGCGCTGACGCTGACGCATGATGCGGCCGGGCGCGAAGTGACCCGCCACGGCAGCGGCGGTTTTGCTCAGCAGCGTGAATACGATGTCATGGGTTGGTTAACGCGGGAGCGGAGCGGGCCAACGGTGGATGGTCGTCTGCAACCGACCCAGACGCGGGAATACCTCTATGACGGCGCGGGCAACCTGATAGGCACGCGGCGCAACCGTGAGGCGGCAGGCTACAAGCTTGACGCCAGCGGGCGCGTGCTGGCCGTCCTGAGTGGCGGTGCGGGGCGCACCATCAACACCGAGGAAGAGTACCGTTACACCCGCAGCGGTTTACCACAGGCGGCGACACGCCTGACCGACTGGCAGGCTGGGCGACTCACCCAGCAGGACAACACGCACTACCAGTACGATAAGGCCGGACGGCTCATTCGCAAACAGGTGGTGCAGCCGGGCTATCGCCCACAGGTATGGCACTACCGCTGGGACAGCCGTAACCAGTTGCGGGTCGTCGACACGCCGAATGGCGAACGCTGGTTCTATCGTTACGACCCGTTCGGCCGCCGCATCGGCAAACGCTGCGACCAGAAGGCGGACGACATCCGCTATCTGTGGGACGGCGACCAGATAGCCGAAGTGCGTCACTATCGCGACAAACAGCTTATCAGCCGCCGCCATTGGGTACACAACGGTTGGGAGTTGCTGGTGCAACAGCGTGAGAGCGCAACCGCAAGTTGGGAAACGGATTTTGTCACCAGCGGGCATAATGGCGAACCGCAGGCTATCTTTACTCCGCAAGGCGAACTGCGCTGGCTGGCGCCGCGCGCCACGTTATGGGGCCAGCGCTATACGGATAAGACAGAAAATCTTGATCCGGGGCTGGCGTTTGCCGGACAATACCGTGACGAGGAGAGCCGCTTATGCTATAACCGATTTCGGTATTACGACCCGAGCGGTGGCTGTTATATCTCACCTGACCCTGTGAGTATTTTGGGTGGTGAGAATAACTACGGGTATGTGCATAACCCACTGGACTGGGTTGATCCGTTTGGGTTAGCTGGTTGTTCCTTAATAAAATCATCCTCCAAGGATTATGATTACATCTTAAAGTTGAAGCGTACTGAATATCCGCAAACATTTGGTCATATTGATGACGCTATTGGGAAGGGGCACCCGGATATCGTGACTATCAATAGAGGAACCGCCAAGTTGAATAGGAAAGTGAGTTTAAAAGATGTAAAGACAAAGACTGGGTATGATCGTGACGAATGGCCAATGGCTATGTTTAAAGAGGGCGGAAGTGGTGCAAGTGTCAGGTATATTAATCCTGGTGATAATCGCGGCGCCGGCTCAAGCATTGGTAGTATTTTGTCGGATTTGCCTGATGGAACTAGAATAAAAGTGGAGATTTTCTAATTATGCTCAATGAAACCCAGAAATTCGATTTGCTAATTTCACATGGTCAGATTTTAATAAGATCAAGAACATTTGATGAGCAATTAAGCTCATGGGGTAAAGGGAATATTGAGCAGGGAGCTCTTTTATATAAGGATTATGTTGTATTTGATCCGCTCCCTGAAGATGCTTTCGGTGCAAATGTAATTGTGTCTATTTCCTCTGCTTTTGATATTGATGAAAATTGTCAGCGTTGCATTGTTGTGCCATTTCATGTGAGCAATAAAGATAATGTTGAGGTGGCTTCTGCTACAGAGAAGTTCAAAGTAAATTTGAATTTTGAGACTGAGATATATTCTCTCTACTATGAGATATGTGAAGGTGATGAAATATTTTATAAATTCACATTTGTACCTGCTAAAAAGGAGGTTAATCCTGAATATTTATTGGATGATCCATGGGGAGGGGTTAAGGGAAAACCTCTTTTAATTGGTAAAATTTAGCAGTTCTCATTGATGGGTAATGGTTGGCTACTGGTTTTTAATTAATATCAAGGAGGGGGTTTTTATCTCACTATCTATCTAAGAAGTGAATCTACACGTTTTCCTATTTGCAGGGTCACGGGTGAGCTGTGTCAGGTACCGTTAAGGTGGTGACTGTGGGACGGCGACCAGATAGCCGAAGTGCGGCACTATCGCGACAAGCAGCTTATCAGCCGCCGCCATTGGGTACACAACGGCTGGGAGTTGCTGGTGCAGCAGCGTGAGCGCGCAACCGCAAGTTGGGAAACGGATTTTGTCACCAGTGGGCATAATGGCGAACCGCAGGCTATCTTTACTCCGCAAGGCGAACTGCGCTGGCTGGCGCCGCGCGCCACGTTATGGGGCCAGCGCTATACGGATAAGACAGAAAATCTTGATCCGGGGCTGGCGTTTGCCGGACAATACCGTGACGAGGAGAGCCGCTTATGCTATAACCGATTTCGGTATTACGACCCGAGCGGTGGCTGTTATATCTCACCTGACCCGATAGGGGTGCTGGGTGGGGATGATAACTATCAGTACGCGCCAAATCCAATTACATGGGCTGATCCATTGGGGTTGGCAGAATGTAGTTTAAATCCTAAAGATATTCATTTCATGCAAAGCTCGATTAAAAATCAAACGGGCGCTCATACTGTTTTAGATAATGCTAAAGCTCCATCTAATGGCTCATTGAAAGCATCGGATTTACCTGCGATTAAAGTATGGAAAGATCCTTCAGGGAAAATATGGACACTAGATCATCGTCGTTTGGCTGCATTTAAAATTGCTGGCCTTGATAAAGTACCGGTCCAATGGGCTACTCCTAGAGAAATAGCAAGTCAGATGTGGAAAATGACTACAAGAACCGATGGAAAAAGCATCATCCTTAAAATGGGAGATGGCGTGAGGAAAATCATAGGTGGATGAAATGTTAGATGAATTGTTCCCGATTAGCAGTAAAGATGATCTTGTTAAACTTATATCTGCTTTGGCTAAAGATTTTAAAGAAAATCCCGATGAATGGGAAAATAAAGATTTACCATCTTATCTAGAAGCAATAGCCTCATGGATAGAAGACATGGATGGATATTATGAAAATACCAACCAGCCTATACCGAAAGATACAAACTGGAAAGTTTTTGCAGATATATTAATGGCTGCAAAAGTCTACGAATAAATAAAAGCCGGAAGCGATCCCAACGATTCTTCCGGCTTTATTTTTATCTGCTATTTATTCCTTGATGTGCGGCGTCAGAGATTAATCTCGGTCTCAATAATCATCCTTCCCCGCTCCACCGTCACGGTTATCGGCATCCCGGTCATAAACCCCGACTCCTCCAGCCAGCGGCCTTTAAGGTTAATGGCGGACGGCGGGATCTAACATACGATACGGAGAATTGAATTATCTAGGACACTCAACAGGTGTTAGAGATCGACTAGATCTCTAGTTACCTAAATACAGGTGCGCCTCTAATCCCTCCACCCAACCTACGGGATTCATTGCAAAGCTGGTTTTAATCGTGCTCGTGGACATGTTGTTGGCGGATGCAAACCTCATAGCAATAGCATTGCTGCGAATATCCCGATGACAAGTATCCGTAGTCATGATGTCGTTTAGCGTTTGTGAAACCAGCGAGCGCGGGCGGCGCTATTCAGAAAGCTCCAGGCGACAAAGCGACTTTGCTTTTGGCCTTGCGCCATGTCTTTCGTTTTGATCTGCTCCGCACCAACCGCTTCCAACGCGCGGTAAATCGCCGGCACGTTTTCTTTGCGTGACACCAGCGAGGTAAACCACAGACACTGGCGGGCAAAACCAACGCTTTCCTTGATCATCTGACCAATGAAGGCGGATTCTCCTCCCTCACACCACAACTCATCCTGCTGACCGCCAAAATTTAGCGGCGATCGCGTGTCCAGCCCCAGATGATGTCGCTTACGCTGCGATCCCTCGTGAGCCTCTTGGGCAGAGGAATGAAACGGCGGATTACACATAACGGCATCAAACGTGTCGTTCTTGTGTATAACGCCGACTAGCACCGCCTGACTATTTTTCTGACGGCGCAGACGAATCGAGCGATTCAAACCAGGATTCGCCTCAATCGTCTCATTAGCTGCCTTCATAGCCAACGGATTAATTTCGCTGCCGGTGAAACGCCAACCATACTCGCGGTGCCCAATTAGCGGATAAATACAGTTAGCGCCGCAGCCGATATCTAATATTGAGGCTCCCTGCGGCACCACCGAATGGTTATCTTCCGCCAGCACATCGGCCAGATGGTGAATATAATCGGCACGGCCCGGAATGGGCGGACACAGAAACCCCTCGGGGATCGTCCAGTGTTCAATTTGATAAAAATACCGCAGCAGCGCCTGATTCAGCGCTTTTACCGCGTCAGGATTAGCAAAATCCACTGACTCATCGCCATAGGCATTCACCCTCACAAACTGGGTTAATGCCGGGTAGCACTGCTTGAGCGCGGGGAAATCATAACGATCGCGATGACGGTTGCGAGGATGCAGACCTGTTTTTTGTACGGCGGGCTTAATCATCAATGATACTCAATATATTTCGAAATACAGTCAAACGATGACCGAATAAAAACATAGCGTAACCGCTATCTTGCCCAGCGTTTCTGTTGCAACAGGATCTGACGCAAATGACGCCACTCATCCTCACCCATGCTGTCCGATGCCAGCCATAGTTGTCGCCTGTCTTTACCATTTACCGCCTGCAATGACAATAATACACCATGCTTCAGCAACCACGGCCGTTTCACGATTCGCCACTCTTGCTGCCGCCAATCCAACGTGGTTTCGCTAAGCAACGCGATTTCTCCGTGTCGCGATTTGATATTGCGTTGGCTGCGGATAAAACCAAACATCACCATCGTGACCAGACACAGCCACAGCCACGCGTAACCATCCGGCCACGGCGCCAGAAGAATAAGTAACACTAAGAGGCCATGCACCATCAATGAGAGTAGCTGCATTCGCCAGGAAACGCGGAGATCACATTGCCACTGGGCCACGATCTTTATTTCGCGTCTGAATAAGAGAAATCATGCGTTTTAGCTCTTCGTCCTGCGGCTCGCCGTGGTTCATCAACCAGTTAAATAAATCAGGATCGTCGCTTTGTAACAGTCGGACAAACGTGTGCTTATCACTGTCACTGAGTGTGTCATAGTCATGCTCGAAAAAGGGCATGATCGCGATATCCAGTTCACGCATACCACGACGACACGCCCAATGAATACGTGATTTATTATCGATTTCCATGTTTCATGTCTGCCTTGTTATCGCCACTTATCGCTAGTGTACCCTGATTCCGGTAGCGGGTTTCAACTAATAGTAACATTCTGACATAGTTTACCCATAAGAAAAACGAAGAGCACCTTCCTATACATCGGAATAGGCCAGGCTATCACGCGGCGAGAATAACCCCTTGCAAACCCTGACCGCTCTTTTACCATTAGGCCATTCGGGCATCGCCCTTAGCGTAGGATCGTACTCTATGGTTAACCAACATACGACTTATCAACGTCCTTTTGCATCACACCCTCCGGTTGCGTCAGCCCAATTGACCGCGACGCTGATCTCGCTCGACGATTGGGCGTTGGTCACGTTAGTCGGGCCAGACACCGTCTCCTATCTTCAGGGACAGGTCACTGCTGATGTCAACGCGCTGGCTAATGAGCGGCACGTCCTTTGCGCCCATTGCGACGCAAAAGGAAAAATGTGGAGCAACTTACGCCTGTTTCATCGCGGCGAGGGCCTGGCTTACATTGAACGCCGCAATCTCCGCGACGCGCAGCTAAGCGAACTGAAAAAATATGCGGTTTTCTCGAAAACCACCATCACGCCGGACGATAGCACCATCCTGCTTGGTGCCGCAGGTGCGGGTATCCGCGCGCGGCTGGCGTCGATATACCCTCAACTTCCAGACGCCGAGCACGCTGTCGTACAACATGAAGGGGCAACCTTATTACATTTTGCCCACCCTACAGAACGTTTTCTGTTGGCGCTTTCGCCTGAGCAAAGTACGTCGCTACTCGAACAGCTCGGTGACAGCGTCAGTTTACATGACAGCCAACAATGGCTAACGCTGGATATTGAAGCGGGGCTTCCCATCATTGACAGTGCCAACAGCGGGCAGTTCATTCCACAAGCAACTAATTTACAGGCACTCAATGGCATCAGCTTCAGTAAAGGATGTTATGCCGGACAGGAAATGGTCGCTCGGGCAAAATATCGCGGTGCGAATAAGCGTGCGCTTTATTGGTTAGCGGGAAAAGCGGGTCAGATCCCCCAAGCTGGAGACGATCTTGAATTACAGCTTGGTGATAACTGGCGTCGAACAGGAACGGTATTGGCGGCTAGCCAATTGCAGAATGGTGAAGTTTGGGTACAGGCCGTGTTAAACAACGATCTCACCGCCGAGCACATTTTGCGCGTTCGTGGCGACGTAGACAGCCGACTCGCAATTCAGCCGCTACCTTATGAAATAACTGATTAAAAATATCACGCCGTTGACATCCTTCCCGCCCCAAAAGGCGGGGTTTTACGGCGTACCTAATAATGGGATAGGCGGGTAACAGGACCTAAACGTTTTTACAATCGAACGATTATCATTGCTCGTCTTACGCCATCTCCCCGCAACCAAAGATTAAATATAAAGATAAATCGCCAGAAAGTGGCAGACGCTGCCGCCCAGCACAAACCCGTGCCAAATTGCGTGATTATAGGGAATGCGTTTGCAGACGTAGAAAATAACGCCCAACGTGTACA
Source organism: Pectobacterium cacticida (assembly GCF_036885195.1). Classification (NCBI taxonomy): domain Bacteria; kingdom Pseudomonadati; phylum Pseudomonadota; class Gammaproteobacteria; order Enterobacterales; family Pectobacteriaceae; genus Pectobacterium; species Pectobacterium cacticida. The sequence goes on along the minus strand of NZ_CP133656.1, from coordinate 750,649 downwards.
CTACACCGCCCACGGCCAGTAGCGTTACGCTTCCCGGCGCCAATTTCATCATCATCTGATAAATAACGACTAAAGATAGCCAGCCCATCACCAAATAGGTCATCAGCGACAGTACTTCAAAACGGTGGGCAAACGCCAGTTTGAAGATCACCCCCAACAGCGCCATAACCCAGATGACCACCATTAAGCCATGCGCCAGCGGGGAATTTAGCCCGACCAGCAAAAATGGCGTGTAGGTTCCGGCAATCAATAGATAGATAGCACAGTGGTCGAATTTCTTTAGCCAGGGTTTGATGCGCGCCGAAGGGATCGCGTGGTACAGCGTCGACGCCAGAAAAAGCAGGATAATACTACCGCCATAGAGACTATAGCTGGTGATTGCCAGACTACCGACGTCGCGATTGACCGCCTGCACCAACAGTAAAACCAAGCCTACAATACCAAAAATCACACCGATTCCATGGCTAATGCTATTCGCAATTTCTTCTGCCGGCGAATATTCCGACGCTTGTACATTTTTTGCCATCTACCGTTCCACAGCATTCATTCAGTAACGAACCTATTCCATAACGCCATCAGCCATACTATCCCTCCCGAGGTTTCCGCCCCTCATACCGGATATGGCAGACGTTATCCTGAACAGATTAACCGAGAAGCATTTCAGTGTACATCTGTAAGCTGAAATTTTCCCTGCGCGATCGTCCATCAGAGGGGTAATCATGCATGTCAATCCTGCATAACATCCCCTACAATGGTCAGCTTAGATATTCTCTCTATTTTTTGAAAGGCATCGTCGTTGTCTATTATTTTGCGTTGGTCGCCATCCGGTTCTGACGCTTAGAGCGCCTTTCTGTCGTTGTCACTGCATACTATTTCTCTGCAAGAGGTACGCGTTTCATGTCATCTTCTCCATCCCTTCTTAATTTCGGCTCCCTGACCGAGGTGTTTGGCTTTCTGATAGAAATCGATAAATTAAAAAGCGTGCAACGCCGTAATAAGATTATTGGCAGTGAACGTCACGAAGATTCCGCCGAGCATAGTTGGCACTTTGCCGTCGCGGCAATGGCGCTCGCGCCCTATGCCGGTGAAAACGTAGACATTCATCGCGTGATCCAAATGGCGCTGATTCATGACATTGTCGAAGTCGATGCGGGCGATGTACTGGTGTACGATCTCTCTGCGCGCCTGGCGATTCACGACCGTGAAGTCGCCGCCGCTACACGTATTTTTGGCCTGTTGCCGGAACCGCAACGTCAACAATTCCATGCCTTGTGGGAAGAATATGAGGCCAATCAAACCCCGAGCGCCCAGTTCGCTATGATGCTCGATCGCCTCATGCCGATGCTGATGAACCTGCACAATGGCGGGCAAAGTTGGATAGAAAACGGCATCCGTCTGGAACAGGTTCTCGATCGCGCCGCGTTTATCGCTAACATCAACCCAGAACTGTGGCGCTACCTTAAAGCGCATCTGGAAGAGGCGAAAACCAAAGGGTGGTTGCTTTAAAGGAACAGCGCCTCGTTGCTTTCTCACACTGCCGTAGAAAATTTCTTCGGCCAGAAACAGTCTTTTCCGCTGAAACGCTTATTGCCAATGGACGCAGACGTTACCGTCTGCGTCCATTGGCTGTCGGCCAGAGAAAGGCACCGCCTCTGTTATTTCACTTCGCGCAACGCCGTTTGATCTACATACGGCTTCATTATGCTATCCGCTTCTTTTTGTGCCGCAGCGGCCGCATCTTCCACCTTTTTCGCTGGATCATTCAACAGTGCCGCTAGCTGATTTTCCATCGCCTTGCGTACCGCGACCGTTTCATAGGTTGCATACCACGGATGAGCATATTGCAACTGTGACAATGCAATGGCCGCGCGTGGATCTTTCGCCAGATAATCTTTCATTTCCGGCAGATCGTAGGCCGCCATACGCGGTGCGAAATAACCGGTAAAACGGCTCCAGCTCCCGCTGACCTCAGGGCTGACCAGATAGCTCATAAACTGCCAGGCTGCTTTCTTTTTCTCCTCGGAAATCCCCTTAAAGCTCACCAGACTTGCCCCGCCGATAGTCACACCACGACGCTCTTTTTCCGGCATCATCGCCACACCAAGCGTAAAATCTTTGGTGTTTTCGCGCATAAACCCTAACGCGCCGGTGCTTAGCATCGCCATCCCCAATTTGCCGGAGAAAAACGCGGCGCTGATCTGCTTGGAATTCAGCACGCCCGCTGGCATCACCTTGTCGCGGTAGACTAAATTGCGCCAGAACTGAAGTGCGCCTTTGGTCGACGCTGAGTTGTAATAGACTTCTCCCGGATAGTCGGCATTATAATATGCCCCGCCGTTAGCTCGCGTCAGTGCGGATAACATCCAGCCGCCATAATCATCGTTCGTTGACGGAATCATAATGCCCCACTGCCCTTTCGCCGGATCGGTCAATTTCTTCGCGACCGCAACTACCTCATCCCAATTCTTGGGCGGTTCGTTAATACCCGCCTTCTTCAGCATATCTTCGTTGTAATAGAGGATCGGCGTCGAGTTGTGAAATGGAATCGCATACGTCACGCCCATCACCTGTGCGTTCTGGTGTAGCGCTGGCCAAAAGTTTTTGGTCAGGAAAGGCGTGGCCTTTTCGTTGCCATATTTGAACAGTTCGTCCATCGGCAGGATTTCATCTTTGATAACCAGATCGGCGGTAAAGTTTGCCGACATAATCACCAATGCTGGCGGATCGCCCGCTTTGGCGGCGGCTTCCGCTTTCACTTTAGTCGTGTCGTAACCGCCAGTGAAAATGCCACGCACTTCAACCTGATCCTGAGATTGGTTGTATTCTTTGATGATGCGCGTCATTTCCATCGTTAACTTGCCATCAACCGGCGCGGGGAACATAAAATCAATCTTTTCTTTCGCCAGAGCAGAACCTGACATGAGCAAAGTGATTGCCAACGCCATCATATGAGGCTTACGCATTTATTTTCTCCTGGGATAAATTACGGGCGGTTTGCCCGGAAAACCAATGACAATCTTGCGGTGAAAAATGAAGCTCAATAAAAGTACCGACATCCGGCACGCCAGCGCGATTTGGCCGCCGATAGCGAATTACCCCCAACGGCGTATCGACATGAATCAAATACTCAGCGCCGAATAATTCCCGTTGCTTCACCGTTCCCGATAACGATAACGCGCCATCTGACGTGGCGTGATCGGTAATATGCTCAGGCCGAATGCCCAGTAGCACACTGGTGAGTGAGTGAGTTTCTTCGCTAACGGGCAACGCCACCGGCAAGGTTGGAAATAAGGCATGGCCGTTATCGCAGGACAACGTCACCATGTTCATCGCCGGTGTACCAATAAAACCAGCCACAAAAACGTTCGCAGGACGAGAATACAGTTGTTCCGGTGTACCCACTTGCTGCAACACGCCGCGATCCAGTACAGCGATCCTATCCGCCATCGTCATCGCTTCGATCTGATCGTGCGTGACGTAAACGGTGGTCGTTTGCAACTGTCGATGCAGATCCATAATACCGTCGCGCACATCGCTACGCAGGCGGGCATCCAGATTCGACAACGGCTCATCCATCAGAAACAAACGGGGATCGCGCACGATCGCCCGCGCCATCGCCACGCGCTGACGCTGACCGCCGGACAGTTTCCCCGGCTTGCGCTTGAGTAATGGCTCAAGTTGGAGCAGGCTGGCAACACGCTGTACCCGCTGTGGATAGTCCGCTTTCGGCTCGCCGCGCATCCGCATCCCAAAGGTGATGTTCTGCTCAACGGTTAAATGTGGAAACAGCGCGTAATTCTGGAAGATCATAGAGAAATTACGCTGTTTGGGGCTCCACGTCGTGATGTCGTCGTCACCCAGCAGAATTTGCCCGTCACTCACCGCTTCCAGACCCGCCAGCATGCGTAACAGTGTACTTTTCCCACAGCCGGACGGCCCAACCAACACTAAAAATTCGCCGTCAGCGATATCCAATGACAGCGAGGCCAGCGCCTGAGTCTGCTCGAAGCGTTTGCTGATATTACGTAATTGAATCGCCGCCATTATGCATCCACCGGACAACTGATACGCGGATCGTAGAGGAAAGGCCCAGGGTAGGACGCGATCGACTGGCTATAGCTGACTAGCCCAGTTTGCGGTACATAGCGATGCATCACCACGCTGGCGGGTTCCAGGTTGTAATAGGGTGCGTCATCTTCGTAAAAATACGGAACCTGATGGACGGTACCCGGTACGGTGGCAATAATCGCCTGCCGGTGCTGCGTCATAATCAAACGATGCGTATGCCCGCAGAATACGCGAGTGAGTTGCGGGAAACGTTCGATCAGCATCAGCAGTTCATGTCCGTTTTCGCAGGCGATCCGATCCATCTGTGCAGATCCTAATGGGAGCGGTGGATGATGCATGAAGATCGTCGTTTCGCGCGTTGGGTGATCCTGCAATTGTTGCGCTAGCCAGCTCAGCGTGGACGGCGTGAGCCATCCTTTCGACTGCCCGGTCAAACTGGTATCGATGAATAATAAACGCAGCGGAAAATCGTCCACGGCATAACGAATATTTTCCGGATCGTCACCCAATAACGGGCACAGCGGACGCATCGCATCCAGGAAATACGCTTTATCATCATGGTTGCCAGGGATGACATACAGCGGGTAATCCAACATCTGCAACACGCGCTGTGCCATCTGATACTCTTGTGGGCGTCCACAGTTGACAATATCGCCGCTAATCACCACCGCATCAGGCCGTTCGCTCAATGCGTTTAGCTGGTTAATGACTTTGGCGTTTTCTCCATTAATATCAATAAATTCATAAAGTTTTCGTCCTTCACTGCGAAAATGCAGATCGGAAATCTGTGCCAACAACATAACAACCACCTCTATATTTCGCCCGTAGACGATTTACTTAATGCCCGAGAAACCGAAACTACTCAGAAATTGCTTCTGAAACACAATAAAAGCGATCATCAGTGGCAGGCATACCAACAACGTACCTGCGCAAATCAATCCCCACTGCCCGCCAGACTCAGCGCCCATCGCGAACGACACTAACCCAATGGTCAGCACCTGTTTGTCTGGATCGTTGAGCACCATCAGCGGCCAGAGATATTCGTTCCAGTGATACGTGATGCTGACCGTGGCAAAGGCCAGTATCGACGGCCAGGTCATTGGGATCAGGACGTGAAACACCACCTGCCACCAGCGGCAACCTTCCATCAACGCCGCTTCTTCGATCTCTTTAGCAATATTGAGAAACGCCTGGCGCATCAGAAACACACCAAATGCCGAAGCGAAATACGGCATCATCACACCGGTCAGCGTATTGAGCAGGCCAAGCTGCTTGAGCGTCATCATGTTCGGCACCATCATGACGACGGGCATGATCATCAGTTGAATCAGCAGCAGGTAAAACAGCAGCGTTTTGCCGCGAAACTCGTGGTAGGCAAAGATGTAGCCGGCCGTGGTGATCGTCACCAACTGAACCAGAAACGTACCGACCGCAAAAATCAGCGTGTTAGCGTAAAGCCTTACCCAGTCAGCGCTGTCCCACGCATCGCGAAAGTTATCGAGCGTCAGCGGGAATCGTGGTAGCAACGAAGCCATGTCTTCACCAAAACTACTGGCGCTGATGGAAGAAGACAGCATCCAGATAAATGGACTGATCCAGAGCAGTGCGGCACATATCAATAGCAATGGCAGCGTAAATCGCGATGTGGTACGCAGCGGATTGGACGTGCTTAATCCCGCAACGCACGGATTCTTTACGCTCCGAACGTCAACGATTTGATTCTCAGCGCTCATAATGTGCTCCCTTCTCCAGCACTTTCAGATTCATAATGGAAAAAGCGAATAGCATCACCAGCGTCAGGAACGTCGCGGCGGAAGCTTTGCCCAGATCGTGCGTATCATTCGCCAGATCCTGGATGTAATAGAGCAGCACAGTCGTGGCGTTATTCGGCCCGCCGCGCGTCATCACCGCAACATGGTCGATTTGGGTAATGGCGTAAATAAAGGCAATGGTGACCACAAAGGCGATGGTTGGCCGCAATAGCGGCAGCGTGACGTAGAAAAACACCTGACGCCGCGAAGCCCCTTCCATCAGCGCCGCCTCGCGAGCGGAAGCGGAAATCGCTTGCAGACCGGCGAGAAAAAACAGCATGTAATAGCCGGCAAATTTCCAGATACCGATGACGCTTACTGCCACCAGCGCACTATTACTCATGCCGAGGTAGTTGTTGTTCATCGGGCCAAACACTTTCGCCAGATAGTAATCCAACAGCCCCAGCCCCGGCATAAAGATAAAAAGCCACAGCGTCGCGGCGCTCACCAGCGGAATAATCATTGGAAAAAAGAAGGCGGTGCGTAGCCAGCGATTCACACGCGTGTTTTCCCACAGTAGCACCGCGAGCACCAGCGCCAGCAGCACGCCGGGCACTACCGTCATCAGGATATACAGCGCATTGTTCAGAAGAGCCTGCCAAAACACGGCGTCCTGCACCAGGCGCACAAAATTATCCAGCCCAACAAACAGCGGCGCATCGGCATTCAGCCGGGTGTCATACAGGCTGTCAATAACCGAACGCACGAGAGGGAAATAGGTAAAAGCAAGTAAAAAAATCAGCGTTGGTAACAGTACAAGGTAGGGAAAATATTTTGCACGCATAACTCAAGGATCGCTCAGAGTGAAACAGAGGGCGATACCCTAAAGCACTAGCATGTCACGGGGGCGTCAGTTTAATGACATTTTGATTTCGGAGGTAAATAGTTTTCTGGCTAACTAGATATAGCCTCGCAGGCTACAAACACCGGCGAGGCCAGGTTATTCAACTACGCGATTAATAGTCGCTTATTGGCACACATGAACAGAACAGGTTACGATCGCCGTACACATCATCCAGGCGCTTCACGCTCGGCCAGTATTTGTGTTCGCTCCCTGCCGGGAATACCGCCAGTTCGCGGCTGTACGGGTGCGTCCAGTCCGCGACCAGTTCCGCCTGCGTATGCGGTGCGTTAACCAATGGGTTGTCGTCCAGCGGCCATTCCCCCTGAGCGACGCGATCGATCTCAGCGCGGATCGCCAGCATCGCAGCGATAAAGCGATCGATCTCAACCTGACTTTCTGATTCCGTTGGTTCCACCATCAGCGTACCCGCGACCGGAAACGACATCGTCGGGGCATGAAAACCGTAGTCAATTAGACGTTTGGCAATATCCATTTCGCTAATTCCCGTGCTTTCCTTGAGCGGACGAATATCCAGAATACACTCGTGTGCGACACGCCCGTCACGGCCGGTGTACAGCACCGGATACGCCTGCTGCAAGCGTGTTGCAATATAGTTAGCGTTCAGGATCGCCATCTGGCTGGCCTTTTTCAGCCCTTCCGCGCCCATCATCCGAATGTACATCCAGCTAATCGGCAAGATGGACGCACTACCAAATGGTGCTGCGGAGACAGCGCCTTGTTCCGTCAGCACACCTGCGATTTTGACCACCTGATGACCTGGCACAAACGGCGCCAGATGCGCTTTGACGCCAATCGGCCCCATGCCCGGCCCACCGCCACCATGCGGGATACAGAAGGTTTTATGCAGGTTCAGGTGCGATACGTCTGCGCCGATGTAACCCGGTGACGTAATGCCAACCTGGGCGTTCATATTCGCACCATCGAGATACACCTGACCGCCGTATTGATGCACGATCTGACACACTTCCCGGATTGTCTCTTCGTAGACGCCGTGGGTAGACGGATACGTCACCATGATACAAGAAAGGTGTTCGCCCGCCGCCTGCGCTTTCTCCCGTAGATCGTGCAGGTCGATATTGCCCTGTTTGTCACAGGACACCACCACCACGCGCATACCCGCCATCTGCGCCGACGCCGGATTAGTGCCATGGGCAGAGCTGGGGATCAGGCAGATATTGCGGTCGGCTTCATTGCGGCTTTCATGATAGCGGCGGATCGCCAGCATCCCGGCATATTCCCCCTGCGCGCCCGAATTGGGCTGCATGCACACTGCGTCATAGCCCGTTAGTTGTACCAACCAGCCGGATAGTTGCTCGATCATCTGACGATAACCCAGCGCCTGTTCAGGCGGGCAGAACGGATGCAGTTCAGCAAATTCCGGCCAGGTAATCGGCAGCATTTCCGCCGCGGCGTTAAGCTTCATGGTGCAGGAACCCAGCGGAATCATCGCCTGATCCAGCGCCAGATCCTTACGCGCGAGACGATGCAGATAGCGCATCATCTCCGTTTCACTATGATAACGGTTGAAAACCGGATGCGTCAGAATCGCGTCCTGGCGCACCAATCCGGCAGGGATAGTTGCCGCTTGCTGGTTAACCGCTGCATCCAGCGCCTCAATATCCAAACCGTGATCGTCACCTAGCAGCACTGCAAACAGCGTCAATACGTCTTCACGCGTGGTCGCTTCATCCAACGTGATGCCCACGGCACCTGCCAAATCGCTGCGCAAGTTGATACCAAAGCTTAATGCCCGACTGAGCACCGCGTCTTTGTCCGCTACTTCAATCGTCAACGTGTCGAACCAGCTACGATGGCGTAGCAGCAGACCGCCCTGTGTGAGCCCCGCCGCCAGAATATCGGTCAAACGGTGGATGCGCGACGCAATGCGTTTTAGCCCTTCCGGCCCGTGGAATACCGCATACATCCCTGCGATATTGGCCAATAGCACCTGAGAAGTACAAATATTCGAGTTCGCCTTTTCGCGGCGAATATGCTGTTCACGCGTCTGCATCGCCATGCGCAATGCCGTGTTGCCCGCCGCATCGCGCGATACGCCAATGATGCGTCCCGGCATCGCGCGTTTATGCTCGTCACGGCAGGCGAAGAACGCGGCATGCGGGCCGCCGTAACCCATAGGGACGCCGAAACGCTGTGCGGAACCAAAGACAATATCCGCCCCCTGCTTACCCGGCGCGGTCAGCAGCACCAGCGCCATAATATCTGACGCCACACAACTGATGACCTTGCGCGCCTTAAGTGCCGCGATTAAATCGCTATAATCGTGCAACTCGCCGGTCGTCCCAATCTGTTGCAGTAGTACACCAAACACCGCGTCGTCTTTCAGCGCCTCTTCCGCTTTGCCGACCACAATCTCGAAACCGAAGGTTTTCGCTCGAGTTCGCACCACATCCAACGTTTGCGGATGCACGTCGGCGGCGATGAAGAAACGGTCGGCTTGCTTGAGCTTGCTGATGCGCTTCGCCATCGCCATCGCTTCCGCCGCTGCGGTCGCTTCATCCAATAGCGAAGCGGAAGCCAAATCCAGCCCGGTTAAATCCTGTGTGACCTGTTGAAAATTCAATAATGCCTCAAGCCGCCCCTGAGAGACTTCCGGCTGATACGGCGTATAGGCGGTATACCAACCTGGGTTTTCCAGCATGTTACGTAAAATCACTGGCGGCATCAGTACCGCGCTATATCCCATACCGATATAGCTTTTATAGCGTTGATTGCGCCCTGCAATCGCCTTCAACTCAGCCAACGCCTGGTGCTCGGCCACCGCTTCCCCCACTGCTGGCGGGCAGGGCAATTGGATGTCCGCCGGGACAATCTGGCGGATTAGCGCATCCAGCGACGTCGCGCCGACAACCGATAGCATGTGCTGCTGCTGGCTGGCGGAAGGACCGATATGGCGCTCGATAAACGCGCCGTCATGTTCGAGTTGACTGAGTGTCTGGGTCATTACCGTAATTTCCTGCTTCAATCGTGCCTGCTTCAATCGAGATCGCTGCCGCGCTGAAAGACGACGCGGGCGCACAAACAAAACGCCCCCGGTTCAACAAAACCGGGGGCGCGATCACTACTCGTCTTCTTCTAACGATGCCTGATAGCCTTCGGCATCAAGTAGTTCATCTAAATCGGACTCATCAGCAATTTTGATGCGAAACAACCAGCCGTCGGTATAAGGCGCGCTATTCACCAGTTCAGGCGCGTTATCCAGTTCGTCATTGACTTCCACAATTTCACCGCCGATGGGCGCATAAATATCTGAGGCCGCCTTTACCGATTCCGCTACCGCGCAGTCATCGCCTGCTGCGACGACCGTCCCCACTTCCGGTAAATCGATAAATACCATGTCCCCCAGAAGTTCCTGGGCATGTTCGGTAATGCCCACGCTATAAATCCCCTCGCCTTCGTGCAAAACCCATTCATGTGACGTGGTATATTTTAATTCCTCTGGTACATGACTCATTGCATCCTCTCTTACCTAAAATAGTGAACCCTTTAGCGCTACTGCGATTAAACGATAGCGGTTATTCCATGATCGCCGTTATTAAATGATGGCTTTTCCGGCACGCACAAAGCCGGGTTTGGTCACACGCACAGGTAGCTCCCGATGACGGATCTGTACGATGGCCTGTTCGCCAATTCCCACCGGCACACGCGCCAGCGCGATACTCACGCCGAGCGTCGGCGAGAACGATCCGCTGGTAATGACGCCTTCACGCATCACGCCATCCCGGTCGGTAAAGCGCACCGGTAACCCATTACGCAATACGCCTTTTTCCGTCAGTACTAAACCAACCAATTGCTCGGTGCCCTTTTCACGCTGATGCGTTAAGGCCTCACGCCCGATAAACTGGCGATCTTCCGGTAGCCAGGCGATCGTCCACCCCATGTTAGCCGCTAGTGGCGAAATGCTTTCATCCATTTCTTGTCCGTACAGGTTCATTCCGGCTTCCAACCGCAACGTATCACGAGCGCCCAGCCCACAGGGTTTCACACCCGCTGCGAGTAACTGTTGCCAAAAATTAATTACCTGGTCATTCGGCAATGCGATCTCATATCCCGCCTCGCCCGTATACCCTGTCGTCGCGACGAAGAAATCGCCCATCTGGGTGCCGAAAAAGGGTTTCATACTAGCCAGTGTCGCGACATCCGCCTCACTCAGGCCCATTTCCTTCAGGAGGTTTCGTACTTTTTCCTGCGCTAACGGGCCTTGTACGGCAACCAGCGACAGATCCTGACGTTCGCGAATTTCAACGCTGAACGGCGCCGCGTGCTGCTTAATCCAGGCGAGATCTTTTTCGCGGGTCGCGGAATTCACGACCAACCGGAAATAGTCTTCCGTCAGAAAATAAACGATCAGATCGTCGATGACGCCACCGGAAGCATTCAGCATACCGGTATAAAGCGCTTTACCCGTCTGCGTGAGTTTGGCGACATCATTTGCCAGCAGATAGCGTAAAAACTCACGGGTTCTCACACCGTGCAAATCAACGATTGTCATGTGGGACACGTCAAAAATACCGGCCTCTCGACGCACGGCGTGGTGTTCATCCAGTTGAGAACCGTAATGCAGTGGCATCATCCAGCCGTGAAAATCCACCATTTTAGCGCCATCAACCAGATGCTGTTGATACAGCGGGGTCTGCTTTGCCATTTTCCATCCCTCTCATGCGTACGGCGTTATGCGAACAAAACGCACTACGCAAACGATATCTTTTGACTGAACTTACCACCGAAGCCTGGGTTAAACCACAGCTTCAGACATAAGATAAAGTATATATAAAGCCTTAAAACCATAACCTCCCACAAAAAACAAATCAGCAATAAAAACTAAATAACCAAAACAATGTAGATATAAATTAATTTAAAAGAACAAAAAACACATATTAATGCTATTAAATATGAAGAAATCAGATAATAACACACGAAAAAAATCACCTTTCGGATTAGATAATCTAATGATAAAAACGAGCTTAAATTAGATTTTTTCAATCAAACCGTATTGCGCTACTCCCTTTTCCTCATATTCCCCTCGTTGTTCATCATGGCAATTCTGTGAGCTAATTCTCAGAAGTCTTTACCTCAATGCCAGCATATAGGGTGATATGGCAACCGAGGGAAGGCGTTAAGCGCTTATTTTCGTCACCCTAACAGCAGGGAATTACGCAATATCTATCTTTCGATTTATCAAAATTACCGTTAACTGGGGGCATATAATGGCTAACAGAATGATTCTTAACGAAACATCCTATTTTGGCACAGGCGCTATCGCTCAAATTGTCGATGAAGTAAAACGGCGAGGGTTTAAGAAAGCTCTGCTGGTGACAGACAAAGATTTGGTTAAATTTGGTGTCGCTACGAAAGTGACCGACAAGCTTGACTTGGCCGGGCTTTCCTACGAGATCTACGATGAAGTCATTCCCAATCCCACCATTAGCGTGGTGAAAAAAGGCGTAGAACGTTTCAAGGCAGCGCAGGCCGATTATCTCATCGCCATTGGTGGCGGTTCACCGCAGGATACCTGTAAGGCGATCGGAATAATCATTAATAATCCCGAATTTGCCGATGTCCGCAGCCTAGAAGGCGTCGCCGCCACTCGCCGTCCCTCCGTACCCATTATCGCTATCCCTACCACCGCGGGCACTGCCGCTGAAGTCACCATTAATTACGTCATTACCGATGAAGAAAAACGCCGCAAGTTCGTGTGCGTCGATCCGCATGACATTCCGCTTGTCGCCATCGTCGATCCCGATATGATGGCGAGCATGCCAGCATCGTTGAAAGCGGCCACGGGGATTGATGCGCTAACACACGCTATTGAGGGCTTTACGACCAAGGCGGCCTGGGAATTAACCGATACGCTGCACCTGAAGGCCATTGAAATTATCAGCCGTTCATTGCGGGATTCCGTGGCCGGAAAGCCGCAAGGCGTGGAAGATATGGCGCTCGGGCAGTACATCGCCGGTATGGGGTTTTCGAATGTCGGGCTTGGGTTGGTGCATGGTATGGCGCACCCGCTCGGCGCGTTTTACAACACACCGCACGGCGTCGCCAATGCCATTCTACTGCCGCACATCATGGCCTATAATGCGGATTATACGGGGGAAAAATTCCGTGACATTGCCGTCGCCATGGGGGTTAACGGTGCGGTGGAGATGCCGATTGCACAGGCGCGCGAGGCGGCAATCCATGCCGTTAGACAACTTTCTCACGACGTTGCTATTCCTCCGAGACTGCGCGACGTCGGGATGAAAGAAGAAGATATTCCCGCATTGGCGCAAGCCGCTTTTGATGATGTTTGCACTGGCGGCAACCCACGCGAAACCAATATCGAAGAAATAAAAGCGCTGTATCAATCTATTTATTAAAATATTGATAATGCCACCCGTAATCCGCTGCGGGTGGCGTTAAAAATAGAGGCTCGGAAATACACGATAGCTCCCGCACATCACCATCTCGTGAACCCTGTCACCTTCCGAATTCTTTATTCCAGCCATCGCTGTCCCTGAAAAACAGAACACCTGATTAACACCCTTCGATATTATCGGCTTACCCATTGAGGACGACTCAGTCATGCCTTGCCACACCTGTCATATGTTATCAAGCACTCATGACCGATTCTGCTCACCATGAGCGGTTCAACTTATTCAATCAATCCCATCGTTTGATCATTATCAACCGATGAAAATAACCACTCCTTTATGATTAATAAGATTTACATATTAATAATAATATTGAATTCAATGTGAGTAATTAAAATGATTATACAAGAATGGTTTAATACAAAATTAACCCGCCGAGATACGGTAACAGGGACCGTAAAAATCGGAGCCGCTATTGCGCTCAGCAATGCGATCGCTCTACCGTTTTCTCCCGTAGTCCAGGCTGAAATATCCAGCACCTCATCCCCGGCAAGTGACGATGGAGAAACGGTTCGACATAGCGCCTGCCTGGTTAACTGCGGTAGTCGTTGCCCGCTTAAGGTGATTGTCAAAGACGACCGCATTGTCCGTATAGAACCAGAAGATGCAAAAGACGACGCGGTGTTTGGCGAACATCAAATTCGGCCCTGTTTGCGTGGGCGTTCCAGCCGCTGGCGAGTCTATAGTCCTGACCGCATCAAATACCCGATGAAGCGCGTTGGGAAACGCGGTGAAGGAAAATTCAAACGCATTTCATGGGATGAAGCAACGGCTTTTATAGCAGCAGAACTAAAACGCGTGACAGAGAAATATGGCCGTGAGGCCATTTATTATAATTATCAGTCAGGCGCGTATTACCATACGCAGGGGACACAAGCATGGAAGCGTCTTCTTAATCTCACCGGCGGTTATTTAAATTACCACAATACCTATTCCACAGCGCAAATTGCGACAGCGACGCCGTATACTCACGGCACTTATGTCGGCAGCCATTTTACGCAAATCGCCCATTCCGATCTTGTGGTGTTGTTTGGTCTGAATTTGTCAGAAACACGCATGTCTGGCGGCGGTCAGGTGGAAGAATTACGCCGAGCGTTGGAAACGTCAAAGGCCCGAGTGATTATCATCGATCCACGCTATACCGATTCCGTCATTACGGAACACGCCGAGTGGTTGCCTATTCGCCCAACAACCGATGCCGCACTGGTGGCGGGTATCGCACACACATTGATTACCGAACAGCTCATTGATGAAGAACAGGTGAACAAATACTGTGTGGGCTATGACAGTAGCACATTGCCGGAAGGTGCTGCGCCGAATGCCAGTTACAAAGATTATGTAACGGGCAAGGGCGACGATGGCATTGCCAAAACGCCAGAATGGGCGGCAGAGATCACCGGCATTCCGGCAGCGCGCATCCGTCAACTGGCGCGAGAGATCGCCTCGGCACGCGCCTGTTACATTTGTCAAGGCTGGGGGCCGCAGCGTCACGCTAACGGCGAACAAACCGTGCGCGCCATCCAGACGTTACCCGCGTTAACTGGCCACTTTGGCCTGCCGGGAACCAATAACGGCAACTGGCCTTATGGCACACCTTATGGCGTGCCGAAGCTACCAATTTTAACCAACCCGGTCAAAACGTCTATTCCATGCTATCTCTGGACGGATGCCATTCTGAACCCGGAAAAAATGACGTCTACCACGATGGGGGTAAAAGGGGCAGACAAACTCAAAACCGGCATCAAGCTGTTCTTTAACCAAGCCGGTAACACCCTGTTGAACCAGCATGGCGAAACCAATCGCACGCGCAAAATTCTCGCGGATGAAAGCTTGTGTGAAACCATTATCGTCATTGAAAACCATATGACGCCGAGCGCGAAATACGCCGATATCCTGCTGCCGGAAACCAGCTATCTCGAAGCGGAAGATCTGGTCGACAGCTCCTATGCCGCAGGTTCTCATAACTACATGATAGCGTTGCAGAGAACCATTACCCCAATGTGGGAAGTGCGTAGCACCTACGATATCTGTGCCGATATCGCCGGACATCTGGGACTACGCGAGCAATACACTGAAGGCCGCACGCAGGCGCAATGGGTGGAATTGCACTATCAGCAGATCCGTAATAAGCGCCCCTACCTGCCAGAGTGGTCAGTGGCGAAAGATATGGGCGTGGTCGACCAACGTATTGCCACAGAGGAAGAAAGCCTTGCATTTGCCGATTTTCGTGCCGATGTTGAGAAACATCCGCTGAAGACGCCTTCCGGTAAGATCGAGATTTATTCGCAGGCACTGGCCGATCTTGCAAAAGAGTGGACGCTGCCTGAAGGCGATCGCATCCCAGCGGTGCCAGAGTTCTGTGAAGTGAAAGAGTCGCACCTAAACAAAACATTGACCAAGAAGTATCCGTTGCAGTTGAGCGGCTTTCATACCAAAGGCCATACCCATTCAACTTATGCCAACCTGCTGACACTGCATGAAGCTGTGCCAGATGAAGTATGGATAAATCCCATAGATGCCAACGCACGTCAGCTAAAATCCGGCGATCTGGTACATGTATTCAACGATCGCGGTGTGGTGGCAATCCCTTGTAAGGTGACGCATCGCATCCTCCCAGGCGTGGTGGCAATGCCACAGGGAGCGTGGACCCGGCTGGATAGCAATGGTATCGATGTTGGCGGGTGTATTAACACCTTAACTAGCCACCTACCGTCGCCTCTGGCGAAAGGGAACCCGCAACACACTAACCTCGTTGAAATCAAACGTGCCTGAGGAGTGATCCGCAATGAAACAGTATGGCTTTTATGTTGACTCCTCACGCTGCTCTGGTTGTAAAACCTGTCAGGTCAGTTGCAAGGATAATAAAGATCTGGACGTTGGTCCGAAATTCCGTCGTGTCTATGAATACGGTGGTGGAAACTGGGTAAAAGAAGGTCAAAGTTGGCATAACGATACTTTTACTTACTACCTCTCCATCGCTTGTAACCACTGCGATGCGCCGGTATGCGTATCAGGGTGCCCTACCGGTGCAATGCATAAGCGTGAAGAGGATGGGCTGGTGCTAGTGGATGACAGTATTTGCGTCGGTTGCCGTTATTGCGAAATGCGCTGCCCCTATGGCGCGCCGCAGTTCGATGCGAAGGCAAAAGTGATGCGCAAGTGCGACGGCTGCCTTGACCGATTAGAGAAAAATCTGCGCCCAATCTGTGTAGATTCCTGTCCACAACGGGCACTGGATTTCGGCCCAATTGATGAACTGCGGGCAAAATACGGTACTGAGAACGAAATTGCGCCACTGCCTGCCGCGTCACTTACCTACCCTAACCTCGTTATTAAGCCGCATCCGAAAGCCCGCCCTACGGGAGATAAAGAAGGGGCAATCGTGAACCTCAAGGAGGTGCGCCATGCATGAATTACCACTGGTGTTTTTTACCGTCTTTACTCAAAGCGCGGTCGGTGCGTTTATTCTGTTACTGATTGGTGGCACGCTAAGGCAGATAGACGAGCGGCGGATGACCATTGGCCTGTTTTCTATGATGTGTCTCTTTGGTATTGGCGTGTTACTGGGGATCTTCCACGTTGGTCAGCCACTACGCGCGTTGAATATGCTTTTGCGCGTGGGCCATTCGCCAATGAGCAACGAAATTGTGCTATCAGCAATGTTTGCAACACTTGGTGGTCTAGGGGCGTTAGGCCTACTGCTCAACCGTGGCGCGGTTGTACTGTGCAAAGGGTTAGTGTGGCTGGCTGCCATTGTGGGCGTATTTTTTATTCTCGCCATCCCACAAATCTACCAGTTGCCGACCGTAGTGACCTGGCGAACACCTTACACCATAGTGATGATGATACTGACGCCGTTGATTGGCGGCGGTATTCTGGCTGGGCTATTTGGCCTACGTCTTGGGATAGTAGTGAGCGTGCTGGCAATCCTTATCAGCTTCGTCCTGCATCCAGGCTATATCTCATCACTGATGAGCGCTGATGGTGTGTTGACCGCGATGCAAACCCACTGGTTTACCGCACAGGCAGCGCTACTTGCGCTAGGGGTAGTCGGTATGATGGTTTGGGCACGACTCAAATCGACTATAGCCGTTCTGGCATCCACGGCGCTGGTCGTTATTGCCGCTGAATTGGTGGGCAGGATTGCGTTTTACAATCTGTGGACGTTACCGATGTAACCTGTGAGCGGCTTTGGCCGCTCTGTTTTTAAAAGGAGTCAGAGATGACGCCAGATGCACTATTGCCGAGGATACTCGGTGCATTGTTTTATTACTCACCGGAACGACCCGAGGTAAAAGCGCTTTTAGATTGCCTGAAGATACTGCCAGAGCTGTATCCATGGCGCGATCCGGCACGAATCGCGCCACTATGTGAGGATTGCCCGATGCCAGATCATGATGCGCTGCTATGGCAATTCTCCGTCCTGTTTGAAGGGCAAGGGGAGATGCCGATTCCGCCCTGGGGATCGGTCTGGCTAGAACGCGATAACCTGTTGATGGGCAATACTACCGCAGAGTACCGTGCCTTTTTGCAGTCTCAGAACATGATCTTTGACTCACAGCAGAATGAACCGGAAGATCAGTTTGGTTTAATGTTGTTAGCCTGTAGCGCACTTTTTGAAGCTGGAAAGGAAGCCGCCGTTAATCAGCTTTTAGAAATATATTTACTACCATGGGGGTATCGTTATCTTGAACGGTTGCGCGACAACGTGATAAGTCCGTTTTATGCGCGGCTTGCCGCCATAACGATGCTTTATTTACAAGACATTGAGCGGCAACGAGGGCTACAACCTGTAGAGAAAAGGCTGTTCTTCGGATGAACAAGTCAGAAGAATATTATCGGGCGCTGATGACTCATCGGCTCGTCAGTCGGCGCGGGCTATTCCGCGCATTGATCAGCGCGGCAAGACATGCGACACCAGAAACCGCTCCTCCTCGTCTGGCGCATCCGCTACCGCCGGGAGCTATTCCTGATGAGCAGTTCATCACACAATGCACCCGCTGCAACAAATGTATCGATGCCTGTCCGATGGGAATTCTGATCCGGCATGAAGATGGTTATCCGCAACTGGCGATTGAGTATGCCAGTTGCGATGGTTGCGCTCGATGTATCTCCGCATGCCCAACCGATACGCTGCGTGCGCAATCTCATTTTGATACCGGGCTACGCCCGGCGTTCAGTGACGCCTGCGTAAATCTGATACGCCAGTGTAACCAGTGTGTCGAAGCGTGCCCGGAACAGGCTTGCACATTGGACGAGAAAGGGATTCCCCAGGTAGAAAACGATCGCTGCAACGGCTGCGGCGAATGCCAGGTACAGTGTTATGCCGACGCTATCAGTCTGATACGCATACCGCACCTTGCAAAATCATAGATATTATTGACTATTATTATTTACTTAGAACCTATCCCAATAGGCGTCATTGGCGCAGTCAGTTTGGTCACGGACAGCGCGCAGAAACCGGAGCGTACACGGAGTACGTAAGGATTTCGAGCACGGACCAGGGCCAAAATGGCAAGTAAAATAGCCATAATGGGATAGGTTCTTAGCCGGCTCGATGTAATTAAGCTTTAAATCGATAGAATTTTATCTTGCCAAATCAATATCTTGAAAATGGAAATCAGTTCTTCTGCCAAGAAAATCCATATTCTATTGATTAGACACATTATCAGATATTTTTCAAGATGATGTCCGCCCAATGCACTTGGACGGACAATAACCACTAACCTTAGATCAGTAAACTAATATTCAGCTCTTTCATTAACCAATGGTTATCGGAGTAATCTACCGGGATGGCAATGACTGCCGGACCATCAACATCCATGGCCTGGCGGAGTTTACTGACCAACTCATCAGCAGATTCCACTGCAAACCCTTTCGCGCCAAACGCTTCCGCATACGCTTTAAAATCAATCGGCCCGAATCTTACGCCTGCCGGACGGTGGTATTTATGCAGTTGCTGGATTTCTACCATGTTGTAGCCATTATCCACCCAGATAATATGCAAAAGGTTGCTTTTCAAACGCACTGCCGTTTCCAGTTCCATACTGGATTGCATAAATCCGCCATCGCCGGACACGGAAACCACTTTTTTACCCGGTTGTATCAGCGATGCGGCTATCGCCCAGGGTAACGCCACGCCCATCGTCTGCTGGCCATTCGTCATGAGAATTTGCCGCGCCCGAAAACTATATAGATAACGCGCTAGCCAGATATGAAAACTCCCCATATCCACACACAACGTGACATCATCATTGACGATATCTTGCATCGCCCGTACCAGACGTAGCGGGTGAATAGCAAACCCCGCCATGTTGATGGCTCGCGTACTCAGCGCATGACGTTGCTGTTTACGATCCTCCAACACCGCCTGGGTCTGTGCGGATAAGGTACACGGCGTCGTGATGCACGCATTCAACGCATCTATCGTCATTGCGATATTGCCGAGCAACTCAATATCGGGGTGATAAGCGCTGTCGATCTCCGCACGTAACACATCGATGTGGATTAACGTCGCCTTGCCGTTATTCCACAGGATAGGATCGTACTCAATTGGGCTATAGCCCACCGTCACAATCAGATCTGCCTGCTTTAACAACGTGTCGCCAGCTTGATTGTTGAATAATCCGACGCGGCCAGCAAAGTGATCGAAATGTTGTTGGTCGATTACGCCGGCCGCCTGATAGGTACTGGTCACCGGCAGTTGGCTATGATGTAAGAAACGGCGCAGCGCCTGCGCATTTTCCTGCTGGCTCGCCATTAACCCAAGCAGTAGCACCGGATTTTTCGCCTGTTGCAGCCGTTTTGCCGCATCAACAATGTCACGATGCGGCGCGCCATTTAACGGCGGTAAATGCGGGCAGGCCAGAATCGGACTACTAGCTGGCTCGTTGACGATATCCTGAGGCAGGCTGACAAATGCCGCGCCCGGATGACCGCTTTCCGCCGCACGGAAAGCGTTCGCCAACACTTCTGAAATCGCACTGGATGCCGAAATCTCCGCACTGAATTTACTGACTGGCTGGAAGAGGCTGACAGTATCCAGACTCTGGTGCGTCAGCTTAAGTTTATCTGCCCGTTTGACCGCCCCACCTAATGCCACAACGGCGTCACCCTCTGACGTCGCCGTCGCCAGCCCGGTCACCAGATTGGAACAACCGGGGCCAGAGGTCACCAGCGTTACTCCCGCTTTTCCCGTGAGGCGACCTATCGCCGCCGCCATGAAGGCGCCATTTGCCTCATGTCGTACCGGGATAGTTTGAATCGTCGAGTCTTCCAGCTCATCAAATACGCGATCGATTTTTGCGCCGGGGATACCAAAAACATACTTCACACCCTGCGTTTCCAAGTGTCTTACAATCAACTCAGCGCCGCTGTTCCAGCATTGCTGTTTTGTGGACTTTTCCATGACATAACTCCGATGAAATGACTAGCTTTCAACTGACTTGATTACGCTGTTGAGGTTTTCTGAAGAAAGATCGGCATTGAGAAATTCCCGATCCTGAGGTAGGTCGATGATCAATTTAGCAATTACGCCAAACGTTAGGGTGCCGGATTCGACATCATAATTAAGGATATGACCGCCTCCCTGACGATCGTCGGTAATGAAATGTTCGTGATAACCGGCGACATTAATTCCCTGGGTATACGCCGGACTGCGAAATCCAATCACACTGCCGCTGCGATGTTCAAAATGAAAGGTCGGTTGCCCTTCAATCGCCTCTTGCATTGGCTTATAAGGCCGACTTTGCCGGGGGACCGTGCGCGTTTCAACACAGCGAAAATTCCCATCAATGCGCAAGGCGCAGAACAGATTATCCGTCCCCACGATTTCATCAATCCGGCGGTGCACCTCTTCGCGCGAGGTCCAATGATCGAAATGAATCGTTTCCGTCGGCCGGAAAAACGTCATGACCGCAAATGGCGTCTTTTGATCTGGCTTTGCCGCCCGCGCACTACCATCGGATAACAATTGAAAAATCTGACTATTTAATGCAACCAGTTCCCCATCCAAACTATTAAATGTTCCTAATCCAAAATCACCATGCTCCAGTAACTCAGCCATCGTTCGACTACCGTCATACACGCCATTAATTAGCCCACTCATTAATGAAGTTTGATAAATAACGCAGTCTTCGTGCTGCTGGTGAAAATCACAAGCATAGCTAGCAAAGGATTCTTCACAGGATTGTTCACCAATACTCGTTTTCATGTCTTCCTTTCCATCGCGCCAATTACTTAAACGTTACTAATATTTATATAAAGATTGACGCCAGGGAGGACAAAATTCCAATATGCAATGAAGGGCATTTCAAGATCGTATATATATGGAGTTACATAAATGGAGCTACGTTATCTGCGCTACTTTGTGGCTGTTGCACAAGCACGGCATTTCACTCGCGCAGCAGAACATTTAGGCATGTCACAGCCGCCGCTCAGCCAGCAAATCAAAAAATTTGAGCAGGAGATCGGCACACCGCTGTTCAAACGGTTGACGCGCGGTATAGAAATGACGGAGGCCGGGCAGGCGCTGTATGAGGATGCGTGTAGGATTTTGCAACTTACCGATTCGGCGATTGCACGGACGAGGAGCATCGCGCGTGGCGAAAAAGGCAGCTTCAACATAGGTTTCTCACCCTCAGCCATGTTTCACCCAACGGTACTGACTTTGCTGCATCGCTATTGTCAGCAACATCCACATGTTCAGTTGCTACCAAAAGAAGATAACCCGGCTACGCTCATCGCCTCACTGCGGGAACGCAATATCGATATCGTATTTTTGCGTTTACCCTGCGATCTTAGCGATGACATTAATGGCGAAATTTTAGCCGATGAACCAATGAAGTTGGCGTTATCCGCTGAACATGAGCTTAGCCATAAAAAACAGGTGTTGCTGGGTGAATTGCGTCAGGAACCGCTGATTATTTTCCCCCGCGAGGTGTGCCCGGGGCTGCACGATATGATCATTCGCGCCTGCTACTTATCGGGATATGGCGCCAGACCAAGCCCCTTTGCCCCACAGTTGACGGCGACTATCGGGATGGTTGCCGCGGGTTTCGGTGTTACTTTGGTGCCGGAGTCACTTGCCTGTATCAAGGTTGAAAAGGTGACCTATCATGACATTGGCATGCCAGGGATCCATACACAAATTGCGGCTATCTGGCGCAAACATGAACGATCGGCAGTCATCGTGAACATGATTCACCTGATACGTGATCACCTGAACCATTAACATTATGGTTAATGCCAACGAGAGAAAATTTTCGCCTCAGCGAGTCAAAACGCTAGTAATTAGTACAAATTCTTATATGATATTGGTTATCATTATCATTTTTGCGGATAGAAAAATGCTGACGGCAATGATCACGGCCTGCGGGCTATGGGGTGTGAGTTGGTGCATGGGGAAGCATCTGTCTAGCGCCTGGGGGGTGCTCTTGCCCTGCGCGCTTATGCCATTATTGGCACTACTCAATCTGAATTTGACGCACCTGAAGGTGATTGTCGCCATTGCGCTGTTAGCGACTCTGGTCATGTTGGTTCATCAACGCTTGCGTCACTATTTGCTCCTGCCATCCTGCATTGCATTCGCTGGCGGTTTAGCGGCGTTATCCATTATGTTTAACGTGTCGGCGTTATAAACTCACGTAAGATAACGCAATATGTCAACGGGCGGGAAACAAGCATAAGAGGGGATTTCGAAAAATCCTGGTGGTAATTGATGGTGCGAAGAGAGGGACTTGAACCCTCACGTCCGTAAGGACACTAACACCTGAAGCTAGCGCGTCTACCAATTCCGCCACCTTCGCACTGAGAATGGGGTGTTACTTAGCAACTCATTTGACCTTGCGCGACAAATCGGCCCGGCGCGCTTAATCTATCATGGCATGGTGCGAAGAGAGGGACTTGAACCCTCACGTTCGTAAGAACACTAACACCTGAAGCTAGCGCGTCTACCAATTCCGCCACCTTCGCAGGGTTGCCATGCATTAATATAAATTGCCTCGGTTCAAACAACGAGAACCGCTATAGCGATAATGGTGCGAAGAGAGGGACTTGAACCCTCACGTCCGTAAGGACACTAACACCTGAAGCTAGCGCGTCTACCAATTCCGCCACCTTCGCAGCATTGCATTACGCAATATCACTACGGGGGCGAATTCTAGAGCTTTTCGCGTTCTCGTCAACGATTATTTCCCTTAGCACTCGGGGTTTGCTGCAAAAAACATCATCACGCTTTAGTGTTACGCGTAAAGATCTCATCCAGCCATTCGATAAACACCCTAATTCTCGGCGCAAGGAAGCGGCCGGGTGTATACATCACGTAGAGCGGCATCGCGGGCGGCGGCATTTCCGGCAGAATTTCGACGAGCGCTCCGCTTTGTAAAAACGGGCGTAGGCCGCGCCACGGCGCCTGAATAATCCCCAGCCCGGCACATGCTCCCGCGATATATGCATCAGAACCGTTAACCTGCAACACGCTGGGTAACATACGCGTAATACAGGCATCGCCAGACATGAACTCCAATGGATACTGATGTTCATTACGCAGAGAGAAATAGCCCACCATTTGGTGTCCTGACAATTGATCCAACGAACGCGGCATGCCATAGCGCGCCAGATAGTCAGGCGACGCGCAGGTGACCTGCTGCATGGACGGCAAATGGCGAGTCGCGAGCGTCTCGTCGTCCGTCTGCCACGCACGCAGCACGCAGTCGACGCCCTCACGCAGCACATTAATCGCCGTATCATTAGCACTCAGCATCAGCGTCACTTGCGGATAGCGCGCATAAAATTCCCCCAATGCGGGAATCACAATTTCTCGTGCCAGCGAGTGCGGCATATCCACCCGTACTCGCCCTGCCGGCTGCTGCTTTTGCTGTGTGAATAGGGTGTCGATTTCTTCAATTTCCGCGAGCAATTGCAGACAGCGCTCATAATATATGCGTCCTTCAGCGGTAATTTGCACCTGCCGGGTGGTACGTTGCAGCAACCGCGCTCCCAGTCGCCCTTCTAGCTGTTTTATGGTGTTGCTCACCGTCGCGCGCGGTAGCGCCAACCGCTCCGCTGCGCGACTGAAGCTGCCCAGTTCAGCAATACGCACAAAAACCCGCATCGCCTGAATATGATCCATTACCGCCACCATTGTTAGCTATTTTTGAATAGTGTTGCACAAAAAACGGTATTTATCTTTTTAACATAAACAACCAGACTACAAACACTGCCAATGAGATGAGGAAAACAACAATGCAACAGCGGAAATTAGGCGTCAACGGCCCAGTAGTTTCGGCAATTGGACTAGGCTGCATGGGAATGAGTGATTTTTACTCTACCGCACAGGATGAAAAAGAGTCTATCGCCACACTACACCGCGCACTGGAGCTGGGCGTTACCCTGCTGGATACCGCCGATATGTATGGCCCCCACACCAATGAGCAGTTGATCGGCAGGGCGATTAAAGGTAAACGCGAACAAATTTTTCTGGCGACCAAATTCGGCATCGTGCGCGATCCGACCGATCCTGCCGCTCGCGGTGTCTGCGGGAAGCCGGATTATATCCGACGCGCGGTGGAAGGCAGCCTGACGCGGCTCGGTACTGACGTTATCGATCTTTACTATCAGCACCGTATTGACCCGACGGTTCCCATTGAAGAGACGGTTGGCACGCTAAGCGAACTAGTCAAGGAAGGCAAGATTCGTTATATCGGACTGAGTGAGGCCTCTGCCGCTACGCTGGAGCGCGCCCACCGCGTACACCCTATCACAGCGTTACAGAGTGAATATTCTCTGTGGACGCGCGATATGGAAACCGAAATCCTACCTACGTGTGAGCGCTTGGGCATCGGCTTTGTACCCTACAGCCCGCTCGGCCGCGGCTTTCTAACTGGTGCAATTCGCAGCCGTGACGATCTGGCCGCCGACGATTTCCGCCGCGACAACCCACGCTTCTCCGAAGAAAATTTCGGCAAGAATCTGCTGCTGGTGGAGAAAATTAACCAACTGGCGCAGGAAAAACAGATCACGCCATCGCAGCTGGCACTGGCGTGGGTACTTGCACAAGGCGAGCATATCGTGCCGATTCCAGGCACCAAACGCCGTCGCTATCTGGAAGAGAACGTTGCGGCGCTGGATGTCACACTGACAAAAGAGGAACTGGATGCCATTGATGCCATCTTCCCGCCCGATGCCGCAGCAGGTGAACGCTACGGCAAGGAGAGCATGGCGACATTGAATCAGTAACCAGGATTATCGGCGGCCTTTGCCAGTGCGCGGCGGGCGACCTACCGTAGCCTGATACACTTTAAAGCGCCCGGTCTGCGCCAGCACGTCATGGCTACCAAATGCCGCATCCAGCAGTGCCGGGTATGGTAGAAAGGCGTTAGCGACAATGCGTAATCGCCCGCCAATCGGTAGATGGGTGACGGCTCCACGAATCAACATTTCTGCGGCTTGCAGGCTCGTTTGCAGGCCATCGTGGAATGGCGGGTTGGATACGATGATATCGAAGCGATCGTTGATATCAGAATAAACGTTACTCGCAATCACCGTGCCTTCCAGCCCATTCGCCGCTAGCGTGGCGCGACTAGACTCCACCGCTGCCGCGCTGACATCGCTCAGCGTCAGGCGGATCTTCGGTGACTGTTTCGCCAGTACCGTTGCCAGCACGCCTGCACCACAGGCGATATCCAACACCTTGCCTTTCATATGCGGCTCAAACGTAGACAGTAGCAGCCGACTCCCCGGATCGAGGCCATCACGGCTGAAAACGCCAGGGAGCGTCTTTACTGTTACGCCGTCTGTCTCATATTCGTCCCACCAGTCATCCAGCGCAAAGCAAGTTTGCTTATTAATTCGGCCGTGATACAGCCCACAGCGGCGCGCACTGTCGATTTTCATCAGCGCCACAAAATCGGACAACACGCTTTCGGCGCTACGCACGCCGCTACGGTTTTCCCCAACTACGAAGATCTCTGCGCCGATCGGCAATAGTGACAATAGGTTACGCAGTTGGAATTCCGCTTCCTGCTTGCTCTTTGGCCAGTAATAAATCAGCGTGTCACTATCCGCCACTAACGCCGCATCAGCGACCAAACCATATTGGGCGTTATCCCCAAGCGGCTTTGCCATCTGTTGCCAATGGTGATATTGGTTGCAATGGACGCGCACCGATGCCGCCGAGAATTGCGCGGGCAGGGTATCCTGCAAATCACCGGCAAACAGGACGCGGCGTGAAAGAAATTCGTCACTATGGCGCAGTATGACTTCACTGGCGGGAGTTAATGCGGACATCAGGCTACAGCTCCTTAATCATTGAACCGGGGATTATATACACTTCGCCTGAGAAGTTGCAGAGTATAAGGGAAATAGGCGCACCGATATTGGCGCTGCCTGACGGGGTTTGTTAGCATAGGCGCCATCGCTTTCCCGCACGCCAGACAGGATAACGCATGGAATCAAGACGCGACAGGCTGCTACAGCAACTGGGAATTACGCAGTGGACGCTGCGTCGCCCGACGGTGTTGCAAGGCGAAATCGCCGTTAGTCTGCCAGAACAGGTGCGCCTGGTGGTCGTTTCCGCTGAACCGCTGGCCGGTGATGAACCGCTGCTGGCTGATGTGCTACGTAGCCTGGCGCTCACGCCGGATCACGTCTATTACCTGACGCCGCAGCAGGTAGCGATGCTGCCGGACGATGCACGCTGCCATAGCTGGCGGCTGGGTATCGCGGACACCATTGCGCTACAGGGGGCTCAGCTTTCCAGCCCTGCGCTTTCCGAATTTTATCAAAATGCCGACGCCAAACGGGCGTTGTGGCAACAGATCTGTGAACATGAACACGATATCTTCCCTGACGCCAGCCGATCTAGCACAAGCCTTTAAAATTGAACAGGCTAGCCACGCCTTTCCCTGGACAGAAAAAACGTTTATCAGCAATCAGGGCGAACGTTATTTCAATCTGAAACTGAGTCGAAATGGGCAGATTGTTGCTTATGCCATCACGCAAGTCGTTCTGGACGAGGCAACGTTATTCAACATCGCCGTACATCCCGACCACCAGCGTCAGGGGCTGGGGCGTCAGTTATTGGAACACCTGATCGGCGAAATGGAACATAGAGGAATTCTCACGCTATGGCTGGAAGTGCGCGCATCAAATGCCCAGGCCATCGCGCTGTATGAAAGTCTC
Organism: Pectobacterium cacticida; assembly: GCF_036885195.1. Taxonomy (NCBI): domain Bacteria; kingdom Pseudomonadati; phylum Pseudomonadota; class Gammaproteobacteria; order Enterobacterales; family Pectobacteriaceae; genus Pectobacterium; species Pectobacterium cacticida. Next base: position 723,293 of record NZ_CP133656.1, on the reverse strand, counting down.
GGATTTAATGAAGTTTCCGTGCGCCGTGATTATTACCCTGCGGCACGCGGTCGGGAAGACGCAATTATCATGGCGCTACCGCTCGGTTAAGCGTTGTAATTATCGTATTCGCTACTGGGTAAATGCGATAATGTGCGCCCCATCTCGCTCTCCTTTTTTCCTAATAGAAAAAATCCTCGCAACGTGATCGTCATAAATAAAACTTCATTTCTTTTTTATCACAATGAAGTTCCATTTTATTTTCTGGCCTGCATCCCTGCATGCTTTATGCGTTATCAATGAGGAATAATATGAAAAAATACACTCTGGCTACGACACTCCTGTGCGGTTTATTCTCTCTCTCCGCTTATGCGGTACAAATAATGTCGGTGACCGCTTCTGGTTACGATTCAGATAAAGGCCACACGCCAGCTAATATCGCCGATGGCGATGTGAAAACGCGTTGGGCAGTAAACGGTGAAGGCTGGATTCAATTAGCACTGGATAAAACGCAATCGATTGAAAACTTTGTCCTGGTGCCTTTTAAGGCGGATGAACGCAAACTGAAGTTCTCGGTTTCCTACTCTACTGACGGTAAATCCTGGCAAAAACTGGCCGACAATCTTGTCACGTCCCATGAGGCTAAGGGCGGTGAGAAATTTACCTTTCCCGCCGTTAACGCCAAATTCTTTAAACTGGAGACCTTCGGCACCGATGTAAACAAATGGAGCGCGATCAACGAGATCAGTTTTAACAGCGCCGCGCAGGTTCCAACTCAGGCGATTAAGTAATTCCATTCGTTGCAGGCACCGCGCCCAACTTCTCTAATGAGCACGGTGTCTCCCCATGTTACCTTAGCTATTTTCCCGCCTATCCAGACGGATGTGATGTTATTCTTTATCACCCAATAGAACGGATTCCAACGCGATCTCGATCATCTCATTGAATGTGTTTTGACGCTCTTCCGGCGTAGTTTGTGCACCGGTACGAATATGGTCAGACACGGTACAGATTGCCAGCGCTTTCGCACCGAATTCCGCGGCGACGCCGTAGATGCCAGCCGCTTCCATTTCTACCCCCAGAATGCCGTATTTCTCCATTACGTCGAACATCTGCGGGTCTGGGGTATAAAACAGATCGGCGGAGAATAGATTCCCTACGCGGACAGAAATATCACGCGCTTTGGCCGCATCAACGGCATGGCGCACCATGTCAAAATCGGCAATCGCCGCATAGTCATGATCTTTGAAGCGTATCCGGTTCACTTTGGAATCCGTACAAGCCCCCATGCCGATCACCACGTCGCGTAGCTTAACATCGCTTCGCACCGCGCCGCAGGAGCCCACGCGAATGATCTTCTTCACGCCGAATTCGGTGATCAATTCTTTGGTATAAATAGAGCAGGAGGGGATCCCCATACCGTGCCCCATCACCGAAATGTTCCGGCCTTTGTACGCGCCGGTGAAACCTAACATTCCCCGCACGCTATTAACTTCTCGGCTATTTTCCAGAAAATTTTCTGCAATATATTTAGCCCGCAGCGGATCGCCGGGCATAAGAACAACGTCCGCAAAATCACCCAACTCTGCATTAATATGTGGCGTAGCCATGCGTTAATTCCTTATTAAATTCATTCACGTAAAAACGAGCGTTACAGTATCGATTTACCATAATCCATCGGCGACAAACCAAAGTAGGCCGCCACCGTCTGCCCGATATCGGCAAAGGTTTCACGGTGGCCGTATGACCCCGGTTTCACTTGCGGCCCATAAATCAATACCGGTACGTTCTCGCGCGTATGATCGGTGCCATGCCAGCTCGGGTCGCAGCCGTGATCGGCCGTCAGAATCAAGATGTCATCACCTTTCACACGGGACAGCATTTCCGGTAAGCGACGGTCAAAATACTCCAGCGCGGCCGCATAGCCCGAAATATCGCGACGGTGGCCGTAGGCGGAATCGAAATCCACGAAGTTGGTAAACACGATCGTGTTGTCGCCCGCGTTATCCATTTCCTTCAACGTGGCGTCGAACAACGCAGCAATGCCGGTCGCCTTCACCTTTTTGGTAATGCCGACCTGCGCGTAGATATCCGCAATTTTACCAACGGAAACCACTTCACCGCCTTTTTCCTCCACCAGCTTTTTCAGGATGGTCGGCGCTGGCGGTTCAACGGCCAGGTCGTGTCGATTACCGGTACGCGTGAAGTGCCCGGGTTTATCACCGATAAATGGACGAGCGATCACCCGGCCGATGTTATAACCCCCTTTGGTCAACTCTTCGCGCGCAATCTCGCATAACGCGTACAGGTTATCCAGCCCGAACGTCTCTTCATGACAGGCAATCTGGAAGACTGAATCCGCCGAGGTGTAGAAAATCGGTTTGCCGGTTTTCATATGCTCTTCCCCCAGATTATCCAGAATGACGGTGCCAGAAGCGTGGCAGTTGCCCAGGTAACCCGGCAGGTTGGCGCGTTTTACCAGTTTATCCAGCAGTTCTTGCGGAAAACTGTTTTCTTGTTCTTTGAAATAGCCCCAGTCGAACAAAACGGGCACGCCAGCAATTTCCCAGTGTCCAGACGGCGTATCTTTACCCGAAGAGATTTCACTGGCATAGGCATAAGCGCCAATAATTTCAGCATGTTCATCCAGCCCTAACGGGAATGTCCCCGTTGAACTCTCGGCGGCTTTACCCAACCCCAAGCGGCTCAGATTCGGCAAACGCAGCGGGCCACTGCGCCCTTTATCCGCCCTTCCCTCTGCACATGCCTGAGCGATATGCCCCAAGGTATCCGCACCTGCGTCACCAAAACGTTCGGCATCCGCGCTGCTGCCAATGCCAAACGAGTCGAGAACCATAATATATGCTCTTCTCATGCTTTATCTCCCGCGCCGCTAGCGCCTAACATCCTGCCGATTGGCAGGGGAAAATCAGTTCAAGACGATGATTTCCCACCTTACACGATCGCAACCTGACGATCATCTGACGATAGGCAATACGTGAGCTGGTTTTCACCGCCATCGGCGACGCGGTGTTCCACAGCATTGCATCGATCGCCGCAACTAAAGCGAATAATAGATTATCCATATTTAGCGATACATGACGCGTTTTGATTACATTATTCCTTGCGACATTCCTCACCTAACACTGACAACGTTCGCCTTCACATTGCAGAATAAGCCCCTTACACTGGCGATTAACCTGCCGTTTTCAAGGAACCCCCAACATGCTGGCTGCCCCTTCAGAACATGCTTGCTGGTATCTGTATATACTGCGTACCGTCTCCGGTTCGCTATACACCGGAATCACAACGGATGTTAGCCGTCGTCTAAATCAGCATCAATCGGGAAAAGGGGCGAAGTCCCTGCGCGGGAAAGGAGAATTGACACTGGTATTTCAGTGTTTGGCCGGTGACCGCTCAAGCGCACTCAAACTGGAATATCGCATTAAACAGTTGAACAAAAAACAAAAAGAAAGGCTGATACAAGATCAGCCTCAGACACTGTGTATTTCAGACACCCGTATTTCAGACGCTATACTCTGCATTAATACGGCTATGCTTAAGGACGCGGTCGGCTTGCCGAACCCTATGAAAGAAAGCGGTTAAACGGTTCGGCGTATTCAACCAGGCCACCCGCACTTTCTAACCGGCTCCCATCCTCAGAATGTCCTTCACTGCTCACCTGATTATCCGCTAATGGATAAACCAGGAAGGCCGACTCGCTGCTCGGCCAGCGGCAGTGTAACTGGTGTTCACTCGCCGGAACGAAACCAAAACGAGAGTAGTACGCTGGATCGCCTAATACCACGACGGCGGTATAGCTGAACTCATTTAATGCATCCAGCCCCTCGTAAACCAATTTTTCCCCTATCCCTTCCCGGCGCAGAGTTTCATCAACGGCCAATGGCGCAAGCGCAACCCACTGCCGATCTTCTCCGCCGATCATTACCGGGCTGAATGCTGCATACCCCACCACGCCACCGTCATCATTGGTCGCCACGACGCCGAGCGTCAATAAGCCATCTTCACGTAACTGATGCACCAGTTCTGCTTCAGCGCCGGTTGGGAACGTGCGGCGTAATAGGCGGTCAATCCCAGCGGCATCGACGGGGATTTCAACCCGAACTAGCATGATACCGGCGCGTGATCTGCTGTTTGCTCCGCGCCCTCCCGTAATCCCGCCTCAACAAAATTCGCCAGTTGCAGCAGGCCAATACGCAGCGGTGCAGGCATGGCTTCCAGCTCGATGGCGTCCATCAGGTTCTTGACATATAACCCCAACTCGGTGTCACCCTCAATACGCAATCGCCGCTGGAAGAACAGGGTATCAGGATCCTCTTTACGAGCGGCAATCAAAATCAGATCGTTCGCGTCTGCACTGAAACTGACATCCGGCGTCTCAGCCGGACTTACCATCAGGCAACCATTACGTAACGTCACAAACCACTGTAAACCGACGTCCCGCACTTCAATTTTAAGCCAGCGGTTGTCGAGAAATGCCAGATCACCCTCTTCCAACGCCTGACGGAATTGCCAGCCTAGCATCTGTTCTAAAACCTGTCGCTGTAGCGCAAAAGGGGTGAACTTGAGTGGCTTACCTAATAAGGCCGGCCCCTGACGCACAATCTGCGCGCGTAGTTTTTCCAACACTGGCGTACTCCTCTTAACGCAATCTGACGGTTCAGATAATCTGCAAATATTTTGCCACATCCGCCGCAACCGACGAGGGCCTATGTCAATAATTTAGTCGCTTCTCCGCTTAACCCCAACAGATTTTGCCTTTGCGCGACGATTAGTACCATAAACTGCCTTAAATCAAAGTCCATATCTGCCGGGTTAATTATTATCCCATCGTTAACCATATTCATCGGCGGGTAAATAATCGCCAACGGTGGCGCGGAACGCTGACGAGTCGGCTTACCGTCATAAACCTGATTATCCGTCTGAGCATCATTGATCGTACCGACCCGCTACGGCCCCGAACGGGTTAATAAAGGATTGTGTATGGAATTGCTTTGCCCCGCTGGTAACCTGCCAGCACTGAAAGCTGCCATCGATAATGGCGCAGATGCGGTCTATATTGGCCTGAAAGATGACACCAACGCACGTCATTTCGCCGGGCTGAATTTCACCGATAAGAAACTACAGGAAGCTCGCGAGTACGTGCATCATCATCAACGTAAGCTGCATATCGCGATCAATACGTTTGCGCACCCTAACGGTTTCCAGCGATGGCAACGCGCCGTAGACATGGCCGCACAAATTGGCGCGGATGTGCTAATCCTCGCCGATCTCGCCATGCTGGAATATGCCGCTGAGCGCTATCCAGACATCGAGCGTCACGTGTCGGTGCAGGCCTCGGCAACAAACACCGAAGCAATCCATTTCTATCATCGCCATTTCAATGTGTCGCGCATCGTGCTGCCGCGCGTGCTGTCCCTTCATCAGGTGAAGCAAATCGCCCGCACCAGCCCGGTGCCACTCGAAGTTTTTGCTTTTGGTAGCCTGTGCATCATGGCGGAAGGCCGCTGTTATCTCTCTTCCTATCTGACCGGTGAATCACCGAATACCGTAGGCGCTTGTTCACCCGCGCGATTCGTACGCTGGCAGCAAACGGAGAACGGCATGGAATCACGCCTGAACAATATTCTGATCGACCGCTATCAGGATGATGAAAACGCGGGTTATCCCACACTATGCAAGGGACGTTATTTGGTCGATGGGCAGCGCTATCATGCTTTAGAAGAACCGACCAGCCTGAACACGCTGGCGCTTCTGCCCGAGCTCATTGCCGCCAATATTGCCTCTGTGAAGATTGAGGGGCGCCAGCGGAGCCCAGCCTATGTGAGCCAAATCACGCAGGTATGGCGGCAGGCTATCGATAGCTGCCTCGCCCATCCTGAAGCATTCGTACCCACTCAGGCTTGGATGAACACGTTAGGCGCGGTGGCAGAAGGCGCGCAGACCACGCTCGGCGCCTATCACCGCAAATGGCAGTAGCGGGAGAACAGATGAAATACGCATTAGGGAATATCCTCTACTATTGGCCGAAAGAAGATGTTGAGGCGTTTTATCAGGCGGCGATGAATAGCAGCGCCGATATCATTTATCTCGGTGAAACGGTGTGCAGCAAACGCCGTCTGATGAAAGTCGCTGACTGGTTCAATGTGGCTCGTGAGGTCGCCAGTAGCGGCAAACAGGTGGTGATATCTACGCTGGCACTGTTACAAGCGCCGTCTGAATTGGCAGAGCTAAAACGCTATGTAGATAACGGTGAGTTTTTGTTAGAAGCCAATGATTTGGGTGCCGTCAATATCGCCGCCGAACGCAATTTGCCGTTTGTCGCTGGACACGCATTGAATTGCTATAACGCTTATGCCCTGAGAATCCTCCATCGGCAAGGTATGGTGCGCTGGTGCATGCCGGTTGAGCTGTCGCGCGACTGGCTGAAAGATTTGCTGAATCAGTGTGAAGAACTGGGCTTTCGCCATCAGTTTGAGGTGGAAGTTCTCAGCTACGGTCATTTACCGTTAGCCTATTCCGCCCGCTGCTTTACCGCACGTTCAGAAGATCGTCCCAAAGACGAATGCGAAACCTGTTGTATCCGCTATCCTCAGGGCCGAAAAATGCTCTCGCAGGAAAATCAGCAGGTTTTTGTCCTCAATGGCATTCAGACGCAAAGCGGTTATTGCTATAACCTCGGTAACGAGCTGACGTCAATGCGAGACATGGTCGATATCGTTCGGCTATCGCCGAACGATATCAGCACGCTGGACATGCTGGAAAAATTTCGCGCTAACGAGCAAGGCCATGCGCCAATAACATTGGAAAATCAGGCTGATTGCAACGGCTATTGGCGACGCGTCGCGGGCCTCGAACTCGTCCCCTAATCTATTGACTCTCCGGGCGGTACACCGCCCCTTATTCCCAGCGCACCTTTACATTACCCATAACCTCAACATTCCCTCATACTTACCTGACTTTCATCATTGACTGACGGCGTTAGCATCCACCGTATAAGTGGAGTCAGTGACCAACAAAGTGAGCCATCTTATGTCCATATCATCACATCCTCCGGTGCTCTCCGTGCTCGATCTGGCACCAATTCCGCAAGGCGCGACAGCTCGTGACGCCTTCCATCACTCGCTGGATCTGGCTCAACATACTGAACAATTGGGTTATCACCGTTATTGGCTGGCGGAACATCACAATATGACCGGTATCGCTAGCGCAGCCACATCCGTACTACTCGGCTATCTTGCCTCAGGTACGCAGCGTATCCGTCTTGGTTCCGGCGGCGTCATGCTGCCGAACCATTCACCACTCGTCATCGCCGAGCAGTTTGGCACGCTGGAATCGCTGTATCCCGGTCGTATAGATTTAGGATTGGGACGTGCGCCCGGCACGGATCAACGCACCATGATGGCGCTACGCCGTCATTTAAACGCCGATATTGAGGATTTCCCTCGCGATGTACAGGAGCTACAACGCTATTTTGCCGATGCGCAACCGGGGCAGCCGGTGCAGGCTGTCCCCGGACAAGGTTTACATGTTCCGATCTGGCTATTAGGATCGAGCCTTTATAGCGCTCAACTAGCCGCCAAGCTGGGGCTACCATTTGCCTTTGCTGCACATTTCGCTCCCGATATGTTGTTGGAGGCATTACATCTCTATCGTAAAAGCTTTATCCCGTCCGCCACCCACACTACGCCGTATGCGATGGTTTGCGTCAATGTCATTGCCGCCGATAGCGATCGGGATGCGCGCTTCCTTTTTACCTCCATCCAGCAACAGTTTATTAATCTGCGCCGGGGCGCGCCGGGCCCACTGCCAGCCCCAGTAGAAAATATCGACACGGTGGGGTCTGCTGCCGAACAATTTAGCGCGGAGCAAGCATTACGACTGTCGATTGTCGGAGATAGTACGAAAGTCCGCCATGGATTACAGAGCCTACTGCGTGAAACAGAGGCGGACGAGGTGATGATCAATGGACAAATTTTTGACCATCAGGCGCGAAAGGACTCTTTCGAACGGATCATGCAAATTTACCAAGACGTGATTGGCTAATCCGTACGGCCCAGTTAACTGACCTCCGCCTCGCGCTAAAGAGCGAGGACAGTAGAAGCGCCGAATAAAACGGAGTTGATTAGCTTTGTTTCGCCCTAAAAAAACGGCTCACCGATCGCGGTGAGCCGTTTTATATGCCCTAAAATAGGCCAATATGCCTGTTATCCAATATGTTTTTATTGGCCAACATCGGCAGGACGACGGCGCGGAGCGCGTTGACCTTCACGACGAGCATCACCCTGCCCGCCAAATGAACGACGTCCACCTTCGCGGCGTTCACCGCCGGAGAAAGAACGCCCGCCTCGGCTATCAGAACGTTCGCGGCGCTCCTGATGTTGCACTGCGTCACCCAACAATTGCATGTTCATTGGCTTATTCAAAATACGTGTGCGAGTAAAGTGTGACAGCAGATCACCTGGCATCCCTTTCGGCAATTCAATAGTCGAGTGAGACGCAAACAGTTTGATGTTGCCAATGTAACGGCTGCTGATATCGCCTTCGTTGGCGATAGCGCCAACAATGTGGCGAACTTCAACACCGTCATCACGACCTACTTCGATGCGATACAATTCCATTTCGCCAGCGTCACGACGCTCGCGACGTTGCGGACGCTCGCCATCACGGGCTTCACGTGGATCGCGGCGACGTTCGCCGCGCGAATCATCACGCTCGCGGAACTCACGGCGAGGACGGAATACCGGATCGGGTGGCAGAATCAGAGGACGTTCACCCTGTGCCATCTTCAGTAGCGCAGCCGCTAGCGTCTCGATATCCAACTCTTCCTGCGGTTGTAACTTGGTCAGTAGCGCGCGGTACATATCCAAATCGCTACTTTCCAACTGCTGTTGTACTTTCGCGGCAAATTTAGCCAGACGGCGCTGACCCAGCAATTCTGCATTCGGTAATTCCACTTCAGGAATCGTCAGCTTCATTGTGCGTTCAACGTTGCGTAGCAAGCGGCGTTCACGGTTTTCTACAAACAACAAGGCACGACCAGCGCGGCCCGCACGCCCAGTACGACCAATACGATGGACATAGGATTCGGCGTCCATCGGAATATCATAGTTCACAACCAGGCTAATACGTTCAACATCTAAACCACGCGCCGCAACGTCGGTCGCAATCAGGATGTCAAGACGACCGTCTTTCAGGCGCTCTAGCGTTTGCTCACGCAATGCCTGATTCATGTCACCGTTCAGCGCAGCACTGTTATAACCACTACGTTCCAGCGCTTCGGCCACTTCCAACGTCGCATTTTTAGTACGAACGAAAATAATCGCCGCATCAAAATCTTCCGCCTCAAGGAAACGAACCAGCGCCTCGTTTTTACGCATGCCCTGCACCGTCCAGTAGCTCTGGCTAATGTCAGGACGCGTCGTCACGCTTGATTGGATACGCACTTCTTGCGGATCTCTCATAAAGCGGCGCGTAATGCGACGGATCGCTTCAGGCATGGTCGCAGAAAACAGCGCAGTTTGATGCTCTGCGGGGATCTGGGCCATGATATTTTCAACATCTTCGATGAAGCCCATCCGCAACATTTCATCAGCTTCATCCAGCACCAAACCGCTCAGATGAGATAGATCAAGCGTTCCGCGCTTCAAATGATCCAGCAGACGACCCGGCGTACCTACAACAATTTGAGCACCGCCACGCAACGCCCGTAGTTGAACGTCATACCGCTGGCCGCCGTACAAGGCAACAACGTTAACGCCGTGCATATGTTTGGCAAAATCATTACAGGCTTCAGCAACCTGAACAGCCAACTCTCGGGTTGGAGCCAACACCAGCATCTGCGGTGCTTTTAACTCAGGTTTTAAATTATTGAGTAACGGCAGAGCAAAAGCCGCAGTTTTACCACTGCCGGTCTGCGCCATACCCAGCACATCGCGACCGTTCAGCAGGTGGGGAATACATTCAGCCTGAATCGGCGATGGTTTTTCATAGCCCAGATCGGTCAGGGCATTAATAATCGGAGCAGACAGCCCCAAATCGGAAAAAGAAGTAAGTAAATCAGTCATGTACACGTGCCTCATTAAACATGGCGGCCAGTCTACATAACTCATCGTGAAAATTTTCAGTCATTTTCATTGAAAAGTGTGAACCGGCTCAAATTGGATTAAAAAGCGAACAGAAAAGCCACCACCTGCAAAGGTGATACCGAAGTTTTTCAGGCTGATGATATGTTCGTCAGCTATTGCTGGTCCGATCCTGATAGGTCGTCTTGCTCTTGGCCTAATAGCGCCAATTCCAACAATGCATAGCGGTGCTCAACGAAATTATGAACGTTGTTAGCAACCGTCAGCTTGAACAGCGCCAAAGCGGTGTCCTTGTCCCCCAGACTTAGGTAGTGCTTACCTAAATAGAAGTCAGTTTCACTGAGATGCTCAGCGAGCGAAGTGTTATCCGTAGCCTCTTCCTGCAAACGTTGCATCAGTGTTTTCTCACTGATACTGTCCAGGTAGAATTCGACAATATTCCAGCCCCAAGGTCCTTTCTTAGCATCGTGATAGCGTTTATTTAACGCCTTTACAGCCGCATCTGGATTGATCTCTCGCTCCACAAGATACAGCCACAACGAACGGAAAGGATCATTCGGATCGTCTCGATAAAACGCCAGCAGATCATCCTGCGCCAACAGGTAGCGACCACCATAATACAAAGCGATGCCCCGGTTTAAACGCGCGTAATTGTAAGTTGGATCAAGCTCTAGTACAGAATCAAACGCTTCATAGGCAGCATCAAAATTGCCTGCCTGCGTAAAATAAATACCCAGATAGTTAAAAACTTCTGGAATATCAGGGCGGATCGTTAGTGCTTGTGAAAAATCATTTCGCGCTAAAGCCCGCAACCCGATGCTATCATACAACACTCCGCGCTCATATAATAGCTGCGCTCGCTCATCATCAGTCAGCGCCCGGCTAGCAAGGATTTGTTCCATGCGGGCCAGAATAACTTCCTGCTGCAAAGTCGGCTGTAACGGAATCGCCAATACTGCGTCTTTACGCCAATCCGTGTTGCTGCATCCTGCCAGCATGAGTGCTGTTGCAACATAACACCAGCGCAAGAAAGGCTTCATTTCCCACTCCCGAAGACAAACATTGGATGAACATCCTGTCCCGGACCGCTAAGCGTAAGAACATCCATATCCTTACGATAGATGCAGCGCTTCGTCATAAACATCAAGCGGAGCGCCATAGGGCTGTTATTTAACAGTGTTATTCTCCGGAAGCAGCTGCTGCCGCATCCTGGGTTTGCACTGTGGCTTCCTTGATACTTAAGCGCACGCGGCCTTGACGGTCAACTTCCATCACCTTGACAGAGACTTCCTGACCCATCTGTAAATAGTCGGTCACTTTTTCTACACGCTTATCGGCAATCTGAGAAATATGTACCAGACCTTCTTTACCGCCGCCAATAGCCACAAAAGCACCAAAATCGACAATACGAGTCACTTTACCCTGATACACGCGGCCAACTTCAATTTCAGCGGTAATCTCTTCAATTCGACGAATCGCATGCTTCGCTTTCTCGCCATCCGTAGAAGCGATCTTCACCGTACCATCATCTTCAATTTCAATGGTTGTGCCCGTTTCTTCCGTCAACGCACGAATCACCGAACCACCTTTACCGATTACGTCTTTGATCTTGTCGGTGCTAATTTTGAGGGTATGAATACGCGGGGCGAACTCAGAAATATCGCCACGTGGAATGCTGATAGCCTGCTCCATCACACCCAGAATGTGCAAACGTGCACCTTTGGCCTGATTTAGCGCTACCTGCATAATCTCACGGGTAATCCCCTCAATCTTGATATCCATTTGTAACGCGGTAATACCTTCACGGCTGCCAGCAACTTTGAAGTCCATATCGCCCAGATGGTCTTCATCACCCAGAATATCGGACAGAACAACAAAGTTATCGCCTTCTTTCACTAACCCCATTGCGATCCCGGCAACGGCTGACTTAATCGGAACCCCAGCGTCCATCAGAGCCAGAGAAGCACCGCAGACAGATGCCATCGAAGAAGATCCATTAGATTCCGTGATTTCAGATACAACACGTACGGTGTACGGGAATTCGCTCGCTTTAGGCATGACGGCCAGCACGCCACGCTTGGCTAGGCGACCATGCCCTATTTCGCGACGCTTTGGTGAACCCACCATTCCCGTTTCACCAACAGAGTAGGGAGGAAAATTATAGTGTAACAGGAAGCGATCGGTACGTTCTCCGGTCAGCTCATCAATAGTCTGTGCGTCGCGCTCCGTACCCAGCGTTGCTGTAACTAACGCCTGCGTTTCACCGCGGGTGAACAACGCGGAACCGTGAGTACGGGGCAGTACGCCGGTGCGTATATCCAGACCACGTATCATGTCTTTTTCACGGCCATCAATACGCGGTTCGCCTGCCAGCACGCGGCTACGTACCACGTTTTTCTCGATGTTACCTAAGATTTCCAGAATCTCGCTTGCATCCAAAGTTTCATCTTCAGCTTGCAAAGCGGCAACGACATCATCTTTAATGGCGTCAACTTGCGCATAGCGCTCTTGTTTTTCAGTAATGCGATACGCGTCACCCAAACGAGCTTCAGATAGAGCTTGCACACGCTGTTCTAAAGCAACATTGACCTCAGGCGCATGCCATTCCCACTTCGGCTTACCCGCTTCGGCAACCAAAGCATTAATATTTTCAATAACAACCTGCTGCTGATCGTGACCAAACACTACCGCGCCTAGCATCTGATCTTCACTCAACAGATCAGCTTCGGATTCCACCATCAGAACCGCGCCCTCTGTACCCGCGACGACCAAATCTAGACGGCTTTCTTTCAGTTCATCTGTTGTTGGGTTCAGGACATATTGGTCATTCAAATAACCAACACGTGCGGCACCGATAGGACCGTTAAAAGGAATTCCTGATAAGCTCAGCGCCGCAGAGGCACCAATCATGGCAACGATGTCAGGGTTAACCTGTGGGTTAACGGAAACAACGGTCGCAATCACCTGAACTTCATTCAGGAAACCCTCTGGGAACAGGGGGCGGATAGGACGGTCAATAAGACGAGAAATCAGCGTTTCGCCTTCGCTTGGACGGCCTTCACGACGGAAAAAACCACCAGGGAAACGTCCGGCAGCGTAGGTACGCTCCTGATAGTTAACCGTTAATGGGAAGAAATTTTGGCCGGGTTTGGCGTTTTTCGCGCCGACCACGGTAACGAATACCGCGGTATCATCCATGCTTACCATCACAGCGGCGGTAGCCTGGCGTGCCATCATACCCGTCTCTAACGTGACAGTATTCTGGCCATATTGAAATTTACGAACGATCGGATTTAACAAAATAGGATCCTTAACTAGGGCGTGCTACACCTCTTCAAGATAAGCACGTCAATGAACTCTCGACCCTTACACTACATCCTCACGACTAATGACAACCCTTATCTTGCTTATGCAGATAAAGCCTCTCATTAGTCGCGCGAATCTCTGTAATGAAAGATCATATTAACAACAATACACTACTCTGTTTTGCTAACGCTTCCTAGAAGAAAGGGGCCAAAAGAGGCCCCTTCCTACTAAAACTCAGAAGACTTAGCGACGCAGGCCCAGACGCTCGATCAGGCTGGTGTAACGCGCGACATCTTTACGCTTCAGGTAGTCCAGCAGCTTACGACGCTGAGAAACCATACGCAGCAGACCACGACGGCTGTGGTGATCTTTTTTATGCTCGGCGAAGTGCCCTTGCAGATGATTTATCTGCGCGGTCAACAACGCAACCTGAACTTCAGTAGAACCGCTATCGTTAGCGTCACGACCGAAGTCTGCTACGATTTTAGCTTTCGCTTCAACACTTAGAGACATGGTAATACTCCAACATTATAGATAAAAAAACAGGCGCCGATCTCTAATTCAGCCACCCAATAGTCAAGCCGCGTCATTCTACCCTCAGCATTCGACGATAGCAAGAAAGCGACGAGCGAGGCTAGGCCGGATATTCAACGACCAGGCGTCTTGGCGCAACGCGACCATCGCTATCAATTTCACCCATGCCGATGAACTTGTGCTCATCACCTTCGGTGATCCTCACCATCCCGGCACGCGGCGCACCCGCCGCCTGAACAGGCTGCCCTTGCTTAAGATAGCTTGCGACAACGGGTATCAAATTCACTTCAGGAAAAGCTATGACCGGACTCTCCATTGGCATGAGCAGCGAATCGAGACTCAGTGAAGGCGAGAGCTCTTGCGCCTGAGCCTGCTCGACCAATGTGGCCAGTTGCTCCAGCGTTACCATTCTTTCAATAGGATACGTGGCAACCTGTAAACGGCGCAGGTAAATCACATGCGCGCCACAGCCTAGCTTTTCACCCAAATCATCAATAATAGTGCGGATGTACGTGCCTTTTGAGCAATGAATCTCCAGCTCCAACTCATCACCTTCCCAGCGAATGAATTGCAGTTCGTAAACGGTGATTTCACGCGCCTCGCGCGGTACGGTCAGCCCCTGACGCGCATACTCATACAGCTTGCGCCCTTGATATTTTAGCGCCGAATACATAGAGGGTACTTGCTGTGTAGTGCCACGAAAACTCTCCAGCGCCTGCTCCAGTTCCGTTGCAGAAAAACCTATCGCCCGTTCTTCAATTACGTTGCCATCGGCATCAGAGGTGTCGGTTCGCTGTCCCAAACGTGCAATCACACGGTAGCGTTTATCTGAATCCAGCAGGTATTGGGAAAATTTCGTCGCTTCCCCAAGGCAAATCGGCAACATACCGGTTGCTAGCGGATCTAACGCTCCCGTATGGCCCGCTCTGTTAGCGTTAAATATCCGCTTTACCTTCTGCAAAACATCATTGGATGACGCACCTTGCGGCTTGTCTAATAACAATACGCCGTGAACATCACGGCCACGGCGACGAGGACGACTCATTAATCCTCCCGATCTTCGCCCGTAATAGCACGACGTTCCGAATCATTTCTGACCACATTGGTCACCAGATTGGACATTCTCATCCCTTCAACCAACGAGTTGTCGTAGGAGAAGGTTAGCGCTGGGACAACACGCAGTCGCATCGCCTTACCAACCAGGGTACGAATAAAGCCGGACGCATCCTGCAACGCTTTCAACGCCGTTTTAATTTGTTCCGGCTCGTTATCATTCAGAAAAGTTACAAAAACTTTGGCATACGCCAGATCGCGCGAAACTTCTACACCGGATACGGTAGCCATACCGATACGCGGATCTTTCACTTCACGCTGAATGATAATGGCGATTTCTTTTTGCATTTCCTGTGCAACGCGCTGGGTACGGCTAAATTCTTTTGCCATGATAAATTCTCCAGTAAAAATCGGGGGGCTCTAGGCCCCCCTTACAAATTACTTACGTCGTTGTCGCAAATAAGAATTACGCGATCGTACGTTTAACCTCAACCGTTTCAAACACTTCGATCACATCGCCAGGACGAACGTCATTATAGTTCTTCACGCCAATGCCACATTCCATGCCGTTGCGAACTTCGTTAACGTCATCTTTGAAGCGGCGTAAAGACTCCAGCTCACCTTCGTAGATCACGACGTTGTCACGTAGTACACGGATCTTATTGTGGCGCTTAACGACACCTTCCGTCACCATACAACCGGCGATGGCACCAAATTTCGGCGATTTAAAGACATCACGTACTTCGGCCAGACCGATGATCTCTTGTTTGTATTCAGGCGCTAACATCCCGCTCATCGCCTGTTTCACTTCGTCAAGCAAGTCATAAATGACGGAGTAATAACGCAGATCCAGGTTTTCTGATTCAACAATGCGGCGTGCTGACGCATCAGCACGAACATTAAAGCCAAGGATAATCGCATTCGAAGCGGCTGCCAGCGTTGCGTCCGTTTCTGTGATACCACCGACACCGGAGCCCACAATCTTCACTTTCACTTCATCAGTAGACAGCTTCTGCAAGGAATCGGAAATCGCTTCACAAGAACCTTGAACGTCAGATTTCAGCACGATATTCAGTTCAGAAACTTCACCTTCCGTCATGTTGGCAAACATGTTTTCCAGTTTAGATTTCTGCTGACGCGCCAGTTTGACTTCACGGAATTTACCCTGGCGATATAAGGCGACTTCGCGCGCTTTCTTCTCGTCACGCACGACCGTCGCTTCATCGCCTGCGGCAGGAACACCGGACAGCCCCAGAATTTCGACAGGAATAGAAGGGCCTGCGGACGTGATTTCACGGCCTAACTCATCACGCATTGCACGAACACGTCCATATTCAAAGCCACACAACACGATATCGCCTTTGTGCAACGTACCTTCACGCACCAGCACCGTTGCCACCGGGCCACGGCCTTTATCCAAGAAGGATTCGATAACCACACCGTTTGCCATGCCGCTATGGACCGCCTTCAGTTCCAGAACTTCGGCCTGCAACAGAATCGCATCCAGCAATTCGTCAATGCCCGTGCCGGCTTTAGCGGATACATGGACAAACTGAGACTCGCCGCCCCACTCTTCCGGCATGACGCCATACTGAGAGAGCTCGGTTTTCACTCGATCGGGATCGGCCTCAGGCTTATCGATTTTGTTGACTGCGACTACCACCGGGACCTTAGCGGCCTTCGCGTGCTGGATAGCTTCGATAGTCTGAGGCATCACGCCATCATCGGCCGCCACAACCAATACGACGATATCTGTTGCCTGCGCACCACGAGCACGCATTGCGGTAAACGCAGCATGCCCAGGGGTATCCAGAAACGTAATCATACCGTTGTCAGTTTCTACGTGGTAAGCACCAATATGCTGGGTAATGCCCCCCGCTTCACCCGCTGCGACCTTAGTTGAGCGGATATAGTCGAGCAAAGACGTTTTACCGTGATCGACATGGCCCATGATAGTAACGACTGGTGCGCGGGATTCTGCCGCCACGCCCATATCACGATCGCTCATTAGCGCTTCTTCTAACTCATTTTCACGTCGCAGAATAACCTTATGGCCCATTTCCTCCGCCACAAGTTGTGCCGTTTCCTGATCAATAACCTGGTTGATCGTTGCCATTGCGCCTAGTTTCATCATTACTTTGATGACCTGAGAGCCTTTAACGGCCATTTTGTTAGCCAGCTCAGCGACAGTAACGGTCTCGCCAATCACAACATCGCGGTTAACCGCCTGCGCTGGCTTATTAAAACTTTGTTGTAGGGAACTCGGCTTGCGCTTTCCCTTACCGCCACGAGTAACCGCGCGCGCTTCTTCGCGATCGGCCTTGGATTCTGACTGACGATTTCCTTTCTTCTGTTTGGTTACTTTACCGGCACGACTACGGCTACGGCGTTCGCCTTCAACTTGGCGATCATTTTCATCTTCTGCTTCACGGGCATGATGGGACGTCGTCACATGGTAATCGGCCGTCTCTTCTGGTTTAGCGCTTTCCGCTTCCCAACGTCCGGCATTTTCTTCTGCCATACGACGGGCCTCTTCTGCAATACGGCGGGCTTCTTCTTCAACTTTAAGACGCGCCGTTTCTTCCGCTTTACGTTTAAGCTCTGCGGCTTCTGCTTCGCGTTTCGCTTTCTCAGCCTGAGCTGGCTTAGTCATATTTTCGTTTTGTTGGTTCGTCACTTTTTCTTTTTCCGCTACATCACGCTTAGCTTTTTCAGCGGCTTCACGTTTGGCTTGCTCGTCGGCAGCACGTTTCGCTTTCTCAGCAGCTTCGCGTTTAGCTTGCTCTTCAGCGGCACGTTGTGCCTGTTCTTCCGCTTCACGCCGTGCCTGCTCTTCCCTTTCAGCCTGTTCGGCATCAATAGGATCGCGTTTTACATAAGTGCGTGTCTTGCGGACTTCGATCTGCACCGACTTACTTTTTCCGCCAGTGCTAGGAACGCTTAACGTGCTACGCGTTTTGCGCTGCAACGTCAACTTACTTGGCGCATTACCGCGATCGCGGTTCAAATGTGCCAATAATGTTTCTTTTTCATGCTGAGTCACAGAGTCTGATTCGGACTTGGTTATTCCCGCATCAGCAAACTGTTGTATCAGGCGGTCAACCGGAGTCTGGATCTCTGCGGCCAGCGATTTTACGGTTACTTCTGTCATGCTGTTCCTTTCCTGCTACAGTTCATTATTCGTTGTCGTTGCCAAACCAACAGATATTGCGCGCGGCCATAATCAATTCACCCGCTTTCTCATCATTGAGTTCTTCAATGTCTGTCAGGTCGTCAACGCCCTGTTCAGCAAGATCTTCCAGCGTACAAACACCGATCGCCGCAAGCTTGAACGCCAACTCTCGCGATAGCCCAGGCAAGCTAAGCAGATCTTCTGTGGGTTGACCGTCACCAAAACTTTCCTCATGCGCCAGCGCCAACGTGGTTAGTGCCGCTTTCGCTCGTTCTCGCAATACCTCGACGGTTTCTTCATCAAGTCCTTCAATAGCTAGCAATTCCTTGATTGGTACATAGGCCAGTTCTTCAAGTGAAGAGAAACCCTCTTCAACCAACACTGTGGCAAACTCTTCATCAATATCAAGGTGCTTGGTAAAGACGTCGATTGCAGCATGCGCTTCGGCCTGATGCTTAGCTTGAAGATCTTCCACTGTCATCACGTTCAGTTCCCAACGGTCGTCTGAACGATGCTGTTTCAGCAGTTGAGAAGCCAAACGTACGTTTTGCCCGTTACGACCAATTGCCTGAGCCAGATTGCTCGATTCCACGGCGATGTCCATTGTGCAGGAATCTTCATCAACCACAATCGATACCACATCGGCAGGCGCCATTGCGTTGATGACAAATTGCGCAGGGTTATCATCCCATAGAATAATATCGATACGCTCACCACCCAGCTCGCTGGAAACCGCTTGCACACGCGCACCGCGCATACCGACACAGGCACCAACAGGATCGATACGCTTGTCATTCGTCTTCACTGCAATTTTTGCTCGGGACCCAGGGTCACGTGCCGCAGCTTTAATTTCGATAACCTCTTCGCCAATTTCCGGCACTTCGATGCGGAAAAGCTCAACCAACATTTCAGGACGAGAGCGGCTGACAAACAGTTGAGCCCCACGAGCTTCGGGACGGACGGAATACAACACACCGCGAATACGGTCGCCAGGGCGGAAATTCTCACGCGGAAGCATATCTTCGCGGCCGATTACCGCTTCTGCGCTAGTGTTAGAGCCATCGTTAGGCCTGACTTCCAGCGAAATATTATCACGATTCACCTTCTTCACGACACCGGTGATAATTTCGCCTTCTTGATCATGGAATTGATCGACAACCATCGCTCGCTCGGCTTCACGGACTTTCTGTACAATAACTTGCTTTGCCGTTTGCGTCGTAATGCGGTCGAAGGTAACGGATTCAATTTGGTCCTCGACGTAACCACCGATATCAAGAGAAGGATCTTCAAACTGTGCCGCTTCAAGCGTAATCTCACGTGTTGGCTGAGTGACTTCATCGACCACTAACCAACGACGGAAAGTATCAAAGTCGCCTGTTTTACGATCGATACTGACACGGACGTCAATTTCCTGCTCATATTTTTTCTTTGTCGCTGTCGCTAATGCGGTTTCCAACGCTTCAAAAATCTTCTCGCGCGGAAGGGCTTTTTCATTGGAAACTGCTTCAACAACAGCCAGAATCTCTTTGTTCATCCTAGTTGCCTCATCCAAACTTTAAAAGTGGGGTACAAGATTCGCTTTCTGTATATTGCTCAGTGCGAATACTTCATCTTTGCCTTCCACTGTTATGGTGATCATTTCGCCGTTAACAGCTTTGATAACACCCAGCCATTTACGGCGATTCTGGACTGCCATACGCAGTACTACAGTCACCTCTTCACCGATGAAACGCAGGTAATGTTCTGTCGTAAATAAAGGTCGCTCAAGGCCAGGAGAAGATACTTCCAGGTTATAGGCGACAGTAATTGGATCTTCAACATCCAACACCGCACTGACCTGGTGGCTGACATCAGCACAATCATCAACAGTGATCCCATCGACACTATCAATATAGATACGCAGTGTCGATTGGCGACTGCGGATGAACTCAATCCCAACCAATTCATAGCCTAATGCGGCGACGGGAGCTGCAATCATCTCTGTTAATTTTTGCTCTAATGTGGACAAGTCCACCCCCAAGACATAAAAAAAGGGCCTAATAGCCCAGTTGTTTGTTGCCAAATAACAAAAAACCCCGAAAATCGGGGCTTCATGCAACTGGACCCTATACCGCTAATCACAGCGGCATAACTTTCAATGAAGGATTTTTTCAAAAACCACCGCAAAAGATAAAAAATTGAGTGAACATCTATTTGAAAAAACACTTTACTGGAAGTTAAGTGGTTGCGGGGGCCGGATTTGAACCAACGACCTTCGGGTTATGAGCCCGACGAGCTACCAAGCTGCTCCACCCCGCGTCCGAAACGTGGCAAATACTACGCTGACAACCGTATAAATGCAAGTTATCAATAGGATTGGTTCGAAGGCAGTCTTTATATTGCAAAAAGCGTACTTTTGTCAAGTATAAATATTCTTATGGAGCAGCCATCTGCAATTTATCGACAATATCAGCGGTGATATGGGTTAGCTATTGTCCTTTTATCGGTTCATGTTTATTCACCCTTGACTTAAGCAGCGTGGCCGCCAATCGAACCCCGAGGCATGCTTTTTCAGTCTGACGCCGCAATCCCAGAGTCCCTTTTTATATTATGGTGATAAATAGACTAAAGACTATGGATGAACTGATATTTGGTGACTAACGTAATAAAAACGAATTGAAATATGGAAGAATATCATTGAAGTGTTTTGGGGGAAATTTCAAGCTGTAATGGATAGATAGGGCAGAACAAATACGTAGGCAGGTGCCGGGTACAGCAACAGAATAGGTGAAAAACTACAGATAAAAAAATAGACGCCGAACGACGTCTATTCTTATGTTGGTACCGAGGACGGGACTTGAACCCGTAAGCCCAATCGGGCACTACCACCTCAAGGTAGCGTGTCTACCAATTCCACCACCACGGCATCATTGTTACTACTTCAAAACGCTTATTTCGGAATATCACTTGCTGGTGTCGAAGGCGCAACCGGCGCAGTCGTCTGCTCGACTTTTTCTGGCTGACTTAAATTATCCCACGTACCACCAGTCTTCTGCAAAGAACTCAAATTACCCAACACAAGGCTGATAATGAAGAACAGCGTCGCTAATACCGCTGTCACGCGAGTCATGAAATTCCCGGAACCACTCGAACCAAACAAAGTGGCTGAAGCCCCTGCTCCAAACGACGCTCCCATATCAGCACCTTTACCCTGTTGAAGCATGATTAAGGCTACTAGCCCAATCGACACTAACAGGAAAATCACTAATAGCGCTTCGTACATAGTCGCACCTACTAACCGTTTTCCCCATTTATTATGGAGATGCTATATTCTGGCGGTAAACCGCATGTCCTTCCGCATAAAGATGTCTTAAACATCCGTTATTAAGCGGGTTTGAATACTAACCAAAGGAGATAACGTACGCAAGGGTAATTTAGCCACCATGGGTTAATTGCAGAAAAAAACAGCGGCTTTCAACATAAGAAGCCCATCAATCGGTTATCTATCTGATTGATGAATCAAAAAAGCTCTCATCCAGCTGCTTTTACTGCATCGGCAATTCGATTTGCCAACGCGATTACGGTCTCTTCGTTTTCACCCTCAACCATGACGCGGATAAGCGGCTCAGTACCAGATTTACGCAACAAAACCCGTCCGCATCCCGCTAGCTCTTTTTCTACCTCCAGCGTGATCTGCTGAACATGTTTGTCTTCCAACGGATCATTTTCCCCCGTGAACCGCACATTGACCAAGATTTGAGGGAATAACTTCATACCACTGCATAAATCATGAAGGCTCATATTGTTCCTCACGATCGCGGTAAGTACTTGTAACCCGGCAATCACACCATCGCCGGTCGTAGTTTTGTCCAGCAGGATCACATGCCCAGAGTTCTCTGCACCTATCCGCCACCCTTTTACCTGCATCATTTCTAATACATAGCGGTCGCCCACTTTAGCGCGAGCAAACGGGATGCCGAGCTGCTTTAACGCCACTTCAAGCCCCATGTTACTCATCAGCGTGCCCACTGCGCCACCACGCAGTTGCCCCTGGCGTAGGCCTTCGCGGGCGATGATATACAGGATCTGATCGCCATCAACCTTGTTGCCTAAATGGTCGACCATAATAAGACGATCGCCATCGCCGTCGAAAGCCAAACCAACATCGGCTTTTTCAGCCAGTACGCGCGCCTGTAGCTGCCTAACATCGGTAGCGCCGCACTCTTCGTTGATATTCATGCCATCGGGCTCGCAGCCAATCGTAATGACTTTCGCACCCAGCTCGCGCAATACGCTAGGAGCGATATGGTAGGTCGCACCATTGGCGCAATCTACCACAATTTTTAGCCCATTGAGATTCAGCTCACTTGGAAAGGTCCCTTTACAAAATTCGATGTAACGCCCAGCGGCATCAACAATGCGGCTTGCTTTGCCTAATTCAGCAGACTCAACACACGTCAGCGGTTTTTCTAGTTCAGCCTCGATCGCTTCTTCTACGTCATCCGGCAGCTTGGTGCCGTCAATCGAAAAGAATTTAATTCCATTGTCATAATAAGGATTGTGAGAAGCTGAAATCACAATCCCCGCCTCTGCGCGGAATGCGCGAGTAAGATAAGCAACCGCGGGCGTTGGCATTGGGCCTGTAAATGAGGCTGACAGCCCCGCTGCCGCTAGCCCGGCCTCCAAAGCGGATTCCAGCATATAGCCAGAAATGCGAGTATCTTTACCGATAATAATTTTACGAGATCCATGCCGAGCCAACACCTTCCCGGCGGCCCAACCCAGCTTAAGTACAAAGTCTGGAGTAATCGGTGTATCTCCTACCTTGCCACGAACGCCATCAGTACCAAAATATTTGCGGTTACTCATCTTATTATTTGTTCCTTCGCAGAAAGCGTGGCTTCAACAATGCGCATGGCATCAGCCGTTTCTTTAACATCGTGTACTCGAATAACCTGTGCTCCCTGCATCGCTGCGATTACGGCACAAGCGACGCTGCCATGAACACGTTGCGCAGGAGAGACATTAAGGAGTTGCCCAACCATAGATTTCCTCGACATACCAACCAAAAGAGGCAATCTGAAACGATGTAACTCACTTAGACGAGCCAGAAGTGCATAATTATGTGCGAGATTTTTACCGAATCCAAATCCTGGATCCAGTAATAGCTTACTTTTCGGAATATTGGCGCTAACGCAGCGATCGATCTGCTGCTGAAAGAAGTTTCCGATCTCCTGCATCAGATCATCATAATGCGGTTTATTCTGCATGGTTCTCGGCATCCCTTGCATATGCATCAGACATACAGGTAAACCGGTTGCCGCCGCTGCTTCCAGTGCGCCCGGCTCTTGCAAAGCGCGGATGTCATTAATCAGATGCGCTCCTGCCCGTGCCGACGCGATCATGACTTCCGGTTTTGAGGTATCAACGGAGATCCATACGTCAAAACGCCTAGCAATTGCCTCTACCACTGGTATCACGCGGTTAAGTTCTTCCTCCGTACTTACTTCATCCGCCCCAGGGCGCGTAGATTCGCCGCCAATGTCGATCAAGGTAGCGCCAGCAGCGATCATCTCCTGGGCATGCAGTAGTGCCGCATCAAGACTATTGTGCTTACCACCATCGGAAAAGGAATCTGGCGTGACATTGAGAATACCCATGACACGTGGGCAAGAAAGATCCAGCGTTGAGTCTCTGGCAACCAGTTGCATGTTTTACCTCCGCATTCTGGTGGATATAGCGTGAAAATTCTTTGAAAACTCTTTCAGTAAAAAACCCCAGACTGAGCTGGGGTTTCATTGTTAAAAACGTCGGTAGATGATTGACTTAGCATCCACTCATTCAGACATTGTATTCGCGGATGGTGTATTACCAGATGACGTGTTATCCGTCTTAGGCGTCTGCAATTCATCCGTAGACGTAGGGGCTTTGGGCGCGCCGCCGTGACCAGAATCATTGTCAGAACGCGAGGCTTCCCACCCTGCAGGCGGACGAATCTCTTTCTTACGTTCCATTAAATCGTCAATCTGCGGTGCATCTATGGTTTCATACTTCATCAGCGCATCTTTCATTGCATGAAGAATGTCCAAATTAGCCATTAGCAATTCCCGCGCACGCGTATAGTTGCGTTCAACAAGCGACTTCACTTCCTGATCGATGATACGTGCCGTTTCATCAGACATATGCTTAGCTTTTGCCACCGAGCGACCGAGGAAAACTTCGCCATCTTCCTCAGCGTAGAGCAACGGACCTAATTTCTCAGAGAAACCCCATTGCGTCACCATGTTACGCGCAATAGACGTTGCAACTTTTATGTCATTAGATGCGCCCGTGGAAACATGTTCCGCACCATAGATAATTTCTTCGGCTAGCCGACCACCATAAAGCGTAGATATCTGACTTTCCAGCTTCTGACGACTGGCGCTGATCGCATCCCCTTCTGGCAGGAAAAATGTCACACCCAACGCTCGACCTCGTGGAATAATCGTCACCTTATGAACAGGATCGTGCTCGGGCACCAGACGACCAATAATGGCGTGCCCAGCTTCATGATAGGCCGTCGATTCCTTTTGCTTTTCCGTCATTACCATGGAACGGCGCTCTGCGCCCATCATGATTTTATCCTTAGCCTTCTCGAATTCGACCATCGAAACAACACGTTTGTTGCCACGAGCCGAGAACAAAGCGGCTTCGTTCACGAGGTTGGCCAAATCGGCACCGGAAAAACCAGGCGTACCGCGCGCAATGACGGATGGTTCAACATCTGGAGATAACGGCACACGACGCATATGGACTTTAAGTATTTGCTCACGACCGCGAACGTCCGGCAGGCCTACGACGACCTGGCGATCAAAACGACCTGGACGCAGTAACGCAGGGTCAAGAACGTCAGGACGGTTAGTCGCCGCGATGACAATAATGCCTTCATTACCTTCAAAGCCGTCCATCTCAACTAACATTTGGTTCAACGTCTGCTCACGTTCGTCGTGACCACCGCCCAAACCGGCACCACGTTGTCGACCAACGGCATCAATTTCATCGATAAAAATAATACAAGGTGCCGCTTTCTTCGCTTGTTCAAACATGTCGCGAACTCGGGAAGCGCCGACGCCCACAAACATTTCAACGAAGTCAGAACCAGAGATGGTAAAGAAAGGCACTTTGGCTTCACCTGCAATCGCTTTCGCCAGCAACGTTTTACCTGTTCCCGGCGGGCCGACCATGAGGATACCCTTTGGAATTTTACCACCTAGCTTCTGAAAACGACTGGGTTCACGCAGGTACTCCACCAATTCACTGACTTCTTCCTTCGCTTCATCACAGCCTGCGACATCGGCAAAAGTCGTTTTAATTTGATCTTCCGTTAACATGCGTGCCTTGCTCTTTCCGAAGGACATGGCGCCTTTCCCACCCCCGCCTTGCATTTGGCGCATGAAAAAGATCCAGACACCTATCAGTAACAGCATAGGGAACCAGGAAATAAAGATAGAAGCCAACAGGCTCGGCTCTTCCGGTGGCTCACCAACGACTTTTACATTCTTCGTTAGCAGATTATCCAGTAGCTTGGGATCATTGACAGGGATGTAGGTTGTATATCTGTTGCTATCTTTTTTGATAACACTGATCTCACGCCCGTTAATACGCGCTTCACGAACCTGATCCTGATTAACTTCAGTCAAGAAGGTTGAATAATCCACCCTACGGCCATTCGACTCGCTGGGCCCAAAGCTCTGGAAAACAGACATCAGCACAACCGCGATGACTAACCAGAGAATTAGGTTTTTCGCCATGTCACTCAAGGGATTAACCTCATATTACAACTGTGTTAAAAAACAGCGTTAGGGTACTACAGTTTACGCCCCGTCGCTACAATATACACTTCACGAGACCGGGCACGTGAGGCGTCTGGTTTACGAATTTTCACTTTCGTAAACAGGGAGCGAATTTCCCGTAGGTATTCATCAAAGCCTTCTCCCTGAAACACTTTCACCAGAAAACTTCCGCCTGGTGCTAATACATCTCGGCACATACTAAGCGCCAATTCAACCAAATACATCGACTTCGGTATATCAACGGCTGGTGTACCACTCATGTTAGGTGCCATGTCAGACATCACCACCTGAACTTTGCTATCGCCAACCCTTTCTAGCAACGTATTGAGAACTCGCTCGTCACGAAAATCGCCTTGCAGGAAATCAACGCCGACAATGGGATCCATAGGTAAAATATCGCACGCGATGATTCGACCACTTCCCCCAATTTGCGTGACCACATATTGCGACCAACCACCGGGCGCGGCACCTAAATCCACAACCGTCATCCCAGCTTTAAACAGTTTGTCGCTCTGTTGTATTTCATCAAGTTTAAACCAAGCACGAGAGCGCAGCCCTTTTTTCTGAGCCTGCTGTACATATTTATCGCTAAAGTGTTCCTGCAACCAGCGACTGGAGCTTGCAGAACGCTTTTTATTCGCCATCAATTTTCCAACTATTCTCAGTAACGCACCCATGGTCGAGAGAAACATCTCACCGATTACCAATCAAAACAGTCAAATTGGTTATAATCTTGAGATGACGGTAGAATGGCCTGTTTTCAATCCCAACCTAAGTAAAAAAGACAATGAACCTAAGTAATAAACAAAAACAATACCTGAAAGGCTTAGCACATCCATTAAAACCGGTTGTGATGCTAGGCAATAACGGTCTCACCGAAGGTGTTCTGGCTGAGATCGAGCAAGCATTGTCGCATCACGAGTTGATCAAGATAAAGGTAGCGACAGAAGAACGTGAAACCAAAACCTTGATTGTTGAAGCGATTGTCCGCGAAACGGCCGCTGCGAATGTTCAAGTTATCGGCCATACTCTGGTGCTCTACCGTCCAGCTAAAGAGCGTAAAATTGTGTTACCACGATAACACTTTTTGTTTCAGGATACTCGGTTTAAACGGAAAGGTGCCATGCCTATTGATTAGAGAAAAGGCCGCAAGCGGCCTTTTTCTTTTCTTTACAATTTTTGCCGTTTAAATCAACAACACGGCAAATTTATAGGTATTCTACCTTCAAAATTTCATATTCTACATCACCGCCCGGTGTGCTGATGACGACAACATCATCTTCTTCTTTACCGATCAACCCACGTGCAATTGGGGAGTTAACAGAGATCAGATTCTGTTTAAAATCTGCCTCATCATCACCAACAATACGATAGGTTTGTTCTTCCTCACTATCCAGGTTCATCACCGTCACCGTCGCGCCGAAAATAACGCGTCCATTCGCTGCCATCTTCGTAACATCGATGACCTGTGCGTTAGACAATTTCGCTTCAATGTCTTGGATTCGCCCTTCACAAAAACCCTGCTGTTCCCGTGCGGCATGATATTCTGCGTTTTCTTTTAGATCGCCGTGCTCACGCGCTTCAGCGATGGCCGCAATAATTTGAGGTCGTCGCACAGACTTTAGGTAGTCAAGCTCTTCGCGCAGCTTTTCAGCGCCGCGCAACGTCATCGGAAATTGTTTCATATTATCTAACACCTCTAGAAAAGTCCGTAAGATCCAAATAATCGTCATCCTGACGCATTAAAATCAAAGGCAACGAAGTCTCTGCTTCGCGCCAATCCTCATAGGACGTAAACAATAGCAACCAGTCCCGGAACAAAATATCTGGGCTGGCAATGGTTTCGCATTTTGATGAACATTTTACCTCAGAGTTCAATGAGGGTCATCGTTTACTTTAGACCTGATTGCGCCGTAGTATGACCGCACGTTACCCCGTTTTAGCTGAGATTATGCGTTTTTCATCGATTGTTACCGGATTAGCCTGCGCTTTTGTTCTGCATGCCAAGGCAGCTTCTATTGAGGATTATCGTCAATATTTGCCAGACGGCGCCAATTTGGCGCTATTGGTACAAAAGGTTGGCGCAACAACACCCACAACGGCCTTCAATAGCCAGCAAATGGCACTTCCTGCCAGTACACAGAAGGTGATAACCGCTTTAGCTGCATTATTGCAATTAGGCCCAGATTACCGATTTATCACCACAATGGAAAGCCATGGATCCCTCACCGGTGGGGTTTTAAACGGTAACCTGATCGTACGATTTAGTGGCGATCCTACCCTAAAACGTCAGCAAATTCGGAATATGGTTCAGGAATTAAGAAAACGAGGGATTCAGCAAATATCAGGGGATGTGCTAATCGATACTTCCGTTTTTGCCAGCCACGATAAAGCCCCAGGCTGGCCATGGAACGACATGACGCAGTGTTTCAGTGCCCCGCCAGGTGCAGCAATTGTCGATCGTAACTGTTTTTCTATTTCACTTTACAGCGCGCCTAAAGTTGGTGATAACGCGTTTATCCGCGTTGCATCTTATTACCCAGTACAAATGTTCAGCGAAGTGCGCACGCTGGCTAACGGATCCCCTGATGCACAGTACTGTGAGTTGGATGTGGTTCCCGGAGAGTTGAATCGTTTCACACTTACCGGTTGCCTGACTCAACGTAGTGACCCTCTTCCGCTAGCGTTTGCAATCCAAGATGGCGCTAGCTATGCCGGTGCTATCGTTAAAGATGAACTCCAACAGGCATCTATCCGTATTGGAGGTAACCTTCGTCGACAGACGCAGCCGAACTCAGTGGGTAATGTGCTGGCTCAAACACAATCAGCGCCGTTGCATGATCTGCTTACCGTGATGCTTAAAAAATCGGACAATATGATTGCCGATACCGTCTTTAGAACCATTGGGCGTCAACGCTTTGATGTGCCAGGAACATGGCGTGCTGGTGCAGATGCCGTGCGTCAAATTTTGCGTCAGAAGGCGGGAATAAATTTAGGAAACAGTATTATTGTTGATGGTTCGGGCCTGTCGCGGCATAACCTGATTTCGCCGGAAACGATGATGCAGGTATTACAGTACATCGCGCAGCATGATAATACGTTGAATTTTATTAAGATGCTTCCGCTCTCTGGTTACGACGGCACATTACGATATCGGGGTGGCTTGCATGAGGCAGGAGTCGATGGCAAGGTTTCAGCTAAAACGGGGGCATTACAAGGCGTATACAATCTGGCTGGATTCATAACCACCGCAAGTGGTCAGCGTATGGCATTCGTTCAGTTCCTGTCTGGCTATGCCGTGCCGCCAGAAGATCAGCGCACACGCCGTGTTCCGCTGGTCAGATTTGAAAGTCGCCTTTACAAAGATATTTATCAAAGTAACTAATAACAACGCGGCCTTACCCATTAAGGTAAAGCCGCGACAGTAAGAGATGTACTAGTGGAAAAATGCGTTATTTTTGATAAATAATTTCAACGCCTTCATCATCTTCATCGTTCCAATCATCATCCCATTCTTCTTCAGCCTCTTTTTCTACTTCGGCCAGTTGTTCGCGATGATAATCATCCCACATGAACTCGACTTTTTCCGTCGCACTTTCAGCCATCGCTGTTATTTTCGGGTTCGCTTTCAGGAAGCTCATCACATCCCAGCACAGTGGGGTAATGCCTTCGCGGTTGGCAGCAGAAATCAGATAGTACTTGTCATCCCAACCTAGTGCGGTGGCGATATCTTTGGCCCGTTTTTCCGCCTCAGCCTTATCAATCAAATCTATTTTATTAAAAACCAGCCAACGTGGTTTTTCTGCCAAGCCTGCACCATACTGCTCTAACTCGTTGATAATGACTTTGGCATTTTCAACTGGATCAGACTCATCTACCGGCGCTAAATCAACCAAGTGTAACAGTACGCGGCAACGCTCAAGATGTTTTAGAAAGCGAATGCCCAATCCCGCCCCGTCAGAAGCGCCTTCAATTAAGCCAGGGATATCTGCCACAACAAAGCTCTGCTCGCTATCCATGCGCACTACGCCAAGGCTAGGAACCAACGTAGTAAACGGATAATCGGCGACTTTCGGCTTAGCTGCCGAAACGGCACGGATAAAAGTTGATTTGCCTGCATTAGGCAAGCCAAGCATCCCCACATCCGCCAATAACAGCAACTCTAACATCAGCTCACGTTCTTCGCCTTTTGTACCGTTCGTTTTTTGGCGGGGGGCGCGATTAACAGATGATTTAAAACGCGAGTTGCCTAAACCATGCCATCCCCCTTTCGCCACCATCAGTCTCTGCTGATGGTGCGTCATATCGCCGAGTACCTCTCCTGTTCCTTGATCCAGAACACGCGTACCAACAGGAACCTTAATCGTGATATCTTTACCACGTTTGCCGGTACAATCGCGGCTTTGTCCGTTTTGCCCTCGCTCTGCGCGAAAAGATTTTTCGAACCGATAATCAATCAGCGTATTAAGATTTTCATCAGCCAGCAGGTAAACGTCACCGCCATCGCCACCGTCGCCGCCATCTGGGCCACCGTTAGGAATATATTTTTCGCGGCGAAAGCTAACACAACCGTTGCCGCCATCGCCCGCCACAACAAGTATTGTGGCTTCATCTACAAACTTCATTGATTCTCTCCGCAAAAAACCAATAGAGCATACCTATGTGTTTTAAGCTTGTTATTGGTTTTTCTGGGTAATTTCTTAATTTTATGGCGTGTAATGCACTTCTACCTGCCATTAGAAAAATATTGCACCAGAACATATCCTGGCAAAGTGGGTAGATTGTACCTGTCTGCCTACATAATTTCATCTGTATTAAAAATAAGCACCGCTACAGAATAAGCAAACACACCCTCAACTAGATGTAATCGGCCTTCTTTCAACTACTTTTGCGGCATCAACGGCGGCACGAGATCTTTCTTTCCAGGGAATAAACGATGTCCGATAGCCGAAAACATCGCGCCGGCAACAACGACAAAAGCCCCTAGATAGCCGATCCAATTCAGCGCCTGAGCGATAAAAAAATCTGGCCACGCTAACGCGAGTAAATCGGAAAATAGCAATGTAAACAACGGTGTCAGCGTAACGACAGCGCTTACCTGCGACGCCTGCCAACGCGCCATTGCCTCAGCCAGCGCGCCATAGCCAATCAATGTATTCGCACCGCAGAACAGCAGGCATATAAGTTGCCAGCCACTAAGCTGGAAAATAACATCAGGCTTAGCAAAAGGCGTTATGAAGATGACACACAGTACATATAGTAAGAACAAAATTTGCGCTGATGTTAGACGTCGTAATAGTACCTTCTGTGCGACGCCATAAGCTACCCATACCGTCGCTGCGCAAACACCTAACAGTACGCCCAGCGTGTAGTCCGTCAAGCGGGTAAAAATCTCAACAAGGCTAGTGTTAAAAAACATAGTCAGGCCACAGATCAGCATAATTGCGCCAATCACCTGTGTACCACGCATTTTTTCTCTTAAGATAAGCACACTGGCGAACATCATCCCAACCGGGGAGAGTTGCCCAATAACCTGGGACGCCG
Organism: Pectobacterium cacticida; assembly: GCF_036885195.1. Lineage (NCBI taxonomy): Bacteria > Pseudomonadati > Pseudomonadota > Gammaproteobacteria > Enterobacterales > Pectobacteriaceae > Pectobacterium > Pectobacterium cacticida. The sequence goes on along the minus strand of NZ_CP133656.1, from coordinate 691,788 downwards.
TTGGACTCAGATACTGTAAAGACGAACTAAAGAAAACAAAATTGCCTAACAACCCTGCCGTGGCAACAAGTAACAAAATCCACCAACGACGATGACGAAAAATCCGTATCGGCGGCAGATTATGACGAGAAGACAAAATGATGCCAAGCCCTATGGACGCAATAAGAAAACGATACCAAACAACAGTATAAGGTTCCATGACTATCAGAACCTGTTTCATGGCTATCGGTAATGCCCCCCAGCATACTGCCGTAACCAGCGCCAGACAAAACCCGATCCCCGTCTGCTGTTTAGTGTTCATACTTATCCAAATGGTTGGCTCAGATCCAGAACGTAAAAAGCCCCGCAAAGAATGCGGGGCCTAAATCTGTAAGACCTAATGCGAAAAATTACGCAGCAACGATGCTGATAAATTTACGATTTTTAGGGCCTTTAACTTCAAACTGAACTTTACCATCAGTCAAAGCGAACAGAGTATGGTCTTTCCCGCAACCAACGTTAGTTCCTGCATGGAATTTGGTACCACGTTGACGAACGATGATGTTACCTGCCAGTACACTCTCACCGCCGAAACGTTTTACACCTAAACGTTGTGCGTTAGAATCGCGACCATTACGGGTTGAACCGCCAGCTTTCTTGTGTGCCATTTAATCCGCTCTCCTAATCTTAAGCGCTAATGCCGGTAATTTTCACATCAGTGAACCACTGACGGTGACCTGCTTGCTTACGGTAGTGTTTACGGCGACGGAACTTGACGATCTTCACTTTCTCGCCACGACCATGAGCAACGACTTCAGCCTTGATCTTACCGCCATCGACGAAAGGAACGCCGATTTTTATTTCTTCACCGTTGGCAACCATCAGAACCTGGTCAAACTCAACGGCTTCACCAGTTGCGATGTCCAGCTTTTCCAAGCGAACGGTTTGCCCTTCGCTTACTCGGTGTTGTTTACCACCACTTTGGAAAACTGCGTACATATAAAACTCCGCTTTCCGCGCACCCATTAATATGTTTCAGAGCGCACTATAAATATTCATAATAGGGCGCGAATTCTACGCAAAAACACTACACATGACAAGAGCAGAATCAACGTATGCGAAGAAAAAGAGAACAACGAGTGAACTGCCGTTTATCTCTCTCATTTTTCAAGTACAATCGGCGTAATAAGTTCCGTCTTGCCGATATGCAACCGCAATTTTACGGCAGTGTTGAAGACATACGTTGGCACAAATCATGAATCTAGAACAAATAACAACATTGGCTGCGCAAGATATGGCGGCGGTGAATGATGTCATTCTCAAACACCTAAATTCCGACGTCGTTTTGATTAATCAGCTTGGCCATTACATCATTGACGGCGGAGGGAAGCGGATACGTCCAATGATTGCGGTACTTGCCGCCAGAGCGCTCGCCTATGCCGGCGATAAACATATCACTGTTGCTGCATTGATTGAATTCATCCATACCGCAACATTGTTACATGATGATGTGGTAGATGAATCCGACATGCGTCGGGGCAAAGCAACCGCAAATGCCGCCTTTGGCAACGCCGCGAGCGTGTTGGTTGGTGATTTCATCTATACCAGAGCATTCCAGATGATGACCAGCCTCGAATCGCTGCGCGTGCTAGCCCTAATGTCAGAAGCTGTGAATGTCATTGCTGAAGGCGAAGTCTTACAGTTAATGAATTGCAATGACCCGGACATTACCGAAGAAAGCTATATGCGTGTTATTTATAGTAAAACAGCACGTTTGTTTGAGGCTGCGGCGCAATCTTCATCTATTCTTGCAGGTGCAACGCCAGAGCAGGAAAATGCGCTAAAGGACTATGGTCGATACTTGGGCACTGCGTTTCAATTGATTGACGATCTACTAGATTACAGCGCGGATGGTAACGTTCTGGGCAAAAACACAGGTGATGATCTCAATGAGGGTAAGCCAACATTGCCGCTACTACACGCGATGCGACAGGGTAACAAGGAACAAAGTTCGTTAATTCGTAAGGCGATTGAAGAAGGAAATGGACGTCATCTGCTCGACACCGTTCTTGCGACAATGCAGCAGTGTGGATCGCTTGAATATACGCGTAAGCGAGCTGAAGAAGAGGCAGATAAAGCGATTCTATCTCTACAGCAACTACCGGAAACGCCATACCGTATTGCGCTAGAGGGGCTTGCTCACCTTGCTGTCAAGCGCGATTTCTAACCGCGCTTGGCAAATATTATGCGGGCTTAATTTCTCTCTATGCGGCACTGTAAAACGGCGCCGCACATTTGCAAATTAATCAGTCTGGCCAGATGTGCCAGTATCCAGACGAGACAACATCGCTATCGTCCCTTCCCTTAAGATGAAATTAATTAGTCGGGTTCTTTCATCAACGGAAAGCTGATGAAAGATATGCACCCATGAAGATAGTAATGTCGGCTCATTATCGATGCGATAATACTCTGTTGGCGGATTCTCCTTCATAGAAAGAGATTGTCTGACCTCGCTCGGCAAACTACGAATAGAATATTCGACACCTCGTCCTTGAACTCCTTTCCGCCGACGCTTTTCCCAGCCGTCATCACGTGCCCGTTTGTTCAGCCCCTGCGGTGATTTAGGCAATCCACCTACGCCGACCAGCTCACTTGTTGTAAACCATTCTTTGTCCACACTCGTCACTCCTTTGTTTGTTTTGAACAGGCAGTACGTCAACTCGCCCAAAAGTTTCCATATAATAGACCATTATTACCCAAATAACTAACATTTACGCGTTACGATAACACCTAAAGCATAAAGAGATAGTCTCAATCCAATTAATAACAGGTGGCACTGCGTCCGCACGAGGCGGTAAGTCGCAAAAAACAGCATCGGCTTTTGCACCACAAAACGAGCGATCGGCCAGCACGCGTCCAATCGATCAATCAATCTCCGTGGATGAGACGCCATCTTCACTTGACGGCGTAATACCCAACTGGCGTAACGTTGCTGACACGCCAACTCGTAAAATATAAGAAATTAGGTTATCTCTTTCTTTTTCAGATAATTGTTGATAGATCTTCATCCATACAGCTAGAGAGGCTGGCTGTTTCTCAGAATACGGTGAAGGTTCAATTTCGCGTAATAGTGCTGTCTTTACCGTATCCGGCAAGCTGTGAATTGAGTACTCAACGCCCCTTCCCTGGACACCTTTGCGACGGCGTTTCTCCCACCCATCTTCACGAGCGCGCTTATTCAATCCTTGTCTGGATTTAGGAAGGCCACCGACTCCAACCAATTCGTTGGTAGCAAACCACTCTTTTTTCATCGCCTTTCATCCTGATAGTGCCGTCCCTAACAAAAACGTGCTTATTTGGAAATTAATTGGGAATTTTAAGGAAATCTAATGCTATATTATTTCCTATTAATAACGGCATGTTAGTCCAACACGTAACTAATATCCGTTATTTATACCACTAATTTACAGTCGTCTTATAGCAAATAAGGGAAGGATTATGATTTCAAGGAAACAAGACTGGCACCCTGCTGATATCATTGCTGCACTGCGCAAAAAAAACACGACGCTGGCGGCGGTATCGCGAGCGGCCGGATTAAGTTCATCGACGTTAGCTAACGCACTCTCTCGCCCCTGGCCTAAAGGAGAATGGCTGATTGCCGATGCATTGGGAATACATCCATCTGAGATTTGGCCAAGTCGGTACTACGATCCTGAAACCAATAAACTTATCGATAGAAAGAAACTCATTCGCCCCGATTAAAAAAAGGCCGGAGATTCTCTCTCCGGCCTTTTTTTAATATGCATCCAAGGGTGATCATCATCACTTCTTGATAAACGCCTCGCCTAATTCAATATCCTGCCTTAGCGTATCCAGCATGGTGTTAAGCGCGTTTTGCTCAAAAGCACTTAATGAGCCGATTTTTTTACGCTCTATAATCCCGTCTTTTCCTAACAGGACCGGCTGCGCGAAGAAGCGGGCATATTCACCATCACTCTCAACATATGCGCATTCCACTACTTCCTTTTTGCCTTGCAGTGCTCTGACGAGGGAGAGGCCGAAACAGGCTGCGGCATGCCCCATAGATAATGTCGCAGACCCACTCCCTGCTTTGGCTTCAACAACTTCTGTGCCCGCATTCTGAATACGCTTAGTCAGTTCAATAACTTCCTGCTCGCTGAATTCGACACCAGGAACCTGAGACAGTAGCGGCAAAATTGTCACACCAGAATGCCCCCCCACCACGGGCACATTAATCTCCTGCGGCAGTTTACCTTTTAACTCAGCGACGAACGTATTAGAGCGGATAACATCCAGCGTGGTGACGCCGAACAGTTTATTTTTGTCATATACTCCTGCTTTTTTTAGCACTTCGGCAGCGATAGCCACAGTAGTATTCACAGGGTTCGTAATCACGCCAATGCAAGCTTTCGGGCAAACAACAGCAATTTGTTCAACCAAATTACGCACAATGCTGGCATTAACGTTAAATAAATCAGAACGATCCATACCAGGTTTTCGCGCCACCCCGGCAGAAATCAGCACAACATCCGCACCAATAAGCGCGGGTTTAGCATCCTCACCGCTAAAACCTATCGTCTTTACAGCGGTAGGGATATGGCCCAGATCAACAGCGACACCTGGTGTAACAGGAGCAATATCGTACAGAGATAATTCTGAACCAGAAGGAAGCTGGGTTTTGAGGAGGAGTGCGAGTGCCTGACCGATGCCGCCTGCCGCTCCGAGAACTGCAACTTTCATCCTAAACTCCTTATTATCGTAAAATAAAAAATCATTCTAATTCAATAAATTAAAAAAAATACATCATAAGTGTAAGTTAAGTCTACGTACCTTTCTGCTCAGCAAAGAAGCAAGAAATAAAAATTGCTATGTCACTAATAATAAACTAAAAGCACCCTTCCGTTTGAAAGGTAACTAAAGTTAATAGGCCGGCGATCAAAAATGAGAAGCGTGTTCACAAAAAACAATCAATACACGCCATTATATTAATTTGAGCGTGCTAAGCGCGCCGATAAAAACTGATAAATTATCTACATATTTATAGCATTAAGCACGCTTTTCAAATATTCCACGCGGTGGATTAATTTGAAAACATTGATTGACACCGATGTAGCGCAATGCATTGGAATTATACGCAAATTAATTGCATAAAAATGCATAAAAATGCATAATAACCAATATCTCTACAACAACTTATCCGGTGCAGAATGCGAAACTCGACAAAGCAGGAAGATCTCGTTAAATCGTTCAAAGCGCTGTTAAAGGAAGAGAAGTTCAGTTCCCAAAGTGAAATTGTTCAGGCATTGCAAGACGAAGGGTTTGAAAACATTAACCAGTCTAAAGTATCACGCATGCTAACAAAATTTGGCGCGGTACGCACACGTAATGCGAAGATGGAAATGGTATATTGTCTTCCCGCCGAACTGGGTGTTCCTACGACATCTAGCCCATTGAAAAACCTGGTATTAGACGTAGATTATAACGATGCAGTCGTCGTCATCCATACCAGCCCAGGCGCTGCGCAACTCATTGCCCGCCTACTAGACTCCCTGGGAAAATCTGAAGGGATCTTAGGTACCATCGCCGGTGATGACACGATCTTTACCACCCCAGCAAGAAATTTCAGTGTCAAACAACTCTACGAAGCCATTTTGATACTCTTCGAGCAAGAGTTATAACTGTTAGCGTAACGCTCGCTACAGTCTATAGCTCGCCCATTTCCGCTACGTGTAGATTAGCAACACGTAGCAACCATCGCGCTTGACACTTATACCGCAGACAGCTCCGCCAGCGGCCAACGTGGCCTGACTGATACACTCAGCGTCTCACTCGTACCATGACGCAAACGTACGCTACCTGCATAGGCAATCATCGCGCCATTATCCGTGCAAAATGAAGGCCGCGCATAAAATACTTCACCACCGCGTTTTGCCATCACTTCACCTAGGCGCTGGCGCAGCGTCCGGTTTGCACTCACACCACCGGCCATAACAAGTCGTTTAAATCCGGTATCATCCAATGCGCGACGACACTTGATCGCCAAGGTATCCACAACAGCATCTTCAAATGCACGCGCAATATCGGCACGAGTTTGATCGTCATCTCCGTGGTTGCGAATGGTATTGGCGGCAAACGTTTTAAGGCCGGAAAAGCTAAAATCCAATCCTGGGCGATCGGTCATTGGACGCGGAAACGTAAAACGATGGGGATCGCCAGATTGTGCCATTTTTGACAACATTGGCCCACCGGGATAATCCAACCCCAATAGCTTCGCTGTTTTATCAAACGCTTCACCCGCCGCGTCATCAATCGATTCGCCAAGAAGACGGTATTTTCCAATGCCCGTCACGCTGATGAGTTGTGTATGACCACCAGAAACCAACAGTGCCACAAAAGGAAACTCGGGCGGATTATCTTCCAGCATTGGCGCCAGCAAATGCCCTTCCATGTGGTGTACTGGGATTGCTGGCACCCCCCAAGCGAACGCCAGAGAGCGGCCAACAGTCGCCCCCACCAATAGCGCGCCTACCAACCCCGGGCCTACAGTATAAGCCACACCATCAATATCGCTGGCCGCCAAACCAGCTTCACTGAGTGCAGCCTGAATGAGTGGCACCGTTTTGCGTACATGATCGCGTGAGGCGAGCTCAGGCACTACACCGCCATAATCAGCATGTAATTTGATCTGACTGTATAATTGATTAGCAAGCAAACCGGTTTCTGTGTCATAGATGGCCACGCCAGTTTCATCACAGGATGTTTCGATACCTAATACACGCATTGCTATTCCTACTTTAATGACTACGCAAACACATATTCATTTAATGTCGCTTGCTTCAGGCTGGAGATAGTCTACCATAATCGCCTTGTTTTCTGCGCTGACCACCATTGGGCGTTTTATGATCGCTACGACACTTTACAAAGGTGTCGGGTTTGCAGTAGAATTCCGCACCATTTTGAAAAGGCTGGCACAAGGCCAGCGGCAAACCGAATTTATTTAAGGTGAGAGGCACATGCCGGTAATTAAAGTACGTGAAAACGAGCCGTTCGACGTTGCTCTGCGTCGCTTCAAGCGTTCCTGTGAAAAGGCGGGTGTTTTAGCTGAAGTTCGTCGTCGTGAATTTTATGAAAAACCTACGACCGAACGCAAACGTGCTAAAGCTTCTGCAGTGAAACGTCACGCAAAGAAATTGGCTCGAGAAAACGCACGCCGCACTCGTCTGTATTAATTTTTGGAGGAATCGCCTCCAACGCGTGATTAATCCGCAGACTTAGCAGTTGCATACGAAGGCCGTGCTTTCCGAAAGGAAGCGCGGCTTGTTGTCGTTTATAAGTTATATCCGATGTAATTTTTTACAAAACGATATACATCAGGGGCTTATGGCTGGAAGAATCCCACGTGTATTTATTAATGACCTGCTTGCTCGCACCGACATCGTCGATCTTATCGACGCGCGCGTCAAACTAAAAAAGCAGGGCAAAAACCATCATGCGTGTTGTCCTTTCCATCATGAAAAAACCCCTTCTTTCACCGTAAACAGTGATAAACAGTTCTATCATTGCTTTGGCTGCGGCGCACACGGCAACGCTATTGATTTTTTAATGAATTACGATCGCCTTGAATTCGTTGAAGCCATTGAAGAACTGGCTACCCAATACGGCCTTGAGGTGCCTTATGAAACGGGTACTGGCACAACCCAATTAGCACGGCACCAACGACAAAGTCTTTACGAATTGATGGGACGCATTAACGAGTTCTATCGACAAGCGTTGAATGAATCAGCGGGAGTACCCGCGTTACAGTATCTGCAACGGCGTGGTTTAAGCGCAGAAGTAATTAACCATTTTGCGATTGGCTTTGCCCCTCCCGGTTGGGATAACGTTTTAAAACGTTTTGGCAGTAGTCGCGATGATCGCAGCTCATTGAACGATGCCGGTATGCTGGTGACTAACGATCAAGGCCGAATGTATGACCGTTTCCGCGAGCGGGTGATGTTTCCCATTCGTGACAAACGAGGCAGAGTCATCGCCTTTGGGGGGCGGGTATTGGGTGACGGCACACCCAAATACCTTAATTCGCCTGAAACGGAGATTTTTCATAAAGGTCGCCAACTTTACGGGCTATATGAAGCGCAGCAAAATCACGTTCAGCTAAAGCGACTGCTCGTTGTCGAGGGCTATATGGATGTGGTCGCGCTGGCGCAGTTTGGCATTGATTATGCGGTAGCGTCGTTGGGTACCTCAACAACAGCCGAACATATCCAGTTACTCTTTCGTGCCACAGATCAGGTGGTTTGTTGTTACGACGGGGACCGCGCCGGACGCGAAGCGGCATGGCGCGCATTGGAAACTGCGCTACCTTATCTGAATGATGGTCGCCAGTTACGTTTTATGTTCCTGCCAGACGGTGAAGATCCAGACACCTTGGTACGTAAAGAAGGCAAGCTTGCTTTTGAGCAGCGCATGGAGCAGGCCCATCCGTTGTCACAATTTTTGTTTGAAACCTTGCAACAGCAGGTGGACATGAGTTCGCCCGATGGTCGAACCAAACTCAGTTCGTTAGCTTTGCCGTTGATAGGCCAGGTACCGGGAGAAACGCTTCGACTGTATCTGCGTCAGCAACTCGGTAATAAATTGGGAATTTTAGACGATAGTCAGTTGGAAAAATTGCTGCCAAAAGTGTCAGAACCAGCGCAATCCTACCAACCGCCACAGCTAAAAGTTACAACTATGCGTATACTCATAGGACTTTTAGTACAAAACCCGAGGCTAGCCGCAGAGGTTCCCGACCTGGCACTGGAAGGGATTGAAGAAGACAAAGTCGCCGGTTTAACGTTATTTCAGGATCTAGTAAAAACCTGTAATGCCAGCCCAGGGATGAATATGGGGTTGCTGCTGGAAAAATACCGTGACAGCAAATACCACAAGCAGCTTGAAACGATGGCCTCATGGGACCATATGATCATTGAAGAAGAGCTCGACGAGAAGTTCAGAATCAGCTTGGCAGAGCTCTACGATCAACTATTGAGACAGCGACAAGAAACATTGATAGCCCGTGATAGAACGCACGGGTTAAACGCCAAAGAAAAAAAAGAGCTTTGGTCGTTGCAACTGGCATTGGCCAGAAGACACTGATTAAAGAGGCTTAATTGCCGATCAATAGCAGGGTTGCCCCTGCAAAGAGCCGCTACAGGGGGCAGCGGCGATAAGAAAAATCCCCCTAATGCTATTGTTAGCGAACTACGCTGACCGACACCAACCCAAATACTCTGAAGTGTGGATACCGTCTTATGGAGCAAAACCCGCAGTCACAGCTAAAGCTACTTGTCACCCGTGGTAAGGAGCAAGGCTACCTGACCTATGCTGAGGTCAATGACCATCTGCCGGAAGATATCATCGATTCGGATCAGATCGAAGATATCATCCAGATGATTAATGACATGGGCATCCAGGTGATGGAAGAAGCACCGGATGCAGACGATCTGTTGCTAGCCGAAAACACCAATGACGCCGATGAAGATGCGGCAGAGGCTGCTGCGCAAGTTCTATCTAGTGTTGAATCGGAAATCGGTCGCACCACCGATCCGGTTAGAATGTACATGCGTGAGATGGGTACCGTTGAACTGTTGACCCGTGAAGGCGAGATTGATATCGCCAAGCGAATAGAAGACGGTATCAATCAGGTTCAGTGCTCTGTTGCGGAGTATCCAGAAGCCATTACCTATCTACTGGAACAATACGATCGTGTCGAAGCGGGCGAAAGTCGCCTATCCGACTTGATCACCGGCTTTGTCGATCCTAATGCGGAAGAGGATATCGCCCCTACCGCAACGCACGTTGGCTCCGAGCTTTCAAACGACGAAATCACCGATGATGACGAGGAAGACGACGAGGAAGACGACGATAACAGCATTGATCCTGAACTGGCTCGTGAGAAGTTCACCCAATTGCGTGAGCAATATGAAACGACCCGCCAGGCAATCAAAACCTACGGTCGTAGTCATGCGCTGGCGGCACAGGAAATCTTAAACCTGTCTGAAGTCTTCAAACAGTTCCGTTTGGTACCAAAACAGTTTGATTTCCTTGTCAATAGCATGCGTTCAATGATGGATCGCGTACGAACTCAGGAACGCTTAATCATCAAGCTGTGCGTTGAGCATTGCAAAATGCCGAAGAAAAACTTCGTCACCATGTTTACCGGCAATGAAACCAACAATACCTGGTTTATTGCAGCGGTTGCCATGGGTAAGCCATGGTCTGAAAAGCTGAAAGACGTTGAAGAAGATGTCACTCGCAGTCTGCAAAAGCTGCGGCAGATCGAGGAAGAAACCGGCCTGACGATCGAGCAAGTTAAAGATATCAACCGCCGTATGTCGATCGGGGAAGCAAAGGCGCGTCGTGCTAAAAAAGAAATGGTCGAAGCCAACTTGCGTCTGGTTATTTCTATTGCGAAAAAATACACCAACCGCGGTTTGCAGTTCCTTGATTTGATTCAGGAAGGCAATATCGGTTTGATGAAAGCGGTGGATAAATTCGAATATCGCCGTGGCTATAAATTCTCAACTTACGCGACCTGGTGGATCCGTCAGGCAATTACTCGCTCTATCGCCGATCAGGCTCGCACCATCCGTATTCCGGTACATATGATCGAAACGATCAACAAACTGAATCGCATCTCTCGCCAGATGTTGCAGGAAATGGGCCGCGAACCAACGCCGGAAGAGTTAGCCGAACGGATGTTGATGCCGGAAGATAAAATCCGCAAAGTGCTTAAAATCGCGAAAGAACCGATTTCTATGGAAACGCCAATTGGTGACGATGAAGATTCACATTTAGGCGATTTCATAGAAGATACGACGTTGGAACTACCGCTGGACTCTGCCACATCAGAAAGTCTACGCTCTGCTACACACGATGTGCTGGCCGGCCTGACTGCGCGTGAAGCGAAAGTCCTACGCATGCGTTTCGGTATTGATATGAACACCGATCATACACTGGAAGAAGTGGGTAAACAGTTTGACGTCACGCGTGAACGTATTCGTCAGATCGAAGCGAAAGCGCTGCGTAAACTGCGCCACCCAAGTCGTTCTGAAGTGCTACGTAGCTTCCTGGATGACTAATTTATCCCTTAGGTAATTCACTCGTCAGATAACCCCGGTGCGCTGGGGTTATCTTTTCTTCTGCAAATTCCCAAACCTAATGATGCCGCAACGCCTGATATAATTCCTGATAGGATGCAACCAACGACGCCAGCGTCGCACGATTCAATCCGCTAGGATTCGGCAATACCCAAACCTGCGTCTCGCCAATAGTCAGATCCTGGCGCCCCCAGGCGACCCTTTTTATACCAAACGCCCGGCTAAACGCCTGCTTCCCCAGCACGGCCAGCGCTTGTGGTTGATAGTGAGTCATCTTCTCGATCAGCACATTGCCACCTTTTTGCAACTCATTTCGCCCAAGTTCAGTCGCTTCAACCGTTGGACGTTCAACCAACATAGTGATACCGCATTTTGTATCCAACAAATGCCGCTCTTCCGCGGGTTCAAGCAACCGTTCGGTAAAACCTGCCTGGTGGATTACTTTCCAGAAACGATTATTAGGATTAGCGAAGTGATAGCCGTAATGGGCCGTCGACAGACCTGGGTTAATGCCACAGAAAACAACCTGAAGATTCATGGCCAGAATATCGGTAATCATGCCTTTTCCTGCTTTCGTTGACGACAGCCATCATATTAGTACCAATTTGCGATCTTTTTTATCATCGGAAATCGGCGAGCGAAAGGGGCAAGGAAGACTCGTTACACCAACGCTATAAGATAATAAAACGTTGTTGCGCAGCGCTTCGCCGTAACCGCTGAAACCCATGTTCTATGGCGCATATAAAATCGATTGTTCGACTCTAGTGACACCTATTCTTAACGCAAAATCATACCCTATTCTTTGCGCGCTCGGCACGCTGGCGGCGAAGCTCCTTCGGATCAGCAATTAACGGACGATAAATTTCCACGCGGTCACCATCCTGCACCACATCGGTCAGTTTAGCCGCCCGGCTATAAATACCGACTTTATTCACCTGTAAATCAATATCATGGCGGAGTTCCAGCAGGCCCGATGCAACGATAGCCTGCTCAATGGTACTTCCTTCATCCAACGTCACCGTACGCAGATACTGGCGTTCAGGCAACGCATAAACCACATCAACACGCATTTCGGACACGATAAACCTCTTTCGCACGCTGCGTGAACGCCTGCACCATATTCCCCGCCAGCTCCTTGAACACTTTGCCAAAAGCGAGTTCTATCAGTGCATTAGTGAATTCAAACTCCAGATGTAGCTCGACTTTACAGGCATCGGCGCTCAGCGGTGTAAAATGCCAGTCACCGCCTAACTGACGAAATGGGCCATCGACCAGTTGCATATTGATATTTTGGTTGTGCGTCAATGTATTACGTGTGGTGAATGTCTTACTGATACCAACTTTGGATACATCCACCGCAGCAGTCATCTCACCCTCCGAGGAGGAAAGCACTCGACTCCCCGTACAGCCCGGTAAGAATGCAGGGTACGAGGCAACATCATTGACCAGTTTGTACATCTGTTCAGCACTAAACGGCACTAGTGCTGAACGGCTTATCTTTGGCATACTATTTTCCGAAAGTCATAAACGCGCAAAATAATAGCACTGATAACCCAACTGGCAAAAATTCTGCGAAGCTTATCGCACGATCGCATTAACCACGACGCGAAAGCACGGCGGGGATTTCATTCCCAATGACATCCAGTATAATGGCGGCACTATGACAAAGAAAAAAGCATACAAACCCGGTTCCGCCACCATTGCGCAGAACAAGCGCGCCCGTCACGAATATTTCATTGAGGAAGAGTTCGAGGCTGGTCTTGCGCTGCAAGGATGGGAAGTTAAATCACTGCGCGCAGGTAAGGCGAACCTCAGTGACAGCTATGTCACCTTTATGAACGGCGAGGCTTACCTGTTTGGCGCGACCATTACGCCACTAAATGTAGCTTCATCGCACGTGGTGTGCGATCCCACACGTACGCGTAAACTCCTGCTCAACAAACGCGAGCTAGAGTCGCTATTTGGTCGTGTCAGTCGTGATGGCTACACGGTCGTCGCACTATCCATGTATTGGAAAAATGCCTGGAGCAAAGTTAAAATCGGCGTAGCGAAAGGTAAAAAAGATCACGACAAGCGTGATGACATTAAAGAACGTGAATGGAAGTTAGACAAAGCCCGTATCATGAAGAACGCCAATCGTTAAGCCACTGGCTTAACAATGGAAAGTTCTGGTATACTGGCGACAGTTTCTTGGGGGCTGATTCTGGATTCGACGGGATTTGCAAAGCCCAAGGTGCATGCCGAGGGGCGGTTGGCCTCGTAAAAAGCCGCAAAAAAATAGTCGCAAACGACGAAAACTACGCTTTAGCAGCTTAATAACCTGCTTTGAGCCCTCTCTCCCTAGCCTCCGCTCTTAGGACGGGGATCAAGAGAGGTCAAACCCAAAAGAGATCGTGTGGATGCCTTGCCTGGGGTTGAAGCATTAAATCTAATCAGGCTAGTTTGTTAGTGGCGTGTCTATTCGCAGCTGGCAAGCGAATGTAAAGATAGACTAAGCATGTAGTACCGACGGTAGAGTGGTTCCGGACGGGGGTTCAAATCCCCCCAGCTCCACCAATTTAGACATCGGGTATTACCAGATAAATCCGATGAAGTACGAAAAGCCCGCATGGCGTAAGCCCTGCGGGCTTTTTTGTGTCCGCCATTGTCCGACGATATTCGCCTGAATCCAGAGATTATTGGTATACGTTTAGGCCTACGGTATCATATATGCCTAAAAACGTAGGCCTAAAACACGGATGCCCCGGCATGCCAAGAATTGCCCGTCCTCTGACACATACAGAAGTCAGCCCTATAAGCCTGACGGCTTTTGGTAAGGTGCTGCCAAATATGATGTCGGAACATGGGCAGACGTACCTCAAAGGCAGAGTCAATCAGGGCATACAGACTAACCTTGAACTGAAAGACGAATCCGACGCCGACTGGCTGCTCAAATGTGAGATAGCGAGGTAGATACCAGAAACGACAAACCGGCTCTGGCCGGTTTTTACATTGGATGCATAGATTACCAGAGCGGTAAAAGCAATGTGATTGGCTGGATTTCCGAAGGGGTAAAGCCCCAGTGCAGATAAAAAGCCTTTGCCTCCTCAGAGAGCGCATGAACCAATAATGCTTTTGTTCCCACCTGTTCAGCAACCAGCCGGGAACGCAAGACCGCATCTTTCAACAGCCCCGCGCCAATCCCCCGGCGATGATAACGTTCATCAACTGCCAGACGCCCCAAAACTAATACAGGCAGCGGATCAGGCATATTACGCCGCAACGCCCCCGATACAGATTGACGTTGTATACTGCCCGTTGCCAGCGCGTAAAAGCCAATAACCTGATTCCCACCGGATTCACACACGACAAAAGTGCGTGATGCCCCCATGGTCTGCTTCTTGGATGCTTTACGCTTTAGCCATTCGTCCAATGACGGCTCTGAACTTCGGAAATCGACCACGGCTTGCTAAGGTAATAATAATTCTGGTGCCGTTATTCCCACGGTGATTTCCTGTTTAATAACGCCCGTAACCGCTCATTCGTGGCGACGGGTTTTTCCAGTGCGTTAACAAACGCATCAAATTGTGAGTCATCAACCAGAAACAGGCGTTGATCCAATAGCACCTCTTCCGCCTCACGACAAGCAGCCTCAAGGATAAAATCAGTGCGTGACTTTGAAAGCAATTTTGCGGCAACGTCTATCAGTTCCCGTTGTGACGATTTAGCCCGAATGTTGATCGGTGCTTCTTTTGCTTCGGTTCTCATAATTACCTATTGTGTAGCTATTAGCTATACAAACTCATAGCCGATTGTATCGCAAATAGCTACACACATCTTAAATCTCACTGTAGGGTGACGAGTCACTCATCACCTGTTCACCAACTCACCAACTCACCAACTCACCAACTCACCAACTCACCAACTCACCACCATTTAATATATTGATTAATAAAAATAAAAAACCATAGTGAAGAAAGCGAACGGTTTTGTGCAAAATCTTTTTATTTTGAGATAAGCACACTCATCCCCAATGCGAATACTCAGACTATCTTTTGATATGTACCTTATATACTTCTTGTACGGCAATCTGCCGGAATTATGAACGTGAGGTAACTATGCCTACAACCGCAAGACTGGAAGCGCGCATCCCTCCGGAACTCCACGCATTGATCAAACATGCCGCCGAGTTGCAGGGGCGCACAATGACGGATTTTATTATCACAGCAACGCAGGAAGCCGCTAAAAGAGCCGTAGAGGAAACCGCAATCCTGAAACTGGCAATTGAAGACCAAAAGCAATTTGCTGACTCACTGCTATCCGAATCACCGGTTTCCACTGCATTATTAGGCGCAATGCAAAGGCGTGAAGCGTTGGGAAGATAAAATGAGCTTATTGACCTACACGCTACTTGCCAAAAACCATAACAAGAAAGATTTTAATTGCGGCGTTCCTGAGTTAAATACTTACCTGCAAAAGTACGCCGGGCAGTACAGCCGGGAACGCTTTACTAAACGTTATGTTGCCGTTGATGAAAACAATAACGTAGCAGGCTTTTATACGTTGTCTTCCAGTGCAATCGACATCAGCGGCCTACCCGGGACAATTACCAAGAAACTTCCGCGTTATCCTTCGGTACCCGCTGCATTACTTGGTCGCCTTGCCGTCGATTCTGAATTTGCGGGAAAAGGCATAGGCGGTTCATTACTTGTTGATGCGATCCTCAATGTTTCGCGCTCGACAACAGGAATATGGGCTTTACATGTCGATGCGAAAGATGAGGTTGCGAAGAATTTTTATCTGAAATATGGGTTTATTGCCTTTCAACGTAAGCCTAATTCGCTCTATCTTCCTACCACAAATACCCTGTTAAAAGAATTAGCCTTATTTGAACTAGTTTGATAAGCATCCATCAGGATTAAGTACACACCAACACCACTAAAAAGTGATATTCGCATGTACTTATCAAAGCATCATCATAGATTGAGGTAACAGAAGGGGTGGGATTCACAGGGTGAAATCATTAGCAAAAAAACCTATCACTTTTCTGCATTGGTATACGTTTAGGTATACCAACAAAGTCTGAATTCATACTAAAAACATAAATATCATTGAATTACGTAAAATATTCAGAATCACTAGACCATCGATCGACGCTACCGATCAATAACGCATAATCGATCTGTATAAACGTTTATAAAATAAACACACCCAATGTCATTATGTGATTGGATTTAAAACAATAATGATGACACCAGGGAAAGCCAAGCCCGCCATGCGCGGGCTTTTTCACGCCGATAGACAACCGTACTAACTGTCTCACACTAAAACATCCAAAATGCGCAACGCCGCGCTCCCCCCATCAATACGTGCTATGTCATGCGATCCAACCCGATAGTTCCACCACATCGCGCAGGCGTGGCAAACGCACGCACAAAATGAACGGTCACATTGACAAAATCGGCGTTACACCGCACCCGCCTTCGGTTTTCGGATCATAGCTATTTTTCAGTTTTATTTTTCTACAAATGGGTACGCCAGCCTGCGCCACTGCTGGGGTTCTGGTGAAAATCTCAAACTGAAAAATAAGATTAGTAATATTTCCATGCCTGAGTAACCTGCTTCAGGTTAACCAATAGTTGTGTATTTTCGATATGGTCTAAATCTGTTGAGACACTTTTGCGACACGAACTGAATATAACAAAAAAGCCACCTTGTGAAAGGTGGCTTAATCATATGATTTTAAAGCTAAAATTTGGTGGCCCCTGCTGGACTTGAACCAGCGACCAAGCGATTATGAGTCGCCTGCTCTAACCACTGAGCTAAGGGGCCGAACGGGCGACGATTATACGGTAATGTATAGCAGAAGATCTATAGCCTAACTGCCGTATGGCGGTTTTATACTCAGCGCTGTAGCGCATCCTCTTCACTATCAGTCGCCCAAATACCCCTTTCTGGTGCAACACCTTCCCCGACATGCCCCATTTTTGTTCAATGAACGGGCTTTTAGTGCACCTCCTCCCTGATTTACGCATCTATTTCACCAACTTAAAAGTTGGCACATTAAATGCTTATTCATTGTTGAACAAATAATTGTCGAGGCTCTCTGATGAAAATGTTATTACGTATTGCCTTTCTTATCGCCCCTGCATTTTTCAACGTGACACAGGCGGCTACGCTAAAACCGGGTAGCCTGATCATTGGCTCAGACCTATCGTATCCTCCTTATAACTTCTTAAAGGAAGACAAGCCGGCAGGTTTCGATACCGAGTTTATTAATCTCATTTCTGCGCCGTTGAAACTTAAACCTGTCGTTAAGGACACGCGTTTTGCTAACTTAATCCTAGGGTTAAAAAGCAATAAATTCGATGTTATCGCCTCAACGCTCTATGTCACACCAGAACGCGCACAACAAGTAGATTTTCTGCCTTATATGAAAACCGGTGGGACGTTGCTGGTTGCAGCTAACTCGGCCTTCCAACCGAAAAAGCCCGAAGATTTGTGTGGCAAACGCGTTTCCTCTATTAAAGGTGGAGCCTGGATAGCACGTCTGAATGCAGTTTCCACTCACTACTGTCAACCGAAAGGTTTAGGGGCTATCTCAGTTCGCGAATTCCCAACGTCACCTGAAGCGACACAGGCGCTGTTATCAGCAGCGGTCGATGTGCAGTATGAAGATGCCGCAGTCGCCAAGGCGACATTAGAAAAAACCGCTCAACGCCTGAAAATTTCCTCTGATGAGATGATCTATCCCGTCGTGGTAGGGCTGGCCGTCAATAAAGACAATCCGCAGTTGTTGAATGAACTGAAAGCGTCATTCGCACAAAAAGTTAGTGATGGCAGTTATCGCGCGTTGTTGCAGAAATATAACCTGCAAATGCCAGATGCCAATGAAGCTGAGAAAGCGCTGGCTGGCACTCTTTAACCCTTCCCACCTCTGGAGGATGCATGCATTTTGACTGGCCTTACCTAATAAGTTTGTTTCATTACGCCGATTTCTGGCGAGCCAGTTGGCTGGTGGTCCAGTTAAGCGTGCTGACCTGGCTGGGAGGCGTTGTTCTGGGCTTAGGTGTGGCGCTGGCTAAACAGTCGCATAACGTACTGTTGCGTAACGCAGCGGCCTGCTACATCTGGCTTTTCCGAAGTCTACCGCTACTGGTGCTGTTGATCTTTATTTTTAACCTGCCACAAATTTTTCCGGCGACGAGCGATGTGTTGTCTAGTCCTTTTGCTGCGGGTCTGCTAGCGCTCATTATTAGTGAAACGGCCTATATAGCGGAGATCCACCGTGGCGGATTGCTGTCAGTGCAGCGTGGACAGTTCGAAGCGGGCCGTGCACTAGGGCTCAACACAACCCAAATTCGTTTAAGTATCATTATCCCACAGGCTCTGCGGATCTCTCTGCCTACGTTAGTGAATGAATTTATCACTATCGTGAAGATGACCTCGCTGGTATCAGTGATCTCGCTGTCTGAAATTCTGAGGGTGGGCGAGCGTCTCTATACTGACAATTTTAAGGTGATGGAAACCATGCTGGCGGTGGCTTTCTACTATGTGTTGATCGTCACAATGTTTGAGCGTCTGTTCGGCTGGCTGGAACGCCATTGGGATGTTCAAAATCGTAAACCCGCTCCGTTTGATGCTGCGCAAGCGCGCGCTCTTTTGCCCATCGCCCCCGTTGTTACACGCAAGCGTCGCAGTGCTTCGGCGAAACCGATTTTACAATTAACGGGGATCAGTAAATCTTTTAATGGCAAGCCTGTATTGCAAGATATTCATCTTAGCGTACTACCGGGCGAAGTGATCTCGATTATTGGCCCATCAGGTTCAGGGAAGACGACGCTCATTCGCCTGATCAATGGGCTGGAGAAAATGGATCGTGGCAGCGTTGAACTCTTAGGACGCGCGTTCATTCACGCCGGGCAACGAGAAGATGCCCTACCCTACCGCGCTCAGATTACTAAACTTGGTATGGTTTTTCAGAGTTTTAATCTGTTTCCCCATAAGACGGTGCTGGAAAATCTGATGCTGGCCCCGCAGTTGCACAATCTCGACAGCCATGAGGCGTTGTATCAACGCAGTCTGGCCATGCTCGATAAGGTTGGCATGTTGGAACATGCCGCTAAATATCCCCATCAATTATCCGGCGGACAACAACAGAGGGTGGCTATTGCCCGTACACTGGTGATGAAACCCGCAGTGGTTCTGTTTGATGAGCCGACCTCGGCACTCGACCCAGAGCGTGTCAGCGAAGTACTCCTGGTCATTGAAAAGCTGGCGCAGGAAGGGATCACCATGTTGATTGTGACGCACGAAATGAAGTTTGCGTTCTCCATTTCCGATCGCGTGGTGTTTATGGAACAGGGGCGTATCGAAATTGATGCGCCACCGGCTGAGATTCGCCAGATGCGCGATCATCGGATTTCCCGCTTTATTAACGATATGGCCGTGGTCTGAGGGACGCATATGAAAGGAAACATCGGGGATTCATGTCCCTTACTGATTGAAATACCAGAACATATTGATCTAAGCGGGTTACCTGCCTTTGAGCGCATTTCTATCCTGCTACGTGAAAATATCATCAACGGTAATCTGGTGGCAGGACAAGCGTTAGGCGAGATTGAACTGGCGGCATTATGCGATAGCTCACGAAATACGCTGCGCGAGGCGTTACGTTTTCTGCATGGCGAAGGGCTGGTGAATTATCACCAGAACCGAGGGGTATTTGTCCGCCAGCTTGATAAACGCGATGTCAGGGACATCTTCAAAGCGCGTCGCCATCTGGAAGTCCTGGCATTGACGGTTAGTACCCCGGTCAGCGATTTTCACCTGGCGCGTATGAAAACACATCTGGACAACGCCGCACAATCAGCGGCGGCGTCGGAATGGCGGAGCGTCGGCACCCACAGCCTGCGCTTTCATCAGAGTATCGTACAAATGTTGGGCTGTGCGCGCTTTAACGATTTTTTCAGCGTGCTACTGGCGCAGTTACGTCTGCTATTTTGCAGCGGCGCCGGAGAGCGCGATTTTCAACTACCGTGGATTGCCCGCGATCGCGAAATTCTGGCGTTACTCAATCAGCAACAAACCGCAGCAGCCTGCCGGGCATTAACCGACTATCTCGATTGCTCAGAACGCCAGTTGATGACCAACTTTACTCATCCTATGACTCATGGAGAATCTTACTGATGTCGAATTATCCCGCCGCTTACCAGAGCACGTCTGGCTCGGCGTTAGACGTTGATCGCCCCTTTTACAAAGCGCTTGCCGAAGGCCCTCGCGAACTGATCGCTTCCCATTTGATCCCTATTCGTACTGGTTTCGCCTGGGAGGTTCCTGCCGGGCATCTATTTCGGATTACTACCCCAGAAGGGCCACAGGTCGGGGATTTGAATATCTGGAACCGCCGCGATCCGCGCGAAAGAATGTGGGTATCCCGTACTCGCCAACTACAACGGGCGCACTTATCTACCTATGATCGCCTGTGGTCTACTCTGCCATTTATTCGCCCGATAGCGACCATCACCGCCGATTCACTGGCGGATTATGGTATTGATAGCGATGGTGGTCGGGTACACGACCTGATGGGCACTCGTTGCGATCCTTATGTGAATAAGTTGCTAACTGGCGAAGATTTCGATTTCCATTGCCATTCCAATCTGGTGCGCGCCATACAGCCGTGGGGACTAACAGAATTTGATGTCCACGACGTGATGAATGTGTTTCAGTGCACCGGTCTGAATGATGATGATCAGTACTTTATGAAAGCCTGTCCGGCGAAAAAGGGCGATTATTTAGAGTTTTTTGCTGAAATCGATCTGTTATGCGCACTTTCGACCTGTCCGGGTGGTGATTTGTCACTACCTATGTGGGGAGATGAGGCGGAAGATACGCTGAAAGTTTGTCGCCCGCTCGGGGTGGAAATTTATCAACCGCAGGCTGAGCTACTCGCCAACTGGGCGCCTCCCGTTTCGCCAGACTATCGTGGCAACCATGGCATGCAGTTAAAACCGGTCAACTGGTCGTCCCACAACGACTAATCCAGAAAAAGCCCGGAGTTATCCTCTGGGCTTATGCACCAATAGACAAAAATTAAAGGGCTTCATTCTCATCGATATAGCGTTTTCCTTTGTAGGCTGGACGCATCAGGTTCTGGATGGAGAAAATGTCGTCTAGTTGTTCTTCGGTCAGCAGGCCACGCTCAAGCACCACTTCGCGCACGCTCTTGCCTGTCTCAGCACAGATTTTCCCCACAATGTCGCCATTGTGATGACCGATGAACGGGTTCAGATAGGTCACAATACCAATAGAGTTGAAGACATAAGCCTCACACACCTCTTTATTAGCAGTGATACCGTTGACGCATTTTTCCAGCAAGTTATAACAGGCACTGGTGAGAATCTGGATGGATTCGAACATTGCCTGCCCAATAACCGGCTCCATCACATTCAACTGTAACTGACCCGCTTCCGCCGCCATGGTGACACAGGTATCGTTACCGATGACTTTAAAGCACACCTGATTCACGACTTCGGGTACGACGGGATTTACCTTAGCGGGCATGATGGACGATCCAGCTTGCAATTCCGGCAGGTTGATTTCATTCAGGCCGGTGCGCGGGCCGGAAGAGAGCAAACGCAGGTCATTACAGATTTTCGACAGTTTTACCGCCAGGCGTTTCAGTGCGCTATGCATCATGACATAAGCGCCACAGTCGGATGTTGCTTCGATCAAATCTTCCGCCGGCACGCATGGCAGCCCACTAATTTTCGCCAAATGCTGAACGGCTAACTTTTGATACTCATCCGGCGTATTCAGGCGCGTACCGATAGCGGTTGCGCCAAGATTCACTTCCAGCAACAGCTCGGCGGTACGCAACAAATTACGGTTTTCTTCTTTCAGCAGCACGTTGAAGGCGTGGAACTCCTGACCGAGCGTCATTGGCACGGCATCCTGCAACTGAGTCCGCCCCATTTTCAGGATATTTTCGAACTCTTTTGCTTTGCGCTCAAAACCCTCGCTCAACTGGGTAATCGCTTCGACTAATTTTAAAATGGATGAATACACCGCGATGCGAAAGCCCGTCGGGTAAGCATCATTGGTCGACTGGCATTTATTGAGGTGGTCGTTTGGGTTCAAATATTGATATTCCCCTTTCTGGTGCCCCATTAATTCCAGACCGATATTCGCCAGTACCTCGTTAGTGTTCATGTTGACCGATGTCCCTGCCCCCCCCTGATAAACATCGACAGGGAATTGGTCCAGACATTTACCATTATTCAGCACCTCATCGCAGGCGCGTATAATAATATCTGCAATGTTACGCGGGATAGTTTGCAGTTCTTTATTGGCTAACGCCGCTGCTTTTTTTACCATCACCATCGCACGGACAAATGCGGGTATATCGCTAATGGTGCTATGGCTGATATAAAAATTTTCAATCGCACGCAGTGTATGGATACCGTAATAGGCATCGGCGGGAACTTCACGGGTACCGAGTAGATCTTCTTCAATACGGATATCGGTTGACATGGTTATTTTTCCTTTTTTATGCACATAGCATTACTTTCAACATTAACATTACGATTTTTAAATTTATTGCTTCTTATTTCTTCATTTTAAAATTACAAAAAACTGCCATAATTCTGATAACGTCAGGACTAAAAAACTTCTCGTCAAAATGGGGCTGAATTTGTATCGTTAAATTGCCATACCTGTCTTTTCAGCCCCCCATTAGTCATTAAAAATGCTGTCTTGCCGTTATTCAGTATCGTTATTGCCGATCTCAACCAGTTTTTCTATTCCGCGGCTTAGCGTTTTTAATTTTGGAATAAATACGGTTTTAATAATTTCATGCGTAACATCGCACGCTTCTTCGAAAAACGCGCTGTATTCATCACGATGCCCGACAATATACAGCGAGCGTTTGATATTGAGCTGATCCGGCATATGCGTCAGCACTTCGCGAGAATGAGCAATGGATTGCAGGAAGCTGATCGGGGTTGTTACCGCCCAACCGATGCCTGCCGCGACCATTGACGTTAAGGTATCTGCGTTATCAAATTCGAGCATATTGGGTACACGGATATCAATGCGCCGCAGATAGCGTTCAATTTGCATTCCAATCTGCGAGTTCCGATTAAAGCGCACCAGCGGTAATGCGGCAGAGAGTTCTCGGATGTCCTCAACCGTATTGATACGTTTGCGGTAATCAGGAGGTGTGATGATGAAGTAACCTTCGGAAAATAACTGATAGCGCACCACACTGTCGCTATCAATTAACGGATCGCTGGTTACGATCAAATCCAGTTCACGTCGCATTAACGCCTCACCTTGCTGCGGGCTGAGACCGGTACGAATGAGTAATTGCGATGAACTTTTCATCAGGCGTTTGGTAAACACGGAGCCACAGGTTATCGCAAATGAATCAACCAACCCGATACGCAGGTCAGGCTTAATGCCCTTTCCCGCTTCCAGCACTTGCGCCTTCAGATTCGCGATTTCCTCCGTCAGGATTTCTCCCCGATTTTTTAACGCAATGCCATAAGGCGTCAGAACAAAGGGGCGGCGAGCCCGATTCACTAATTTGACGCCGAAATCTTCTTCCAATAAGCGGATCGTTTGCGAAATCGCAGAGGGCGTCAGGCCTAACCGCGCCGCGGCGGCCGTCATGCTTCCAACTTCTGCCATCGTTACGAAAACATGGACGGCATACATATCGATCGATTTATTCGCGGACACTGTTCGTTTAACCATCAGGGTTTGCCTACGCTGGCAGGTGAATGCCGTCGAAATATGAAACGTTAGTCTATCCCAACTCGCTGACTACGGCCTTGCTAACTGATTCTAAACCAGAATAGTCAGCTAATTTCAGAAAAAATACAGGTTATGTCACTGATTAATTTTTTCTTATCTTTAGATTTAGTGGATCTGAAGATCGGGCTGATGAATATCTAAAGACACACGCGGAAAACCATTCCCCTTCTCCATCGACGCGCCTATGCCCCATGTTAGGAAACAGCATAATGTTGAAAAACGCTGGCTCACTCGGCTTGGCAGACGATCGCTGAGTTGAACGTCATCTCACTGCGGAAGAGGCAAGCTGGCGATCAGTTTTTTTTGGAATGGTGCTCACCGAAATGAAGTCAAGCCTGGCGGCTCGAAATACAGAAAGTCCACCAAGAGAAGTGTGGGGGGATGAGGTTTTACGTCTATCCAGGTATCCAGTTAAACAGGACGGCCACGTAAGAGAATTACGCGGCCTGACAATATCAATTAGTGGTTATTTTCCATAACTGGTTCGCTTTTCCATTATCCGTTTGCTGTACGCCTGACGCACCATCCTCCACTGAGCGACTCTTAATTTCTAACAACTTGCCACTATTTCTATTCAGGATTTTATAATATCCATCTCCAGCATCTAAAATCAGCCACTGTTGGCTGAAATGGCCGGTGTTGTACATTTGAATAATTTTTGCTCCATTTTCACTGGCGCTTGAATCAATATCGATATACTTTCCGCTATTAACATTCACAATATTGAAATAACCGTTACCAATTGGACTGAAATAGAATCGTTGGCTACTCCAGTTATTATCGCCATATTGTTCTAAAGTAGCGCCATCCTCAAGCGAACCGCTTGCAATATTAAGCGACTTACCACTATGGCGATTGACGATTTTGTACTGCGCACCATCAATGAAATGGATTTGTGATTCAGCAAAAGCGTCTACTGTTCGGGTAAATTGCAATGTATTAGCTGAAACGAGCTTTGTCGCACCTAATGCATAGCCATCCGTCAGCACATTCGCATTCGCGGCTGGCTCCCAGTAAAAAACGCCTATACCTTTATTACCTGGAACCGCTTTTACTAAATCAATCGTATTTTTGACTGTCCAGTAACTATCCTCTGGCTTACTTTCAAGACCGCCAATCTCTACCACCATTACTTCTTTGCCATAGCGGCGCGCCATATCATTAAGATTGTTAGCCAGATCGCCAGTTATCTCCCAATAATTTTTCCCTTCCCAATGGGGATAGAATGAAAAACCAATAACATCAGTTTTACCGCCATGTTTAGTGAGGAAATTGTCAAAAAACCAGCGCGCGTTAGAATTATTATTTCCGTGTGCTAAATGGCTGATGACCTTTGTGGAAGGGCTGACCGCTTTAACCGCATCATAGCCTGAATTAAGTAACTGAGTTAAATCAGCGAACCGATTTATGCTACCTTCTGGCAATAAAATACCCGAATTCATCTCGTTACCGACTTGTACCCATTCTGGCGTCACGCCCGCGGATACTAACGTCGTCATCACCTCGTGAGTGTGATTATAAACCGCGGAGGTTAATTGGCGAAGATTGTAATTCGCCCATGCAGCCGGCTTTTGCTGACGCGCAGGGTCAGCAAAAACATCGCTATAATGGAAATCGACCATAACACGCATTCCCATTGCTTTAGCACGCAAGGCGGCTTCCACCACGCGGTTTTTATCTGAATAACCGAGCATTGTCCAGGTCGTTTTATAGCTATTCCATAGGGCATTGGCCGCCGGATTAACAAAAACACGTAGCCGTACCGCATTGATGCCGTGATCGCGTAATATTTGCAAGACATCGCGCTGCGATCCTGCATCATCAAGCCAGCGCACACCGCGATCTTCTAATTGCTTAACCCAACCAATATCCGCGCCATATGCAAAGGGCGGTGCCGCCTTAGCTAGATTAACTGACATAATCCCCATAAAGAAGACTAATAATAGAATGCTTATTCTTGAATAATGATTCCTTTTCACGTATTTCTCCTTGAAACGACACTATAGAATAGTTTTATACCATAAAAGCATATAGGAACAGATTAAAAAAATGAAGACGATAAGTCTATAAAAAGCATCTGATGAAAATCAACTACTATTAATAGTAATTTTTATTTATTAACTTCACCCACAAAATTAAGCATCCTATTTTATCATCGTAAGATATTAACTGGGTAATTATTCAAAAATCAATTAATTCACCGAATACGATTACCGAGGGTATTAAGATATCTGTCCTGTATACCTATACAGAATTAACATTAGCCATATTCAATCCGCGGGAAAAAGTAAGCATTTTACGCTTTATGATTTAAATACCATTTTTTTAACAGAAATAACCCTGCGGTGAACGGATAAAACCGACAACGCAAAACCTATCTCAGTAGGCGTAATTGTCGCGGTCAGTTTGGTCACGGACAGCGCGCAGAAACCGGAGCGTACACGAAGTACGTGAGGATTTCGAGCACTGCCCAGGGCCGAAATGGCAAGTAAAATAGCGCTAATGGGATAGGTTCTAAACCTCTTCAAGTGGCGACACACGTCGATGACATCAGTAGATGGACTAATGGCCCCCGTCATTGATTAGAAGAAGGTCTGAGAAGCGAATACCAAAGGTAGACGATAGGAGAAGATCGCCTAACTACATGATTATTATAATCTAGCTTTACCGCTTATACCGCTCTTTTCGTCTATTAACAGTTTGTCGGCTATGCTATAACAATGCCATACCGCATCACTTTTATAACAACATCATGAGGTAGATAACATGAACCATTTCATTTTCTCTTCACCTAGAAAATATGTTCAGGGTAGCGGCGTATTGGATGAACTGGGCGAACAACTTAAGCCCCTAGGCGCCAAAGCATTTTTGATGGCAGACAACATCGTATGGGATATTATCGGCCAACGTGTCTATGACTCACTCAAACAGGCAGGCATTGATCATCATTATGAGCGCTTTAACGGAGAGGCATCGAGTAATGAAATAACCCGTCTTGCCGGGTTGGCTCGTGATGCAGGCGCGGATATCGTCGTTGGGCTAGGAGGGGGGAAAACATTGGATACAGCAAAAGCTGTGGCCGATGAGTTAAAACAGAATGTCGCTATCGTCCCCACAGTTGCATCGACAGATGCTCCGTGTAGCGCGCTCTCCGTCATCTATACCGATGACGGTGTGTTTGATTCCTACCGTTTTTATGACAAAAACCCCGATCTGGTTCTGGTCGATACTGCAATATGCGCTCAGGCTCCCGCTCGCCTATTTGCTTCAGGCATTGCCGATGGACTGGCTACCTATGTTGAAGCTCAGGCCGTGCTGCGCTCTCATTCTCTCTCGATGTTGGGCGGTAAGCCAACCCTGGCAGGTATGGCGATTGCAGAAACGTGCGAGAAAACACTGCTGACCTATGGCTATAGCGCCTATAAAGCCGTGGAAAAAGGCGCCGTCACGCCAGCAGTCGAATCCGTTGTTGAAGCGAACACTCTGCTTTCAGGCTTAGGGTTTGAAAATGGCGGATTAGCAGGTGCCCATGCTATCCACAATGGTTTTACCGCCATTAAGGGTGATATCCATCATCTTACGCATGGAGAAAAAGTGGCCTATGGCACGTTAACACATATGGTATTGGAACAGCGTCCCGATGAAGAAATCGCACGCTATATCCGTTTTTACCGAGCTATCAACATGCCGACCCGGCTAAAAGACCTGCACCTTGAAAACGAATCGTTTGAAAATCTGGTCAAAGTCGGTGCTTTGGCGTGCAGCGACGCCGATACACTGAAGAATCTGGACAACAGATTAACCGCGGAAGACGTCGCACACGCGATTGTCGCCGTCGATGCATTCAGCAAAACGATCGACTAACCATTGCCATAGAAGCCCGACGCTACCATCTTTATCGCGTCGGGCTTAGGTCTATAGACGAACGATTCTTTCCAACCATCGGCTAAAACATCCTTTCCATATCATCAACCACCCCATTAATATCAACGCTGAATTGATATTCAACGGTCAAACTAATCTACGTGGATTCACCACGCTTTTATCATGATAGGACTTTGCTGCTCTGCCGCGAGCCACTATCTCATCATCGGAGAATAGAACACATGCCATATGTCAACATCAGGATCACTAATGAGGGCGCTACCGCTGAACAAAAACGTCAGTTGATTGAAGGCGTCACCCAGCTTCTCGTCGATGTGCTAAACAAGAACCCGAAAACGACCGTAGTCGT
Organism: Pectobacterium cacticida; assembly: GCF_036885195.1. NCBI lineage: Bacteria > Pseudomonadati > Pseudomonadota > Gammaproteobacteria > Enterobacterales > Pectobacteriaceae > Pectobacterium > Pectobacterium cacticida. Next base: position 663,621 of record NZ_CP133656.1, on the reverse strand, counting down.
TATTGATGAAGTTGAAACTGACAACTGGGGAATTGGCGGCGTGCCAGTAACAACCTTAAGAAAAGCCGCGCAATAGGGAATTGCGCGATAGGTTTCCGAGTGGCCGAATACATGCCTACGGCATCAGGCATGTATTCCAAGTAGCGTATCAATTAGCAGGTACATATTCAGGGAAACGACCAGTATGACAATTAATTTCCCGCAACGCTGCACCCAGCGGCCGTTGACCATTCCGCCCATCAGCTCACGATTCCCCGTGAAAGAAAGTAACGGAATCAGAGCCAACGCAATCCCAAAACTCAAGACTACCTGACTCAATATCAGCACTCTCGTCGGATCCATTCCGGACATAATAACAATAAACGACGGTAGCATCGTCACGGTACGACGTACCCAGAGCGGAATATGAAAATGCACAAACCCTTGCATCACCACCTGACCCGCAAGTGTACCAACCACGGTGGAAGACAGACCTGCCACCACCAAACTCAATCCAAAAACGACCGCGGCGGTTTTACCTAAAAGTGGCTCTAACGTGAGGTACGCTTTATCCAGATCGGCGATATCCTGATTACCACTGAAATGAAACGCCGCTGCCGCCGTTGCCATCATGGCTAGATTAACAAATCCGGCGATAGTCATCGCAATCGCAACATCGGCCTTCGTTGCAGAATAACGTTCTGCACGGCTGTGGCCGCCTTCATGCTGAGTAAGAGAAGAGTGGAGGTAAATCACATGCGGCATAATCGTCGCACCTAACACGCCAGCAGCCAATAGCACGGCATCGGAGGAGGGTAAGGCTGGAATTGCCATGCCTTTGGCCAGCGCGGCTAACTCAGGCTGTGAAAACACCAATTCGACAATATATGCCGCCGCCACAAACAATAACAAGCCGCCGATGACTCTCTCCAGGGGCTTCTGGCCGCGCTGTTGCAACATTAAAATCAGAAAGGTTGCAATGGCGGTAAGGATCGCACCTTCCAGTAAGGTCACCCCCAAAAGCAACTTAAAACCAATCGCCGCACCGATGAATTCCGCCAAATCGGTCGCCATCGCGATAATCTCAGCCTGAATCCAATATGCCCAAACAGCTGGTCGCGGGAAGCGATCGCGGATATGTTCCGCCAGGTTTTTTCCCGTTGCGATCCCCAGCTTAGCGGACAATAATTGGATTAGCATCGCCATCAGGTTCGCCCAAACAACGACCCACAGCAAGGTATACCCATAGGTGGCACCAGATTGAATATTAGTGGCGAAATTGCCTGGATCGATATAACCAATCGCCGCGATAAACGCTGGCCCCATCAAAGACAACTTTATCTTCCTTGATGTACGGCTTGTTGATTCAATAGCACGGCTACCCGGCATAGCATGACCCTTCTAATACTGTCGTTATATTACGCTAAGGGTTACTCTCACAAAAATGAGAATGCTTATCAAGCGCATTTATAACGACAACATCGATTTTTGCAATAGTTAAAGATGATGAGTTATTAAGCATCTGTGCGACATCTGTTTAATCAATCGAATTTTAACAAAATAAAAACAAAAACCCCATGCAGGAAGCACAGGGTTTAGCATAAAGACGCGTAAGAGAGAATATCAGTCTTGTGCTTTCGATACGGCAACCATCGCCGGACGTAGCAAGCGACCATTTAATGTATAACCTTTTTGCATGACCATCATAACGTGGTTTGGCTCATGCTCAGCCGAAGGTAACATCGTCATTGCCTGATGTACTTCCGGATTAAACGGCACATTAACGTCGCTGACGACTTCAATCCCAAATTTGCGTACTGCATCTAATAATGATTTCAACGTCAGCTCAACGCCTTCGATCATCGCCGCCAGCGATTCGTCGGTTTTATCCGCCGTTTCCAGCGCACGTTCCAGGTTATCGATAACTGGCAGCATTTCACTGGCAAATTTCTCCACCGCAAACTTATGCGCTTTTTCAACATCCATTTCCGCACGACGGCGAATGTTATCCGCCTCGGCCCGGAGGCGAAGAATATTATCACGTTCGCGTTGCTGCAATTCGTTCAGTTGCGCTTCCAGTTCGGCAATGCGCGCATCTCGCGGATCGGTAACCTCTGGCGTCTCTGGTGTCTCAGGCGTGGCTTCTGCTTGCTGACCTTCAACGGCATCTTTTTGATCCGGCACTTGCTCGTCAGGTGTTTTCTGTTCTTTACTACTCATGAAATTCTCCGCGGTTTAGCATTAATCTCGCTAGTTGCTTATTATGGGGATCAAAATCGGGGATTCAAGGGAACTTGCCACATATTGGTTTAGCAACTTCCGATATATCTCGCTGAGGATAAAAACAACAATGAACAAACCGTTTACTTGTATTGGTATTGTCGGTCATCCACGTCATCCGACAGCATTGGCAACGCATGAGATGCTCTATCGCTGGCTGATGGATAAAGGGTACTCGGTTGTGATCGAACAACAAATCGCCCGCGAATTGAATCTGCAAGATGCATTGACCGGTAGCCTTGCCGATATTGGCCAACAAGCAGATCTGGCGGTTGTCGTCGGCGGTGATGGCAATATGTTAGGCGCGGCGCGCGTGCTGTCACGCTACGATATCAAAGTGATCGGAGTGAATCGTGGTAATCTAGGCTTTCTCACCGATCTCGATCCCGATCAGGCGCAGCAGCAACTTTCCGACGTTCTTGCTGGCCATTATTTGTGTGAACAACGCTTCATGCTGGAAGCGCACGTTTGCCGCGTGAATCAGCCTGACAGCATCAGTACCGCGATTAATGAGGTCGTGCTCCACCCTGGGAAGGTGGCGCACATGATTGAATTTGAAGTTTATATTGATGACAAATTCGCTTTCTCACAACGTTCCGATGGCCTGATTATCGCCACCCCTACGGGCTCAACCGCCTATTCGCTTTCCGCTGGCGGCCCAATACTGACACCTTCTCTGGAAGCCATTGCTCTGGTGCCTATGTTCCCGCATACGCTGTCTGCTCGTCCGCTGGTCATCAGCAGCAGCAGCGCGATTCGACTGAAGTTTTCCTGCATAACGAACGATTTAGAAATTAGTTGCGACAGTCAGATTGCACTACCGGTACAGGAGGGTGAAGAAGTCCTCATTCGCCGTAGCAAGCACCACCTGAGCCTAATACACCCAAAAAATTATAGTTATTTCAACACATTAAGTTCAAAGCTTGGTTGGTCAAAAAAATTATTCTAAAATCTACCTCCAGCACTTTACTGTATATAAAACCAGTTTATACTGTATGTAAACACACCTTGTTTTTACATACAGGAAACTACCATGCTGGCGCAACTCACTATTAGTAACTTCGCCATCGTGCGCGAATTAGAAATTGATTTTCAATCAGGAATGAGTGTCATCACTGGTGAAACCGGTGCGGGGAAATCGATTGCAATAGATGCACTTGGCTTATGCCTGGGAAATCGTTCTGATGCCAGCATGGTTAGGCCGGGAGTTGCCCGAGCCGATATTTGTGCCCGCTTTATACTGTCGGATACCCCTATGGCCCTTCAGTGGCTGGAAAAAAACCAGTTGGATGATAGCAACGAGTGTCTGTTGCGCCGCGTCATTGGTGCCGATGGTCGCTCACGCGGCTTTATTAACGGTACTGCCGTGCCGTTATCTCAATTGCGTGAGCTTGGTCAATATCTGATTCAGGTACATGGGCAGCATGCTCATCAATTACTACTGCGCCCGGACCACCAAAAACACCTTTTAGATGCCTTTGCTGATGAACCGGCACTCCTAGCCGCAATGCAACAAGCCTGGCACCAATGGCACCAAAGTTGCCGCGCGCTGTCGCAGTTGCAACAAGCGACAATCGAACGAGAGGCTCGCCGGGAACTGTTGCAATATCAACTAAAAGAGTTGAATGAATTTGCTCCACAGACTGGTGAATACGAACGAATTGATGCCGAATACAAACGATTGGCGAACAGTGGTCAGCTACTGACGATGAGCCAACAGGCCATGCAACGACTGAGCGAAGATGAAGAACAGAACATCATTAGCATGCTGTACAGTATAAAACATCAGCTTGGCGAACTCGTCAGCCTGGATGGCAAACTGTCCGGTGTGCTATCAATGCTCGAAGAAGCGAGCATCCAACTGAGTGAAGCTAGCGATGAGCTACGTCACTACTGCGAACAAACGGAGCTCGACCCGATTCGACTGTATGAATTAGAGCAGCGTTTGTCACGCCAGATTACACTCGCACGCAAACACCATGTAGCCCCAGAATCGCTCCCGGCATTCCATCAACAGTTGCTGGATGAACAGCGACAACTTGAGCAGCAGGAAAACGATCACGCTACACTCAGTGCTTCCGTTGGCGAATATCATCAGCAGGCTTTGCATCTGGCAGAACAATTACATCAATGCCGCCAGCGCCACGCCAATGAACTGGCACAGCTTATCACCGTCAATATGCGAGAACTGGCGATGCCGCATGGACACTTCATTATTGATGTTAAATTTACGCCTGAGTGCCTGACAGCTACTGGCGCTGACAATATCACGTTCCGTGTGACTACTAACCCTGGGCAACCGCACCAAACTCTAGCAAAGGTGGCATCAGGAGGGGAGTTATCGCGTATTGCACTGATAATACAGGTAATAACCGCGAAGAAAATGGACACTCCTGCGATGATTTTCGATGAAGTTGATGTGGGTATTAGCGGGCCAACCGCTGCTACTGTTGGAAAGATGCTGCGTCAACTCGGCGAGTCCACCCAGGTGATGTGCGTGACGCACTTGCCTCAGGTTGCTGGATATGGACACCAACACTTTTTCGTGAGTAAACAAACGGATGGCGCTGAAACAGAGACACTAATGCAGTTGTTAGATAAGCGAGCACGCCTGCAAGAACTAGCACGCCTCTTAGGAGGGAGTGCGGTGACCAAAAACACACTGGCGAATGCCAAAGAACTGCTAGCGGCTTAAAATCTATCGTTAACAGACACTATGAAGTGGCATCGTTGGTTAAAAAGCTCAACTTTTTTACCTTCTAGCGGTCATACAATCGCCTTGCAGGTTTCCAAGTCCTGCAAGGTCTATTATCATCAATGATCTATGCCCTTAAGGAATGTAATTACTATGCGCTGTAAAACGCTGACTGTTGCCGCTGCGGTGGTTGTTATATTAACCGCTGGTTGTTCCACATTGGAAAAGGCGGTCTATAGGCCGGATATCAATCAAGGAAACTATCTGGCACCGGCCGACGTCGCAAAAATTCATACCGGCATGACCAAACAACAAGTTGCTTATACACTTGGGACGCCGATGATGCAGGATCCATTTGGCAGCGATACCTGGTTTTACATTTTCCGACAACAGCCTGGCCACGAATCGGTAAAACAGCAAACGCTGACGCTAACTTTCAGCAGTGGTGGTGTGTTAACCCATATCAACAACAAGCCAGCCCTAGAGTAATATTTCCTTCAGCGGCTAGCCTTACAGAGAGCATTATTGTTGGGTTAGCCTACCTAGCCCATTGTGTTGGTGGTAGCAACATACATGTAGATACTGCGTACATATTGCGTCTAGCAACTTGTACGTAGCGCCGCGTTGAGTTAATAAATGATGAAGGTTAGCATACGTAGGTAATTAAGCGCGTTGGGTTCCTCGGGGAGATTTGAATTCGTAATGCGCGCTACTGGATATTTACCCACAGAAGCAGAATTTGTTTTTCGGGTTTCTACTGATTTAAGGCTCTTTTCCCCCATTTTAAAAGACATCAGGACTACCTGACGCAGACTACTTTCCTAAAATGAAGCAACTGTGATTAACGATCACGTATTTTTAAATCTTTATGCTCATGCCCTTATGCGCACCAACATAGACGCCGCCAGCCATCGTCAAATGGCTGGCTCCAGAGATTGCCTTCACGCGCTGATTGATTGCCGTGTACCACTTACCGCATTCTTTGCTTGCTCGCACTGTGACAATATCGTCTGTGCATGAGAATAAAGGATTTTTCCCGCTTCGGTTGGAGTAACACCGCGTCGACTCCGCACCAGCAGTTGTTTTTCTAGTTCACTTTCCAGCGTTGCGACCTGCTGGCTCAGCGCTGGTTGTGCAATATGCAACAACTCAGCAGCCTGTGTCAGGCTACCGATGTCAACGATTTTTACAAAATATTTGAGCCGTCTAAAATTCATGTCTGCCTCCTGAATAGTTACCCTAAAGAGGTAGCAAAAATCGCGCCATCTTATACATCCACACCTAAGAAAAAGTGATACCTTATTGATAAACCAGAGGTAAAATAAGGAAAAGCAATGATTGCGCTAATCGATTAACTCCATTCAAAAAGGGAACCTACTGTATACCCGCACTAACTGCACTATATGAAAGCAGGTTCTGCTATTTAAGAGTGCAACGGCATACGCGAATTGACATCTTTCTAAGATGCTAACGCATTAACTTGGGCAGCAATCTCAACGCGTTGGTTATTAGTTCGGCAGTTAAACGCAACAAACCATAACATCCTTTGACAACCATAAATGTGCCCGCTATTATCCACCGCAATTAACGCAATTCCTCTGTAGTTCAGTCGGTAGAACGGCGGACTGTTAATCCGTATGTCACTGGTTCGAGTCCAGTCAGAGGAGCCAAATTCTTGTTTTCATGCCTCTTTGCGAATCCTTATATGATTTAGATTCAATAAGTTAGCGTGAAAAGTTTTCCCGATGCATTTTCAGTTTTCCCTCCGCATCGGGAGAATTTGGTGGTCAGATTTGGGGTCAAGTTGGTTCGATGACGGAGTGACCCCCAAATGTCTCTTAACGACTCAAAAATCCGCAACTTAAAACCATCAGCAAAACCCTTCAAAATTTCCGATTCTCACGGTCTGTACCTTTTAGTTAATCCAGGCGGTTCACGTCTCTGGTATCTCAAATATCGCATCAATAGAAAAGAATCACGCCTCAGCTTAGGTGCCTACCCTGATGTATCTCTGGCCGACGCTCGTCAGCAGCGTGATGGTATCCGCAAATTGCTGGCGCAGAATATCAACCCTGCACAGCAGCGCTCTGCTGAAAGAACCACTTCCTCACCAGAAAAAACCTTCAAGCATGTGGCATTGGAATGGCATAAAAGCAACCGCTCATGGTCAGAGAACCATGCCACCCGTCTGCTTGCTAGCATGAACAACCATATCTTCCCGATAATTGGACACTTGCCAGTCACAGAACTGAAAACTCGCCACTTCATCGACCTGCTGAAAGGGATTGAGAAAAAAGGTTTGCTGGAAGTGGCGGCACGAACCCGACAGCATATGTGCAACATCATGCGTCATGCCGTGCATCAGGAGTTGATAGAGCACAACCCGGCGGCAAATCTGGACGGGATAATCGCCCCTCCCGTTAAACGCCACTACCCTGCCCTTCCATTGGAACGACTGCCAGAGCTGTTGACTAGCATTGAGGACTACAAGCAAGGGAGAGAATTAACCCGTTTGGCAGTCTCACTCACCCTGCACCTGTTCATCCGTTCCAGCGAATTGCGCTTTGCCCGTTGGTCTGAGATCGATTTTAGAAACAAAATCTGGACCATTCCAGCCACCCGCGAAGCCATCCCCGGTGTCCGCTACTCTGGGCGTGGGGCGAAAATGCGCACGCCGCATATCGTTCCCCTCTCCCATCAGTCCATCGCTATTCTGAAACAGATACGGGAAATATCCGGGCATCAGGAGCTGATATTCCCCGGTGACCATAATCCGTATAAACCAATGTGCGAAAACACGGTCAACAAGGCGCTGCGCTTGATGGGTTATGACACAAAAGATGAAATCTGCGGCCACGGATTCAGAGCTATGGCCTGTAGTGCGCTAATGGAGTCTGGCCTATGGTCGCAGGATGCCGTTGAACGTCAAATGAGTCATCAGGAACGCAATAGCGTTCGAGCGGCTTACATCCATAAAGCTGAATATCTCGATGCCCGTAAAGCGATGATGCAATGGTGGTCGGATTATCTAGATACCAATCGAGAAGGATATGTTGCGCCATACATTTATGCTCAAAAACATAAGACGGCTGGAGCTGCCTGATCGATAACCCCCTTAAGAGCAGATCCTGATCAAAGGATCTGCTTTTCGGACTGCGAGAAGTTTTTTCCCTCAGCATTTCACAAAAAATCTAGAAACGTCAGGAAATTACTCAGGCCAGATACAGGAATGAAGGTCTATTGCGGGGTAATCAACAACGTAGAATTAGGGTTACTTTTCTTATAACGATGGTACTGCAAGATTAGCGTTGCGAGATCTTCATCGACAGCATAAAAATAGGCTTCCGGCACATCCAGCACCGCTGCAAAACGGCAAACCAGACCAAAATCCGGCGAACTGACTTCCCTTTCATATTGGCTTACGCGAGAACTCGCTGTCTCTTCATCCAGCCCAGCGAGACAACCGAGCTCGACCTGTTTTAATCCTGCATTCACTCGGGCCAATCTTAATCGTTTACCAATCACGGCATTACCTGCTTCGCAGATTAACATAAGCCGATTATCGCCGTTCCCGCTATGCCTCTCTTGAAGTGGTTCTTCACCTAGTAAATTTAAAATTTATTTTTGGTTATTTTAAACCCAAAAATGAAGATTTAATTCATTGAGAGTAGGAATAATTAAATTTAGAAGGGTAAGTGCACCGGAATTGAACACCAGACGCATTAGGGCACCAATCTTACTGAGGTGTGATGAGCAGCGTGGAGTTTGGGTTGGCTTTCTTGAAACGGTGATACTGTAAGATCAAGGTGGCGAGATCGTCATCGACGGCATAGAAATACGCTTCAGGAACATCCAGCACTGTAGCAAACCGAGAAACCAACCCAAAATCTGGTGCACTGACTTCTCTTTCATATTGGCTCACACGAGAGCTTGCCGTTTCCTCATCCAGGCCAGCGAGGCAACCGAGCTCTGCCTGCTTTAATCCCTTGTTCACTCGGGCTAGTCTTAATCGCTTACCAATCACGGTGTTATCCACTGTACTGATCAACATAGACTGATTATCGCTTCTCTCAGTAAGCCCTTCTTGAAGCATTTCTTTCCTAAATAAATTTTATCTTTATTTTTGGTTGTTTTTTCACCCATAATAAAGATATAGTTTACTGGAAGAAGTAAAGTTTTAATCCAAGAGGAGGAAGTATGAACATTGAACAACAGGAACAACGAATGGACTGGCATCCTGCCGATATCATTGCAGCCTTGCGTAAACGAAAGACGACATTAGCAGCCGTATCACGTGAGGCGGGTCTTAGTTCATCAACGCTTGCAAATGCACTAAACCGACCGTGGCCGAAAGGTGAACGACTGATCGCAGACGCACTGGGCATTCCAGCGAGTGAAATCTGGCCGAATCGTTATTTCGATTCACAAGGGCAGCGCATTCCGCGAGAAATTCGTCATAAAAACAATTAGATCATTTGCTGGGCTTAAACGCCAACAATCAGGGAAAACAAGTTCTTATCTCAACTCGTTTCAACCGTACCACATCATCAATTGGTTCGTTAATTACCTCGAACCAATTGATATGCCTGATTCAGGGTATGTCCCTTCTTTTTTGATACAGAGCTTTGACTGTGTTGACCTGAACAAAACCGGCAACGCGTGGAGTAAAAATCGACATAATCAAGATCGCTCGTTTGGTGATGGCTTCCTAATTTAGACATTTTTTGTGACGACCAGCGAAAAGCGATCAATAACCTCATCGTTATCCCAACAACCCCTCACTAATCCTATTCCTCATTTTCAGAATCCTATCTATACGTCATGGCTGCATAAGGAAACGTTAGCTACCTATGCAATATATCATTTTCATATAAAGGAGATGAATCATGATAATGAAAAATAGGATTTTCAATACCAAGAGCAATGAATTTAACTGGATTACGATACCAGAAGCCATAGTTATCGCGGCTCAGATAAGAAACTCACTGTTAACAGAAGCTGATATTTATCGCCATGCCTTATACGGAGATATCAACCTTTCGATCTACTTCCAATCTCCAGTCATCTTACGAAGAATCAAAACATCAAATGCTAAGGCAAAACTTAAGCCTATAGACAATTATTTGATTAACCAGCTATGCATTCTCGAAAAGAACTGTTTCATCAATAACAGAAACTTAATCGTCACCACCGAGGGTAAATATACTTACCCCACTCAACAAGTGATTGATACAGCGCTTATCGGCTATGAATACGTTCTGGTTCAACGTTTATTAGCGAGATCTCTGGGTATTCCACTACCCGTAATCGGAGAAAATCACGTTAACTATGGTCTTACTGTCAATATCGGCGACGATCACTTTCAAATATTTGAGAAAATCAGGTATCGCGAAAGGATAAAACAGCAAACCATGAGACTTCCTAAAAATATTGCATCACATATTACTGAAAAAATCCCATACCAGAAAACAAAGCAGTATAGCCATAGAGAATATTTTCCGATTCATGATTTGCCAAAGGATGCCTGTTTTGTCATCAAACATGCTGAACTTGAGAAATTAATTAACATGCCCGCCAAAAACGATACCTCTCCCCCCTCCTCGACACGTATATCCACGCCATTATCCAGACTGTTCTGGCTTGCCTGTAAAAAAAATGAAGCTATCAGCCCATTAATTAGGCAACCTTATAAGCTTCTGTCCATCTTTGAACAATGGGCATCAGACGAAGGCATGACCGACCGATTCAGCGGCGATACGTTAAAGACGGCACTTGAACGTGGTTCACCGACGTCCGTTTAAGCACCCAATTAAAATGACATTACAGCTCCAATCTAAAAACCCGTATTAAGGATTGTGGTGTCCGTAATACGGGCTCTTCAACTTTCACTCCTTTCCTCACTGTGTTTTTTTGTCATCTCCGGGCATATCCCATTTCTGCACTGGAGGTATTTATGACATCGCATCAGTTATTACGTCTGAAACAAGTGGAAGTAAAAACCGGCCTGAAACGCTCGCAAATCTACTTGTACATGAAAGAAGGTGCCTTTCCCTCTTCAATAAAGATTGGACCTGCCAGTGTGGCTTGGCTTGAATCTGAAATTGACGAATGGATTAACTTCAAATTATCTAACCGCTTAACGCGCTGAAGGGAGATATAGCATTATGTTCCCCTCACTGAATTACGCGGTATTAACAAACGCCCTTACCGCGCTCAAAGAAGGCAATTTTCGTTATTGTGAAACGTTAGGATTCACATTCGACGAATTGAATGCCCTCAATCAACTATCCCTCGACGAACTGTTTATCGTCAGCCGGGCATCGGCACAGTTTATGTCGATCACTGTCCGTCACGACGTTCTACAACAGATCCTGACGCTGTCCCACCAGGAAGCGCAACGCCAGCGACAGATAAATCGTGCCATCAGATTGGGTGGATCTATTGCACTCCTGAATCATTTTTTTGGCCTCACCTCAAATGAAGTCTGCGCTCGCCGCCGGTTGCTGGGTGTCACCATCCCTTATGGCCGAACGCCTATTCCAGATGAAGACATTGATGCAGAAATTTGGCTGTCATGGAAAAAGAACCGCTCTGAAAACCTTGATACATCTGACGCGCTGGAAACAATGATGCAGGTTACTGAATCCTTATCCTCTAGGGAAAAAGGACCTTCCCTGACCGCCGTCTGGAACCGTATCGCCCTTTGTGAGAAAGAAGCTCTGAACAGGAGGACATCGCATGCCAGATGAGATCGATCGCGATCAGGAATTTAATGAGCAACGTCTGGAAGAGATGATTGAACAGAACCGTTTCAAGCCAGCAACTACCCCCTCATTACATTACTGTCGCTTGTGCGGTGAACCCATTCCCGAGCAGCGGAGGAAAACCCTTCCGGGCGTGACAACCTGTACGGAATGCCAGATTATTCTTGAGCGCCGTCAACGCTGATTATATGCAAAAATATGCGCAGAGAAATGCCCTTCTCTGCGCGTTTTTTATCATCTGGGTAAATCGATATGCATATTTTAAACAGTGAAGAACTGAACAGGAATCGTGCCACCATTATTACTTATCTGTGTAGGCTCAGACTCGCCCTAGTAGTGTTCTGTGTTAAAACTCAATAGAACCTGACAGTCGGCAACGAGCTGTGGGTTCAGCCTATGGATTCAACACACTTATTGAACCGCTCTGCGGGTGATTCATAGTGTAGCGTTTTTCTCGGCCTCTCATTGAGCTGTCTGGCAACACTGTTTAGTCTTTGTTGGCTATGAACCGATAAGTCAGTTCCTTTTGGAAAATACTGTCTGAGTAATCTGTTTGTATTTTCATTTGAGCCACGTTGCCAGGGAGATTGAGGATCACAGAAATAAATCTGAATATCTGTGGCTACAGTAAACCGGGTGTGGCTGGTCATTTCAGCCCCCCGGTCCCATGTTAGTGTTTTATAAAGCTCAACAGGTAATTCCCGGGCTTGTCTGATGAGTGCAGATATTACCGTTATGGTCTTGTTGTCTCTGATTTTGGCCAGCATAACAAAACGGGAATGACGTTCTACGAGGGTGACGATATAGGAGTTTTTCGAGCCCTAGATCAGGTCTCCTTCCCATTGACCCGGTATGGCTCTGTCTGCGGCTTCAGGTGGCCTTTCGCTGATAGGTATCGCATTCGGAATTGACCCTAATCCTTTCCCTTTAAGCGATGACGTTCTGGATCTGCGCACTGCTCTTCCGCTTCGGAGGCATTGCTGTAGTTCTTTTTTCAATGCTCCCCGGGTTTGTATAAAAAGCGTTTTATAAATCGTTTCGTATGACACATGCATTTTCTGATTATCTGGATAACAGCGTTTCAGCCAACCGGCAATTTGTTCCGGCGACCAGTCCTGATACATCTTCTCTGCAATGATTTTACAAATGTGGGGCTTTCAATTAGCTTGCAAGGTTTTAGTCTCAGGGCACTTTCCCACGCAGCTGTCTCCGCTTTTGCTGCACGGTATTGTTTTGCACTTCCGTGCCTCTTGATCTCACGGCTAATCGTTGAGGGGGCTCTTGATAATTTGTCAGCGATATCTCTGATGCTACATTTTGCTACCAACCCTCTGGATATCTCCTCTCTTTCATCAAGCGAAAGCGCTAACCGGTGCCGCTTTCTCACTGGGGGACGGTATCCACCAGTCTGGTGGATAGTGGGCATGATAGAAGAATGATATCTGTCGAACATTCTGGCGATGTCATGCAGGGAATCACCTTGCTTATATCTGTCCCAGATAATCGCTTTTTGCTCTGGCGTGTAGTTAATCCGCGTTCTTCGTTTCATAGCAACGTCCCTCCTTGATTAAGGATAGCGTTGCATCGACCCATTGAACTCACAGCACAAAGCGGACATTAGTATCAACATCTCGATGGCCCCTCTGGCTCCCCCGGCGTTGCCGGGGAGCCAAGCCCTACTGCGCTAAAGCAGAGCCGGTAAGATCCACCGAATCTTACCGGCTCAGAAATGTAGTGTTCTACTCCTGATTCCGGTCAAGAATTTTTTTCAACAAAGCCAATTGCCTATCGAAACCATAATTTACAACTGAGCTTTACCCTTGAGAAAAGAGAATTTTGTAAGTTCAGAAAAATAGTCTTTTTCTTTCTCCATGGTTCGGCGGAAATGCTCATTTGTTAAATCTAAAGTTAACTCGTATTTCATACCAGTTTTGACAGAAAAATATCCAGCCTTATCTGCTTTTACAATGGTTCCAACCTCTGTTATATCAAGACCTGCTGGCATCGATGCTATTGCGCTTTCAGCAGTGCTTTTTGACATTGCAAAAAGAATTCCCCAATCACCTACAGTAAAAGCAAAGTTAGATTTCTCAATACATAATTCATTTGAAGCCAGTCTAGCTAAATGATGTAGGGGTAATAAATCAATATTAATAAGGGGTGCCAATCCATTTTTGCTAAGTAGATTCAATCCTTCGGCAAGTCCATCACTTAGATCTACTGCAGCTGTCACTCCGCCGTGAGAAAATAGATATCTAGCTTCATCCCAAACGCAGGTTGGTAGCGCGAGAGATTCTAGGATTTCGCTACTCTTATTTCTTGCTTTGGTGCGTAATAAATAAGAAGATGCAAATCCTCCCAGACGGCCAGCGAGGAGTACAGTGTTTTCTTCTTCTGCGGCCCTCCTGCTGACAATCATGTCTTTCTGTATTGTTCCGAACGCTGCCCCCACTACATTAGCTTCTCTACCTTCTTTTGTATCACCACCAACGAACGCTACGCCTTTTTCCTGACAAGCTATCTCAGCCCCTTTAATAATCTCTTCAACGTCTGAAGCACTCCAAGTGCCGGGTACAGTGATGGAAAGCATAAACCCAGTTGGTGTAGCTCCAACAGCAAGAATATCGCTAATATTGGCCGTTACAGCTAAACGCCCCCACATTTGAAAGCTAGCCCAGCCTTTATATGCTGCTATGGGTTTAGCTGCACGATCAATTTTGAAAGCAATTGCAATATCGGGAAGGCCGATATCAACTACGCTCGCATCATTTCCAAAACCATTAAGAAATTTATCTGATTTAATCAAGCCAGGGAGAATGGAACGCAAGAATTCCTTTTCTCCAATATCATTCATCAACATTCTTTTCACCTAATTGAAAGTGCATTTCCTCCAAGATTCTTCTCTTTTCATCAATATATAAAGATCTTGATGACTTTCTAACTTCATTGGTAGATTGTCTTGCCCTATATACGTGGATATTACGATCAACTGGAGAATCTTGCAGTATTAAGGAAATTGTACAAATTGATAAAGGCTCCACGCAATGTAACTCATTGAAATTTAAGTAATAAACATCACCCATTTTAATTGTAGACTTGCTATTTGGAATTAATTTTATCGTTTGTGCGCTTTCTGCACTTGGTTCACATCTATCTCCTACTGCTACGAAACCCTGTCTATAATATTCATCACCAAGATCACTGATGCTAAATTTAGTAGAAGTCAAGGACCCTTGTAATATTATAGAAGCAAAAGACGCGATGTGATCATGAATATCTTTCTCTATTTGTCCACGTCTCCAAAAATGCAGGCGGACCCGACGCGGGTACCTTCCACCGACATCTGCAACTATAAATTTATAAAAGCCAAGCTGATGTTCGTATCCGGTAATATTTAACTCACCTTTACTTAATAAATCACCCAAATATTCTTGTATTTCAATTGGGCTAGTATACCTAGTGAGCATATCTACAAGTTCTTGTTGTTTAAGTACTACATTGTTTTTCTTGCTGAGATTATCTATTAATCTTTTCATTGCTTAAGCTCCACTGCTGGTTTCATAGATACACCGGGTGAGCCGTATGCAAATTGTTGTTCGAGATGATCGATAACATCTCCGTTCCTTTCTAATGTATACTGATGATTTCGCAAGTCATGAATGGTCATCCATGCATACTTACCTGCAGGAAGAATAAACTCCCTATCATTCAT
Source organism: Pectobacterium cacticida (assembly GCF_036885195.1). NCBI lineage: Bacteria > Pseudomonadati > Pseudomonadota > Gammaproteobacteria > Enterobacterales > Pectobacteriaceae > Pectobacterium > Pectobacterium cacticida. The sequence goes on along the minus strand of NZ_CP133656.1, from coordinate 648,191 downwards.
CTTTTTTGCAAGACTGTCTGAAATTTCCACAAAGAAAATATCGAAGTAATAAGTGGTGAGCTTCCCATTTTTTAATGATAATTTCGTGCTTATTAAATCATCTTTGAGTGTTGATAGTTTAATGTCACTGCCCTTAGCAGCCCATTTTGTCGCTAATGCATTACACAATTCATCATTCGTTTGAATATCCGAAGACGCGCGCTTTCCGAAGTTAGGCAATAGCCAGCATTTCCACGTATTTGAATATTCAACTAATATTCTTAAAGACGATTCAGTATCTTTAGCTAATAATAAAAATGCGAAGCGTCTATCTTCTTTAGTTTGTGATTGGTCTATCAACTTCTGCAAAAAATCTTCAAAACTTGGGGTTTTTAATATTTTGTAAATGATATACGAAAACCATACTAAGAGTGCCCCAAAAAAAGTTAAGGATAAAAAGATCCACACATTCTCATCGATACCCCATTTAGAGCCGATGTCGGACACGAGCATAGTGTAACCAATAGTTACAAGGATGCTTATCTGCGATAGCAAAATCCCTATATTGGAGGCTTTATTATCAAAATAAGGGCGAAGTAAACCGTTGAGATGTAAACGGTCGAACAGTACCTTGTCAGGAGGTATGCGGGATTCTTTCTGGCGCGAAACACTAAACTTGTACTTCCATATATTAAATTCCAATTCAATCTCCTTTAATAATCTGATTTTTAGGAAACAGCAGAATCAGTATTGAATGACATCATATTTAACTTAAAGGTTGGATGACCAATGGCCATCAAACCCCTTAAACATAACGCTCACTTATCGCTAAGGCAATTTTTAATGCGCGACAGCGCATCAAGGCGACAGAAACAGTTTCGTATATTACACAGGCTATTGTCGCCGTGACGCAGCGTCGCAGCCTTGAACTTATAGGTTTTACCAATCCCAGCCCCTCCCTTGTATGACTAAGTAACCTCTTCGCTATGCTAGATCTCAATGAAACTAAGCATTCACAAAAAAACGGCATAACCGAAATTCAGACGGCCATTTTTTAGAAAGGTTTAATCAGGTCTGCGAGGCTGACACGTTCGTAACTTTGAACGTCCTCTCTTGGCACATAGCAACCCCTTCAGTTTGGAGAGGAGACCCTCTTCCCAGTTCAGCCATGACCACATTCATCGTCGAAGAGGACCTACAACTTCAGCCTGACGCTAGCGGGTTTCAGCAAACTTGGCTGTGCGACAGGTTATATACATCCTGACGGTTACGTTAGCTGGCTAAAGATCTCGACTGGCGTCTGGAAAGCATCTTCACCGCAATGATGTGCGTTATCGAACATTCGGGGACATTATCGCCTTCATGTCACTGGCAAGCGCCTCTGCCCGCTTTTCCAAAACAGCTAGCATGAGGTCTTTTTTATCCTTTACTCTAACTAGATAATAGAAAGGTTTACTATTCGTGCAGGTTAAACGTGAGAATGTATAGTCATCATGATGTGGTATTAATGCGCGATAGTTTCCTTCAGAGATAAACATAAAACGGGCATTAGGATGTTCGCTAAGCAACATATATGTATCATTGCAAAAAAAAGTGTCGCGCGTATCATATTTCATGGCCAATTCGAAACCGAATTTGATGATAGAAAGCGCTTGTACATTAAATGCAATATATGAAATATAGCCAATAATAAACAGCGGAGCAAAAATCGACATTGAATAGTTAATATCAAAAGAGGATTTCTTCTTTACTTTTTTTGCTTTCGAGGTGATAGAAGATAAAACAGCAATAAAAACAAAGTAAATAACATAATAGAAGATAAAAATAAAAAATAACGCTGTAACTACAGTTATGAGCTTATTGAGTGTGGTGTCAAAAGGAATATCCAATGAATTAGATGTTAGCGAACGTGCGAGATAGTATGAGATCAATGAGACGATTAGCCATGAATACTTAACTGCTAGCTTTACTCTTAGAGCTATGCTTTTTTCTTTGTTATCGATTGATTTTATATGGGATACGACAGTGTAGATAATTAATATTGCAGTTATGAATATTAGTGTATTCTGAATGACGATACCAATATAGCTGGAAATTTTAAATGAAATACAGGTTACCAAAAACAAAAATGTCGAAAATAATGCCGCCCTTGGCGTTTTCTTATAATTATGCCGAAAGCGAGTGACAGATTGATTAAACGATGTTTTATTACAGTAAAAGTGCACAATTAGCCCGCTAAAGATAATCATACCTAACCAAATAACAATGGGGTATAGCTGCGTTCTCTTCGGCGTGACGAAGAGTATTGCCATATAGAACAATAAAAAATTCGCGATACCAAAATTTAATGAATTCCATATTTTTTTCATAGAAGTTCTGTTTAACAATAAGTTATCCTATTGAGATTTAGAGATCGTCTTTATAACAGACGCCAGCAAAATAGGAAATTAAATCATGGTCGAGGAAAGGAAAAAAGTGATTTACAACAGATTTAACAGATATATCAGAGGATATGTTCGCGGATTTTCTTCAATCCCCATCCTATGAACAACGCATTTTAGGCAATGCCTGATACGTTCAAGCGGTGAAACCTATTAAGCATGCAGCAATAGCCAATATTTCCCCCTTTTGACACAAAGCTGTCTGTCATATTAGGTATGTCCATAAGCGACAATTCAAAACCAAGCCAACCCTTCAAATAATCACCACACTACACATTTTCTCTCTCACCCCCTTTTTGATTTTCTCATTCTCATCCTGACGCTGATATCGCACGCTAATCGCGCCACCTTCCACTGGCGAGCTTTATGGACGTTTATTCGTCCGGGGCGGGTATTGCTCTTTAAAAATATGAACCGGGCTGTCACGCAACCACAATTCAGGATGCCGCTGAATGTTCTCGCTGACCCGTTGAAACCGGAATGCAGAATTGGGATGTGATCGATTGAGTTAATTCACCATGACTTTTTATTAAAGGAAATAGCATGAGAAAACCTACCTATCACGTGTTTGTCACGCAGGAAAACCAGCCCAATTCTAACGGAGAGAAAAACACTTACTGGACAAAGGTCGGCGTAGCGTTCGCTCATAACGGCAAACCTGGATTGAACATCGTACTGACACCCGGTATTGCTGTCTCCGGTAAGCTGGTTCTCCTTGAGCCGAGAGACGATAGCGATACGCCGCAGGCACCCCAGCAAGATTAACGCTCAACTCACCCTCCTTTGCCCTTGCCATCGACTATCTGATGGCTACGTGTGGCTAGATTTGTTACCGAGGCAACCATGCTTTCACCCACTGCTTTTCTGGCGGCGGTCATGCAGTGTGCCGCCACAATTCACCCATCCACCGCGTCTGATGTGGCGAAAGTAGAATCCAGCTTTAATCCTTACGCTGTCGCTGAGATTGTGCCAAAGAAAGAGAGAACACCTGGCAGTGCAGGTGTCATTTCTCATCAGCCCACCAGCAAACAAACTGCCATCAACATCATCAACCAGGTAGTCGCAAAAGGTCGCCGCTATTCGGTCGGGCTGATGCAAATCACCAGCACTAATTTCAGGCATTACGGCGTGACCGCCCATGACTTGTTAGACCCCTGCACCAATCTATCCGTTTTTGAACGCATTCTTACCGATTGCTACCAGCGAGGTGGCACGTTGAAAAGAGCACTCAGCTGTTACTATTCCGGTAATTTCGATACGGGTCAGCAGCCAGAATCTGCCTTTAACCAAACCAGTTATATCCAACGTATTGGCTATGTGGTCCCGTCAACGCGGGAAGATCTCAAGCGTAGTACCACCAGCCAATCCACTTCAGATATTCATTATCCGCCCACCGTCCTACGCGGTGAGCTTACCGATAAATCCATACCGGTTTTGACCTCCTTGCACTATCCCGACGCCATCCTTCGCGGCGATGTATCCCTACCTGTAATTAATGAGGAGCAATGACGATGCAAAAACGTAAATACTGGCCTGCGTTTTCTTCCCTGTTGATATCAACCCAAACGCTGGCAGCCGGGAGCGGATTTAATAAAGCCAACGATACACTGAGTAATACCTCCACCGGCTTGCTCGGACTGGCCGCCGTCACGATCACGCTGGCAACCATGTGGGTGGGTTACAAAGTGCTGTTTGACGGTAAAAGTTTGCATGACATGCGCAACGTCATTATCGGAGCCATCCTGATTGTCGGCGCATCGGGCTTTGGTGCTTATTGGGCATCCTAGGGGGAACCGATGACCACCTTGAACAAAGCACTGACCCGCCCTGCCGCCATTATGGGTATCCCTCTCGTTCCGTTCGTGATCGTCAGCGGGGCTATCGTCCTGCTGTCGGTCTATATCAGCTATTACCTTGCGTTGTTATTGATTCCAGCTTGGCTGGAAATGAAAGCAAAAGCTCGAACGGATATTCATTATTTCGGACTGCTGTGGCTGGCCTTTAAAACCCGTGGGCGATTTGCCACGAATCGCCATTTCGGTGCCAGTGCTGTGCTGGCAAGCCACTATGACACCGTCGATGTTTCGGAGTTTACCGATAAGATGAAATTAAACGAACGCATCACACTGGATAAATACATTCCCTACTCTTCCCACATTCATCCTCACATCATAAGAAATCGCGCCGGTGATTTAGTCGCTACCTGGGAATTGGGCGGTACTGTTTTTGAATGTGAGGATGAACATCATCTGACATTGCTAGCAAGCCACCTTAACAACCTGATCCGCTCGTATGAAGGGCTACCTATGACCTTCTATATCCACCGCATACGGGAGAAATATCAGGATGGCTTTGAGGCCAATTCGGGCATTCCCTTTTCGGATGAAGTCACGGAACGCTATTACCAGCCACTAAAAGAGAAACCACTCTGGCGGCATCGGCTTTTTTTCACCGTCTGTTATGCCCCGTTCTCCACACTAGAGAAAAAAGTCATGAAGACGCAGCCAGCCGGAAAAAGGAAAGAGGCGCTGAAAGGGATACTGGAACACCATGAAGCCATCCACACCACCCTGTCACGTTACGTGGCAAAGCCATTGGGCCTCTATGAGGAAAAAGGTCGGGTTTACTCTTCGCAACTGGCTTTCTACCATCGCCTGATTAGCGGCAAATGGCAGAACGTGGCGGTGACATGCACACCGTTTTATCACACACTCAGCACGCCGGATGTGTTCTTCACCACCGATACCGCCGAATGTCAGACGGTCGGCGGTTCCCACTTCTTCCGCAGTATGGAAATTAAAGACTATTCACCGGAGACCTATACCGGCCTGCTCGATGCGCTGCTGTATGCCGAAAGCGAGTATGTACTGACGCAGTCTTTTACCTGTATGGCACGGGATGAAGCGCAAAATCATATCCGACTGGCGGAAAAACGGCTGAATTCAACCGACGATGACGCCATTTCACAGCGTGAGGAATTGATCGTCTTACGCGATCTGCTCCAGTCCGGGCATGTGTCTTGCGGCAAGTATCACTTCTCCCTGCTGGTCTCGTCGGTCAGTGCCGATCAAGTGGTAAAGGAGACCAATGCGCTGGCGCAGCCTTTTAACGATCTCGGTATCATGACATCCCTGTCTACGCTGTCGTTACCTGCCGCTTATCTGGCTCAACTCCCTGGCGTCTACTCGCTGCGACCGCGTCTGGTGGTGGTCAGTAGCCAGAACTACGCGGATATGGGGGGTCTGCACAACTTTCATTCTCACAAGCGCAACGGCAATCCATGGGGTGAGGCTATCGCCATTCTGAAATCCCCCGGTGGTGGCGGTTACTATCTGAACTTGCATGACAGTCAGGCAGGACGGAATGACTTCAATGAGAAAACGCCGGGGAATACTGCCATCATCGGTAAAACCGGTTCAGGAAAGACCCTTCTGATGACGATGATGAAACAGTTGATGCAGAAGTACCGTAATCCGGCGACATTTTCCACCTCTGCCACCATCAAACGGCTGACCACCGTTTACTTTGATAAAGACAGAGCGGCAGAAATGTCGATCCGCCAGATGGGCGGTCGCTACTTCCGTATCCGGACAGGTATCCCTACCGGATTCAACCCGTTTTCACTTGCTCCCACACGACGGAATATCAGCTTTATCAAGCGACTGATTCGGATGCTGTGCCGTCGTGACGGTAAGCCACTTGATCCCCGCGATGAAGAGCGTATCAGCACAGCGGTGGACACCATCATGCTGGACTACCCGCCGGAATATCGCCGTTATGGTATTACCCGATTGCTGGAAGTGTTGCCCGAACCACCGACCAAGGAGGCCCGAACTAACGGTCTGCGTATACGCCTGAAACAGTGGGCGCAGGGCGGTGAGTTTGGCTGGGTGTTCGATAACGAGGAGGACACGTTCAACATCAGCAATATTGATAACTTTGGTATCGACGGTACGGAATTCCTGGATGATGACGACATACGTGGGCCGATCACCTTTTACTTACTGTACCGCGTCACCAGCCTGTTAGATGGTCGCCGACTGGTGATGTTTATGGATGAGTTCTGGAAATGGCTGGCTGATGTGGAGTTTTCTAAATTCTCCCTCAACATGCTCAAGGTGATCCGCAAACTGAACGGCATTTTTATTCCCGCCACCCAGTCACCCGATGAAATCGTCAGGCATCCCATCGCTCCGGCGATTATTGAGCAGTGCAGTACCCAAATTTTTCTCGCCAATCCCAAGGCCAGCCGTGCGGATTACGTGGAGAAAATAAAAGTCCCTGAAAGCGTTTACGACATTGTTCGCAGCCTCGATCCGAGCGAGCACTATATGGTTGTCCTGAAAACACCACTGCGTGCTGGTGAAACTCGCCCGTTTGTCGCCATGGCAAGGATGGATTTATCGGGCCTCGGAAACATCACCAAAATCCTGAGCGGCAGCGAAGACAACCTGAAAATATTTGATGCTATTTATCAGGAAGGCATGTCCCCTCAAGACTGGAAAGAAACGTTCCTTAACCACGCTATCTGATATTCACCTCGGAGGTCATCACCATGCAAACCAGAAAGATGTGTCTGGCATTATCGCTATTGATGTCTACACCAGCGATAAGCGCCGGTATCCCAGTATTTGATGCCGCCAGTAATACCGAGTCGATTAACCAATGGGTACAGAAACTCCAGCAATGGCAGGACACAGTCACCCATTATAAAAGCGAGCTTGATGCCTATAAGCAGCAATTAGCGACCGCAACAGGTATACGAGATATTCAGGGATTTCTCATCGATGCTAAAAACCTAAAAAACGATATCGAACATCTTCGTAAAAATGGTATTTCACTGGATGACCTGCTGACCAACTCAAACGGTTATTATTCTTCTGACCTTCAGCGCCTATATAAAAAATATCAATCGTTCGATATTTGTAATCAGTCCAGTTCATCGCAACGTTATCTGGAAAGTTGCAAACAACTTGTCCTCAATCAGGCGGTCTCGATTGAGAATACCAGCGATGTTCAAAACAAGATTAATAGCACATTAAACGATATATCAGACTTATCCGACCGTATTGCCAACGCCAAAGACTCGAAAGAATCACAGGACCTAGCTAACGCGGTGGCAGCCAAAAGCGTACAATTGAACGCATTAACCAGCCAATGGGAAATGTCAGTCAAGCAGGCTGAACAGCGAGCCGCGATGTTGACTCAACAGCGGCAAAAAGTATTCAATGAACAACAACTCGCCGCTCCGATTCCTGACTTTAATTATTGAGAGGGTAAGAATGAAAAAGTCACTTTGCATTTTTCCGATTATTTTAAGCTCATTATTTCTGTCGGGGTGTGATAACCCGAAATCAACGCAATGGTACAAAGAACATCCGGATGAAATGAACCAGCGATATAAAGCGTGTGAATCATCCGGCGATGACTCCCAAGATTGCAAAAATGCACGAGAAGCGCGATTTGAACTCCGTCAGGAAAATGCCAAGGTTCCCGATTTGAATTAAAGGGGTAATCTATGTCAGGTGGTATGTTTGTTGGAATGAACAACACGATCACTGACGGTTTACATGCCGTACTGCGGGGACAAACCTCCGTGTACGGCGATATGGTAAGCATTATCGCCGTCAGCTCCTTCACGTTATTTGTCACTTATCGGGGTTATCAAACCCTGGCTGGAAAACTCCAAACGCCTGTAGAAGATGTCATATGGGATGTCGGGCGAATGCTATTAATCATGACGTTCGTTTTAAATCTCGATGGTTGGTTGGATTTAGCCATTTCGGCCATTAACGGATTAACCGACGGCGTCAGCGGTGATGACAACGTCTGGGTGTTACTGGATACCGTCTGGGCGAAAGCGCAAACGATAGGACAAAAGCTTTATCAACAGGATGATTCCACCTATGTAAAACTCAACGGCGGTATTGCCCAACTGCTGGTCTGGGGAGGTGCAATCGTCACTCTGCTATTTGGTTCGGCAGTTAACCTGTTAGCCGGAATTATCATTGTATTAATGACCACCACTGCACCGTTATTTATTTTCTGCCTGCTGTATGGATTCCTTATTCCAATGTTTAACAACTGGCTGAAAATTATCTTCACGGTGATCCTGACGATTATGTTTTCCGCGTTATCCATCAGGATTGTCATTAATTATCTCAATGGCTTATTAGATAAAGCGGTTAACTTTGCAGATAGCGCCAATATCATCACACTGGGTGTTCAGTGCTGCGTTGCGGGTGTTATTTCAGGTGTCATTATCTGGTTTTCAGCAAAAATCGCGAACGCATTAGGTGGCGTAGCCGTTCAAGCAGCACTACAGGGTGCCGCTATGGGCGGTCTACGTGGGCTGGCGAAACCGTCTTCTGACGCAGCGAAACCGGTCATGAAAGCCGGTGCGACAGGTGCGCGACTTGCGACAAAAGCGGGCGTCAGCGCCGCTACTGCAACAGGTTCACTTATCGCCGCAGGCACCAGCAAAGCCCTATCCGCATGGCAAAAACGTGCGGCTTCTATCGATAGCATGAAGCGTTTCAATCAACAGCGTAACCGCTAATCTCCTTCTAACCCCATCCCTCCATCTCATGCCGCGGCAACCGCCATCGGTATGGTATTTCTGTCTTCGACAAACATAGGTATCGATATGAAATCCAGCCTCGTCTTTCTGATGCTGTGCGTCCTCACGGGCTGTGCGCAGCATCGGCACGACCTCCCGCCGGTATCTGGCGATCCTCAACCAGTTAATTCTCCCGCAATTATTCAGGAGCTGACAAAGCATGTCTGAAACAGAAAACATCATTGCGTCATCCCGCGCCTTTGAATCTGTCCTGCTGGAAAAGGATGAACGGGAAAAAAAGATGGCGTGGCGAATAGCGGCCATAGGGTTTGCTCTGGCCGCAATGGCGATCACTGCACTGATTATTCTGCTGCCGCTGAAAACCACCGAAATCGAATTATGGTCAGTGGATAAACAAACCGGGCGTTATGAATATATGACCCGGATTAAAGAGCAGAATATTTCCACAGAGCAAGCGCTGGCTCAGGCGTTAGCGGCGCATTATGTCAGGCTCCGCGAGGGCTATAACTATTTTGCTCTCCAGCGTGATTATGACGATGTGCAGTTATTCAATAGCGACAGCGTGAACAGGGATTATCTCGATGGATTTAACAGCAATCAGGCACCCGATATCATTTTCAATAAAGCGGAATATGTCGTGTCTATCGACATTATTTCCAACGTTCACGCGACCGCGACAAATCCTGACCATCTGGCGACCTTACGCGTTAAACGGACTATCCGCCGCATTGTCGATAACTCGGTTAAAACAGATGTCTGGAACATTCGCCTGACTTATCGCTACCTCCCCCGCAAACAACTGACAGACAGCCAGCGAGAAGTGAACCCGCTGGGGTTCATCGTGACCAGCTACCAACGCGATAAAGAACTGAGGGGTGAATGATGCTGAAAACAACAGTGATCTTGTGGCTCTTTCTGATGTCATCCACAGTCTGGAGCGCGGCGATACCGAGATCCAGTACATATGACAGCCGAATGCAGAATGTCACCTATAACAGCCAGAATGCGACTATCGTCAACACCCGCCCCGGCTACCTCACCACACTCCTGTTTGATGACGATGAAGAAGTTATCGACGCGCAGGCAGGCTTTCCAAAGGGCTGGAAAGTCACAAAAAGTGATAACCGAGTCGGTGTCAGTCCAAACCCTATCACCCAGCCGGTAACCGATGATAACGGCAACAACGTCAATAAAGTGTTTCTGCCAACGGCGAGCGAGTGGAGAACCAATCTCTTTGTCGTGACATCGAAGCGCGATTACAGTCTGGAACTGAACGTACTGGAGAATGACTCGCCTTTTCAGGCCTTTATTATCCGTTTTCGCTATCCGGATGACGAGCGCAGGCAAGCAGACGCAGCCAGCGCAGTGCGTCTGAAACTCCTGCGTGAAACACAGGAAAAGCAGCGGATAACGACAGCCTTCGAGCAGGCTACCACGCCGCGTAACTGGCTTTATACCAAGCGAGTCGCAGCCGGTTCAGCATCGATTGCACCAGATTTCACTTATGATGATGGCCGCTTTATCTATCTCGGTTTTTCTCCCGTCAAAATCCTTCCGTCAATCTTCCGGATCGTTAACGGGCAGGAACAGACCGTAACACCCCGCATAACCAAATACGGAAACCACACCGTGGTCGTCGTGCGGGCAATGTCGCCACAGTTGGTGTTGCGCTATGGCGGTTCGGTAGTCGGGATTGAGAATACGTCATTCGGCAACGCCACCGTTGGCAGCGGTGACACCGTTTCACCTGTCGTCACACTGGAGGCCAGATGACTGATAAAGCAGACTCAGAGACAACGGAAAAAACCGTGGCGGAGCTGGAGGCTGAAGCCCGTGAACGCGCCCGTTCAGCGATGGCGAGTCAGGCACCAGAGCAAAACACACCTCCCGGCCAACCTGAAGTGACCCGCTTCAAAAAAGCCTCCAGCCCCCGGACGCTGCTGGTCAGCCTGCTGAGTCTGGGCGCATTGATTGCACTGGCATTGGGTGGTGATCGCTTCCTTGTCGCATTAAAGCAACGCGATGATAAGTCGGTTGAAACCCCAGTCCCGCCATCAGCCAATACCAGACAACATGAGCGTAAAAACCTCGGCATGGACAATAATCCGTTCGGCCTGTTCGGCCAGGACAAACAGGAAATCGCAACAGATAATCCCCCAATACAGACTGCACCACCGTCAGAGCCACCTGCTTTAAATAAGGCGGCGGCACTGGTCGATGGGTTAAGCAATGATTCAGATACCGTACAGAGCAGCAACGCACAGTATTCAGAAACTGCCCCCTCTGGCAGCACACAGAGCAAGAACACCACCACAACGCCTAGCACAGAGGCTAACGACACCAATCCCGGTGTCGCAAAAGTGACCAGCGTTAGGCGACTGGGTCTCGATCCCAATCTTTACCTTCCGGTTGATCGCTATATTCCATGCTCAATGATGCAGCGTTTTGTCTCTGACGTGGGTGGTCGTATTTCGTGCCTCATCGGTGAAGATGTCTACAGCGCCAACCATTACGTGAAGTTGCTCCCTGCCGGAACCGTCGTCAGAGGGTTCTACCGCACCGGGGCGCTGCAACATGGCCGGAGCCGGATGTTTGTCATCTGGACGGAATTACGCACACCGGAACCCGGTAGCCTGCAAATCCCACTGATTGATACTGAAGCCACCGGTCCATTGGGTGAGGCCGGGATTAGCGGCTGGATTGATACCCATTTCTGGGAACGGTTCGGCAATGCGTTGATGTTGAGCACCGTACAAGATGTGGCTGCCGCCGCATCAGATTCAGCACCGGGGAAAGACCGCAATACCGATTACACCGAAAACACTCGCGCTGCCGCGTCAGAAATGGCGAAAACGGCGTTAGAAAACAGCATCAATATCCCGCCCACAATGTACCTCAATCAGGGCGATGTGATCGGCATCATGACCGGTACGGATATCGATTTCTCTTCCGTTTATCAACTACGTCTAAAAAAGAGGTGGTATGAGCGCTGAAAATCTGTCGCTGGATTTTATGAAAAACCAGTTGTTCGGCGATTATCTCAAACTGGATGGCCTGACGGAAATCGCCATTAACCGCCCCGGAGAGATCCACACCAAAATACACGGTCGATGGCAGAAGCATGATTCTCCGGTTACGTTGCGTCAGTGCCATGCGTTTGCCAAAGCACTGGCCTCATGGAATGAGGATAATATCGATGATACCTCCCCTATCCTTTCCGCAACATTAGGATCAGGTGAACGTGTCCAGACCATTATCCCCCCAGCCTGTGAGCGGAATACCGTATCGATTACGCTGCGAAATCCGTCATTTGAGCAGAAAACACATCAGTCCTGGATTGATGCCGGGTTTTATAACCGGATAGCGGGTAAGGAGAGAAACAAAAGCAAAGATGATGAACTGACCAGATGCTACAACAATGGTGATACTCCCCACTTTATCGAAAAGGCCGTCGAGTACGGTAAAACGATCTTTATTGTTGGTGAAACCGGCTCCGGTAAAACCACCTATATGAAGACGTTGCTGCACTATATTCCGTCACATCTCAGGCTAACCACGATTGAAGATAATCCTGAAATCCGTTTTTACCACCACGCTAATTATGTTCATCTGTTTTACCCGGCGGATGCCGGAGACAAGGCGATTATCACACCCGGCAGACTTATCAGAGCGAATTATCGAATGAATCCAGATCGGATTCTGCTGGCGGAAATTCGTGGGCGGGAAGCGTGGGATGCGCTGAAAATTATCGGCTCTGGGCATGAAGGCCTTATCACCTCCCTGCACGCAGGCAGCCCGGAAGAATGTATTGAAGGGATCATTGACCGCTGTTATGAAAATCCTGACTGTAAAAATATCCCGTTCGATGTGCTGTTACGCAAGGTACTTAAATGCGTAGATATCATCGTCAGCGTAGATATTCACGGTGATATTCGCCGAATGGGGGATATTTATTTCAAACCTGTACACCTCCATCAAATGAAGAAAACATTCAGATAGACGAACAGTTAAACCCCTTCACTCCCAATAAAGGTATTTGATATGAAAACAATCATATTCACCACCTGCCTTTTCTGCATGAGTTTGCTACTACCCTCTTCCGTAATGGCCGCTGATGCCTGTGAAATTGTTTTATGTCTGTACGGTAAAACAACCGGTAACGACGGAGGAAATGGATGTCAGTCTGCTGAAAGCTCTTTCTTTAATGTTGTAAAAAAGAACAAACACGGATTTCACTCCAACCGTACCGCCGATGCCCGAAGAGACTTATTGCTCGAATGCAAATCAGCCGACCCGAAAATTATCGACCAGATAATTAATAAATTTGGCCGCGTGCGTAATTGAAATCAATGAAAAACGGTAATAACAATATCTGGATTATTACCGATTCCCCTGTCAAATCGAGATGGCAAACTCGGCACCAGTCGTGACGGTTTTAGGCTTTTTAATTTATGCGAATAGCAGAAATTTAAAAGTGGCGTAAGGCGAGTAAATTCAATTTCGCAGAAATAGCTAATTTGCGTCGCCGAACCCATCTGCAAACAGCCGCGCCCACGCGGATTTTGCAGACTGGGGGAGCCGAATAAATTTCGCCGCCCCAGCGAGCGAAAAGCTATCGCCCACGATAGCGGTTTATTTGGGGGGCTTGCCCCGCACACCGTCGCAGCTAAGTCTCCGGCCAAAAGCCGGTAGCGTGGCGCGACCACCCGCTTTGAAGGCGTTTTCCCATTTTTTCGCTTGGCCGGAACGGACAAAAGAAAAAATAGGCGAAAAACGGCGTCTCAAAGGGGGTGGTCGCGCGTAGCGGGCGACGGTGTGCCGCCTTTGACCTTGGGGGTTTTGGCGCGGCGTCCAGCCGCGACATTACCCCCATGTGACAGTTCATCAGGGCGTCCAGCCCGCATGAACTGGCGCACGCTGTTTCGTGCAGGGAAGCATGCTTTCCGACACATGGCCGCAGAGCGGTCACCTTCTTCGCCCCAGACGTTCGCCCCGCCTTTTCGCCCAATACCGTGGGGCGAATTGATGGGGCGATGCGTTGGGGCGAGTCGCTGACAAAGGAGGCACCATGATGTTAAATAAGCTTGCCGTTTCACTGTCGCCGATAGTGAATGATGTGCTGTCCTTTATTGATGTTATGCAACAGCATCAATTGGTGCTGGCGTTATTATCGGGACTAACCCTGCCGTTTTTCGCTTCAATGAAAAGCGACGATCGGCAGAAAGCCCCGTTATGGAAAAAGCTGATCATTACTTTTTCCCTGCTGTGTTTCCTGTTTGGCACGGTGGGTCCCTTACTTATTAGCGTTTTTAGGTGGCTTTATAACGTTCGGATACTTACCCGCATTCCCATTCTGGACTGGTCAATATTAATTATATTTACCGTGGCAGGGTTTATTCTCCATATTAGTCTGCGCCGGGCATTAACGCCTGAACTGGATAAAATAAAAAAACGACTCATCAAAAAGACCAGTCTTGAACGGGAATTACGCACCGATGTTCGCACGGTAAAATCCCTACTGCCGGAAACGCTGCATTATAATCCGCTGGATTATATCAACCTAAATAAGGGTATTTTTATCGGGATGGACAGAGAGCAACAGCCGATGTATCTCCCGTTAAAAGACTGGCAAAGACAACATGCGGATATTATCGGCACCACCGGAGCTGGTAAAGGGGTCGCAACCGGCATATTGCTTTATCAAAGCATTCTGGCTGGTGAAGGCATTTTTGTTATGGACCCAAAAGATGATGAATGGGCACCGCATCTTTACCGCAAGGCCTGCGAGGATGCAGGCAAACCCTTTGCCTTAATTGACCTGCGAAAACCGCAATACCAATTAAATCTGATTGAAAATATTACGCCTGACGAACTGGAGGAATTGTTTGTTGCGGGATTCAGCTTGGCGGAAAAAGGTCAGGAATCTGACTTTTATCGTATCGACGACCGGAAAGCTGCTCGTATGGCGGCACAATTTGTCAGCCGTAATACCGCGTCAACCATCCGGGATGTTTATAACGGTGAATATGTTCAGGGCATCGCGGAAGATATTAAAGCTTTTTTCGGCAAAATTGAGGAATTGGCGTTGCTCAATGCCATCAACGCGCCAAAGGGATGTTCACTTAAACAGATCTTTGATGAAGGCGGCTGCTGTTATGTCATCGGCTCGATGCGCAACAGCAAAATTATTACCGCACAGCGTATGCTGCTGGTACGTCTGTACCAGTTAGCAGAACGGCGCGACCGGGTAAAAGAAACGCCCCGCCCCATAGCCATCTTCCTCGACGAATTAAAATACCATCTGTCAAAACCGGCGCTGGAGGGGTTAGGCGCAGCACGGGATAAAGGCGTACATATTATTATGGCGCATCAGTCCATTGCCGATTTAAAAGACTGCCCAGCGGATTTAAAAGGCGATGCAGTTGTGGGTGCAGTCGTTGAAAACGCTAAATTCAAGCTGGTATACCGCGTTATGGACCCGGATACAGCGGAATGGGTAGCGAGAATGTCTGGCACCATCTTAGTGGATGATGAAATCCGCAAAGTCAAAACTGATGCCGTACTGACGGAAACCATCGACGGTGAACGTACTATCAGACAGGCCGAGCGTTTCTTTATCGACAGCAATATGATCCTGAACCTGCCCGACTTTGTCAGCTTTATCTTTACAACGAAAACACTTCCCTCGGCCTCACTGATTTCCCCCATCAGGGTACAAAAACGCGAGCTGGAGATCTATTCCGTTTCTCCGGATATTGCCGCATCGGCAGCACCGGCAAAAATCGCGCTGGACTTCGACGAGGAAGGAGCGACACCCGCTTCAACAACCAATGTCGCGGCAACCCGGCCCGATCTTTTCTTTGAAGGGGAAAGTAAATCAGCAAAACCGAGATCTGATGATGACGAAACACCGTCCTTGCTCAATTTTTAGGAGGCATAATGCTTATCGCAACGCATAGCGAGCGCACCGCCCGCAACAGCGAAAAGATAAAAAGGCTGCTGAATTTCCTGAAGGAAGAAACCTACAGCGACTTTAAAACGCTGATGCTGCTGTTTGGCTTCAGGGATCATAAATCACTGTATACGCTGCTGACAAAAACTGAACGAATGGGGTTAATACAAAAGCATGTGTTTGAATCACGGACGATGAAAATGTCGTTGTGGGGCATAACCAGCGACGGACTGGCTATCGTTTTAACGCCGGACGATGACATTTTCCCGGCACGCTTTGAACCATCAAAAATCACTGGCTGGACGCTGGAGCACCACCTTGATAATCAGGTTGCTAGGCTCATTCTAGAGAAAAAAGGCGCATCCAGATGGGTAAACGGCGATCGCTCAACGTTCCTCAGCCAGTATCAGGTCAAACACCGTCCAGATGGACTCATCACACTCCCTGACGGACAGGTCATCGCAGTAGAAACCGAGCGCCGCCTGAAAACCAAAGCTCGCTACCAGACGATTATCGCCAGCCATTTGCTGGCCCGGACACAAAAGAACTGGATTTACGTCTTTTATATCGTACCGGACCTACAGAAAAAACGGGCGCTTGAACTGCTGTTTGGCAGCATCAAACACGTCATCATCAACCATCAGCACGTCCCGTTGGAAGAACGTCACCGCCGGGTATTTCGCATTTATACCCTTGATGAACTGAAATACCTGTCACTAGGCAGCTATACGTAAGCTTTTACTCAGGCCATCACGATGGCCTCACCGGCCTGGCGGCGATACCGCCAGGCCGGAATTATTTTATTCCACTGCGAGGCGCAGACTGTTCGGTACTCGCTGTGCTGCGTTCCGCCTCAGTCTGCGCCTTGCAGCGTTGCCAGTTAAATACCCTGTAACCGCATTCCCTTGCGGTTGTCCGGCTCCGGCCTCAGAGTTTATCCATCAGATAACGATGCGCTTTAGAGGCGGAGCTAGCGGCTTTGAAAATATAGCGTTTGTCGTTTTTCAGCGCTTCCAGCCAGGAAGCAATGTAGCTTTCATGTTGTACCTCTCCATCAATCCCCAAATCTGCCATCAGAAAGGCACTTCCCAGCTCCGCCACTAATTCCTCCTCCGCATAATCTGCACTGCCAAACTTCCCTTTCATTTCACGGTTCAGGCGTTTTTTACCACCACTCCAGTGAACCAGCTCATGCAGGCCAGTAGCATAGAAATTAGCTGCATCCGAAAAGAGACGGCGCTCCGGTAGCCAGACTTCATCTGTTGATGGACTGAAAAAAGCATTTTGTCCTTTCTCAATGATGTTTGCGCCGCTCTTCCTGAACAGGTTTTCAGCCTGCGGCAACGGGGCAAATGTCGCTTCCGGGCTGACGGTTTCCGTTGTCAGAGGCAAGCCGTCGATTTGCTGAACGTTAAACACGGTGAAAGTTTTCAGCATTGGGATCTGGTCGATTTCTCCGGCGTCGTTTTCCTTCTCCAGTGTTGTGTAGAAAATGGCTGTAGTGCCATGTTCACCCTTGCGAACCTGTCCACCTGCTGCCTGTGCCTGCCTGTAAGTCATCCAGCGGGAATCGCTAAAACCCTGTTTTGACGCGCTGCACCATAACAGCATGATATTAATTCCACTGTAGGCTGTGCCAGTGGCGTAATTGGATGGTAGCCCAGACATGCCCGATACGCGTTGCCACGGGCAGGACCACGGTTTTACACCTCCTTCAAGTGCTGCAATGATGTTGTCGGTAACGGTCTGATAAATATCGGTTTTGGTTTTATAAAATTTCGTTTTTGAGGAGCCTGACGGGTCCAGCGGGGATACGCTGGTCGCCGCTGCGGAGTTAGGGGCGCTGGTCTGGGTATGCAGTGTAATAGACATGGTTTTTTCTCCGTCAGTAGTGTGATTTTCGTCTTCGTATCGCCTGACGGTTCGCTTTCCCAGCATCGTTCTGTCCTGCAAGGGCGCAGCATGCGTGCCATTTACCCTTGCAGGATGGGTTGTGTTGGGAAACGATTAACCGGAAGCAGATACGGAGAACGGAAAGTGCACAGGAGAGAAACTTGCCCCTATATAGCCGGGTGTAGCGCCCCTTACTTTGCAGTGGTGAACTTGAGTTTCGATTACTTACTAAGTAATAATGCAAACTCTGTTTTTGTAATGAGTTATGATAAAATATTCATATAGCACAATCTTATTATTACCTTCAGATTGCAGAGATACGAAATGGCACATATTTTCACGAGTTTACGTCATCCTGTTGAAAAACTTATGGAAGCAGAATATTTCTTCAAACGTTCAATAACCTTAGATGGTTTAGAATTCCAGTTTGTACTCAATGCTTTTCTTTCTGCTAGCCGTAGTGTGACGTTTGTCCTCCAAAAGGCTATGTCAGGTGTAGACGGGTTTTCAACGTGGTATGGCCTTCAACAATCAGAAATGAAATCTGATTTGAGTATGCGTTTTTTTGTAGAATTAAGAAATTTAACGCAAAAAGAGGGTCCTGTATCTTATATTGGCGGGTTTTTGCCAAATGGTTTATGTACATATCGTTTTGTTGGCCACTCACAAAAAATCCCCCCCGAACTGAAAGGGAGAGATATTCGTGAATGTTGTTCAGAGCAACTGATGAAATTAGCAACTTTATTACTTAAATGCCAAGAAGCCTTCCCATTCGCGTCTTGCCCAGCCCAAGCTTTTACAATCGAAGGAAAAACTTCCTTAGGATATAATTGGGATGATGTAACCAGAGCACTTGGATTACCTGATGGATACATTGATGTTGTAGATATACCTGACGCAGAGAAATTAAGGATTTTAAGTAAAGATATCGAAGCGGTCGATATGGCTAACATTCAGCGTATAGCTGCTGGAAAATTTTTCGTAGATGCCGACATTTTTCCATTCAAAAACCCGACTCATGATGGATTGATTGATCGTATGGCTGATTTAATATCATCAGAATTAAATTTGCAACCGCACGCAGCATTTATCAGTGCAATAATGGGAAAGACTGAAGATAAAGATTGACCTTATATTAATCAGGATTAAAGGTAAGTAGTCATTTTTTCGTTAAGATAATACGGGCAATGTTTTTATTTTTTGACTTCTATCTAACTCTTCCAATCACACTAGAAAACAAAAGAAACCTGCAAAGAGAAAATAAAATTTATTAACGGCAATGTAGGTTATATTAGATACTGTTTCGCATATGACCACTTGATGATAATCATAATTAAAACTATGGATTGGACAAGAAGGTTACTTAATTACCTTTTACCAGAAACATATTTTTTGCCAACAACCATAATATATAAAAATAATACTGACAGTTCCCTTTTATTGCACCCTGGAAACTGTCATATAACATCTAAGAAAATACATTTATGGCATAAATATCTAGTTCAACCGCCGTACCCATTCGGGTTCATCAAGACCTACACGAGATAGACTCGAACTATATTCCTCAACTATGCGCTGAGCGTAAAGTTCTTTCAGCTCAATGATAAACTCAAACCTCTCGGAATGTTCTTTTTCATTGGAGTAATAAGATGGTTCAAAATATTTTTTGTTATCAATTTCACATCTTGTTGCAAGAGCGAAACCATTAGTTCCCGAGAACTTAACTGTTCGTAGAGAATATGTAGACTTATCAATTTTAAGTTTAATACCACTAGGGGTTAAAAAGTTAAACCCACCATCATTAACCTCGTCTAATGAAATAAAAAGAAAGCGACGCTTCTCTCCCTCTTGAATTCTTACAGAATCACATCTTTGTTGAATGCAAATATAATAACACCCATTATCGAGAGTGCTTTTAACAACCGTACCCAGTGATAAAAATGGAAGATGGTGAGGCGAAAAAATTGCACTTCTATGGTAGCATAACTTTGCAAAATTTTTATTAATTTCTTCTGTCTTATCAAATTCCGCAAACAAGGTTGTGGCATATTTTTTTATTAGAATACCGATTTTTTTTGTTGATAGTTGTTGCCCATCGCTGCTGATTAAAGAACTAGAAAATTTATTATTAACATCGGAATCAGACTGCAATAATCTCAATAATATGTCCGCATTTCTTTGGTAAAAAACATTGTCTGGAGTACCATCGTCCTTATAGAATGGCTTTACTCCATCTTCAATATTTTGTTCAAGCCATAACTTGACTTTTTCTTCATTCAAAAATTGATTTAGGCTTCTATATCTAATAATGGATGAAAAGGTATCGCTCAGCAGCTGGACTAACAGTTCATTTGCATCAAAAGAGTTAGGTAACAAAGTTTGATGTGCTAAATAAGCTGCGTCTAACTCCTTAGAAAAGAGAGTCAAAATATGATGAAAGTTCCTTCTAATTTCAGCAAGAGATTCCATTGCGAAATTGGAAAGTAACCCACTTGTCATTTCCGTAAATTGTAATGATATGAAATCAGGTAATTCTTCATAACTCTTTGTTTTATTGGCCAATTGTGGTAAATGTTGAGCTCGACCGACTCCTCCATTTGCTTTTGATATGACCATGATTTTACAATTATTAGACATAACAGTGCATGGATCATCTTGATTAATGCTGAAACCAGAAATGTTTTTTTCATTAAGTGCCGCATTAATTTCTGATGCAATGTTAGAGAGATCGACCTCACCAGTATAAATTAGGATCAATTTTATACAGTGTTGATTATCAATATCACCAAGAAGAGATGTGATAATTTTCTTCGTGTACACGCCTCTTACATCATCCTCCTCAGCATCTTCTTCATCATTTTGTGAATCATTTTCTGCTGGTTCCTCATCAAGCACTATCTGCCAATCAAGTATTGTTACATCAGACTTGTTCGCAATTGAAGTTAAGTATTCAAGATCGCTAACTAGCTGAGGTTTATAGACAGCACAAATTTTTCCCTTCTTAGAAAATATTTTTGTGACTTCTTGTGCATCAAATTCATGCTGATCTTTTGGGCCATTGCTATTATATGCTTTATCATCAATGAAGATAATATTCTGAATAAAATGATCTGTAACTGCTGTTGAAAATTCATTGAATGTTTTCATTTTATTTTTCCACCATGGAAATTTTAAATGTAACAGTTGAACCCTCTCTTGGCTCATCTAACGTCAATTTATAACCTATCGACTCCAGAACTTCATTGCTGATATGCAACCCCATTCCCCGACCATTATATTTTCTTGAAAAACCTAGGCTAAATATTCTGTCTTTATCACGATAATCAACGATTGGTCCATTATTAGATATATAGACATTGCCGTTATCATCGGCGTGTAATCTTATAGTTTTGTCGCTACTATTACTTTCATTTAGCCAATAAATTGCATTATCGATTACGTTTACGAAAACTGGATAAAAGGATGAGCGGAAACCATAAAGTTTACCCTTTGAATATCCCTTCGTATGTTTGAAAGAAATATTATGCCTATCCATTCTATTTTTAAACAAATCGATTAAGAATGATTTAATTTCAAGAAGTTTAATTTCTTCTCTTTTCCTCTGTAATCTTCTATTTAATGGGGTAAAGAGATTGAGATAACCATCTAAATGCTCGAAGTTAATCTTAATATTTTTATAGACACCTTCAAGATCTTCATTGACATCGCTCCAAGCCTTTAAATCTTTAAGACTAGTTCTTATCGATCTAACAGTACTATTAAATTCATGATGAATGATACTCACAGCTAAACCAAGCTGACTCAACTCAACATCAGCATGAATTTTTTCTCTCAAAGCATCAACTTCTTCACCAAGCACTTCGGTTATTAGTTCACTGGTTATATAATTATTATCTTCATCTTTCTCCCAATAAACACCCTCAAGTTGTCTGATGATAGTATCTAAAATATTTGTATTTCTTTCGCTGACATTGGTAATTTCTGCTGCTAATTCATTTCGTTTAGCAACTAAATCAATATCAGATTCACTTTCTATAGATATGTGTTTAAATTTGTCTTTTACAATGCGGATTTGGTTATCTAAATCAATCATTAAATCTGATGTTAACTCTTTAACTCTTTTGTTTATATCCAGAACAACTTGTTCTGTGCTTTTTCTTTTTTCAGCATTGACTTTCCTTGCTTCGACAGAAATAAAATCAACCGCCTGTTCTAAACGCTTACGTTTGCTTATTTTTATTTGATAATCATTAATTGCTTTATCAACTAATTGATCAATTTTTTCGATAGCTGGCTGAAAACATGTACCCTCTAACTCCTGCAAGGTCGTTAGATATGTATTATAATCTTCTTTCAGCTCTCCTCTAATTAAAAACCCTCTAGGAGTTGGGACAATAATAGAGCGCTTATATGCATTAATCTCTTCTCTAGTCTGGGATTCAACATCAATTATTTTCTGACTGGCTATGTCAGGATCTTTAATTGAGTATACACTGTGAAACTTATGTTCACTTTCTGTCAGAATATTATTTACATCTTGTTCAATTAGTCCATTTGAATGATGCTCAAAGAAATAGCCAAGAGCAGATTCAAATTTAGCTTTTTTTAGCTTAGCTTGCTTTTCTCGTTTCTCTAATGCTTTGTGAGAAGAAAGTAATTCATTTCTTTTTGTTGCCCAAATTTCTGCTTTTGGGCCCGCTTTTACATCATCTCGGAAAAAATCAGCCGCCAGTTGGATAAAGAAGTTTTTAAGAATATCTCTCAGATGCTTGTATGCCTGATCTTCAATAAACCCTTCACGCCCAGCCTTTTCTTTTAATCTAAAATTTTCGTTTTGCGAAAGACTTATAACTCCAAACATTCTCCTATACGAAAAGAAAGCAGAACCAGCATGTTTAGATCGTCTTTTTTCAATTTCAAGATAATCATAATCAGAATCACCATAAGGTAAAATTCTAATATTATCTTTATAAATATATAAACCACCGAACTTATCAGATTTGGATGTAACTCGGGCATAATCTTCATTAGCCATTATTGAATGCCTTCTATCCCCCTGAACATAAGCAAGGTTTATTTCAAAAGGACCACAACTGGTTAGATTTAGGTTATTTCCAGTCCAATTGACTATATGTTCAAAGTTTTTATCATGATAAATTCTTATGTTACCTTTAAACTGCCCGTATTCGTCAAAAAAACCATGAAAATGATGATCTGCTTGTTCAAAATCCTCACTAGTGAAAAAGTGCTCTTTGTCAATAAGATCAATATAAGTATCATCATTACTTCTATAATCTCTGAATACGATATCTAACAAAGGTTCAGGATGAGATATCGTCATTGTATTATGAAAACCCATCAACATTTTTTCTATTTTTGTAGCCTCTTTATCATTACCATCACCATCGATATCTGAATTCAGAATTTCATCAACGGGAGAAATGATAAAGATCGTACCTCCTGAATCATTACTACCAAAGGTGCTAAATCGAATTAATTTTTTACTCAGCGTTTTTGGGCAAATAGAAAAAGATGTTATGGTTTCTTTTATTTCTAAGTATTTTTCTTCACTTAAAGAATCTTTGCTGAATAAAATATCAACTGAATCTAGTAACTCAGACTTCATAGAGTTTACTTGATCGACATCTGGAATTTGTTGAAATGTTTTGGTCGGAACAACGATATCATCTAAATTTAACCCAGGAAGTTCAAATATTTGCCAATTAATAAATGCAGCCGTTATCTCATTCGTGTTTTTAGCCTTAGTTATTATTAATACCTGTTTACCTATTGAGGCTATAGCGAGGCGACCTATACCTTTCTCCCCCATCTGATGTCTAAATTTTTTAGATTCATCTACTGGGGGAAGGGATGCGTTTGTATGTTGAACTTTCGACTCAGTACCTAATGTAAGCCATCTATTTTCAAAGTCAGTTCTTGACATACCTACGCCATCATCTCTGATAATAAAAAGGCTTTTCCTACGAAAATAATCTATATCAACATGATCAGCATAAGCATCATGAGCATTTTTTAATAGCTCATTTATGGCCGTAGGGATGCCCGCAATCTGTTGTCGGCCTAATAAGTCTAAGGTTCTAGCTCTTGTCTTAAAATTTGCCATGGTTATCTCTCTTTGAAGCCTCATTATGCTCAATGAAGTGCAGACCAAATTGTCGAGCTAACTCACAAGGGACAGCATTTCCAATTTGTTTCGCCATCGAATTAAAAGAACCTTTAAATATATATTTTTTTGGAAATGTTTGTAGTCGAGACGCTTCTCTAATACTTATAGCTCGATTTTGTGTTATATCTGGGTGACCAAAACGTCCATTCGAATAACTATTGCACTTTGTTGTCAAAGTCGGAGCAGGTTTATCCCATGACATTCTGCCATAGGTATCTGTATGGCCAGTATAATCTTTGTGACAAGTGTTGATTAAATTGGTCGGCCAGTCCCTGCGATCCCCTCCTTCTGGGGTATTTTTTATTCTCTCTAAATTCAACTCAGTTAGGATCGCCGAACGATGTAGTTCATCATTTTTATCGACTTCTCCCGATGCAAGTTTTGGATATTCACCAATAAATTCTCTAACTGTTTTTACAGGTGAATTTTCTATATCATGAGTTGGCTCTGGTATTGATATTGGTCCTAGCAAACTAGCCAGAAGAACAAACCGTTTTCTTCTTTGCGGCACGCCATATTTTTCAGCATTTGCCACAAAATACACATAGTGGTAGTTTAGCTTATCAAGCAAAGAAATAAATCTTGTGAAAGGACTTTCTTTACTACCATCAATTTTCTGTATACCAGGAACATTTTCTAATAAAATATATTCTGGTAAGAGTCTTGAAACGAAGCGGTGAGTTTCGTCTAGGAGGCAAATCCTTTCATCATCTTTGTTTTTATATTTGTTTTGCTGTGAGAAAGGTTGGCAAGGGGCGCAGGCACTTAAAAGCAAACCATCTGCACTTTTGAATGCTATAGAGTTCGCAACCCTTTCAACAGTTACATTTCTGATATCATCGAAGATGAAATCAGCATCAGGGAAGTTAGCTTTGTATGTTTCTGAGGCCTGCTGATCTACATCAATGCCAAGAACAACGTCAAAACCGGCCTGACGTAGCCCTTCGCTAGCTCCCCCACATCCACAAAAGAAATCTATTGCAATCAATTTAGTATCCATTCGTCACATACACAATCTAACTAATTATTATTATTAGATTTGTTATTCAATGACATAAAGTTGACAAGAATAGTTCCTCTTATTCTACTCAAGAAAATCATTTAGACCAAACTTTATGATCGCACCTGAGGATGTTACATGACGAGAAAATCATTTAAAAAACATGCAATTAAAAACAATAGCTGTTCATCTGGCGGGGATCTCGTGTTATACAGAGAACTTCTGTTGTTTCTGGTGGGCAACATTATTTCAAATAGTTTCTGTCAATAAAATGCTCGTTTAGTAAAGTACTTACCTTATGCTTCGTCTTAAAATTAACAAATTATTATTTATCAATCACTTATAAAACAACACCATCGTTTGTCTTGATTTACAATATATAAATCAAAGGCTTATTTTTTAAGATGATTAGACCGCATTCGACATTCAATCAAATGGTGGTCACTCTGGTGGTCTTGACAGAAAGGAATTTCTGATTTAGCTTATTTATTAGCCAGTTAATGGCAAAGGCGATCCCAGTCAGAGGAGCCAATTTAAAGAAAGCAGACGTTCACTGACGTCTGCTTTTTTGCTTTTAATCAATTGGTTACCCCCTTCTTTAGGTTCACCCTCGTCCACCTTAAAACACGCGAAGCCATACCCTTTTGCTGGTAAAAATACGGGTAAAGCGGGTTCGATTTCGTTTTTACCAGTAATCGGAGGGTGCCGTCGTGTCACTGACTGATACGAAAGTAAAAAATGCCAAGCCGTCAGAAAAGGTGGTTAAGCTTACTGACGGGTTCGGCCTCTACCTACTGGTACATCCCAACGGTTCCAAATACGGGCAGTTAGGCTATCGCTTTGAAGGGGAATAGAAGGTGTTTTCCATCGGCGTCTATCCTGCTGTTTCTTTGACTGATGCCAGACAACGCCGGGATGAAGCCAAAAAAGCCATGACGGCATATTGGCTTACAAGTTTGACCTACGATCGGACCAAAACTGTCAGGAATTACTGCCACTTTTCGCCCAATTTAGTCTCCGCATGATAACCCGTTAGACACGAGGCATGTGATATCAGAGAAGAGCCAGAGGGAAGACTCTGACAGGGAAAATATTCATGCAACGCATTGAACGTAACACTCGTGGCATTACGCGCCCGCATTTAATGTCTGGCTTGGAAAACCAGCTGTTTCACACGCCCGATTGAAGCGTGGAAAAGGCCATCGGCGCGTTCAATAAAGAGAACAGCAAGAATTAGAATGTGACCGGGGTATTAACCCACA
Organism: Pectobacterium cacticida; assembly: GCF_036885195.1. Lineage (NCBI taxonomy): Bacteria > Pseudomonadati > Pseudomonadota > Gammaproteobacteria > Enterobacterales > Pectobacteriaceae > Pectobacterium > Pectobacterium cacticida. Next base: position 621,897 of record NZ_CP133656.1, on the reverse strand, counting down.
GCACCTTGACGACGACATCGCCACTATTACGATAGCCATGGGGGATCTGGCTCGAGAAATAGAATGAATCGCCCTGTTCCAACGTCCAGACATCATCTCCCAGACGTAATTCCAGCTTACCTTCGAGCACATAGCCCATCTCTTCACCATGATGTTCAATCAACCCATCGCTAGCGACGCCAGGCTCAATAATATGAATATTGCCTTGCAATAATCCGCCTTTATGAGGCTGGGTCAGATTTTCCAGCTCAATCCCCCCCTTTTTACTGCGCTGCAAAAATCGCTTACGGTTTCGTTGTTCTGGTTTTAGTACTGGCTGCTCAGCGGCCCAGTCATCGGCCATCAGGTCGGCAATGCTGGTTTCCAACGCTTTCGCCAAACGATGCAGCATCGCCAACGACGGCGATGCTGCATCGTTTTCCAATTTGGATAACAGGCTCTCTGAGCACGCCACTTTTTGCGCAAGTTGTTTGAGCGTCATTTCATGTACTAGACGTGCATGGCGTAGCCGCATTCCCAACGGCGTGCTGGTAGATTTCGGGTCGGCGTTCTTTTTCATATCTCGACTTCTTGAGTTTTGCCAATGGCCTGCATCATGCAGGCCAGACAGGATAAGTTATTCCATTACGATAAATTGAATTTCTTTTGGCGAGCAGCCGTTGATAGGGACGATGTCTTGTGGGCAGGCAGACATCACCGCCACGCAGTCCAGCTCGGCGCGAATTTCTACATAATCACCCGCTTTGCTGACAGCGGGCAACCAGGAAATAGAATAATCAGGATTTACCGGCGTATTCATCCATAAATTAAGCGGTTGTGGCACTTCACGCGCACGCAAACCAATCGCATTCAGCGCCATACGCATATTGTCGGCACAGCTATCGTGGTATTCCGTGATCCCCATGTTGGTGTAACGATAAAGATCGCACGCCGCGATCAACGTATCGTGTACGCCGGGCGACGTATCGGTCAGTAATGTCGCGATCGCACGGCGCTGGTTGGTCACCAGCACATCACCCGGCTGCGGGATAATCTTGTCGATGAAGGCGCGCGTATGCTCCATGGAAGAAAACTCGCTGAGATCCTCGCTATTGAAAAACCAGGTATCGCAAACCTGACTGCCTGGGGTGTTGATGATCTTAATCACCTGCCCTTTTTTTAGTTTAACGGCACGTCCGCAACGCGGCGGAATCGTATATAGCTCATTGAGAATGGGAACGCCGTCGGCCGAAATGGGTGATGTAGCCGTTGGATTGCGTCCTAGCGCATCGCCATTGTCTTTCTCACAGCAGGATGGATAGTGTGTCGTTGTGGTCATCATTTAACTCCTTCGATTGAGTGGGATAGCTCAGTGAGTGCGCAGGCCAACGCACGAGCGCCGGACGCCAGTGAGCGAGGATCGGTATATTCAGCCGGATTATGGCTAATGCCGTTGTGGCTAGGGACAAAAAGCATGCTGGTCGGACAGTGTTCGGACAGATACATGGCATCGTGAAATGCACCTGACAATAGCGTCATGTGCGGTATATCCAAGGTATTGGCCGTATTCTCCAGGACCTGGTTGAGGCGCGCATCAAAAGTGACGGGCGCCTTATTGAGTAATAATTCGACAGTGACGCAATCACTAGCCAACGACGCCATTACCGCGTCGAGTTGTGCCAGCTTTTCCGTCGAGGGATGGCGAAAATCAAGGGTAAAGCGCACATTTGAGGGAATCGTGTTGATCGCATTCGGTGTGACCTGCCAACGACCAAACGTCAATCTTAAGGCGTCATCCGCCGCATCGTCCATCGCTTGCTCAATACGGTTAAGCTGTTGACGAGCCAGCGTCATGGCATCTCGTCGTTGCATCATCGGCGTCGTTCCCGAATGCGCTGATACGCCGTGACAAGTCACCTGATACCAGCGCACCCCCTGAATGCCGCTGACGATGGCCAGCGATAAATCGCGGCTCTCCAGCACGGGCCCTTGTTCAATGTGCAATTCGATAAAACAATCCATTTCACGATCTGGACGAAAAGGAATCGCCGCAAAACGCGTTTGATGCTGATCCAGCGCATCACGAAATGAAATATCATCCACGCCTACAGTATTAAGATACTCGGACAGGCGTTCAGGATAGACGAAGGCGCTGGATCCCATGGCGCCAGGCGCAAAACGACTGCCCTCTTCGTTAGTCCAAATGACAACTTCGACAGGACGTGCGGTAACAACCTGCGCATCATTTAGCGCTTTCAGGCAGGCCAACCCTGCAATCACGCCGTAGCAACCGTCATAGTTGCCGCCGGAGGGTTGCGTATCGATATGGCTGCCGGTGGTTACCGGGGAGACCTCCAGTCGTCCCGGTCGGCGAAAGAATAAATTTGCGGCCGCGTCCCGGTAAACGTCACAACCAAGCTCTCTGGCGAGACCGATAAGCCAGGCTCGCGCATCGAGTTCCTCACCGCTCAGTGCCTGCCGATCTACGCCGCCATTCGCTAACTGGCCAAACTCCGCCAGTTGCGCCAACCGCTGGTTAATCCAGCCTTCATCCACCTGCTGAGAGACCCGTAAGCCCATCTCCATCATGATAATTTCTCCAACTCTTCGGGCTGTAGCGGCCGACGAAACAACGGGGCAATGAAGCGTTTTAGCCGCTCGCTTTGCGGCTGCGTAAATATCTGTCTCGGTGTACCGCTTTCGATAATGTTACCGTCAGCCATGAATACCAGACGCGAAGAAATGTGGGCGGCAAAGGCCATTTCATGCGTGACCATCACCATGGTCATCCCCTGCTCGGCCAGCACACGGATTACATCTAGCACCTCTTCAACACGCTCAGGATCGAGCGCCGAGGTAGGTTCATCCAGTAGTAATAGCTCCGGGTTCAGCGCCAGAGCACGCGCAATGCCCACGCGCTGTTGCTGCCCACCAGAAAGCCGTGCAGGCCAATCATCGGCCTTTTGCGCCATACCCACTCGCCCCAACGCAGATATCGCCGCCGCTTTCGCCATTTGACGCGACAGCTTTTTACCCAAAACCAGCGGAGCGGCAACATTGTCCAGTACGGTCATATGCGGCCACAGATTGAACTGCTGAAACACCATTGCGAGCGGTCGACGTACTTCGGCGATGAGGCTGGCGCTATCAACATGCGCAGGGCCTCTTTGCCTCCCCGAATAGCCGAGCAGTTGCCCTTTAATTAGCACATCGCCTTTGTCGTAGGCCTCCAGAAAATTCATACAACGTAGCGCCGTGGTTTTTCCTGAGCCGGACGGGCCGATTAGCGTGACGATCTCGCCATAATCGACGCGTAAATTGATGTCATTCAGCACTACCTGGTTTGCGAATGACTTACCCACATGGCGCATTTCGAGCACCGGTATAGAAGTATCGATCACGTTATTCTCCGGTTCGTAATATATGACTCAGCGTTCTTACGCTTAGGCTGACCCCTTGTGCCAGCAGCCAGTAGCTGACGATCAGTAGGGTATAAGGCAAGACATAGCTGTAGGTGTTGGCCACAATCTGGCTGGTCGTCATGGTCAATTCCGGTACGGTAATAATTGACGCGATGGCGCTCTCTTTAATGGTCAGAATGAACTGGTTACCTAACAGCGGCAGGGCAAAACGGATGGCCTGCGGGGTCTGGATATGCCAGAAACAGCAAACCGAAGAAATGTTGTTGGCTAATGCCGCCTCGCGCTGTCCCGGCGGGATGCTGTTCCACGCGGCGCGGAAGATCTCACTAAAATAAGCGGCGCTATACAGCATCAGCGATAGCACAGTGGCCTCAACCGCGCTCAACATGATGCCGATAGACGGTAGGCCAAAGTAAATAACGGCCAGTTGCGCCAGGAATGGCGTACCGCGAATCACCCACACGTATAGTCGCCATAGACGAAACGCTAACCCACATTTGCCGCACAGCCCGTTGAAGGCGAACCCCAGTAACATGCCCGCGAACGCGGCACTCAGGCTTATCCACAGGGTGACACCCAGGGCCTGAATATATTCAGGCAGATACTGCATGAATTCAGTCATCGTTGTTCCCTCTGCCAGTGGCGTTCCGTCTGGCGTCCCAACAGCGCGAGCAGGCTAGTCAGCAGTAAATAGACCAGCGCGACAGCCAGATAGACTTGTAACGGCTGGTAGGTAGAGGATGCCAGTTGCTGGCCAACCCGCATCAAATCGGTCAAGGCAATCACTGACACCACCGCCGAGGCTTTAATCACATCAATCAGCTCGGAAATCAGCGACGGCAGCGTCATCCGAATGACCTGCGGCACCTGAATTCGCCATAAAATTTGCCGCGAACTGAGCCCGCAAATAGCGGCGGCCTCAAGCTGCCCCGGCGAGATGCTGGAGAAACCACTTTTCAGAATTTGTGATTGATAAGCGGCCGTATTTAGCGTTAACGCTAATACCGCGGCTACAAAACCGGGGATGTCCAGACCGAGCTGCGACGGCAAATAGAAGCAAAGGAGTAACTGCGCCAGAACCGGCGTACCGCGAAACAGGCTGACCCATCCCTGAGCCGTCAGCCGACAAAGCCGCAATGGGCTTGTCGACATACGCCAGACGCCAATTCCTACCAGAAAACCGGCGACCATTGCCGTCAGACAGAGCGCAAAGGTCGTAAGCGCTCCCTGAGTCAGCATGGGCAGCCAAAGGATAAAATTCGCGATGAAATCCGTCATGGCTCACTCACAAGGCTGGCTTAGGCATATCTGTTGCAGGAACGTCCATGGTGAAACCAAACCATTTTTGCTGTAGTGACTTCATCGTGCCGTCGCGATTGGCGTCAATAATGCCGTCGCTGATCAGTTTCACCAATGAGGCGCTGTCGGCATCTTTACGCCCGACCCAACCAAAGAATGTCTGCGGACCCAGCATGTCCGGCAGGGTGGAAAAAATACCCGGTCGCGCTTTAATCAGCGGCCCCAGGTTAGCAAGCGACTGTGCTACACCATCGAGGCGTTGAGACGCCAGATCGGCATAAGCTTCATCAAAAGACACATACTGTTTAATCGCTTTAATTCCGGGCTTACCTTTAGCCTTCAACGCGCGATCAAAGGATTGCAAGATTTGCAATTGACCCGATCCGGCTTGTGAACCCACGATTTTGCCGTTCAGATCGTCAAGGGTATTAATCGTGCTGTCGCCCGCCCTTTTAAGTAAGGCAACCGTAGACTCCGCCACCGGGGCGGTAAAACTGAAATGCGCCATACGCTGTTGGTTAACCGTAACGGCGGTGATGACAAAATCGAATTTCTTCGCATCTAATCCTGGCAAGATGCCTTGAAAAGGGAGATCCAACTGCTTCACGGTGACGCCGGGCAACGATTTCGCCAGGATGTGATTCATCAGATCAACGTCATAGCCCACGATTTTGCCGTTTTCGACATATTCAAAGGGGGCATACCGTGCTTCGGTCGCTACCGTTATCTCCTTTGCTTCTTTGATTCTCGCAAGCAGATCGGCACTCCATACCGGGGAGCAAAAAAGGCTGGCGGAGACCAGCGTCAGACAGGCGGATAAGGAAAAACGAGTCAGAGTCATGGCATGCTTCCTTAAAGTAGTTTGAACATCAGTAAAGTCACTTGAACAAAATGATATAAGCATGAAACATGCCAACTGAATTATCGTTAGCGCTAAAAATTCATCATGATGAAAAATAAAGATTATTTAAAAAAACAGACATCAGAATGTAAGTCGGCTAACCGTTAGGATGCGTGCGATGCACAAATAGGGGGCGTAAATACGGTGCAGTGATATCTAACAAGCGTTAACGATCGGCGGAAAATTTAACACCGCCAGGGCAAAGCGCTGTCTAAGATAAGAACCGACGGAGCTAATGCCACGCCGGTCCTTTTATTTTCTTAAGGTACTATTTCGTACTGTAGATCGGGATAGCCGTTACTTCCGGTACGGCCTCAGTCAGGTAAGCGCCAGCATCGCCGCTTTTAACCTCATTTTCATCAATAAACCCATAGAACACGCCCTGCGAAGCGGAAGCGCCACGAATTTCCGCATCGCCGCGCATTTGCGCATTGCCGGAAAGCACTATGCCGCGTTCAAAGGCGCCCGGCCCCATGAAGACCGTATGTAACCGAGCATTATCGCGCACCACGGTGTCGCCTTGTAATACCGTCAGACCGCTAACGACGGCACGCCCTTCCACTGTTCCACTAAGAACGGTGGCACGATCCTCTATCCTGGCATTATCCCTCACCGTACCGCCAATCACTCGCGCATAAGGCCCGACATAAGCGGTCGGGGCAACATTCGCTGCACTCGCTACCCAACCACCGCCATTAGGATGTCGGGAACCGCTAGCGGTAGGGTTCTCAGCGCCAGGCTGACTGCCTTCCGGCCAAACGCCGGTAAAATCAGCCATCCACGGGTAGCGATATAGAGAATAGTAAGCTTGATCCCACTTAATCTTCTGCATTTGCGAAGGCGTGCCCATCACTACCATGTAAACGCCTCGATCGTCCGGACGGATTGTGAAATTTTTCACAGTAGCAGATGCGCCACGCTGTAATTGGCTGTAACGAGAAACGCCATCTGCACCGATAGCGACAACCCCCCAGCGCCAGTCGGAGTGGGGCTGAGGTAGGGCTGCCGGATCGTTTTTCAACCCAGGGAAACGGGTAATAGCCGGTTTACTCTGCACTATGCCACGAAATTTGACCGTAATTTTCCTCACGCCATTTTCAGGAATTAGCCGCACGATGTTGTAACCCAGCTGCTGTGGAGCCTGGTCGAATGGCACGGAGAAACGGCGAAGATTCGGGCTGGCGCCGACCACAGGCTCAAGCGTCGTGGTTCGTAGCAGACGGTCAGCATTATTCTGGTTAGGTTGCACGGCTCCATAGCCGCCGTAGGTTGAACGATAGAAGCGACCGCGATCGAAGCCGTCTGGATCAACATAATCCCAGTTAACATTGTGCATCGCCCAGTCGCCGAATACGTCATTAAATTCAGCCTGACTCCACCCCATATTGGTACGCAGCACCGACAGCGGATCGGCAGTAGATTGGCCGCGTTCTCCCGCTTTTGGCGCTTTTGACCACATATCATTGATGACGCTATAACCAAAGCGATCTTTCAAATATTCCATAAACTGCCAGTTGCAGTAACGGTTACGCGTTGACCCGAGATAGAGATGGGGATAGTTAACCAGCATTTCCGAACAATGTGCCGATGTGCCGCGAAATTCATCCAACTGATGCGTCATCCAGTTCGCGTGGGATTCCCAAATCCAACCAACATAATTTTCTCCGCCGGTACTCTGAAAGCCGCCGGTTTGCCCTTGTAACGCGTGAGTAAACTCATGCGCCAACCCCCAATGATCCTTGAGCGAGGCAGGGCCAATCCACATTCCCATGCTGCCGCCTCCCGCAATCCCGCCACTCAGTCCAAAAGTGGGATCAATGTGAATATTGGCCTTATATTTTACTTTTTGGGTACAGTAAGGTTCAGGAAACTGAATTTGTTTAATAAACTTATCCCAAATTTGTTCGAGCTTCTGCCCTGCGGCAATTGCATCATTGCGGTTAACATCATTATTATTCCAACGAAAAGCGAAATGTTCCGTCTGATATTTTACCGCGGGCATGTCGGTGATCGCTTGATTTACCTGCCATTGGCCCAAAACACAATCTTCAGCGGCATATGCCGTATTGACGAGTAAAACGCTGCTTAACATGAGAAGCCCATTTAGCGGCGTAAGGCATGTTTTTATTTTCAGCATAAATCCTTTTCCTTATCTGACCATTCCTAATCAATCTTATTATTTCACGAAAATATATTTTCGTTAAAATATACGTCCCATTCCCAAGGCCATCATGGCCGCTAATTATCATATTTTAGACCGCAACAGATAACCACAGAAAAAAACACTGTTCATTTCTTCTCTTAAAAAAAGAATCGACCTCGATAGAAAGAGGTCGATTTGTGACAGCAAGAATTCATTCAGAATCTATTTAAAATTTTTGTTACCCCGGAATTACCTAAAACAGGTGTAATGTAATACGTTATTACCCAATAAAATAGGCTGGCGGCCAGCAATGAATTAAATGCTGGAACACCCCAGGTAAAGACTAACCCAACGCTGGCGCCGATAACGCTGGCAATAATCGCAGGCCAGCCAATCAGCGGCGTTTGGGTGCTGTCAGGTAAATCGCCGTTGGCGCGGCTGGTGTCAAGCAGAGTCTTGTGCGTGCGTAAAATATAATAGTCAACCAGCATTACCCCGATAATCGGCGGGAATAACACGCCCAATAATGTCAGGAAATCAATAAAACGATCCAGAATCCCAGCAACAGATAACGCCGTGCCAATGAGGCCAATCACTAATGTGATCGATACATAGCGTAATTTTTTCCCCGTGACGCCTTCTATAGCGTTGGCGATCCCCAAGGATGAGGAATAAAGGTTAATATCGTTTACACGCAACGTTGAAAAAATAACGGCAATCAACCCGATGCCACCGGCCGCCTGGGACATGATCGTCACAACATCTGCGGTGTTGAGCGCCCGGGCGATAATAATAGCGAGGCCATTAACGATAAATTCCCCCACGATAATCGACAGCATTGTCATCCAGAATACATGTTTTCCTTTTTGAGAATAGCGTGTCATATCTGGGGTAATTAAACTGGCGACGATGCAGCCGCCCACAACCATGGTGGCACCGGCGCTGATGGAAAGCCTCTCACCATTTGGCGCTGAAGCCAGCAACTGTGCGATATTGTGGCCGGAGAGCGTCATAACCGAAATATAACCAATAACCAGAATAAACATCGGCACGGCGATTTTGGCGGTGAAACGCAATGCTTTGAAACCAAAGGCAACCAATAATGTTAATGCTATACCGGATAAAGCGGCAGACCAGCCAAAGCCGAGTTTATCCGCCATTGCAAAATTAAGCGCCTTAGCAAACACAGCATTTTGAACGCCAAACCAACCTATGAGACTGATAGCGATAACCAACCCGATGAGGACAGACCCCATACGGCCAAAGCCGCACCAACGGGCGAGCAAACTGCCAGACATCCCCTCTTTCATCCCTGCGTAGCCCAACCCCACGGTCACCACGCCAAAAATCGCGCTGCCAATAAAAATAGCGATAAAAGCCTGACCGAGCGTCATTGAATGGCCGAGTACCGCACCTAACATAAACTGGTCTAACGCGGTTAACATGCCTATGTGAACCAATGCGACGTTGAAGAAAGGCAACCTGACATTCAGCGGAACGCGGCTGACGGGGTAATCATCTAATTTTTCCATGTCGATATATTCTCTTATAAAAATTGAATCCCTTTCTCGATGAGAGAATGGGGAATATAGCCATCTATTCCAACGTGGCGACAAAATTCCTCAAATTGAGGGAATGAGTGTACTTCTGCTTTCTGATAAATATTGTATATTCTATTCTCGATAGTTTTGGGGGATAATTTCATCTTTCTGGCTATCTCCTTATTGGTAAAACGCTGCAAGATAAGAAATATAATATCTAACTCTGATTGCGTAAAAATACTGTTCTTTAGCTCTGTGCGTAAGGTCGTTGGTTTTTTTTGATTAATATAGATCAGGGGTGAACGCGTATCTAACGCCCTGGCGTTCCACATTGTGCCAATACAACGCTTATTTTCATCAAAAATAGGGATTTTTTCACTAACAAAGGGCGCCAGCGTTTTTCTGCCATACCAATAGTGCGTTTCGATAACGGTAACCCGCTGTTCACTCTTTTCTGTCAATCGGTCATGTGCTTTTAAATCATCGGAAAGCTCCGCCCAACTGGCCGGAAATTCATCGTCGAGCCGCCCCTCAATATCAAAATGCATCGGTGTATTGGTATAAAGATAAGCGGCTTTATTCATATAAAGATGACGCGATGACAAATCCTTAATTCCCCAGGGTTCATTGAGACACGCCATCATGGTAATAAGATTGCGAATATAATCATCCATATCTCCTCCCATGAGGATTTCATCCAACTATCCTCAATCAATAGTATTATTTAACGAATTAATTTCGCTAGATAAATCCGGATATGCTTATGCGCATACCCCGGAAGATTCCCATATTCCTGATATCCGAGTTTTTCGTAGAACCCCTTGGCCTGGAATTCAAACGTGTCCACGTACGCCATATGACAACCTCTATTTAATGCTTCTCTCTCGGCAGCCTGCATAAGCTGGCGACCTAAGCCATTATTACGGTAAGGTTCACTCACCCAAAGGTACTGTACTTCTAATGCCCCCCACCAGGTTCGTGAAACCAGCCCGGCGATAATATGATTTTCATCGTCGCGAAAATTTAAAAAAAGAGGGGTAATATCAACAGGATCGTATTGTGCATTATGTTTCCAAAGGCTTGCGATGACAAACGCCTCTTCGTCGGCATTCGGTGAATCAGTAATCTGTAACTTCATGACAATAAAGCCTCATTATTATTAGCACGATAACTTTTAGAACACGATATTTCAGGATTTAATTACAAGCCTTTGTCTATCATATGGAATATATTTGCGCAAGGGTGAATAGCCCCCGTTACAGAGACGGAATTATACGCTAGCGTTAAAAGACAAATTTCACATTAAATTATCTTTCCGCGAAAAATCATTAAATTATCGCGTATGCTCCGCGCCAGGGAAAACACTATAAGTAGTGATAACGATAAAATTATATTCTTCACAAATACATTTTTACGCGTCAGAAGCCCCTTTATTTTTTATTTTACCGCGTTATCGCACACCGACCTCAGCAATAGGATCTTAATGCAAGTGTAAGAGCGCTGTCGGCGCCTTTTTTGTTACTATCGTGCGTTGGAAAATAGCGATAGGTATGCGAATATATCCCGCTTCATATCACCGCTCTCGATCACGCTTTCACAGTGAACTATACGCAGGAGAAATCATGAGCCTTCACCTCTGGCTGGCTTATACAGGCATCATCATCGCCCTGATTGCCATTCCGGGCCCATCCGCCTTAATCAGCATGTCGCACGGTTTACGCTACGGCGCTTCACGCGCAACAGCAACCGTACTAGGCGGCGTTAGCGCGGCAATGATTTTGATGTCCTGTTCAGCATTGGGGCTAGGGGCCATCCTCGCGGCGTCAACCACCGCCTTCATGATATTAAAAATTATTGGTGCGGTTTATCTCATCTGGTTGGGCATCGCGTCATGGCGATCTAAGGATATGAGCATTGCGGAACAGGACGTGCAGGAAACCTCGGCTCCAGGCTGGTTTCCGCTATTCCGTAAAGGTTTCCTGGTTGGGATCAGTAATCCGAAAGATCTGCTGTTCTTCGCCGCGCTCTTCCCAAATTTTATCGATACCAACGCCCCGCACGCTCTGCAACTGATCATTCTGGCGGTAACCTGGGCGGTCTGCGATTTCAGTATCATGTTTATCTATGCTTGCACCGGTCGCCGTTTATCAGGGCTGTTTTCCAACCCACGCCGCATCAAGCTGTTTAACCGCTCGACGGGCGGGATCTTTATTCTGGCAGGCACCACGCTGGCAGCGTCAACACGTTAATTGGCAGGCTCCTGCTGCTTTCAGGCTGGCAGGAGCCACACCGTTACGCTGCCGTGACAAAATCAGCAATGCCCTTCTCATCCATACGATAGCGAATCCACTCCTCCTGCGGCTTGGCCCCAATGCTTTGATAAAAATCGATGGCGGGCTGGTTCCAGTCCAATACACTCCATTCCAGCCGCCCGCACTGCCTTTCTTGCGCCAGCCGCGCGACCTGTTTCAATAGCGCTTTCCCCGCTCCAACCTTACGGTATGCTTGCGCGATATAGAGATCTTCCAGATAGAGGCCATATTTCCCGAGCCAAGTAGAATAACTCATAAAGAAAATGGCATAGCCGATAGGTTTACCATCCACTTCGCAAATTAACGTTTCCGCGCTTGCGCCTTCGCTAAAGAGTGAGTTCTCAATGTTTTCAAGCGAAGCGAGCACCTCGTGGCGAGCCTTCTCATAGTCGGCAAGTTCAATAATAAGATCCAGTATCACCTGCGCATCGGATTGTTGCGCGGGACGGATGACCATGTTCATAAACGTGTTCTTCTCCGGTGAAAAACCATTGTGTTAGGTTTCAAGTAAAGACCTTGCCAAGGGGCTAAACGCCAAGAGCATCGGCCGCCAGTTCACTTTCCGTCTTGGAAAAGCCAGCATTCAGCGCATCGAGTAATGTGTCGCGATCGAGTGTCGGATAAATTGCCGGATTCATCAAAATCTCGCCGATATATTGCGCCGCTAATAGGGGGTAAGTGCTATGTAAACCCACGACAATATCGCGGGCGGGGTAGCACAGTTTATGTAGAATCGCCGCAATCTGCTGCTCGGTTATCGCCTCCTGATACACGGAATAAAGCACATCAGCAATCAGTGTCGATGTCAAAAAAGGGAAACGAGACACATTTCCCGCAAGTCCACCTAATGCCTGAAGAATATGCTCGACGGCCTGCTCCGGCGAATTCCCCTGAGATTGTAGTGACGCGAGCACGGAAACCAATTTATTTTTTATTTCATCATTTGCCATTGCTTGGTTCCTTAATACTTAATTTATTCATGTCATTCTATAGCACGCTACCTGTCCTGATGGTAATGAGCAAATAAAATCATACCGCGATCGCTGTAAAGAAAAATAAAAAACGATTACCCTGCGTTGGCACATATAAACTGTATTCGTTTTAGAAAATGCAGATGCCGCCAATGTGACGCACTATAGCCAATAAGCGCGTTTGTGATACGCGGCGTCACACATATTGATACAACTCCATGTACATCGTTTTTCCCTCTTTCTGACCGAAATGCGATAATTCTCCGATAAGGATCGTATTCTCTTCTCTGCCCCGTCCTTTCCATCATCTGAAAAGGCTCGGTAGAATGAACGAATTAGTGAGCAAAAAGGTAGTAGTCATGATCACCACCGACGGTAATAACGCAGTCGCCTCTGTAGCCTGGCGAACCCATGAAGTCATCGCCATCTATCCCATCACCCCGAGTTCCAGTATGGCTGAACAGGCTTCCGCCTGGTCGAGTGAAGGCGGAACGAATATCTGGGGAGACACGCCGCGCGTGGTGGAAATGCAATCGGAAGGCGGCGCGATTGCGACCGTTCACGGCGCATTACAGACCGGCTCCCTCGCGACCACCTTTACCTCATCGCAGGGGCTGCTGCTCATGATCCCCACGCTGTATAAGCTGGCGGGTGAGCTCACTCCGTTCGTCCTGCACGTCGCGGCCCGTACGGTCGCCACCCATGCGCTTTCTATCTTCTGCGATCATTCTGACGTCATGGCCGTGCGTCAGACGGGTTGCGCCATGCTGTGCGCCAGCAACGTGCAGGAGGCGCAGGATTTTGCTCTGATCGCCCAGATCGCCAGCCTGAATAGTCGTTTGCCGTTTATCCATTTCTTTGACGGCTTCCGCACGTCACACGAAATCAATAAGATTGAGCCACTGAGCGATGCAACGATCCGCCAGCTTCTACCACAGCAGGCAATTGATGCACACCGTGAGCGAGCGCTTACACCGGAACGCCCGGTGATCCGCGGTACGGCATCAAACCCAGATACCTTCTTTCAGGCGCGCGAAGCCACTAATCCCTGGTATAACGCAGCATATGACCACGTTGAGCAAGCGATGAACGCGTTCGCGGCTGCCACCGGTCGCCAGTATCAGCCGTTCGAATATTACGGCCACCCGGAAGCGACCAAAATCGTCATCCTCATGGGATCGGGTGTCGGCACCTGTGAAGAAGTGGTCGATACGTTATTGATGCGCGGCGATAAAGTCGGCGTAGTGAAAATCCGTTTGTATCGTCCCTTCTCCGCCAAGCACCTGCTGGCCGCTATTCCGTCAACGGCGACGCGGATTGCGGTACTGGATCGCACCAAAGAACCGGGTGCGCAAGCCGAACCGCTATACCTTGATGTGATGACTGCGCTGGCTGAGGCATATTCCGTAGGTGAGCGTTCACTTATGCCGCGCGTGATTGGCGGGCGTTATGGGCTATCTTCCAAAGAATTTACTCCGCAGTGCGTACTGGCCATCTTTAGTGAGTTAGCGCTTGCCAACCCACGACCACGCTTTACCGTGGGGATTTATGACGATGTCACCCACCTCTCTTTGCCGCTGCCGCAACAGCATTTCCCTGCTAACGCCTCGCTTGAAGCGCTGTTCTATGGGCTGGGCAGTGACGGCACCGTTTCTGCCACCAAGAATGCGATAAAAATCGTCGGGGAAACCACGCCGATGTTTGTGCAAGGCTACTTTGTCTACGACTCGAAGAAAGCCGGTAGCCTCACCGTTTCCCATATGCGCGTAGGTTCACATCCGATTAACTCAGCTTATCTGATTGATCAAGCCGATTTTGTTGCCTGTCATCAGTGGCAGTTTATCGACAAATACAACATGGTCGAACGCTTAAAGCCCGGCGGCGTTTTCCTGATCAACTCGCCGTATAGCAGCGATGATTTGTGGCACCGTTTACCACAGGAAGTGCAGGCAGAGTTAAACCAGCGCAACGCCCGTGTGTACTGCATCAACGCCGCCAAGATTGCCCGCGAATGCCATCTGGGCGCGCGCATCAACACCGTCATGCAGATGGCGTTTTTCCATCTGTCACAAATTCTGCCAGCCGATGTAGCTGTGGAAAAACTGCGTAGCGCTATCGCCAAAAGCTATGGCAGTAAAGGTCAGGAACTGGTTGAGCGCAACTGGCAGGCGCTGAGCGCCACATTAGACGCGCTGGCTGAAGTGCCACGGCAGGCCGTCAACCCAGACAGCCCACAGCGCCCGCCGGTAGTGTCCGATGCCGCGCCCGATTTTGTCAAAACCGTTACCGCGACCATGTTGGCGGGCCTGGGTGATACACTGCCCGTTTCCGCCCTGCCGCCCGATGGCACCTGGCCTACAGGTACGACTCAGTGGGAAAAACGTAATATCGCGGAAGCCATTCCGTTATGGCAACCGCAGATCTGTACGCAGTGTAACCACTGTGTTGCCGCCTGCCCGCACGCGGCTATCCGCGCCAAAGTCGTTCCCCCTGAGGCGATGGAGAATGCGCCGGCGTCACTGCAATCGCTGGATGTGAAAGCGCGCGACATGCGCGGCCAGAAATATGTGTTGCAGGTTGCGCCCGAAGACTGTACCGGCTGTAACCTGTGCGTGGAGGTCTGCCCGGCGAAAGACCGGCAGAACCCGCAAATCAAAGCCATCAATATGGCATCCCGTCTGGATAATCTGGCGACGGAGAAAGAGAACTTTGACTTCTTCCTCCACTTGCCAGAAATCGATAAATCGACGCTGGAACGGATCGATATCCGTACTTCTCAGCTCATTTCGCCGCTGTTCGAATATTCCGGAGCCTGTTCCGGCTGTGGTGAAACGCCGTACATCAAGCTGTTGACGCAACTCTATGGCGATCGTCTGCTGGTCGCTAACGCCACGGGCTGTTCGTCCATTTATGGCGGTAATCTGCCAACCACGCCGTGGACTACCGATGCCAACGGTCGCGGCCCCGCCTGGGCAAACTCCTTGTTCGAAGACAACGCCGAATTCGGTCTGGGCTTCCGCCTGAGTGTTGATCAGCACCGTCAACGCGCCGTGCGCCTGCTCAACAAGCTGGCCCCGCAACTGCCGTCGGATCTGGTGAGCGCATTGCAAGAAGCGTCTATCGCGCCCGATCTACGCCGCCAGCAAATCGAACAACTCCGTGGATTGCTGGCGACCATCAATGATGCCGATGCCGCCGAACTGGCGAACGAAGCCGACCACTTTGTCGATAAATCCATCTGGCTGATTGGCGGCGATGGCTGGGCGTATGACATCGGCTATGGCGGTCTGGATCAAGTCATGAGCCTGAGCGAAAACGTCAACGTACTGGTGCTGGATACCCAGTGTTACTCCAACACCGGCGGCCAACAGTCCAAGGCGACGCCGCTGGGCGCAGTGACCAAATTTGGAGAGAAAGGCAAACGCAAAGCCCGTAAGGATCTCGGCATCAACGTCATGATGTACGGCCACGTGTACGTCGCGCAAATCTCACTGGGCGCGCAGTTGAACCAGACGGTGAAAGCGATTCAGGAAGCAGAAGCCTGGCCGGGTCCGTCACTGATTATTGCGTACAGCCCGTGTGAAGAACACGGTTACGATCTGGCATTCAGTCACGATCAGATGCGTCAGTTAACCGCTACCGGTTTCTGGCCGCTCTACCGCTTCGATCCGCGTCGCTTAGAAGAGGGGAAACCGGCGCTGGTGACCGATTCTCGTCCGCCATCAAGTAGCCTGAGTGAAACGCTACTAAAAGAGCAGCGCTTCCGCCGTTTGAATAGCATGATGCCGGAAGACACCGTGCGGCTCTATGAAGAGGCCGAAGAGGATCTGCGCCGCCGCTTTGATTTCCTGAGCACCATGGCGGGCAAGGCGGTGCAGGAGTGACAAACAGTAGATTACCTGATGCTTGACGTCATAGCTCGCGCATTGCAAGGTAAATCGCAGATTGGGACAGAGAGGAAGAAGCATGAAAGTTGCACTGGGGCAATTCGCCGTTGAGCGCGAGTGGCAACAAAACGCCACAACCATCGCTGAATTGATGTTGTTGGCACAGCAAAATAGCGCCGACCTGCTGGTGTTGCCGGAAGGCGTGCTGGCGCGCGATATCACCGATCCCAATCTGGTGCTCACCGCCGCGCAGCCGCTAGAGGGGCCGTTTATTTCGCATCTGCTGGCAGCCAGCAAAGGCAACGACCTAACGACCATACTGTGCGTACACATTCCCAATGGCGCGGGGAAAGTCTGGAATACGCTGCTGGCGCTGCGCGATGGCGAGATCGTCGCGCAATATCGGAAATTGCATCTCTACGATGCGTTTTCCGTACAAGAATCGGAAAACGTACTGGCAGGAACAGCGGTTCCACCGCTGTTGACCATCGCGGGGTTAAAGGTCGGGTTGATGACCTGCTATGATGTTCGCTTCCCAGAACTTGCCCGCCGCCTGACGCTGGACGGCGCCGAGGTACTCGTCCTCCCTTCCGCCTGGATCAAAGGGCCGTTGAAAGAGGCGCATTGGGAACTGTTGGTGCGTGCCAGGGCGTTGGAAAACACCGTATATCTGGTCGCCGTCGGCGAATGCGGCGCTAAGAATATCGGCAACAGCATGGTCGTCGATCCGTTAGGCGTTGTCGTGGTTCAAGCGCCGGAAACCCCGGCGCTGGTTTATGCCGATATCGATCGTGAACGGCTCGCGTATGCCCGTCGGCATCTCCCGGTGCTCGCCAATCGACGCTTTAACAAACCGATGTTAGAGGGAGAAGATTGAATCGTGGCACACGCTAAATGGTAGTCTTTCGTTTTAGGGCGCTAAAAAGTGTGATTAGTTACACATGTTGTTTCCCTCCAGGGCCATTGTGCACATATAATGCGCATCCGGTCATCTCGACCTTAGCAGGCTAGCCTCCCAGTTTTCGGGAGGTGCATTTACCACTCAAATTAAGAAACGAAAATGAGTATTCGCGCGATCCTTATGATGTTAGTTCTTGCCGCCGCCACCTTCAGCCAGGCCGCGTCTGCCGTCGTTTATCCTTTGCCTGCGGCTAACAGCCGACTGATAGGCGAGAATATCGAAATTACCGTACCGGAAGATAGCACCCAACCCTTAGAGCATTTTGCTGCCCAGTTTCAAATGGGGCTGAGCAACATGATGGAAGCGAATCCCGATGCGGATGTTTATTTGCCCGCGCCTGGCAGTAAGATGGTGATCCCACATCAGTTGATTTTGCCAGACGCGCCGCGTGAGGGCATTGTTATCAATAGCGCAGAAATGCGTCTGTACTACTACCCGAAGGGCTCCAAAACCGTTGTCGTGTTGCCAATCGGGATTGGTGAGTTAGGTAAAGACACGCCGATTAACTGGATAACCTCGGTTAAACGTAAAAAGGCCAATCCGACCTGGACGCCGACCGCGAAGATGCACGCAGAATACGCCGCGCGTGGCGAAACGCTGCCTAAAGTGTTCCCGGCAGGCCCGGATAACCCTATGGGGCTGTATGCGTTGTACATTGGCAATCTGTATGCGATCCATGGCACCAACGCTAACTTCGGCATTGGTCTGCGCGTCAGCCACGGCTGCGTTCGCCTTCGTGCCGATGATATTAAATATCTGTTCGACCACGTCCCTGTCGGTACACGCGTGCAGTTCATTAATGAACCGGTGAAAGCCACCGTTGAACCGGACGGTTCACGCTATATTGAGGTGCACAACCCGTTATCCCGTACCGTTGAAGAATTCCACTCCGATTCCCCGGCGCCGATCACCATCCCGCCCAACGTGGCCAAGGTGATCGCCGATGCCAGCGTTAATACCCGTGAAGTGGATCAGGCAATTCAAAGGCGTTCAGGTATGCCGACCAAAATCAACGGGCCAGCCGAGCCCATCACGCCAGCCATACCCGTTGAATCGGCTGCCGCCCCCCAAGATAGCCTCAATGCGGAGCAAAATGCCGCACCTGTTGGCGATATCGCCGCCGACGTAAACCGTTCGTAATGGTACTCTGTGTTGGAAACCGATTTAGGTTTCCAACGCTGACTACATTCACTCACGCTTATCGTTACCAGCGGCTGTCCTGTCAACGTCCGATTTCTCACGACAATAGCCGCGCGGGTACAAAGCGTTAAATCGCCATAAACCCAAGCACTACAAGGCATACCGCACTTTGAACGCTTAACGCCAACGTGCGGCTTTTCCCTTTGGTCCCATCCAGCCACGGTAGTGCTGACCAGCTCATGCACGCGCCGATAAACGCGATGATCAAGATCGCTACGGCAACGAGCCAGACGAGCTTATCCAGCAGAGAATTAGGAAACAAAATCTGCAATGCGGAAACCACTAGAAACAGTGTGGCGCAGCGCAACACGCCGACCAGAATACCCAGGCGATCTCTCAACCCACGAGGAGCGGATGAGGGTAGCCACGCCTGAAAAGCAAACAGCCCAACCACGGCAATAAAAAATACATAAATGATGGCGTAGACCAGCAAATGACTCACGTTTCGGCTCCTGATAAGAGAATTTGACAAAAGGCACTGGCCGCGATGATGACGACATTCTCTCACGGAGGTCAACGCGTTATGTCATTTATGTGCCCGATTTGTGAGGTGATTCGACTATCACTGCGCGGGATTTGGGCGCTACCAGCCGTAGATTCCGCGCCGCTGTAACAAACCTACACGTTCTGTAAATTAACCACATAAACCGATCATCAAAAAATAAAAAAAAGCAAATTAAAATATCTTATTTCATGATCGATATGACAGATCGTGATTAAAATCGCTCGAAATCGTGATCACCAGTTTACATTTTTTTCGTAAGGGAAAATTATAAAGAAATGATAGTTCAAATGAACTGAAATATTGTTTCATATTTATAATTAGGCTGATCATGAATAAACCAATCTCTTTTACACATACCTTCTGTTACGGCAGCGCAAACCTGCTTGGCAGCGGCGCGCTCGCGATTAGCGGCGCATGGCTAATGTATTTCTACACCACATTTTGTGGATTAACATTGGTGGAAGCTGCCGCTATTTTTTCCGTCGCTAGCATCATCGATGCTATCAGTAACCCCGTCATGGGCTACATCAGCGATAACTTCTACAATACCCGGGTTGGTCGCCTGTTTGGCCGCCGGCGTTTCTTTATTTTGCTGGGCATACCGCTAGTTTTGGTCTACCCCATGTTATGGGTAGATGGCTTTGGCTTCTGGTACTATCTGACGACTTACGTGATGTTCGAGCTGATTTATACCTCGATCATGGTGCCATATGAAACGTTAGCGACCGAAATGACCTCTGACTTCAAACTGCGTTCCAAGTTGACGGGTTCCAAGGCTATCTTCGGTAAAATCGCTAACTTCCTGGGGGCATTTATCCCTGGTCAGTTTATTGCCATCTACGGTAAAGATTCTGCGACGCCATTCTTCTACACCGGACTGGTCTATGGCGCTATTATGTGCGCAGCAATGATCGCGCTGTATACCACATCGTGGGAGCGTCCGGTCAACGAAATCGTCCGCGAAAGTACTTCCAGCCTGTGGCAAGCCATGAAAAAGCTGAGCGTGGATATGGCGTCCACCTTTCGCCTGCGCATTTTCCGCAAACACTTGGGCATGTACCTGTTTGGCTTTGGCGCTGAATGGCTGTTCGCTTCCTCGTTTACCTACTTCATCGTCTTTGGTCTACAGCAGAACACCGCGCTGGTATCACACCTCAATAGCTTCAGTTCCGTTATGCAGCTTATTTCTACCGCCGCCTTCATTGGTATCTGCGTAAAAATGGGCTTTGCACGGCCGTTCCGCCTGGCGCTAATGGTTGTCATTGTCAGCGTGCTGGCCTATGCCGTACTCTATTTCACTAACTGGTCAGAAGATATGACCATCTTTGTGCTGTTCGCCATTACCGCAGTATTTGGCCTGAGCACTGGCGGGATTTACTACATTCCCTGGACGGTCTATACCTTCCTGGCCGATGTGGATGAAGTGCTTACCGGGCGGCGGCGTGAGGGAATCTATGCCGGTGCCATGACCTTCGCCGGTAAAATGATACGCTCTGTTATTGTCTTCGCGATGGGGTGGACATTGAGTCAGTTCGGCTTTGTTTCTGGCCACTCGGCACAGCCGGAATCTGCCGTTCAGGCGATCGTTGGCGTGTTCTCGCTAGGGGTTATCGGGCTTTCTCTGGTGGCGATTTACTACACCACGCAAATGAAGTTGGATCGTAAGAATCACGGTATCCTGCTGGAAGAGATTGCTCGCGTCAAAGCAGGCGGCGCGCTGGCCGATATCCCGCCGCACGCTCGTGCCGTTGCTGAAGAGTTAACAGGCTGGGAATACGAAAAATGCTGGGGTAACAACCCGTTAGGCGTGAAACCTGAAGAGGACGAACCGCAGGTTGCGCCCTTGCATCATTGATTGAACACAATCGCTGATTACCCGCGTTAGCGATTAAAAAACCGCATCACTGAAAAAATCAGCCCATACTCATTGGGCTGATTCATTTATCAGGTACGCTTAATATCCCTTGATTTTTAGAGCAATGAGCGCGTCCTGCGCGGTACGAACAAGAGGGTCATCTTTTACACCCTCCGTAGCCCCTTCTCGCCAACGCAGCCCTTAAATCAAAGCGGCTTCTTTCAGTTCACTTTTCAGGTAAGCGTAGTATATCGGCGCAGCAATCACGCCAGATAAACCAAATGCCGCCTCAAACACCAACATCGCCAAGAGAATTTCCCAGGCATGCGCTTTGATCCTCGATCCGACAATTTGCGCATTCAGAAAATACTCTAACTTATGAATCAGCATCAGATACACCAGCGCAACCAGCGCAATCGGTAGCGAAAGCGATAAGCCCGAGAGAAAAACAATGGAGTTGGAAATCAGATTCCCGATGACAGGAAGCAGGCCAAAAATAAAGGTGAGTACCACCAGCGTCTTGGCGAACGGCAGGTGAACATCGAACAAGGGTAGCGCACCGAGAATAAAAATAGCGGACAACACCGTATTCACTACGGAAATTTTGACCTGAGCGAAAACAATATTGCGGAATGATGCCGACAGTAACGTCACCCGACGCATTAACTCCGCTTTAAGCAGCGGTTTTTCCGTGTCCTGATCGACGTTATAAAGCGACACGATCACGCCAAGCACCATACCGATTAACATCGTCACAAATCCATGCAGGAAGCTTTTTCCCATGTTTTGCAACATCACAATATGCTCTTGAACCCACTGTAAGAACTCGTGCTGAAGTTCTTCAATACTGACTGGCAGATATCCAGGCAGATAGTGGGCGATCTGCTGTTGGATATCATTAAGGATGTAGCCGATACGCAGATTAAACGCCGTCGTATCCTTCATTTCCTGCATTAGCAACCCAACCAGGCTGCCAAATAATAAACTCAATAGGCTCACAACGAGGGTACTGATCACCGCAACGACAATCCACCGTGCACGTTTACCGCTGATAACACGTTGAAAATAAGGGGTCAGTAAATTCACAATTTCATACACCAGAAAGCCCGCGATGAAACAGGCCAATAGGCGTAAGGGCAGCAAGACGAGCAAGCCGCCCATAATAAAGAAAAAGCTCAATAGGCGAGCTTGTTTCAGGTTCAGTAACTGCATGATGTCATCCCGTATGAAGAAGCAACGCTGAGAATACGCCTTGGGGAGTATGTTACGCCGTTTTCGCTATTAACAGATTGATATATCTGCACCAGATTGACGTTTACTCGGCGAGCAATATCCTGCGCGAAATATTTTGGCGTGTTATCGGCGAAATACCAGCGGTGATTTAACGCGAACGAATATCTATCCACCAGGAAAAACGCCGGGTCACTTTCACCGGCAGAGTTCGTGCTACGGCATTGAGCAGGCGATCGGTTTCATGCAGCGGAAACACCCCCGAAATCCGCAACGCCGCAACGGTGGAATCGACATGAAAGTAGCCATGATGATAGCGGGACACTTCCGCGATGAATGCCCCGAGCGGCATATTATCCGCGACCAGTTGACCTTCGCGCCAACTCTGGCGGAAATTCTCGACGGGTGCTGATTCGCTGCATCGATCGTGAGTAAAAATGATCTGCTGACCCGTCATCACCCGCCGTGCAGCGGATCGGGCCGCTTTTAACATCACCTCACCGCTAAACACCGAGAGCACACTCTGCGCCGAGGTATAGCGCAAAGCCAACTGGCAGGAATGCGCTGCGGCGAGTTCGCCATGCGGCGTGGTCAGCCGAACAGCACGTGTAGTTTGGTTGTCTAGCAGCAATTCGCCGGTAAGTAACTGAAACGTCAACGGCTGGGACAATGCCGGATTACCTTGCTGATTCAGGGCCGAATCCGTATTCAGCCAGACAGTCATACCAGGTTCGATGCTGAGTTTACGTGTTTCCCCCGTTCCCGTGCGATAATCGGCTGCGTAACTTTCCCACGGCAGACTAAAACCCACGCTACCGGTTAGGCAGGCAAACGCGGCTAATTTTAATATACGCCGCCGTTGCGCGCCGCGTTTGCCCAATACCGAAGAGGCTAACTGACCGTCTACGGCATGAAAACGGGCGTGGATCTGTTCGACCCGTTGCCAGGCACGCCGATGGCTTTCGTCCTGCGCCAACCATTGTTGCCAGGCCTGACGATCGTCTTCGGAACAGGCTTCATCATACAGCGTGGCATACCACTCGGCGGCGGCATGAAAAACAGCGTTGGGAATAGACGACGAGAGAGAAGAAATCATAACTCCTGACACAATAGGCAACTCAGCATTGCCTGCGCCATATATTTTTTTACCATCCGCTCGGATACGGCCAAACGTTCTGCGACCTGCCGATACGTTAGCCCCTCCAGATGCACCAGTAAGAATGCCTGACGCACTTTACTGGGCAATGTCGCCAACATCCGATCGATGACTAACAGCGCATCGACGACCATAGCCTGGTGCTCAAGCGAGGGGGAGAACGTGAATTCTTGTTCCGCTAACACCCGCAGATAGGCATGTTCAATCTCTTTTCGCCGCCAGTGATTTACCACCAGACCGTGAGCTACGGTCGTCAGCCAGGCGCGCGGTTCTCGAATGCGCTCGTCCTGACGCTGGCAGAGCAAACGTAAAAACGTATCCTGTGCCAGATCGGCGGCCTGCTGCGAACACCCTAAGCGCCGCCGCAACCACGACTGTAACCAAGTATGGTGGTCTTGATAAATCTGTTGAACATCCAATATGTCAGACTGATGAGGACAGATAGCGTCAGAACGGTTCACAGCATTCACTCAGCATGGCGAGAATGAAATGATTTTTATTATCATTAACAAGAAAGTCAACGACTATTCATTTTTGTTATGCCAATTAGGTAAGAAAATAAGGACATGACAAGGGAATTTGCAGAAAGGAGGTAACCCATAGCGCCTGATAGCGGCCAAAATTCGCCACAGCCATAACTAAATATTATACTTTTCAAATTCTTATCTCACATGAAACTTTTTTAGCCTCTTTAATTTCGCCATTTATCATTATATTTATCCATAATTAATCATTAAAACAGTTTAATTATCCGACAAAATCAATAAATTAGATTTATATCACTAAAGGCATTAGCCTTTCCACTTCGAAACGGAAAATTCCTCGCTACAAACTATTAACTCGCCGCGTTAGTTTTAAACCGAAGCCACTCGTAGTGGTAAACGTGTAAATAACGGAGCAGTAATGAACAACGTTGGAAATCGGGCGGAGAAAACAGCAACGCTGGCCGAGCATATGCTAACGCGAGTCTATAGCTTGCTGGGCAAGCACAACATCGTACCGAATGCGGTTCAGCAACAGATGTTGACTTCCCACGTGCGGGCGATGGCCCATCGGTCTGTAACCGGTGAGCCGTTGCCGGACGTAGACGCCAGCCTGTTCGACGAGATTTCCCCCTCGTCAATGAACCTGGCCCAGGAAATAGTAACGGCGTTTGGCAACCTCCCAGAAGAAGAAGCCTGGCTGTTATCCGTCCATTTCGAGGTAGCAAAAAACAACACTTAAGGAGCAAAAAATGGGACAAATTACGGTAGTGATTGGCGATCGGTTGGGTAAAGGCCAAAAAGTGGCGGCGGGGGTAGAAAAAGCCGGTGGCCGAGCGGTCGTCGTACCCGGCGTCGCGGCTGATATGAAATTGGGTGACGTGATGAAAGCAGAGGGCGCCACCTTCGGTATTTCATTTTGTGGCAGTGGTGGTGCCGGGGCCATCACCGCACAAAATAAGTATGGCTATAAAGCCAAATACGGTATGCGTTCCGTGGAAGAAGGCGTGACCGCTATTAATGAAGGTTGCACAGTACTTGGCTTTGGTTTTATGGATAAAGAGGAGTTAGGTGAGCGTTTGGTTCTGGCATGGTTGAAAAAATACGGCACATAACCATGAAAGAACAGTTCACTACCACCGTTAGGGTTAAAGGCCATGGTGACGCGAAAACCCGCGCCTTCTCAGACGCATTAAATCATGTACAGGCTGCGGTAATGGCCGCATCGCCACACATCTTACTGCGCATAGAACCACAGGATGTGCAGGTCATTTATGCGAATGAATCGATACGCAAAGAGGCTTTTTTATTCTTCTTTTTACGCCGGGAAAAACGCATATACCGTGTGGAGTTGGACGTGACTGTTAACGTCATCGCCCTCAACCTCGATAAAGTGGATTTTGTCACGTCACGCTGATTCTCACTACAAGGACAGACTAATGTTCCTGATTATTTTAATAAAATCGCTCATCATCGGCGGCCTTGTCGGCATCGGTGTCGGCGCTGGGGCCGCCCGCATGTTTCACGCGCCTACCACACAGGGAATGGGCGCATTTCGTACGCTCGGCGAGCTAAACGCTTGCGAAGGCGATCCCGCATCCCACTTCTCCTTTGGGCTGGGATTCTTTTTTAACGCCTGGGCGTCGTCTGTTGCGGCGGGATCGTTCACTCAGGATGTAGATCATCGCATTATCCCAAACTGGGCGGCAGCCGCATTGATGATGAAAAATCGCCATGTCGGTGAAACGTTGCATGATCCGAAAAAGATGGCGGTGGCCTGCGGTCTGATAGGCATGATTGTGGTGACCTTTCTTAATTTGACCGCCTCTTCGGTTCCGGCTGCGCTACAGGTGACGGCGGTAAAAGTACTGGTGCCTGCTGCAAACCTGCTGGTGAACACCATCATGCCCGTCATTTTCTGGTTAGCGGCGATTGATGCCGGCAAGAAATCAGGCTTTTGGGCTACCGTTTTTGGCGGCGCGGCACAGCTGATTATGGGGAACGCCGTACCGGGCTTGGTTCTGGGCATTTTGATCGGTAAAGGCGTAGAGGAAAGCGGCTGGAACCGGGTAACAAAAGTGATGATGGCCGCCATTGTCGCCCTTTTTATCCTCAGCGCCTTTTTCCGTGGCTTCGATCTCAAAGTGCTTCAATCCTTTCATCTGACCCCACCAAACTGGCTCGAACTCATTCACAACGCACTCAGTGGCAAATAAGGAAAGGCAATGGAGCAAAATAAAAACTTTTGGTATGCCGACTGGTCATTTCCGATTTTTGTCGGCCTGCTCTCCTCTGGCGTGTTCGCAGGAACGCATATGTACTACCTCTACGGCATCGGCGCATTTAACGAAGTGGCCTTCGTATCGATGCTGCGTTCCGGGATGGAGACCGGCGTCTACGGTGCCGTGGCGGCGTTTGGCGCAAGTTTCCTGTTCGCTCGGATTATCGAAGGCTCGCTAGTGGGTATTCTTGATATCGGCGGCGCCATCCAGACGGGAGTCGGCCTCGGTGTTCCGGCACTGCTGCTCGGCGCTGGCATTGTTTTCCCGGTGGAGAACTTTATTGCCGCGTTAGTGACGGGGCTCGTTATTGGTTTAGCCATTGGTTACCTGATCATTCTGGCGCGTAAATTCACCATCAATCAAAGCGACTCAACATATGGCGCAGATGTGATGATGGGAGCCGGTAACGCCTCTGGCCGCTTCCTTGGCCCATTGATTATTCTTAGTGCTATGACCGCCTCTATTCCTATTGGTATTGGTTCACTCATCGGCGCGTTGTTGTTCTATCTCTGGCAAAAGCCCATCACCGGCGGCGCAATCCTGGGCGCCATGCTTTTAGGTTCCCTCTTCCCGATTGCGTTATGACTCTGCGTCTATCTCAACAACGGTGATAACTGGAGAATAGTATGTTTGATTTACTGCTACGCCAGGCACGTCTGGTGGATGAAACCGTGACGGATATTGCCATCGTGGATGGGAAGATCGCCGCACTCGGCGCGATAGCAGGTTCCGCGCTTAAAACGGTGGATTTACATGGCAAACACTATGTGAGCGCCGGTTGGATTGACTCTCATGTGCATTGCTATCCACATTCACCGATTTACCATGACCAGCCAGACAATGTTGGTATCGCCACCGGCGTCACCACCGTCATCGACGCGGGCAGCACCGGCGCGGACGACGTTGATGACTTTTACGCGCTCACCCGCGACGCCGTGACGGAAGTCTATGCGTTACTGAACATCTCGCGCCGGGGCCTGATCGCGCAGAACGAGTTGGCCGATATGGCGAACATTGATGCTGAAGCGGCATGTGCTGCGATAAAGCGCCATCCGAATTTTATCGTTGGTTTGAAAGCTCGGATGAGTAGCAGCGTGGTCGGTGATAACGGGATTACACCGCTGAAGCGCGCGAAAGCGCTCCAGAAAGAGAATGGGAATCTGCCATTGATGGTGCATATCGGTAACACCCCACCGGACCTGGATGATATCGCCAGATTACTGACCGCTGGCGATATTATTACCCACTGCTACAACGGTAAGCCGAATCGCATTCTCACGCCATCGGGTGAACTACGCGCATCAATCATGCACGCCATCCAGCGTGGCGTCCGTCTGGACGTCGGCCACGGTAGCGCCAGTTTCAGCTTTGCTGTGGCGCGGCAGGCGATAAGTCAGGGTATTTTTCCCCAGACCATCAGTTCCGATATCTATTGCCGCAACCGAATTAACGGCCCGGTATTTTCGCTGGCTAACGTGATGTCCAAATTTCTCTCCATCGGGATGTCCTTGCCGCAGGTGATTGCTTGCGTCACCAACCAGGCCGCGGCAGGGCTACATCTGCCCCGTAAAGGCGTGCTGTCGGTAGGCTATGACGCCGATCTGACTATTTTCGATCTCCGTCGCCAGTCAGTTCTCTTTACCGATGCAGACAATAACAGCCTACAGGCCACTCAACTATTGACGCCGTTAGCCGCCATCCGCGCGGGGAAAGGCTATATGACCGAACTTGGGAGCGCAGAACATGCCTTCAATTTATGAAAAATATCAACTAAAAAAAGTCATTAACGCTTCTGGACGCATGACGGTGTTAGGCGTATCCACACCACGTCCAGAAGTCGCACAAGCCGTACTTGACGGCATGAATCACTACTTCGAAATGAAAGATCTGGTCAATAAAACGGGCGACTACATCGCCAAATTATTAGGCGTAGAGGCGGCAACGGTCGTTTCCTGCGCCTCGGCGGGCATTGCCCAATCGGTGGCCGCCGTGCTAGTCCGGGATAGTGACTGGTTACTGGAAAACCTGCATAACACCCTCATCGAAAACAACGAGATCATTCTACCGCGTGGACACAACGTCAACTTTGGCGCCCCTGTGGGCACGATGGTGGCGCTAGGCGGGGGGAAAGTTATCGAAGCAGGCTACGCTAACGAATGCTCTGCCGCACAACTGGCGGCGGCGATCTCGCCACGTACGGCGGGGATCCTTTACGTTAAATCACACCATTGCGTACAAAAAAGCATGCTTAGTGTTGAGCAAGCGGTGGAGGTAGCGCGTGCGCATCACTTACCGTTGATTGTCGATGCGGCGGCTGAAGAAGACCTACAAAGTTACTACCGTGCCGGTGCCGATTTGGTGATTTATAGCGGAGCGAAGGCCATTGAAGGCCCCACGAGTGGTCTGGTCATCGGTAAAACACAGTATATCGCATGGGTTAAACGCCAGAGCACGGGCATAGGACGTGCAATGAAAGTCGGCAAAGAAGGCATTCTTGGCCTGACTTGCGCCATTGAACACTATCTAAGCACCATCAAAGAAAGCGGCGCGGAGATGGTGGAAAAAATGACGCCGTTTATCCACAAGTTAAATACGTTCAACGGCGTCAGCGCACGCGTTGTATGGGATAGCGCTGGACGCGATATTGCGCGTAGCGAAATTACATTTGATGAGACCGTCACAGGCATTGCAACGGACAAATTGATTGCCGCCCTAAAGCAAGGTGAATACGCGATTTACTTTCGCGGCTATAAGGCGAATGAAGGGGTGATCGAAGCCGATGTGCGCAGTGTAAGTGCTGAACAACTCGATATCATCGCCAATCGCATCGGCGAAGAATTAAATAAGGAACCGATTGTATGAAATTAACGCCCAACTTTTATCGCGACCGCGTGTGCCTGAACGTGCTGGCCGGTAGCAAAGCGAATGCTCGTGCAGTTTATGACGCTGCCGAAGGTCATGTCCTCGTTGGCGTGCTTTCTAAAAATTATCCAAGCGTGGCGCTTGCGGTAGCCGACATGCGCGAGTACGCGCAGTGTGTCGATAACGCCTTATCAATCGGGCTCGGCGCAGGGGATCCAAATCAGTCGGCGATGGTGAGCGAAATTTCCCGCGAAGTACAACCCCAGCACGTTAACCAGGTGTTTACTGGCGTCGCCACCAGCCGGGCACTGCTGGGGCAAAATGACACCGTGGTGAATGGCTTGGTATCACCCACGGGAACCGTTGGGTGGGTTAAAATCTCTACCGGGCCGCTCAGTAGCCAGGCGGCGGACGGTATTGTACCGATAGAAACCGCCATCGCATTGCTGAAGGATATGGGTGGCAGTTCCATTAAATATTTCCCCATGGCCGGGTTGAAATACCGTGAAGAATATCAGGCGGTCGCTGAGGCATGCGCGCGTCATGACTTCTGGCTGGAGCCAACGGGGGGCATCGATCTGGACAACTACGGAGAAATTTTGCAGATTGCGCTGGATGCCGGGGTCAGCAAGATCATTCCTCACATTTATAGCTCAATTATTGATAAGGCGAGCGGCAACACCCGCCCTGAAGATGTTCGCCAATTGCTGGCACTCACTCAGGCACGCGTATAGTGCCCCCGGCCCTGATGATAACGCGAGGAGAGCAACGTGCGATTCCCTAACCAACGTTTAACTCAACTCTTTATTCTGTTGCAGAACGAGACACTACCGCAAGATGAATTGGCACAGCGGCTCTCCGTGTCCACGCGTACCGTCCGGGCCGATATCACCGCATTGAATACGCTGCTGACACATCATGGCGCGCAATTTATTCTTAACCGCGGTAGCGGTTATCAACTAAAAATTGACGACGCCGTGCGTTATCAAGCCCTACAGCTTGAATGCCCACAGGCATTGTACACGCCACGCAGCGGGCCGGAACGCGTTCAATGTATGCTGCTCCGTTTTTTAACCTCGCCGTTCTCTCTCAAACTTGAAGATCTCGCGGAGGAGTGGTTTGTCAGTCGCGCTACGCTGCAAAATGACATGACAAAAGTACGAGAATGGTTTTCCCGCTATAACTTAACGTTGGAAGCGCGGCCGCGTCACGGTATGAAGCTATTCGGTAGTGAAATGGCGCTACGCGCCAGCCTGACCGATTTACTGTGGGAACTCACGCCCCCAAATAGCCAAAATTCGCCCATCGCCGACGCGGCGCTGAACAAGGATGTGCAGACACAATTAACGTCGATACTGCACCGTGTTTTTACTCGCCATCATATTCGCCTGACCGATGAGGGCGAACGGTTCATTCGTCTCTATTGTGCCGTAACAGTTCGCCGTATTCGCGAGGGGTTCCCCCTGTCGGAGTTTAGGGCCGAAGACGGCGATGAAAACGTGCGTAATGCAGCGCGGGATATTGCGATAGCGCTACAACCGTT
Source organism: Pectobacterium cacticida (assembly GCF_036885195.1). NCBI lineage: Bacteria > Pseudomonadati > Pseudomonadota > Gammaproteobacteria > Enterobacterales > Pectobacteriaceae > Pectobacterium > Pectobacterium cacticida. Next base: position 591,366 of record NZ_CP133656.1, on the reverse strand, counting down.
AGCAGGAAAACCCTTAGCGACATCTGAAGAACACTGGCTGCGCGTCCATATTGCCGGACGGCGCGTACAAGATCTGGTGCCCAGCGTGATCAGTGCCGATGATGACGAGACGCTGGTCAATTATCTCCTTAGCTACATTAATAGGCACTATGGCTATAACCTGCAAAATGATACGCAACTACATGCCGATCTTTCGACGCATATCAAAGCCATGATTACCCGCGTGCGCTACCAGATAATGATTCCTAACCCACTGCTGGGAAATATCAAACAACATTATCCAATGGCATGGGATATGACGTTGGCCGCGGTCTCAAGCTGGGGAAAATATACGCCATATGTGATTAACGAAAATGAAGTCGGCTTTTTAGTGTTGCATATCGGCGTTGGACTTGAGCGACATTACAACATTGGCTACCAGCGCCAGCCCCAGGTCATGCTAGTGTGTGATGCCGGTAACGCGATGGTGCGGATGATCGAAGCGGTACTCTCGCGTAAATATCCGCAAATTATGGTTACCCGCACTGTTACGCTGCGTGATTATGAGCAGTGCGAAAATATTGTCGAAGATTTCGTCATTTCTACCGCTCGCGTCAGGGATAAAGGGAAACCTATCGTCACTATCGCGCCCTTCCCCACCGACTACCAGTTAGAGCAGATTGGTAAACTCGTTCTCGTAGATAGAACGCGACCATGGATGCTAGATAAATATTTTGACGCAATACATTTCCGCATTATTGATGGCCCAACCGATCAGCAAACACTGTTTAAAACGCTTTGCAGCCAGTTATACGATGAAGGCTTTGTTGATGCGGAATTTTTCGACTCTGTCGTAGAACGTGAAGCCATTGTCAGCACGCTGTTTGGCGAAGGAATTGCCCTCCCTCACTCTCTGGGTCTGCTCGCGCAAAAAACCGTTGTCTACACCGTGCTGGCTCCACAGGGGATTCAGTGGGGAGAAGAGGTAGCACATGTCATTTTTTTACTGGCCATTAGCAAGCGTGAGTATGAAGAAGCGATCGCTATCTACGATATCTTTGTGACATTCCTACGCGAACGCGCCACCGCAAGACTATGCCACTGCACAGATTTTGCCGCCTTCAAAAGGGTCGCTATGGAATGTGTCAGCCGCTTTTAATTCAAGGCTTCCATCAGATATCGCTTATCCCCGCCCGCACTGGGCGAGGATTTATCGCGGATTTTACGAAATAGAAGCCCGCAGGCTTCTGATATTCAAGACGAAAGATTACCAGCGATAGCTGATATTTGCGCTGACGTTGCGCCCTTCGCCGTAGTAGCACCAGTAATTACAGGCGCTGACATACTCATGATTCGCCAGATTGGTCGCATTGATTTGCAACCGCCAGTCTTTGCTGAAATCATAGGCGATCATCGCATCCCATAACGTATAGGCTGGCACTTTCATATCCGACGAATTGGCGATATCGCCGTAAGAGCTGCCTACGTAGCGCACGCCGCTACCAATACTGAGTCCTTCCAGTTTGCCGTTGAAGGCGTAGTTCGCCCAGCCTGAAATGATGTGTTCAGGCAATCCCACCAGGCGTTTACCCACTTCGCCAACAGAGCCGGATTTCGTCGTCTTCACTTCGTTGTAGGTATAGTTTGCCGTCAGCGTCAGCCCGGTATACACCTCACCGCTGAATTCAAGCTCCAAACCGCGTGAACGCGCTTCCCCGGCCTGAACCGTAAGGCCTGGGTTGTTAGGATCGGTGGTTTTAACGTTTTTCTGTTCCAGGTTAAACAAAGCGGCAGAGGCATAGCCGTTAAAGCCTTCCGGTGTATATTTCACACCAATTTCCGCCTGCTGCCCTTCTTCCGGCACATAAGGACGTTGATAACCATCCCGTCCCGCAACGGGCAGGAAGGATTCCGAATAGCTGATATAGGGTGACACGCCGTTATCAAACAGATACATCAGCCCGGCGGCCTTGGTAAATTTGGTGTCATCCGTGCGCGTATCCTCTCCAGAGGATAAATTACGGTCGCGTGACTTCGCCACATCGTAACGCCCGCCGAGCAGGAAGATCAGACGCTCATCATATTTGATCTGGTTTTGCACGTAGTAGCCGGTTTGATGACGTCCGGATCGGTGCTGGAACAACTGGCTGTCCGGAGACGTATAATGACCGTAAACGGGGTTAAAAATATCAATAGGATCGCCGAATGCGCTCAGATTCGCGTCGCGACTTTGTGTATTGGCGCGCCGATAGTCCACGCCCAGTAGGAGGGTGTTATCGATCTTTTCCCCCAGCCATTCACCCACCAGGCGGTTATCCGTGGCCCAGTTTTGCGCAAAGCCATCACGGTAAGTCAGGCCACGACTGGCATGACGCTCATCCACCATCGCCATCGCATACACATTGCGCAGATCCAAATTCAGATAGGTGTAATTCAGGTTCTGCTGGAAGGTCCAGGTATCATTCAGATGATGGGTAAACTCATAGCCCAGATTGAGTTGCCGGGTATTGTGGCGGTTAATATCGGGTTCACCCAGCGACGTGGTATAACCGACTTTGCCAAACGGCGTATTGTGCAACGTACCATAAGGCAGCTTAAAACCATTGGTCGTATCGGATCTCGTATCCATGTAACTGGCTAACACGGTCAGTTCGGTATTTTCACCGAGGAAGGTGACGCTGGGAGCGAGATAAAAACGTTTGCTCTTCGAGAAATCCATCTCCCCCGAGGTGTCGCGCGCCAGCGCCACGACGCGATACAATACCGAGCCATCATCATTTAATGGGCCAGCGCTATCAACGGCCAGATGGCGGTAATCGTTAGATCCATATTCCAGCTCAACTTTCCCTTGCGGTAAGCGCGTCGGCCGTTTGGTGATAACGTTAACCAAGCCACCTGGCGGGTTCTGCCCGTACAGTACCGAGGCCGGACCTTTCAGCACCTCAATGCGTTCAACACCGAACGGTTCAATCTGTTGACCGTAAAACCCGTCTTCATTCAGCGTAGCCAATCCATTTTGGAAACGAGACTGATCGCTAAATCCACGGATGGTCACCCATTCCGCTTTGTTATCTGGGCCGTAGGTCGTCGCCAGCACACCGCTGCTATAGCGTAACGCTTGATCGATTTTTTGCGCACCGCGCTCTTCGATTTGCTTTTCTGTTACCACAGAAACCGCCCGCGGCGTTTCTGAAATCGGCACATCCAGCTTCAGCGCGGTATTCGGCGGCGCGGTGACGACGATACGATCATTTTTAGCGACAGCAGGCGCCGCAGCAGACACGGGGTCATTCGCGATATCCTGCACAAGTGCCACACTGCCATCGCCGCTGTATTGCGCACGCAGGCCACTCTGGCCAAGTATTTGCTGGAAACCCTGTTCAACGCTGTAGTTTCCCTGCAACCCGGTTCCGCGTTTACCTGCGACGATAGCCGGATCGTAAGAAAGCAATACCCCGGCCTGCTGGGCAAATTGATTAAGAACCTGATTGAGTGGGCCAGAAGGCACGGCGTAATGTTGAACCGACGCCGCATAGGCCGCGACTGGCAAAGCAGAGACAAACGATGCCCCCAGTATTCCCGCACGTAAAGCACGCACCAACACATGGGTACGAAATTTAACCATTATTGTTCCCCTATCACCGACAAAACACGTGTATTCGCAGGCTATGCCAATGGAGAGCATCAAAAGGGGAACTTAAAGTGAAAATAATTATGCTGCTAACAACATGGAGGATGATAGACAGCCTCTGCTGAGCAACTGCCCAGGGCCAAAATGGCAAGTAACATAGCCCTAATGGGATAGGTTCCACTATTAGGCTGATCGCATTAATTGAGGGAACGCACTCTATTAAACACAAATTCAAAGAGCGCTACGGTGGCAGGCGGGGTAGAGCCGATTACGGAGATTATCCCTCTATTTTATAAGGAATAAGAGGGCGACGGTATCGATAACGTCATCATTACTCCAGAAACATTTATCATATTTCTCGCACTGGCCCGTCGTTCTCTCCGGCACCGGGAAAACAAAGGAAATAATAATAGCGAAACGTTTCGCTATCAAAGATAAAATGCATTAATATGCAACAAAATAAGATACAACATATTATTTTTATTAATTTTTTATCTTATTATGCATTTAAAAATCGCATATTTCACCTGCTACTTATGCAAACCTGTGCAACATGTGATCTGATGGTGAGTAGCAAATAGGATAGTGGCTGACAAATTCTAACGAGGCACACGAAATGTCATTAATATATCGTTAATTTTTGTTTCGTTGTATGCAGAACAGACTGCAACATGACTCGCTAAAAACGACAGTCGTTTCAGACTACGATGCCAGGTTTTTCGCAGGTTCAACCGTCTCCTGATTTAAAATCAGCAAAGAGAGCACGCTGTTTTCCACATTTAGCTTAGAAAAAGATAGCGTACTTTGCTGGTCTTTAGTAAAGCCATCGGACAGTAGGCCCGACACCACCTGCGTACTCAGCACATTGGAATTATTCATGAAATCGTGATACGCGAACTTCACGTTAAGCGGTAATACATCATCAATTGAGACGGGATCGCTCCTCTCAGCATGCAACCCAAAATGAGCGTTGAAGGCAGAATTCGCGCAAACGACTTTACATTTTTCGTCAATTACCGCCACGGCACGCCGATCCTTCTGAACGGGTTGAGAGAGCATACCTAAAATTTCATTCCGGCCGAATATCAGACTCATTGTTTCCTCTGCATCATGCTATGTAAAAAGATATCTCACAGCACACGGTCACCATGCGCTATTGATAAAAAGCCAACCTACCGGAATATAAAATCCTCCCGGTACAAAATGTTCTTATCTTAAGAAATCGCCAAATAAAATAACGGGTTTTGCTAATCGTGACCGTACCCCCCGACCTTAGATTAACCGGGCTAAAACCGCTGTCGCTTTATAGCGTCAGTAGTAGGGATACAGCTACATTATTTTTGGAAACTGGAAATTTCTGAATTAAGAAATAAGAATTCGCCCTACCTCTTCTTTTTATTCGTCTTATTCGTGCTTAACCGTAACACGGCTCTTTTTGAGATCGACCAATTTGGGGCCGTAGAATCTACTTACTAGGTAGATTATTCTACACCGACCCGCTCGGTTGATAATCTGATCGACCGATTTCACTAATTGCTCAGCCACCCTGCACAACCGGAAAAAACCAATAAACAGCATACTAATAAGGGCTAACCAGCTGCCCGATGAAGAAATATACCCCAAACTGGGTTTCTACTATCGGCTGAATAAGCGGGATCTTTATACCTTTTGATCGTATGTGGCGATCAAAAACTTGATAACAATAGATATAATCTATTGAAAACAATGAATTGATCGTTAGTGGCATCATAACGGGTTGATAACGCGACACGTCGCCATACTGAGGCGTAGCTCGCTTATCGTGTCAGAGTTATACAAAAAAAACGAATTTCTAAACCAGCGGGTATCTTTTAAGTCTTAAGCCTCTCCTCAACGCCTTCCTATCATTGCGTGATCGATAGCGCAAAAAACAAACAAATATAACAAACACATAACAATTAACTAACTATTGACATAAAATTAACATGTTTAAGGAGAAGCGCTATGACATCACATCAAAAACATGCTATTCCCGCCGCCATTGCAGAAAATGCCCTGATCAATGCCCGGCAATACGACGCGATGTATCGGCTGTCGGTTGACGACCCGGATACTTTTTGGGGGGATCAGGGAAAAATCGTCGATTGGATTAAACCCTATACCACGATCAAGAACACCTCGTTCGACCCAGGGCATATTCGCATCCGCTGGTTTGAAGACGGTACATTAAACGTAGCGGCAAACTGCCTGGATCGCCACCTGGCCGAACGGGGCGAGCAAACCGCGATAATCTGGGAAGGTGATGATGCAACCGAAACTAAGAAGGTTACCTATCGGGAATTACACCAGTCCGTGTGCCGTTTTGCCAACGTATTAAAGTCGCAGGGCATCAAGAAAGGAGACATTGTCGCCATCTATATGCCAATGGTGCTGGAAGCCGCGGTAGCAATGCTGGCCTGCGCCCGCATCGGCGCGATTCACTCGGTGATTTTCGGGGGATTTTCTCCTGAGGCCATCTCCGGACGCCTTATTGACTCTAGCGCCAAACTCATCGTGACCGCCGATGAAGGCGTGCGCGCCGGACGTATTATTCCACTGAAGAAGAATATTGATGAAGCATTAAAAAACCCCCACGTCACGACAATCTCCCGCGTCATCGTTTTCCGCCGCACAGGTCACCACGTTGAATGGCAGGATGAACGCGATCGATGGTGGCACGATCTGGTGGAACAAGCTGACGATCATTGTCCGCCGGAAGAGATGAACGCGGAAGATCCGTTGTTCATCCTTTATACCTCTGGATCGACCGGTAAACCCAAAGGGGTTTTACATACTACTGGCGGCTATCTGGTTTATGCCGCGCTGACCTTTAAATATGTCTTCGACTATCACCCCGGCGAGATCTACTGGTGTACGGCGGACGTCGGCTGGGTTACCGGGCACAGCTACCTGCTTTATGGCCCGCTGGCCTGCGGTGCCATCACACTCATGTTTGAAGGGGTGCCGACCTGGCCCGATGCCCGCCGTATGGCCCAAGTCGTTGATAAACACCACGTCAATATCCTCTATACCGCACCGACTGCGATACGTGCGCTGATGGCCGAAGGCGATAGATCGATCGAGGGAACATCGCGTGAATCACTCAGAATCATGGGCTCCGTCGGCGAACCGATTAACCCAGAGGCCTGGGAGTGGTATTTCAACAAGATAGGTAATGGCAAATGTCCGATCGTCGATACCTGGTGGCAAACGGAGACGGGTGGCTTCATGATCGCTCCCCTGCCCGGTGCGATTGAAGCGAAAGCCGGTTCCGCAACGCGTCCATTTTTCGGCGTCCAGCCTGCGATCGTCGATAACCTCGGTACTCCGCTGGAAGGGGCTGCCGAAGGCAATCTGGCGATCGTGGATTCCTGGCCGGGCCAGGCAAGAACGTTATTTGGCGATCATGAGCGCTTCGAACAAACCTATTTTTCTACGTTTAAAGGTATGTACTTTAGCGGCGACGGCGCACGCCGTGACGACGATGGCTATTACTGGATCACGGGGCGCGTTGACGACGTACTGAACGTTTCAGGACACCGTTTGGGTACGGCGGAGATTGAATCGGCGCTCGTCGCCCATCCTAAGATCGCCGAGGCAGCCGTCGTCGGCATTCCACACCAGATGAAAGGGCAGGCTATTTACGCCTACATCACGTTGAACCACGGCGAAGAACCATCCAGCGAGCTGTATACCGACGTTCGCAACTGGGTGCGTAAGGAGATCGGCCCTATTGCCACGCCAGATATCCTGCATTGGACGGATGCCCTGCCAAAAACGCGATCCGGCAAGATCATGCGCCGCATCCTACGCAAGATCGCCGCTGGAGATACCGGTAATCTGGGGGATATCTCTACACTCGCCGATCCTGGCGTCGTCGAAAAACTGCTGGAAGAAAAGCACGCCATGGGCGCCGCTTCGTACTAGCCACCAGCGCCAACCTAGCGGTTTGGTGAAGATTGGCCTACGCGCACGATAAAAAGCGTGAAATAGTGACGAATTCTCAACCGCTCATTGTTTATGAAAAGTAAACGGGTTATGAGAAGTAAACGGGTTATGAAGAATAAATGCACCATTAGGTGCGTACTTGATAGATATTGAGGCTACTAATTAGCAGTATGGCGATATTCACCGCCATACTGCCTAACAAGCCAGATATCTACCTATTTAAAGGTATAGGCGACACCGGCGCGTAAACGAAGCTGGCGTTCGCTGGATTTTGATGAACGACCGATATCACCAAAACTGACATAAGGGCTCCATTCTCTTTTTGCCCCTAAGGCATAATTAAACTGTAGCTCCTGCTCATAGTCGTATTTTTGATTAGAAAACATTTTGGCATCGCCATACTTATAAATAATTTTATACGTGGTGCTTAAGTTATCCCAGCGATAGCGAAGATAACCATCAACGCGGTTAACGGTTCTATGTTTATCGGTACTACAATAAAATCGACCGGCTTGATTACAGCGATCGTCATGCGCATAATCCGTGAGCTCTAAACGATATAATCCCCCCACCGACCAGCTATCGTTAATTTTATACCAGGGCGATACGCCGACCTTCCATTCTGTACGCGATGAATTAAATTCTGGTTGGAATAGCGGCGTTATCGTCCAGTTTCCTACATAATATTTTTTGGCTAACGTCATCTCTACCGCATTGAGCACGGTATCATTATAATACTTATCTTTAGGATCGCTGCCCCCGGTTTTAAATTTTGTTTCAACCGCAAATGAAAAATCATTCGGTAATTGGGTTGCCAACGTTAATTTATCAAAATGCGTTCTATCCCGTAATCGATACTCATGGCGATAATCCATTGAGACATTTCTGAGCACTACATCAGCGCTGGCCTGTCCCAGACAAGCTAAAGATAGGGAGGCAGCAATAAATACCTTATTAGCCGTTTTCATGTCACCCTCATTATTATGGATGTTGTGTTGGTTTTAATAATCGGTAATATTATTCTTCACTTAACGTAACGATGTCATACATCAGGCTTCCGCCTTTTAATTGCAGGGAAATAACGTTATTCCCTTTTTTCAATACCTCATAGCTCACTGGAATACGGTTTAAATGATAACGACCACTTTGTAAGGCGCCACGATAAAGCGTTTTATCATTCTCATACTTGAGCGTTTCAACCTTTTTGCCATTTACGACGACATCCAATTCGGGAGCTGTTGCCTTGGTCATGCCGAAGTTACTCGCTCCGGCCAGAGAGAGTGTGAGAAAATAGGTTTTCTTTTCCGGCTGTAGCGCAAAACGAATATCCCATTTACCGGGTTTGGTCTGAGCGTAATACCAATCGCGTGAATAATCGCTGCGATCAATATCAAAAGTCAGATTAGCAGGGACGTCATTTTGCCAGTGATAATTACGCACTTTATCGCCAAAGCGGAATTCGCGCGCCTGACGATCCGCCTGCCCTATCGCCCAAATAATCTTATTGGCGGCGGGCAAGGAAATATCTGCCAGTTGTTGTTTTACGCCAGTAATATCGACAGTCTGTTGCGCCAGTACGCCGGGCTGAGTCCCACCATTGGCATAGACCGAGACCTGATATTTTCCCGGTCTGACATGCTCAATACTGAATTTCCCCTGGCTATCGGTCGTTCCCTGATAGGAATAACCGCGCGTTTGCAGATCAAAGGGTTCATCTAATGATGAAGACAGGACGACCGTCATCGGCTGTGTGCTATTGATCTTGCCGCTCACCGTGGTGCGCTCTAATGGATAGAGCGGATCATTCACCCAACGATAGGGCCAGGAGACTTTTTCCGTTAGCGATTGCCGATCGGCATCCGCAATCACCTGTTTTTCATCTCCCTGATTAATATATAACAACCAGGGGCCATAGAATTTTTTCCAGCCGGGTTTAGCCACCATGTCCGGGGTGCCAAAATGCGAGCCGGTCATATAATTGAGAATGATGGCATCCTGATGCACCATTAAATCCTGCTTGAGCGCATCGCCGGAAAAATATTCCGGACTAGCATGAATCAACCATGCCCCCATCCCATGACCAAATACGCCCCAGTAGGGTGTTGAGCGCATATAACCAGCAAAATCATATTTGGAATACACATGCCCGTCAGGTAAACGCCAGGTTTCATCCTGTACTTTCGGTAATTGTTCGAGCTGGCGATAAAGCAGAGGTTTGCCAATATGAACGCCGTTATAGAGATGATCAAGTCGCGAGGGGTCAAAGCGATAGACATTACGTAATTCACTCACCTTCACATCTTGGCTGCCCGTATTCTCCGCGACCACATAGCTATAAATACCACTGACCCCCTTGCGCATGATCAGGTGATATTCCAGCCGCAGCAGTCCGCCTTTATCATCAATGTAGGCTACGTGAGCGATATCTTTATCTTGTTTTATGACTTCGACGCGTTCAGGAACGAAATCTTTAACCCCTTTAACGTAATAATCCAGATAAGCACTGCGGGTTTTACTGGGATCGCGTATCGCACCGGAAAGGTTAGTGACAATATTGACTCCTTGTTTGGTTATGCTTTCTGCACTACCGTCTTCCTTAAATTTAACGTTAAGCAAACCATTATCTAAAACGGTATTCATTCCAGTAACCGATAGAGATACATTACCATTCGGGGCGCAATATCCATAAGGAACCAATACCGTACTCATTAGCAGCAGGATACCTTTATTCACAGTTCGACCTCTTTTTTCCACGCAATTTTAAAAAATCTTTAGCGAGTATTTTCGTTGTTTAAAATGGTCTTTAGTCGCCACTAACGATGGGAAAAACTGAAGCCATAACACAGCTAATCACCACCATTAATGGCAACGATGTTGCTTATCTCTATGCTTATGGCTGGCGCTATTCCCAAAATGAATCGTCTGGCGTACAGCAACGATAAAATAGAACGGCGGGTTATTGGTTACCTTTATTCCATTGCCACGGAATGACAAAAACAGGCAACAGAATGAAGATCGGCACGATCAACATCTCATTAATAAAAACTTATCATCGTCATTAAAAAACACGTAAACACATTAGTTTACGAATTGCATTAATCATTAATATGTTGAACCGTCCACCGTGGATGAACTCTACTTTCAGACTGTGGGAGAAACTCTCCGCACAGGCATTATCGTCGCAACATCCCTTCGCGCTCATGCTGCATATCAGCCCATTGCCTTTGATAAAATTCTGATAAGCATGGGAACAGTACTGGCTACTCCTGCCTGAAAGGTGAATTGCTGCAAGATGTTCTTCAATACCCTATTTACGGTGCAATTCTTGTAACCGACCACACTGTTGTCGCATACCGTCAAAAACACATTCCGCAAGCGCTGGTGGGAATGACTCAGGCAGCAATGCAGATACACGTTCAATAACCTCAGGTGTCCTGGAGATAATATCATCCATCATGGCTTCAACCTGTCGCCTGCCCAAACCGGTTAATTCACCCTGATTGACCCAATGCCGCCGTTGAATTCTGTACAGATGGTAATAATTACTGCTACCGCGAACGGCCATTGCCAGCGTGCACGTTTGCCAGGAAATCTGGTTATTACGTGGGCCAACGACCGGCCATGCCGATAAAACATCATAAAGCGGTGTAAGGTGATAGCGGCCTTGTGGCTCAATCGCGATACTGAAATTTTTGGCATGTCCATCAGTTGCCGCTATCAGCCAGAAAATAATTTGCGCCCTGAAAAACCGCGCTTTGTCCTGCTCCGCCTGCTCCGAATGACTCAGTATTTCCATAATATCGGAAATCCCTGGCCCCCCATCAGACTGGTATTTTCGTAGCGGGGAAACCCCCAGAGCCTGACACATATCCTCTTGTGGCAAGCGAATGATCCATTGCCGATCGCTTGACCATCTTCTGTCAAAACGCTCAACAACCAATACTTTCTGATCTTCAAACTGCGCAATCTGTGTTTTTGCGACAGGAATTCCATATTCCTTAAGGATCAAAGAACATAGCCATTCATTTTCAACCGACGTACTCATATCCGCTTGCCTATTACCCACTAGCCCGAGTGGTAACTTGAAAATATGCGTCGTAGGGGTACTCCCTTCTGGCAAGCACCATTGTCCTTCATGCCAGAGTAAAGCCGTTTTTTCCTGCGCACCGGCAATCGATAAACGCACATCGTCAGCATCATCCTGCCGACCTGGCAACAATGACGCTGTTGTATTACGCAATATAGCGGCGATTTCAGCTTCAGAAAGCGGGCGATAATTCACGGAAAAGAGATCTGCGGGCTCCTCATTACCATTCAGTAACTGTATTGCGCCAACACAGTCTCTCCCCAGCTCAGCCAACAGATCAAAGGGCTCAAGGCTATCAGCCTGGTAACGCGTTGCTAACCGCCTGCGTATACCTTCGCTGTCAGGCAATAAATTATCAAAATAGTCGCGTACCACATTGCCGCGCCACATCTGATTACCGGGGGTGAAAAGCAAAGAAAGCGATAAAGGTCTTCCTTGTTCATCAGCGATCCATTCGGGAAGGTATTGCAACCTATCTTCGCCTCGGATCTTTTCCCAGAATCCCACTTGGATTCCATTCATCCATATTGCTAAACGCTGTTGTGTTCGAGGCATAGTGTCACCATTTTTCCCGTCTGGCGGGTGAGTCTATTGGCTTTTCTGACTCTTCCATCGTTGGGAATGACAGAGATAAATGTACGTTTGGTCCAGAAGACAGCACCATCTCAACCCCCAGAACGGTGAGCACTTTAAACAAGCGCTCGATACTGGCACTGCCAGGATTTGCTTCCAAGCGGGCATAGGTTTGCTGTGTGACACCTAACCGTTCAGACACGTCTTTTTGCGTCAGCCCCTTCGCCTTACGAAAGCCAATCAGCAATGGGCGCAACTGATTCAAGGTTTTTAACGGATAAACTGTATTCATAAGGCACTTACCCTTATTTAGATGCTGATACATACTATAGGCTGTTTTTGCATAATACACCCTATAAGCTGTAAGAATAAAATACAGCATATAAGCTGTAAAGTGAGAAAACAGCTTATAGATTGTAAAAAGATAAGATTCTAATGATGGAAAACAATCTGGCGGAAACGATACTTGGGAACTACGAGCCGCAGGAAAACCATCCACATAAGAACAATGAGCGCCAGCCCCTCCAAAAAAGGGGCTGGCGCGGCGCTTAATGCATAGGCTTTCGATACAAGATACGCCCGTATTTCTATCGATTATGCTTGCTTCAGTCTGGCGATAAACGCCTGCATATCAAAGTGATTAACAACACGCCCTGCATCAATATCAGCAAATCCCTGTAAGACCCTCTGATAACGGCACCAGATGTTCAGAGCGCATCTTTGCGCCGCGCTGCGAATGCTTCACGCCGGGAATGGCTTCACGTTCAGCCGGTATCGTCCACATGGCGCGTTTAAAATCGATTTCCGGCCAGCGGGCAAAACGTAGCTCGCTGGAGCGGATAAAAACGCACAGCGTGAGTTTTAAGGCCAGTCTGGTTAACGCCCGCCCTTTGTGGCGTTCTATCCGTGCCAGAAAATCCGGCAGTTTATTCAGTTTCAGGGCTGGCCGATGGGTGGCCTTGGGCGCGGCTATCGCGCCGGAAAGGTCTTGCGCGGGGTTACGCTCTATCAGATCGTTCTGCACCGCATAACGCATAATATCGGTGACGCGCTGACGCAGCCGTGATGCCAAATCAAGATGACCGTTCTGTTCGACGACTTTCAGCGGCTCCAGCAGGTCTTTGGTTTTCAGGTCGGCAATATGGCGATGCCCGATAGCAGGCAGCAGATTTCGTTCCATATCGCGCCATACCCGTCCTGCATGCGTTTCTGACCACCGATTTTGGCTAATGTTTCGGTGCCAGTCCTGCGCGACCTTCGCAAAAGTATTCAACGCCTCTTGCGCCTGCTCTTTTTCTTCTTCGCGCTTTTCCGTTGGGTGAATGCCCTCCAACAGCAGCAATCGTATCTCATCGCGCTTCTATCTGGCCTTCGCCAGAGAGACTAGCGGATAGGCACCGAACGCAATCCGGCTTTCCTTACCTTCAAAGCGGTACTTGAGATACCAGCACTTAGAGCCGTTAGGACTCACCAAAAGATACAGGCCGTGCGCATCCGCGAGCTTATAGGCTTTCTCGCGGGGCTTGGCGGTGCGGGCAACAACGTCGGTCAGCGCCATAATTTGGGGGTCAACGCATAATCGAAGTGAATTGCCCCCCAAATCAGCTGGATGTCAATGGACGAAAAAAGACCACTGTGGATAAAACAGACAAAATCGCAGCGAGAGGAATGAAATTAAAATCGTTATTTTACAGATAGATATGGACGTTACTGGACGATTATGGACATAAAAAAAGCCACCCTAAGGTGACTTGATTTTCATACGATGGTGCGAAGGCCGGACTCGCAACTAAATTTAATACATTGATTAATAGCTACTTAAAATAAACAAATGGATTTAATGACCACCATATTGACCCCTTTTATACAATAAGGGTTTTAAAACCATACTAATGATAGAAATAATGAATGAGCTATTTTTCCACATAAAATACTTGAATAACACTGCCATTTAATTATTTAATATTGTCTATAAAATAAAAACCATTTAGCTATAATTAAAAAACCACTAAGATAACTTGATAATTTTATCACCTATGAGGTTCTCAGGGATATTGATATCATTGCAAACAATTAACAACTCAGTACCGATACGCTTCTTTGCGGCACTATAATTCAAATAGAATTCATACATATTATTTATTTTATAAATTTCTTTTATTTTCAATGCATTATCATAAGTTAATATCCAAGGAACTCTAATAGATGAGATAACTTTAGATAAAGCGGCATGATCATTTTCATTGTAAAAATTCGTATATAAACTAGCCCCCTTCTCAAAATATGGAGGATCTATATACATGAAAAAATCATTTCCGCTGCGATCATCTATTTTTTTTATAAAATCTACTGCATCCTCGTTATAAATTTTTATAGAATCTTTATGTTTTTTTATTTTTACTATTTTTTTTATTAAATCATCTTTATTAAATCTACAGTTCAGCTTGTAATCACCTTCTTGTTTTAGCCCGCCAATTACACCAGCTTTTAAAATAATTCCAGATCTATTCGTCCTATTGAGGAAAAATGATGAGAATCCTAAATCTAGTACATTAGCGCTATTCTTATTATTTTGAATATTTCTTTGTTTATACCATTCATCAATAGTTATCTCGGTATTTTCTATTCTATCTATAAACGCTTCTGTATCATTAAGAATAGAATGCCAGATAGCCCAAATTGAACGATCTAGATCATTCAAATGAATCTCTTCAGCAAACCCACCAAAAAGAAGAGCTAGCGCAAGCCCACCACCACCAGCATATGGCTCGGCATATTTACATTTATTTAGTGAATTATTCTGGATTATATTTGAAACCATCGGATAGATGGCTGTTTTACCTCCAGGGTAGCGAAGAGGGGAATAAGTTACTGGCATAGCTCACCTAAAAATAACATGTACTTTTTGTATTATACAATATTATTCGTAATAAAAACCACTATTTATATATTCTTTGGCTTAGATTGATGTTCAACACAAATTGTAACTAATGGTTTTGCAATTAACCAAACTGATTTTAGCATATCCCTATCTGGTAGGGTATATTCACCATGCGCATAACGATTCAATGAGTCTAAAGAATTCCAGTTAGCACTATCTTTAGATATAAATCTTGTTAAGTCGGCCAGATAAGCCTTATTAGTAAACCATACATCTCTCTTCACGAGAGCATTAATGTTATCAGAAAGATTTTTAACTCTTCCATTACCGTTCAGACACTGATCTTTTTTCCCATGAATTTCAAAAATTCTTACTACTGATATTTCAACAATTGAACGTAACAATAAAGCAGCCGCATTTTTATACGTATCAATAAGCATGCCTTGTGCTTCTTGAATCAATATATCTAACTTATCGCTTCCAGTAATATAATTAACTCCCTTGGGTATTAAGGTTTCCTTAGGTTTTCTTCGAGGCTTACTAATCTCAACATCATCCGATGAGACCTTCGTATTACTATTATCTGGAGTAAAATCCACACTTCCATCATGTATTCCTACAGGTATCTTCTCCATCTCGCTTTCAATATAAGAATCTATTTGCTTACTTGTATTTAACTTACGAGAATCAATTTTCTTTGTAACAATATCAATTACAAACTGTCTCAGCAATGCGTTGAAATACGATTTAGAAGTATCTGTTCTTAATCTATTTTCTTCGATTCTAAAACCTGTTTTTTCTTTAAATATTTTTGAATTAACCAACCTAGATATAGTACTAATATTAAATTTTGACATTAACGCTTTATCTTCAATATCAGTAGGTAACTCTAGCTCTGTAAAATATCTCTCTAAAAGGTACTCTTGGACTGAATCTTGTATTTCTATAACTTTAACATTAAATCTTTCTGCAATATCCTGAATTGACTCACCACTGTCAATACCAATACTAGCAATAAATTTATTTTTTTGCTGTCTACTCCACTGAAGCTTTCCTTCTGCATGTAATTCAAAAAGAACATTTTCAACGGCTCTTCTTGATGGAGCAACAAATACATCTATTTTTTCTATCAAATCGGAGCCTAGACGATTTTTATATAATTCGATTTTTCGTCGTTTAGCTGGTGAAGGAACTAATTCTGGATCAATCAAACATTTCAGCGCAGATACTCGGCGGTTTCCTTCTACCACTACGTAGTTTTCACCCTCTTTAACTACATATATAGGATCGTGTGATATAAACCCCTTTTCTACAATTTTATGTGCAAGCCTTTCAATTCGTTCATTTTGGAATAAATAATTTAGTATATCTTTTGTTGTTCTAATTGTAATGTAACTTGGAATTCTTGGATTTTCTTTGTCAAGTCGTAAATTTGATACAGATAACGACAATCGTGGCCAAGAACTATAATCTATTCTACTCATAAAACTCCCTATTTTGTTTATAATTAGCAAGATCAGTATAATTCATTTTTGACACCAATATGATACTACCAAAGCTGTATATAGCTTAAAAGCCAGCATGGCAGGATAATTAAAAAACATCAAACCAATACCTTCAAACCATGCTTCTGCACCACGGTAAGCAGTTTTAGCGATAACCCGCTAGGGCGTTTTACGCCGCTTTCCCATTTTTGTACCGTTGAAACACTGGTATTCAGGTAGCTGGCGAAAACAGGCTGGCTGACGTTCAGCTTTTCACGTAACGCCTTAATCTCAATAGGTTGAAGATCGTCCACGCTGTTGAGGCACGCTTTGTCAAAGTTGCGCATGGTTTCCTGAGGGATAGCGTCGACACTGAATAATCCAGAAGCCGCGCTGTGAATAGCCTCAAATGCAGGACTCTTGAATTTACTTTTTGCGGTCATGACAAATCTCCACCAGTTCTTTACTCTTAATCAGTACCGTAATTTTTTCATCGGCAAGGGTTGCATAGTGCTTCGCTAATTCGCGGAATCCGGCCAGTTCGCGATTATCGATATTTGCCATATCCTGCTTGGCAAACAGGAACGTGTAAAACCAATGCTGCCCACCTTTTGCCAGTATGATGGCGCGATCGCGATTCTGGTTCAGCCGCTTCTTATAAACGCCGCCGCCGAGATCGTCAGCTTTCCCTTGCATTACCGCCTCAATAGCTTCACACAACTCGCTATCCTTGATGGCGTGGGATTTAGCCGCCCTAGTGAACCATTTGGTTTTGAATACACGCATCAGGCAGACATCCTGCAACCTTAACTATAGCACTTGGTGCTAGATTACTCTTTTTTCTGGCAGAGTCAAAGCGCTTGAAGTCTGCAAAACTTTGTCGTATTTTTGACCGTGAAAACCTGCTGTCGATGACAGCCACCAATGTTTCCAGTATCGGGATGATACGAGTGACCTGTGAGAAGCGCCTTCGGGTGGTCACACTGCCAAAGTCATAAGGAATGGAGCGTGGTCTGAGACTGACGCCTTCGGGCGACCACACGACACTTTTACTCTTCCATCGCCTGAAAGGAAGGGAGCGTGATTAAGAAGCGCGGTAAATCTGCCATCCTTTGAAAGCAGATGTCGTCAGGTAGTTTGAACGCCGCTACGAGCGTGACGATGAAGGTTCCGCTAAACTTTACTTCAAGCCCAACATTGTTGTGGGCTTACTATACCCAGCCAGAGAGCGGCTTCCATACCGTAGGAGACTGGCCGTAGCTGCAACGTTTATCGTTGTGGTGGTTTCACTTCATAAGCGGCTTAAACAGCGCTTATCCTCGTAAGTTCGCGTTTTCACGCGACTTCGATTTTACTCGTCTCAATGATTTGCGTCTGCGCGTGTGAACGTGCAGGCTGCGCGTTGCTATGCCGTCAGGCATCTGCTACGCGCCTGCCGGCAACGTCTGCACCGGCGTCACTTTTTCCGTGTCAACGGATGAAAGTGACGCCGCAGCCGAAGACCCTATCAGCCCCTGAGACATGCACCTCAACCGCCGCGTCATGAATCTGACACACCCGTTTGTGCCGGACTGATCGCTTTTTTTTACAGGAGATTGAACCGATACCGAGGCAGGCCTAACGGCCTGAGAGGAAATCCTGCAACCGCAGGCGGCCGCACCGAGTGCATCACCGACACCTCCCAAGACCTCAACTGCTGTCCGCTCTGGCGCACAGGTATCGTTCAAGGCAGGTCAATTGCGATTGTTTCTGCCCTTTCCCATGCGCCAGAGAAAAGCATCCAGTTGAATTATGAGAGGTAAGTTGCATGAGTAAATTAAGTCGTGAAATGACCACGCTGGCGAAACAGGCTGGCGGGAGCTACAAGACGGTTCATGATCGTATCCGCATCATGGACAGGCTGTGCCGTCACCTGCTGGCGCTGAATATTCAGGTGCGTGACGTTCAGTATCTCAAGGCCAGACATATCGAAAGTTATGTCGCCGAACGCCTGTCACAGCAGATTGCCCTTCGTACCCTGCACAACGAAATGGCAGCGTTGCGCACAGTGTTTAAGCAGGGAGGACGGGAAAAGCTCGCCGCGTCCGACCGCCTGACCAATAACGCGCTGGGGCTGAGTGGGGCAAGCCGTGCCGGGACAAAATTCGCCATTCCGGACGAACGTTATCAGGCCGTTCTGCTTGCAGCGCAACAGCGTGATAAAGGGTTGGCCTGCGCACTTCAGCTTGCCCGATTGCTGGGGCTGCGTTCTCAGGAAGCGGTGCAATGCGCCAGTTCACTGAAAACGTGGGAAAAGCAGCTTGAGCGCCATCAACAGACGCTGACCGTGGTGTTTGGTACTAAAGGCGGCAGGCCGCGCGAAACCCGGATTATCGATCGCGAAGCGATTCAACGGGCAGTAAACGAGGCGCTAAAGGTGGCCAAGGCGCGTAACGGCAGATTGATCGATAAACCCGACCTGAAAACCGCCATGAACTTCTGGCGCACGCGGACCACCCGCTTAGGGCTGACCGGCCACTACTCCCCACACAGCCTGCGCTACGCATGGGCGCAGGATGCCATGCGTTATTATCTGTCACAGGGTTTTTCCCGCAGTGAAGCCAGAGCACTAACCTCTATGGATCTCGGCCACGGTGATGGTCGGGGGCGCTATGTCGAGCGGGTTTACACCCGGAAGGAGGATTGAACATGACGGATAACACGTTGATTCGTTTATCGGGTGTGATGAAAAAAACCGGCCTCAGGAAATCATGGATTTACCTGCTGATGAAGCAGGGGGAATTTCCTCAGACGGTCAAAATCGGCGCTCGCTCGGTAGCGTGGGTGGAAAGTGAGGTGAATGACTGGATCGCGGCGCGTATCAGCCAGCGCGGGGAGGTTAAACCATGATGCATTGTTATTTTTTTCTGGCGGGCAATTTACGATATACTGCTGATGCTGCGGCAAAATCCGCAGCCGGAATTGGCGTTCCGACACTTACCACGTTGCCTAAAAGACACGGATTTATTACGTGTCTTTTATTAGGCGATGCCTGCGCATACCTGTCAATGGTGGCTCAGGCGGGGGCTCCGCAAGGAGCGCCGGGCTACGTGGTAACCGGTTACGCCAACCCCGTCTGGGCTACCACCATAGAGGTTGGCGTCTCAGGTGGTAGTGATACCCTGCTTACCACGGAGGCTGCCTTATGGCTACGATCCTTCCCTTTCTCTACCCGCAATCTTTCTTTTTTTCTGCGGGGGTACATCATGTATGACCCCACTCCCCTGACGTTAGAAGAACTCGTTGATCACTGTCGGGCACTGGCCTACGCCATCATTGAACTCGACAACGCACTCGCGAAAGAGCTGCTGATCTTTATCCTGTGGGAACGTCTGAACCAGTTGAATGACGCACTGCAAGCGGAGGTGGCTGACGATGAGTAAGTTCGTTTCAGACATTACCGCACAGTCGCGCCACCGCTGGCGTGCCATTCTGTCCGCGCTGGCTATTCCGGTGCCTTCCGGCGGTAAACATGGCGCTTGTCCTGCCTGCGGTGGCAAAGATCGCTTCCGCTTTGACGACAAAGAAGGACGGGGAACGTGGTTTTGCAATCAGTGCGGTCATGGCGATGGCCTTGATCTGGTCTCACGGGTGAAAAACTGCGACCTGTCAGACGCCGCAAAACAGGTGGCCGCGCTGACGATCCCCGCCTCAACCGCGCCAGCCAGGGAAAAAGCCGCTGAGCGCCCGCCGCTGGCCGACAAAATCAAGCAGATGCTGACCCATTCAAGGAACGGCGAGAGCGCCTACCTGAAAGCCAAAGGGTTCTCTATCGTCCATGCCCGCCTGACCGCGCAGCAAAAAATGCGCATTGGCGGCGTGCTGTTTGATGAGGGAAGCCTGCTGCTGAAGCTGCATCGTGTTTCCGGTGAACTAATTGGCGCACAGTTGATTAACGACGACGGAGAAAAGCGCCTGCTGCCGGGTTCACAGTTGAAAGGCGCTTTCATCGCGGTGCATTACCCGAAAGAGCCGGACACCATCGTGATCACCGAAGGGTATGCCACCGGCCTGACCATCAGCCAGATCACTACGGCGGCGGTGGTTGCGGCGGTGTCGGCCAATAACCTGATGAATGTTGCACAAGCCCTGCGTGGCTGGTATCCCAATGCCACTATCATTCTGGCGGGCGATCATGACCTGCATGCCGATGGTTCAACCAATATCGGTAAAGAGCAGGCTGAAAAAGCCGCGCTTGCGGTGGACGGCTGGGTATCGTTACCGCCCACCACAACGCTCTGTGACTGGGATGATTACCGTCAGCAATATGGTCTTGAGGCCACTAAATCCGCGTTCAATAAACAACGTTATCAGCCTGACACGATGTATACCCCGTTAGTGCGCACCGATTCTGCTACACCGGCTTTCAACACCGCATTACCCCTGCGCAGAGGCTCTGACGGTTTTGATACGCGGCAGGACTACCTGATTAAAGGCTATCTGCCGAGTTCCTCCGTCGCCAGCGCTTACGGTGCCAGCGGTTCGTATAAGTCGTTTCTGGCGGTATCGTGGGGATGCCACATCGCCACCGGAAAACCGTGGGCAGGCAAGCCGGTGACACAGGGGGCGGTGATTTATGTCGTTGGTGAAGGCGGGATCGGCGTTCCCCGCCGTATCCGGGCATGGGAGCAGACGCTTAACGGCGGTAGCCCGATCGATGCACTGTATCGTGTCGATTGCCCGATTTTTCCGGCCAGCCCAGAGAGCGTGCAGCAGGTGATACGTGCCGCCCGCGATGTGAAAGTCGCCTCCGGTATGCCGGTTCGCCTGATTATTCTGGATACGCTCGCCCGCTGTTTTGGCGGTTCGGATGAGAACGCGGCTAAAGATATGGGCGCATTTATTCAGGGATGTGACGCGATTAAAGCGGCAACACAGGCCACGGTGCTGATTATCCATCATTCCGGTAAAGATCAGGATAAAGGAGCACGCGGCTCCAGCGCCTTCCGTGCCGCGCTGGACGTGGAATTTAACGTCCGGCGTGAAGGTGAAGGCGGCGCGTTGATCCTCAGTTGCACCAAGATGAAGGATGCGGAAGAACCGCCGCGTCGCGCCTATGACCTGAATGCCGTTGATCTGTACGTAGATGATGATGGCGATCAGATCACTTCGCTGGTGCTGAACGATGAAGGCCGCGAAGTCAGAGAAGATGAGGCTGCCAGCGATCCCGATTTAGTCGGTATCCCACGGCTGACGGAAAACCATTTTGCCCTCTGGCAGGCTATTCGCTCTCGCACGGCCAACGGCGAAGGCTGCACCCGTTCATTGGTGCGTGACGATATGCGGGCAATGGGCTTTGATGTGAACAAGAAGTTCACCCGCTGGCTGGACAAGCTGGAAAAGGATGGTCTGATCGCCTTTGACGGGGAACGGATCACGCCGCTATCGCAACGGAATAAGGTGGGGGATTAAACGGGGGAAAGTGGGGGCGAACGGATAATGAGCCTCTCTATCCGGCATTTTCCCCCACTTCCCACGCATATATAGGCGCGAAGTGGGGGAATGACTTAACTCAATAATAAATAAACATTTTTAACAAAGTGGTGAAAATCAGGTGGGGGAAGGCGTGATCCCTGAGTAAGTGGGGGAAAGGTGGGGGATGCCTGCTAATCGCTTACTCTGCCTTACCCCTTTTTCTTCTTGCCTTTCGATCTCGCAATACCCCTGACTCATCAAAATAACGGCTTGGCCAAATTTCCGCAGGATGCACATTCAACGCCGTAGCCACAAGCCATTCTCCTTTCGGCCACGGGCGGGAAAACACATTGGCGAGCGTTGAGGAACTTAGCCCTGCCGAACGTGATAGTGCCGACAATGTAGTCCCTTTTTTTCGTAATGCCGCAATAACATCTGCCTGATGCCAGTCGTTATGTGGTGTCATCACCTTCCCCATTGATATTTCAAGTAAACAGACAAACTAAATACTAAGTATTACTTAGTATATTTTCAAGACGCACAGATGAGAATCGCGGCAAGTCAGTCAGAGATCGGGATTCTCATGCTACCTCATCGTTTAAAAGCCGCACGCTTAAAGGCTGGCCTGTCACAGGAACGCTTAGGTATTCTTGCAGGAATTGATGAAGCGACGGCCAGCGCTCGCATGAATCAATATGAGCGCGGTATTCACACGCCGGATTTTGAGCTGGCCTGCCGCTTAGCATCGGTGCTGCACGTCCCGGCTTGCTATTTCTATACGGTAGAAGACGATCTGGCAGAAATGATACTTGGGTATTATGAACAGCAGGAAAAATCATCTACATAAGAAAAATGAGTGCCAGCCCCTCCCAAAAAAGGGGCTGGTGCGGAGCTTAATGCATAGGCTTTAGATACAGGATACGCCCCGTATTTCTATCGATTATGCTTTCTTCAATCTGGTGATGAACGCCTGCATATCAGCGTGATTCACAACACGCCCTGCATCAACATCGGCAAGCCCCTGTAAGACTTTCTGATGACGTTGTTCTGCCTTCTCAATCAGAGCAGTGAGCGCTCCCGCTAGTTTTTTCGTTGTTTTCATCGTTAACTCACGAATGAATCAGATCTTTTTAAACTCATACGGCACCACATACTCTTTCCGATTGGCATCCAGATAATCTGCCCACCATTGCAGCATTAGCCTGCGCTCATCCAGATGTTCCGCTTTGTGGATATAGGCAGCACGAACGCCGTTGCGTTCCTGATGACTCATCTGGCGCTCCACCGCATCCCGTGACCACTGACCGGATTCTACCAGTGCGCTACAGGCCATGGTGCGGAAGCCGTGTCCGCACACTTCGGTAGTGGTGTCATAGCCCATGGTTCGTAATGCGTTGTTGACGGTGTTTTCACTCATCGGTTTAGTTGGCCGACGATCGCCGGGGAAGATCAGTTCATGAGCACCGCTGATGGCCTTAATCTCTTCCAGCAGCGCTAAAGCCTGTCGGGATAACGGCACCAGATGTTCAGAGCGCATCTTTGCGCCGCGCTGCGAATGCTTCACGCCGGGAATGGCTTCACGTTCAGCCGGTATCGTCCACATGGCACGTTTAAAATCGATTTCCGGCCAGCGGGCAAAGCGTAGCTCACTGGAGCGGATAAAAACGCACAGCGTGAGTTTTAAGGCCAGTCTGGTTAACGCCCGCCCTTTGTGGCGTTCTATCCGTGCCAGAAAATCCGGCAGTTTATTCAGTTTCAGGGCTGGCCGATGGGTAGCTTTTGGCGCGGCTATCGCACCGGAGAGATCGTGCGCGGGATTACGCTCTATCAGATCGTTTTGCACCGCATAACGCATAATATCGGTGACGCGCTGGCGCAGCCGTGACGCCAAATCAAGATGACCGTTCTGTTCGACGACTTTCAGCGGCTCCAGCAGGTCTTTAGTTTTCAGGTCGGCAATATGGCGATGCCCGATAGCAGGCAGCAGATTTCGTTCCATATCACGCCATACCCGTCCGGCGTGTGTTTCTGACCACCTGTTTTGGCTAATGTTCCGGTGCCAGTCCTGCGCGACCTTCGCAAAAGTATTCAACGCCTCTTGCGCCTGCTCTTTTTCTTCTTCACGCTTTTCCGTTGGGTGAATGCCCTCCAACAGCAGCAATCGCACCTCGTCACGCTTCTCTCTGGCCTTTGCCAGCGAGACTAGCGGATAGGCACCGAACGCAATCCGGCTTTCCTTACCTTCAAAGCGGTACTTGAGATACCAGCGCTTAGAGCCGTTAGGACTCACCAAAAGATACAGGCCGTGCGCGTCCGCGAGCTTATAGGCTTTCTCGCGGGGCTTGGCGGTACGGGCAACAACGTCGGTCAGCGCCATAATTTGGGGGTCAACTCATAATCGAAGTGAATTGACCCTTATCTTGACCCCCAAATCATCTGGATGTCAATGGACGGGAAAAGACCACTGTGGATAAAATAGACAAAATTGCAGAGTGTGGAATTAAATTAAAATCGTTATTTTACAGATAGATATGGACATTACTGGACGATTACGGACATAAAAAAAGCCACCCTGAGGTGACTTAATTTTCATACGATGGTGCCGAAGGCCGGACTCGAACCGGCACGTATTTCTACGGTTGATTTTGAATCAACTGCGTCTACCGATTTCGCCACTTCGGCACTGAAGAGGTATGCGGAAAACGAGGTGCATTATACCGTTTGATCTTGATGACACAAGATTAATCCGCATTCTGGCGCATCGAATGCTGAAAAAAACAGCGCCAGTTCATTTTTACCCCACTTCTAACATAGCGCTGGTCACAAGATAAGCTTAACGCCGCTTTAATAGCAGCAATAGACTAATAACCATAAACAGCAGGCTAGGCACTAATGCTCCCAATATTGGCGGCAAGCCATAGACCAGGCTGAGGGGGCGAAAAATTTCATTTAGTAAATAGAAGAAGAAGCCGAAGCTGATACCAATTACAATTCGCGAACCCGCCGAGACGCTGCGTAGCGGGCCGAAGATGAAAGAGACAGCCATAAGCATCATCACCGCAACCGACACCGGGGCAAAAATTTTACTCCACATGTTCAGTTCATAACGGCTCGCTTCTTGTCCGCTTTGCTTCAAGTACTTGGCGTACTCATGCAGCCCTCTGATCGACAGTGCGTCAGGTTCCAATGCCACCACGCCAAGCTTGTCGGGTGTCAGATTAGTTTTCCATTCCCCGCTGAGCGTTTGGCTACCGCCAATCTGTTTGCCATCGCGCAAGTCAGATTCATCCACCTGCGAAAGTTTCCAGACGTTCCTATCCTCCTCAAAATCTGCGGAAGCCGCATAGCGAACAGAGAGCAATTTGTTTCGATCGTCAAAGTGGTAGATATTGACACCAGATAGCGTTTTATCGCCGACCACGCGTTCAATGTAAATAAAGTCATTGCCGTCTTTTGCCCACAGCCCGCCCTGCGTGGAGATCATCGATCCACCGGAAATCATCTGAGAACGGTAATTACGCGCAATCTGTTCCCCTTGCGGAGAAACCCACTCGCCAATCGCCATCGTTAGCAGCACGAGCGGAATTGCGGTTTTCATTACCGCGGCGGCGATCTGCAAGCGGGTAAAGCCGGATGCCTGCATTACGACCAATTCACTGCGGGTTGCAAGCTGCCCCAGTCCGAGTAGCGCGCCGAGCAACGTCGCCATGGGAAAGAAAATTTCAATATCTTTCGGTACGCTCAGCAGCGTATATAATCCAGCGCCGAGCGCCGAATACTCTCCCTGCCCGACTTTGCGTAGCTGGTCGACAAACTTGATGATGCCGGAAAGCGACACCAGCATGAACAGCGTCGCCATGATAGTGGTAAAAATCGTTTTACCGATATAACGGTCTAATACGCCAAACATTAGGCCGCTCCTTGTGTTTTAAGCATCCACGGGGCCAAGCGGGCACGCACTTTATGCATGGGTACCGTATCCCAAAGGTTAAGCATCACCGCGATGCCAAAGTACGTCAGGTTGGTCAGCCAAACCCATATCATGGGATCGATTTTTCCTTTGCTGGCATTAGATCGCAATGAGCTTTGCAGCAGGAAGAAGATCAGATAAAGCAGCATCGCAGGCACCATACTCAGTACCCGGCCCTGTCGTGGGTTCACCACACTCAACGGCACCACCATTAGCGCCATAATCAGCACCGAAACAATCAACGTTAAACGCCAGTGAAACTCGGCGCGCGCGTCGTGTGCGTCCGAGCGCCAGAGAGCCTGCATACCCATTTGCTGCACATCGCTGTTGTTTAGCGTCACGGTCTGGTGGCCGATCACCGCCCGATAGTTAGTGAAATTCGTGATACGGAAATCGCGCAAAAGCGCCGTGCCCTCGTAACGGGAACCGTTATCCAGCGTCACGACTTGCGTTCCGTCTGCATTTTGCGTGATATGACCACGATCGGCGACGACGACCGAAGGTCTGGCGTTACCGCTCGGACGTAACTGCGCCAGGAAGACATGCTCGAACTCCGTCCCCTTAACATTGCCAACAAACAATACCGCGTTGCCGCCCTGAGCCGATTGGAATTGCCCTTCTACCAGGGCGGCCATACTGGGATTCGCCTTCGCTTCCGCGAGGACTTCTTCCTGATGCCGAGATGACCACGGGCTGAGCCATGTGACATTGACGGTGGCGATAACCGCAGTAAACAGCGCCAGAATCAACGCGGCCTTCAGCAACACGCGCTTACCCAACCCACAGGCGTGCATAACGGTGATCTCGCTTTCCGAATAGAGGCGGCCAAACGTTATCAATACGCCGAGGAATAGGCTGAGCGGCAGAATAAGTTGCACCATCTCCGGCACACCTAGCCCTAATAGAGAAATAACCAGATTTGTTGGGATTTCACCATCCACGGCGGCACCCAATATCCGCACTAATTTCTGGCAAAAGAAAATCAGTAACAGGATAAAAAGGATGGCCAGTTGGCTTTTAACGGTTTCTCGAACCAGATATCGAATAATGATCACGCTTAATTACGCCTGTGAAAACTTGTCTTTTTGCAGGAAAGTCGATAGTTTCATCGCTAACGCGCCATTTATACTCATTTTTGCTAGCGCACTTGGCTAAAACGGTATTACAACACACTACGTTTGAGCTGTTGTATCAGAACCTGCTTATTCGTCACGCAAACAGGTTCGCTATGTCGTTTAGATTAACACAGGTTATGTTAACGCAACGGCGGGAAAGTATTACGGAGTTTCATATTCTAGCCGTTGCCCCTGCCTTTGTCTTTAAGATTCAGGAGAGTACATGGAGTTCAGCGTAAAAAGCGGTAGTCCGGAAAAACAACGCAGCGCCTGCATTGTCGTCGGCGTGTTTGAGCCGCGTCGTCTGTCCCCTATTGCCGAACAACTCGATAAAATCAGCGACGGCTATATCAGCGCGTTGCTTCGCCGTGGTGAATTAGAAGGCAAAGTGGGGCAATCACTGCTCTTGCACCATGTACCTAACATTCTTTCCGAGCGCATTCTGCTGATTGGCTGCGGTAAAGAGCGAGAGCTTGATGAACGCCAGTACAAACAGGTGATTCAGAAAACGATCAACTCGCTGAACGAAACCGGCTCAATGGAAGCGGTCTGCTTTCTGACCGAGCTGCACGTGAAAGGCCGCAACACCTATTGGAAAGTGCGCCAGGCGGTCGAAACCGCCAAAGAAACGCTGTATACCTTCGATCAGCTTAAAAGCAATAAGGTCGAGCTGCGTCGTCCGCTACGCAAAATGGTCTTCAACGTGCCAACGCGTCGTGAGCTAACCAGCGGCGAGCGCGCCATCCAGCACGGTCTGGCGATTGCCGCGGGTATCAAGGCTGCGAAAGATCTCGGTAATATGCCGCCAAATATTTGTAACGCGGCCTATCTGGCCTCGCAGGCGCGCCAGTTGGCTGATACCTACAGCCAGAACATCATCACGCGCGTGATTGGCGAACAGCAGATGAAAGAGCTGGGTATGAATGCCTATCTGGCCGTGGGTCACGGGTCGCAGAATGAATCGTTGATGTCAGTTATTGAATACAAAGGCGATCCGAATCCTGACGCCCGGCCAATCGTGCTGGTCGGTAAAGGGCTAACGTTCGATTCCGGCGGCATCTCCATTAAACCCGCCGACAGCATGGATGAAATGAAATACGATATGTGCGGCGCGGCGACGGTCTACGGCGTGATGCGTATGGCGGCCGAACTAGCGCTACCGTTGAATATCGTCGGCGTACTGGCCGGATGTGAAAATATGGTCGATGGGCGCGCCTATCGTCCGGGCGACGTGCTGACTACGATGTCCGGCCAAACGGTGGAAGTGTTGAACACCGATGCGGAAGGGCGTCTGGTGTTGTGTGATGCGCTGACCTACGTTGAGCGCTATGAGCCGGATGTCGTGATTGATATCGCCACGCTGACCGGCGCGTGCGTGATCGCGCTGGGGCACCACATCACCGGGTTGATGGCGAACCACAATCCGCTGGCGCACGAGCTGTTAAGCGCGTCCGAGCAGTCCGGCGACCGCGCATGGCGTCTGCCGCTGACCGACGAATTCCAGGAACAGCTGGAATCCAACTTTGCCGATATGGCAAATATCGGCGGCCGTCCCGGTGGGGCGATCACCGCAGGTTGCTTCCTGTCGCGCTTTACGCGCAAATACAGTTGGGCGCATCTGGATATCGCGGGCACCGCCTGGCGTTCCGGCAAAGCCAAAGGCGCCACGGGTCGCCCGGTCGCGCTGTTGTCACAATTCCTGCTTAACCGCGCCGGACAGAACGACGTAGAATAAGCATTTCGCACAACGGCGATGACCAACGCCGGCGATTGTTCTTAGGTGTGCCGAGCAACGCCGTGAACGCACAGGTAACATGAAGTATGACAAGTGTAATGGGCCGGATATTCCGGCCCTTATCCATAGTGTGAACCATGAAAAACGCAACGTTCTATCTTCTTGAGCACGACAACAGAAGCGGTGAACTCAGCGCCCAAGAGGCACTGGCGTGCGATCTGGCGGCTGAACGCTGGCGAGCAGGAAAGCGCGTGCTGATTGCCTGTGAAGACGAGCAGCAGGCTATCAGGCTGGACGAGGCGCTGTGGCAACGCGATCCCAATGCATTTGTGCCCCACAATCTGGCAGGTGAGGGGCCACGTCACGGCGCGCCAGTTGAACTTGCCTGGCCGCAACGGCGTGGCAACGCGCCACGGGATCTGCTGATTAGCCTGCTACCGCAGTTCGCAGATTTTGCCACCGCTTTCTATGAAGTGATAGACTTTGTCCCTTACGATGAATCCCTGAAACAGTTGGCGCGCGACCGCTATAAAGCCTATCGCAGCGTCGGCTTCCGATTGACCACGGCTACGCCGCCAACTCACTGAATTTTGAGCATAATGGAAACGAAATATAACCCGCAAGATATCGAACAGCCGCTCTACGAACACTGGGAAAAGCAAGGCTACTTCAAGCCGCACGGCGACACGAGTAAAGAAAGCTTCAGCATTATGATCCCGCCGCCCAACGTCACTGGCAGCTTGCATATGGGTCATGCTTTCCAGCAAACCATTATGGACACGTTGATCCGTTATCAACGTATGCAGGGTAAAAATACCCTGTGGCAGGCGGGCACCGACCATGCCGGTATCGCCACACAGATGGTGGTTGAGCGCAAGATCGCCGCAGAGGAAGGCAAAACGCGCCATGATTACGGCCGCGAGGCGTTCATCGACAAAATCTGGCAGTGGAAAGCCGAATCCGGCGGCAATATTACCCGTCAAATGCGCCGTCTAGGCAACTCCGTAGACTGGGAGCGCGAACGCTTCACCATGGATGAAGGCTTGTCCAACGCGGTGAAAGAAGTGTTTGTCCGTCTGTATAAAGAAGACCTGATTTACCGCGGCAAGCGTCTGGTGAACTGGGATCCGAAACTACGTACCGCGATTTCCGATCTCGAAGTCGAAAACCGCGACGTGAAAGGGTCGATGTGGCACCTGCGTTATCCGCTGGCCGATGGCGCGAAAACGGCCGAAGGGAAAGATTATCTGGTCGTCGCGACCACCCGTCCGGAAACGATGCTGGGCGATACTGGCGTCGCTGTTAACCCAGAAGATCCGCGTTATAAAGATCTGATCGGCAAAGACGTGATCCTGCCATTGATGGGGCGCCGTATTCCCATTGTGGGTGATGAACACGCCGACATGGAAAAAGGCACTGGCTGCGTGAAGATCACGCCCGCGCACGATTTTAACGACTACGAGGTGGGTAAGCGTCACCAGTTGCCGATGGTGAATATTCTGACCTTCGAAGGCAATATCCGTCAGAGCGCAGAAGTGTTTGATACTCACGGCGAAGCGAGCACCGTTTACAGCAGCGACATTCCAGAAGCCTTCCAGGGCCTGGAGCGCTTTGCGGCACGTAAAGCGATCGTCGCGGCATTTGAAGAACTCGGCCTACTGGAAGAGATCAAGGCACACGATCTTACCGTTCCTTATGGCGACCGTGGCGGCGTGGTGATCGAGCCGATGCTCACCGATCAGTGGTACGTGCGCGCGGCCGTGCTGGCTAAACCGGCGGTAGAAGCCGTTGAAGATGGCCGCATTCAGTTCGTACCAAAACAGTATGAAAACATGTATTTCAGTTGGATGCGCGACATCCAGGACTGGTGTATCTCCCGCCAACTGTGGTGGGGTCACCGTATCCCCGCGTGGTACGATGCCAACGGCAACGTTTATGTAGGCCGCAACGAAGCGGAAGTGCGTCGTGAAAACAATCTTGCCGCCGATGTCGTCCTGAATCAGGACGAAGACGTACTGGATACCTGGTTCTCATCCGGGCTATGGACGTTTTCGACCTTAGGCTGGCCGGAGCAAACCCCAGAGTTGAAAGCCTTCCATCCCAGCAGCGTGATGGTTAGCGGCTTCGACATCATCTTCTTCTGGATTGCCCGCATGATCATGCTGACCATGCACTTCATCAAAGACGAAGACGGCAAACCACAGGTGCCCTTCCATACCGTCTACATGACTGGCCTGATCCGTGATGAGGAAGGTCAGAAAATGTCCAAATCCAAAGGGAACGTCATCGACCCGCTGGATATGGTCGATGGTATTTCGCTGGAAGCGCTGCTGGAGAAACGTACCGGCAACATGATGCAGCCGCAATTGGCAGAAAAAATCCGCAAACGCACAGAGAAGCAGTTCCCGAATGGCATTGAAGCACACGGGACAGACGCGCTGCGCTTCACGCTGGCGGCGTTAGCCTCGACGGGGCGCGATATCAACTGGGATATGAAACGCCTGGAAGGTTATCGTAACTTCTGTAATAAGCTGTGGAACGCCAGCCGTTTTGTGCTGATGAACACCGAAGATCAGGACTGTGGTTTTGGCGCTGGTGAGAAAGTGCTGTCGCTGGCTGACCGCTGGATTCTGGCGGAATTCAACCGTACGGTGAAGGCCTACCGTGATGCGCTGGACGGTTATCGCTTTGATATTGCAGCCAACATTCTCTATGAATTTACCTGGAACCAGTTCTGCGACTGGTATCTTGAACTGACGAAACCTGTCATGAACGGGGGTTCAGAAGCGGAACTGCGCGGGACGCGCCATACGTTAGTTACCGTACTGGAAGCGCTGCTGCGTCTGGCGCATCCGATTATTCCGTTCATTACAGAAACCATCTGGCTACGTGTTAAAGCGTTGAAAGGCATTAGCGCCGACACCATCATGTTGCAGCCGTTTCCTGAGTTCGATGCCGCGCAGGAAGATACGCTGGCGTTGGACGATCTGGAGTGGATCAAGCAGGCGATTATCGCCGTGCGTAACATTCGTGCGGAAATGAACATCGCGCCGGGCAAACCGCTGGACGTGTTACTACGTGATGCCACGGCTGACGCCCAGCGCCGCGTGGAAGAGAATCGCGGCTTTATCCAAACGCTGGCGCGCCTGGAAAGTATTACGCTGCTGCCTGCGGGCGATAAAGGCCCAGTTTCCGTCACGAAACTCATCGACGGCGCCGAGCTGCTCATTCCAATGGCTGGCCTGATCGACAAAGCAGCAGAATTGGAACGTCTGGCAAAAGAGGTAGCGAAAATCGAAGCTGAAATTGGTCGCATCGACAGCAAGCTAGCCAACGAAGGCTTTGTAGCACGTGCGCCAGAAGCCGTCGTGGCTAAAGAGCGTGAGAAACGAGACGGCTACGCCGTGGCGAAAGCCAAATTGCTGGAGCAGCAAGCAGTCATCGCCGCGCTGTAACGCATCTTTCAGACCCTGACGCGCTGTCAGGGTCTGTCTTTCTCTTGACGACAAGCCACCGAACCATTCAATCATTCGCATCCATCCGCAATGGTATTACAATCACGTATCCCCATAAACCGTAACAGCAAGAGTACGTATTATGATAACTGCGACCTCAGTCCAACTTCAGCATCGGGTTCGCCCCATTACCGCGCAAGACGATGCCGCTATCGCTCAGGTCATCCGCCAGGTTTCGGCTGAATTTGGTTTGACGGCCGACAAGGGCTACACCGTTTCCGATCCTAATCTGGATGCGCTGTTTTCCCTCTATAACCAACCCAGAAGCGCCTATTGGGTAATTGAATACCAAGGCCGCGTCGTTGGCGGAGGCGGCATTGCGCCACTGGTCGAGGGCGAGGAAGATGTGTGCGAATTACAAAAAATGTATTGCTTGCCCGTCGTGCGCGGCAAAGGATTGGCGCGGCAATTAGCGATAAAGGCGCTTGATTTTGCACGTCAACACGCTTTTCGTCGCTGCTATCTGGAGACAACCGCCCATCTGACCAGCGCAATTCGATTGTATGAATCGCTTGGCTTCGAACCTATTCCTTATTCGATGGGTAACACGGGTCATACCGATTGTGAAGTGACCATGCTGAAGATACTGTAAGCGGAAATGGCGCAACGCCGCAGGACACGCTGCGGCGGCCAGTCGAGGAGAGGTGCGGAGCTGAGCCACGTACGGCTCATGCACGGGCAGCTTGCCGGTTAATAACTAGTGGCGTTTCCCGTCGTCGTCTTCGTCATAAAAATCGTTGTCACCCTCTTCATCATCATCGTCATCGTCACCATTCGGGTCTTCAAAATACGTCCCCCAACCGTCGTAATTCACACCATAGCGCTCCGCCAATGCCATCAGTTGCTCTACCTGCGAGTCAATCAGATCCGCATTAAGCGCCACCTCACTAACGGCATCACAGCACATCAGCAATACGCCATCTTCTACTTCCAGCTCTTCCGCATCCGTAACTTCATAACCCAGCTTGAAGGCTTCTACAGCGACTTTTTCTAACACGTCAAACTTCTCCGCCGAGAAGTGGTGTTCAATGGTATAGAGCGCGTCAGGATCGCTGCCATCATCCAGCAATTCTTCAATGATTAGGCGTGTTTCTTCCCGTTGCTCTTCCAGTAATAGGCGGTTTGCCATGCCTCAGTCCTCATTAATCGATGCAATAAGGCTTATTGTCCCACAGCCCTGCGGACTGCTCCACCACAAAGTTTACTACCACCTCTTGAATTTGAATAATTACACATATAAAGTGAATTAAAATTCAGCCAGTGGAATTAAACCACACGGAGACAACTATTATGCAATCGTTCTACAAACGCCATTTTTTAAGATTAATGGATTTCACACCCAAAGAGCTCGCCCATCTTTTAGCCCTATCAGCACAATTAAAGGCCGATAAAAAAAAGGGGACGGAAATCCGCCGCCTGCAAGGTAAAAATATCGCACTCATCTTCGAAAAAGATTCGACTCGTACTCGCTGCTCTTTCGAAGTTGCTGCATACGATCAGGGCGCACAAGTCACCTATCTCGGCCCCAGCGGTAGCCAAATCGGCCATAAAGAATCGCTCAAGGATACGGCGCGGGTACTGGGCAGAATGTACGACGGTATACAATATCGCGGTCACGGACAGCATATTGTCGAAACGCTGGCGCAATACGCCGGCGTGCCAGTCTGGAACGGGCTGACAAATGAATTTCACCCTACGCAGTTGCTGGCGGATTTGCTGACGATGCAAGAACATTTGCCGGGTAAAACGCTGTCGGAAATGACGCTCGTCTACGTCGGCGATGCGCGCAACAATATGGGCAATACGATGCTGGAGGCGGCGGCATTGACCGGGCTGGATTTACGTCTTGTTGCGCCAAAAGCCTGCTGGCCGGATGCGAGTCTGGTGGCGGAGTGCCAGGCCGCTGCGCAACAAACCGGCGGCAACATTACGCTGACAGAAGATATCGCCGCTGGCGTGGCGGGCGCTGATTTCATTTATACGGATGTCTGGGTTTCCATGGGGGAGCCAAAGGAAACGTGGAAAGAACGCATCGCGCTGCTGAAACCGTATCAGGTCAACAGGGCGATGCTCGCCGCAACCGGGAATCCACAGGTAAAATTTCTGCATTGCCTGCCCGCATTCCATGATGACCAGACCACCGTGGGTCAACAAATGGCGGAACAATACGGCCTACACGGCGGAATGGAAGTCACGGATGACGTCTTCGAATCCGAACACAGCATCGTGTTCGATCAGGCGGAAAACCGCATGCACACCATCAAAGCCGTCATGGTTGCGACACTGGCTCAGAATTAAGAGAGGCGCCCTCCTCAGCACAGGGAGGGCAATGGTTCTCGCGGTTTACGCCACCAACGACGCGTCGATTTTTACCACGGCTTTACGTACATGGGCTGGTTCGCCAACGGCGCACAACGGTTTATGGACTTCGCCGGGGAAAAACACCACAAAATCGCCTTCCTGCAGCACAAACTGTTTTTCCTGTTCGCCAGCAGGCAAGAAAGCGATGTCTTTATCCGCCAGCCAATCGGTGTCCGGCTTACCCGCAGGAAGATTACTGAACGTCATACCTTCGACGCCGGACAATACAATCTGAATATCCAGATATTTCGCGTGATATTCGGCGCGGCGCTTCTCCAACAGGTCAGTGCTATCGTTAGAGACCAGCACAAAGACGCTATTGCCTTCAATGTCATGCTTGCCCAGCGGTGTCTCCGCCGTGATGTGTTGCTTCACATACTCAATCGCTTCACGCAGTTTGGCCGGTAAATAAGGAACCAATTCAAGATGGTGGACATTGCCAGTAATCATAAAAACCTCATCAATAGTAAAATGAAACCCTGTTTCACAATATTTATACTCTCCAACGAAGACACCTGCCAGTACGTTAATACGAAAATATGCGCGTTCCCTCACGGCTTGTCTTCGACCATCGCCTTCCCGCAGGAAATGCTGGCGATAACCTGCTCGCAACCGATTGCGATGCATAAAAAATCAGGTATTGCGCTTGAAATAGCCTAATCAGCGCGTATAATTCCCGACAATTTGCCGGGAGGAGTTATGCACCGTTACACCGAAGAATACGCTGCTGATGTCGTTGGTTCTCAACCGCAACTGCCATCCGGCAGTCAGCCTGCATTCTCCTTTCCGTTGCGTTATTAATCAACGAAGAAAGCCCCTCATTGAGGGGCTTTTTTTTGCCCACAATCTGGGCAACCCAACACGGCATTTCCTGTTTACGCGTTAGGAGAAAGACAACATGGCCAACCCGCTCTATCAAAAACATATTATTTCGATTAACGATCTCAGCCGGGAAGAGTTGGAATTAGCGTTGCGTGTCGCCGCTAGCCTGAAGGCCAAGCCCCAGCCTGAGCTGTTAAAACATAAGGTGATAGCCAGTTGCTTTTTCGAAGCCTCCACTCGGACACGTTTATCCTTTGAAACGGCGATGCATCGTCTCGGCGCCTCCG
Organism: Pectobacterium cacticida; assembly: GCF_036885195.1. Lineage (NCBI taxonomy): Bacteria > Pseudomonadati > Pseudomonadota > Gammaproteobacteria > Enterobacterales > Pectobacteriaceae > Pectobacterium > Pectobacterium cacticida. The sequence continues at coordinate 555,506 of NZ_CP133656.1, read as the reverse complement.
TCGTGGGTTTCGCCGACAGTAACAATACCTCGTTAGGGAAAAAGGGCGAAACGCTGGCCGATACACTCTCCGTCATCAGCCAATATGTCGATGCCATCGTTATGCGCCACCCGCAGGAAGGCGCGTCACGTCTGGCGACCGAGTTTTCCGGCGGCGTCCCGGTGTTGAATGCCGGCGACGGCGCGAATCAGCACCCGACGCAAACGCTGCTCGATTTGTTTACCATTCAGGAAACACAGGGTCGACTAAATAACATCAACATCGCGATGGTTGGCGATCTGAAATATGGTCGTACCGTGCATTCGCTCACGCAGGCGCTGGCAAAATTCGACGGCAACCGCTTCTACTTTATCGCCCCAGACGCGTTGGCAATGCCGGACTATATTTTGAGCATGTTAAAAGAGAAAAATATTGCTTACAGCCTGCACAATAGCATCGATGAAGTGGTCGGCGAACTGGATATTCTGTACATGACACGCGTACAGAAAGAGCGTTTGGATCCGTCGGAATACATCAATATCAAATCCCAATTTATCCTGCGCGCCGCCGACCTGCTCAACGCCCGCGCGAACCTGAAAGTGCTGCACCCGTTACCGCGCGTCGATGAGATCACCATTGATGTGGATGCCACGCCTTACGCCTACTACTTTCAACAGGCGGGCAACGGGATATACGCCCGTCAGGCGCTGCTGGCGCTGGTGTTGAATCGCGAATTGGTTCTGTAAGAGGAAGAAACTATCATGACACATGACAATAAATTACAGGTTGAAGCGATCAAACGTGGCACAGTGATCGACCATATCCCCGCACACGTAGGTTTTAAACTGCTGACGTTATTTAAGCTAACCGCAACCGACCAGCGTATCACCATCGGTCTGAACTTGCCGTCCAACCACCTGGGGCGTAAGGATCTGATCAAAATTGAGAATATATTCCTGACCGAGCAACAGGCGAACCAGTTGGCGATTTACGCGCCGCAGGCAACCGTCAATCAGATTGATGAATATGATGTAGTACGCAAACTGGTGCCGACGCTGCCAGACCACATCACCGGCGTACTCACCTGCCCGAACAGCAATTGCATCAGCCGCAGTGAACCTGTTTCATCCTCATTTAGCGTTAAGCAGCGCAACGGCGAGGTGCATCTGAAATGTAAGTACTGCGAGAAAGAATTTGAGCGTCAGGCGGTGCTGCAAGATCGTTAATTTTCTGCGTTATCCCCGCGATGAGCATTGCCTGGAGCGGGGCTTTTTTGAATAATGGCGACGTCCCCATTCCTTTTTACGTCCCAATAACGTTTTTACGTCTTATCAAGGAGATACCATGTCACGCACCATCAGCACCGAACACGCCCCCGCCGCGATTGGCCCCTATGTCCAGGGTGTCGACCTTGGCAACATGATTATCACTTCTGGTCAGATTCCGGTAAATCCTAAAAGCGGGCTGGTGGCCGATGACATCACCGCCCAAACGCGCCAGTCGCTGGAAAACGTCCAGGCGATTGTTGAGGCCGCGGGATTGAAAGTGTCCGATATCGTGAAAACCACCGTGTTTGTGAAAGACCTGCACGATTTCGCCGTCGTAAACTCGACTTACGAAGCCTTCTTCAATGAACATCAGGCGCCATTCCCGGCACGTTCCTGCGTCGAAGTCGCTCGTCTGCCCAAAGACGTAAAAATCGAAATTGAAGCGATCGCCGTTCGTCGCTAACGTTCGTTATTGACGCCGACCTCACAAGACGCACCATCGTGGCAGCGTCTTGTGGTTTTTTATCCCCTTTCTTCCTCGATCCAGTGCACGTCGCCCTTCCTCTGCACACGTAAAGGGCAAACACACCGCTATTTTCAACTTACCGCGCGCTTTCTCACCATGGCGCATTTTATGCATTGTCCTATTATCGCTATAAGGCGGGATGATGGGGATGACCATGATAAGAATGACGCTTCCAACAGCACCTTATTACGACGAGATGATGTCGTGCGAAGGAAAACACCGTCAACACTACGATGCTTATTGGCAGTGGCTACAGCAAACTGACCAGCACGCCATCCGACAAAAGAAAGCGCAGGCGGAGCTGTTATTTCACCGCGTCGGCATCACGTTTAACGTTTATGGCGAAGAAGGCGGCACCGAACGCCTGATTCCGTTCGATAGCGTACCGCGCATTATCCCCGCACAGGAATGGCGTCAGCTCGATCGCGGTATTCGTCAGCGGGTGCAGGCGCTGAACGCCTTTCTCTACGATATTTATCACCAGCAGCATATTCTCAACGCCGGGATTATCCCCCGTGAACAGGTGTTGGCGAACGAGCAATATCAGCCCTGTATGCAGGGTGTTGACTTGCATAACAATATTTACGCCCATATCACCGGAATTGATATGGTACGTAATAGCGACGGCAATTATTACGTGTTGGAAGATAATTTGCGCACCCCATCCGGCGTGTCCTACATGCTGGAAAATCGCAAAATGATGATGCGTCTTTACCCGGATCTGTTTGCCAGCCAGCACATCGCCCCCGTTGAGCGCTACCCCAGCTACCTGCTGCAAACCCTGCGTGAAAGTACCTTAGTCGACGATCCGACCGTCGTGGTAATGACGCCGGGACGCTTCAATAGCGCCTACTTTGAACACAGTTTTCTGGCGCAGCAAATGGGCGTTGAACTGGTTGAAAGCGCGGATTTATTCGTAAAAGAGGGCGCAGTTTATATGCGCACCACGGAAGGCCCGTGCCAGGTCGATGTGATTTATCGCCGCGTCGATGACGCCTTCCTTGACCCATTGGCGTTTCGCGCAGATTCAATGCTTGGCGTCCCCGGCCTGCTGTCCGTCTACCGTGCTGGCGGCGTGGTATTGGCCAATGCCATCGGCACTGGCGTCGCCGACGATAAGTCAATTTATCCTTATGTGCCGGAAATGATCCGTTTCTATCTGTCCGAGGAGCCGATCCTCAACAATATTCCTACCTGGCAGTGTCGCAATCCCAACGAGCTCCACTACGTGCTCGACCATTTGGATAGCATGGTCATCAAAGAGGTTCACGGGGCCGGCGGTTACGGCATGCTGGTCGGGCCATGCGCTACGCGACAGGAAATTGAGATGTTCCGCCAGCGCTTACTGGCTCATCCGCACAACTATATCGGTCAGGAGACGCTGGCGCTGTCCACCTGCCCGACGTTCATTGATGATGGGCTTGCCCCCCGCCACATCGATTTACGCCCCTATGTGCTCTGCGGCGAGGAAATCCGCCTGGTCCCGGGCGGCCTGACGCGCGTCGCCCTTACCGAAGGATCGTTGGTGGTTAACTCATCGCAAGGCGGCGGCACCAAAGATACCTGGGTGATGGAGGAGGATAAATCATGCTAAGCCGAACGGCCAGTGAACTGTATTGGATGGCCCGCTATCTGGAACGGGCGGAAAGCCTTACCCGCGTGCTGGATGTGACCTACCGGCTATCGATGATGCCCAGTCACAGCCAACAACAACGCGACCTGGCGCTGCCACTCAATCTAACGATGACGCATGCACTGTTTCAGCAGCGCTACGCGCACTTCTCCATGAACAACTTGCTGAACTTCTGCGCGTTGGACAAACAGAATCCCAGCAGTATCTACAACTGTATCGAAATGGCGTGGAATAACGCCCACGCCGTGCGCGGCAGCCTTTCTTCCGAGGTGTGGGAATGCATCAACACCACGCGCATCGATATTCGCAATCTGCGGCACCAAGGCGTGGACAACATAGGTATTGATACCTTTTTTGATTGGGTAAAAGAGCGATCCCACCTGTTTCGCGGCGCCATGTTCGGCACGTTACTGCGTAATGATGCTCAGTGCTTTATCCGCCTCGGTACGCTGATTGAACGCGCCCATGCGACAGCCCAGTTGCTTAATGTCAAACACCAGCAAATCCATAGCGACCCCGATCCAGTGCGTGAATATTATCGTCTGGATACGCTGCTGCGCGCCGTCAGCGCCCGCGAGGCTTATCACAGCATCTATCGCCAGCCGATCAGCTCGGAATCCGTCACCGAATTGCTCGTCTTGCGCGGCGACGTACCGCGCTCGCTACAGGCTTGCGTCGGCGATCTGGTCATGCAATTGGAAGCGATTGGCAGCCAACGCGCCAGAGTGCCGCATCGGCTTGCCCATCTACTGCACGTCGAACTGCGTTTCAGTACGCTGGAGGATATTCTGGCGCAGGATCTCTCGACGTATCTTGACAATTTTATTAGCAAAATCAATGAACTGGCTGACAGCATTCGTCATACCTATCTGGAGGCGCTATGAAACTCACCATCAACCACCTGACGCACTACCGCTATGATGAAGAAGTGAAGTTCAGCACCCAATATCTGCGTCTGACGCCAAAAAACTCGGCACGCCAGAAAATACGGCAATGGAAACTGACATTGCCCGTTCCTGCGGTTCAAACCACCGATGCCTATGGAAATGTGTTGCACGTGCTGACGCTCGATCGCCCTCACCATGATATTACGATCCATGCGCAGGGCGTCGTTGACCTGATCGACGGCGACGCGGAGGATGCGCCTCAACAGGATGGCCTGTCGCCGCTGGTTTTTTTACGCATGACGCCGTTAACCGAAGCCGATGCTAATATCCGGGCGTTTGCACAACGTTATTATCGGCACCATGCCCCAGAAGAAAGCCTGAACACACTGATGGCGGAATTGCAGCTAAAAATGCCGTATACTCCTGGCGCTACGCAGGTTCAGGATACCGCAGCCGCCGCATTTACCCTGCAAAAAGGCGTGTGTCAGGATCACACGCACGTCTTTCTGGCATGCTGCCGTAGCCTGAATATTCCGGCGCGCTATGCCAGCGGCTACGTTTACAGTCAGGACACACAGCATGTTGCGATGCATGCCTGGGCGGAGGTCTGGCTAAACGGCAGGTGGCAAGGGTTTGATATTACCAACTGCACCCGCCAGCTCCGCCAACACCTACTCTTGGCCGTGGGCATGGACTATATGGATGCTTGCCCGGTACGTGGAACACGGCTTGGCGGCGGATGCGAAGAGATGTTTTCAGAGGCTGAAGTCCGTTTGTTTACGCAGCAACAACAGGTACAGCAGCAACAATAGAATGTTAACCAAAAGGTAATTTATGACGTACTGTGTCGCCATGTGTCTGACTGACGGCCTGGTTTTTGCTTCCGATTCTCGCACTAATGCGGGTGTTGATCACATCGCTACGTTCAAAAAACTGCATGTTTTTCATCATGATGACGAACGTATCTTTGTTATTCAGTGCGCGGGTAATCTGGCTACCACGCAAAGTATTCTTAGCCTGATCAGCGCACGTATCACTGCGCAACACACGCCGAATCTGATGCAGATGGAGTCAATGTATGACGCCGCCACGCTGCTGGGCGAAACAGTACGAGAAGTCATTTACCGCGATAGCCGCGCGCAGCAAAACGGCAGCAATACTGACTTTGGTTGCAACCTGCTGCTGGGCGGTCAGATCGCAGGCGACGTACATCGCCTGTTCCATATTTATCCGGAGGGCAACTTCATTGAAGCCACACCGGATACGCCCTACTTTCAAATCGGCGAAAGCAAATACGGTAAACCGATTATCGATCGCGTTTTGACCATGGATACGCCGCTGGAACAGGCCATGTGCTGTGCGTTGATTTCCATCGATTCGACGTTGCGCAGCAACCTGTCGGTCGGGCTGCCGTTAGATGTCATGATTTATCGCATCGGGAGTTTTGACCATAGCGAACAACGGCGCATCACAGAAAACAATGCCTATTTTTCCACGATCCGTAAGGCCTGGTCTGAAGGGTTGCTAAGTACCTTCCGTCAGTTACCCCCTTTTCCAGGCAACGAACCTTAACCCAATACGCCGTGACCATCGGGTTGTCATACAAAACGAGCGACCATCGTCAGATGACAATCCGAATGAGGTAAAGGGCTACCGGCTTTTTCAGATATTTCTTTTTTTGCCCCCCCAAGCGCGGTTCCACCGCTGACAAAATACCGCCATACCACACACGGCAAGCCTTCCCGTCCCCCGGCTCAAAGAGAGTAAATTTTAACCAAGCTCGATTTATCGACCAGCACGGAATTTCTTTGCTCTACATCAAATTTACAGCGATAAAAGCGCAAACACTCCTATGCAATTTCAATATATAGTGCCTATCCTATAAACACTACCCATATATTGTGTTTATCCACAACCTCATCCACAGCCTACGGTAACCCTTGTCGGTTACGGTTTTCGCCTGTGGATAACCTTTCCAGAGGAAGAAAACGTGAAACCAGTAGTGATTAAACGGGACGGTTGCCAGGTGCCTTTTGATGAAGTACGCATCAAAGAGGCGGTCGAACGCGCAGCACACGCAGCCGGTGTGAATGATGCGGATTACTGTGCAACGGTAGCCTGTGCGGTCGCTCAACAAATGCAGGATAAGTCGCGCGTGGATATCCGTGAAATTCAGGACGCGGTCGAAAACCTGCTCATGTCCGGCAAGTACAAGCAATTGGCGCGGACTTACATCGAATACCGTCATGACCGGGATATCGCCCGGGAACGCCACGGTCGGCTGAATCAGGAAATTCGCGGTTTGGTCGAGCAAAGCAATATGGCGCTGCTGAATGAAAACGCCAACAAAGACAGTAAAGTCATCCCGACCCAGCGCGACCTGTTGGCCGGTATTGTCGCCAAACATTATGCCAAACAATACATCCTGCCGCGTGATGTGGTGCTGGCGCATGAGCGCGGTGAGATCCACTATCACGATCTCGACTATTCGCCCTTTTTCCCGATGTTTAACTGCATGCTCATCGACCTGAATGGCATGCTGACCAACGGTTTCAAAATGGGCAATGCCGAGATTGAGCCGCCAAAGTCAATCTCCACCGCCACCGCCGTCACCGCCCAGATCATCGCGCAGGTAGCCAGCCATATTTATGGCGGCACCACCATAAACCGTATTGATGAAATTCTGGCGCCGTTTGTCACCGCCAGCCATGAGAAACACAAGGCTGTGGCCAAAGAGTGGCACATTCCCGATGCGGAAAATTATGCGCGCACCCGCACGGAAAAAGAGTGTTACGACGCTTTTCAGTCACTGGAATATGAAGTCAACACGCTGCACACCGCGAACGGCCAGACGCCGTTTGTCACTTTCGGCTTCGGACTTGGCACCAGCTGGGAATCCCGCCTGATCCAGGAGTCGATTCTGCGTAATCGCATCGCCGGGCTGGGTAAAAACCATAAAACGGCGGTCTTTCCGAAACTGGTGTTTGCGATTCGTGATGGCCTGAACCGCAAAGTGGGCGATCCCAATTACGATATCAAACAGCTGGCGCTGGAGTGTGCCAGCAAACGCATGTATCCCGATATTCTGAATTACGATCAGGTGGTGAGCGTCACGGGGTCATTCAAGACGCCCATGGGCTGCCGCAGCTTCCTCGGCGTTTATGAAGAAGACGGCCAACAGATTCACGATGGCCGCAACAACTTAGGTGTGATCAGCCTGAATTTGCCACGTATCGCGCTGGAAGCTAAAGGGAGTGAGGCGCGTTTCTGGGCGATACTCGACCAGCGTCTGGCTCTGGCCAAAAAAGCATTAATGACGCGCATTGCGCGACTGGAAAACGTCAAAGCGCGCGTTGCGCCTATTCTGTATATGGAAGGCGCCTGTGGCGTGCGCTTAAACGCGGACGATAACGTCGCGGATATTTTCAAAAATGGACGCGCCTCAATTTCTCTGGGTTATATCGGCCTGCATGAAACGATCAACGCCCTGTTTGGCAACCAAACACACGTGTTTGATGATGAGGCGCTGCGTGCTAAAGCCGTGTCCATCATCGCCCGCCTGAAAGCGGCCACCGAGCAGTGGAAAGATGAAACCGGTTATGGCTTCAGCCTTTACAGCACGCCGAGTGAAAATCTGTGCGACCGCTTCTGCCGTCTCGACACCGCGGAATTTGGCGTCGTACCTGGCGTCACGGATAAAGGGTATTACACCAACAGCTTCCACCTTGACGTGGAAAAGAAGGTTAACCCTTACCAGAAGATCGACTTCGAACAGCCCTATCCGCCGCTGGCTAACGGCGGGTTCATCTGCTACGGCGAATACCCGAATTTGCAACATAATCTTAAGGCGCTGGAAGACGTATGGGATTACAGCTACAGCCGCGTGCCTTATTACGGCACCAACACCCCGATCGATGAGTGCTACGAGTGCGGCTACACCGGGGAATTCGAATGCACCAGTAAAGGCTTTACCTGTCCGAAATGCGGCAACCACGACTCGGCGCGCGTTTCCGTTACGCGCCGCGTGTGCGGCTATCTCGGCAGCCCGGATGCCCGGCCGTTCAACGCCGGTAAGCAGGAAGAAGTTAAACGCCGGGTTAAACACCTGAGTAATGGGCAACTCGGCTAATCGTTTTCGGGCCGCCGCAATGCGGCCCGCCTTTCGCACCATCGTTAACCGAATGGCCGCATCACAAGATGGCTCTACCACATGAATTATCATCAATATTATCCCGTTGACGTCGTCAACGGCCCCGGCACCCGCTGCACGCTGTTTGTCGCTGGCTGCGTACATGAATGTGTCGGGTGTTATAACAAAAGCACCTGGCGGCTGAACTCCGGCCAGCCGTTCACGCCCGAACTGGAAGATCGCATCATCGCCGATCTTCAGGATACGGTGATTCCCCGACAAGGAATTTCGTTATCTGGCGGCGATCCGCTTCATCCTCAGAATGTGCCAGACATCCTGCGATTGGTCGAACGAATACGCGCGCAATGCCCCGACAAGGATATTTGGGTCTGGACGGGTTACGTGCTGGCGGAACTCACGCAGGAACAACGGCGGGTGGTCGATCGCATCAACGTGTTAGTCGATGGAAAATTTGTGCAGGATCTGAAGGATCCCGCACTGATTTGGCGCGGCAGCAGTAACCAGGTGATACACCATTTGCGCTGAATGATAAGAGCCGCCACAAGCGCTGGCGGTGTGCCTGTCTCACGGGATGCCCAGTCGCACACCGTTAATCATTTAAAAAATTATTCCTCGCCGTTCGCCCCGTCGCGCCGCCAATAGCGTTTCTTACCAAAGCCCAGCGCATTGTCCGTCATTTTTATTTCTGTCAGGTCGAGCCGCCAGATCGGCGCCTGCGATGTCCGAGCAATCGGGAAACGCGTGTTGTAACGCACTCTGGCTTGCTCTCCCTCCGCCCCGTCTAACTGCACTATCTGCCCCAGAAACTGCACGCCTTTAACCAGCATAACGCTCTTCGGCTGGCCGCTGACCGTGCCTGCAACCAGCGGCGCGCTCGCCATTATTGTGCCATGCCGTGTCTGCAATTCGGTCATCAGATAAAAGGCTACCTGCCGATCGTCATAAATATAGAAGCAACTCGCACACCATAATTCTGAAGACTCACCCACGCATAGCGTCAGTACATGCAATTTCTTCAGATAGCGAGAGATCGCCTCAAGATCGCGGTCGGTTTCTGTCAAAGCTTTCTGCATTATGCCGCCTTGTTGACTTTATGAACGATGAAATCCCCTCAACATCCCTGCTCCTAACGCCTAATAGCACCCTGGGGTCACGAATGATGATTGGCTTAGTATGCCACCAAGAGGGGGAGTACAACATGTTGTCATCCAATATTGGCACGTCATCCCCCCAATCGCGTTAGCCAGAAGCGCTATTTGGCCTGTTGATGCTGGGAAACACCTTTTGGGTGCAAGCAGTCTCCGCTATCAATCGGTTTATCCCCGCTCGCGCGGGGAACACCAAAACAATCGTAGTCGGAAACACTACTTGTTCGGTTTATCCCCGCTGGCGCGGGGAACACGAGGGTCGAAGGGAATGGATCTCGACGAGCACCGGTTTATCCCCGCTGGCGCGGGGAACACTCATGGTCGGGGACATTGCAGTGGGCGCCAGGCGGTTTATCCCCGCTGGCGCGGGGAACACAGTGCTGATAGCATGTAATCACATTCGACCTGCGGTTTATCCCCGCTGGCGCGGGGAACACTGCCGCAAATGCTGAAGCCTGCGGAATGATGCCGGTTTATCCCCGCTGGCGCGGGGAACACTAGTGATGGCGGATACCGATAACGAGCATGACCGGTTTATCCCCGCTGGCGCGGGGAACACTGAAATTCGCCCCAACGAACATCGTAGTTCCACGGTTTATCCCCGCTGGCGCGGGGAACACTAGTAGCCTCACTACTTGGTGATGAAATCGAACGGTTTATCCCCGCTGGCGCGGGGAACACCCATAAGTAGAAGATTACCCATGCCAATCATACGGTTTATCCCCGCTGGCGCGGGGAACACGCCTGATAACTCGACGTTACAGCGATGACATTGCGGTTTATCCCCGCTGGCGCGGGGAACACTCAATCTGAGCGCGAGATTCCTCGAAACCAGCCGGTTTATCCCCGCTGGCGCGGGGAACACTGCTCCTCTGATTTTGCAGAGCGCAATTTTACGCGGTTTATCCCCGCTGGCGCGGGGAACACATTGAAAGACTTATCGACAGGCTAAAAGAGTGCGGTTTATCCCCGCTGGCGCGGGGAACACCCGGAATCATTACGTTGCTGTCAGCGCCATATCGGTTTATCCCCGCTGGCGCGGGGAACACACGTCTTTGCGTCTGCTGGTCGTGGAGTCTGCCGGTTTATCCCCGCTGGCGCGGGGAACACCAACAGGTGTTTTTCAAATACAACCTGATGAACGGTTTATCCCCGCTGGCGCGGGGAACACAGAGTCTGCCCCTCTGCCGCCGTAAATTCGTACGGTTTATCCCCGCTGGCGCGGGGAACACTGTTGTCGCCGCTGTGGTTCGGTTTCATGCGTCGGTTTATCCCCGCTGGCGCGGGGAACACAGAATCAGGATGACCAGTTTACGGATGTTCTGCGGTTTATCCCCGCTGGCGCGGGGAACACACGAAAACGCTGAGAAGGCGCGGATCGCCGAACGGTTTATCCCCGCTGGCGCGGGGAACACGATTCATCATCAATCGAATACCAGTATCCGCACGGTTTATCCCCGCTGGCGCGGGGAACACTTCTGCAATGGCTCGCTCCGTTGGCCTCATGCCGGTTTATCCCCGCTGGCGCGGGGAACACGACCAGCGCGTTAACAACCGCTGTGCCGATTGCGGTTTATCCCCGCTGGCGCGGGGAACACGATTCATCATCAATCGAATACCAGTATCCGCACGGTTTATCCCCGCTGGCGCGGGGAACACACTGATGCTCTCAGCAGAGCTTCATAAATTATCGGTTTATCCCCGCTGGCGCGGGGAACACTATCTGTAAAAAACGGCGGATTGTTTGATCGGCGGTTTATCCCCGCTGGCGCGGGGAACACCCGTTTGATGAATTTCATAATTATCTCAAGCACGGTTTATCCCCGCTGGCGCGGGGAACACCTCTGTCGATTTTCATGATTACCTCTCAGTGACGGTTTATCCCCGCTGGCGCGGGGAACACCCGTTCAGCGTAAACGCGCCAGCCAGACATCGCGGTTTATCCCCGCTGGCGCGGGGAACACTCCTAACTTACCTGTTACTGATACCTTAGCGCCGGTTTATCCCCGCTGGCGCGGGGAACACGCCGCCATCCGGGTTCGGCATGCTGTATTTGACGGTTTATCCCCGCTGGCGCGGGGAACACATCATGTCGCCCGCGTAAGATGTTCTTAATAACGGTTTATCCCCGCTGGCGCGGGGAACACGCAACGTGCATGGCATCGCCGGGTTCCCCGCGCGGTTTATCCCCGCTGGCGCGGGGAACACTTAACCGATTTAACGGACTGAATCAGATCGGACGGTTTATCCCCGCTGGCGCGGGGAACACTTTTCCGTTACATCGAATTGCTGTCCATTTAGCGGTTTATCCCCGCTGGCGCGGGGAACACGAAATGGCAAGGTTTTCAAAGTTACGCGATAACGGTTTATCCCCGCTGGCGCGGGGAACACCATCCATTTCCTATGTGTATCCAGCGCCGGATCGGTTTATCCCCGCTGGCGCGGGGAACACGAACACTTCACGCCTTCCCTTGCAGCCGATTCCGGTTTATCCCCGCTGGCGCGGGGAACACCGACCAAATACCTCTCGAATCGGGTCACCCAACGGTTTATCCCCGCTGGCGCGGGGAACACGTAAAATCGCAGAAAATCTCGGGTGGGATTCGCGGTTTATCCCCGCTGGCGCGGGGAACACTACCAATGACCGATAAGCAAAAGCATCGCTACCGGTTTATCCCCGCTGGCGCGGGGAACACTTCGTGCCTCGATTGATGTTCGCGGACGCACGCGGTTTATCCCCGCTGGCGCGGGGAACACAGCCGCATAAGACTCCCCCCTAGACCTGGTTCGCGGTTTATCCCCGCTGGCGCGGGGAACACGGGGTGTCAGGCAGGTAAATAGACAATGACCGCGGTTTATCCCCGCTGGCGCGGGGAACACACGGGGGTAGCAGGCTCGACCTGAGCACCATGCGGTTTATCCCCGCTGGCGCGGGGAACACTTCTCGGCCAATTCTTCAGCGAGAATCCTGTTGCGGTTTATCCCCGCTGGCGCGGGGAACACTTTCTTAATAAATAATATAATAAATACATACACGGTTTATCCCCGCTGGCGCGGGGAACACATGAAGAGATTGCACTGATGAACCGCGTCAAGCGGTTTATCCCCGCTGGCGCGGGGAACACAATGATGAATCAGTGTTTTCCGCCCATGACTGCGGTTTATCCCCGCTGGCGCGGGGAACACGCACGTGGCAACGCACTCTGGGCAAACTATCCCGGTTTATCCCCGCTGGCGCGGGGAACACACGCCACAGGCAAATCGCGGCAAACGTGCCACCGGTTTATCCCCGCTGGCGCGGGGAACACAACCAATCCGCGACCCACGGCATCCCGTCCAACGGTTTATCCCCGCTGGCGCGGGGAACACACTGCGCAGTGCCCGCTACTGCCCACGCAATGCGGTTTATCCCCGCTGGCGCGGGGAACACCAATCTAATGACCCAGCAGATGGTGGGCTATTCGGTTTATCCCCGCTGGCGCGGGGAACACCCGGAACAGTCGGGGGACTATAAACCGGACCGCGGTTTATCCCCGCTGGCGCGGGGAACACATCGGGTTTAATCCGCCGTAATGATTACGGTACGGTTTATCCCCGCTGGCGCGGGGAACACTTTCTCACCAGAGTTTTTAATTTTGTCGCCGACGGTTTATCCCCGCTGGCGCGGGGAACACCGCCAGGCCACGACTGCGGTCGGTTTCCACGTCGGTTTATCCCCGCTGGCGCGGGGAACACATCGCAGTACGCATCGACGGGGGTTTTGCCCGCGGTTTATCCCCGCTGGCGCGGGGAACACGCGGTGACGCCTGTTGTTGATCGGGGCCTGGTCGGTTTATCCCCGCTGGCGCGGGGAACACCTGTGGGTTCTATACAGATGAAAGATAACCATCGGTTTATCCCCGCTGGCGCGGGGAACACAGCTTGCGCAGGGCGGCATTAACTAAATCACCCGGTTTATCCCCGCTGGCGCGGGGAACACCGTCAGAACATAGTGATAGTTGAACCCCCATCCGGTTTATCCCCGCTGGCGCGGGGAACACTGAGGTGTCCACCGTCATTCGCAACGCGCTGGCGGTTTATCCCCGCTGGCGCGGGGAACACGCTCGCACTGGTTCAAATGATAATTATTCTCACGGTTTATCCCCGCTGGCGCGGGGAACACCAACGCTGCACGCCCGGTTTTATTGCGTGTCACGGTTTATCCCCGCTGGCGCGGGGAACACAAGAGCCTATCGCCAAGATGCGAGCCATGACGCGGTTTATCCCCGCTGGCGCGGGGAACACTCCTGGGCGAATATAGATAATATCAGCATCGCCGGTTTATCCCCGCTGGCGCGGGGAACACTATATTTGAGTGTCCGAACCGTCGTCATAGGCCGGTTTATCCCCGCTGGCGCGGGGAACACCGAAGGTCATATCATCCGGCACTACAGGCAGTGCGGTTTATCCCCGCTGGCGCGGGGAACACGGCGGGGTCGCCATATGCGGTTTTCCAGTCTGCGGTTTATCCCCGCTGGCGCGGGGAACACTGACTACTGCGGGCCTCCCAAAATCGGTTGCCCGGTTTATCCCCGCTGGCGCGGGGAACACTCCATTTAGTTTTTACGTAACTGGCTCTGGTGCGGTTTATCCCCGCTGGCGCGGGGAACACATTTGCTGTTGTGTCAATCGATGCCCGCTAACCGGTTTATCCCCGCTGGCGCGGGGAACACGTTCAAGGCGTTTTTTCTGTGCGTCATTCAGGCGGTTTATCCCCGCTGGCGCGGGGAACACTTGCCGATGTCTGAGCCGTGGTAACCCGTTCTCGGTTTATCCCCGCTGGCGCGGGGAACACCACAGGTTCGGCACTGCGCATCTGTGCGCCCCCGGTTTATCCCCGCTGGCGCGGGGAACACTCGTCATTTGAGGGTGATACTCGTGACGCGACCGGTTTATCCCCGCTGGCGCGGGGAACACAAATCACTACGCGCGCACTGCGCATCTGTGCGCGGTTTATCCCCGCTGGCGCGGGGAACACTATTTCGAAGATGAGGCGATCAGTGATGGTATCGGTTTATCCCCGCTGGCGCGGGGAACACCACCATACACTGCGCCATGCGTCGCCCGGCAACGGTTTATCCCCGCTGGCGCGGGGAACACTGAACCTATTCAACGAACCACTCCAAATGTAACGGTTTATCCCCGCTGGCGCGGGGAACACCGTCTGACGGTACGTCTGAAGAAGGTGAGTTGCGGTTTATCCCCGCTGGCGCGGGGAACACACGTTAAAAACCCTTCGCGATAATTACCAATGCGGTTTATCCCCGCTGGCGCGGGGAACACGCAAAATTCTTCAATACATCGGTTGATCACATCCGGTTTATCCCCGCTGGCGCGGGGAACACGGCTTTTCCGTGAACACTGCGGCATTCAATACCGGTTTATCCCCGCTGGCGCGGGGAACACTGGCGTGGCCTCATCCGGCACTACAGGTAGTGCGGTTTATCCCCGCTGGCGCGGGGAACACATGTAATTGATCACATACAGATCAAGCTAGACCGGTTTATCCCCGCTGGCGCGGGGAACACTGCGCCGCGCGGGATTTCCAAAACTGGGAGCGCGGTTTATCCCCGCTGGCGCGGGGAACACTTTTTCAGCATACCCAGATGTTGAGCAACCATCGGTTTATCCCCGCTGGCGCGGGGAACACCGCCACACCAAATATGGAGCGCTTCAATCATTCGGTTTATCCCCGCTGGCGCGGGGAACACAGGCAACCTTCCGCGCACAGCAAAAAGACAATCGGTTTATCCCCGCTGGCGCGGGGAACACGCCGCAGCCTGCCAAACATAGTATGCCGAGTCCGGTTTATCCCCGCTGGCGCGGGGAACACGATGTGGTTAAGGCGCGCGTCAACCTCCAAATCGGTTTATCCCCGCTGGCGCGGGGAACACTGCTTGGCAACTCAACCAATAGCGCCACCCTGCGGTTTATCCCCGCTGGCGCGGGGAACACAGGTAGGAGAAAATAGTGAAACAGGTCTATCACGGTTTATCCCCGCTGGCGCGGGGAACACCTGCTGATGGTCGTATTCCTGAACGCTCATTCCGGTTTATCCCCGCTGGCGCGGGGAACACCGGCGTTTAGCCATAACACGATCCTGAATCTCCGGTTTATCCCCGCTGGCGCGGGGAACACTCATAAAAAAGCCCGCAGCGATTATCAGCGGGCGGTTTATCCCCGCTGGCGCGGGGAACACGTCTACCAGCCAAGCAAGCGGGCGCTCGCGCACGGTTTATCC
Organism: Pectobacterium cacticida; assembly: GCF_036885195.1. Taxonomy (NCBI): domain Bacteria; kingdom Pseudomonadati; phylum Pseudomonadota; class Gammaproteobacteria; order Enterobacterales; family Pectobacteriaceae; genus Pectobacterium; species Pectobacterium cacticida. Next base: position 539,635 of record NZ_CP133656.1, on the reverse strand, counting down.
CCGCTGGCGCGGGGAACACTCTGAAGTTGGTTACCAGGTTTACTACGCATCCCGGTTTATCCCCGCTGGCGCGGGGAACACAGCCACGCGTTAGGCTCGTCGGTGTAGATCAACGGTTTATCCCCGCTGGCGCGGGGAACACCGTCTTTGCGTCTGCTGGTCGTGGAGTCTGCCCGGTTTATCCCCGCTGGCGCGGGGAACACAATTCGTACTTCTCCGGCGCGCCCTGATCCGGCGGTTTATCCCCGCTGGCGCGGGGAACACTCGTAGTAATATTGGTTCTGCTCCTGGGCTATCGGTTTATCCCCGCTGGCGCGGGGAACACTCTAAAAGTAGAGCGTTGTTTTATAATACTTTTTTCGATATGAAGATTTCCACCAATTATTTCATTTTGTTAAAGAACACTAACTTATTGATTTTCAATAGGTGAAAAAGAGACTAACCGCAGCCCATCCAGATCTACCGGCATTCGCCGATTTTCACCCCAGGTTTGAAATTCAAAACCTGATTCGGTGTTCGTCGCCCAAGCCATAACTATGTTGCCCTGCTCCGCCAGTTCGATAATCTGTTGCCAAATCATCTCTCTAACTCGACGCGAAGTATCACCAACATAGACCCCTGCGCGCACCTCCAGCAACCATACCGCCAGTCGGCCCCGTAAACGTGGGGGAATATTTTCCGTCACCACCACCAACATGCTCATTATCCGCGCCCCCGATGACCACTATCGCCAAACGGCGTCGGTTCTGGGATCGCAGGCGGCTGGGCATCATCCGGCGGTAGCGGCGGCGTAATCCCGCCCGCGGATAAAACGTCCTCAATTAAGGGGATCAATTTACTTAGCGTTTTCTGGCTGCGGAAAATATCACGACAGGCAAGCCGTACTTCACGATCGGGTTCAGCAGGATTGCGCGCGGCAATTTCAAAGGCTTTCGCGACCACGCCCTCGAATTTGATGATATCGGCAATATCGTAGACAAAGGAAAGTGGCTTACCACTGTGGACAAACCCGATTGCAGGCGCATAGCCCGCCGCCAGCACCGCGGCTTCCGTAATGCCATACAAACAGGATGTCGCCGCGCTAATACACTGGTTGACCTTATCGCCTCGTGCCCAATCTTTCGGATCATAGCGACGCCCATTCCATTTCACCCCGTACTGCTGCGCCAATAGCGTATAGGTTTGGCGCACGCGAGCCCCCTCAATCCCTCTTAGCTGTTCGACCGATCGACGGCTTGGCGCCGGTTCGCCAAAGCGCAGTTCAAACATTTTACGTACGACTTTCAGGCGTAGTTCCTCATCCAGAGCCAGTTTGGCCTGATAAAGCAACTTGTCCGACCGCGCGCCGCCGGGTTGCCCTGACGCATACAGTCGGACGCCCGCTTCACCAACCCACACCAGTAACGTACCAACGGTCGCGGCCAATCGCACCGCCGCGTGAGAAACCCGTGTGCCCGGCTCCAGCATAATACAGGCCACCGATCCTACGGGAATGTGCGTTCTCACCCCCGTTTTATCTACCAGCACAAACGCACCATCGATGACATCAATCTGCCCATATTGCAGAAAAATCAGTGAAACCCGATCCTTAAGCGGGATCGGATTGAGTGGAACATACATGATTAACACTCCTTGTCACTGAGCACACTACACCCGTTTCAGCAATATTAGGCCGCATCCCAGTGCTTTGCTTTTACCTAACCCCAGTTGGACTGCCAGCGCAAAACGTTCAGCGTCCGTAATGCGAAGCACGCCATCATAATCCACACTGCTGAACATAATTGCCGCTGGCTGGCCCGGCTTAACCAAGCGATGACGGCGATACCCATCGACCCGCCCCGACACGATCGCAAAGCCCGCATTTTCCCCCTGGCGTACCAGCCAGTCATACGCGCGCTGTTGCTGATGCCGCCATAATGCCTCGCCGGATAATCCGTCGGTTCGCGCCTGGTAACGTGCATCCATTAGCACATCGCTCCGCTTGCCGTCCCGCGTGACCACCGGATTAGCGCGCAGGGAAAACGCCAGCGTCATCCCCTCATGCCACTGCGGTTGGTACGGTTTAGTTTCCACCCGAAATAGATTATGTTCAGCCCGTGGCGCCCGTTCAGAAAGGAGATAAAACAGGCTTTGTATCCCCTGATCTTCTTCACGAAACAGAAACGATCGCTGTAGTTGATCGGGAAACAGTTGCCAAAGCCATTGATGACTGGCATAGCCGCCAGCCTGGCGCCGTTTTTCCGCCATCGCCTGCGGCAGCGCCTTAACGTCCAGCGTTATTCTGGAAAAATACATTATCCCTCCCCCTTCGCTCGCCCGACATATTGTACGCGAGAGGTGAACTGCCAACGGCGTCGATCGGCGGGCTGATCGTTGCGCTCAACGCGGTAGTGCGGCGTTAGCCCCGTGCCGCTTTCCTGTTCCCAGTAGCACACACCTTCAGCACACCCGATCGAACGCAAGGCGGGATCGTTCAGGGCGGGGGTTTGGCTTGCCTGCCGCCAGACCTCTGCCAAGTCGCCAGAAAAGAGATGTGGGGCCAACGGCAGCGCGGGCGGGCAGCTTTTACGCCCGAAATAAAGCGTAAATACCGGTGATTGCAGTGCGTCACGCAATGCCGTAAGCGAATAAGGCGCGCCCGGCGTGGCGCTAATCGCGATATGGTAATAGGCATCACAGCGATATTCGCGTGAAGTCAGCATCGTTTCCAGCGCTTGCCCGGCCTCCGGCCGCAGCTCGTCACGCCGGGTATAGCGTGGGACTTTACGGTTTTCTTTCGGCATCTGCACCGTGTGGTAGTCCGTTAGCCAGGTTTCACGATCGGACAAGGGCCGCACGGCGATATGATAATGCTGGTTGAACACGGCCAGCCTGGCGCTATCGTCACGTCGGATGCCTAACGCCGCCGCCAGCAGGCCCAACAAGGCCGAACGGCTTGGCACCATCGAGGTATGGCGCACTTCGCCAACCGCCGCTTCGCCCCAGGACACCAGCGGGGCATAGATCTGAAAAACCAGATAGTGATCCATCTTGCGCTCCTACTGGCTGATAAAATCCAGCAACCCTTGCAGCGAACCGCCCTCACTGCCGCCTTCTACGTTCAGTTCATAGTGAGGAACGCTGCCCGTGGAGGCATAGACCCGATCAAACTTGGCCTTTTGCTGGCGCAGCAATTCAATCGCATCATTCACTTGATTGTCGCTGCGAATAGGCTTGAAAAAAGCGACCGACAAGGTGCGTGGCTGATCGGTGCCCTTTTCCGCCAGCGCATAGGTTGCCAGCGCCCGACTGGCGAAGCTATTTTGCTTGCCGCCGGGTGATACGGTAAGCGCCGTCTCAGCCAAAGCGCGTAGCGTACGAGCCACCAGATCGTCGTCATTATTCAGATTTTCCAATAGCAGATCGCGGTTAATGCAAACGTAATGGTAGAACAGCGCCGAGGCAAAACTCTGTTCTCCCATATGCGCCGACCCGCTATCAGCGGCCGTATTCAGGTCATCCACCGCGGTAAAGAAATCATCTTCAATAGTGACGGCGCTCACGCCCAGCGCATGCGCCACCTGACAGGCGGCTTCGACATTGAACTCTGGGCTGGAAGCCAGCATCCGACCAAACAACGCGATATCCACGCTCGTCGCCCCTTTACGCAGCAATTTCAGCTCATCACTGTTTGGCTCACGCGCTTGCTCGATTAACTGAGCAACCAGACGATCGATTAACGCCCGTTCCTGTACGCTAATATGCGCAAGCTGTTCGATATCATATTTTTCCAGCGGATCTTTGCTGTCTTTTTCTTCTTTCTTCGGTTTACCAAACTGTGCGGCAATACTCAGCGCCGCTTTATCGGCCAATTTTTCTGTCATGCCGCCAGCAATCAGCGCGTTATAGACTTCTCGACCGAGACGGCGGCTACGCGTGCCAATATGCCCCTCCATCGCGGAAGCAAACACGTCTGAAGTGCGCCATGCGCGTTTCAGGCTTTGCGAAGAAACGCGCAAACGCTCAATGCCGCCAACCATCGCCGTTTTCGGACGCCCTGCGTCGTCACGGTTCAGATTGGATGAGGGGTAAGCCGTTAAAAAATGAAGCTGGATAAAAGTGGTCATCCGTTATTCCTTATCTGAGGCTGTCGTTGCTGTGGTGGGTTCATCAAGGGTGATATCTTGTGACGCCTGCGCATATTCACACGCCCAGCGCACGGCGTTACGTCGTAAGGGATGGATCTCCGGCGCACGGTTTTCCTGCCGCGCCTGCCACTCTTCCACCCAGAGGAAAATACCGTCTGCCAGCGAAGGGAGATTTACGCCCGCCTCACCGCGAATTTGTACGGCGCGGAAAAGCTGACGATATAGTTCTTCCGGCGTTTGCGCCCGCTGTAGTCGTTCAAAGCGTAGAGGAGAAAGATAAGGACGATCGCCTCCCTGTTTTTCCCCCAACTGTGCTGCGAAGCTCTTTTTGCCATCCTTAGCGGTATTTTTCTCGACATGTGCCGCGACAGAAACAAAAATCGCCAGCGCCACAATGTGATGTTCCTGTCTCAGATAATCCGCCAGCTTCCCCGCTAAATCGTGGTATCCCGGACAGGTCAGCACGCCGTAGGGTGGTGACTTAGCCCGACGAAGTTCTGCGCGACGCGCGCGACCGTTGCCGGCGAAACCGTGACGATGTTGTAACGCATCGAACCAATCATTAATCTTTTTTGCGTCATCCTTGTTGATGACCAAAAAGTCAGCCGTGTTTGCCATCCACTGCCTCCTGCATTTGTTTAATGGTGTCTGCCGCTTTCTGTTTACCGAAAAACGCGCTCAGTTTTTTCCGTGTTCCCGCCGCTCTAGCCAAATCGCGGTGTTCATCTGGATTGCTAAACACGCGGGCATCGTAGTTATCCAGCAGGTAACGATAAATCTGCTGTCGCCACGTTTTCAGCGCTCTGGCGGGAGTATCCCCCTGAGACAACGACTGGCATAACCGCATAAAACCGGGCTGCGTTTCCTGCCAGAACGCGACATCAATAGCGCTAAAATCCCCTTTTGCATCCTTGGGGCGCGAAAACCAGGCTTCCTTAATCATCTGACGCAACAGCGTGGCGCTGTCACGCGCCAGCTCCACCGCCAGTTGCAAATGGTCTTTATATTCCCGTTGCGCAAGAAGATCATCGCGAAAATGATCGGAGGCAAACAGCAGCGGAACATGGTGCTCATACCAACAACGCGCCTTCATGTTGTCCATATCGTAACCAAAACACCACAACCCAGAGTCCCTACGCAGTTCATCCCGCCGGACGTTGTGCTGTACGACCGTAGCGGGATAAGTGTGATTAAGCTTATCTTCCACCACCATCATCAACCCTAACCAATCCCGATACGCCAACCCGCCCGGCTGCCCTTTTACCGATAGAAACGGAGCGTCGTCGCCTTTCAGCGCGCGGCGGTACGGCGAAAGCGGGTGTCGCCAACGGTCGTACTGGATGCCATAGTTTTTGCTGCGATACTGCGTGAGCAATGTCGTGGATTGCGTACCACACAGATCGCATGCTCCGGCCTGTAGCGTGGTGAAATCCAATTCGATGCGGCGCGGCATGCCCCAGTAAGCCTGCAACGGATGCGCATTTTCCGGCGTCACCGGCGGGTGTGCGCCATCGCTGGTGGGGGTAGGTGCCAACCACGGGAACACCGTGGCATCGGGCTTACCTTTTGGTATCACCGCCTGCGTCACTACGTTCATCCAGAGTTTTTTCCACAGCGGCACACCGGTTGCTTCCGGCATAAGCAGCGTGGTAAGCGGCCCGCCGCCGCGCATCCCGGTACGGTGCCCCTGCCCGCCAGATGGCGCATTGGTTTGTAACGTAAACAGCGCCATTGCCGCGCAGTGCGGGCATACCGCGTTGACCGTGCCGCGTTTAATGAAGTGATCTTTATTTAGCTTGAGCGTATTACCGCCGGGAGCGTCGATCAGCAGGCCGGAAATCGGTGTAGGGTCACTGTCGAGCGTGGCGAAATCCTGCATAAACGCCGGTTTCTGCGCGCCAAAGCGCATCGCCGGTGCCAGCGCGGCTAACGCTTGCGGAAAATCTACACCAAGCCCGTTTTCCCAGATTTCGCTCCAATCTTCATCATCGGCGGGCGCATAGGCGGTTTGTAGCAGGCCGATAAGGAGTTGATAGGCCGCACCCTGAAAATCGGCTCGCGGCCAGGCGAGATCGATAATATCGTCATCCGGGAGTTGCTGTGGGGAAATGTTACCCACCCGACCATCCGCAAACATCGCGGGTAGCCAGGGGTCTTCAATCAATGAAAACATCGTACCTCCTATGTATGCCGCCTCCCTGCGGCAAGCCTCGTTAGGGCTAAATATGCAACCACTTTTTTAACGCATTTACGCGACGACGCCAGAGAAATGGCTCACGTTTGTGGCTTAGCGCAGGACAAACCTCAAGACCAGACTATCCTCTCAGGAATCCAATAACGCTAACCCCACTCGCTCGCTGTAGAACGCGGGGTTCTCTCCTCGCGGCAATAGCACTACCTCGGCCTGCGGGCGGTGTAATTGCAGCCGGAACCGTTCTAACGCGTCGCCTTCCAGTAGCGGTAATCCGGTTTTACGTTTCTGCCACCAGCTTAACCGAACCTGCACGCGGCTCTGTTCCCAGGCGAAGGTGTCAGATGCGGCATAAGGCTGGGGTAGATCGTCGTCATTTTCTGCTTTCCATGCCAGATACAGATCCTGTGTTTCCTCTCCCAGGCGGGTAGAAATATCTACCGCATCGCTCCAGCCCGATTCGCTGGACTGCGCGCAATACCCATGTACTACGGCCAACGATGACTGGCTGGCAATGGAACGCTGGCCATATCGTTCCCCCAGCACCCTATTGGCTATCGCTTCCAGAGCCGGAGGGGCCGCAATCTGTTCTTCATACACGCTGTTAATCAACAAGCGCGCCGCTTCCGGCATGGTTATCGCACCGTACTCCCGTAATATCGCCTGTGTGCGCCATAACGCCGCATGGTCGGGGTAGACATAGCCACTGTTGCGCAGTTCATCACCTAGCCAGTCAGCCTCCGCTTCCGGTTGCCAAACGGGTGCCATGATGTGTAATACCGCCGCTGGGCGTTCATCCGTTAGTGGTGCCGCGTCCGTCTCGGTTTTCCGTCGGCCATCGGGAAAGCGGATATGGCGCTGGAGCCGCCCGGCGCGCTGAATGAGTAAATCAATCGGCGCTAAATCGCTAATCATGTTATCGAGATCAATATCCAGTGACTGCTCGACCACCTGCGTAGCAATCAGTACTTTGCCTGCGCGTTCGTGCGGCGTGCTGTCTTTACCAAACCATGCCAATGCGCGTTCTTCAATGGCCATGCGATCGCAAAAGGCAAAGCGACTGTGAAACAGCAGCAAATTTTCTTCGGCAATACCGGCGTCAAGCAATTGATGGTAAACGGCTATGGCATCATCTACCGTATTCCTAATCCAACCGATTGATTGGCCCGCCGCGACGGCCCGTTTAACGAGGTGAATACCCGACAGGCGTTCAGTCAGCCAGCCGATTTTGACCTCACGCCGCACTTGCGCTCGCGTTTCTAACGCCGTTTCTCTCAGGCCATCACGCGTTACCTGCGTCAACCACGGATAAGCGGCATCAGGATCGGGACACACGGCTTCACCGTCGATGCCCAATGCGAATGCCTGCGTCAGCTTCTCACGTAGGCTTTGCGGTAATGTTGCGGTGAGAATGATGACGTTGCCGCCCTGCCGTGCATGAAAACCGATCAACAGCTCGACCAGCTTGCTCATGTAAGCGTCATAGGCATGGACTTCATCCAGAATCAGCAGTTTGTTCTGTAACCCCAACACCCGTAGCGACTGGTGGCGAAACGGCATCACCGCCATCAGGGCTTGATCGAGCGTACCCACGCCGATATCTGCCAGCAGCGCTTTCTTACGCGAGTCCGCAAACCAGATGTTGCAATCCTTGCTGGCGGCGCTTTCTTCCTTGTCATACTCTGCCTGCCCCTGGCTATCTCCTTCCCACAACGATTGCATAAAAGCAGACGACATATGACGAGCGCCGTGCGAAAGCATCAGCGAAGGGTTGTGCTCCGGTGTATATAACGCCCGATACGCGTTGGCAAGCCGCTGGTACATCGCATTCGCCGTCGCCATCGTCGGTAATCCAACATAGATGCCGCACGCTTTTTGTTGCGCCATCAACCGATGCGCCAGGATCATCGCCGCTTCCGTTTTCCCCGCGCCGGTCACATCTTCCAAAATAAAAAGCTGCGGCCCGTCAGCAGAAATATCCACCGCCCGTACATACTGTTGTAACGGCGTAGGCTGTTGGATAAAGGGGAAAAGCTGCTGAATATCATGAAAAGGAGCGGGAGAAGGGGTACGCGGCAAACGCGAAATGACGTCTTCCGCCGTCGGCAGCGCGTGTTCACGCCAATAAACATCAAGCGGCATCGGTGTACTGCAATAGTGGAAATCTTGCTGGCGCGAGCCTAGCCAATCCGCCAGTACCGTTAAGCCAGCCAGCGCCCAACTTTGTTGCTTTAGCGTGTTTCTCCAGCCTTTATCGGCAAAACACGCCGGAAACGCCGAGAGGCCAGGGAAACACGTTGCTAAATCCTGCAGATAATCCCGTATGGCTACATAATCATCGCGATGAAAAGCCAAACTGCCCTTACTCACGATTTCTGGCGGTTTGCCGTGGTGCCCGGTAACGATATTCAGCCAGATATCCAGCGAACTCTTCACCACGGAGGGGAGTTTTTGCGCGTCCAGAGGAAAGAGATTGGGCAATACGTCCCGCTCTCGCCATAACCAAAAACCCAAGGTGTCGTGCTTTACCGTATCAACCTGACCAGAGGCCTGAACTAAAGGGGAATCCGGGTTGCTATATTTACGTTGGAATCCACGTGCGAATTTCCCTATATCGTGCCAGGCAAGAAAATAGGAAAACCACATGGACAGATCGCTACCGTCAACGGACAGTTCGCGCAGAATATAACGCGCCTGGAAAACATTATTTTTTAATAAAACATGACCACAGGCCGCGACATCCAAACAATGGTAAGGCAACAGGTGGTATTCATCCCCTGGAGCCTCATCCGTCGATCGGCTGGCTTTGCCCCAATAACGGAAATAGCGTCGAGCAATTATATCTTCATCATCCATATAATTTTATTGTCCTATCTCCCGTATGCTTCACGCCGTCGGTGTAGTACCTGATAGCGCCACGATATTTTCTTGTTCAGTAGCTATTTTATTTTTTTCTTTTTTCGTTTCCGCGTAGGACAATTTGTCCTGATTCTGCGTAGGCGGCGTCAGAGGGTGGGACTGCCCGATGAAAAGGCCGCCTTTTTCGATGGAAAGCTCATCCGTGAAAATATCGCCGAAAACTTTTCCCTCCGCCAGGATAGCCACGGCACTGGCGGCGATGCGCCCTTCGACACGACCATTGATAACGATCTGTTGTGCTTTTATTTCCCCCTTTACCTGACCCGTATGCTCCACTTTAATCGTGTTATCACACTGTATATCACCGTCCACTTGACCTTCTACGGTGATATTGCCATCAACGGTCAGAGAACCCGTCATAGATGCGCCTTGGGAAATAAAGGTATCTTTTTTCACACGCACCGCATTCGCTGAATGAGTCAACTCACCTGACGGAGACAGCGCTGGGGGGGGGATTTTTATCATCGTGCTCATGCTGCGTTTTATATTCTTGCTGTGCGTGAGTATCTTGCGGGGTTTTAATAGATTTTTTATTTTTATCGAATGAAAACATTGTATTATTCCTTTTTTTAACAAAAAAAAACAATGCGCTTGCGACTAATAGGCCAACGGTTTCATAACCATAATCCCAAAGGGGAAATTCATTATAAATATCAATGAACCAGGCAATAATCAATAAGGCCCATACCGCCCATATTCCCCAAAGAAAATTATAATTACGCACGATCGGAATGCCGATTAAATTCAATGTCCAGAGTAGAAATATCCGGAATGGTAATACGTAGCGCTTTACGCCCCCCTTCCAGATAGCGGATGTCGATCTGGACATCTGCGCCATCGCCGACGTGCTGTTTAACTACCGTTTTTAATTCATCCAGCATGTTATCCAAGATTTTATTCGCCATATGATTCTCTCCTTCTTAGAACCTATCCCATTAGGGCTATTAGTCTGTTCCTTATGGCTGTCACGCTGTATGCCGAGCGACATAAAGGGTATCGGGTAGAAATGGATTTTATTTAACCTGCGATAGCAGAAACCCGATCTCGTTCACTTTCCTTTTTTTACGACAAAATGTCAAAAAAACATGGTTACACAAATAGTTAACTAATAAATGTAACGCATACCGCTTATGAGATACCGCGCTATACCACCGAGATATTTTGCCGACAGGATAATATTGACATTGCACAGCTAAACCGATTCTTCTATTTTAGCCAACAGTTTACCTATCATGAGATGAAAAACGTTATGGCAAATCGAATTTGGGTTATGGGCGACGCGGTCGTCGATCTGATTCCGGAAGATGCGGAGCGCTATCTGAAATGCCCCGGCGGCGCGCCCGCTAACGTCGCCGTCGGCATTGCCAGACTGGGGGGAAACAGCGCCTTTATTGGTCGTGTTGGCGACGATGTTTTTGGGCATTTTCTAACCACCGTGTTGGCGCAGGAAAATGTCGATACGCATTATATGACGCATGATGCTTTTCACCGTACATCGACCGTGGTCGTGAGCCTTGATGATAGGGGGGAGCGCACCTTCACGTTTATGGTGCGCCCCAGCGCCGACCTCTTTTTGCAGCCGGAAGATCTGCCGCAATTCAGCCAAAATGAGTGGCTGCATTTCTGCTCAATTGCACTGTCGCAGGAACCATCGCGCAGCACGGCATTTGCCGCGATCCAGCGGATCAAGGCCGCACAGGGGCACGTCAGTTTCGACCCCAATATCCGCGACGATCTCTGGCAAAGCCAGCAGGAACTACGCGATGTGTTGGCACAAGCGCTGATGCTGGCCGACGTGGTGAAGTTATCACGCGAGGAGTTGGCTTTCCTCTGTCCAGCCCTGAATATCGAAGCCGGAATCGAACAATTTATGCAGCGCTTCCCTACCCAGTTATTGCTGGTGACGCTGGGCGGAGAAGGCGTCTGGCTACACGATCGCCGCCAGCGACGACACTTTGTTGCCCCGGCAGTGACGCCTGTCGACACCACCGGGGCAGGTGACGCTTTCGTCGCCGGTTTATTGCACGGTCTGGCACAGTACGACGATCTGTCACAGCCGCTTAACTGGGAGCCGATTATCACGCAGGCGCAGCGCTGCGGAGCCCTGGCGACAACGGCCAAAGGCGCGATGACCGCACTCCCCTATGCGAAACAGGTGCATGAACTGCCGTAGCTACGGCCGGCGTCGGCACGACCCGGTTTTGTAGTCAGGATCACAGTTACAGAATCGGGTGAGTAAATTCACTTGCCAACCCGTCTACTGGCTCTTATTTTCCTCATGAAAAACCGGTTTAGCATTTTAGCTAAACATAAAAAACAAAACTATAAATCTCCTTCACGACGAGAATGAAAAAATGAAACCAAGCCACCTTGCTGTGACGATAGAGTTATTACTCTGTTCCCCATTTTATGTTTCCGCTGCCAATACCGATTCAATTGAAACCCGCCTGAACGCTATGGAGCAGCGTTTACAACAGGCAGAGGCTCGTGCTCAGGCCGCAGAGGCCAGGGCCGATGCCGCTGAAAAGCAGACCCGGCAGCTCGCTGCCCGCACCGCGCTCACCGAACAGAAAACTCAGCAGGTTGAACAGCGCACAACGGCCCTCTCCCAGCAAAAGTCGTTCGCCGAGGGGTTTGAATTCCACGGCTATGCGCGCTCCGGGCTGTCGATCAATGACTCCGCCACCAGCGCCAAAACCGATATTGGCCCGAGCATGTCGCCCGCGGGCCAGACCGGTGGGCATATCGGTCGCCTGGGGAATGAAGACGATACCTACGTTGAGCTCAAACTGGAACATAAGCAAAAGCTGGATAACGGCGCGACCACCCGCTTTAAGGTGATGATGGCGGACGGCCAGCGCAGCTATAACGATTGGACAGCGGACAGCAGCGACCTGAACATCCGTGAAGCCTTTGTCGAACTGGGTTCGCTCCCCACCTTTAACGGCGCGTTCAAGGACACCACGCTGTGGGCGGGAAAACGCTTCGATCGCGATAACTTCGATATTCACTGGCTCGATAGTGATGTCGTCTTCCTCGCCGGCACCGGCGGCGGGATCTATGACGTGAAATGGGCGGAGAGAGCTAAGAGTAACTTTTCGTTGTATGGCCGTAGCCTTGGCGAAATCACCGCGCTGGATAACGACATTAAAAACTACGTTTTTACCGCGAACAACTACATCGGGCCATTCCAGTTGATGCTAAGCGGCATGAAGGCGAAGAATAACGAGATAAAAGCCAACACGGGAACCAGCCGCGATAGCACGCTCGTTACCAACACGCATGCGGGCGATAAAGGCTATCACGCGATGCTGGCCTACCACAGCGACAGCTTCTACGGCTTACGCGACGGAACAGCGAAAACCGCGATCCTTTACGGTCACGGGCTCGGCGGAGAGGTGAAGAACATCGGTTCAGATGGCAATCTCACCAATGATGCCAATACCTGGCGACTGGCGACCTACGGCACCACCGCGTTAAACAAGACCTGGAGTTTTGCGCCATCCATTCTGGCGCAAAGCAGCAAAGATCGTTACGTCAGCGGCGATAGCTATCAGTGGATCACATTTAATGCGCGCCTGATTCAGGAAATCACCGAAAATTTTGCTCTGGCCTATGAGGGTAGTTATCAATATATGGATCTCGATCCGCGCAGTTATCGTCGTCTGAATCAGGTAAGCGGTGGTTTCTACAAGCTGACATTCGCACCCACCTTCAAGGTCGGTGATATCGGCAACTTCTTTAGCCGCCCCGAACTGCGCGTGTTTGCCAGCTATATGGATTGGGACAAACGGCTGGATAACTACTCCAGTGAAGACACATTTGGCTCCACTGGCTTCAAAGCCGGTGGTGAATGGAACGTCGGCGTCCAGATGGAAACCTGGTTCTAAACCGTATTTCGCTTTGGCGTCGATCACCTGCTCATCGGCGTCCCCTTAACTGTATATCCGACTGAAAAAAGAGGAATAATATGGATATCCACGCTACCGCCGCCGCACTCGTCCCCCTGCTTGGCGGGAAAGAAAACATCGTCAGCGCGGCCCACTGTGCGACCCGCCTGCGTCTGGTGCTGAATGACGATAGTCTGGCCGATAAGAAGGCTATCGAGAACGTCGACGGCGTTAAAGGCTGCTTCCAGAATGCCGGACAAATGCAGATCATTTTCGGCACCGGGCTGGTCAACAAAGTGTATGCCGAGTTCATCAAAGCGGCGGGCATCAGTGAATCGAGCAAATCCGAAGCCGCCTCTATCGCGGCGAAAAAGCTGAACCCGCTGCAACGTCTGGCGCGTCTGCTATCGAATATCTTTGTGCCTATCATGCCAGCCATCATTGCTTCCGGCCTATTAATGGGGCTGCTCGGCATGATCAAGACCTATGGCTGGGTTGACGCCAATAGTGCGATCTTTGTGATGCTCGATATGTTCAGTTCCGCGGCCTTTATCATCCTGCCTATCCTGATTGGTTTTACCGCCGCACGTGAATTCGGCGGTAACCCCTATCTGGGGGCGACGCTGGGCGGAATTCTGACGCACCCTGCGCTGACCAATGCCTGGGGCATCGCGGGCGGTTTTCAAACCATGCATCTTTTCGGCCTGGACATCGCGATGATCGGCTATCAAGGCACGGTGTTTCCGGTACTCTTGGCCGTCTGGTTCATGAGTACCGTGGAAAAGCGCCTGCGTAAAGTCGTTCCTGACGCGCTAGACATCATCGTGACGCCATTTTTAACCGTGATTATTTCCGGCTTCGTCGCCATGCTAATCATCGGCCCGGCCGGGCGCGCGCTGGGCGACGGTATTTCTTTCGTCCTCAGCACGCTCATTGCCCACGCCGGCTGGCTGGCCGGTTTGCTGTTCGGCGGCCTCTACTCGGTGATTGTGATTACGGGCGTTCACCACAGCTTCCATGCCATTGAAGCTGGATTACTTGGCAACCCGACTATCGGCGTCAACTTCCTATTACCAATTTGGGCAATGGCGAATGTGGCGCAGGGCGGCGCGTGTCTGGCAGTCTATTTCAAAACACGCGACGCCAAAACACGCGCCATTGCCGTCCCGGCCGGGCTTTCTTGCCTGTTGGGGATCACGGAGGCCGCGATCTTTGGTATCAATCTGCGCTTCATTAAGCCGTTTCTGGCGGCACTGGCAGGCGGCGCGCTCGGCGGCGCATGGGTCGTGTTTAATCACGTTAATATGACGGCGGTCGGGTTGACGGGTTTTCCGGGGTTGGCCATCGTACAAGGGAACTCCATGCTCAACTATTTGATTGGAATGTTGATTGCGTTCGGCGCCGCCTTTGTTATTTCCTTACTGCTGAAATATAAAACGGATAGCGAATAATGAAGGAAATCCACTTGCTAAAACGCACGGCACTCGCCCTGATGTCTGCCCATTCACGCAAACAGGAAGATCCTTATCGCCCAAACTGGCATTTGTCGCCGTGCGTTGGCTTGCTTAACGATCCGAACGGATTTATTCACCATAATGGGCGCTACCATCTGTTTTATCAGTGGAATCCTCTCGCCTGTGCCCACGGGGCAAAATTCTGGGGGCACTGGAGTTCTGTCGATCTGGTGAACTGGCGTCATGAACCCGTCGCGCTCGTGCCGAGCGAAAGCTATGAAAGCCACGGCTGTTATTCCGGTTCCGCTGTCGTCGATCGGGGCGCGATCGTGCTGATATATACCGGCAATGTGAAGTATGACGATGGTTCACGCACCGCGTTTCAATGTCTCGCTCGCGAAAACGCTCACGGCGAATATGACAAGCTAGGGGCGGTTCTGACGCTTCCCGACGGTTACACCGGTCACGTCCGCGATCCGAAAGTGTGGCGTCATGATAACCGCTGGTACATGGTGCTCGGTGCACAGGATCGCGATCTTCAGGGGAAGGTGCTGCTCTACCGTTCTGAAGATCTGCTCGCATGGGAAAAGATCGGTGAGATCGCCGGTTCGCGTTTGGGTGGACTTGGTGAATTTGGCTACATGTGGGAATGCCCTGACCTGTTTCCATTAGACGGCAACGATATCCTGATCTGTTGTCCGCAAGGCATCCCTGCCGAAGATGAACGCTATCTGAATACCTTTCAGGCCGGTTATTTCATCGGTTCACTCGATTACCAAAACGGCCTTTATTCACATCAAGGCTTCCAGGAACTGGATCTCGGTTTCGAGTTTTATGCGCCGCAAACCACATTGAGTGAAGACGGGCGGCGTTTGCTATTCGGCTGGATGTCAATTCCTGACGATAACGAATTTTTTGAACCGACGATCGATTACGGCTGGATCCATACCATGACCTGTCCGCGTGAACTCACGCTGCACGGCGATCGTATTTACCAACGTCCCGCGCGCGAACTGCAACAACTACGCAGGCAGCATGTCACTTGGCAGGGAACTGCCGACTACGCCGCGCCGCTGCGTATGTGTAGCGCAGAAACTATTATTTCCGTTCAGGGTGAATTCCAGCTCAGCCTCGCCTCTCAACTGGTGCTCTGTTGGGATGGGGAACGAGTGACCATGAGCCGACACAATCGGCGCACAGGTGAACCCGAACATCGCTACTGGCGCGGCCCTCTTCGCCAATTGCAGCTATTGTGCGATCGATCCAGCATTGAAGTGTTCATCAATGAGGGTGAGGCCGTGATGTCCGCGCGCTATTTTTCGGAAAACGACGCGATGATGACATTCAGTGGTTCCGGGCAGTTAACGCTACAACACTGGCTGTTAGCGCCATGCGTGATAGAATAGCGTCTCTTTTTTCTGATAGCAGACCTCGCGGTGAAACCGACTAAACGCATAACAATCAGTGATATCGCCGCACTGGCTGGGGTGTCTAAATCCACGGCCAGTCTGGTGCTCAACGGGCGTAGTAAAGAGTTCCGTGTTTCTGATGAAACCCGCGATCGCATTCTGGCCATCGCACATGAGCAGCGTTATCAGCCCAGTATTCACGCCCGTTCACTGCGCTCCTCACGTAGCAATACGTTGGGGCTGGTGGTGCCGGAAATGACTAACTATGGTTTTGCGGTCATTTCCCGTGAGTTAGAGATGCTGTGCCGGGAAGCCGGGCTACAGTTGCTGATTGCCTGCACCGATGAAAATGCCAGTCAGGAAATGATGGCGGTCAACAGCCTGGTGCAGCGTCAGGTCGATGGGCTGATTGTCGCCTCCAGCCTGCTCACCGA
Organism: Pectobacterium cacticida; assembly: GCF_036885195.1. Lineage (NCBI taxonomy): Bacteria > Pseudomonadati > Pseudomonadota > Gammaproteobacteria > Enterobacterales > Pectobacteriaceae > Pectobacterium > Pectobacterium cacticida. The sequence goes on along the minus strand of NZ_CP133656.1, from coordinate 523,211 downwards.
TACTGAATACCAGAAGATTAATCAGCAGTTGCCTGTTGTGCTGTTTGACCGTGCTATCGGTCACTCCACGTTGCCAATGGTGATTTCTGAGGCGGTAGAATCAACGGCGGAAATGATCGAACGTATCGCCCGCCAGCATCATGATGAGTTTTATTTCATCGGTGGACAACCGCGGATTTCCCCGACGCGACACCGTCTGGAGGGGTTCCAGCTCGGGCTGGCACGTGCGGGAATCGAATGCAAACCCGAATGGATTCTTCACGGTAGCTACCATTCCAGCTCGGGTTATGAAATGTTTGCCCAACTGTGCGCCACGCTGGGGCGCCCGCCGCAAGCGCTATTTGTCGCCGCCTGCGGCCTGATGGAGGGCGTGCTGCGTTATATGAACCAGCATGACCTGATGGAAAGCGGTATCCGTTTATGCTGTTTTGACGATCACTATCTGTTTGATTGTCTACCGTTGAAGATCGATACCGTGGCGCAGGATTGTGAAAATTTGGCGCGCAGTAGCTTTGAGATGGTAACAAGCCTGATTGCGCAACAGCCGCTTGAAGACGTTCAGCGCTATATTCCAACACGTATTCACTGGCGTCACCCTGATTCACGGGCATAGCGCCTGCTCAAATTGCGCCTCCAGAACGTAACACCGATCGATGGGTGTAAAAAAAGAATGCGGATTGAGCTGGACGTGATTCCCCGGTTGCTCATCCCGCATTCTTTCTTAAACCGCCTTCAATCGTTATTTAGCGGCGGCCGTTTCCGCGCCGACCAGGCCAACCTTAAGGTAACCCGCTTTACGCAGTGAATCCATTACACTCATGATGGTTTCATAATCGACGCTTTTATCCGCCTGGAAGAAAATTGTCGTTTCTTTATTAGCGTTAGTTTTCGCATCCAGCACCTGAGCCAGCGACTGCTCGTTGATCGCCTCTTCCCCCAGAAACATTTGCTTATCCGCTTTTACCGTCAGATAAAGCGGTTTTTCCGGTCGCGGTTGCGGCGCGGCCGAGGATGCAGGCAGATCGACACGAATGTCTACCGTGGCCAGCGGTGCCGCAACCATAAAGATAATCAACAGAACCAGCATGACGTCAATGAACGGCGTGACGTTAATGTCATGCATTTCGCCGTCATCATTCACGTCCTCCTTCAAATGCATCGCCATGACTCAACCCACCCGCAGTTTATGCGCCGCCGATGCCGCCAGATTTTCATGGCTGGCGGCAACATCCAGATCGCGACTTTGCAACAGCAGTACTTGTGCCGCCACATCGCCGACCATCGCTTTATAGCCCGCAATCGAGCGAGCAAAAACGTTGTAGATAACCACCGCAGGGATCGCCGCGACCAGGCCGATCGCCGTCGCCAGCAGGGCTTCTGCGATCCCTGGCGCGACAACCGCCAGATTTGTCGTTTGCGTTTGCGCGATACCAATGAAGCTGTTCATGATGCCCCATACCGTACCGAACAGGCCGACAAAAGGCGCAATCGCACCGACCGTGGCCAAATAGCCATTTCCTCGCCCCATATAACGGCCAGTAGCTGCCACACGGCGCTCCAGACGGAATGCGGTACGCTCTTTAATGCCGTTATTGTCATCAGAACGTGCGGAAAGCTCCAGTTCGTTCTGCGCATCCGCCAGCAATTGCTGTGCGACGCTGCCAGCTTTGAATGCTTCAGCCGTATCCAGCGCCTCCTCCAGCGTTCTCGCCTGTTCCAGCGCCAGATATTCACGGCGCAAGCGGCGTTTAGCGCCGGACATGCCGACACTTTTGCTAAAGAAGATCGCCCAGGTAATCACCGAGGCCAGCAGCAAACCGATCATCACCGTTTTCACCACGGCGTCGGCATGTTGATACATACCCCAGACGGATAAGTCGGTTTGCATCAGGTTATTACTCCCCGCCGCCGCACTCGCTGGCAGCGTAAGCGCTGACGTCGTATCGGGTGTCGCAGGCGTAGAAGGATTTGGCATTGCTGGCTGAGTTGCGTCTCCTGCCGCTGACGGTGCCGTCGTGGGTGCGGTATTTTCTGTCGCTAGCGGTACCGTCGCGGGTGCAGCAAACGCATTTCCACATAGCCCCGCCGTAAAAAGTAGAATAGCCAGCACGCTACGGGAAAATGCGCTAAATGCGCCACGTTTTTGTTGCCAGGTCATTAACACCTGTTGAATTCTATTATCGACAGCCGTCTTCACGCTGTGCCTCCACTATTCATTCTGAATCCTACCTGCCTATGTCCGCAGGTATCATGTCGCAATAACGCAGCCCAAAATAATACCAAACCATGAACGAATTGATAGTCGTTCTCATTATTATTTACACCAGATAACGCATTTTCCCGACATTCTGACAACTTTTCTGGAGATTACCGATCGTTAAAAACCCGCCCACAGGCCGCCCAAGCCGTGATAACGTAGAGGTTAATGTGTACTCGTATCAATCCAACCCGACTTCACTATCCCCTATGCGCTCTAGCAAGAATCGCTGGCGAAGTGAGTCATCAGTAGCGTTGAGTAAAAAAGGTGGTAGTGGCTATGACAAGCAAAAAAACGGCAACTGCGTTAGTCGCCGCGGGACGCAGTAAGAAATTCACCCAGGGTTCCGTCAATCCCGTGATTCAACGGGCTTCTTCCCTAGTATTCGATACCGTACAAGATAAGAAACATGCCACCGTTAATCGCGCGAAAGGCGCGCTGTTCTACGGTCGTCGCGGCACCTTGACCCATTTTTCTTTTCAGGAAGCCATGGTGGAATTGGAAGGTGGCGTAGGTTGCGCATTGTACCCCTGCGGCGCTGCCGCGATTTCTAACGCGATCCTCTCTTTTGTCGCGGCCGGCGACCACATTCTGGTGACAGAATCGGCCTATGAACCCACGCAGGATTTCTGTACCACCGTGCTTAAGAAGTTGAACGTTAATACCACCTATTTCCCGCCACTTATCGGCGCCAATATTGCTGAACTGATCCAACCCAATACCAAGGTTGTCTTTCTCGAATCGCCAGGTTCTATCACCATGGAAGTGCAGGATGTGCCAGCGATTGTTCAAGCCGTGCGCCAAATCAATCCTGAGATCGTTATCATGATCGATAATACCTGGGCGGCGGGCATTTTATTCAAAGCATTCGACTTCGATATTGATATCTCTATTCAGGCGGGGACGAAGTATATTGTCGGGCATTCCGATGCCATGCTCGGCACAGCGGTGGCGAATGCACGCTGCTGGGAGCAACTGCGTGAGCATTCTTACCTGATGGGGCAAATGGTGGATGCCGATACCGCTTATGTCGCCAGCCGCGGCCTGCGCACATTAGGCATCAGGCTTAAACAGCATCAGGAAAGCAGCATTCGCATTGCGAAGTGGCTGGAGCAACGCCCGGAGGTCGCCGTGGTCAATCACCCTGCGCTACCGGGATGCAAAGGGCATGAGTTCTACGTCCGTGATTTTAGTGGCTGTAACGGCTTGTTTTCCTTCGTGCTAAAGACGAAGTTGAGTAAAGAAGCGCTGGCGCACTATCTGGATCACTTTGAGCACTTCAGCATGGCGTATTCCTGGGGAGGTTTTGAGTCTCTGATTCTGGCCAACCAGCCGGAAGAGCTGGCACGTATCCGCCCGGTTAGCGGTGTGGATTTTACTGGCACACTCATCCGGTTACATATCGGGCTTGAAGACAGTGACGATCTGATCGACGATCTGGCGGCCGGTTTCGATAGGCTGAACATCCAATAGGGCAGCCGCCAGCACAGCATGGCAACGGTTAGAAAAGCAACATCAATGCCGGGCAATTGCAAGGCTTGGCCGTCGAGGTTTTCTCTACGTTTTAGCAGGCGGTAGGATATACATGCGTAAATGGCGCTTGGAAGCGGCGTAACATCGACCAATATTTTGCAAAGAGATTTCGGGTGATTCAGCGTTCTAGCGCCGTAACCTGAGAGAGTGAATATCGTCACGGGCGGGAAGTTATATGAGTGTGGTTCACGACATTATTCAGGCGCTCTGGCAACAGGATTTTAGTGCGCTCGCCGATCCCCATATTATTTGGGTGGTTTACGGTATTCTGTTCACTACGCTGTTTCTGGAGAACGGCCTGTTACCGGCGTCTTTTCTACCCGGCGATAGCCTGCTGTTGTTAACCGGCGCTATGATTGCTAAAGGAGTAATGAGCTTCTTCCCTACCATGATTTTGCTCACCGTTGCCGCCAGCCTCGGCTGTTGGCTTAGCTACCTTCAAGGGCGCTGGCTGGGGGATACACGGATGGTAAAGGGTTGGCTATTGCAGCTTCCGGCCCATTACCATCAGCGAGCTCATTTGCTGTTCCACCGTCACGGCCTCGCGGCATTGCTAGTCGGCCGTTTCCTGGCCTTTATCCGCACGCTATTACCAACAATGGCGGGCATTTCCGGCTTAAACAATCTACGTTTTCAAATTTTTAACTGGTTAAGCGGGCTGCTATGGGTCGGAGGAATTGTCTCGCTGGGCTATGCGCTCAGTCACATCCCGGTAGTCAAACGCTATGAGGACCAGGTAATGACGGCGTTGATTCTGCTCCCTATGATTTTGCTGGTTAGCGGCCTGCTCGGTATGGCCATTGTGATATGGCGAAAAAAGCGTGCCGTCGTCTGAGAGGGCTCTCCCCGACTGGCTTAGCGCCTATCCCAGTAGGCGTCATTGTCGCTGTCAGTTTGGTCACGGACAGCGCGCAGAAACCGGAGCGTACACGGAGTACGTGAGGATTTCGAGCACTGCCCAGGGCCAAAATGGCAAGTAAAATAGCCCTGATGGGATAGGTTCTTAGGGTCTTTAATTTTCTTCAACGGCTATGTTACCGCCTTTTAATCTGGCAATCTCATCGCTCGGCGTCGCACCGAAGTAACGCTTAAATTCCCGGCTAAACTGCGACATGCTTTCGTACCCAACACGCGCTGCGGCAATACCGGCCCTCAACCCCTCATTGAGCATCATCACACGCGCTTTATGTAAGCGATAAGATTTTAGGTACTGCAAGGGTGATGTGTTCGTGACCGCTTTGAAATTATGATGAAACGCCGAGACACTCATGTTTACCTCAGCCGCCAGTTGTTCTACCGTCAGGTTATCGGCGTAGTGGTTTTCTATACGTCGCAGCACCTTGGCGATCTGGCTAAAGTGCGTATGTCGATTCACCAGCGCCTGCAATGCAACACCGCTTTCACCACAAAGCATATAATAGATAATCTCACGCACTATCGCCGGGCCGAGCACACGGGCATCACGCGGGTTATCCATTGCGTACAGCAGTCGTTCGACGGCACAGAGGATCTCGTTGTTTAGCGGTGCGCTCGTCACCCCACAGGTGCAAGTGCAGGGGCGCACGGCACTGTCGTCGTCACCAATATCAATCAGTAAATCCTGAAGCATCTGAATATCGATACGAATCGCCATTCCCACCAACGGGTTCTCAAGGCTGGCTCTCGTTTCGCATTCAAACGGGAGCGGCACCGTCATCAACAGGTAGTTTTCTGGATCGTATTGAAATGTTTTCCCACCCAGATAGCCTACCTTCTGTCCCTGAAAAATAATCACAATCGTCGGCTCATACATGACCGGCACGCGCGGATGGTGTTGTTCCGTATAAAAAATTTTGACCTGCGGCACGAGTGAAAGCGCGGCCCCATTTTGGGTTGAACAGCGGATTGCCTGTTGCACAATACGGTTGCGCACCGCTTGTAGCGGATCTAGGGGGGCATGTGTTTTTGTTGGTTGAACATATTGCTTGCTGGGGTTTTCCATAAACATAGTGTCACCTCGCTGCTGGTCTACTTTTTTACCCGACGTGTCGCCCTTTAAGGAGAAACAAAATGACATATTCGTCCTTTATTATCACCATTTTCTCCTTATTTTTGTAGAAATAGGCAAAAGTAGAGCAGAAATATGCATTGAACGTCTTTGATAGTTTGATGACACTATTGAACCTGTATTCATCCCTTCATCATTTGAGGTAAGACATGAATAAAACGATTGAATTGTTCACCTCACACCGCAGTGAACGTAGCTATCTTGATAAAGATATTCCAGATGACATTCTGGATGCGATTATTCAGTCCGCTCATTTGGCGCCCACATCCGTGAACTCTCAGCAAGTGTCGCTCATCGTAACTCGCGATCCGGAACGCAGAGCGCGTATTGCCGAGCTGGCGGGCGGGCAACCCTGGATAGCAAAAGCGCCTGTGTTCATCACCGTCGTGCTGGATATGCACAAAACGCAGGTCGGCATTGCGATGAGCGGCAAGCAGCAGCATGCGCATGAAAGCATCGAAAGCCTGATCTCCGGTACGACGGATGTCGGCATTGCCCTCGGCACGCTCATGGCAGCCGCACGCTCTTTTGGGTTAGGCATCGTCCCAATTGGTGGCATTCGTCGTGAGCCACAGGCGATGATCGACCTTCTGGCGCTGCCTGAACTGACGTTCCCGGTCGTCGGCCTGACGATAGGCTACGTGGATAATCCCGCACATCAGAAACCTCGCCTGCCGCTAACGTCATTCCGCCATGATGAAACCTATCATCAGGAGGTTCTGCCCGAAGCAATCAGGCAATACAACCAGACGCTGATGACACATTGGCAACAAACCGGCCGCACAGACGGCGAAGACTGGGGGAACAACACCGCCAGTTACTATCAGCATATTTATTTTCCAAAAGTCCTGCCCGCGATCCTCCAGCAGGGCTTTAAACTGGATCAGTAGTCTATGCCGCATTCCACGCTTCATGCTCTGGCAGGCGAACGTAACGCCTGCCACTCTCCAAATCTTGATGACTGACAACAGCATGAAGCGTGTGGGATGCCCACTCCCAGCCGCCGCCAATCATCAGGCGGCGCATTAACGGCGTTCCCCCTCTCATTCGGGTTATCGGAGAAAACACGATGGCGTTGCTCGGTCTCGATACAGTGCCTGGCAAGGGGAACCCGCCGTTCGCTTTATTGTCTTATGCTATGGGTGGCTATTTTTTATACTAATCTACATGACATATACCTGTTCTTACGTGGAAGTTAATGGTTTTATGATCATAATTTTATGAGCGTAATAGGAACAGGTTATCCATCCAATTAATGCTATAACGCGTTGATGGATTAACGGATATAAAAGGAGAATGAGATGACACAACCAAAAGTTAAGCTGGCGGACGGCAATATCATGCCCCAGTTGGGCCTTGGTGTCTGGCGCGCGAGCAGTGAAGACACGGTAAAAGCCGTGACAGAAGCATTGTCGCTCGGTTATCGAGCCATCGACACCGCCGCGATTTATAAGAATGAAGATGCCGTTGGTCAAGCGCTCAGTGCCGCTAATCTACCACGTGAAGAGGTATTTATTACCACCAAACTCTGGAACAGCGATCATCTCCATCCGCAAAAAGCGCTGGAAGAAAGTCTGAGGAAACTTCGGTTAGATTATGTCGACCTCTATCTGATCCACTGGCCGCTTCCACAGCAAAATACCTTCGTGGATGCTTGGCGAGGGCTCATCAAACTTCAGGAACAGGGCTTGGTAAAAAGTATCGGCGTCAGCAATTTCCACATTCACCATTTACAGCGATTACAGGAAGAGACCGGGGTACTGCCGGTTATCGATCAAATCGAGCTGCATCCACTTCTCCAGCAAAAACAACTCCACGCCTGGAATGCTACGCATCACATCCAGACGGAGTCATGGAGCCCGCTTGCACAGGGAGGAGAAGGTGTTTTTGACCATCCGGTGATCCGTAAATTGGCCGCAAAATATGGCAAAACGCCCGCACAAATCGTGATCCGCTGGCATCTTGACAGTGGGCTGGTGGTTATCCCTAAATCGGTTACGCCAGCGCGCATTAAGGAAAACTTTGAAGTATTCGATTTCCGTCTGGATAAAGATGAATTGAGTGATATTGCCAAGCTGGACTGCGGAAAGCGACTAGGGTCGGATCCTGACAAGCCGAGAAATGACTAGTTTTCTGAGATGCCAGCATGCCCGTGCTGGCCTATTTTTTAATCGGCAAACTGGATTTCATACACATCGCTACGGCAATATGCTTCACTGTATTCAAGCAGTTCACCCTGTTCGTTATAAACGTGCAGTTGGCAATACAGTACGGGCGCAGCGACTGCGATATCGAGACGTGCCGCAATCTCTGCTGAGCACGCCATCGCTTTGAAACGATAGCGCTTTTTGTCCGGTGTGATCCCCCGCGCCAACCAATATTGGTAGAGGGACTGCTCAAGCTCGCCCGGATCTGGCAAAAATGGCCGCGGTATCCATGTTGTTTCCAGTGAAACTGGCTCGCCATTGCTAAGCCGGACACGTTGCAGGTAGGTGACAGATTCCGCTTCCGGCAGCGACATTTTCGCCGCGATGGCAGCCGGTAGAACCTTTATAGTTTTCTCTACCCAAAGACTCCCCGCAACGCCCCCTTGCTTTAGCACCAATGCCGTGAATCCCTCATCTCCAGCACTCAGCACATATTCGAGCCGCTGAGCGATGCGGGTTCCTACGCCCTGCTGACGAACAATCAACCCCTTTTTTTCCAGTAGCGATAGAGAACGAGACACCGTCACGCGCGATAGTCCTAACTGCTGAGCCATCAATCTTTCCGCGGGTAAGAATTGGCCTGACAATAACTTACGATGGCCGATCTCTGATTCCAGCAACGACGCGAGCTGCATATAGCGAGGCGCTGACGATGATGCCTTAGCCAGTTGATCTCTGACCCAAAGCAATAATTCCCGCATAGTACCGCCTCTTTAAATGACACGATGATTGCGGCGTACAGGCGCAAACGGAAATGAACCTGGCTTCCTTAATTAATAAGGAAGCGAAACGCCCTAATGTTAAACGTATGTCATTAGGGTATCGTCCGCACGTCGCTGTATCTTTAATCACAGCTTGCACGAATAGCACATTAAGCGGGGTTTAGGTCTCAGGCTGTACGATGATCTGCCCCGTCGAACCACGATCGGCCAATTCCAACGTCTGGCTGTAATACAGAAAAGGGAAAGCCAGTGAGGAGGGCTGCATAAAATAAACGAGCAGTTCAACGTCGCTATCCACCCATACAGTATCTTTCCATCCGCTATCTTCCACCGTAGGCGGGCTACCGTTCGCGCTACGCACCAGAAACTTCACGCCTTGAATATGGAAGGCTTGCGGCGTATCGGCGTGGATAATCCAGCGCTCGCAGCGGCCAAGATGAGTTTGTACATCGGCGCGCGACATATCCCACATTGCGCCATTGATGCCAGGCAGGCGGTCACCCAAACGAAACTCACGCGTGCGGCTGATATGGCCTTCAATAATATTGTCCGCCAGCAAGCGCATCGGGAGATTGTCAGTGACTAACGACAATAATCCCGTTGGCCTCAGCGTGAGTATTTGAGTAGAAATCAGAATGCTGGAAGGTTCAAAGAGGCCGCGTAGACGATCCATAATCCCGGCTGACTCACCAGCCGTTAGCGTAACGTCTTCACCTTGCGACATATCGATCACGATTTCGCGTCGTTCACCGGGAGCGAGAGAAAGTTGGTTTACCGCCATCGGCGCCGGCAATAACCCTTGATCGCTGGCAATCACATGCATTGGCCGACCATCGCTCAAGCGCATGACATAGCGGCGGGAATTTGACGCGTTCAGTAATCTCAGGCGCACCCAACCGCGAGCAACCTCAACAAAAGGATTTTGGACACCATTAACTAACAATGAATCGCCCATAAAGCCGCCATTGGCGGGCGGATCATAGAGCGGGACGCCAAAATTATCCAGACGCTTATCCTGAATAATCAGGGGAAAATCATCAACGCCGTAGTGGCTGGGAAGCGGCAGGGATTTACTGATGCGATCTTCAATCAGCCATAGTCCTGCCAAGCCATTATAAATATGTTGCGCCATCCGGTTAGGCGTACTGGCATGATACCAGCAGGTTGCCGACGGTTGGCGAATAGGCAAGACCGGCGACCAGTCGGCGCCAGGAGAAATAATACGGGAAGCGCCCCCCATCAGCGGGCCGGGCACTAGCAGACCGCCAACCGTCATTGCAACGGGTTCTGTCAGTCGGTTGCTATAAATCAGCTTAACATCATCGCCTTCATACACGCGTACTGTCGGCCCAAGATAGCGGCCATTGATACCCCAAATCGCGGTTTTATGGCCTTCAGAAAAGGCCCAATGAGCACGCTGCATAGTCAAAAAAAGAGGCTGCCCACGACGCGACTCCAGTAAAGGGGGAATTGGCAACGCGATGCCATTGCCACTGGCTTTCGCTCCCAATGGCATCATACCCGCACATAACGCCAGGCCCGATGCCTGAATAAACTGACGTCGGCTGAGTGACATAATGACTCCGTAAATCCATTAACCGTAAGCAACATTTAACTTCCGATGCCATCTTCGGAAGGAATGATTCACCGATGGTGTAAACCCGATGTGGAACCTATTTTTTATTTGCCATCTCGCGCTCGGCGACTTCCGCATCTAATGCCGCAATCTTAGCGGCCATGATATCGTGGCAGTGTGCTGCCAACTCACGCACTTGCTCTTTGGTATACGCACGGGTATCAATGGGCGGTAGCATTTCGATGATAACGAGGCCGTTATTCCAGCGGTTCAATTTTACTTTATTACTGGTGTTGGAAACACAAATCGGCACGATTGGCACACCCGCGCTAATCGCGGCATGAAAAGCGCCGGTTTTGAAAGGGAGCAAGCCACGCCCTCGGCTTCGGGTCCCTTCTGGGAACATCCAGATAGAGGCATTACGCTCTTTAATATACTTCACCACCTGAGCGATAGTGCCATGCGCTTTAGCGCGGTTCTCTCGATCGATCAGTAAATTTCCCGTTAACCAATAAAGCGGCCCAAAAAATGGGATCCATAATAAGCTTTTCTTACCCACGGTTACGGTTCGCGGCTGAACCATTTTGGATACGGTCACCATGTCGTAATTATTCTGATGATTGGCAATGTAGATGCAGTTACCGTAATGCGCGGCTTCTTCTGGTATCCGCGTTTCAACTTGCAGCCCAAACACACTGGACAGTCGACCAAAAAGATGACCAAAAGTGGCCACATGACGCGGATCTCTTGGGCTAAACAGGCAGTAAATCAAGCCCAAAATACAGACCAAAAGTGAAAACACAACGACAATAAAAAAACGCAAAATGGATAACATAGTAACCTCATTAGCCGACCGCCGCCGCTAGTATAGCGGTTTCGCGCTAAAACACACGGCGACTCAAATGGCGGCGAAATGGTAACAAAGCCCCCCAGAAAGGCAGTGTGACACCGCCTTTCTCAACACTCAGGCAATACGGAGGAGTTATTCTTCGCTGTTGGCGTGACGTTGCGGTGGCGCCTCTACCTCAATGCGATCGATGCGTTGCAGCCCACGTAACAGCGTTCCCTTTCGACCACGCTCACCCTGATACTTCTGAAGCTCATTAGGGCGTAACACTAGCTTACGCTTACCAAAATAGAGCGTAACGGAAGCTTGTGGCGGTAATACGTAGAGCCAGGCCAAGCGATCTTTACCTTCAGCCAAATCAGCCGGAGAGATAGCTACAATCTTGTTGCCTTTACCTTTCGACAACTGCGGCAAATCGGAAACCGGGAACAGCAGCATTCGTCCAGCGGCAGTAATCGCCATGAGTAGATGATCGTCACCATGAATCTCAATGGGCGCCAGCGCCTTCGCATTATCCGGTAGCGTAATGATTGCTTTACCTGCGCGATTACGCGCCACCAGATCGTTGAAGGTACAGACGAAGCCATAGCCTGCATCCGATGCCATGAGAAGCGGCTGATCGTCTGCGGCCATCAGCACCTGTTCAATCGTCGCGCCAGGTGGCAATGTGAGCTTGCCCGTTAGCGGTTCCCCTTGGCCACGCGCGGAAGGCATGGTGATCGGATCCAACGCATAACTACGGCCCGTCGAGTCAATAAACACCACGGGCTGGTTGCTCTTGCCTTTCGCTGCGGCGCGGAAGCTATCACCCGCCTTGTAGCTGAGGCCGGCCGGATCGATATCATGCCCTTTAGCGCTGCGTACCCAACCCATTTCTGACAGCACGATGGTAACCGGTTCAGACGGCACAAAGTCATGTTCGCTCATCGCTTTTGCTTCGCTGCGCTCACGCAACGGCGAACGGCGCTCGTCGCCATAAGCGAGTGCATCCGCCTGAATCTCTTTCTTAATCAGATTACTAAGCTTACGCTCCGACGCCAAAAGCGCTTGCAGTCGATCGCGTTCTTTGGCCAAATCGCTCTGCTCACCGCGAATTTTCACCTCTTCCAACTTGGCCAGATGGCGTAATTTCAACTCAAGGATCGCTTCGGCCTGTGTTTCACTCAGGCTAAACTGTCGCATCAGAACGGGCTTCGGCTCATCTTCCGTACGAATGATGTGAATCACTTCATCAATATTCAGGAATGCGATCAACAAACCTTCCAGAATATGCAGGCGCTTAAGCACTTTCTCCAGACGATAATTCAGGCGCCGACGTACCGTGTCTCGACGAAATGTCAGCCATTCGCCGAGGATGTCAACCAGCCCTTTTACGCCGGGACGCCCATCCAAACCGATCATGTTCATGTTAACGCGATAGCTTTTTTCAAGATCGGTCGTCGCGAACAGATGGTTCATCACCTGATCCATATCGATACGGTTCGAGCGCGGCACCAACACCAAACGAGTAGGGTTCTCGTGATCGGATTCATCCCGCAGGTCTTCCACCATCGGCAGCTTTTTCGCCCGCATCTGGCTGGCTATCTGTTCCAGCACTTTAGCGCCGGAAACCTGATGCGGCAGCGCGGTAATGACTACATCACCGTCTTCTTTCTTCCAGACCGCCCGCATACGCACCGAGCCACGACCGTTCTGGTAAAGTTTACGCACTTCGTTGCGGGGTGTGATGATTTCGGCTTCCGTCGGAAAATCCGGCCCCTGTACATGCTGGAGTAATTCATCCAGCGTGGCCTGAGGGTTTTCCAACAACGTGACCGCCGCCGCCGCAACTTCACGCACATTGTGCGGTGGAATATCCGTCGCCATCCCGACGGCGATCCCCGTGGTGCCGTTCAGCAAAATATTCGGCAGACGCGCAGGCAGCATTTTCGGCTCTTGCAGAGTGCCATCAAAATTCGAGGTGTAATCGACAGTGCCTTGACCTAACTCCGACAACAACACTTCCGCATACTTGGACAGTCGGGATTCGGTATAACGCATGGCGGCAAACGATTTCGGATCGTCCGGCGCACCCCAGTTACCCTGTCCGTCCACCAACGGATAGCGGTAAGAGAACGGCTGCGCCATCAGTACCATTGCTTCATAACAGGCGCTGTCGCCATGCGGATGGTATTTACCCAGCACATCACCTACGGTACGCGCAGATTTTTTAAACTTGGCACTGGCATTCAGCCCCAGCTCGGACATCGCATACACAATCCGACGCTGCACCGGTTTCAGGCCATCGCCAATGAACGGTAATGCCCTATCCATGATGACGTACATGGAATAATTCAGGTAAGCATTTTCGGTAAACGTGCGCAGCGCAAGGCTCTCTGCGCCGTCATGAGTCATTTCACTCATTTATCTTATTCCTTCACATCGCGACACGATGGTTACGCTTTCCGCTACGCCATAGCAGCGGTAGGTTTGGCGGGAATAGTACCTTATCCAATGCGGTGATGTCACAAGGAACCACGTCGTTCACCCTTTATGATAGTTGACGCTACGGGTTCATTGCCCTCGTATCCGTATCGGGGAAGAGAACGATCATCCACGCGGTAGACACCGAATGCATGGAGCCAATGTCGCCTTCAATCACCTATCATATTGTATTAAACCGCTAGGAAACAGATTAATCCTACTAACGATAAAACGATCCATTTTATTAGTTGTACTTATTCAATCAGGCTCACCTCTTTGTTAATCATGACTATACTTCAATTTGTCTAATGACATACTTTTAAATATGTCGTAAAGCAATGCAATGAAATAACAGACAAAAAGGGGATTTTATGAGCGCGACAACTGAACTATACGAATCAAAGAAGATTTCATGGGGCAGTATCATCGCCGGTGTTATTACTGTACTCGCCGTTTCTCTTCTACTTTCCACACTTGGCACAAGTTTCGGCCTTGCCATCGTCGATCCGCTATCGGATGAGCCCGTCAGCGGCGTCGGCACCGCCGTGCTAGTGTGGTCGTCGTTATCCATCATTATCAGTTTAGCTCTCGGTGCTTTTGTCGCAGGAAGGCTCGCGGCCATCGACGGGTTAATTCATGGTTTTCTGGTCTGGGCGACCACATTGATTGTTACCGTAGTCTTAGGCGGCATGCTAATCGGAGGGACGTTAAAAGCGGCTGGCGGCGCATTAAGCTCCGTCGCATCAGTGGCGGGTAGCGCGGTGTCTGGCGCGGGCTCCGCTGTAGGAGGAGGATTACAGGGGCTGGCGAATCTTGGATCGCAGGCATTTGGTGACATTGACCTAGACGCTTCACTGCAACCCCAGGAGCTCACAGAGGAGGTAGCCAATGCGCTGAGCAAAAGTGATATCGAATCGCTTCATCCTGACTTCATGAAAAAGCAGCTCGAAGGAGCCAAACAGGAAATTGGCGCCGCGGTTAAAGCCATCGCGGTTAACGGTGATGATAGTGAGCAGGTCATTCAGGATCTCATCGCTAAACTAAAAAAACGCGGGGAAGCGTTGGCTCAGGATGTCGATCGCGACAGCTTGACCAAAGTATTAGCGGATAATACTAGTTTATCGCAGGAAGAAGTTAACCAAACCGTCGATAATATTATCGCTGCAAAGGATAAAACAACAGAACTCGTCAATACCCGCTTGCAAGAAGCAGAAGCCAGTATTGAGCAAGCCAAACAACAATATGAAGAGTTGAAACAAAAAGCACGTGAACAAGCTGCCGAAGCCGCTGCAGCAGGTGCTAAAGCCGCGCTATGGTCTTTCTTCGCACTGTTAATTGGCGCTATTGTCAGCTTATTTGCTGGTCTTAAAGGCGTCAAAACCAGCGCCCGCTATCGCCATACCGGACAGCCGTAAAGCAAACACGGATATCCTTTCATTTTGACATACTCCCCGTCCTACAGGGCGGGGTTTTACGATGTGCCTGATAACTACTGGCTAGGGATTAGCCTAGACTCTATCTAACCTCATTCTGGCCGTCGCCCTCTGATGCAGGGCTGGCGAGCATAGGGCTATCTCCGTAAGTGACGTGCCTGACGCACGTAAAAAAACCGCAGGCCATTACATGGCCTGCGGTCATATCACACCATAACTGCGCTAATTATTTAGCGGTTTTCTCTGCGGCAGCAGGCTTCTCGGTTTTTGCCCCATCCGCCGCTTTCAAATCGGTGTCGGATTTAATGTCCAGCAATTCAACATCGAACACCAGGGTCGAGTTAGCCGGAATACCAGGCACGCCATTTTCGCCGTAGGCCAGCGCCGGCGGAATAGCCAGCTTGATTTTACCGCCTTTCTTAACGTGTTTCAGACCTTCCGTCCATCCTGGGATCACGCCGTCCAGACGGAAAGATAGCGGCTCACCACGTTTATAGGAGTTATCGAACTCGCTACCGTCGACCAACGTTCCTTTATAATTAACCACCACGGTATCGCTGTCTTTCGGTGCCTGACCACTCCCTTCCTTCTCAACTTTATATAACAGGCCAGATGCCGTTTTCTTCACGCCTTTTTCTTTGGCGAACGACTCAAGATACTTGGCGCCTTTATCGGCATTATCTTTCGCATCTTGCTTCATTTTCGCTTCAGCAGCGGCTTTCACTTTACCTTCAAAACCTTGTAGCGTTTTCTCGATTTCTTCATCAGTCAGCTTACTTTTATCTGCGAAAGCATCCTGAACGCCAGCAATTAACTGGCTTTTATCCAGTTTAATCCCTAACTTTTCTTGTTCTTTCAGGGAATTATCCATATAACGCCCTAAAGATGCGCCCAACGCATAGGCCGCTGCCTGCTCATCGTTCTTGAATTTAGCCGCCCTCGCGTTCTCAGACGCCGGTGCGCTCTCTGCCGCCATAACCGAGCCTGCGTTAAGGGTCAGAGCCATCGTTGTCGCTAATAGCGTTACTTTAAACAGTGATTTCATCCATTTCTCCAGCATCTGGAGCGATGTGCTCCAGCCATCATTAAATATATTCGCGCCTACTATAGCTGTGCAAACGCAGGCAACACAACGGCGCACTCGACAATCCGTTGATAAAAAAACGTCAGTACGCTTTTCTGACACCCATTGTGCCGTCTTAAGGCAATCAGCCAATGACACACCCTATTCCGGATAAGGCATTGCGCCCTACTGCGACCATTTTTACTACCAGAAGTTTCCGCTTTCTGACAAACTCGCGGGTAATAAGAAGTAAGGGGGAAGGAAAGAATGATGTTCTTATCTGAATTTGAAGCACGGCTGGAACAACTAGAGACGCGGCAGGCCTTTCAGGAACTCACGATCGAAGAGCTAAACCAAACGGTGATTCAACACGAGCGGGAAATTAGCCGCCTGCGCGAACACGTCCGCTTGCTGACGGACAGATTACGCAACCAGCAAACCTCGCTCGTTGCGCCGCAGTCCGAGGAAACGCCGCCGCCCCATTATTGAGTGTGAATGACGTATTTGGTCGAGTACAACAGACACTATAAAAAAACCTCAGGCGATATTATCAACCTGAGGTTTTTTATGCGCGGTAACGGATTAGTGGCAACCGCATCCGCCGTGACCGCCACAGCCGCCCTTCCCGTGCTGGTGATCGTGATCGTGGTCGTGGCCGCCGCAGCATCCATCGCCATGTTCGTGATCGTGCTCACCATGGACATGGCCGTGCGCCAGTTCTTCTTCCGTCGCCTCGCGGATAGCAACGATTTCAACATTAAAGCTCAGATTCTGGCCTGCCAACATGTGGTTGCCATCGACGACAACGTGGTCATCTTCAACTTCGGTAATTTCAACCGGCACTGGCCCTTGATCGGTATCAGCCAGAAAACGCATGCCAACCTGCAACTCGTCAACGCCCATAAAGACATCTTTCGGTACACGTTGCACCAGATTCTCGTCATAGTTGCCGTAAGCATCGTTAGAGCCAATATTGACATCAAACTTCTCACCGGCATCCCGCCCTTCTAGCGCCGTTTCCAAACCTGAGATCAAGGAACCATGGCCATGCAGATAGTCCAACGGCGCACTCACCGGAGACTCATCAACCAACACACCGTCTTCTGTACGTACCTGGTAGGCCAGACTGACCACCCGATCTTTTGCTACTTTCATGATATCTCCTACCGTTGGAAATCAAACTGGCGCAAATTGTAGCTGAAAAATGCCCCTATGTACCGTCTGGAATCAAAAAACGTCAGCGGTTAACGGCAATGTCGTCACGCCGCGTCTTCTCATTCCGGCCGAAAGATCCCGATGATATCGCCAGAGCGTGCGTCAGGTGTTGTCATAGAAGCGTCTGGCCGACATTGACGGTATCCACATTTTACGCACACCACCACCTCAACGTCATTCTCTCGACCAACGGCCAGCGTGTCCTGGGCCTGGCACGTCGGACACACCGCCCCGGCAATAAAGCGTTTACGCATGATAGCTCCCACTAGAATTCCTAGCCCTGTAACCTATTTTGATAGACGTTGAGCAATTATTCACCATTCTCATCCCACAAGCTGGGTCGACGGCGCTCGAACTGCATTTCTCGTTGGAAAATATCTTCCAATTCACGGCGCGCCTCTTTCACTCGCGAGATTTGCGCAACCTCTCCCGTCATTTGCGGCATCAGCTCACGCAACATACGCATGTCCAGACGACGGAAATGCTCCTGCGCCCTCATCGCCTGATGCGGATGCATGCCCAGCGTAACCAGGGTTTTTCGCCCTAACTCCAGCGCGCTGGAAAAGGTCTCGCGTGAAAAATACTTTACGCCCGTCTTTAACAACTCATGTGCTTCCACACGCCCACGCGCTCGCGCCAGAATCTCAAGATGCGGGAAATGCTGCTGGCACAAATGTACGATCTCCATCGCATCTTCCGGCGAATTACAGGTGACAACGATGGATCGCGCTTTATCTGCCCCCGCCGCACGCAATAGCTCCAACTCGGTGGCATCGCCATAATAAACTTTGTAACCATAGCTGCGCATCAGGCTCACCACGCTGATATCGCGCTCCAACACCGTAATTCGCATCTTGTTCGCCATCAGTAAGCGACCAATCACCTGCCCAAAACGCCCGAACCCCACGACGATAACCTGCGGTGCGTCATCTTCAACATGCGGTTTCTCATCTGGATCATCCTGCACGTTATAACGACGCACCAGAATGCGGTCAATCGCCTGCATCAGTAAAGGCGTCGTCATCATTGACAGCGTTACCGTCACCAGTAACAGCGGGAGTTGTTCACCTTGCAATACATTAAATGAGGCGGCGGCGGAAAACAGGACGAAAGCGAATTCACCGCCCTGACTAAGCACCCCGGCAAACTGCAAGCGCTCGGAACGGCGCATCCGATTAACGCGTGCCAGAAAATATAAAACAGCCCCTTTTACGGCTACCAGCACCAGTACCGCTATCAGCACTTTACCGATGTGGAGATAGAGAATACCAAGATTCAGCGCCATTCCCACGGAGATAAAAAACAGTCCTAGCAGCAGCCCTTTAAAGGGTTCAATGGCGATTTCCAATTCATGTCGGTATTCGCTTTCAGCCAGCAGAATACCGGCGATAAAGGTCCCCAATGCCATAGAAAGCCCTAATGCTTCCATAAACAACGCAGAACCGAGCACCAATAACAGTGCGGCGGCGGTGAACACCTCGCGCACGCCGGATGCGGCGATAAAACGGAACAAAGGGCGAACCAGGAAACGCCCCCCGATGAGCATACCGAGAAAGGCGGCGACTTTCAGTCCAATTCGTTCCCAATCGCCAAAGTCACCTTGTACGCCTGCCAATATGGGAATCAGCGCCAGCGCGGGGATCACAGCTAAATCTTGAAATAGCAAGACTGAAAAACCAAGCTGCCCGGACTCGTTGCGATTCATGCCTTTCTCTCGCATCAGTTGCAACGCCATAGCCGTCGACGACATCGCCAGCCCCACGCCACCGATCAACGCTGATTGCCACGAGAAATTCGTCATGTATAAGGCCCCGCCTAGAATCAGCGTACTCAGGACCACTTGAGCCGCCCCGATACCGAAGATTGAACGGCGTAGCTTCCAGAGTTTAGATGGATTCAGTTCCAGACCGATAATGAACATCAGGAACACGACGCCGAGTTCCGAAAAATGCAGGATGGCCTCCACATCGCGGATAAAACCTAACCCCCACGGGCCAATGGCGATCCCGGCGATCAAATACCCCAACACCGCCCCCATCCCCAATCGTGCGGCGATCGGTACAGCAAGCACAGCCACAAATAAAAACAAAACGCCAGCGCTCAGTAGCGAGGAACTGTCCATATTCAGTGTTACTCTTTGGGTAAAGGGGAGGAGAGCCATTCGCCATAAGCACTGGCTTGACTCAACAGTGCATCTGGCCGTAAACGGCGCGCGCGGTAAATAATCAGCGGCTTCATCCAATGCATTTGGCACATAGCCGCCGTTAACTCAAACGGGCGCAGTAAATCTGCCATAAGATAACGGTTGCTACCATCGACATGATAAGCCTTTTCCGTTTCGCCGGTGGTGATCACTGAACGCCAATATTTTCCCGCTAACGCATTACCGCCTATACCATTAGCAAAACCACGGGATAACACCCTATCGAACCACTCTTTCAATAATGCCGGGCAGCTATATGTATAAAAAGGGTGTTGGAAAACAATGAGCTGATGTTCACGTAGGAGTTGTTGCTCGTAATGAGTATCGATAAAAAAATCAGGATAGTGCGCGTAAAGATCGTGAACAGTAACATTGGGCAACCGCTGTGCCGGTTGCAATAAGACCCGGTTTGCTACCGAATCCTGTGGTTCAGGATGGGCATACAGCAGCAAAATTCTCGGTGGCTGCGACATCATTCCCCCTCCAAAGCGTCGTCATAATAATCATTTTCCGTTACCATGCAGCGCAACGACTAAAATCAGGACACCCCATGCCCTGATATACCCACAATTTAACATACTCTGAACATACGGCGCTTTATGATTGTTTTCTCTTCTCTGCAAATTCGACGTGGTGTGCGCGTTCTGATCGACAACGCGACAGCAACCGTTAATCCTGGCCAGAAAGTCGGTCTGGTTGGTAAGAATGGCTGTGGTAAATCTACACTACTGTCATTACTGAAAGGTGAAATCAGTGCCGATAGTGGCAGCGTGACATTTCCGCAAAACTGGTCTCTGGCTTGGGTCAATCAGGAAACGCCAGCCCTGGATAAGCCAGCGTTAGACTACGTCATTGACGGCGACCGTGAGTTTCGCCAATTGGAAGCCGCGTTACAGACAGCCAACGAGGAGGACGACGGCAACGCTATCGCCACCTTGCACGGTAAACTGGATGCGATTCAGGCCTGGACGATTCAGGCCAGAGCCTCAAGCCTGCTCCATGGACTAGGGTTTTCCCAGTCACAGCTACAGCAACCTGTTAGCGCCTTTTCCGGTGGCTGGCGAATGCGTCTGAACCTGGCGCAAGCGTTGATCTGTCGTTCGGACCTGCTATTACTCGATGAACCCACTAACCACCTCGATCTGGATGCGGTAATCTGGCTTGAAAAGTGGCTAAAAAGCTATACCGGTACGCTGATACTCATTTCACACGATCGTGATTTTCTCGATCCAGTCGTGACAAAGATCCTGCACATCGAGCAGCAATCGCTCAACGAATACACCGGTAACTACTCTTCGTTTGAACGCCAGCGCGCCACCCGCCTTGCACAGCAACAATCACTCTACGAGCATCAACAGGAGCGCGTCGCGCACCTGCAACATTATATTGACCGTTTCCGCGCAAAAGCGACCAAAGCAAAACAGGCACAAAGTCGAATTAAGATGTTGGAACGTATGGAGTTGATTGCTCCTGCGCATGTTGATAACCCTTTCCGCTTCAGCTTTCGCGCTCCAGAATCGTTACCTAACCCATTAATAAAAATGGAAAAGGTGAGTGCAGGATATGGCGACAAGCTGATTCTGGAATCGATAAAGCTTAATTTAGTGCCAGGTTCCCGTATCGGGCTGCTTGGTCATAATGGCGCAGGTAAATCCACATTAATCAAGCTGCTTGCCGGCACGCTTGCCCCCCTGAAAGGCGAAATCGGGCTAGCTAAAGGCGTCAAGCTCGGTTACTTTGCCCAGCATCAGTTGGAGTTCCTGCGTGCGGACGAGTCACCACTACAACATATGGTGCGTCTGGCTGAACGAGAAACGGAACAACAGTTGCGGGACTACCTCGGTGGCTTCGGCTTTCAGGGCGATAAGGTTACAGAAATCACTGAACGCTTTTCCGGCGGTGAAAAAGCCCGTTTAGTTCTGGCGCTGATCGTTTGGCAACGCCCTAATCTCCTGTTGCTAGACGAACCCACTAACCACCTCGATCTGGATATGCGTCAGGCATTAACCGAAGCATTAATTGATTTTGAAGGTGCACTGGTTGTCGTTTCGCACGATCGACATTTGATCCGTTCGACTACTGACGATCTTTATCTGGTGCACGACCAGAAAGTAGAACCGTTCGACGGTGATTTGGAAGACTACCAACAGTGGCTGGTCGGTCTGCAACGTCAGGAAAATTCAGCCTCCGAAACACCAAAAGAAAATGCCGCCAATAGCGCGCAAAATAGAAAAGATCAAAAACGTCGTGAAGCCGAGTTAAGAGCGCAAACCCAACCGTTGCGTAAAAAAATCACTAAGCTTGAACAACAAATGGAAACACTGTCGAAAACATTGGCCACATTTGAAGCCCGGCTGGCAGATAGCGCAATCTATGACATCAGTCGCAAGGCAGAGCTTACCGACTGTCTGCAACAACAAACTAAGGTCAAAATCGAGTTGGAAGAAACGGAGCTAGCCTGGCTGGACGCACAGGAACAATTAGAGCAGATGATGCTTAATGAATAAGCATCGTCTTTCATACCACAAAGGAGTAGCGAGCAGTAAACCGCTCGCTATTTCATCACCGCACTATTCATTAATGCCAAATCAACAACACACAGGCGGCGGTCAGCAGTCCCATAGACACATTAAAGATAATCCACGCTTTTTTACTTCGTAACAGCCGACCTATCATTGTGCCGAATCCTAGCCAGATAACACCGGACACCAGATTCACCAGCACAATCCCGATGCTTATCGCGATGACAGAATGGTTATACTCTTCACCCGCCAGGCTAAAACTGGCCACCGCGCCCAGCGCCATTAGCCATGCTTTCGGATTCAGGAATTGTAGTAGCCACCCCTGATAAAGTCGGATCGGCTGAGGAGGCGCAACAGAGGTTTCCAGCCGTTCATAAGCCGCCGTAGCGATTTTCCACGCTAGCCAGAGCAAATAGGCGCTCCCCAGAACTTTAAGGATAAAGTGCAGAGAAGGATAAATGAGGATTAGTCCACCAACGCCGAATGCCACCAATAGCAAAATGCTCTGCATACCCAACATAATACCAACCATGAGCCACAGAGAACGCATAAAGCCAAAGTTCGCGCCCGAAGTGGTTAACAGCATATTATTCGGACCTGGTGTAATGGCCGCTACCCACAAAAAACCCAACATCGAAAGAAATAAACTTAGTTCCATTATTTATGGGCGCTCCGGACCCAAATGTTGTACCAACTAGCAGCATTGAAGCTAACAGTGTGATATTGATCATACAAGAGCCACCAACAAGATTTTCGTCTTCTTTATGCCTAACCACTTTCATCCACTACGCGGCGCCCATAATCCACACCTGCAAACACTTTTACCACGCCTAATTCGTCGTTCTGTATCGTTCTTACCCATCTGGCAATCACTTGAATTACCCGACGGCGATTTTGTCGATCTGGCGTGGAGCGAAGCACCGGAACAGGCTAAGCACAAACCACGCGTGGTGTTATTTCACGGGCTTGAGGGCAATTTTTACAGCCCCTACGCTCATGGCCTGTTACAAGCCTGTAAGCAGTACGATTGGTTGAGCGTTGTCATGCATTTTCGCGGATGCGGCGGCAAACCCAACCGTATGAAGCGACTGTATCACTCCGGCGAAACCAGCGATGCCAGTTATTTTCTGCGCTGGATGCAGGAAACGTTGGGCGATGCCCCCACTGCCGCCATCGGCGTTTCTCTTGGCGGCAATATGCTAGCCTGCCTCCTCGCCCAGCAGGGCAGCTCTTGTTACCTGTCCGCGGCCACGATTGTCAGCGCACCGTTGATGCTTGAGCCTTGTAGCCGTCGGATGGAACAAGGCTTCTCCCGACTTTATCAGTATTACCTGCTGCATCTGCTGAAACAAAGCGTCGGCCGTAAGCTAGACGCCTATCCGGATACACTACCGATTCACTTTTCGCAGTTGAAGCGCATTCGCCGATTACAGGAGTTTGATGACGTCATTACCTCTCGTATCCACGGCTTCAGCGATGCTATAGACTATTATCAACGCTGTAGCGCCTTGCCGTTGCTGTCCCAGATTCGTAAACCGCTACTCATCATCCACGCGAGGGACGATCCTTTCATGACGCCAGACGTTATTCCCGATCTATCACAATTACCTTCTAATATTGAATATCAGTTAACAGAACACGGCGGACATGTTGGCTTCGTCAGTGGCACCTGGTTGAAACCGGAAATGTGGCTGGAACAGCGTATTCCTCTTTGGCTTAACACATTTTTGAACCACGCCGCTGATGCCTCTTTATGAACCATTTTACTCAGGAATTATAACGTGATTATTCCCTGGCAACAGCTCGATCCAGATACGCTGGATAACATCATTGAAGCTTTCGTTCTGCGCGAAGGTACGGATTATGGCGAACAAGAATGGTCGCTAGCACAGAAAGTGGAAGATGTTCGCCGGCAACTGAAGTCCGGTGACATCGTGTTAGTATGGTCTGAGCTACATGAGAGCCTCAATATTATGCCGCGTGCTCAGTTCAATGCCGGAGAAGATACCCCTTATTAACGTAGCGAACGGTATCACAGGGCAGACTAAGCATGTTTAAAACTTGCGCGATTATTGAGGATATGCGTAAGCACTCTCACTCTACTTTGTAGGTTAACCATCACGGAGTCACGCGCCTTATGTCATATCAGCATCCGATTATTGCGGTAACTGGCTCCAGCGGAGCGGGTACAACTACAACCAGTCGGGCCTTCCATAAGATTTTTCAGCAACTCCATCTAAGTGCGGCCCGATTGGAAGGCGATAGCTTCCACCGCTATACCCGTCCGGAAATGGATATGGCTATCCGCAAAGCGCGTGATTTAGGGCGCCATATTAGTTACTTTGGCCCGGAAGCGAATGATTTCAGTCTGTTGGAACAATCATTTATTGAATACAGTCTGCATGGACGCGGCCAGACGCGTAAATATCTTCATACTTACGACGAGGCGATTCCTTACAATCAAGTTCCCGGAACGTTTACTCCGTGGGAGCCGATGCCGGAACCCACCGATATTCTGTTTTATGAAGGGCTGCACGGCGGCGTAGTCACTGAGCAAAACGACGTGGCACAGCATGTGGATTTACTCGTCGGCGTGGTGCCGATCGTTAACTTAGAGTGGATACAAAAACTGATGCGAGACATCAATGAACGAGGTCACTCGCGTGAGGCCGTAATGGACTCCGTCGTCCGTTCAATGGAAGACTACATCACCTACATCACGCCACAGTTCTCTCGTACACACATTAACTTCCAGCGCGTACCTACGGTGGATACCTCTAACCCGTTCGCGGCTAAGTCAATTCCGTCACTGGATGAAAGTTTCGTCGTCATTCACTTTCAGGGGTTGGATGCTATTGATTATCCCTATTTACTCGCCATGTTACAGGGATCCTTTATTTCCCACATTAACACGCTGGTCGTTCCTGGCGGGAAAATGGGGTTGGCGATGGAATTAATCATGGCACCACTGGTACAGCGATTGGTTGAAGGGAAAGCGATTAAATAAGCGCGACAGGTTCGGCGATATCGCGCTCAGAGAAACGTTATGACAACGTTCTAATTTCGTAGCTGTGTGTTACCTTAACAATATTACTCAACATTAGCGCTACTGAGCAGTATTTTTCCGCTGATAGTGCAGCAGCGCGTTCAACAGCATTATCGGTCAGATTTTTGCCCGTAACGATAAAATGCAGATTGATATGAGTAAATAAACGCGGCGTTTCAGACCGTCGCTCTGACGTTAATCTCACCTCACAGTCGGTCATATCATTACGCCCTTTTTGCAGAATCGACACTACATCGATCGCGCTACACCCTCCAACCGACATCAACACCATTTCCATCGGGCTGGGCGCTTTATCACCGGAATTACCATCCATCAATATCTGATGCCCTGACGCGGACTCCCCCAGAAACGTTAAACCCTCAACCCATTTCACCCGAGCTTGCATGATGCTTCCCCGCTAAAATTTTTTTGAAAACTTATATCTTAACTGTACAAAAGTCAGCAAAATTCGGCGCGTTGTCATACTGACGCGAGACAACACAAGACACATCCTCAAAGCTGTGTTAAAACAAAAATAGAATAGACTGTTTCTGGACGCCCCCTGAAACGAAGAAGATGATGGCGTAACCAAACATACCTCAGTTATGTTTACGGTGCGGCAAGACAGCAACCGGAAATCAGGGGGTACAATGGTTCCAGTATATTCCCTGACATCATTCTGCCTAGACTAAATTTTATTTTTAGCAGTTAAACGCGCCGTACAGGGAACTCTGACCCCTGTAATTTGCGTAGTAAATTACAACAGAGGATGATAGCGAATGGTTCTCGGCAAACCGCAAACAGACCCAACTCTCGAATGGTTCCTTTCCCATTGTCACATCCATAAGTATCCATCGAAGAGCACGCTGATTCACCAAGGTGAAAAAGCAGAAACGCTTTACTATATCGTTAAAGGCTCTGTCGCAGTGCTAATCAAGGATGAAGAAGGCAAGGAAATGATCCTTTCCTACCTCAATCAAGGCGATTTTATTGGTGAGCTTGGCCTATTCGAAGAAGGTCAGGAACGCAGCGCCTGGGTCCGAGCGAAAACAGCTTGTGAAGTTGCAGAAATTTCTTATAAAAAATTCCGCCAACTTATTCAAGTCAATCCAGATATTCTCATGCGTCTATCTGCTCAAATGGCAAGTCGCCTCCAGGTAACTTCAGAAAAAGTGGGCAATCTTGCCTTCCTTGATGTCACTGGCCGTATCGCACAGACTCTACTTAACCTGGCCAAACAGCCTGATGCCATGACACACCCAGATGGCATGCAAATAAAAATTACTCGCCAGGAAATTGGACAAATCGTTGGCTGTTCACGTGAAACCGTGGGGCGTATTCTAAAAATGTTAGAAGATCAGAATCTGATTTCTGCTCATGGTAAAACGATTGTCGTTTATGGCACTCGCTAACGCCTTGTAAATCGGCATAGGGCGCAGTTCTTATGAACTGTGCCCCTCCGCGTCACCCGGCATGCGGGTCCGCACCGGGCGGTTTGGGAAGTTGAGGCCAAGAGATGAGGCACTCCCAGACTGTCGAGCCATTGCTGGGTTAAAATACCCTATTGAATAGTTTGGCACTGTATCTCCTCCCGCAGCGGCTGTTGAGCCACCGTCGCACTGACTCCCATTGCACATAACGCCCAGTTCACCGTCTTACCACTCTTCCATTGCTTGAGCTGGATTGCCCTGAGCCGATGTATCCAGCTCGCCGCCAGACTCTTGGCGTTTGCGCTCCCCCTCACGCAAGTGCACTTCGCTTCATTCGTTGTGTTGTGATCAACTTATGGCAGGACTTTCCCCCGCAGGAATGTGCTCATGCTGGGCGCAGCACAGCAAAAAGCCCCTGTCTTGCGACAGGGGCTTTCCACTTGTTTGATGCCTGGCAGTTCCCTACTCTCACATGGGGAGACCCCACACTACCATCGGCGCTACGGCGTTTCACTTCTGAGTTCGGCATGGGGTCAGGTGGGACCACCGCGCTATCGCCGCCAGGCAAATCTGTTTCATTCCGACCGTTACTTAACATGACTCCCTTCTTTGTCATCTCCGTAACCATCAGAACCAATCCTAAAACAAGCTGAATATCGTTCTCTATGCGTCTTTCATCTCTCAAAACACCTTCGGTGTTGTAAGGTTAAGCCTCTCGGGTCATTAGTACTGGTCAGCTCAACGTATCGCTACGCTTACACACCCAGCCTATCTACGTCGTCGTCTTCAACGGCCCTTCAGGGGCATCTTGTGCCCAGGGAAGACTCATCTCGAGGCAAGTTTCCCGCTTAGATGCTTTCAGCGGTTATCTCTTCCGCACGTAGCTACCGGGCAATGCAATTGGCATCACAACCCGTACACCAGCGGTGCGTTCACTCCGGTCCTCTCGTACTAGGAGCAACCCCTCTCAATCTTCCTACGCCCACGGCAGATAGGGACCGAACTGTCTCACGACGTTCTAAACCCAGCTCGCGTACCACTTTAAATGGCGAACAGCCATACCCTTGGGACCTACTTCAGCCCCAGGATGTGATGAGCCGACATCGAGGTGCCAAACACCGCCGTCGATATGAACTCTTGGGCGGTATCAGCCTGTTATCCCCGGAGTACCTTTTATCCGTTGAGCGATGGCCCTTCCATTCAGAACCACCGGATCACTAAGACCTGCTTTCGCACCTGCTCGAGCTGTCACTCTCGCAGTCAAGCTAGCTTATGCCTTTGCACTAACCTCCTGATGTCCGACCAGGATTAGCTAACCTTCGTGCTCCTCCGTTACGCTTTGGGAGGAGACCGCCCCAGTCAAACTACCCACCAGACACTGTCCGCAACCCCGCTCAGGGGCCCACGTTAGAACATCAAACATTAAAGGGTGGTATTTCAAGGTTGGCTCCACGCAGACTGGCGTCCACGCTTCAAAGCCTCCCACCTATCCTACACATCAAGGCTCAAGGTTCAGTGTCAAGCTATAGTAAAGGTTCACGGGGTCTTTCCGTCTTGCCGCGGGTACACTGCATCTTCACAGCGAGTTCAATTTCACTGAGTCTCGGGTGGAGACAGCCTGGCCATCATTACGCCATTCGTGCAGGTCGGAACTTACCCGACAAGGAATTTCGCTACCTTAGGACCGTTATAGTTACGGCCGCCGTTTACCGGGGCTTCGATCAAGAGCTTCGCCTTACAGCTTACCCCATCAATTAACCTTCCGGCACCGGGCAGGCGTCACACCGTATACGTCCACTTTCGTGTTTGCACAGTGCTGTGTTTTTAATAAACAGTTGCAGCCAGCTGGTATCTTCGACTGGTCTTAGCTCCATCCGCCAGGGACTTCACCAACTCCAGCGTGCCTTCTCCCGAAGTTACGGCACCATTTTGCCTAGTTCCTTCACCCGAGTTCTCTCAAGCGCCTGAGTATTCTCTACCTGACCACCTGTGTCGGTTTGGGGTACGATTCGATGTGACCTGGTGCTTAGAGGCTTTTCCTGGAAGCGTAGCATCGGTTACTTCATCACCGTAGTGACTCGTCATCACGCCTCAGTGTTAACAATGACCCGGATTTTCCTAAGTCATCCACCTTCACGCTTAAACCGGGACAACCGTCGCCCGGATAACCTAGCTTTCTCCGTCCCCCCTTCGCAGTCACACCCAGTACAGGAATATTAACCTGTTTCCCATCGACTACGCCTTTCGGCCTCGCCTTAGGGGTCGACTCACCCTGCCCCGATTAACGTTGGACAGGAACCCTTGGTCTTCCGGCGTGCGGGTTTTTCACCCGCATTATCGTTACTTATGTCAGCATTCGCACTTCTGATACCTCCAGCAGCCCTCACAGGCCACCTTCGCAGGCTTACAGAACGCTCCCCTACCCAACAACACCTTAGTGTCGCTGCCGCAGCTTCGGTGCATGGTTTAGCCCCGTTACATCTTCCGCGCAGGCCGACTCGACCAGTGAGCTATTACGCTTTCTTTAAATGATGGCTGCTTCTAAGCCAACATCCTGGCTGTCTAGGCCTTCCCACATCGTTTCCCACTTAACCATGACTTTGGGACCTTAGCTGGCGGTCTGGGTTGTTTCCCTCTTCACGACGAACGTTAGCACCCGCCGTGTGTCTCCCGTGATAACATTCTTCGGTATTCGTAGTTTGCATCGGGTTGGTAAGTCGGGATGACCCCCTAGCCGAAACAGTGCTCTACCCCCCAAGATGAATTCACGAGGCGCTACCTAAATAGCTTTCGGGGAGAACCAGCTATCTCCCGGTTTGATTGGCCTTTCACCCCCAGCCACAAGTCATCCGCTAATTTTTCAACATTAGTCGGTTCGGTCCTCCAGTTAGTGTTACCCAACCTTCAACCTGCCCATGGCTAGATCACCGGGTTTCGGGTCTATACCCTGCAACTTAACGCCCAGTTAAGACTCGGTTTCCCTCCGGCTCCCCTATTCGGTTAACCTTGCTACAGAATATAAGTCGCTGACCCATTATACAAAAGGTACGCAGTCACCCAACTAGTGGGCTTCCACTGCTTGTACGTACACGGTTTCAGGTTCTATTTCACTCCCCTCGCCGGGGTTCTTTTCGCCTTTCCCTCACGGTACTGGTTCACTATCGGTCAGTCAGGAGTATTTAGCCTTGGAGGATGGTCCCCCCATCTTCAGACAGGATATCACGTGTCCCGCCCTACTCATCGAACTCACAGCCTGTGCATTTTTGTGTACGGGACTATCACCCTTTACTGTGCGACTTTCCAGACGCTTCCACTAATACACACACTGATTCAGGTTCTGGGCTCTTCCCCGTTCGCTCGCCGCTACTGGGGGAATCTCGGTTGATTTCTTTTCCTCGGGGTACTGAGATGTTTCAGTTCCCCCGGTTCGCCTCATGACACTATGGATTCATGTCATGATAGTGTGTCTAAACACACTGGGTTTCCCCATTCGGGTATCGTCGGGTATAACGCTTCATATCAGCTTACCGACGCTTTTCGCAGATTAGCACGCCCTTCATCGCCTCTGACTGCCTAGGCATCCACCGTGTACGCTTAGTCGCTTAACCTCACAACCCGAAGGTGTCTTTGATAAACCAAAGTCATCATCGCGCTGTGATTATTTGAGAGACTCATTGACAGACAAATTCACCGTGTTTACCCATAAATAGCCAAGGTATTCACGATTATTCCGCTGTCATGTTTCAATTTTCAGCTTGTTCCAGATTGTTAAAGAGCAATATCGTAAACACGACTTATCAAAGTCATCTTTACGATATTCAGGATAATGTCTTTCACTCATTATCGGATTGGCGTCCCCAAGGGGATTCGAACCCCTGTTACCGCCGTGAAAGGGCGGTGTCCTAGGCCTCTAGACGATGGGGACACGAAAACTCCGTACCGAATCAGACATCCGGCACGCTCGCATCAGCATGAGTTAACACTCATTACATCAACAGGTGCGCTTGCTCATTTTTTTCATCAGACAATCTGTGTGAGCACTTCACTCAACGCACATCTTTCTTGGTAAGGAGGTGATCCAACCGCAGGTTCCCCTACGGTTACCTTGTTACGACTTCACCCCAGTCATGAATCACAAAGTGGTAAGCGCCCCCCCGAAGGTTAAGCTACCTACTTCTTTTGCAACCCACTCCCATGGTGTGACGGGCGGTGTGTACAAGGCCCGGGAACGTATTCACCGTAGCATTCTGATCTACGATTACTAGCGATTCCGACTTCATGGAGTCGAGTTGCAGACTCCAATCCGGACTACGACGTACTTTATGAGGTCCGCTCACCCTCGCAGGCTCGCTTCTCTTTGTATACGCCATTGTAGCACGTGTGTAGCCCTACTCGTAAGGGCCATGATGACTTGACGTCATCCCCACCTTCCTCCGGTTTATCACCGGCAGTCTCCTTTGAGTTCCCGACCTAATCGCTGGCAACAAAGGATAAGGGTTGCGCTCGTTGCGGGACTTAACCCAACATTTCACAACACGAGCTGACGACAGCCATGCAGCACCTGTCTCACAGTTCCCGAAGGCACTAAGGTATCTCTACCAAATTCTGTGGATGTCAAGAGTAGGTAAGGTTCTTCGCGTTGCATCGAATTAAACCACATGCTCCACCGCTTGTGCGGGCCCCCGTCAATTCATTTGAGTTTTAACCTTGCGGCCGTACTCCCCAGGCGGTCGACTTAACGCGTTAGCTCCGGAAGCCACGCCTCTAGGGCACAACCTCCAAGTCGACATCGTTTACAGCGTGGACTACCAGGGTATCTAATCCTGTTTGCTCCCCACGCTTTCGCACCTGAGCGTCAGTCTTTGTCCAGGGGGCCGCCTTCGCCACCGGTATTCCTCCAGATCTCTACGCATTTCACCGCTACACCTGGAATTCTACCCCCCTCTACAAGACTCTAGCCTGTCAGTTTTGAATGCAGTTCCCAGGTTAAGCCCGGGGATTTCACATCCAACTTAACAAACCGCCTGCGTGCGCTTTACGCCCAGTCATTCCGATTAACGCTTGCACCCTCCGTATTACCGCGGCTGCTGGCACGGAGTTAGCCGGTGCTTCTTCTGCGGGTAACGTCAATCATGAAAGGTATTCGCTCTCACGCCTTCCTCCCCGCTGAAAGTGCTTTACAACCCGAAGGCCTTCTTCACACACGCGGCATGGCTGCATCAGGCTTGCGCCCATTGTGCAATATTCCCCACTGCTGCCTCCCGTAGGAGTCTGGACCGTGTCTCAGTTCCAGTGTGGCTGGTCATCCTCTCAGACCAGCTAGGGATCGTCGCCTAGGTGAGCCTTTACCTCACCTACTAGCTAATCCCATCTGGGCACATCCGATGGCAAGAGGCCCTAAGGTCCCCCTCTTTGGTCTTGCGACATTATGCGGTATTAGCTACCGTTTCCAGTAGTTATCCCCCTCCATCAGGCAGTTTCCCAGACATTACTCACCCGTCCGCCGCTCGTCACCCGAGAGCAAGCTCTCTGTGTTACCGCTCGACTTGCATGTGTTAGGCCTGCCGCCAGCGTTCAATCTGAGCCATGATCAAACTCTTCAATTTAAGATTTGTTTGATTTGCTGAACTCGTCAGCCATGCTCAAAGAATTAAAACTGTTTATTCGTAATGAATTTACTGTTGTTCACTCTTCAAGACTTTTTATATCGTTAAGATACGGTCTTGTGAGTGCCCACACAGATTGTCTGATTGAATTGTTAAAGAGCAGTGCCGCAGCGTACTGCGGCGCGGGCGCATATGTTATGCGTTTCCGCTGTGAAGTCAAGTCATGACTGACTGCCTTCGTTGAATCTTTTTCCTTTCCACCACAACCGCGTGTCGCTGTTGCCGTGTCAGTGGTGGCGCATTATAGGGACTTCTCGCCGCCTGACAAGCGCTAAATGCAGAATAATTTCCGAGTGAGTTTTTTTTCAACAAAACGCAGTGAAAGTCACCGTTATGCGGGATTTTTCTCCGCTAACTGAGCGAAATCTCGAGCAAACCGGGCAACCTGTTTCCAGTCCGTATATTCAATCTCTTTAGTGCTATCCGTTTCTCCTCCCGTCATTCGCATAATCAGCTGAATCATTACCCGATCAAACCAGCGGTAACGTGGATAGCGCAGGGCACCAGCAAACACACAACACAAATCCGGCTGCCACGGAGAACTCAGCAGGAATTTCCGTGTATAAGCATTGGTTTGTACTGTGCGCTTTTCTGGCTTACGTGCAGTGAGGTTCACGGAGAAGAATGCGCTTGGCAACTGTTGCAGAGAAGACAGGTGTTTATGGATGAATTGATTTACCGCAGGATGAAAGCGCCCGTATCGAATCGATGCCCCAATCATCACCCGATCGTATTGGTCAAGATCGATATCGTTCGCGCTGAGTACGTTAACAACATCACACTCCAGGGTTCCTTTCAGCGTATTCGCAATAGAGGAAGCAATCGCTCTTGTTTGCCCATCCCGACTCGAAAACACGATCAAAGCTTTCATGGTTCTTTATCCTTGTGAGAACTATTCCCGCCAGAAAGTTGGCGTAAACAGTACTAAAAGCGTGAAAACTTCCAAACGACCAAACAACATTGTCAGTATCAGAATCCATTTCGCTGTATCATTCATTGACGTAAAATTCTCAGCGACAACACCTAGGCCAGGCCCCAGATTATTCAATGTGGCAGCGACCGCGGCAAATGCGGAGAAATCATCAACGCCTGTCGCAATGACGGCCAGCATACTGACAATAAAAACCAGCGCATAGGCGGAAAAGAATCCCCACACGGCTTCAAGTATACGTTCTGGCAACGCTCGATGACCGAGCTTAATCGTATAAACTGCATTCGGGTGCACTAAACGCTTCAGTTCACGCGATCCTTGCAGGAAAAGCAGCAGGATACGGATCACTTTCAGACCGCCCCCGGTTGAGCCCGCACATCCGCCAATAAACGCAGAGCACAGAAGCAGAATAGGTAAAAAAAGCGGCCACGATGCAATACTATCCGTCGTAAAACCAGCGGTTGTCGCCATGGAAACGACCTGGAAAAATGCCTGATTGATTGTCTGCATACCGCTGTCATAAACGTGGTGGAACCACAGGACAATCGTACATACGGCCACCAGCGACAACTGAACAAAAATGAACATGCGGAATTCTGGGTCACGCCAGTATACCTTCAGACTACGACCGCTCAGCAGAGCAAAGTGCAAACCAAAATTACAGCCGGAAATCAGTAGGAATATCGCGATGATAGTATTGATCGTTGGGCTGTTGAAGTAACCGATGCTGGCATCGTGAGTGGAAAATCCGCCGACAGACACCGTAGAGAAACTGTGCCCAATTGCGTCAAATACCGGCATCCCAGCCAGCCAAAGCGAGACAGCGCAAGCGATAGTGAGTAAGAGATAAATCAGCCACAGCGTTTTTGCCGTATCGGCAATACGCGGGCGCATTTTGTTTTCCTTCAATGGCCCCGGCATCTCCGCACGATAAAGCTGCATCCCACCAACACCAAGGATTGGCAGGATGGCAACGGCAAGTACGATGATTCCCATCCCACCGAACCATTGCAGCATCTGTCGATAAAACAGGATAGCTTTAGGCAGTGAATCCAGCCCGACCAACGTGGTTGCCCCCGTTGTCGTTAACCCAGAAAACGACTCGAAGAAAGCGTCTGTCACGCCCAGATTAGGGTGTTCAGCAAACAGGAAAGGCAGCGCACCAACGCTTCCCAGCACCGTCCAGAAGAGAACAACAATGAGGAATCCTTCACGAGACTTCAGTTCATGCTTCTGTTTGCGGTTTGGAAGCCACAGCATGATGCCAATCGCCAGCGCGACAATAAAGGTCTGCGTAAACGCCCGGCCTGCGCCATCGCGGTAAATTAATGCCACCAGTCCGGGAATCACCATCGTCCCAGAGAACAGGATAACCAACTGGCCGACAATACGAGTTATGGCGCGCAAGTGCATCGCGAGGAATTCCTTAATGATTCATAAAAAGCGCTGGGATTATTATGGAATCGGCAACAAATGCAACGCACCACGGCTTAAATCACGCAATTTCATTGCCGCTTCCTCAGTTCCCCTAACGGGGATAGAGAACCGCAATATGACATCTACACCATACTCACTATGCAAAACCTTTCCGCCAAGCTGGAAGATCAGGGATTCCACCTGAGGCAGCAGTGCATAGTCACATTGTAAGCCATACTCTTTTTGCAACACTTTCTCTTGCAGCGATATCAGCTTCAGCGCTTGCTGAACGCCACCGCCATAGGCCTTCACCAACCCACCGGTGCCCAACGGGATTCCACCATAGTAACGCACCACCACAGCCGTAATTTCACCGATGCCACTTCCCATCAGTTGCGACAGTATCGGCTTACCCGCCGTGCCGGAAGGCTCACCATCGTCAGAAAAACCCAGTTGTTGCGAATCATCAGGCGCGCCCGCAACAAACGCCCAGCAGTGGTGACCCGCCGAGGCGTGTTCTTCCCTGACGTGCTGGATAAAGGCTTTTGCCGCGTCGATTCCTGGCGTTGCCGCCAGGAACGTCGTAAAACGGCTTTTCTTGATTTCCTCGCTGAAACTCACTGGCGCAGCAGGGATTGGATACGCTTGCATCAGGCCAGATTCAGGTCGCGCGTCATGTTCTCCACACGCCCGTCATGAATGACAATATTATCCTCAATACGGATACCGCCAAACGGTTTCAGCGCATCGATTTTTTGCCAGTCAAAGTGCTGACTCCATTTACTCTCGCGCCACGGAGCGAGTAAAGATTCGATGAAATAGATGCCCGGTTCGATCGTCATGACCATACCGGGTTCAAGTACACGGGTACAACGCAGGTAAGGATATTGGGACGGCGCGGCCAAATGCGTTCCGCGATCGTCCTGCATAAATCCAGCGACATCATGCACCTGCAACCCCAGCGGATGGCCAAGACCGTGCGGCAGGAAAGGCGACGTGAGCCCCTGTTCCACCATCGCCTCTTCGCTGATGTCTCGCACCAGCTGATGTGATTTCAACAGTTTCGCAATCCGCTGATGCATCTGGATATGGTAATCGGTATAACGCACGCCAACCTGAACGGTATCAATCAATGCGAGCATTTCCTGATTGAGATCTTTAATCAGTTGGGCAAAAGGCACGTCGCTCTGTGCGGCATAAGTCCGCGTCAGATCGGCGGCATATCCGTTATATTCAGCCCCTGCATCAATCAGAAAACTGCGAACGTCCGAAGGAGCCTGATGATCGAGTTGGGTGTAATGCAGTACCGCTGCATGTTCATTAAGCGCAATAATATTGTCGTAAGGGACATCGATATCACGGTGTCCCGTAGCTGTTAGATAGGCCAAGTTGATATCGAATTCGCTCATGCCGGACAGAAACGCGTCACGCGCCGCCCGATGGCCGATAATCGCCGTCTTCTGTGCTTCACGCATGCAAGCTAGTTCATAATCGGTTTTATAAGCGCGATGGTAGTGCAGATAATCCAGCACGCCCTGGGGATTGATATTATCTGCACGAATCCCTAACCCCTGTGCACGCTGCGGTGCGTAGCCGATGTAGGCAACCCGCTCACGCTGCGATGGGAGTAGTTGCTCGATATCATCGGCATTCCGCAGCACGATAATATCAATTTCTTTAGTCCAGAAACTCTCAGGAACCGGTGCGACGTTATGCCAGTAATCCACGGGTGAGTAGAACCACAACTTCGGGGGATTAACGCCATCAATCCATAGCCAGCAATTCGGCACCTGCGTGACGGGCACCCAGGCTTTAAACTGCGGGTTGACCTTGAAAGGATAGTCGTGATCGTCCAGAAAAACGGTCAACAGCTCACCAGAATGAATCAGTAATGCGTCAAGCTGATGGCGCGCTAAAACCGTCTGGGCACGCGCTTGCAGCGTCGCCAGATGGTGATGATATAAAGAAGCCAGCTTTTCCATGAGAATCCTTGTACGTCACGACACAATCTCTCCATTTTAACACAGGCATCCCCCAAGGATAGTGCCCGGTGCCTTGTGATCGATTCTACGAAAAATTCACATCAAACCCACAACTCTCATCTCGTCATACTGGATAACACATCGGCAACGGAATAAACATGATCTATCAATGAGCCCCCCAATCTTAATTGGCTTGGAGCGGTATTGCTGAAAAGTCGTGACGCAGAGTTTGGCGTAGCAGCGATGCGCATCGGCTTTGGGGAGGGTACTGCAACCGTATTTTAACGAACCTGAACGTAAATACATGCGGCATGCCTGCCAGTAGGCGCAAAAATCCCATCGTAATGGGATTTTTTGTTATAGATATCGGGTTATCCGCGACCGCTTTAAATAAACGAAAATGCATCACTGAACATATGAGCAGCAAGCGCACCGCGCTCGTTACAAAAACGTTCGCGCGCAATTTTCGCCATCTCAAAACGTCCAGCGATATAAATATCCTGTTCCGCCAGAGAACCGTAATCCTGTAATACCGCGCTCAGAACAGTGCCGGTTCTCCCCCCCCAGCCCTCTTCCGGCTGTTCGACTACCGGCACCACACGCAGAGTAGGGTATTTAGCTGAAAAACGCTCAAGCTCCGTTAAATCATACAGATGCTGGAGCTCACGCCCGCCCCAGTAAATCGAGATATTGCGGTCGGGTTGCTGCGCCAGCGCTGTCAGCAGGATAGAACGCACGTAGGAAAATCCGGTACCCCCTGCAATTAATAGCAGTGGCCGCTTACTCTCTTCCCGCAGCCAGGCTTCACCATGCGGAATATCGACCGTGAGGTTTTTTTCCTTATGGATACGCTCCATCACCGCCATGGCGTAAAGATTTAGTTCGGACGCACCAATGTGCAATTCAATGAAATTTTTATCCATTGGGGTCGATGCCAGTGAGAAAGGTCGTTTATCTCGCTCTCCCATCACCACCATCAAATACTGACCAGCCCGAAAAGAAAACGGCGCTTCAGGTAACAAACGAACGCGATAGACCGTGTCGGTTATGGCTTCGACAGAAGTCACTTTACAGCTCAATGTTGTCATGCGTTCCCTCTATATAGGGTCATAAAAGCGAAACTGAGAACAGGTCAACAGTCGTTAACGTCAAGGCTCTCTGTCACTAAAAATGGCCAGTTCATCCCATATTTCATCAACACGGGCACAAATCCGCGGATCTTTCTTGATAGGATGCCCCCACTCGCGCTGCGTCTCACCTGGCCATTTATTGGTGGCGTCCAGACCCATTTTAGAACCCAGCCCAGAAACCGGCGAGGCGAAATCAAGATAATCTATCGGCGTATTTTCCACGAGAACCGTATCGCGAGCCGGATCCATGCGCGTGGTAATCGCCCATATTACATCTTTCCAGTCGCGTGCATTGACATCATCATCGCAGACAATAACAAACTTCGTATACATGAACTGACGTAAAAAGGACCAAACCCCCATCATGACGCGCTTGGCGTGGCCTGCATACTGTTTCTTCATGGTAACGACCGCCAGACGATAAGAACAACCCTCTGGCGGCAAATAAAAATCGACAATCTCAGGGAACTGTTTTTGCAGGATGGGTACAAAAACTTCGTTCAGCGCCACACCCAGGACGGCAGGTTCATCTGGTGGCCGCCCTGTGTAGGTAGAATGATAAATGGCATCTTGCCGCTGCGTAATATGCGTAACGGTAAAAACAGGGAAAGTATCGACTTCATTATAATAACCAGTATGGTCGCCATAAGGCCCTTCAACCGCCACTTCTCCAGGCTCGATATAACCTTCCAGAACTATTTCTGCACTGGCGGGCACTTCCAGCTCATTCGATAGACACTTCACCACTTCAGTCTTATGCCCACGCAGCAAACCCGCAAAGGCATATTCCGACAATGTGTCCGGTACGGGCGTCACCGCACCAAGGATCGTAGCTGGATCGGCACCCAGTGCAACCGCCACCGGAAAACGCTGTCCCGGATGTTCGTGACACCATTCTTGAAAATCCAGGGCGCCGCCGCGATGAGATAACCAGCGCATGATCAGTTTATTTTTACCCAAGACTTGCTGCCGGTAGATCCCCAGATTTTGCCGCTCTTTATGCGGCCCGCGCGTCACAGTCAGCCCCCAGGTAATGAGCGGCGCAGCATCCTCCGGCCAGCACTGCATCACCGGGATTCGGCGCAGGTCGACATCCTCACCTTGCCAAATCTGCTCCTGACATAGCGCCGAAGACAACCTTTTCGTCGGCATATTCAATACCTGACGAAATTTGGGCATTTTATCTACCAAATCACGAAACCCTTTCGGCGGTTCAGGCTCCTTCAAAAACGCCAACAGTTTACCTACCTCACGCAATGCACTGACCTCTTCTTGCCCCATACCCAATGCAACTCGTTTTGGCGTACCAAATAAATTGCATAGCACTGGCATGTCATAGCCTTTAGGGTTTTCAAACAGAAGCGCAGGCCCTCCCGCACGTAGCGTTCGGTCAGCAATCTCAGTCATTTCAAGGTAAGGATCGATAGGCTGAGTAATGCGTTTCAATTCCCCCCTCTCTTCCAGTAGCGAGAGGAACTCGCGTAAGTCACGGTATTTCATGCTATCCATCGTTGGCTGTCTCTCATTTTGGCTATTATAAAGGCTCTTCACTAGCCTGTCGCTTCCCACTCATCGCGTTGAGGCAAGAACCTAATCACTATCAAGCCATCGAGAGCCAGAATGTGGTAACAAAAATATCTGCCGAAAATGTTTTATCCGCGCTCACTTTTGCTATGCTTGCCCATCGGAATCATAAGTCTGCAAAATTATGGAAGCTTGGTACTTACTGTATTGTAAACGTGGTCAACTGTTACGCGCGAAAGAGCATCTGGAACGTCAGGATGTCACTTGCGTGAGCCCGATGATCACGCTGGATAAAATCGTGCGTGGTAAACGAACGAAAGTGTGTGAGCCACTTTTCCCAAACTACCTGTTTGTAGAATTTGACCCCGAACGCATCCACACCACCACGATCAGCGCGACGCGCGGAGTGAGTAATTTTGTGCGATTTGGCGCGCTGCCGGCGATCATCCCGCAGCAGGTTATCGATGAGCTATCGCTCCGCCCCATGCAGGTAATCGTTGACCCACTAACACCACAGCCTGGCGATAGCGTGGTCATTACCGATGGTATTTTCTCGGGGCTCCAGGCCATCTATACCGAACCTGACGGTGAAACCCGCTCGATGCTATTGCTAAATATGTTGAACAAACAGGTCAGGCAGAGCCTTGATAATCGCGAGTTTCGCAAAGCCTAACCTGCCTCTTACTCAGCGCGCTGATGCCAATAGACTTAGCGTTGCATATGCTGGTCGTGAAGCCACTGTGCGACACGTTTAGCAAAATAGGTCAGCACCCCATCGGCACCCGCGCGTTTAAAGCATAGCAGAGACTCCATCACCGCCGGTTGCTCCTGTAGCCAACCGTTCTGAATCGCCGCCATGTGCATCGCATACTCGCCAGAAACTTGATAAGCAAATGTCGGCACACCGAACGTATCCTTGACGCGACGAACCACATCAAGGTAAGGCATTCCCGGTTTCACCATCACCATATCCGCGCCTTCCTGCAAATCCTGCGCGATTTCCTGCAAAGCTTCATCGCTGTTAGCTGGATCCATCTGGTAGGTTTTCTTATCTCCACCTTTCAGGTTGCTGGCCGAACCGACAGCATCACGGAAAGGCCCGTAATAGCACGATGCATACTTGGCGGAATAAGCCATAATCTGTGTATTGAAAAGATTCTGCGCTTCAAAGGTGTCACGAATAGCACCGATGCGGCCGTCCATCATGTCGCTAGGGGCAATAATTTCTGCGCCAGCTTGCGCGTGAGACAACGCCTGACGCACCAAAATCTCCTTAGTTATGTCATTAATAACATAACCATCTTCATCAATTATTCCGTCCTGCCCATGTGTGGTATAGGGATCGAGCGCGACATCCGTTAGCAAACCTAACTCTGGAACCGCGTCTTTAAGCGCACGAACAGTACGGGGAACCAGGCCATCCGGATTATAGGCTTCTTCGGCATAAAGCGATTTCTTATCCGCTTCAATCACCGGAAACAGCGACAGCACCGGAATACCGAGTTTAGCAATCGCTTCTGCTTCTTTCTGGAGCAGATCGATAGTCATCCGATAGACTCCCGGCATCGAAGGCACTTCCTGGCGATGATTTGTCCCTTCCATGACAAACACGGGATAGATCAGATCGTTCACCGTCAATTGATTTTCGGCGACAAGACGACGGCTGAAATCATGGCGGCGGATACGACGCATACGTCGGCCGGGAAAAGTACCGGGAAAAGCAGTGCTCATGTCATTATTCTCCTGAATCAGGCCAGTCGGAAAACCCGACGGGCATTTTCATCGGTTATCTGTCCCAGCCAGGCAGCATCTTCGCCACGCCATGCCGCAATCTGACGAATAATATGGGGCAGATAACAAGGTTCGTTACGGCGAGAGGCCGGTTTAGGATAGAGATCTCTAGGTAGTAAATAGGGTGCGTCGGTTTCCACCAACAGCCGATCGGCAGGAATATGCGGCAGCAAAGCACGTAGCGCCAGCCCGCGACGCTCATCGCAAACCCAGCCAGTAATGCCCACCATTAGTCCCTCAGCTAAGCATTCATCTAATTCATAACGATTGCCGGTAAAGCAGTGAACCACGGCGGCAGGTAGTTGGTTCAGCCATGGTTTCAATAGGGAAATAAAGCGGGAATGTGCATCACGGCAGTGAAGGAAAACTGGCATAGATCGTTCAGCCGCAATCGCTAATTGCGCACTAAATGCCCGCTCCTGTTCTTGTGGCGTCGAAAAGTTACGGTTGAAATCCAGCCCGCATTCGCCGATGGCAACCACGCAGTCGGCGCTTGCCATGTGATGAATTTGTTCGGCGACTGTATCATTCCATTCGCTGGCATCATGTGGATGAACCCCCGTCGTTGACCAACAATAATTGGGATAAGTTTGTGCCAATAATATGGCCTGCTGGCTTTCCTGAGTGTTGGTTCCAGTAATCAAAATCCCACTGACGCCTGCTTGCTTAGCCCGAATGACAACCTGCTCTCTGTCTTTTTCAAACTGAGAACTGGTTAGGTTAACGCCAATATCAAACATGACTCTTACCTGCTCGTGGCCGTTCGCCAATTTCACTCTAGCGAATAAAAAAATAAGACCTCTCAAAGAGAGGCCGTTTTACTGTCCTACCGCAGGAAATGCGAGTTACTGCGATGGTTCTTCCGTTCCAGCGCGTCGGCCTTTGCCGACATAAAACTGTGCGCAAAATACCCCAATTTCGAATAGCAGATACATTGGAACTGCCAGTAGCGTTTGAGAGAAAACGTCCGGCGGCGTTAGCAGCATCCCGACAACGAAAGCGCCAACCAAAATATAAGGCCGTTTTTTCTTCAGATCTTCTGGTGTAACCACGCCACTCCAGCAGAGCAACACAATGGCGACAGGCACTTCAAACGATACGCCAAACGCCATAAATAACGCCATAACAAAATCGAGGTAGTTATTAATATCGGTCGCAATCAATACGCCAACGGGTGCCGTTTTGGCGAAGAAACCAAACGCCAGTGGGAACACGACAAAATACGCAAACGCCATGCCCGCGTAAAATAACAGGCTACTGGATATGAGCAACGGCATCATTAAGCGACGTTCATGTTTGTAAAGCGCCGGAGCGACAAACGCCCATACCTGATACAACACAAGTGGCGCAGCAACAAAGACTGAGACAATCATCGTCAGCTTGATTGGCGTAAAGAAAGGCGAGGCGACATCAGTCGCGATCATGCTCGCGCCCGCTGGCAACTGTTTGATCAGCGGCGCAGAAACCAGTTGATAGATATCATTGGCGAAATACACCAACGCAACGAAAACAACTAGCACACAGATAATGCTGTTCAATAGCCGCTTGCGTAGCTCAATCAAATGGCTAATTAGCGGTTGAGTATCTTCATCGGCCATAAATTAACGACTATCACTCGGTTGGCGGGCAGGAACAGTGGAAAGCTCGGACTGCTCAGGTTTGACAATATTATTACCAGCAGCTTCAGTACCAGTGACGCTATCGCTTTCATGGTGATGTTCAGCAGCAACAGCATTTTCAGGCTTAGGCTGACCCTCTGCCGGACGTACCGCGGTTTCTGCTTCAATCACCTCGTCATAAGCGGCTTCGGGATCGTTTAGCGGAGCGTTGCTAGGCGGCTCCACCGTCGCGTTTGGATCGTCTGACTTTTGGTGACTCTCTGATTTTTGCGGCGCCGATGTTTCGGTATAGCCACGTTTCATTGCTTCTGCCGCTTCTTTGAGTTCATCCATTGAGGCTTTCAACTCAGGCGACAGATTCTGCAAACTGGCTTTTTCAACTTTCTTCAGGCTTTCCTGAAACTCCTGGAGTTTCAGCTCTTGCGACAGCTCATTCTGAACGGTGGACGCCAACGCACGCAGCGTTCTAATCCAGCTAGCAACCGTCTTGACCGCTACAGGCAAACGTTCTGGCCCAAGAACAATCAGGCCAAGAACCATCACCAACAGCAATTCACCAAAACCGATATCGAACACAGATTACACCTGCTCTTT
The DNA here is from genome assembly GCF_036885195.1 of Pectobacterium cacticida. Taxonomy (NCBI): domain Bacteria; kingdom Pseudomonadati; phylum Pseudomonadota; class Gammaproteobacteria; order Enterobacterales; family Pectobacteriaceae; genus Pectobacterium; species Pectobacterium cacticida. The sequence continues at coordinate 479,994 of NZ_CP133656.1, read as the reverse complement.
ATGCGTGTTCTTTGCGTCGCTCGGCTTGACATCAGCGCTGTCATCCGTGATAGATTTTGTCGCGAAATCAGCATCCGGCTGCGTTTTGTCTGTGCCAGCAGGCGGCTGATCGTCACCCATCGCTTTCTTAAAACCTTTGATAGAGGCCCCCAGATCGGAACCCAGCGTTCTGAGTTTGTTGGTGCCAAACAGTAATACAACAATCACTGCGATAATCAACAGGTTCCAGATACTAATACCGCCCATAACATATACCTCTTTCGAAAAGGGGAACGACAGAATTCTCGTTAGTATATCGGGAAATTCTGACGTGCATCATGATCTGTTTCAACGAGTCCGACGCCAGCCAATAATCCAGGCGACGATTCCTGCTGCCATCAGTCCTGCGGGAACCATATCGGCTTCAACGTGACTAATCAATAACAACGTACCACTGATGAGTAGCGTAGCGCCAATACCCAAAAGGTATCGTGATTGCCCCTGCCGCGCCTGCTGCACCTTTAATTCACAGGCCAGTTGGTCGACACTTTGCTTTAACATCTTGTGCTGACGTAACCCGTCATAAAACAGTTCCGGAATTTCCGGCAGTTTTTCCGCCCAGAACGGCGCTTTTTCTTTCAGCGCACGAAAGACCGCAGGCAGACCCACTTGCTGCTTTAACCAATTCTCCAGAAATGGCTTAGCCGTTTTCCACAAATCAAGTTGCGGATACAGTTGCCGACCGACGCCTTCAATATACAGTAACGTCTTTTGCAACAACACGAGTTGAGGCTGAACTTCCATATTGAAGCGACGCGCCGTATTAAACAAATTCAATAATACATGACCGAAAGAAATTTCCGCCAACGGCTTTTCGAAAATAGGCTCGCAGACCGTGCGAATCGCAAACTCGAAATCGGCAACATTGGTATCCGCTGGCACCCAGCCCGAATCTACGTGCAGCTCGGCAACTTTACGATAATCACGATTGAAGAAAGCAATAAAATTCTCAGCCAGATAGCGTTTATCTTCTTTATTTAACGATCCAACGATACCGCAATCAATCCCAATGTATTGCGGATCCTCGGGATGCTCATAGCTGATAAAGATATTGCCAGGATGCATATCCGCATGAAAGAAGCTATCGCGAAATACCTGGGTAAAGAATACCTGAACCCCGCGTTCCGCCAGTAACTTCATATCCGTGCCATTGGCTTTCAGCGTATCAATATCGGACACCGGAATGCCATAAATACGCTCCATAACCAGCATGCTTTCGCTACAATAATCCGAATAGATTTCCGGCACGTATAGCATTGGACTATTCTCGAAATTCCGCCGCAGTTGGATGGCATTAGCCGCTTCTCGCAATAAATTCAGCTCATCAAGCAGCGTTTTTTCGTATTCCAGTACCACTTCACGTGGCCGCAGGCGGCGACCATCCGGCAATAGACGCGGCAGCCAGCCAGCCAGACGTTTCATCAGGCGCATATCGGCTTTAATAACAGGCAGAATATCCGGGCGAATCACCTTAATAACGATTTCCTTTCCCGTGCTTTTCAAACGGGCGGTATGCACTTGTGCGATAGAGGCCGAGGCCAGCGGCTTAATGTCAAAATCGTCAAACCATGTTTCGAGAGGGACTCCCCCCATTGACCGTTCGATTTGCTCACGCGCCAGCTTGCCATCAAACGGTTCAACTTTGTCTTGTAACATTGCCAACTGGTCGGCAATAGCCGGCGGGAATAGATCGCGCCGCGTCGACATCATTTGCCCAAACTTGATCCACACAGGCCCCAGTTCCTGAAGCGCTAAACGCAGACGTTCCCCCAACGGCATATTACTGTGGCGGTTAGGCATCCAGAACAACAGGCGGCGACCCACTCGCAGCGGAAGCGTCAAGCGCATTTTAGGAATGAGTTCATCCAGACCATAGCTCAATAACACACGGACAATGTCTAAGAGGCGACGTAATTCACTGGGCGTCATCGTAACGCCTCCAGCTTCGCCAGCCGTTCGGACAACATATCGGCCGATTTATCCAGCGCAACAATTTCCTCATGGAACCAGACATTTTCCAATTTTCCCGGTGCCAGTCGCCACTCTTCCGTTAATGCTTCAGACAAAAAATGCTCCTGCTGATGTAGCGACCTTGTCAGGAAACGCCACGTTTTCTGCGCCGTCTGGCTTAGCCCCTCAGCGACAATATCCCCCAGATACGGCGATAACCATTCAGCCGGATCGCACTCCGCAAGATCGCATAATGCAATAAATTGTTGAACGACTTGAATATCGCCTTCAATCACTAACTCACCGTTACGCATTAGCGATGAAAGCTGTTGACGATCGCGGAGTTTCATCAGAACCGGAACGCGTGTTTTCAGGCGGCAGTCCGCCAAATCGCCCCACTGGCTGACAACATCCAGCCGCTGCTCGCTAAATACCAGGACTAAAGGTGCATCCAGCTCAGCCAGCGCGATCTGGAGTGTCTTCCCCTGTAACCGCTGGCGGGCAGATTTCATGCTTCGATCGCAAGAAACGGTATCGTGAAAAAGCAACCGATTCAGCGCCGTTTCCAGCGCGGCAGTTAGAAAGGAGGTTAGCAGCATCGGCGTTTCCAATCAGAATTTAAATCCACGATGCAGCGCAACAATGCCGCCGGTGAGATTAAAATAGTTAACGCTGTCAAAACCGGCGTCGCTCATCATCCCTTTCAGCGTTTCCTGATCGGGGTGCATGCGAATGGATTCTGCCAGATAGCGATAGCTCCCAGCATCACTAGCCACCGCTTTACCAATTCTTGGCAAGACGTGAAAAGAATAGGCATCGTACACGGTACTCAGCTGTTTAATTATCGGCTTGGAAAACTCCAACACCAGCAACCGACCACCAGGTTTAAGTACGCGGTACATGGAGCGCAGGGCTTGGCTCTTGTCTGTCACATTGCGTAGACCAAAAGAGATAGTGATACAGTCGAAGAAGTCGTCAGGGAACGGCAGCGCTTCAGCATTAGCTTGCACGTAGCTAACGTTGTCGATAATACCTTTATTGCGCAGTTTCTCGCGGCCCACCTTCAACATGGATGCATTGATGTCCGCCAGAATAACTTCACCATCTTCACCAACCATGCGGGAAAACTTAGCGGTCAAATCTCCGGTACCACCAGCCAGATCCAGCACGCGCTGGTTGCGTCTAACGCCGCTGCATTCGATGGTGAAACGCTTCCAGATACGGTGAATACCAAAGGACATCAGGTCATTCATCAGGTCATACTTTGCTGCTACAGAATGAAAAACTTCAGCCACCATGACTTCTTTTTCATCCTTGGCGACAGTCCGAAAACCAAAGTCGGCCGTATTGTCCTGCTCACTTGCCATCTTATCCGCCTACTATTTCAGTCAAATTTCGGGTCTACCCATTAATGATGAGAGTGTACCAGACCTGGGTAAAAAGCCCACTGCTCTAATTTCGCCTGACAGAGCGCCAATCTTGCGACATCTTTACTCATGTCAAACCACTATACTTTACTCTGCCGCTACGTGGGTTGCCCAACTTCATCCTTGGTTTTTACGACCGATGACGTGACCTCGGCCGCGGGGGAATCAGGCCATGCTGACGGCTCGCCATGCTGATTAGCCGTTGCCATTTCCGCCAGTGATGGGCTAATCGGGCGTTTAATTTCTACGCCCAGCGCGCGGAACCCCTCGGCCTGGCCGATAAGGTTACCACGCCCGGAAGACAGTTTATTCATTGCCTGACGATAAGTCCCCTGCGCTTTGTCCAGACTCTGACCCAACGCGGCCATATCGTCGACAAACAAACGCAATTTATCGTACAGCCTAGACGCTTTTTCTGCGATGTGCTGCGCATTGCGGCTCTGTTGTTCATAGCGCCATAAGTTATTGATGGTACGTAGCGCCACCAGCAGCGTCGTTGGGCTCACCAGCATAATATTGTGCTTTAGCGCCTCGTTGATCAACTCGGGCTGGCGATCGATGGCGACAAGAAAGGCGGGTTCAACCGGAATAAACATCAGCACATAGTCTAACGAACGCAACCCCGGAAGTTGCTGGTAATCTTTGCTGCTCAATTGCCGAATATGACTACGTACCGAGAGCAGATGCTCGTTCAGCGCCGCGTGACGCTCGGTGTCGTCGTCGCTATTGAAATAACGCTCGTAAGCGACCAGTGACATCTTGGCATCGATCACCACATCTTTGCCCTGCGGTAAACGCACAATAACATCCGGTTGCAAACGGTTATTGGCCCCCGTTTGTACACTGACCTGAGTCTGATATTCGTAGCCCTCACGTAGACCGGAGGCTTCCAATACGCGGCTTAACACCACTTCGCCCCAGTTACCCTGCGTTTTATTATCGCCTTTTAGTGCTTTCGTCAGGTTGATGGCCTCGCGCGCCATCTGTGCGTTCAACTGTTGTAAATTACGGATCTCATGCACTAGCGTGTGGCGCTCACGCGCTTCTGCGCCGAAACTGTCCTGAACCTGACGGCGGAATCCATCCAGTTGTTCGCGCAACGGCACCAGTAGCTTATCCAGACTCTGTTTATTTTGTTCATCCACTTTGCGGCCACTCTGTTCAAAAATGCGGTTTGCCAGATTCTCAAACTGCGTGGTCAGCCGCTGTTCACTGTTTACCAGCAATCGCTGTTTCTCTTCCGCCGCCATGCGCGTCTCTTCCAGCCGAATGGTGACTTCACGCAGTTCCGCTTCCTGCGCGCTATTGATTTCACGTAGCGTCCGCAGTTCTTGATTTAACTGCACGCACTCTGCGCGGAGATCACTCAACTGTTGCAGCTTTTCATGACTGGCCGAGAGTCGAGCATGAACCTCGCGCAATTCCAACTCGTTTTGCCGTAATCGCTGTTCGTCCTGCTGCTTTGCCTGCTGCTGTTCACTGAGCGACTGTTGCGCTTGTTGTAATGTCTGTGCCAGCAAGCGTTGCTCGGTATCATGTTGAGCCAGTTTTTGCTGATGAATCAGGCTGGCAATCAACCAGCCAATCAGTAGGCCTACCGCCCCACCGCCCAGACCATAAAATACGCTGATATCCATGTTGCCTCCGCCACTTGTCACGCTGTCGGTCAAGGTAAAATGATACTGTATGGATGTCCAGAAACAATTCCGAAGAAGAGTTGGTTAAGCGGTAAAATGCGAGCCGCATTCCATATGCGTATGGGCAGACGATAATTTGCAGAAGAATCAGAGGGGTAACACTGAAATTCCCCCAACGTGGAACACCAACGTTGGGGGAACGGAAGGTATGACTTAACGAAGCGAGCGATTTAAGCTAAGCGCTGCTTCGCATCACCGATCGCTTTAGCGACCTGCTGCGGTGACACGCCACCCTGTGCAGCTCGCTTATCCAGACAGGATTGCAACGCCAGAACCGGGTAGACATCCTCGCCAATCACGGCGCTGAATTTTTGCAGATCGGCCAGCGGCAGTGCTTCCAGTGCTTTACCCTGACGGATGGCCTCAACCACCGCCTCACCCACGATATGATGTGCTTCACGGAACGGAACGCCTTTTGCGACCAGATAATCCGCCAACTCTGTCGAGTTCGCATAACCTTGCTCAGCAGCCTCTTTGCAGCGCGGACGTTTCACCTGAATACCTTCCAGCACCAGCCCCGCCATCATCAGGCAATCGTGCCAGGTATCCAGCGCGTCAAACAGCCCTTCTTTGTCTTCCTGCATGTCTTTGTTATACGCCAGCGGCAGGCCTTTCAACGTCATCATCATGCCGGTCAATGCCCCCTGAACACGACCGCATTTACCGCGAATCAGCTCCAGCGCATCTGGGTTTTTCTTCTGCGGCATTAGGGAAGATCCAGATGTCACTCGGTCAGACAGCTCAACGAATGCCGCTTCGCCGCTGTTGAAGAAGATCAGATCTTCGGCAAAACGCGACAGATGGATCATGCCGATCGACGCATCGGACAGCAGTTCCAACACATGATCGCGATCAGAAACCGTATCCAGGCTGTTACGCGTGGCCGAAGCGAATCCCAGCCAACCCGCCAGTTGCTCACGATCGATCGGATAGGCCGTTCCCGCCAGCGCCCCGCAACCCAATGGACTGACATCCAGACGCTTTAGCGTATCTTCCAAACGGCTCTCATCACGCGTCAGCATTTCATGATAAGCCAGACACCAATGCGCAAACGTCACCGGCTGTGCGCGTTGCAAGTGGGTGTAGCCAGGCATCACCGCGTCCTGATTCGCTTCCGCCGTCGTCACCAACGCCTGGCGCAACTGGCGTATCGACAGTAGCAGTTCAGCGATCTGTGCTTTGCACCACAGTTTTAGGTCCGTTGCGACCTGATCGTTACGGCTACGACCGGTATGCAACTTTTTACCTAAATCACCCACTTTCTCGATCAGGCGCTGTTCAACCCAGCTATGAATATCTTCCGCATCGCTTTGCAGGATCATCTCAGGATCGGCTTGCACTTCAACCAACAGCGCATTCAGCGCCTGTTCTAGTTGTTGCTGCTCCTGTTCGCTAAGCACATTGACCGTCACCAGCGCTTTCGACCAGCCGATCGAACCAACGATGTCCTGTTCCGCCAGACGGTAATCAAACCGCAGTGAATCATTAAATTGTTTAAAACGCTGATCTGCTGCCTGACTAAACCGACCGCCCCACAAAGCCATAACCCGTACTCCTAAAAATATCATTCATGTTGGTATCGCATCATGCCATACTCAGAAACCACTTACGCCAGAATACGCGTACCAATCGCTACGCCATTGAACAACGCAGGTAGCTGCTCGGCATGACGCCAGCTGGCGATATCAACCGAGCGCCCCAGCGCACGCGCGGCATCCAGCGCGGCGTTGACCTTAACAATCATGCCATCGGTGATAATGCCCTGAGCAATTAGCTGCTCGGCTTTTTCCGCCGTCATTTCGGCAATCCGCTGGCCCTTGCCATCCAGAATGCCGCTCACATCGGACAGCAGGATTAAATCCGCGCCCAATGTCTGCGCCAGCGCCGTCGCCGCCTGATCGGCGTTAACATTCATCAGATCGCCCTGCGCCGTAATCCCGATGGAACTGACGATTGGCAGGTAGCCTGCTGACAGCAACGTGTTTAGCAGCGCAGGCGATCCCGCTTCCGCTTTGCCCACAAAGCCCAGCGCTTCATCTAGCTGGGTGACCTTAGTGCTACCGCCGTCGCCCAGACATAAGCCAACCGCATTGATGTCATGCTTCTTCGCCCATGACAACAGCGTCTTGTTCGCAGACCCCGCCAGCGCACCGGTAATGATGTCGATCTGATCGGCAGGCGTGACGCGCAGGCCGTTTTTCTTCACTACCGGCAGCGCGAGTTTTTTCATCAGGTCATCCACCAGACAACCGCCACCGTGCACAATGGCCAGCGGACGCTGATGCGCTTGACGATAAGCCACTAGCGCAGTGAACAGACGCTCCAGCGCTTCTTCGCTGTCCAGTAAAACGCCACCTAACTTGATAATTAACGGATTCATGATGCGTTGTGCCTCGAAATGTCGCGACCAGTAGTCATTAAATTAACGCTTGGGTTTCCGGGAAACCAAAACGAATGTTCATACATTGCACAGCCTGAGCCGCTGCGCCTTTCAGCAGATTATCTTCGGTTGCCACCACGATGAGATGCTCCCCATCAACGGCGAAACCGATGTCGCAGAATGGCAGGCCGACAACGGATTTCAGCGCCGGTACGCCCTTATCATAGAGGCGAACCAGCGGCTTATCGTGGTAAGCGTTGTGATAGGCTTCGGCGATATCCTGCTGGGTGACGCCCGGTTGCAGGCGGCAGGTAATGGTTTCCAGAATACCGCGTGGGAAGTTGCCCAAATGCGGCGTGAAGATTACTGGCGTGCCGAGGTGCGTCGAAATCTCAGGTTCATGGCGGTGGTTGAAAATGCCGTAAGGTTGCAGGCTGACCTCACAGAAGCTGTTGGTCATCGACGCTTTGCGCCCCGCCCCGCTCACGCCGCTGACGGCGTTAATCACCGGCCACTGCGCCGGATTCAGCAGTTGTGCATCCAGCAGCGGCTTCAGCGCCAGCTGCGCCGCCGTCGGATAACAACCAGGGACAGCAATTAACTGCGCCGATTTCACGCTGTCTGCGCGCCATTCAGCTAGCCCGTAGACCGCTTTTGCCAGCCAATCCGTGTGTTGATGTTCGAAGCCGTAATAGCGACGATAAAAATCGGCACTCTGAACACGAAACGCACCGGATAAATCAAAAACAGTGCAGCCCGCCGCCAGAAAAACCGGAGCCAGATCGTGGCTAACTTTATGGTCCGTCGCCAAAAAAACGACATCCACGCCTTTCGCTGCATCTTCGGCGTCGGTAAGCGGTTTTACCGGCATATCGATGATGCCTTTGAGCTGCGGATGTAAATCAGAAATCAGTTTTCCTGCATCGACACTTTGCGCAGAGACCATCAAAGCGGTTATGTTCATCTGTGGGTGACGGTTCAGGTAGAGTGCGAGCTCCGCGCCAGTATAACCACTTGCACCAACAATCAGCGTATTCAGCATGGGATCCGTAAACCTTCTTACTTATCTTTATGGAACAGGTAACCAGGCTCACCAGCGTCGGTACGCTGTTCGCCCACGAAATTCAGTGAAAGTGACGAATCGCTATCGCCCTACCTTTAGGTTTCCTTTCGCTGAGCAATATTGTATTTTTATTCAAAATAAATGCATGAATATTGATACTATCCTAACCAGAGGCTGTCAACAGTGAAGATGAATTTACCCCCTTTTATTGAGCTATATCGGGCACTGATCGCCATCCCGTCCATCAGCGCCACCGACAGCGCACTCGATCAAAGTAATCATACCTTAATCAACCTGCTGGCAGGCTGGTTTGGCGATCTCGGTTTCCACATGGAAGTCCAACCTGTCCCCGGCACGACCAATAAATTTAATATGCTGGCGCGGATAGGCTCAGGTCAGGGCGGGCTACTGTTGGCAGGGCACACCGACACCGTGCCGTTCGACGACGGCCGCTGGACGCGCGACCCCTTCACGCTGACCGAACACGACAATAAGCTGTACGGTCTGGGCACCGCGGATATGAAAGGGTTCTTTGCCTTTATTCTGGATGCCTTGCGCGATATCGACCCAACCACGCTGACCAAGCCGCTCTATGTGTTGGCGACGGCAGATGAAGAGACAACCATGGCCGGCGCCAAGTATTTCGCCGAATCCACGCAGATTCGCCCGGACTGCGCCATCATTGGCGAGCCGACCTCGCTGCAACCGGTGCGCGCCCACAAGGGCCATATGTCTAGCGCCATTCGCATTCAGGGGCAATCCGGTCATTCCAGCGATCCCTCACGCGGCGTAAACGCGATTGAGTTGATGCATGAGGCCATTTCCCATCTGCTGGAACTGCGTAACACCTTACAGGAACGCTATCACAACCCGATTTTCCATATTCCCCATCCCACCATGAATCTCGGCCACATTCACGGCGGCGATGCGGCTAACCGTATCTGCGGCTGTTGTGAACTGCATATGGATATCCGTCCGTTACCCGGCATCACGCTTAACGACCTAAATGGATTATTGTCAGACGCGCTTGCCCCGGTGAGTCAACGCTGGCCGGGTCGCTTGACGATTAGCGAACTGCACCCCCCCATTCCCGGCTACGAATGCCCACCGGATCACCGCTTGGTTTCGGTTGTGGAGAAGTTGTTGGGGACGAAAACGGAAATTGTCAACTACTGCACCGAAGCGCCGTTTATTCAGACGCTGTGCCCGACGCTAGTCCTAGGCCCAGGCTCGATCGAACAGGCGCACCAGCCGGATGAATACATTGATACCAAATTTATCAAACCAACACGGGCACTGATTTCGCAGGTAATTCACCATTTCTGTCACCCATGATGCTGCAAACGGCCCTGTCAGCGAGGCTGACAGGGCCTGTTGCCGAACCATCGAGACGCATTTGCGAAATCTCTACGTCCGCGATATTCCTTCGCTAATTAGTAACCCTAATATCTGCGCCTTTGTAATTAAATTTCACCCATTGCCAAGCCCTTATCAATGCAAGTACAAAGAATAAGGAGAAGAAGGAATCGTCAATTGACGTACTCGTCTTATCGTGGCTAGATGGGGGCATTGCGTCAAATTATGTCAAGTGAAATAAACTTACAAAAATGGTAGGGATGGTCAGGGTAACTATGAACGAACAATATTCAGCAATGCGCAGTAACGTTAGCATGCTAGGGAAGCTCCTCGGCGATACCATCAAGGAAGCGTTGGGTGAAAACATCCTTGATAAAGTCGAAACAATCCGCAAATTGTCAAAGTCTTCCCGCGCAGGGAGTGAGAAACATCGTCAGGAGTTGCTGACCACGCTGCAAAATCTGTCTAACGACGAACTGTTGCCCGTTGCCCGCGCATTTAGCCAGTTTCTGAACCTGACCAATACCGCCGAGCAGTATCATACCATTTCACCCCATGGCGAAGCCGCGAGTAATCCGGCCCAGCTTTCCACCGCCTTTCAGCGCCTGAAAGAGAGCAAAAATCTGACCGAACGAGATATCCGCGACGCCGTGGAATCGCTGTCGATTGAACTGGTATTAACGGCGCACCCGACTGAAATTACTCGTCGGACGCTGATCCACAAACTGGTAGAAGTGAATACCTGCCTCAAACAACTCGACCACAACGATCTCGCTGACTACGAACGTAATCAGATTATGCGCCGCCTGCGCCAGCTGATTGCTCAGTCATGGCATACCGATGAGATCCGTAAGATTCGTCCAACGCCGGTAGATGAGGCCAAGTGGGGCTTTGCCGTGGTGGAAAATAGCCTGTGGGAAGGTGTCCCTGCATTTTTACGCGAACTGGATGAACAGTTGGAACAGGCCTTCGGTTACCGCCTGCCTGTGGATGCCGTCCCTGTACGATTTACCTCCTGGATGGGCGGCGACCGCGACGGCAACCCAAATGTCACGGCAGACGTCACTCACCGCGTGTTGTTACTTAGCCGTTGGAAAGCGGCCGATCTCTTCCTACGCGATATTCAGGTACTGGTTTCCGAACTGTCAATGTCAGAATGTACGCCGGAACTACTGGCAATGGCCGGTGGCAATGAGGTGCAGGAACCCTATCGTGCGTTGATGAAATCACTGCGCTCACAATTAAGCAGCACACTGAGTTATCTGGAAGCGCGTCTGAAAGGGGAAGAACGTTTACCTCCGAAGGATCTCTTGGTTACCAACGAGCAGTTGTGGGAACCGCTGTATGCCTGTTACCAATCTCTGAAGGCGTGCGGTATGGGCATTATTGCCGATGGCAGCCTGCTGGATACGCTGCGTCGTGTAGGCTGCTTCGGTGTGCCTTTGGTGCGAATTGATATTCGTCAGGAGAGTACACGTCATACCGATGCGCTGGCCGAAATTACCCGCTATCTGGGTCTCGGCGACTACGAAAGCTGGTCGGAATCTGATAAGCAGGCATTCCTGATTCGTGAACTCAGCTCCAAACGTCCGCTTCTCCCCCGCAACTGGGAACCCAGCGCAGAAACCAAGGAAGTGCTGGATACCTGTCAGGTTATTGCCAACGCGCCACAAGGTTCGATTGCCGCTTACGTTATTTCAATGGCCCGCACGCCTTCTGACGTGCTGGCCGTTCACCTGTTGCTTAAAGAGGCTGGCTGCCCCTATGCGCTACCCGTCGCGCCGCTATTTGAGACGCTGGACGACCTGAACAATGCCGATGATGTCATGACGCAGTTGCTGGGCATCGACTGGTATCGTGGTTTTATTCAGGGCAAGCAGATGGTTATGATCGGTTATTCCGATTCGGCGAAAGACGCGGGTGTAATGGCCGCATCCTGGGCGCAATATCGTGCGCAGGATGCGTTAATTAAAACCTGTGAAAAAGCCGGGATCGCCCTCACGCTGTTCCACGGACGCGGTGGTTCCATCGGACGCGGTGGTGCGCCAGCCCATGCGGCCTTACTCTCGCAGCCGCCGGGCAGCCTGAAAGGTGGCTTACGCGTCACTGAACAGGGCGAGATGATCCGCTTTAAATATGGCCTGCCGGAAGTCACCATCAGCAGCCTGGCGCTCTATACCGGCGCCATTCTGGAGGCAAACTTATTGCCGCCGCCGGAGCCAAAACAGGAATGGCATGAGGTGATGGATGAGCTGTCGCGCGTATCGTGCGATATGTACCGTAGTTATGTGCGCGAGAACCCAGATTTTGTACCTTACTTCCGCGCCGCAACGCCAGAGCTGGAACTGGGTAAATTACCCCTTGGTTCGCGCCCGGCCAAGCGACGTCCGAACGGCGGCGTAGAAAGCCTGCGCGCCATCCCATGGATTTTCGCCTGGACGCAAAACCGCCTGATGCTACCCGCGTGGCTTGGCGCTGGTGCAGCCTTGCAAAAAGTTGTTGATGATGGCAAACAAAAACATCTGGAAGACATGTGTCGTGATTGGCCGTTCTTTTCGACCCGTATCGGTATGCTGGAGATGGTATTCGCCAAAGCCGACCTGTGGCTCGCGGAGTACTACGATCAGCGATTGGTGGAAGAGAAGCTATGGCCTCTCGGAAGACAATTACGCGAACAGTTAGCCGCGGATATCAATATCGTGCTGGCTATTTCCAACGACGATCATCTGATGGCGGATCTGCCGTGGATCGCCGAATCGATTGCTCTGCGTAACGTTTATACGGACCCGCTGAATGTGCTGCAAGCCGAGCTGTTGCACCGTTCTCGTCAGCAGGAGCACCCCGATGCCAATCTGGAACTGGCGTTGATGGTGACGATAGCCGGTGTCGCGGCGGGTATGCGTAACACGGGCTAATTGGTCTACGCATTGACATCCTCCCCGCCCAGAAGGACGGGGTTTTACGGCACACCTGATAAACACATCGCCTTAGTACAACGAAGAGGCCGGTCAGTCGACCGGCCTAAAACGGAAATCCTACACCAGATACTTATCTTGCAGATACTGGCGGGCTGAGTAATCCAGGCCGTATTCCAACTCAAGCCAGTTATCGATCGTTGCATATCGTTCATAGATGGCCTGCAACGCGGTGACGATAAAGGCTTCCTGCACCGATAATACATACGAGAACTGTCTCAACGCCTTTTCATTCAGCGTTTCCGATAGACGGGCCAGTAGCCGCTGACGGAACGGCATCAGCGTTGTCTCGGTAAGCAGGTAGTCTTCCATCACCGTCTGTTCATCCGCGCCCAGCGCAAACATCACCAGCGCCGAACCGATTCCTGTGCGATCTTTACCTACGGCACAGTGCTGCACCACCCCACCCTCATCTTGCTGCAATAACAGCGATACCAGCTTTTTATAGGCCGCATTATTGAAAGGAAGACGCCGGTAGAGCTCCTGCATAAACGCCTGGGAATCAAACGATTCCAGCACATCAGAGCCCAGTGAATCCAGGTTGGCTGTCACCTCATGACGTAATGGATTCGCCGGATAGGCATGATAATGAGCCCCCTCCCACAACACATCGGGCTTTTGTGCAATTTCATCGGCATCCCGATAATCCACTACATGAGAGACAGGCACGCCAGCAAGGTGCTCACAATCCGCCTGACTCAATAGATCCAATGAACCGGAGCGAAAAAGTTTACCATGCCGAATAATCCGCCCATCAGCAGCGCGATTTCCGCCCAAATCACGGAAGTTGATTCCGCCATCCAGCGGCAATAACGCGGGGTGAAGCAATGAGGATCCTGTCATAACGCTCCTTAAGCGATCAGTTTGCACTTTCGGCTGCCAGCAAACGGCGAGTCGCACCCAATAATACGTCGATTACCGTAGTTTCCGCCTGCGCCATGGTCGCCATATCCGGGATTTCCTGCTGGGTGCGATTCACGATCACGCCAGCGATCATGCCCGCCTTTAAACCCTGGCTGGCACACATCGTCAGCAACGTGGCTGACTCCATTTCATAGTTTAATACGCCCATACTCTGCCATTCTTCCAATGAACCGCGGAAGCGACGCACAACGCGTCCAGAGTAGGTATCATAGCGCTCCTGACCTGGATAAAACGTATCAGAAGACGCCGTGATGCCAACGTGCAATGCCACCGCTGACGCTTTTGCCGCTTCAACCAACGCGGTAGTACAGTCGAAATCAGCGACAGCCGGGAATTCCATCGGCGCAAAATGCAGGCTTGCGCCGTCAAGCCGGACGGCGGCCGTCGTCACTAACACATCACCAACATTAATACCGGGCTGAATCGCCCCTGTCGTGCCCACGCGCAGGAAAGTACGGATGCCAAGCTGCGCCAATTCTTCTACCGCAATTGACGTTGACGGTCCGCCAATACCGGTTGAACAAACTATCACCGCCTTTCCATCCAATTTGGCACGCCAGGAGGTAAACTCACGGTGTGATGCCAAGGGAACGGGATTATCCATCAGACGGGCAATTTTTTCGACACGCGCAGGATCGCCGGGCACTATCGCCAACGTCGCGCCATGTAAATCATCCCTGACCAAACCAAGATGGAACACATCAGTTGTAGACATACCTGCCTCCGGGATAATTATTAAAGGATTCAGAGAAATAGCGTCGGATGTCTCACAAACTTGACCTATCGCCGTCTGTAAGTTTCCCGCTTAAAAAAAGCGCTAACGCATCATGACACTTATAATTGAGGTAAACCGTCTGTAAACAAGGATTGGGTATTAACATACCTAAAATAGGCGGTATAAATCATTCTTTATCAGGTAAACGGCCCCTTGTTGTCCATTATGCGCTTATTCGCAAACGAAAACGCCACCGAGCAACGGTGGCGTTTATTTTCACCATTTTATCTTGGATGGCGCTAGAACGATGCCCAGTCGCCGCTGTTGCCCTGCTCTTTTGCCTGTGCCGGCGCTAAAGACAGCGTTGGGGTCGGCGTTGTCGCATAAGACGCGCGGTTGTTATTACTGTGAGACGACAGTTTAAAGGCACTGACCGCTTCGGCCAGTGCCGAAGCCTGTGCCTGCAGAGAAAGCGCCGCCGAGGCCGATTCTTCGACCAGAGCCGCATTTTGCTGGGTTGTCGTATCAATCTGTCCTATTGCCAGATTGATTTGATTCACGCCTTCGCTCTGTTCACGACTGGCTTGTGAAATCTCGCTGATAATATCGTTAACGTCTTTCACATGCGTCGTTAAACCGCCCATCGTTTCTTCGGCGGTGTCGACAAGATCCATGCCTTCACGAATTTTGCTTACGGAATCATCGATCAAATCCTTAATCTCCCGTGCCGCGGTCGCACTACGCTGCGCCAGAGAACGCACTTCGCCTGCGACTACCGCAAAACCGCGCCCCTGTTCCCCCGCTCGCGCTGCCTCAACCGCTGCATTCAAGGCCAGGATATTGGTTTGGAAAGCAATTCCGTCAATCACGCTGATAATCTCTGCCATCCGCTGCGAAGAATCGCGGATTCCGCGCATTTTTTGCGTGACAGAAACCATTACCTCGCCACTTTGCTGTGCTGCGCCAGAGGCTTTATTTGCAATCGACGTCGCCTGTTGGGTATTTTCCGCCGTATTTTTAATCGTCGATGTTAACTGTTCCATTGACGCCGCCGTTTCTTCCAGTGAGCTAGCCTGCTCTTCCGTGCGCGCGGACAGATCCTGGTTACCCGCGGCAATTTGCGAGGCGGCCGTCGAGATGGTTTCGGCACCATCGCGAACCTGCCCGACAAGCGCGCTCAGGCTGGAATTCATGTGCTCCAGCGATTGCAACAGCAACCCGGTTTCATCTTTGCTGGTTACCGTGATGCGGGAAGTCAGGTCGCCTTGCGCCACGCGGTCTGCCACCTGCAACGCCTGCTGTATTGGCCGAGTTACGCTGCGCGTAATTAACCAGGAAACCAAGACGCCAAATATGATGCTCAGCGCTAGAATCGACAGCAAAATAATACGAGCTTCATTATGCACCACCGCCATGGCTTCGACAGAGGCATCCATCGCATCATCCTGATAGTCCACGAGCTGCCTTACCGCATCGCGATACTGGCGCTGGATGACATCCAGGTGATTGTTGAACTCCTCCATTGCCGCTTCCCGATTGCCCGCGATCACTTCACTAATAATTTTATCGCCTGATTTGAGAAACTCGACACGAATCGCACGAAGAGTACGGATTTGCGCGACGGAGCGCGGTTCAACCGTCTGGCTTTCCAGATGCTCCAGCAGGCGGCCCACCTCCTGACGGAACGCATTTACTCGCTTAATATTAGTCTGGATCTGTTCCTCATTTGAAACTAGCATCAGCCGTTGGTAAGCCACTAACGTACTCGTGACATTGTCGATAAGATTGTTGGCATCCACCGTCTGAGGATATACCTCTTTTACAATGCTGCTGGCGCTGTCTTGAAAGCTGGATAGCTTAGACAAAGAAAAAATACTGACAATAAATAACATCAAAATCAGAATGGCAAACCCGGCGCCCAGTCGATAGCCGATACGCCAATTCGCTAAACTCATGTCTCACTCCTTTCAGGTAATGCATAGCAATATCAACTGCGTATACCGCAGATTGATGGAACCACAGGATGGAGGATGATTGGCGATCCTTATCACGTGCCAAGAATACCGAGAGGCAAGCATGTTACGCACACATGGCCTGAGGGGCACAATGAAAGCGTCCTCTCAAGGATGGGGTGCAAAAAGTGGAAATAACTAACAATGCTGCAAATACAACAAATAAAACCGCAGAGACGTATTTGAGGTGATAATAATAGCCTTCCCTCTTCGAACTCATGCGGCCATGGCCGCTCCTGTGTTACCCATTTTTATCGGCGACTTATTTGCTAACTTTACCAATTGATCGTTTAAATCATTCAAAAATATATATTAAATAGACAATAACTATCAAAATTCAACTTTCGATCGGAAAAATCTCCGATTACTCCTGTCATTATTTATCTAACATATTCCCCCTCGCCCACTCTGGGCGAGGGTTTACGGCAAATTTCTCGCCAAAACATAAAACGCTATGGTTTGCTCTTTAGCGGTAGCATGGGTGTACTCAGCGGCGCCAATGGATCGCCGCTGGCATATAACTGAATTTTAAAGGCGCTCACCGCGTCTGTCAGAGCGGAGGCCTGCGCTTGCAGGGAAAGCGCCGCCGAGGCCGATTCTTCGACCAGAGCCGCATTTTGCTGAGTTGTCGTATCGATTTGTCCAATCGCCAGGTTCATCTGGTTAATCCCATCGCTCTGTTCACGGCTGGCCTGAGAGATCTCGCTGATAATATTGTGGACATCCTTTACGTGGGCCAGCAATCCTCCCATCGTGTCTTCGGCAGTATCGACAAGCTCCATACCATCACGAATTTTGTTCACCGAATCGTCGATCAAATCCTTGATCTCCCGTGCGGCGGTCGCACTGCGCTGCGCCAGAGAACGCACTTCGCCTGCAACTACCGCAAAACCGCGCCCCTGTTCACCCGCTCGCGCTGCCTCAACCGCCGCATTCAGCGCCAGAATATTGGTTTGGAAAGCAATCCCATCGATCACGCTGATAATCTCTGCCATCCGCTGCGAGGAGTCGTGGATGCCACGCATTCGTTGTGTCACGGAAAGCATGACATCGCCGCTTTGCTGCGCCGCATCAGTAGCTTTATTGGCAATGTCAGTCGCTTGCTGAGTATTTTCAGCAGTATTTTTAATGGTGGATGCCAGTTGTTCCATTGAGGCCGCCGTTTCTTCCAGCGAGCTGGCCTGTTCTTCTGTACGTGATGACAAATCCTGATTACCTGCCGTGATTTGGGAAGCCGCCGTTGAAATCGCTTCCGCGCCATCGCGTACCTGCCCGACAATGTCGCGTAAACTGGCGTTCATACGATCCAGCGATTGCAGCAGCAATCCGGTTTCATCTTTGCCGGTAACGGTAATATGCGAAGTGAGGTCGCCCTGCGCCACACGATCGGCCACCTGTAAAGCCTGTACTATCGGCCGGGTTACGCTGCGTGTAATCGCCCAGGCAATCAATGCGCCGATGAGGATACTCAGTGCCAGAATAAATAATAAGAAAGTGCGAGTACTACGATAAACATCGGCCATTACATCGACAGACGCCAACATTGCGTCATTCTGATAATTCACCAGTTGTTTTACGGCATCTCGGTATTGACGTTGAATCGTGTTCAGATTGTTATTAAATTCCTCTACTGCCGCCTCATTATTTCCCGCCAACGCATCGCGAATGATTTTATCGCCAGATGTAATAAACCGCTCGCGAGAAGCACGGATGGTCAGCATCTGTTTGCGAGACTGCTCTCCTTTGGCATGGCTTTCCAAATTTTCAAGCAGGCCGTTAATGTCCTTACGGTATGTCATAATCCGATCGACATATCCTTGCCGCTGTTCCTTACTCGGCACCAGCATCATCTGTAAATATGCGACAAAGTGTCCATTCACGCTATCAATAAGATTATTGGCCGTTAATGTTTGTGGATAGACGCCTTCCACAATATTTCTGGCGCTATACTGAAAGCCGGATAGCTTCGACAGTGAAAAAAGACTCACAGTAAGCAACATCAGAATCAGAACGGCAAATCCGCCACTTAATCGGTAACCAATACGCCAATTTGCTAAATTCACATCTCACTCCTTTTAGGTAAAAATAATACGGATAACCCCGTGTCGTCACCGGCTAATCGCGCTGTAAAATAGGGAAAACATGTTATTGAGGGAAATAAATAATCTTTGTAGTTACGTTATTAATACTCAATAAGAAGTAATTTAACTAACCATAAAAACAAAGAAAGTTATTAATAAATATAATAAACCATACTCTGAGTCGTTTATCTTATCGGCACAACATTGATGAACTTTATAATGGTTTCCTGCCATCCTTTTGACACGAAGCTAAATCCATAGCAGTTCAATATTTATTTATGAAAAAATAAATCACAAAAATGGCGAGGGTATAGTGCAGTGATACCGCTTAATGAAAGACCCCATTAATTTTCGTAAAAAATCAGAGGGCTGAGTCGGGAAGAGGAATTAAAATGAGGAGCAGGAATAATAGCTATGTTTCTCTTAATATAAATAACCGCTCAGGGAAGCTTACGCTCCCCTGATTGCTTCAGCGATTAAATATTACTGTGTTTCTCGCAAACGCTGCGCTGCCTGAACCATATTCGCCAGCGCCTGACGCGTTTCTGGCCAACCGCGCGTTTTCAAGCCACAGTCCGGGTTGACCCACAGACGCTCAGCGGGAATACGCTGCGCGGCTTTCTTCAGCAGCGCTTCTATCCATTCCACACTCGGTACGTTCGGTGAGTGGATATCATAAACGCCGGGGCCGATTTCATTCGGGTATTCAAATTCCTCAAATGACTCCAACAATTCCATATCGGAGCGAGAGGTTTCAATCGTGATGACGTCAGCATCCAGCGCGGCAATAGAATCCATGATGTCGTTGAACTCGCAATAACACATGTGAGTATGAATTTGCGTATCGTCTTTCGCTACCGCGGCATTCAGGCGGAAAGCGTCTACCGCCCAGGTGAGATAGGCATCCCAATCAGAACGATGCAGCGGCAAACCTTCACGTAGCGCCGGTTCGTCAATCTGGATAATGCCAATGCCCGCGGCTTCCAAATCCGCCACTTCGTCACGCAGGGCCAGCGCAATTTGTTTAGCGATGGTTTCCCGGGTAACATCTTCACGCGGGAAAGACCAGCACAGGATCGTTACCGGGCCGGTCAACATCCCTTTCATCGGCTTATCCGTCAGAGACTGCGCATATTTCGCCCACTCAACGGTAATCGCTTCTGGACGGCTCACATCACCAATAATGACCGGCGGCTTAACACAGCGTGAACCGTAGCTCTGCACCCACCCGTTCTGGGTAAAAACGAACCCATCCAGATGCTCGCCGAAATACTCGACCATATCATTACGTTCGGCTTCACCGTGTACCAGTACATCCAGCCCCAGACGCTCCTGCTCAACCACGGCTTGCTTGATATGTTCGGCAATGCCGGTACGGTAGTGATTACCATCCAGACGACCCTGTTTGAAATCCAGACGCAGGCCGCGAATTTCAGGCGTTTGAGGGAAAGAACCAATCGTCGTTGTCGGCCATGCCGGCAGGTTAAAACGCGCGCGCTGAGCCTTGGCACGGATTGGGTAAGCATGCTGACGCTGGCTATCCTGCGCGGTAATCGCGGCCAGACGCTGCGCTACGGCGGCGTTGTTCACCCGTGTCGAGGTGCGACGGGCGCGAATCGGCGCGCTGTAGGCTTCCAGTTCCTGCGCGTTTCCGCTATTGAGCGCCTGTGACAACAGCGCTAACTCGGCACATTTCTGAATCGCAAAGGCAAACCAACTCTTCACTTCCTCATCCAGACGCGTTTCAACACTCAGATCGATAGGGCTATGCAGTAGCGAACATGAACTTCCCAACCACAGGTCGCGCGTCCCCACCAACGGTTGTAGGCGCTCAAACCAACGGCTCAGATCGGCGCGCCACACGTTACGCCCGTTGATCACCCCTAACGACAGTACCCAGTTAGCGGGGAGTTGAGCGCTCAATGCCGCAGCATCATCCTTACCGTGAACCAAATCGATATGTAATCCCTGAACCGGTAACGTTTTAATCGTTGCCAGGTTCTGGCCGACGCTATCGAAATAGGTCGTCAGTAGCAGCTTCACCTGACCCTGTAGGGCATCGTAGGCCGGTTTAAATGCCGCCAGCCATTCCTGCGGCAGTTCCAGCACCAGCGCGGGCTCATCGATCTGCACCCACTCAATACCGCGTTGTGCCAACTCCGTCAGCACTTGCCGATAGACTGGCAAAATATCTTGTAGGAGTGATAAACGGTCAAATTGTTCGCCCTTTACCTTACCTAGCCATAAATAGGTCACCGGGCCTAACAGAACGGGCTTCACGTTATGGCCTAACGCCAGCGCCTCATCCACTTCATCGAGTAACTGTGTCCACGTCAGCTTGAACTGCTGTCCTTTGGTAAATTCTGGCACCATGTAGTGATAGTTAGTATTAAACCATTTCGTCATTTCCGCCGCGGCAGCAGGCTGACCGGTTGGCGCCCGTCCACGGCCAATGCGGAACAGCGTATCCAGATCGACCGAACCATCTTCATTCTGATGACGCGCCGGTACGTTACCCAGTAGCAGACTCGTGGTCAGTACATGGTCATACCAGGCGAAATCCCCCACTGGCAGCAGATCAACACCCGCGTCTTTCTGCTGTTGCCAATGACGCGCCCGCAGCTCGCGTCCAACGGCCAGTAATTCTTCCTGTGTCGTGTTACCTGCCCAATAGCTTTCCTGCGCTTTTTTCAGTTCACGGCGCAGTCCAACACGCGGAAAACCCAGTGTGTGATTCACAATCGTCATCGTTAATTCCTCATTTAGCCGTCCAGATGTTTACACATCCATAATCCGCAGGTAGTGTAGTAATCACAAGCGCAATTTATTCACTGTCACTGTGAAGGACCCTCATGATCGAATTTAAACACCTGCGAACGCTACAAGCCCTGCGCAATACCGGATCGTTAGCCGCCGCTGCCGCAGCGCTTCATCAAACGCAATCCGCGTTATCCCACCAGTTCAGCGATCTGGAACAGCGCCTTGGGTTTAGACTGTTCGTGCGTAAAAGTCAGCCGTTACGTTTTACGCCTCAGGGAGAGATTCTGTTGCAGTTGGCCGAACAGGTGCTGCCGCAAATTCAGCAGGCGTTACAGGCATGTCATGAGCCGCACCAAGCCACATTGCGTCTGGCTATCGAGTGTCATAGTTGTATTCAGTGGTTAACACCCGCGCTCAATGAGTTCCATCAGCAGTGGCCGCAGGTGGTAATGGATTTTAAATCAGGCGTCACGTTCGACCCTCAACCGGCGCTCCAGCAAGGCGAGTTAGATCTGGTCATGACTTCAGACATCATGCCGCGCAGCGGCCTGCATTATTCACCGCTGTTTGATTTTGAAGTCAGGCTGGCGCTCGCTCCCGAGCATCCACTCGCCCAGAAAGAGAAAATCGAACCGGAGGATTTTAGCGCTGAAACCCTCATGATTTACCCCGTACAACGGCAACGTCTAGACGTCTGGCGTCACTTTTTGCAGCCGGCGGGCGTCAGTCCTGCGCTGAAAAGCGTGGACAATACGCTGCTGCTGATTCAGATGGTTGCCGCCCGCATGGGCATCGCTGCACTACCGCACTGGGTGGTGGAAAGCTTTGAGCGCCAGGGGTTGATAGTGAGTAAATCATTGGGAGATGGGCTATGGAGCCGGTTGTACGCCGCTGTCCGTGACGGAGAACAGCGCCAACCGGTTATCGATGCGTTTATTCGTTCGGCACGTCAGCACGCTTGCGAACATTTACCGTTTGTGAAGGACGCTTCACGACCCAGTGTTGGTGTACCCACAACGAGGACGTGATAATTAGCGTGCCGATGATAAAGCTCAGCCAGTCTGGCGTCTTATGCCAGATGGCAAAGTTAACCAAGAGTCCCGCCGGGACGTGGAAGTTATTCATGATGCTGAGCGTGCCCGCATCTACCTGTGTGGCACCGTAATTCCACATAAAATACCCCAGACCGGAAGCGCCGATCCCCAGCCAGAGCAGCACGCTCCACTGTAAGGTGGTGGTAGGCAATTGCTCCCGGTTGCCGAAGAGCAACCACGCCACAATCGTTACTACCGCCGCTCCCAAATAAAACCAGGAGAACGCACAGTGCTGCGGCACCGGATAGACCTCCATCAGGCGCTTATAACCCACCTGACCTGCGGCAAAACAGATGTTAGCCATCTGCACTAGCAAGAACCCCCACCAGAAATGCTCACTCACGCCGTGATAGTGAATGACCGCCGCGCCAAAAACCGCCAGCAAAGCGCTCATGGCATAGCCCCAGCGTAAGCGTTGCCGCGCCAGTAGATCGTAAACCAGCGTGACATAAAGCGGCGTCATTACCGTGAAGAGCAAAAATTCCGGCACGGTCAGATACAGGTAAGCCTGGAACACAAAGAGATACATGATCCCAAGTTGGCAAGCACCCACTAACATATACAGGAAAATAATCCGCGGCGCGTAACCCCGCCAGCGTAAGAATGGCAAAAACACGACGGCAGCGGCCGTCAGACGGAACATCGCCGAAAACCAGCTATCGACCTGACCCGCCAGATATTCGCCGATCAGGCTAAACGAAAATGCCCATAAGAGAGTAGTGATGATAAGTAATGGCACGATGGCATCCGCAGAGGAAAACATAGCGCTCAGTATAACGGAAAAGATGAGGTTATTTTTTCCATTTTGGTTTACATGTGATTAATAAATAATCTAACGAAGCATCGATTTATAGTCGCAAAAACCGATTCAGACAACGTCTGCGGAGATCACCGCAACGGTGAGAACTCGTAAATCGCGGCTAATTCTACCGATGTTAGATGCCATCGCCATATTCGAAGCCGCGGTTAACGCCGTTGAAATACTGATCCATATCCATCGCGGGATTATCACTTTCCGGGCGACCCACGATGCGGGCCGGCACACCGGCGGCGGTCATATGAGGAGGAACCGATTGGAGCACCACCGAACCCGCGCCAATTTTCGCACCTCGGCCAACTTCAATATTCCCCAGAATTTTTGCTCCCGCGCCGATCATCACGCCTTCACGAATTTTAGGGTGACGATCGCCACTCGTTTTACCTGTCCCACCCAACGTGACGGATTGCAGAATGGAAACGTCGTTTTCAACCACCGCGGTTTCGCCGATCACAATACCGGTTGCATGATCGAGCATAATCCCGCAGCCAATCCTTGCTGCCGGATGAATATCGACACCGAAAGAAACCGAGATTTGGTTCTGAAAGTAAATCGCCAGTGCTTTGCGCTCCTGCGACCACAGCCAATGACCGATACGGTAAGCCTGTAACGCATGAAACCCTTTCAGATAGAGTAACGGCGTAGAATATTTATCTACCGCCGGATCGCGCTGACAAACAGCACGGATATCGCGTGCAGCTGAAATGATCATATGGGGATCGGCATGATAAGCCTCTTCCACCACTTCACGGATAGCGATCGCCGGCATGATGGCGTTTGCCAGCTTATTCGCCAGCATATAGCTTAACGCACTCCCCAGATTCTCGTGCTTTAATAGTGTGGCATGAAAAAAACTGGCCAGCATTGGCTCACAGTCTGCAAGACTGCGCGCTTCCGCCTTGATATTAGCCCAAACCAGTTCCAGTTCTTCAGTCGACATCGTCTTACTCTCCGAAAATACCACACCACAACGTATATCTGTTTTCAAACGGCGGGACTCACCAGCCCTGCGCCGCCATATAGCAAGGTACTGTAAGACTACAGTGTGGGGAATCTCTGCATAGAATGGTGTATTTTTATTATTTGACCGTTTCGTCTTTGCGCGTGCGCCCCAATAAGCTTAGCGCCGCTTCCCTGGCATCTTTCCCGCAGTATAAAACCTGCCAAAGTTGCTCAGTAATCGGCATTTCAACACCATAGCGCTGCGCTAACGCCAGAACCT
This sequence comes from Pectobacterium cacticida, assembly GCF_036885195.1. Classification (NCBI taxonomy): domain Bacteria; kingdom Pseudomonadati; phylum Pseudomonadota; class Gammaproteobacteria; order Enterobacterales; family Pectobacteriaceae; genus Pectobacterium; species Pectobacterium cacticida. The sequence continues at coordinate 455,482 of NZ_CP133656.1, read as the reverse complement.
CTTTGGTATTGCGATACCCTTCTACAACCTGACCAATACTATCCTGGGCGTGCTGCACATCCATTCCCTTACCCAGCATCATGCCAAAACGCCGGTTACGAGATTGATTATCCGTACAAGTCAATACCAGATCGCCCAACCCCGCCATCCCCATAAAAGTGGTTGGGTCCGCGCCCAGCGCCGTACCTAACCGCGTCATTTCCGCTAACCCTCGGGTAATCAAGGCGGTACGCGCATTCGCACCGAAACCAATGCCGTCAGACATCCCAGCACCGATAGCAATCACGTTTTTCACGGCACCGCCCAGTTGCACACCGATAAAATCCGGATTGCTATACACGCGGAAGCTCTTCCCACAGTGCAGCAGCCGTTGTAGATCGTCAGCGAATTCAGCATCAGTAGAGGCCAGGGCAATCGCGGTCGGCATCCCCGCCGCGAGCTCTTTGGCAAATGTCGGCCCAGACACCACCGCTAACGGGATCGTTTCCCCCAGTGCTTCACGTGCGACATCCTGCAACAGGCGTCCCGTTTCCGCTTCTAGACCTTTAGTGGCCCATACGATGCGCGCATCGTCACGCAAATGAGGCTTTAACTGACGCAAAACATCACCAAACACGTGGCTTGGTACAACAACCATCACGTTTCTGCTGGCCGCCAGCGCCTGCGCCAAATTCGCTTCCGGCTGTAACGAATCGGGGAAAGTCACCCCCGGAAGAAAGTCGTGATTACAGCGGGAAACCTGTAGCGCCCGAATGTGCACAGGATTGTGGCCCCATAGCACAACCCGATGACCATTACGTGCCAGCGTAATAGCTAAAGCGGTGCCGTAGGAGCCGGCACCGATAACGGTCATGGAAGCGTCAGGCGCGTTCATCAGGCATTCTGATCCTGCGCTGCGCTTTCACCTTCAGTCTGTTGCTGTAAGTAATTCATAAACAGCGCATCAAAGTTAACCGGTGCCAGATTCAATTGCGGGAACGTACCGCGAGAAACCAGGCTGGTAATGCACTCACGCGCGTAAGGGAACAAAATGTTTGGGCAGTATGCCCCCAGGCAATGAGCCAGTTGGGTCCCCTCAATGCCTCCTACAGTAAAGATTCCCCCTTGCTGAACTTCACACAGAAACGCGGTTTCTTCCCCTAGAGAAGCCGTGACTGTCACACGAAGAACCACTTCATAGATGTCTTCCGCCAGTTGGCTGGAAGCCGTATCCAGGTCCAGTTTTACTTCCGGCTGCCATTCCTGTTGGAAGACCTGAGGCGCATTCGGCGCTTCAAAAGAGATATCTTTGGTGTAGATACGCTGGATTTGGAAAGTCATTTCTGTGTTGTTTTGTTCAGACATATTAAGTAATACCCTTTTGTTAGATTTTTTGACGTCTTCCGTCGTCATCAATAGGCAGACGCCGACACATTTCTGTCATTGCCGTACTCATCACGGTAATAATGCGATCAGACGACCCATTATCCTGCGCAATCGTGGCTATTTTATCGCGTAAGGCGACAACACGCGGTACGATGCGGATAGTTTTACCATAAACTATTTTATTTGCCGCGCACTAAAGGCAGATTCTCACCGCTCCAACCCGCCAGACCATCTTTCAGTATCTGCACGCGCTCAAATCCGGCTTTATGCAAATGCTCGGCGGCTTGACGCGAGGTAAGGCCGTTGGCGCATACCACGATAATCGGCTGCGACTTATGTTTCTCAAGCTCTCCAACGCTGCCGTTTTTAATATCGTTTGGCAGCAGGTTAAAGGCGTTGGCAATATGACCACGGCGATAGTCGTCACGGTTACGGATATCGACAACAACAGCATCTTCTTTATTTATCAGACGGATCGCTTCACTACGAACGACTTCTTTTACGTTCGACAGTTTACTCTTCACAGTAAGCACAATTACCGCAACCAACAATGCAACCCAAGCGATACTTAATACAGGGTGCTTGCTAACAAATGGCATAATCTCTTGCATGGGGTGTAACGACTCCCGGATTCAGTTAAGCAACAAAAAGATAAGATTCCCGAGTATACCTGTGCGATACGGCAATTACAGCCTGTAAGCCAACAAAGCCTATCGAATCTGCGGCGAGCTTTCCATTTATGAATTTATTGCTACGCCGGGATGTCGAACTTTGTGCCATGCTTGTCACGTCTGGAAATAGAAATCAGACAAGAGACAACTGGTAAGCCGCTGTTCATCGTGGAATAATTTAGCGATATGAGTAAAAACGCGTTATTTATACAAAGCCGAGTCAATTGCCGCGCCAAACGTTGGTTATCCGCACTAAAAAAGCGGATAACCCTCTACGTTAGCGCGTTTTGCGTCGGCGTTTTACTGCTACCCGCACTCAGCCAGGCGGAAGATAATCAGGCGCAACTCAAAACGCTACAACACGATATCGCCGCGAAGGAAAAAAGTGTTCAGGCACAGCAAAAACAGCGCGCCATACTCGTGCAGCAGTTGAAAAAGCAGGAACAATCCATCTCCCAGGCCAGTCGCCAACTGCATGACACTCGCAATACGTTATCCACGTTAAATAAAGAATTAGCCGACCTTAACGCCTCCATCACCCGACTGCGCAATCAGCAGGAAAAGCAACAAACGTTACTCGCTCGCCAGATCGACGCCGCCTTTCGACAGGGCCAGCATAGCGCACTGCAACTCATACTAGGCGGAGAAGAAAGCCAGCGTAACGAGCGCATTCTTGCCTATTTTGGCTACTTGAATGAAGCACGACAAAAATCCATCACTGATTTGCAGCAAACGCGGACAGCGCTGGCGAGCCAACAGCAGCAATTAGAACTCAAGCAAACGCAACAGAAAACGCTGTTAAGCGACCAACAGCAGCAACAGCAAACGCTGGAGCAAGCGCAGTCCGAGCGCAAGAAAACGCTGGCGGCGCTGGAAAGTTCGCTGGAAAAGGATCGGCGGCAATTGACAGAATTACGCCAGAATGAAACCCGGTTGCGCGATCAGATCGCCCGCGCTGAGCGAGAAGCTAAAGCCCGCGCGGAACGAGAGGCGCGCGAGGCCGCCAAGGTTCGCGCTAAAGAAGAGCAGGCCAAGCGCAGCGGCAGTCGGTACAAGCCTACCGAAAGTGAGCGATCGCTCATGGCCAGAACCGGCGGTTTAGGCCGTCCTGCTGGTCAAGCCGTATGGCCCGTTAAGGGGCGTATCGCGCACCGTTTCGGGGAACCTTTACAGGGCGAGTTACGCTGGAAAGGGATGGTGATTACCGCACCGGAAGGAACAGAGGTTAAAGCCATCGCCGACGGTACGGTTCTGATGGCCGATTGGCTACAAGGGTACGGGTTGGTCGTCGTGGTGCAACATGGTAAAGGTGATATGAGCCTATACGGCTATAACCAGAGTGCATTGGTTTCTGTTGGCGCGCAGGTCAAGGCCGGTCAGCCTATTGCACTGGTCGGCACCAGCGGCGGGCAGAGCCAGCCCGGGCTCTATTTTGAGATCCGCCGCCAAGGTCAGGCGGTCAACCCACAACCTTGGTTGGGAAAATAGTTTTGTCTTATTTCACGAAAATAGCGCTATTGTCGTTGGGTTTTCTCGTCTTATCGCCATTGGCGCAGGCCGGGAAACTGTCAATCGTCATCGATGATTTCGGCTATCGTCCGCATAATGAGAACCTTATTCTGGCCCTGCCGACGGCGATTTCCATCGCGGTATTACCTAACGCGCCACATGCGCGCGAGATGGCGATCAAAGCCCACCGGCAGGGGCGAGAAGTCTTAATCCATCTACCAATGGCACCGATAAGTAAGCAGCCGCTGGAACGCGACACCTTGCGCCCGGACATGAGTAGCGCCGAGATACAACGTATTATTCGTCAATCGATCGATAATGTGCCCTACGCCGTGGGGCTGAACAACCATATGGGCAGCGCGATGACCGCCAGTCGGCCCGGTATGCAAAAAGTGATGCAGGCGCTGAGCGCTTACCCGCTCTACTTCCTCGATAGTATGACTATCGGCAGCAGCCAATCGAGCCAGGCAGCGGTAGGCACTGGCGTCAATGTCATCAAACGCAATGTTTTTCTGGATGACTCACAAAACGAAGCCGCGATCCGCAAACAGTTTGCCAGAGCAGTACACATTGCCCGACGCAGTGGTTACGCCATCGCTATCGGGCACCCACATCCTGCAACTGTCCGCGTCTTGCAGCAAATGCTACCGACGCTGGATGCCGATATCGTCTTGGTGCGCCCCAGTCAGTTGCTGCATGAGCCTACGAGACAAAATAAATCGCCCTCGCCTCCGACCAAACCACGGAATCCATTCCACGGTATAGCGCAGTGTCTGGCTAAGCGGCAACCTCAACCGATGACGAACGTAGTGTTCTTCAGGCTAATCCGCCAGAACGTGCAAGAAAGCGCGCCAGTGTTATTCATCAAACATCGCTGGCAAACCTGGATTGCGCCTGCCATAACAATGCCAGTGAAAACCACGAGTGCAACAGTTTCCGATGGTTAAAACATATCGTTCAGCGTCACCCCAACGCCGAAACGGGTCTGACGATGGTTGTAATCAATCATTGATTCACCATAGCCGCTAAAGACCTTGGTGTAGAATCGAACGTGGCGCGTCAGCGGGTAGCTCCAGCCCAATTCGCCACTGCCGTAGCCGCTGTTCCAGTTATAACGCCCTTCTGCGCTAAATACACTAGCGCCCCACACATAGCCGACACGTAAACGGTAGTGGCCCATATATTTAATGATATCCGGGTTATCGTCTTGGCTATCGGAGAAGCGTACCCACGGCTTGACATCAACCTGCCAGTTGCCGTTTTGCGCCATCAGACGCACATAAGCACGGTTCCAACTGCGGGATGTGGGGTCGGAACGACCATTTGACTGGTGATTAAAGCCCAGTTCCACATCCTGTAGCGTCCAGCCGGCAAACGTATAGTGAGTGGCCCACCCCAGAAAGATTTGTGGCTCATAGTTGGTTTCACGAAACGGGGAAGATTCGCTTTTATTCGACATCTGCCACCACGAGCGCTGCGTATAGGAAGCGCCCAACAAGGAGTTATCCCCTAAAATACCGCGCCAAATCGGGAACCCCAGGCTCAATTGATAATGCACCTCATCTTTAAGTGCATCGTTGCCCCAATTATAGCTTTGGATAGCCGTTTTATTGATGTTGCTGGTATAGGTATACAGTATGTAATTGCTTTCATAAGGATAGAGAATAAACGGCGTATCATGATCTTGTAACAGGCTGGCGATAATGCCGCCACGTACCGCCGGTTGATGCGGCGCGGGTACGTTTGTTGTCTCTTCGGCGTGAGCCTGTGCCAACAGTAAGGCGGCCAGTAAGAGTACTAATTTACGCATTCACTTTCTCCAACATGTCTATATGAATATTCCCCGATTAAAGCCCAGTATTCTACACAGTTCGACGAGGTTTGAATGATTGTTCCTCCCTTGTCCGAGGTTTTCCTGGAAGGAAAAATCCGTAAGTAAAATAAACACCGGAGTCACTTTATTACAATAAAATTAACGATCCGATGATTAACACTCTATGTGAAAGCGCCCCGCATTTTGAGTAAACTTAGCGTTTTCCCGCCGTCGTTATCGAGCCACCATGAATGCGCAACAAACCCGTGAGGGGATATTTTTCGCCCTCGGCGCCTATTTCATTTGGGGCATTGCTCCCGTTTACTTTAAATTACTTGAGCACGTTCCCCCCAGTGAAATCCTGACGCACCGTATTATCTGGTCCTTTTTCTTTATGCTGATTCTGCTGACGATTGGCAGGAAATGGCGGCAAGTCAGCTATGCCTGCCGTAATATCAAGAATCTGTTTCTATTGGCATTAACAGCAGTACTTATCGGTGGAAACTGGTTATTGTACATCTGGGCGGTCAATAACCACCACATGCTGGAAGCCAGCCTCGGTTATTTTATCAATCCGTTGGTTAACGTCATGTTGGGCATGCTCTTTCTCGGCGAGCGCTTTCGCCGCCTGCAATGGGTGGCCGTGCTACTCGCCGTGACGGGCGTGCTGATCCAACTATGGACATTTGGTTCACTGCCGATTATCGCCCTGGGGCTGGCATTCAGCTTTGCGCTATACGGCCTGCTGCGTAAAAAGATGGGGATCGATGGACAAGCGGGAATGTTGATCGAAACGCTATGGCTACTGCCTGTCGCTGTGATTTATTTGTTTTTTATCGCCGACACGCCGAGTAGTCATCTGACCACCAATGCCTGGTCACTGAACCTGCTGCTGCTTTCGGCCGGTATCATTACCACGGTGCCGTTGTTATTTTTTACTGCGGCGGCGATGCGGCTTCGCCTGTCGACGCTCGGCTTTTTTCAATACCTCGGCCCCACGATGACATTCCTGCTAGCGGTAGGATTTTATGGCGAAACTATCGGTAGCGACAAACTGGTCACGTTTGCCTTTATCTGGGCAGCATTAGGATTATTTATTTTAGACGCCCTTTATACGCAGCGTAAACTGCGGCGCATACCGACACATTCATCACAACACAGTGAAAAATAACGGGCGAACAGAGCGCCGCACCTGGCGATCAGGCGCGGCGTAAGCAGATTTAAAGCCAGTTTTTACGTTTAAAATAGAGATACGGCGCTAACCCGGCGAGGATCATCAAGACAATTGCAGCGGGATAGCCAAACGACCATTTCAACTCCGGCATAAACTCAAAATTCATGCCGTAACTGGATGCCACCAGCGTCGGTGGCAAAAATACAACAGAAACAACCGAGAAAATTTTGATAATCCGACTTTGTTCGATATTGATGAAACCCATCGCTGCCTGCATCAGAAAGTTAACTTTCTGAAACAGGGATTCGTTATGCGGCAACAGCGATTCGATATCACGCAAAATTTCACGCGCCTGTTCTAACTGACCGGACGGCAAGCGGGCTTTACGCACCAGAAAATTTAACGCACGCTGGGTATCCATCAGACACAACCGTACTTTCCAACCCACGTCTTCCAATTCCGCCAACGTAGACAAGGCGTCGTCGTACTCTTCCCCCTGACGCCCTTCCATAATAATACGGCTCAAGGATTCCAAATCGCTGTAGATGTTTTCGATTTCGTCAGCCAACTGCTCAATTTTAGTCTCAAAGAGATCGAGCAACAGTTCGTAAGCATTGCCGTCTACCAGCGTTTGGTTACGGGCGCGCATGCGATATAGGCGAAACGCGGGCAATTCCCTTTCCCGCAGGGTGTATAGACGACCATCACGAATGGTAAATGCGACGGTCGCATTGCCAGCATGATCGTCAGCATCTTCAAAAAAGAAAAAGGAGTGAATGTGCAGGCCGTCTTCATCTTCAAAAAAACGCGCCGATGCTTCTATGTCTTCCAACTCTGGTCGCGTTGCCAGACTTTGCCCTAATTCGGCTTGTACTTTCTGACGTTCATCGTCTTCCGGCTCGATTAAATCGACCCACACTGACGTTGTCAGATCATCGGAGTCATCCAGTTCCAGACGAGATAAACGGCAATTATCCAGTTTAAATGCGCTTAGCATAGGCCATAGCTCCCCTTTCAGTAGCAGAGATGGACAACGCGATTGAAGCACAGAAACAGAGGTGAGGTGTCACCGACAGGTTTCAGTCCGTTCGACGGAACTGACTCGTAGCGACGAATACAGCATCGCTGACAACCACGAAGGCTATCAGCAAAGGAAGATAGCCTTAGAAGTTGTACCTAATGAACAGGTTAGTGAGCCAGTATCGACTGGGTGTGTCCAAGGCGTGCGTCCTCCGAGAATAATGATGCGCGCATGTTACGCTGAGATGAAAAAGACTTCAACTTTAAAACCGCAACTGAAACACGCTGTAAACTATGGCGCGAACGAATAAGATTTATCCAATACAGCCGACACGAAAATCGGTAAAGGCCCCCCGCTGATACAAAAAGTATCGCCCGTTGATCCACCACGCAGATAACGCGGCGAGGGAAAGCGCCAGATAACGGTCACACCATCTCTAATCTGGCATAGGCAGCGACCAGCCATTTAATGCCTTGTCCTTGAAACGCGACTTGAAGGCGGGCGTGATCGCCACTGCCTTCCAGATTCACGATGGTGCCTTCGCCAAATTTCGCATGGCGAACGCGTTGCCCCAGCGTATAGCCGCTATCGCTTTGCGTTATCGGCGTGCCAAGACGCTGGTGATTGACCGGTCGGGAGACGCTGGCGCGTAACCGAACTTCCTCAACACATTCTTCAGGCAATTCACCGACGAAGCGGGAAGGCCGGTGAAAAGCCTCTTTTCCGTATAAACGGCGGGATTCGGCATAGGTTATGGTTAACTTTTGCATCGCGCGCGTCACGCCGACGTAAGCTAAGCGACGCTCTTCTTCCAAGCGCCCGCCTTCATCCAGCGACATCTGGCTAGGGAACATACCTTCTTCCATGCCGACGATAAAGACCTGTGGGAACTCAAGCCCTTTCGCCGAATGCAACGTCATCAACTGTACCGCATCCTGATTGGCATCCGCCTGACCTTCCCCCGCTTCCAGCGCGGCATGCGACAGGAAAGCCTGTAGCGGCATCAGATCCAGATCTTCTTCCTGATAACTGAATTGACGCGTGGCCGTCACCAGTTCTTCCAGGTTTTCTACTCGCGCCTGCCCTTTCTCGCCCTTTTCCTGCTCGTACATGCTCCACAAACCGGAATCTTTAATGACCCGATCGGTCTGCACATGCAGCGGCAATTCCGACGTTTCATAAGCCAGCGCGTCGATCAATTCGATAAAGCGTTGCAGCGCCGCCGCCGCGCGCCCAGCCAGCACTTTCTCCTGCAACAGCAACCGTGCGGATTGCCACATCGTCAGTTGGCGATCGCGCGAGGTCTGGCGTACAACATCCAATGTGCGATCGCCGATACCGCGCGTGGGCGTATTCACCACGCGCTCAAACGCCGCATCATCATTACGATTGGCGATCAGGCGTAGATAAGACAGCGCGTCTTTGATTTCCTGACGCTCGAAGAAGCGCATGCCACCATAGATGCGATACGGCATACTCTGTTGTAACAGCGCCTCTTCCAGCACGCGCGACTGGGCGTTACTTCGGTAGAGGATGGCGCTATCGCTCAATGCTCCACCATTCTCCTGCCAGGCTTTAATTCGGTTGACGACATAGCGCGCTTCGTCGAGTTCATTGAAGGCGCAATAAAGTGAAATCGGTTCCCCTTCGACACCGTCCGTCCACAGATTTTTGCCAAGCCGCCCGCCGTTATGGGCAATCAGCGCATTCGCCGCTTTCAGGATATTGCTGGTCGAACGGTAATTTTGTTCCAGCCGGATGGTTTCGGCGCCAGAGAAATCCTTTAGGAACAACTGAATATTTTCGACCTGCGCCCCGCGCCAGCCGTAAATCGACTGGTCGTCATCCCCGACGATCATCACCTTCGCGCTATCGCCCGCCAGCATGCGGATCCAGGCATACTGAATGCGGTTAGTATCCTGAAATTCATCCACCAGAATATTGGTAAAGCGCTCACGATAGTGGTTCAGTACATGTGGCTTGTTCAGCCACAATTCGTGCGCCCGCAACAGCAGCTCGGCGAAATCCACTAACCCGGCTCGATCGCACGCTTCCTGATAGGCCTGATACACACGCTGCCACGTCTGTTCGATCGGATTACCGTAACTTTCGATATGCTGTGGGCGCAGGCCTTCATCCTTCTTACCGTTGATAAACCACATGGCCTGGCGCGGCGGCCACTGCTTTTCATCCAGATTGAGCGCCCGAATCAACCGTTTCAGCAGCCGTAGCTGATCTTCACTGTCAAGGATCTGAAAATCCTGCGGCAGATTGGCGTCCATATGATGCGCACGCAGTAAACGGTGTGCCAATCCATGAAAAGTGCCAATCCACATCCCGCCCTGACTGGTGCCAATCAGGCTGTCGATGCGATGACGCATCTCTGCGGCTGCTTTGTTGGTAAATGTCACCGCCATGATGGAATAAGGCGAGCAATTTTCTACGGATAGTAGCCAGGCAATGCGGTGCACCAGTACCCGCGTTTTGCCGCTGCCAGCCCCCGCCAACACCAATAAATTGCGGCGCGGTGCGGCCACCGCTTCGCGCTGTTTGTCGTTAAGGCCATCAAGCAGATCAGAAACATCCATAGGTACGGGTTATCCGGTGGTGGGAAACACGGCGCAAACTGCGCAGCGTTTCCACTGGTGATTTATACAGACTCATGCTGTGATTATAACAATGCCGACAGCGATGCCAATCGCGAAATTTCAAGATGCGGCAACAGGCGGGCGTCACGGATCTGCATGAGGTTGCCTGCACGCAGATTAATCCAGCAGGCCTGCATTCCACAGCGGATCGCCCCTGCGACATCGGTCGTGAGATCGTCACCTACGTGCAGGATCTCTTGCACAGGGACATTGAGTTTCTGCGCCGCCAATTGGTACATATCATCGAACGGCTTGGCGCGACCATGCGGGCCGGCGCGCAGCACAAACGAAAAATAGCGATCGAGACCAAACCGCTGCGGTTCCGCATTGCCGTTGGTGATCGCCGCCAACGGCACCTTTTCGGCTAATGCCGCCAACGTCTGGTGCGTTGATTCGCTAATGGTAATTTGGCTGCGCCAATGGGCAAAGTTCTCCATTGCCGCTGTTGCGCCAGACTTAGACTCCGCAGCGCTCAGCCCGCGCGCTAACATTGCCTGCTCTACCGCACGGCGACGCCATTCGGTCACGTCGTGATAAATATCCGGTTCACGCTTGAGCAAGTCTTGGCGTATGTTCTGGAAATCCTCTGCCTGAAAGTCACGTAGGGCTGGATGGTACTGCTGTATAAAACGGATGGACTCTTGCCCTGTACGCCGGATGACGTCCGCATTGTCATACAGCGTATCGTCCAGATCGAACGTGATCGCTCGAATGGGGCAAAGAGGTCGGTAAAAACGCATCAGGATTTTCCTCGTTTGGCACGCGGATGCGCGGCATCATACACAGAAGCTAAATGCTGAAAATCAAGATGGGTGTAAATCTGCGTGGTAGACAGGTTGGCATGGCCAAGCAACTCTTGCACCGCCCGTAAATCCCCACTGGATTCCAGCATATGCGTGGCAAAAGAGTGGCGGAGCTTATGTGGGTGAACGTGACTATTGACGCCTTGCTTAACGCCCCATTCGGCAAAACGCTTCTGCACATTGCGCATCGAAATACGCCTTCCCTGATTTGAGATAAACACGGCGTCATCTTGCGGGCCAAACAGTTCGCGTAACGCCAGCCAGCGTTCCAACCAGATTACCGCCGTTTTCCCTATCGGCAATTTGCGCTCTTTACTGCCTTTTCCCATCACCCAGACTTCACCGCTCGCCAGATCGATATGCTGGCAATCCATGCCAACCAATTCCGCCAGACGCAGCCCCGCGCCATACATCACCTCCAGCATCGTACGGTCACGCACCGCGAGAGGATCGTCCAGATCGATATCGAGCAGGCGATCCATCTCATCCACGTCCATATTCTTGGGCAAGGGACGCCCGGCGCGCGGCGTGGCTATCCCTTTCGCCGGGTTCGCCGCCAGCTCGCCACGCGACACCATCCAGTTAAGGAAACTGCGCAATGCCGATAGGCGCAACGCCAGGCTCCCGGCATGTAACCCATCGCGCTTGCTGCGAGACACCACGATCCGCACACCTGCGGCATCCAGCTTACGCCAGTCATCCACTCCGGCGGTGGAAAGTATGGTCATTACCGCCGACAGTTGGCGTGAATAACTGGTTTGCGTCAACGGACTGAGTTGACGCTCTACTTTCAGATAGCGTAAAAACGCATCAACGGCGGTGTGCAACGGCGAAGGGGCGGCGCGCTCCGATGACGCGGGCTGCCTGCTCATACACGCTCTACCCAGCGAGTAAGCATCGCTGGCATCATGATGGCTATTTGCTGTAGTAACGTAGTAGCCATGCCGGCCTGATAGTGATGGGTATCGCGACTGCTAAAAACCAGTACGCCTAAATCGTGATTATGCCCCATCAATGACAACGCCACCGATCCAACCTGCTTAGCTTGCGGCAATAACAGTAGCAGTTCCGGCCCATTTAAGCTGCCGAGGTAGTGATTATGTTGCCCGAAACGCTGAATGCGCAAGGGCTCAAATGTGGTGCGATTCAGCCCCAGGTAGGTAAAATCGGACGGGGCGCCAATACGCCATTTATCGCTGAACAGACGAACCGTTGCCCCCGCCAAACCAAGCTGACGCGCCCAACGTTGTAACCGATTCAACATCTCTGTCAGGCTGTCTGCCGATGCCAATTCGGTTTGTAACTCAAGCAGCCGATTGAATAACACTTCGTTCGCCCCTGCTTGCTCCATCAACAAGGTGATCTCTTCCTCAAGCCGCGTAATCTGATTACGCTGACGTGCCAGTTGCCATTCTACCAGCGACACGGTTCCCCTGACGGGATGAGGAATACGCATTTGCTCGACAGGGCGCGCATTGCGGATAAAAAAATCAGGATTCTGTTGCAGGAACTGCAAAACCATTTCGTCACTCAGTGCAATCTCTCGTTCTGCCTGTTCCTCGACATTTTTCATAAATGAATAAATCCATCGTAAACATGCGTTGCAGGGCCAGTCATAAATAGCGGATGCCCTGGCCCCCCCCACTGGATATCCAACTCACCGCCAGGAAGGGATACGCGCACATTGGCGGCTAATAATCCCTGTTGAATCCCTACGGCTACCGCCGCACACGCGCCACTCCCGCAGGCCTGCGTTTCCCCGGCACCGCGCTCGTATACACGCAAACGGATAGTTTGACTATCGACAACCTGCATGAAACCAATGTTGGCACGTTCGGGAAAACGTTCATGATTTTCTAATAACGGCCCCAGGGTTTCTACTTTCGCGGTGTCCACATCCTCAACCTGAATCACACAGTGCGGATTACCCATTGATACCACGCCGCACAGCACCGTGTGTTCGCCAGCGCGCATAATGTAGGTCTTCTCCGCTTTCACCGCACGAAACGGCACCTGCTGTGGCTCGAAATTGGGTTCCCCCATATTAACGCGCACCAATTCATTATCAGTCACCGTCAGCACCATCCGTCCGGTCTGCGTACTAACCGCAATATCACGCTTATTAGTTAACCCTTTCAAACGGACAAAACGGGCAAAACAACGTGCGCCATTACCACACTGCGCAACCTCACTGCCATCTGCGTTGAAAATACGGTAATGGAAATCTAGTTCAGGATCGTAGGGTGGTTCGACAATTAAAAGTTGATCGAATCCCACACCACAATGCCGATCCGCCAAACGACGAATCAGTTCGGGTGAAAAATAAACGTTTTGCGTAACGGCATCAACAACCATGAAATCGTTGCCTAACCCGTGCATCTTAGCGAACTGCATTATCCTGGCTCCCCCGCGAACTGAACTGGCCACGCATAGCTGCGCAACCGGCTACCTATTGATGTCATTACGCATTACGGACGCATTGACGTTTTCTTTTGCGATGGTTGGCTCTCATTTTGCTGAGTCGTAGACGCACCGGATTTGCCGTTGGCTGGGTTATACAGCGGCCCCTTCAGGCCACAACCGAATAAACTCGCCATGACCAATACCAGAAAAAGCTGGCGAAATACGTTCTTCATTATGCTAAGACCTGTCATTAATACTCATATGTTCTCTATCATCGCAGGTGGATCATGAAAATCAATAGGAATTGAAAAGGAACGATAGCCGCGCCATCTATATCATCAGCACAGACATGCTTTGTTGAAAGATGCGGGAATCGATCGAAAGACGATCGCAACATCAAGATGAGACTCTGGGGGCGCGATGTTAATGCGCAATAGCTATTGGCGTGATTGCCGCCATAACACAAGCCACGTCAGTAGCAACAGCAATAACAGCACGGTACCGACGATATTTACCCATGCCCAACCGCTGCTCAACGCCATCAGGCTACCGGCAGATAGGGAAGCCAGTGCGTTAGGCACGTAGATCACTAATGAATTGATGCCCTGCACGCGAGATTTATGCACGGAATGAGAAAAGGTGTTCAACATAAATGTCCCACCGTTAAACATAAATGCCCATCCGACACCGAATAACATCAGTGCAAAGAGGAAATGCCAGAACGTCAATCCGGTCAGCGCGACCAACACACCGCCCATGTTACACCCGATACCTATCGCCACAACCTGAACCGGCGTCAGCCGCTTTGCCAACATGACCAATAGTAATGCAGGCGCATACATTGCCACAAAATGCCATTGCAAAACTGTCGCGCTATGACTAACGGAAAAATGATGCTGATGCATCGCCAATGGCGAGGCATTCATTAATAACGTCATCACAACAAAGCCGACCGAACAACTTGCCGTTCCCAGCACGAACGCCCGGCTCTTCAAGATTGCCGTCAACGGTTCACTCTGCCGAGCGCTGGCCGTAACAACGGGCATCGGCGGCAGTTTAAGGTTTAGCAACAGCAGTGACGTAACAAGGCAAATCAGCGCGGCGGCAATAAAACTACCGAAGAACGGATACGACGCCCAGAGTTGAGAGGATTGGCTCGCCGCGAACGGGCCGAGAAAGCCGCCCAGAATGCCGCCGCTGATCACCCAGGAAATAGCACGGCTTTTTTGCTGATTATCGGTAAAAATATCAGCGGCCGCGAAACGATAATACTGATTAAAAGCACAGGACATACCTAAAATAAACGTTGAAAATACAAAGAGGGGGAAACTGCGCAACACAATCGCCAACGCCGCCAACAGCGCGCCGACCAACCCGAGCAACGTGCCAATGATGAAAGCATTACGTCGCCCATACCTGGTCATCAGTGACGAAACGGTGTAAATCATCAGCGCCGCTCCGCACACCGTTGCGGTAATCGGCAATGTTGTTAACAACGGAACCGGTGTCATCGCTACGCCGACCAACGTAGAGCACAACGTCATTAGGGAAATAATGCTACCGGTGAGGCCTTGCCCAAGCGCCAGCAATATTAGATTCCTGCGCTGCAACGAACTCATCAACACATCCTTTTATTAATAAGCAGAAAAAAGTATTAAAGAAGGCTATAGGATCTGTAACCGCTGCTTCATTGTCATCGTTTTATCGTCCGTCGTTGGCGAAACGCACAGGTGAGACAATGCGCTGCTACGGAATGGGATCACTTGAGTACGGCCATCCAATTGGACAATTTGGTAGAACTGCGGCAGGTTGAAATTGATAAAACTCGAACCGTAGGTAAAACGATCGTGCGAAGAGGAATAGAAACGGCTGACATCACGCACCAGCTCTTCTTTGCTACCTTCACAATGATGATAGACTTCGACACGGTTCGATTCGTCGAGAATATAAATATTGAAACCCTGATTTTCCGCCAGATCTTCAAAGAAAAACTGAATAATCCCTTCACTGGCGACGCCATCTACCACCGGCGGTAGATGGATATGGTTGGTTTCAACCTGAACGGGTTGACCTTGCAGCTTGTTATTAGAAATCGCACCATAAAATTCAACGGCGTTTTCCAGTTTCTGTACCGACACACTCAGTCGTTCAAAAAACAATCCCCAGGTCTGCCCCGCGACTTTCACCGCTTTGAAGCGCCCCGGCTCCTGACGCGTACTGGTTAAGCGCAGCTCAATGCATTCGGACACCAATTGCTGCACACGAGTACGAATCAGTCCGCGCAAGTGCTGGCTATAGCAGAAAACTTCCAGTGATTCCGGCAGCGCCGCATCCTGATGCATTTTACCCAGAATGGTTTTCAAGGCTTCTAATACGGCTTGTTCACCGCTGAAATGCAAGGTACGGACTTCATTCCACGAGTTACGGTACAACAGATCGATGCTGCCAACGAGGCACTGCTGTTGCTGGCCGAAGCTAAACACGTCAAGATGGCGGAAATCGAAATGTACCACCTGATTGCGGAAGGCCGCTGTCGGATCGTGTTCCAGATTGACGATAATCGCCAGATGACGGATTTCACACGGGCTATATAGCGCCTTTGGCGTGGGTGCAGGCAGGCGTAGCGGAAAGTGGCTAGCGACATCATCGACCAGCGCTTGCAGACGCGTGATATCACACAGTTCATTGCCTTTAATATACAAACGTGTACTTGGCGTTAGCAGGCCGTTGAAATACGCCCACGCCACCAGCTTGTTCAGATAGCGGTTATATTCCAGCGGCTGATGGCTGATGATCGCATCCATCGACGGCGCCTGATTATAAAGATACCAGCCAGAACGGTTTGCGCGCCCCGGCGGAACATAGATAAAGGTTAAATTCGGTTCCGATAAATCGGGTGAAATTTGTGGGTTAAGCAGCGTAACCTTGCCCGGCAGCGCCTCAAAGGCGGCATACAGTTTTCGGGTCAACACACCGATATCCTGCGGGCTGGCGCTAACGCTCAGATTATTACGCCGCGCGAAACGGATCAGGTTGCGATAAGTCTGCATCATCGCATCGAGCAATTCGTTATGCGCTTCGCGCACCTGCTCTATTTTCCAGTTGGCGCGATTATCCAGCATCGCCAAATGTTCGTCGCTCCATCCCCATTCTTGTACCAGTTGGCCCAAAATTTGACGACGCCAGCCAACACAGGCTTTTTCTCTGGAGAGTTTTTCACAGACTTTCAAGTAAAAACATCGACGCACGAGATCGAGGCGCGTGGGGTCGTTGATCGCCGTCAGGTAACGTGTTACGCGTTCCAGCATCATGCAGTAGGGATCAAGACCGAAGGAAACAATTTCGCCATCATGCAGGCGTTTCTTAATTTCCGTCGAAAGCAGACGCGTTTCTGGATACTCCCAGGAATACGCTTCCAATAGCAGCGTTTTTAGTACGGCTTTATAGGGGGAATCGATACTCTTATAGAGTTGCCAGAGACTCGCGCCGAAATATTCTTCCGCCGACAGTGAACTCAAGCCACCTAAATCCATCCACTCATTCGGTGCTAACGCCCCTTGTGAGTACAGCGACAGCACATATTCATCGTAATGCGCTTCTTCTTCGACCGGCACCATGTTCCACAAGATGCGTTTGCCCGCCATACGCACGGCAGTCCGATAGAATTCGTCGAGTAACAGGATATGCTGCGTGGTGCCACAGTCTTCACCGCCTAAACTACCGCTTTCATTATGACGGAATCGGCTTTCATCCATCAGGAAAAAACTGACGTCTACACCTTGCGCCGCCGCCCATTGCTCCAGCAATGTACATTTCTTCTGTAGGCATCGGCGTTCTTCGCTGTCCAGCCAGGATTGGTGGCACACCCAGATGTCGAGATCGGAACTACAGCTCTGACCGATGGACGAGGTGCTCCCCATCGAATAGACGCCAGTAATCGGCAACTCGCCCTGAGGATGCGTATTGTCAATCTGCCCCCAGCGCAGCGCGATGCTATCAAGATACTGTTGTTGTTTTTCATCGGGCGTATAGGCGCAGATACCATGAGGCACCTTGCCTTCAAGGTAACCCGGCATCAACGGATGATGATGATGTAATAAAATGGGCAAAAGACTGTAGACCTGCTGAAAAGCGGGCTTCATTGCTCCCAGAGCACGATCAACACGCAGTTGGTTAATCGCATCCAGTCTTTGCTTCAAAGTCTCGATGTAGAAGTACAAGACAGTTTCGCCTGATTTATCCCAGTGCCTAGAAAAACCCCGTGTTCCAAATCCGCCATGATGATATTAGAAGAATGTGTAGCGGATTATTGCTGGAAACGTGATCAATTTAACACCTTGCGGAATGGGCGTAAAGAAAGTAAAGAAAGTTAGACATATCTATCTTGCTTTCTGACGAAAGACTTATTGAAGAGGCTTAACTCAACGCGGGGTAGGCAAATCTCAAACCGCTTTTTTATAAGCGCCACGCCCATGCCCGTCACCTGACACCAACGCACCATAATGATACGATGGCGGAAAATGATAAAAACGGTATCAAGCATGTCAGCTAATATTATTCGCATCGCTACCCGACAAAGCCCGCTAGCCCTATGGCAAGCACGCTATGTTCAGCAACGCCTACTTCGCCGCTATCCCGATTTATGCGTTGAGCTGGTGCCCATTGTCACCCGCGGCGACATTATCCTGGATACGCCGCTGGCAAAAGTCGGCGGTAAAGGGCTCTTTGTTAAAGAATTAGAGCTAGCGCTGCTTGAAAAGCGTGCCGATATCGCTGTTCACTCCATGAAAGATGTTCCTGTCGCGTTCCCGAAAGGGCTTGGCCTGACTACCATTTGCGAACGTGACGATCCGCGCGACGCCTTTGTTTCCAACCATTACGATAGTCTCGATCAATTACCGCAGGGCAGTTGTGTTGGCACGTCAAGCCTGCGTCGCCAGTGCCAATTGCGCGCTCGGCGTCCCGATCTGGTGATCCGAGATTTACGTGGCAATGTCGGAACACGTCTGGCGAAACTGGACAACGGCGACTACGACGCCATTATCCTTGCCGTAGCCGGGCTTAAGCGCCTCGGGCTGGAAGCGCGTATCCGTTGTGCATTAAGCCCGGAAGAATCATTGCCAGCCGTTGGGCAAGGCGCGATTGGCATAGAATGTCGTCTAGATGACGATAACGTTCGCCAACTCATCGCTCCGCTTAATCACGCCGATACCGCTGCCCGCGTACTGGCAGAACGGGCGATGAATGTGCGCCTTGAAGGCGGCTGTCAGGTGCCGATTGGCAGCTACGCAGAGCTAGAGGGCGATACACTATGGCTGCGCGCGCTGGTCGGTGCGCCAGATGGCAGTCAACTGATCGTCGGTGAACGCAAAGGCCGCGTTTCCGATGCCGAACAGCTCGGTATCGCACTGGCCGAAGAACTCTTAGCCAAAGGCGCCAGCGCGATCCTCAAGGCCGTATATCACGGATCGCCATCGTCATGACGATTCTGGTTACCCGTCCATCACCCACTGGCGAACAGCTGGTGGCCCGTTTAAGGAAATTGGGCTATCACGCCTGGCACAGCCCGCTAATCGAGTTTTCGCCTGGACGGGATCTCGCCGATCTGCCCGCGCGGTTGCAGGATCTGCGCGCCGACGATCTGGTGTTTGCGCTCTCGCAGCACGCGATCCATTATGCCGATCCGGTATTGACTCATGCGGGTATTAGCTGGCCGGAGCACCTCGCCTATTATGCGATCGGCCGCACTACAGCACTGGCACTACATCAAGCCAGCGCCCGCTTGGTAACTTACCCACCAGAGCGTGAAACCAGTGAAACACTGCTACAACTTCCTACGTTGCAGACTCTTTCCGGCAAACGGGCGCTATTACTGCGCGGCAATGGCGGGAGAGAATTACTGAGAGAAACGCTAACTGAACGAGGCGTGCAGGTAAGCTGCTGTGAATGCTATCAGCGTAGAATGGTGCATTATGATGGCGCGGAGCAAAGTCAACATTGGCGACAAATAGGCGTTGATAAACTGGTGATCACCAGCGGAGAAATGCTACAACGGATCTATACTTTAGTACCTGATTACTACCGGGCTTCCTGGTTACTTGGCTGTCGACTAATCGTTGTCAGTGATCGATTGGCAGAGCAGGCCCGACGGCTTGGCTGGCTTGATATTCGAGTCGCCGATAACGCCGATAACGATGCGCTGATACGCGCACTACAATAAACCTGATCACGGGATGTACCATTATGACGGAGCACAACACCCCCGCAGCGCCCTCCGACGACGCAGCAGAGCGGGTTGAACCCAGCCAACCGCAAGGGCCCGCCGCACAACCCAAACGCAGTGGTGGGGCGCTGGGGGCAATCGCTATTGTGATTGCACTATTAATTGGCGCAGGGTTGTATTATCACGGTCAGCGGCAGACACAGCGGGAAGCCGCCGCGCTGCAACAGCTTGCCGCGCAATTGACGGCACTGCAACAGCAGCATAAGCAGGAACAGCAGCAATGGTTAGACGCGCAGCAACAACAAAGAAAAATGCAGGACATGGCCGCACAGCGTCTTGAGGCACTTGCGCGTCAATCTGACGAGCTGCGCGATAAGCTGGCGACACTTTCCAATCATGATACCAATGCCTGGCTGATTGCTCAGGCTGATTTTCTGGTGAAACTGGCAGGACGTAAGCTGTGGAGCGACAACGATGTCACCACGGCTGGCGCGTTACTGAAAAGTGCGGATGCGAGTCTGGCGGAGATGAACGACCCCAGCTTATTAGACATTCGTCGTGCGCTGACCAACGATATCAGCGCACTGGCTAGCGTAAATCAGATCGACTTTGACGGCCTCATCCTTAAAGTCAATCAGCTCACTGACCAATTGGACAATTTACCGCTCGCAGACAACACCACCGATGAAGCGCCGATGGATGCCAACAGCACAGAACTGTCGGCTTCGTTAAGCGAGTGGCGACAGAATCTACGTAAGAGTTGGAACAACTTCCTGGCTGATTTCATCACCATTCGCCGTCGCGATAGCGCTGCCGAACCGTTGCTGGCGCCGAATCAGAGCGTGTATTTACGAGAGAACATTCGCTCACGTCTGCTGGTTGCCGCCCAGGCGATTCCACGCCACCAGAATGAAGTATACAAGCAATCGCTGGATACGGCGGCGACCTGGGTTCGCGCCTACTTCGACACGACGAATGTCACAACGCAGGCTTTTTTAGATCAGCTCGACGCGTTAAGCCAGCAGTCGATTTCGCTGGATGTCCCAACGGAACTGCAAAGTCAGCCGCTACTGGAAAAATTGATGCAGACGCGCGTTCGTAATCTGCTGGCTCAGACGCCAGCCACACCGCAGGGGGAATAAGCATGCTAAAAGTTTTATTGCTGTTCCTGATCCTGATCGCAGGTATCGTGGTTGGCCCGATGATCGCTGGTCACCAAGGTTACGTTCTGATCCAGACAGATAATTATGATATCGAAACCAGCGTAACCGGCTTAGTTATCATGCTGGTGCTATTTTTCCTCGCTTTTCTGGCCGTTGAATGGGTGCTACGTCGGATCTGTCGTACCAGTGCCCGTACGCGGGGTTGGTTCCTCGGTCGCAAACGCAGCCGGGCCAGAAAGCAGACCAAAGCCGCACTACTCAAATTGGCCGAAGGGGATTATTTGCAGGTAGAAAAATTGCTGACTCGCAATGCCGACCATGCCGAGCAACCCGTGGTCAACTACCTGCTGGCTGCCGAAGCCGCCCAGCAACGCGGTGACGAATTCCGTACCAAACAATATCTGGAACGTGCGGCGGAAATAGCAGACGCCGATCAACTCCCGGTGGATATTACGCGCGTACGCATTCAATTAGCGCGTAATGAAGATCATGCCGCACGCCACGGTGTGGATAAACTGCTGGAAGTCGCGCCACGCCATCCAGAGGTATTGCGTTTAGCAGAACAGGCTTTCCTGCGTACCCACGCCTATAATGCGTTGCTGGATATTCTGCCAACCATGCGTAAGCTCAACCTATACCCTGAAACACGTTTATTAGCGCTGCAACAACAAACGTATATCGGTCTAATGAGCCAGGCGATGGCAGAGGGCGGCAGCGAAGGATTAAAGTCGTGGTGGAATAGTCAGAGCCGCAAAGTACGACGCGAAATTCCACTTCAGGTTGCCATGATCGAACATTTATTGGAGTGTGACGATCATGAAATGGCACAGAAAATCATTCTAGACGGCCTGAAGCGCCAGTACGATGAGCGCTTAATCCTGCTAATTCCGCGTCTTAAGACAGGAAATTCAGAGCAGTTGGAAAAAGTCTTGCATCACTACATCAAACAACGGGAAGCCACTCCGCTGTTGCACAGCACGTTAGGACAATTGCTGATGAAACACGGCGAATGGCAGCGGGCCAGCGACGCCTTTCGCACCGCGCTGGAACTACGTCCTGATGCTCATGATTATGCCTGGCGCGCCGACGTATTGGAGCGTTTACATCTACCAGACGAAGCCGCGCAGATGCGCCGTGAAGGGTTACTGCTCACGTTACAACAGCCCACAAATTAGTCACTTTTGGGGCTCATTATTGCCACACTATAAAGCTCGTTCGGAAGCTTTATAGTGTTCGGCACAGAGGCTTAAAACGTATTAACCCCGTCAGGCTTTGCACCAGGCAAAAAAAACGCTTACCGATAAACGGTAAGCGTTGAAAATATCAGGTCTATCAGACAACAGAACGGTGCCTCACTCAACGTTATGTCCAGAAGGCCCGATGAGGATTTGCATCTTCATCTGGAGTTGGACGATAGGCACCTCAAATTGGCTCTGCATCATTCCCAGGGTTATGAAGCCGAAGCAAACATAGAAGGCGGAATGAGCATCTACCCGCTTATTTAAGCACAGACTATGCCAAAATGCATGATTCGATTATGCTCTGGCGGGGAAGATTTAAATAATTCACTAATAATTAATAATATTTTTATTTTCGCATCCACAGTAGGCGTCAATGCGATGGACGGTTAATAATGCGCGGACGGACGGCAACCGTCTCTATTGAGAGACGCATTTCCCCAACAAAAAAATAATCATGATAAATCAGTACCATGCATGTCACCTTTTCGCGACATCACACCCGTGCACACGCCACTTTCTGAGTCATTAGGCGAGAAAGGGAAAATGTCCGCGCCGAAGTATCGACGCGGATAGCATGGCTGACGTTTAGCGAGAGGAGAGCTGTTCCAGACTCTGTTTCGCTATTTGGTATAAATAGTGCGCGGTTGGGAAAAGCGCCCGATCGTCAACGCGGAATTTCGGGTGGTGCAACGCATAGGGGCCGCCAGATCCCACCATCATGAACGTGCCGGGCAACTTCTGCTGATAAAACGCGAAATCCTCACCAATCGGGCTAGCTTCCACCCGGCGGGCTTCGAACCCTTCGTCACTCGCCACGTTGAGCGCAAACTCCACCCACTCTGGCGTATTAACCACCGACGGCGGCCCGGCGTGCCAGATAAACTCGATGTCCGCGCCAAAGCTACTGGCGATGCCGGCCACGATCTGGCGGAAACGCTGCTCAATCACATCGCGCGCTTCTTGGTTGAATGTTCTCACCGTGCCTTCAACGTAGGCCGTGTCGGGGATCACGTTCCAGGTACTGCCGCTATGAACCTGAGTGATAGACACCACCGCGTTATTGTCCGATGACACCGTGCGGCTGATGATGGTTTGCACCGCGGAAATCAATTGACCCAGAATGATAATCGGATCGTTACCCTCATGCGGCTTGGCCGCGTGACAGCCTTTCGCCGCTATCTTGATCTCAAAGCGGTCAACGCCCGCCGTCAACGCGCCATCTTTACCGCCAATAACGCCAACGGGCAGCGTGGGATCGTTGTGAATACCGAAAATGGCGACGGCATTGTCCAGCGCCCCGGCAGCAATCACGGCTGGCGCGCCTAGCCCCGTTTCCTCAGCCGCCTGGAACAGAATTCGTACCGTCCCTTTTAGCTCCGCTTCGATTTTTTTTAGCAGAATTGCCGCGCCTAACGCGGCGGAAGAGTGAAAATCATGACCGCAGGCGTGCATCACGCCTTTGTTGAGCGAGGTGCATTCTACGCCAGACTCTTCTTCAATCGGCAGCGCATCGATATCGGAACGTACCACGACTAGCGGACCATCCTGTAGTCCGCCCACTTCCGCCACCAGGCCGGTTTTCAACGGGAGGTCAAGAATGCGGATGCCTTCTTTTTCCAATACCTGACGAATTTTCTTCGTGGTTTCAAATTCCTGATTCGACAGCTCAGGATTACGGTGTAAATCGTGGCGAAATGCCTGGATAAATTGAGCCAATGGCTCATGCTGGGGTGCGATTTTCATTAATTCTTGCTCCACTTCATCGCGCCCTGACGCGCAGGGCGGCCTTGTTCAGGCGTGCAGGTGTGTCTATGTAGGCGCTAAATATCGTATTCGATCGGCTCAGGCAGCTTGGTCAATTGGCGTAGAAAGCGCTGGGTTTGTGGGTTATCCGAGAAGCTAATCACCTGCTCCGCTGGCCCTTCTTCAACGATATGTCCGTCTGCCATAAAGATAACCCGATCGGCCACTTCTTTGGCAAACTGCATCTCATGGGTGACGATAACCATCGTGGTATCGTTCTTCGCCAGCTTCTGAATCACCTGAAGCACCTCATGAACTCTTTCAGGGTCCAGCGCCGAGGTCGGTTCATCAAATAAAATCGCCTTCGGATCGACCGCTAGCGCACGCGCAATACTCACGCGCTGTTGCTGTCCGCCGGATAAGGTTATCGGATACTGCGCTGCCTGCGGTAGCAGGCCGACCTGTTCCAGCAACGCCAGTCCAATTTCGTTCGCCTGTTTCTTCGGCATTTTTTTCACGACAATCAGCGCCTCTGTCACATTCTCCAGCGCCGTTTTGTTCTTAAAGAGATTGTAATTCTGAAACACCATCGCCGTCTGACGACGCAGCGCATAAGCCTCTTTAGAGGAATAACGGCGCGTATCCAGTCTTTGTTCACCGATTTCGATCGTACCCGTTTCTGGTGTTTCCAACAGATTCAAACAGCGCAGCAGCGTGGATTTACCCGAACCAGATGGGCCAATAATCGCCACAACTTCGCCCTTCGCGATATCCAGGCTAATGTTGTCTAACACCACCTGATCGCCAAAGCGTTTAGAGAGATTCTTTACACTGATCATGTCAGCCCCTTATCGCCGTAACGAGTGATTGAGTTTCTTTTCAAGCTGTTTTTGCAGCCAGGCGTAAACCACGATCACCATCCAGTAAACTAACCCCACGACCAGGAAGGTCTCGAAGAAACGTAAAGATTCCGCCGCAATCATCTTGCCTTCCGCAAACAGCTCGGAAACGCCTAGCGCAAAGGCTACCGAGGTATCCTTTATGAGCGAGATAAAGGTATTACCCGTCGCCGGTAGCGCATTCAGCATGGCCTGAGGCAATACGATACGACGATAAATCTGCGCTTTGTTCATGCCGATGGACAACCCGGCCTCCGTCTGGCCAAAATCCACCGAGGCCAGAGCTGCCCGGAAAATCTCTGCCATATAGGCGGATGTCTTCAGGCTGAAGCCAATAATAGCCGCCGTCATCGCATCCAGATTGGATAAACCGGGAAAGAGTTGCGGAAGGCCAAAATAGATAATAAACAACTGGACCAGCGATGGAATACCGCGGAACAGCGAAATATACAGCTCGACCCCTTTAACGACGACGATAATTTTGCTTTCACGGACTAATGCCAGTACCAGGCCAATCACCATAGCGAAAAACATCGACACCACGGCAAGGAATAGCGTGGTCGGTAAATACATTAATACCTGAGGGAACACTTTCCAAAGGTAAGCAAGATCGATATTCATGAGTAATACCATTAATGCTTCCACCGGCCATACTGCACCGGTGGAACAGGATTATGACTATTCGCTATATAACAAACGATCTGGTGACATAACGAACCATCAGAGAATGTTGCGACTCGCCTAACGTGCTGGCGTAACCTTATTTTGCTGGGGGTACAGTGATGTCTTCACCGAAATACTTTTCGGAAATCGCTTTTAGACGCCCATCTTCCTGCATTTTCGTCAACTCCGCGTCGAATTGCTGGCGCAATGCATCGCCTTTTGCATCCTTATGGAACGGGAAACTGACTTTTTCAATCACCAGCGGTTCACCAACCAGTTTAAACGGCAAGTGACGCTTATTGATTTCCGCCAGCAGGATCGGACGTGAATTCACGTAGCCGTCAACACGCTTAGATAATGCATCACTCATCGCGCCATCGCGGGTTTCATACGTGCGGATATTTACACTGCCATCAGCAAAGGCTTTTTTCAGGTTGTTGACGTGGTTGGAACCCAGAACCCCGGCGATCGTCTTGCCTTTCAGATCGGCCAGTGTATTGATCGTCGTATTGTCTTTGTGCGTTACGATCTGGCTGCCGTAAAAGCTATAGGGCTGCGCAAAATTGTATTTCTCCTGGCGGGCGGGAGTAATGGCGACAACGTTCGCCACCGTATCCAATTTTCTCGCTTCGAGTTGCCCCATCAGGCCGCTAAAATCCGCAGTGACCCACTCGACTTTGTAGTTCAAATCTTTTGCGATGGCTTCCGTGACTTCAACGTCAAATCCAATAAGTTTGTTATCTTGCTTGAAACTGCTCGGATAGCTTTGCCCCGTAGACCCCACTCTCAGGACTTTTCCCTGGTCGGCACCGCTTTTCTCGGAATCACAGCCAGCCACAAGAAAGGCGGTCGTCAACGCCAGAACAGACAACGTTACTTTTTTCATCATTTCACAGCCTCTCTTTTTGAATTTCGAATTTTCCACTGGTCATACAATCGGTTATCAAGAATTTTTTCCATCCAAATGGTCAGGTGCCCTTTTCCCAGATTCGCCTGACCGACGGCCTTGAAACCATAATTTTTATACATTTGAATCAGCCATGGGTGATTTTGCGCGGTGCCTAGTGATACGGCTGGCGCTTTGAGCTGCTTAATCAGAATTTCTTCCTCCAACCAGCTCATCATTTGCTTACCCAACCCCTGTTTTTTATAGCCAGGGTGCGTGGCAAACCAGCCCAGATGAGGGAGACCAAACGGCCCCGGCTCCGGCCCCCACGGATAACGAATGGTAAATGACGACACCATCTCGCCGTCCTTTTCCATCACATAAACGCCATGTGAAGCAATGTGCGCGCGTACCATGCCGATGTCAGCATGGGCGGCCGAGAAATTGATCCCCATCTCACGAATCGGCTCAAACGCCGCCAGCGCCAACGCCAGGTAGGTTTCATCATCCGCCAGCGTCGCTTGACGAAATACAATACTCATACGATCACCTTATGCGGGCAGCAGGCCAGAGTTATCCGCATAGCGAATCACATCATCAACCTTCTGCGGTGCGCTGCCGACGTAATTTGCCGGATTCAGCCATTCATCTAAATCGGCGGCGGTGACTTGTTTAGAAAGCACCGGATCGGCGAGTAGCACAGATTTAAAAGACTGTTTCTGCTCGAATGCCTGCATGGCACATTCATATACCAGATGGTGAGCCGTCTGCTTACCGAGGCGTTTGCCAATCTCGAACATCACTTTTTCAGACAGCAGCAAGCCATTTTGCAGATCGAGATTGGCCAGCATTTGCTTCTCGTTGACCGACATCCCCCGCAGGATACCCAGCGCATTCTGCAACTGGGCAGACAGATAGATATTGATTTCCGGCAGCGCGATCCATTCTGCACGCCAGCTCATCGCATCACGCTCATGTTCAACTTTCATCGATTCATGAATCAGCGCAGCGCTCTTTAACAGCGGCGCGGTCAGACTCGCCAGCCCTTCCAGCGCGGCGGGATTGCGCTTATGCGGCATTGTGGTAGAACCGATTTTCCCTTCGGAAAACGGCTCTTCGATTTCGTTAATCTCGGTGCGCATCAGGTTATACAGCTCATTGCCAATTTTGCCCAATGTACCGCTGATGAGCACAGCGACAGAAGCATATTCGGAAAAACGATCGCGGGCGGATTGCCAGCCAATATTCGGTGTATTCAGCCCCAGTTTATCCAGCGTCAAACGCTCGATTTCCGGCCCTTTTTCGCCAAAAGACGCATAGGTACAGATGGCGCCATTAATATTGCCAACCAAAACACGATCTTTAATTTCATTTAGGCGTTCGAGATGGCGGATAAACTCATCTAACCAGACAGCCAATTTAAAGCCAAACGTCGTCGGTAATGCTTGCATGCCATGAGTACGGCCTGGCATCAGCGTATATTGATATTTTTTCGCCAGCCGCTTCAGCTCAACGGCCAGCAATTGTGTATCTCTGACGACAATCGCAAAAGATTGTTTCAGTTGTAACACGGTCGCGGTATCAACAATGTCTTGCGTGGTCACGCCATAGTGAATAAATTCACCGGCTGCGCCGCACTGTTTCTGAATCGCGGCAATCGTCGGCATCAGAGAGTGCTTCATGCGAACCGCATCCTGCGCAATCTCTTCAACATTAAGTGCGCCCGCATCCGCGTTTTCTGCAATGGTTTTTGCCGCCTCCAACGGGATGACACCCAGTTCTCCCTCAGCAAGCGCCAGGGCAACTTCCACTTCGACCTGTTTCGTTAGGCGATTATGCTCAGACCAGACATCGCGCATTTCAGGCGTGCCAAAATTATTCCCTATAAGAAGAAAATCAATAAGATGTGATGCCATAGTTAACTCGTTAGTGATGGATTTGTCAGGCGGGGTTTTATGTCGTCTTGTTAATTTTTAAAAATATAACATGGGGAAATTAGGCTCCTTATACCTTTGAGATCTATCTTAGATCAAAAAGTTTGATTGCAAAGTATGCATAGAGAAAAATTTGCTAACATTTTTGGGAAAAGAAGAACCCTGTCGTATGAATCATCCGTGTCTTATCAAGAGAACGAGAAGGCGCTGGTTAAAAATAAATCAATGATTTTACCTATTAACCGATGGGACAACGTTATTCTCATTATCAGGAATAACGGCAGGCTCATTGGGGAAGTGTCTACCTTAATGAAAGCGCAGGTTTTCCTTTCGCTGACGACCCCAAAAGAAATAGGTTATTCCAATAGGTTAATACCGAAAGCGGCGCATTATGCATACAACGTGCTCAATCAGTAAGCCGCAACGTATTTTGGTTTAGTGCAATAAAAAAAGCACACCTTTCGATGTGCTTTTTTTATTAAATTGGTCGGCGAGAGAGGATTCGAACCTCCGACCCACTGGTCCCAAACCAGTTGCGCTACCAAGCTGCGCTACTCGCCGAATGTACTACTTACTATGTGAACATCACTGATGTTCTCGTTTGTGTGGTGCGAAGAGAGGGACTTGAACCCTCACGTCCGTAAGGACACTAACACCTGAAGCTAGCGCGTCTACCAATTCCGCCACCTTCGCATAGTTCACAAACCTGCGCCGACAAAATACATCGACATACTGCTTAATCTGGGGTGGCTAATGGGACTCGAACCCACGACAACTGGAATCACAATCCAGGGCTCTACCAACTGAGCTATAGCCACCATAACCACGTTCTACATCAATAAATTACTAATTACGCGGTACTTCCTCTTTACGGGGTAAATGTACCACCGCAGCTCTTGCACACAATATACTAATGATGGTGCGCCCGACAGGATTCGAACCTGAGACCTCTGCCTCCGGAGGGCAGCGCTCTATCCAGCTGAGCTACGGGCGCTTAGCGCCGTTGCGGGGCGGGATATTACGGGCTTAGCGACTGACTGTCTAGTGCTTTTTTATCGAAATAGCGCGTTTGACTATGATTTGCGCATTCGGGAGAAATAACAGCTAAAAGGAATTTTAGCCATTAACTATCCTACCAAGCCATGTAGACAAAAAAACAATCAGGCTAGCCACCAGCAAAGCGCACTACGTTTGTGCATCCTTGCCTATTAGCTGCCCGATCCTGCTGTGCCCCCTCTTCTCCTTCGGTTTAAAATACGTTTAATCATTTGATTATTATTCGATTTAAACCATGGCGTAGTTCTTGCTTGTCATTCAACCGCTTGGTGAAAATGCTTTTTTCCCTTTCGTCCAGACAGAGGTTGCTTGCTATGGAATTGAAATGGTTTGAAGATTTCCTCAGTGTCTCACGCTGCTATAGTTTTACTCGTGCAGCCAGTGAGCGCCATATTACCCAGTCAGCCCTGAGTCGCCGTATACGTCAATTGGAAGAATGGCTTGGCGTCCCGTTATTCGATCGTAAAACCTACCCGGTGACATTAACGCCAGAAGGACAGGCGTTTCTTTCAACAGCGAATGAAACCGTCTTTGCCATGGCGCATTTGCGAAGCAGCTTGAACCAGCGGTATGAGAAACGAACTGCCGTACTGCGTTTTGCCATGTTGAATACGTTGTCGCTGACGTTTTTCCCTGAATGGTTCAAGCACGTCAATCGCCAGCAGCATGCGGGTTATATACGTTTGTGCGATCAAAAGCCTTCTTTTGTCGAACACATTTCTTTATTGCATAGCGGTGAGACAGATTTCCTGCTGACTTACGCACATGATTCGGTATCGCTCATCAAGCAACTTTCCGCTTACCCAATGCTGACGTTGGGAACCGAACGCGCCATTGCAGTTTGTCGTTCGGATAACCAGGGGAATCCGCTTTATCCCATTGGCTTCTCTCGCAAGAAAATCCCCTGGTTAAGCTACGGCAAGCACTCGTTTTTTGCTCATGCCCTCACACAGATGCTTATCGTCAAACCGCTACCGCTGGAGACAATGTATGAGAACAGTATGTCGATAAACCTTAAAGCCATGGCGCTGGCGGGCAGCGGCGTCGCCTGGTTGCCGGAAAGTCTGATAAAAGAGGAGCTAATCAGTGGTGATTTAGTGCGCGCAGGCAGTAGCCACTGGGATGTTCCGTTGGATATACGTTTATATCGACAGCCAGTGCTACGTAACCATCAGGGAGAAATATTCTGGCGATTAGCTGCGGATGCTGTCCTCCCAGAACTGGCCGTTGGATAATATCGGTCGTTTCTCATCATCGTTCCGATTCCGGCCTCAGGTCATGTGAATCAATCCGGTCAACTTTTCCGATTCGAGCCTTCTCATCGCGTGCCGAGTACGGCGCTACTGTAAACGCCAAGGACACACAGGACGCCGTAACATTCACCGCCAGAATTGACGCCAAACTATGAATTTTTGGAATGGGGCGTGTGAATTGCTCATTGGCATTGCCGCTTATTTTTATCGCATTCTGAGGATCTCCGGGGACTGATGCGCCCATCGCTCCATCAAACGATCAATTTTGAGGATAACCATGCAAAATAAAGAGTTAGTCTGGAAATGGGTGGATGACAATAAGGCCGAATTCTGCGATCTGAGCGATCGTGTTTGGGGCATGCCGGAGATTTGCTACAAGGAATATCGTTCGGTCGCTGAGCACACGGCCATGCTGAAGAAACAGGGTTTCCGCGTGACCGAGAACGTCGCCGATATTCCCACCGCCGTGATGGGTGAAGCGGGTGACGGTGGTCCACTCATTGCAATTTTGGGCGAGTATGACGCCTTACCGGGATTGAGTCAGGCATCTGGCGTTGCCAAACCTTCTCCACTACCGGGCAATGGTAACGGACATGGCTGCGGTCATAATCTATTAGGCGCGGCGGCGATGCTGGCCGCTGTAGCTATCAAAGAATGGTTGGAGAAAACCGGCCGACCGGGACGGGTACGCTATTACGGCTGCCCGGCAGAAGAGGGCGGGGCCGCCAAATCTTTTATGGTTCGCGCTGGCGCCTTTGACGGCGTGGACATTGCCATTACCTGGCATCCAAGCCCACATCATGAAGTGGCAAAACCGCTTTCTCTCGCCAACACTCGGATGGATTTCCATTTTACCGGGCGCGCTTCGCATGCCGCTGCCTCGCCTCATCTGGGGCGAAGCGCGCTGGATGCCGTAGAATTAATGAACGTCGGCGTTCAATTTCTGCGTGAACACGTACCGCAGGATAGCCGTATCCACTATGCCATGCTGGATTCTGGCGGTATTGCGCCGAATGTTGTACAGGCTAAAGCGGCGGTTCGCTATGCGATTCGCGCCCGGGATGTTCACGCCATGTTTGACCTGAACGAGCGGGTCAAACGGGTGGCGAAGGGCGCTGCCATGATGACGGATACTCAGGTGGAAATCAGTATTATGAGCGCCGTCTCTAATCTGTTGGGTAACCGGCCGCTTGAAGAGACTATGCAGCGTAACTTCGATGCGCTCGGTCCCGTGCCATTTGATGATGCCGACAGAGCTTTCGCGGCAGAGATTCAGGCCACATTAAGCCCGGAAGAGATTGCCAGTGACTATCGCCGCGCGGGCATGAAACCAGCCGAATTAACACCGCTCAGCGATTACATTATTCCATTGGATGTCCATGGCGAAACCATGATCGGATCTACCGACGTTGGCGATGTCAGTTGGGTGATCCCCACCGTGCAAGCCCATGTTCCTACCATGGCGATTGGTACACCCGGCCACTCATGGCAACTTACCGCACAAGGGAAAATGCCCGCGGCGCACAAAGGGCTGGCCCATGTTGCCAAAATTATGGCCGCCACCGCGGTCGACATGCTGACCGACGAAATACTGCTGGCGCAAGTGAAGCAGGCGCACGCCGAACAAACGCAGGAAACGCCTTATCGCTGCCCTATTCCGGCGGAGGTGACGCCACCTATTCAACCTCGCCCAGACAACCTTTAATCCCTTCTCCATTACGCTGAGGATCGTTCAATGATAAAACTGAATACCATGACGACAGCACTGATTTTCTCGGGGATCATCAGCGCAACGGGTAATGCCGCGACCCCGCCTGACTCGCTGGTGATGGCATGGAATATTGATGCTATTAGTACGTGGGATCCGGCTCAGATAGGTGAAGTCGTTACCAATGAAATCGTGCTGAATACCTGTGATTCGTTGGTCAAGTTTGATGTTAAGGATGAGAAAAAAGTCGTTCCTAATATCGCGAAAAGTTGGGACGTGTCACCCGACTATCAACAGATTACCTTCCACCTGCAAGATAATCTGAAATTTCCCGATGGCACATCCGCCACGGCGGGCGATCTCGCCTGGTCGATGCAGCGCGTGGTGAAACTGGGATACGGCAATGCCGCCGCGATCACCGAATATGGCTTCAATAAGGAAAATGTCGATCGCACGATCGTGGCCCCCGATGACAGAACGCTGGTCATGACGTTGGACAAACCTTATCCAACCAATTTGGTATTACAGGCGATCGCTGCGAATGTCGTATCGACCTTGCAGAATCGCAAATTGCTGGAGAAAGAGGCGATAAATGGCGATTTTGGCCATAAATATCTTTCTACCCATACCGCCTGCGTTGGGCCGTATCAACTGGTGCGTTGGAACGCTGGCGAAGGCGTAGTCTTACAGGCGACAGATCACTATTGGTCAACGCCGCCAGCCCTGAAACGCGTGTTAATTCGTCATGTCGCGGAAACCGGCACCCAGCGCCTGCTACTCACACAAGGCGATGTGGATGTGGCGCGCGATCTTTCTGCCGACGATCTGAAAACGCTCGACGAAAGCGGCAAGGTCAACGTTGAGAAAGTGCTGAAGCCACAACTCTTTTTCTGGACGTTTAATAACGAAGACCCCATTTTCAAAAATGAAAAGGTTCGTCTGGCGATGCGTTATCTGATCGACTATGACGGTCTGGCGAAAAATGTAATGCCCTATCTCGGTGTCCCCCGCGCCAGCTTTGCCCAAATTGGCGCATTTGGCGCGCTGGATGAACGGCAGGGTCAGCCATTTAAACTGGACTTAGATAAAGCCAAACAACTGCTGAGCGAGGCCGGTTATCCTGATGGATTTACCTCTAGCGTTATTTTCGGCACCCTGCCTCATTCGGCGCCCATTGCTCAGAGTATCCAGCAAAATGCCGCTAAAATTGGCGTCACGCTGAAGCTTGAACGTATGGCGAATGCACAACTGTTCAGTCGCGCCCGTGGGCGAGAATTCTCAAGCGCCATGATGGCATGGCAGACCTCGGTGCCAGATGCGCATGGCAACGCATCGCGTCTGGTATTTAATCCTGATAACCGTAAAGAAGCCAGAGCCACGCAGTATCCGAGCTGGCGAGCCGCGTTTTACAGCGCAGAGCTGAATCAGAAAGTAGAAGCCGCACTGCTGGAACCCGATGAAACTCAGCGGATAGAAAAGTACGCGGCGCTCCAGCGCGATGTCATGAATCAAGGGCCGATGGCCATTATGTTCCAGATGTATAACACCGCGGGGATCAATCCGGCGATTAAGAACTGGACCTGGAATGGTTTCCGCGTCTGGTACGGTGCCGCAAGCAAATAATCGGAGGGCGCGTCTATGTCGCAGGTGTTCTCACCACACCCGATAACCCTGGTGTGGGCGCAACGTTATCACCGCCTGATGCGGCTGATAAAAGGAATGATATCCCTTTTTTGTACGCTGTTAGGGCTGGCAGCGTTGACCTTCTTCATTGGCCGCCTGTTACCGATCGATCCGGTAGTCGCGGTAATTGGCGATAATGCCAGTCAGGAAGCTTACGACACCATGTACCGCCAGCTAGGGCTGGACCAACCGCTGTGGAAACAGTTTATCGATTACCTCTGGCAGTTGGCGCATCTAGATTTTGGTATTGCGCTGACGACAAGCCATCCGGTCGCTCAGGATATTGCGCGCGTTTTTCCTGCTACGCTGGAACTGGCGACTCTGGCGGCGATTGTCGGCACCGGATTAGGGATCCCCGCCGGGGTGTTATCAGCCATGTATCGCAATTCCTGGTTTGATCACCTGATCCGTTTTATTGGCCTGCTAAGTTATTCAACCCCGCATTTCTGGCTGGGCTTAATGGGGTTGCTGTTGTTTTACGCGTCTCTGGGCTGGATTGGCGGGCCGGGTCGTATTGATTTCATCTACGAATTCGATCTGCAACCCGTTACCGGCTTTTGGCTGATCGACAGCGCGCTGGCCAATAACTGGCCGATGTTCCGCAATGTTTTCAGCCATATCGTTCTTCCCGCGTCGATTTTGGGACTCAGTTCGCTGGCCTATATCAGCCGTATGACCCGCAGCTTTATGATCGAACAACTCTCTCAGGAATACATGATTACCGCCCGGGTAAAGGGGCTTTCCTGGGCGCGCTGCGTCTGGATTCATGCATTGCGCAATATCGCCGTTCCCACTCTGACGGTGGTTGCGCTTTCCTGGGCCTGGTTGCTGGAAGGCGCGGTGCTGACCGAAACCGTCTTCGCCTGGCCTGGCTTTGGCCGCTATCTCACCAATGCACTGCTGGCTGGCGATATGAATGCGGTCGTGGGTTGCGCCCTACTCACTGGCGCAATATTTATTGCGCTTAACCTGATTTGCGATTTGCTTTACCGCCTCTTTGATCCACGTACTCGTCAGGAGGACCAATGACCGACTTGACTAATAAACCCCATACCGGTCGTGTGCCTTCGTCACTACGCCGTTGGCTGAATGCGCCAGTGCCAACCACGCCTTATCAAGCTCGGATGCAACAAATATGGATGCAGTGGCATCGCTTTTGCGCTAACCACTCGGCGTTATTTGGCCTGCTTATCCTGCTGGCGATCGCCTTTGTCGCGCTGTTCGCCCCTTGGTTAGCTAGCCACGATATCTATTCACAAGATCTCGCCAATCGCCTGCAACCTCCTAGCGGGGAAAATTGGCTAGGCACGGATGAACTGGGGCGCGACGTTTACAGCCGATTGTTATACGGTGCACGGATCACGCTGTATATCGCCGGGCTGACCGCCATCATTATTACGCCACTCGGTTTGGTGGTCGGAACAACGGCAGGTTACCTCGGCGGCTGGGTTGATACCCTCTTGATGCGACTCGTCGATATCTTTTTAGCTTTCCCTAGCCTGATCCTGGCGCTGGCGTTTGTCGCCGCGCTAGGTCCCGGTATCGAGAATGCGATTATCGCGATTTCCCTGTCATCATGGCCGCCGATCGCCCGTCTGGCGCGGGCGGAAACGCTATCGATTCGCAAGATGGATTACATCGCGGCGGTGCGCTTACAGGGGGCATCATCCTGGCACATCATTTTGTTTCATATCATCCCTATGTGCTTACCGTCAGTAGTGGTACGCGTCACGCTGAACATGGCGGCGATCATTCTCACTGCGGCGGGTCTCGGTTTCCTTGGGTTAGGCGCACAGGCGCCTAGCCCGGAATGGGGCGCGATGTTGGCATCAGGGCGCGAGTTTATGCTCAATAACGGCTGGATCGCCACTATTCCGGGGTTAGCCATCCTTTTCACCAGCCTGGCCTTTAACCTACTCGGTGACGGTCTGCGTGACGTAATGGATCTGCGCCATGAATGACATCCTGCTTGATGTACAGAATCTGAATCTGGTGTTTAGTGGCAGCCAACAGGATAACCACGCGGTACGTGACGTGTCCTTTCAGGTTGGGCGCGAAAAAGTCGCCATTGTCGGCGAGTCTGGCTCAGGTAAATCTCAAACGTGCCGCGCTCTGCTGAAACTCACGCCGAAACTTGGCCGCATCACGGCAAAAGCGATCCGTTTTGGCGAGATAGATTTACTGAATGCTAGCGAAAAGCAGATGCGCACGATCCGGGGGAATCGTATTTCAATGATTTTGCAGGATCCCAAATTTTCATTGAATCCCTTGATGCGCATCGGTAACCAGATCACCGAAGCCTATCGCCTGCATACGCGCGTGAGTTATAAAATCGCCCGAGAAAAAGCGCTGGCGATGTTGGCATCGGTACATATTCGCGACTGCGAATATGTATTTGAACGCTATCCACACGAAATTTCCGGCGGAATGGGGCAGCGCGTCATGATTGCCATGATGCTGATCCCCGAACCCGACCTAATTATTGCCGATGAGCCAACCTCCGCGTTAGATGTCACCGTGCGTCAGCAGGTGCTGTCGATCCTTGATGAACAACTGGCACGCCGGAATACCGGGTTACTCTTTATAACCCACGATTTGAATCTGGTGTCGCGTTTCTGCGATCGCGTGCTGGTGATGTATGCCGGGCGTGTGGTGGAAGAGATCCTTGCAAGTCGTCTGCACCAGGCCCGCCATCCCTACACCCAGGCGCTATTAGCCAGTCAGCCACAGTTACATAATCCGGTGGAAACGTTAAGTGTGCCAACGCGCGATCCCGACTGGCTGACCGGCCCCAGCTACCGCAATGGAGAGATCTTATGAACGTGCCTGCATCACAACGCAGTGTGGAAGTTGTAGATCTCAACATCGCTTTTGGTGAGGGAATAAACCGACGTCAGGTTGTCAGCGATGTCAGTTTCATACTGACGGAAGGCGAAAGTTACGGACTGATTGGTGAATCCGGTTGCGGAAAGTCCACCATTCTTCGCGCCCTCGCTGGACTGAACAGCGATTACCAGGGCGCTATTCTGTTTAATAATCGTGAACAACATCCGATACGCGACAAACCATTTTACCGCCAGGTTCAAATGGTATTTCAGGACCCCTATGCCTCGCTCCACCCGCGCAAAATGGTATACAGCACGCTACGTGAACCGCTGCAATTGCACAAACTGGATCGCCATGAGGAGAGGATCAGCGACGCGTTGAGCGCGGTCGGTTTATCGGATGCTTTTCGCTATCGTTATCCCCATCAGCTATCCGGCGGTCAGCGTCAGCGCGTGGCGATTGCCAGAGCGCTAATTACGGAACCGTCCGTATTGCTATTGGACGAGCCGACGTCCGCGCTGGATGTATCGGTACAGGCTGAAATCCTCAACCTGCTCGCCGGCATGCGCCAGCGCCGAAAATTGACCTACCTGATGGTGACGCATGATCTGGCCGTAGTAACCCACCTGTGCCAGCGCGTGGCGATGATGTATCAGGGGCGCCTGCTGGAGGAACTCAGTGCGGAGGCCCTGCGGCGGGGTGAGGTGCGCGAAGAGTATACCCGCCATTTTCTCGCCGCCAGCGAGGCATAAAACAGCAAAAAGCCGTTCTGGCAATGCGATTTGCGCTCGCAGCGTGCCAGCGATAACCGCTATATAAACCTTTTCGGGGAGATGACGATGACGGTCATTGAAACTATTGCCGCCTGGTGTATGAGTAAAACGCCGTTCAGCCAGGCAGCCAGACAACTGGCATGTGACGCTATCATTGATACATTAGCCTGCCTGTATGCCGGGCGTGATAATGTCTCCAGCCGTGCGGTGCAGCGAGCGTGGGCGACTTACCAGCCGGTGCCGCCCGCCGTGTGCGCACTCATTAACGGTACGGCGGCCCATGCTATCGATTATGACGATAACTTTGGCCCTGGCATGAGCCATGCGTCGGCCGTGCTGGTTCCGGCGTTGTTGGCAATGGCGCTGGCGGAAAAACGCAGCGGCGCCGACCTTATCGAAGCCTATCTGATTGGGCTACAGGCTCAGGCATTCGTCGGTTCGGTAGTGAGTTCGTCACATTACACGGCGGGGTGGCACGGCACATCTACCGTCGGCTGTATCGGCACCGCCGCTGGCGTCGCGTGGCTTAAAGGGCTGGATGAACAGGGCATCGCCCGGACATTGAGCATCGCGGTTAGCCTGGCCAGCGGAGTAAAAGGTCAGTTCGGCACGCCGTTAAAACCGTTCCACGCCGGAATGGCGGCGCGCAACGCGGTGGATGCGGTAGAACTTGCCGCTACTGGCATGTCTGGCCGTTTGGATATCATTGAAGGCGAGCAGGGTTTTTATCAGTTATTTGCCGGTAAACGCTTCCAGCCTGAAACAACCGAATTGTGGTTAACTCCATCACCGCATGTGATTGAAACCGTCGGCGTGTTGCCCAAGAAATATCCCTGCTGTGGATCGACGCACCGCATTTTGGATGCCATTAGTGATTTACAGGAGCTGCATGCGTTCAGCGCCGATGATGTGGTCGAGGTCGAGGCTAAAGTGGGGATCGCCAACCGCCGTAATCTGGCCTATCCGCTACCGCAAAATGAAATGCAGGCGCGTTTTTCGCTGCCTTACTGTGTCTCCGTATTGTTGGATAAAGGAACCCTGAGCGTCGCGGATTTTACGCCAGAACACGTTGCCAGACAGGCCGTGGCAGACAAGCTATCACGGGTCAGTATGGCAAGCTGGAGTGAATCCGAGGAAGAAAAAGGGGAAAACCTACCGCATATCGTGACGATAACGCTACAAGACGGTCGAAAACTGAGCGCTCGGCGCTTACATGCCAAAGGGGATATCAGCGAGCCTTTTAGCGCAGCCGAGCGGCGGCGGAAGTTTGCCGATTGCTGTGCCGACCTGGTTGACGCCAATGCGCTTTATCAACGCCTAACGCTTATTGAGCACGAACCCTCATTAGCATTTCTGCGCGTCATGATGGTGTAATGGTGAAGGCATTAGGGTATGTCATATATGGAAGGGCTCTCGCCGTATTATCCGACCAGCGCCCTGTCGGTCAAACCTACTCAACGATCAATGGGGTATAGTGATGCGGCAGGCGCATGGCGACCAAATCTTTTCTGCGGACCACGTTGGTTGGGTAATCGCTATTGGCGGTCGATCGGGTATCAACTACGTGGGTGGCGATGTCTTGTTCCTGCCATAATATCCGCTCATCTCGTGGAAAACGAAAGGTTTCAGGGCCGAAGATTCCACTAAAACCACCGCTGTCGCCGTTTACTGCATTGGAGAATGCTAAATAGAGGTTATTTTCCCCGGCGCGGGTGCGTGCAAAGTGCCAATGCAAGGGATCGGCTCCCATCGGGATCGGGTATTGTTGTTTGACCTTACTACCTGGATGTGAACCGGTGAAGCCCCCAGACAGAGCGGCGGAACAGGCAAGAATATCGCACCCCTCCAGAGCCAGAATACGCCCCGTTTCCGGCAGCAAAAGATCATTGCCCAGAAGTAAGCCAATACGTCCCATTGGCGTATCGAACGTCGCCCACTCATCACCTGCTGTTGCCCATCGCTGGTCAGTTTCAGAAAGGTGTATCTGGCGATAACGCCCAATCATGCCCTGTGGCCCGAGCAATATTTGCGTATTGTAACAGGCCTCACCGTCCCGTTCTGCCATACCTATCACCAAATGGATCCGCCGCGTCATGGCTAAACGCGTCAGCGTCTGTACGGCGGCACTATCTACCGTTTGGGCATTCACGCCTGGCGCCGCGTTACCCGTCAGCGCGCGTTCTGGAAACACCAATAACTCGCTGCTTTGCTCACGAACGGCGGTTTCGATCAATGCGATAATCTGCGTCAGATTATCCTCTATCTGTTCGCCCGGCGTGTATTGCGCCACGCTGATGCGGCTTTGACGTCCTGTGGGGAGTGGCCGGTGTCCGTATAAGCCAAAAAAGTCCTGTGGATTCCATAAAAAACTGTCGCTGAGCAGAGACAGATAACAATGGGGGCGACGCTGGTTGAACACAGGCTGGCCCAGCACCTGATGTCGGCGGCTACGGCTGATATCAATTTCAGCAAGAGCGATACCATCACCGTTGTCAACGACGGCTGCGATCGTTCCGTCGGGGTTGATAATGCAGCTACCACCGCTGAACTGTACACCGCGTTCCAGCCCCCAACGGTTGCTTTCGATCAGATAGCAACTGTTTTCCATTGCACGGCTAATCCAGTAAGGAGCCGGAGTCCGCTCAGCCAGCCAGTTACTGATGTGGCAAATAATGTCTGCTCCCCCCAACGCCAATATGCGTGCGGTTTCCGGATAATGAATGTCCATGCAAACCAACATACCGATACGGCCAATCGAAGTATCAAACACCTGATGACCGAGATCGCCCGCCGCAGCCCATTTGGGTTCGGAAATGTAGGGGTGACTTTTACGGTGGCAACCAATAACACCTTGCGGGCCAATCAATACGGCACTGTTGTAATAAAGGGACGTACCAGCATCCACTTCCGGCATGCCGAGCACGATATAACATTGATAGCGCCGCGCTATTTCGGCAAAGCGAGCGGTGGTGTCACCAGGTACGGTTTCAACCATGGGAGCGATTTCATCACGGTCATACCAACAGTATCCGGTGGTGGCCATTTCAGGAGTGGTAATAAGCGTAGCGCCTTGTCTGGCGGCCTGCTCCACCATTGCCAGCAACTGGCGAATATTATCTTCTTTAGCGGCTAACGTCGGCTCAAACTGCACGGCAGCCGCAAGAAAAGGGGCTATGGACATCATTATCCTCACAAGTGGTTAGGGGGCTTTGGTATTAGGGTTTCCCGGTGTGGTCCACGAGAAAATATCGTTGGCCTGAATCAAGGCGCAGGCCATGTCTTCGACAGTTATGCGTTTACCCATCGCTTGATGGCGCAGAATCTCGTAAGCCTGTTCTTCACCAATATTATGCATTCGCATCAGAATGGCTTTGGCCTCACTAACCTGCCGCAGACCAAGCATTTTTTTTTCCAACCGTTCAAGGCGTTCGATAATTTGTCGACGCTGCTGGGCATGGTGTAAAGCAAACACCATCGTGGATAGTAGCCCAGACGCCCTGACTGGAGTGGTGATGGTCGCGCTCGCTCCCATGCTCAGCGTTTGGTCGATAAAAGTCGGATTTTCATAACCGCTGATAGTGATCAGCGTATGTTTATTCAGATCGAAACAAGGCACTCCCACTCCAGAACTATCTGATTGCAGAGCAAAAAAAATCAAATCGGTATCAGCAGGCAACGTTTCGGGTACGGGCCAATATGCACGTACTTTGAAGCCCATCCGACGCAAATGGTTCGTTAGCGTTTCGCCATCTTCATCGTCGGGATGTAATACTACGCAGCGGATTCCCCGACTAAGGAGTAAGGCTGTGGTACTGGTTCGTAAGTCGCTATGGCGCATGGGGACACTCCACTTTTGTCAGTTTTGTGACCCAGTCGCCTTGGATCTGATTGGTCATATATGGATCCGGCGCGACAATACGGCGTGACTCTCGCATCACGGTGAACTGTCCTGATGCGTTAGCCTTACCAATGCGGGGATAGAGTCCTGTATGCTGGTTAAGTGGATCGATGCGAATACGTCCCTGAGGCGCGTCAAATTCACTGCCGCGCAGTGCAGGCAATAGATGGTGAATGTTGTCGCTACCACATTCCTGCATAGCGTTGGCAAATAAATGCATCTGGCTGTAGGTGGCTTCCCAATTTAAATCGGTATTTATATCCGTCCCAAACTGCCGATGAAACTGCTCAAGCGCCGCATGATTAGCCTTGCTATGCACACTTTGGAAATACGGTGCGGAGGTGTAATGCCCGATAGCCAATTCTGCCCCCATCATGGCAATTTCAGTTTCTGACGTATTCAGGCTGCCAATAGGCATCCGAGCGGGATCCAACCCAGCCTCGTAGTAGGCTCGGTACAGGAATGGGACTGTTTGTCCTACGACCGTGCTGAAAATAAAGTCTGGCTGTTTTTTCTTGATGTCCTCCACCACCGGTAGGAATGCTTCGTAAGGGGCATTCAACGCCAGGTAGCGTTCCCCAACGACCGCGCCATCGGGATATTGCAGAATCAATTCCTGCATATTACGATTGCTTTCGTAGGGGTACACATAACGCGAGCCAATCATATAAACTCTGGCGCCGAAATGGCTGGCTAGGTAGTCAGCTAATTGAACGCAATTTTGGTTAGGCGCTGCTCCGCCGTAAAGAATGTTTTCTGAAAACTCAAAGCCTTCATACAGTTGGGAATAAAATAGTAAACGTTGATATTTCTCCACAATCGGTGACATAGCCTTGCGACTGCTGGAGGTATAACCGCCGAAGATCACATTGACATTGTCTGAAACGATCAAACGTTCGGCGAGCGTACGGAATTGGGCGTCCTCAGATTGAGGATCGTAATGTATCGCGTTCAGCAACCGACCATTAATCCCGCCATTCTGGTTGATTTCAGCAATCGCCTGAGTGGCCCCACGCCATTGAGATAGTTCCAACGCTGCCGTCACGCCGCTGAAGGAATAAAGTAGACCAATGTTGACTGGTGTGGCAGAACCCATATAAACCCTTCATATTTCAAGTTGCAGGCTCGTTGGGAGTAACCTGCAGGTTTGGCTTAAATCACGATGGCAATCCGCCTTGCGTTCAGGCGAACAATCATTGTGCCAATAACAATCATTGTGCCAATAATGTCTTGTTGAGCATGGCACCGACGGTGTATTTGGGATCTACCATGTTGCCGAGGCGAACTTTACCGCATTGGCTGAGCAGCATATAGGCATCCCATTGTTCGAAACCGTAGTCTTCCACCAACCAGTAGATTAGGTCGCGATAAGCGATGCGCGTAGCGTCTTCCAACGGACGCGCACTGCCAATACTCATGATGGATTCCGCGTTCTCCATTCGTGGCCATGAGAGCTTCCAGTGCTTAATCAAGTCCACCTTGATAGTAGTGATTGAGCTGAATTCCACCGCTGTACCGCAAATCTCGCCGTCGCCCTGACAAGCGTGCGCATCGCCGATAAACAGACGCCCTCCTGGCGAACGTACGGGCAGATAGGTAATACTGCCGGGGCCAATATCCGGCACGTCCATGTTGCCGCCATGATTATCCGGCGTCAGCGAGTTAATGGAGTCGATTTCCGGGGAGACGCTTAGCGTACCGATATGAGGTTTGTAAGGCAGAGTATGGCGTTGACTCCAGTACACTTTCTCGCTATCTAGCTTGATCATCCGGACCTTTTCCGGCAGCGGATCGTTGAGCATTGCCGTCAGGTCGGTGCCGGTTAGCCCGCCGAAATGTGGGATCATGGCGCAGATCCCGTAGGGGTTGGCCCCGCGAGGCAACATGGATTCGATGTATACCGCCAGCACATCACCTTTCTCGGCGCCGTTAACCATGATCGGGCCATTCTGCGGGTTGAGAAATGGCATGTTCAGTAATGCACTGGGCATGTCCTGCTCTGATTTAATCGCGCCTTCAAACGCATCACGAGTATCGACAATCACCCGATCGCCTGGCTCGATCGTTAACACTGGCGTGGAATAAGGCCCGATAGTGTAATGAAATTCTTTTTGCATCTCTTCGGTCAGGTGATGAGTGACTGGTTTACGTTCAGCCCCCACGCCGCGTTTATACATGATTGAGTCTTTGAGCCATTTCATAAATTGTCTCCACTAAATAAAAAGAAGTTCGGTCAGTCCGCTGGTGCAACGCATCACAACGCTAGATGGCGACGCATCAAAAGGTCATCAGCAAGCTGGTGTTGCGTCAGGGTTTCGATTACCTGACCTTTATCCATTACGCAACAGCGCTGGGCCGCGCGCTGGATCATGGCGATATCTTGTTCGACCAGAATCACGGCGACGCGCAGTTCACGGGCGATCCGCACCAACGTGTCGGCAATGATATGAACAATCGAGGGTTGTACCCCTTCAGAGGGCTCATCAAGCAGCAGGATCTTGGGTGAGCCGACCAGCGCCCGGGCTATAGCCAACTGCTGCTGTTCGCCGCCGCTCATGGTGCCGGCCTTCTGTTTCAGCCGTTGGCGCAAAATAGGGAAATACTCCAGCACCCGCTCCAGCAGGTCCTGCGCGAATTCGCGGTGCTCGCGGACAAACTGCATCCCTACCTGGAGGTTCTCCGCTACCGTTAATCCGCTGAAGACCTCACGTCCTTGTGGCACATAGCCAATGCCCAGTCTTGCCCGGCGCTGCGGGGTCGCCTGGGTAATATCAATCTCTCCCAGCATGATGCGACCTTGTTTTACAGGCACGGCGCCAATCAGGGTGCGCATCAGCGTGGTTTTTCCAACGCCATTACGACCAATCAACCCCAGGACTTCGGCGGCCTTCAGCTGTAACGTCGCGCCATTAAGCACCTGCCCGCCGCCGTAGCCGCCGGTAACCTCATTGACCTGCAATAACACCTCGTTCATCCGGCTTTCCCCAAATAAATGTCCGCGACATCGTCCCGCGCCAGTACCTGTGCCGCTTCGCCATCGGCAAATACCCTGCCGCCGTGCAGTACGGTAACCCGTGATGCGATTTGACGAACAAAGGTCATATCGTGTTCAACCACCATCAACGTCAGGCCGTCCTGCTGCATGGCTTTAATCAACTCACCGGTGAGATAGGTTTCTTCCACCGATAGT
The DNA here is from genome assembly GCF_036885195.1 of Pectobacterium cacticida. Lineage (NCBI taxonomy): Bacteria > Pseudomonadati > Pseudomonadota > Gammaproteobacteria > Enterobacterales > Pectobacteriaceae > Pectobacterium > Pectobacterium cacticida. The sequence continues at coordinate 410,936 of NZ_CP133656.1, read as the reverse complement.
CCGGCGACCGGCTCATCAAGCATCAACAGTGCCGGGCGTAGCGATACCGCCATGGCGATTTCTAGCCACTGTTTTTTTCCATGTGATAAATTGCCTGCTAGTTGATGTTTTTCAGAACTTAGCTTGAAACGCTGGAGTAGCTCATCAATGCTGGCGGTCTCGTGTCTAACTTGCGGTCGCAAGTGACTCAACGACAGTTGCAAATGTTGTTCCACACTGAGATCGGGAAAAATGCCCGGTATCTGAAATTTAATGCTCATCCCCATCTGAATACGTTGAAAGGGTGCCAACGCATTCATCGGATTGCCAAAGAAACGGATCTCGCCATCGCTCGGCGTGTGTTCGCCGGTGAGTAATTTAAAAAACGTGCTTTTCCCCGCACCGTTCGGACCGATGACGCAACGTACTTCGCCACGATGGATTTGCATATCCACCTGATTAATCACCTGCGCGCCGCCGAAGCGCTTGCTCAGCCCTTGGGTTTCCAGGATCAATTCCGGTGTTTGATTCATGGTTACTCCCCTTTATGTCGAACATCGTTATGCTGTAGCTCGTGGTTGACATGTCGTCTGGTCGCCAGATAACCGATTTTTTCCGCCAGCCACGGCAGTAGTCCATTGGGGGCGGCCAGAATCACAAACAGCAGAATGAAGCCCAGTAGAATCATGGCGTATTCACTGCCATATACCGCCAACCACTGCGACAGCCAGACCATCAGCGCGGTGATGACCACAGTGCCGAAAATATTTTTACGCCCTGCGGTGGCAACCCAGATCACCGGCATAGCGGCGGCGGTGAGACCCATGGATGATGGAGTGATATAAGATCCCCAAATGGTATAAAGCGCGCCAGATAAACCGGACAGCACGCCACCCAGAACGAATACCAGCAGTTGGTAGCGACGGATGTCGATCCCGAGCATTTCCGCCCGACGGGGATTTTCACGAATGGACGCCAGTGTTAAACCAAAATTAGAGTGCAGCAGGCGGCGAACGCCCCAGTAAATAACGCCCAGCAAAAGAATAATCAGGTAATAAAAGGCATTTCCTTCCAGCGTAAAGCGTTCGCCGTCCAGACCGGGCAGCGCGAGCGGCGGCATACCGGACATGCCGTTGAAACCGTTGAGACGCGCGCTACCGATGGTCCACTGCGGACCCGCAGTCTGCGACATGAAGGTTTCAAGTACCAATGTAAAAGAGAGTGTCACGATGCCGATGAAAATACCGGTGACGCCACCGTAAAACATCAGATAACCCAGCGCAGCGGCGACCGTGGCAGCCACCAATAATGCAAACAGTAGCCCGGACCAGGTTGACAGCACGCCATCGCCAAAATTGAGCGTCATCACGCCGTAGGTATAGCCTGCCAGCCCGAAGAAAGCGGTTTGTCCGAAAGAGAGAATGCCGCCATGGCCCCACATAGCGGCCAAACCGATAGCGCAGAATGTCCACAGCAGGAAATAGGAAAAATCGCCGATCAACGCGCTATCAAGTACTAGAGGCAATAGTAGCGCGACGGCCAGAATGATCCCGCTAATCAGTGTGGTATTACTCAGGCTGCGCTTGTGCGCATCGTCGACGGAAACGTTAACAGAAGTCATTGTCACACTGCGCTCCTAGCGGTTACGGGTAAAAAGGCTACCAACGCCATTGGGTAATAAGCGAATCACCAGCACTGCGGTCAGCAATAGACCAATCTGCCCAGCGAGTTGTCCGTACCATGCATTGAGCCCAGTCTGGATTGCACCCAGCGCCATCGCCGCAGGGATAGTGCCGACGAGGACATTGGCCCCCCCCACCACCACCGACACAAACGCTTGCACAATAAAACTGCTCCCCATGGTAGGAACGGCCGTTAGCGTTGGGGCATAGATCGCACCGGCCAATCCGGCGAGTCCGGCGCCGAGAGCAAAGGTGAGCGTATAGATCCGGTCGGTTTCCAGTCCGAGGCAAGCGGCCATCTTCGCGTTTTGAATAGTGGCTCGTGCGCACACGCCGTAATTGGTGTGGAAGAACAACCAATACAGCGCCATCAATACGATAATGGCAACCAGCGGAAGAATGGCTCGATAGGTAGAGAAAGAATATTCGCCAAGGGTAAATGAACTGAAAGGGGTGGACAGCCCCTCCAAAGAGGGACCCGCAATCAGTAACATACTTTGTTGTACAATTAGACTAATAGCCCAAGTAGCAACTACAGAGTCATACAGGCGGCCATAAAGATGGCGTACCACCAGACGCTCTATTACACCACCAGCAAAAGCGGCTGCCAGCGTGCCGGTCAGCATGGCCAGTGGTAACGGTAACCCCGCTTTGTTCATCAAAATGGTGACGTAAGCACCACACATAATAAATTCGCCGTGTGCGAGGTTGATCACCCCCATCATGCCGAAAATGACTGCTAGACCAAGAGCGGCCAGCACCAGATAAGCGAAGTTATCGCCAAACTGGTAAATTATGGAATAAAGAAAGGAGAACATTAACATCTGCAAGTAATCCTCGGTGTCCTGACTGACACAGCAAATAAAGGGATTACGTCAGAGAGAAAGATAAGAACGGCCGTCTCTCTGACGCAGAAAGTACATCAGGCCTTTGGTGGATTGGACGGAGTGTACTGGCTGGTATCCGGTTTAATTGGCAGATCGCAACCTGCCTCCCCTAACCAGTAAGGCTTGATATCATTCCATACCTTGGGTATTTCGATGGAATGGTCATCTTTCACATGGGCCAGATAGATGGTGTGGCTCAGATGATGACTTTTGGGATCGATACAGACATTGCCTGACGGGCCTTCGGTACAGATTTCACCGGTTTCCAACGCGTTGCGCACAGCGGTCACATCGGTGCCACCGGCTTTCTCTACCGCTATTTTATATAGATAAACGGCATCATAGGCATTGGCGGCTTCCTGATTGATATACGGCTCGTTAGGAAACTTAGCGCGGAAACGTTGTTTGAAATCGTTGCTGGCAGGCGTATCCACTTCTTCGAGGTAGTTGGCGGTAATATACATGTCTTTCAGAGCTGGAGCCTTGAAACGCTTATGTTCATAGGCCTGACCGACATTGACAGAACTGCCCATCGGCAGGCCGAGTTTGGCTGCAGCGGCTTGCTCGTAGTAGGAAGATTGATTCGCACCAACCAGTAACGTCATCACAAAGTCAGGTTTGGCCTTCTGAATGTTTTGGATGGTTTGGCCGAACTGCGACACGCTGAGCGGGATAAATTCTTCGCCCACCATGGTGCCGCCGTTCTCATTGACGATCTTGCGTACCCATTCAGCGGAGATTTGCCCAAAGTTATAGTCAGCCGCGATGGTATACACTTTCTTACCGTACTTCTCTATCATCCATGGGATTAATGTCGAGAACTGCTGTTCTGGGACGGCGCCGGTCACAAACACGTTGCTATCACACACGCCGCCTTCATATTGGTTGTTGTACCAATACATCTGTTTTTCACGATCCATAATGTGTATTAGTCGCGACTTGATCTGACACATGACCTTGAAAGGTTGAGAGTTACCGGTTTTGATATGGGTGTCGAATCCTTATACAAAACGCGAGGTAACTCTCATGCTTCATACTAACAATCCCATCATCAAACACAAAGCCGGTTTGCTCAATCTGGCTGAAGAACTCAGTAACGTGTCGAAAGCCTGCAAAATCATGGGCGTCTCTCGCGATACGTTTTACCGATATCGCGAGCTGGCCGAGGAAGGTGGCGTGGATGCGTTGATAAATCGCAGCCGTCGTGCCCCTAACCTTAAGAACCGAACCGATGAGGTCACTGAGCGGGCTGTTGTTGATTATGCTGTCGCATTCCCGGCTCACGGCCAGCACAGGACCAGCAACGAGCTGCGTAAACAGGGCGTTTTTATCTCCGGCAGTGGTGTCCGTTCTGTCTGGTTACGTCATAACCTTGAGAACTTCAAAAAACGCCTGAAAGCACTGGAAGAAAAAGTGGCCCGTGACGGCATTGAACTGACTGACAGCCAGATCGCAGCGCTGGAACGTAAAGCCAGTGATGATGAAGCCTGTGGTGAGATTGAAACCGCTCATCCGGGTTATCTGGGTTCACAGGACACGTTCTATGTAGGCAACCTGAAAGGCGTCGGGCGTATCTATCAGCAGACGTTCGTTGATACGTACTCGAAAGTGGCACACTGCAAGCTCTACGTCACTAAAACACCGATTACAGCGGCTGATTTACTGAATGATCGTGTGCTGCCATTTTATGAGTCTCAGGGGCTACCGATGCTGAGGATACTGACCGACAGGGGCACTGAGTTCTGCGGCAAAGTGGAGCAGCATGATTACCAGCTTTATCTGGCGATAAATGACATTGAGCATACGAAAACGAAGGCAATGTCACCGCAGACCAACGGCATCTGCGAGCGGTTCCATAAAACGATACTGAATGAGTTTTATCAGGTGACGTTCCGCAAAAAGTTGTATGGTGCTCTCGACACATTACAATCGGATCTTGATGAATGGCTGGCTCACTATAATAATGAGCGAACTCATCAGGGGAAAATGTGCTGTGGCCGGACGCCAATGGAAACATTACTTGATGGAAAGCGCATCTGGTCTGAGAAAAATTTAGGCCAGATGTAATCTGACAGATACCTGTATAAATAACCGGTAATTGTCAGATCAGGTCTGAGCTAATACACATAATGGGACGTATCGCTTCACGTGAGGCACTGGAAAAAGCACCGAAAATAACGTCAACCTTGTCGTTTTTAATCAAACGGCGCGCCATTTGCTGGAAGCGAGTGTTATCAGACTGCGTATCGTATTTTACCAGCTCAATAGATCGACCCAGTATGCCTCCTTTAGCATTAATCTCTTCAACAGCAAGCTCTGTTGCATGAATCTTTGGGATGGACGGCAAAGCAAAGTTACCTGACGCATCTTCCAACAAACCTATTTTTATTGTTTTTTCTGCTGCCCCGGCCAAACCTGAATAGGCGATAGCCAGTGCCAACGGCAACGATGCATAACAATATTTCATTCTGGACATAAATCCCCCTGGCGTTGGTGATAAAAAATGTGCATGAAAAGTGCTTCTGAAAAAAAAGCAAAAAAAAAGCCCGGCAAAGTCAGAAGACATTGCGAGGGCTCTATTGCCATAACCACAAGCCGACAACGTTGGCGTTCTTGCGGATAAGTTATCGTCACTATAAGAAGGGATTCAAAACGTTGTCAATGGAAAATTTTCAATAAAAATCAAATGGTAAAAAAATAAAACCGTGCACTGGAATAGGGCTGTGATTGCACAAAAGATGAACAGGAATATAACGACGGTATAAATATTACTAACTTACGGAACACAATCACAAATTATGCCGATTCCGCAACGCTTAAGTGGAATCCAATTCAGGCCCAAGACATAAACGTTAATATATTGCACCATCTTAGGGAGGTAAAAAATTTACCGAAGAGCGATTGTGGAGTGTCACCCCCATAATTGGTACAACGGCGCAAGCAGTTGCAGGGAGATACTCTGAGTCACTCGCAGTAACTTTTAGCCCTCCATCTCTCATGAGAAACACGATTACAGCCGGCCGCTGTAATGATAGGCCACATATTTCAATAATCTAAGCTGGCGAAATATACGGCTCGGCTGGGACAGCAAGCGATAGAGCCACTCCAGCCCGGCATTTCGCCACACGAGCGGAGCCCGTTTTACCTGCCCGGTAAAGACATCATAGGTGCCGCCGACACCCATATACAGCGCATCGGGGTAGTGATGACGACAATCGCGCATCAGGATTTCCTGCCGTGGCGACCCCATCGCGACGGTAATTATCTGTGCGCCACTGGCGCGAATACGTTCGAACAACGCATCGCGCTGCTCCGGCATAAAATAGCCATTCTGGCTACCGACGATGTTGACCTGCCACTGTGCACGTAATTTTGCCTCTGTTTGCGCCAACACGTCGGGCTTACCGCCCACCAGAAAAACCGGCGTCCCCGATTTGCCTGCCCGTTCCATCAGCGCTTCCCATAGATCAGCCCCCGCAATCCGCGTGATATGCGCCTGCGGGTACTTGCGCCGAATGGATCGCACAATGCTGATGCCGTCCGCATACTTATATTCAGCGCGCGCCAGCAGCGCGCGCAGGGCCACATCCTTTTCCGCCGTCAACACTTTCTCCGCGTTAATGGCGATGAGCGTCCCCGTTTTAACCCGTTCGCCCGCAAACAGATGATCGACGAACTGCGTCATCGTGCTAAAACCGTGAATCGGCAATCCCCGAATGGTATACACAGGAACGGACTCTGTCGTGTCTACTACCGTCATTCCTGCTCCTTAATGACAGAATGCTGTACGCCGTGACGTATCGCTACCTGCTGCGCGTCACGGCGTTGTAAACGCTGGCGAATCAGTCCCGCGCTTTCCAGCAGCCAATAAAGCAGCTTGGCAAGCAATAGGCACAGACCAAATACCAGACAGAAAAATACCACGCGAGAAACAAAAGCATCCACGCCCTCGCGCGCTAACACTATGATATTAAACACGGCGCCAAAGCAGAACGCTTGCAAAATCGCGGCCTTATAGCGATTGCTATCATTCTTCCCTAAGGCATATATCCAATCGAACCACTTGATCACCAGCCCTACCGCCACAGCACCGAGTGGGATAAATAGCACGCCGCCCATCACCACCAGCGAACCTAACAGCGTGGGAGATATCGCCAGCCCGGAATGGTTATTTAACACTTCCCAGGTGAAATAGTTGGCGCTGTTTAATACCAGATTCGGGCGATCCGGCCATAGCCAGGAGGGGATAAAGACGTAGAAATCGCGGGCAATCGGTGCCAATCCCTGAAATTCGATTTTGTCATAATGCTGCCACAGCAGCGCCAGATTTTCCCAGGGCGAGAAGGTGTCGCGGGTTAAATAGAGGAAGGTATAAAAAGCGTAATCCCCGCTGACATCCAGCCCATAGCGTTTTAACGCCAGCCAGAACATGCCGACAATCCCGAAGATACCCGCCGCAACCAGCATCCAGAGCGTAATCCAGCCGCGTACAATGCCAATAAACAGAAACAGGGCGAAGGCGATAATAAGATTAGCGCGCGTTCCGCCGACAATCACGTAGGTCAGCATGCCAAATGTCACCGTGCCGATCAGGAACATCAGCCACGCACGCTGCGTCTGATGCAGGAAATACACCACCAGCATCGCCGGGATAAAGAAGTAGAAAAAGCGTTTCAACGCCACGCCGGACACACCGCTGGAAAATATCTGGCTGTAAGAGTGCAGTTTAAACAACAAAAAACCATTATTAAGAAAGAAAATACCCACGGTAACAACCGCAATCAATGCCAGTAGCAGCCAGGTTAGGTTGGCTTCGACCCGATTGACCGTCAGTCGCGGCGCCTGCGGCGCTGCAATTTTCCGGCACAGACGCGTTTTATAGCTAACGTAATAGATCGCATAAAATGCCGTTGCCGATAGCAGCGCCTGAAGCAGGTACTGCACCGGAACGACGTCAACGCCAAAACGAAACACCAACACACAGGTAAATGGGAAACCAAAGTAGAACGTCAATAGATAGAGTAGAGAAAACAGCACGTTAAAATTAAAACGCACCCGACGAAACTCTACCCAGGTCAGGCTTAGGATAAACGTGACTGAAATCAGATAAACGACCAACAGCCCACCGAATTGTCCCAGCGTCATGTGGGTTCTCCCGCCGCCAATGCCAGCGCATCCCGCCAACCTTGTAGATAATTTGGATAAAAGAACGCGATCTGCCGTTTATCCACCGACGCCAGTTGCCGCTGCGCCTCACGCACCAGCGCCTCATTCAGGTCGTCACCGTAAAACAGCACGGGCAGTCCCTGTTCCGTCAAATCGCGCCAGAATGGATTTTTTCGGCTAATGACGAAGGGTACGCCAGACTGGATCAACAGACATAGCGTCCCGATTCCCTGCTGTCGATCGAAAATAAAATAACCCAAATCACAAGTACGTAGCATGTTGAGATAATCATCAAACGCCAGTTGATCTTTCAGCAGTTGGAAATTTTTCACGCCGAATAGCGCCAAACCGTCTTTTTCCACCTGCGCGATGTAGGATTCGTTATTCGCTGGATAACCCATTGGCACAATCACCCGCACACGGTTGCCAAACTGTTGGTGAATCGCCCGCAGTGCCTCCTGGTGACGATTCGTGCGATCGCCAGAATTGCCGACCAGAATCGTCATCGGCCCTGCCAGCGGTTTATCCACCTGCATGCTCGTTAGCGCCGGATTCATGCGCGTGGGGAAGTACAGCAACGATGTCGGAACATGAGGGGCACGCTGCTGATACCGCGCCAGATCGCCACGCGTAGCAAACACATGTGCGACACGCCTTTGCGCCCAGCGCCGCAGCCAATAAAACAGGCGGTATTTCAAGCTACTCGCTTCTTCATAGAGGTCAGCGCCCCACACGTGCCAGTAAACCTGCCCAGACTTGATCTCCCCACTCAGTAGCGCCAACCATAACCTAGGATTAAATTGCCCATGCAGAAAAAAGCGCGTCTTGCGGTTTGCCTTCGCTCTGGCAATCACCGCGGTAGCCAACGTTTTTTTATCTACACAGGTTTCAATATGCAGCATGGGGAAATCGGTTGCCGACATACCCTCGCGAGATGCCACAATAAAGTGCCGCACCTGCTGTGCCGGAAGTTCCGCCGCCAGCACGTCATTAAAAAAACGTAAGACGGTCTGGTTATGATGCGGAATGTCTGAACCGAGAATATGAATCAGTGGTGTCATGCTCGCCTACGGTAAATAATGAATGCGCCACAGCAGAGTGAAAAATAGACCAGGTAGGTTGCCATATAAGCCTGCGCCGCGCCTTGTGCGCCATAAAGCGGAATGAGCCAGTGGGAAAAACCGGTTAACAGAAGGAACTGGCTGACTTCCGTCAGTAGATAAAAGCGCAGCGCCGCTTTCGCAATGATCAAATAGCCAAAGACGTAAGCACCCACTTTCATCACATCGCCAACCAATTGCCACACGAAAAGATCCCTCATGGCGGTAAACTGGCTGGAAAACAGTAACCAAATGGCAAAATCACGTAATAGCCAGACGCAAAAGCTGACGCCCGCCACGACAGGTAATACAAACTTCAACGACCGCACAATTTCTTGCGCCAGCGCAGTTTTATCCGTCAGACGCGACAGCGTCGGCAACAGATAAACGGTAAAAGAGGCGGTAATAAATTGCAGGTAAGCATCAGAAATGCTGCTGACACCCTGCCAAATGCCGACCTCATCCCACCCGTAATGCGCCGCCAGCAGGTTTCGCATCATGATATACGCCACGGGCAACGTCACGGCCGTCATGAACGCCATCAGCGTAAACGTGCCCAATTGCCCGGCGATAGCGCGATCCCACGTCGGTTTAAGCGACGCCAGCGACAGCGGCGTGCGGCGTAAGAGCATGATGCCCGCGGGGATCACCAACAACGACGGCACCAGCGCCAGCCCGGCGAGTGCGCCAACGTAGCCGCCGAGTTCCAGACAGAGGCCAAAAGCCGCCAGCCCAATCAGGCTACCTACTATAACGGCTAGCGCATTGCCTACCGCATCCCGATAGCCTTTAAGGATCGCCAGAAATAAATTGGCATAGGCGATGCCCATTTGGATAAACGCCAGCGCTCGCACCACGTTACGATAGTCGTCATGTCCAAACAGTAAATGGGCAATCGGCGTTGCCGCCGCCAAGAAAAGTATCGCCAGAAGGGTGCTAAAACCCAGTACCAGCGTAACCGAGGTGCCGAGTAACGACCTCAGTCTATCCGGCTGCGGTTGGTATTCCGCCACATATTTCGTCACGCCGTTGAAAATGCCCGCCCCGGCTAATACGCCCAGCACGGTAATCAGTTGGCGGAAATTCCCTGCCATTCCCACGCCGCCGGGGCCAAACGTGACCGCCAGTAGTTTGACGACAACCAGCCCAGCCGCAATTTTGATGAGCGTCGAGCCAGCCGTCCATATCGACGCTTTCGCCAACGACATATCAGGAAAAAAAGCTCAGAATAGAATTGATCACCGTCCGCTGATTAACATCCGACAGGTTATAAAACAGCGGTAAACGCACCAGCCGTTCGCTTTCCCTGGTGGTATAGCGATCGTCACCAGAGAAACGGCCAAAGTTCACCCCGGCTGGGCAACTGTGCAGCGGAATATAATGAAAGACCGTCATAATTTCAGCTTCTTTCATATAGTTGATAAACGCGCTGCGGTCGTCCCGATCGCGCAGTTTGATATAAAACATGTGCGCGTTGTGAACCCCATAGGCTGGTATGGTCGGCAGGGTAATGCGTCCGGCATCGGCCAGCGGTTGAAATGCCGCATAGTAGTTCTGCCACAGTTTCAGCCGCCGTTCGTTAATCGGTCGCGCCGCTTCCAACTGCCCCCAGAGGTAAGCCGCCTGAATATCCGCCATCAGGTAGCTTGAACCGATATCGCGCCAGGTGTATTTGTCTACCTGACCGCGAAAGAACTGGCTGCGGTTAGTTCCCTTTTCACGGATGATTTCCGCACGCTCTACCAAGCTGGCGTCATTAATCAACGTAGCGCCACCCTCACCGCCAGAGGTGTAATTCTTGGTTTCGTGAAAACTGAAGCACCCTATATGGCCGATCGATCCCAAAACCCGCCCTTTGTAGCTGGACATCACACCTTGCGCTGCATCTTCTACGACATATAACTGGTATTTCTGCGCCAGCGCCATAATGGCATCCATCTCGCAGGCCACGCCCGCGTAATGAACCGGCACAATAATGCGCGTCTTGTCCGTAATAGCCGCTTCGATCTTGGTTTCGTCAATGTTCATGGTGTCTGGACGGACATCGACAAACACGATCTTCGCACCACGTAGCACAAAGGCGTTAGCGGTGGAAACAAAGGTATAGCTCGGCATGATCACTTCATCGCCGGGCTTTACATCCAGCAAGATAGCAGCCATCTCCAATGATGCCGTACAGGATGGCGTAAGCAGGACTTTTTTACTGCCGGAATAATGTTCCAGCCACTGCTGACAACGGCGGGTAAACCCGCCATCGCCGCACAATTTGCCGCTGCTCATCGCCGCCTGCATATAATCAAGTTCCGTACCGACAACCGGTGGCGCATTAAATGGAATCATGTAGTTACCTATATAACCAATACGCCGTGCTTTCAATCGTAGCACCACGGCGAAGATAAAGACGAAGCGCCGCGACGTTGCCAGCCTGTGTCGCGACCCGAAGACGTTCGCACCCTTGCTGTCGACACCACATTTCCGCTAACGCCATCAGTTGCGAGCCAACGCCGCGCACCGTCACACCCGGCCAAACGCCCAATAGTCCGACACGGGCATCCGTGGCATCTATGCTGCGTAGCGTGACCCATCCTTGTGGATTGCCAGCGTTATCTTCCGACAGTAAACAACAGTGGTCGAACGTACCGCGCACGGCATTTTCAATCCACTGCGCATAAAAGCGCCCGCTATCTTCTGGTCGGTACCATGGGGCACGGAAGCGGCTGAAGGAAAAAACGCGCGAGGCCGCTTCCCTCAGCGCAGGGATATCGTCAAGCGTCGCCTCACGCCAATGCGGTAACGGCGTCACGACAGTAGCCTGTTGCAGCGTCAGGCAGAGATCAATCTCGCCTTCCACCAAGCGAAAGCCCAAGTCGGCCAGCGCATCCGCCAGCACCAGATTATCTGCCGGCACCTTGGCCTGCGTCAGCGCAAATGCGCTCAGCGCCGCGGGGGTTAAGACGGGCGCAGACGGCGAAAAATTTAACCTGGCGCTGTCAATCTGGAAGAATGCATTCTCCCAGTCCGAGGGGTCAACCGTGGCGTGGATGTCGCGCTTTCCTACGGATGGTCGATGAGACACTGATTCGCCCTTCTCTTTTATGTCAGCTTATTTTTCCGCCATCTCAGCGCTAGTCGTTCAGCCCTAAGCGTTCACCGGCATAAGAACCATCCAGCACGCTGCGCCACCATTTTTCGTTGTTCAGATACCAACTGACGGTCTTTCTCATCCCTGTCTCGAAGGTTTCTTCTGGCCGCCAGCCCAATTCCCGCTCAATTTTTCCGGCATCGATCGCATAGCGCATATCGTGACCCGGACGGTCTTTCACATAGGTGATAAGATCGCGGTAATGCGTCACACCAGCGGGTTTATTCGGCGCCAACTCTTCCAATAGGGCGCAGATGGTTTGCACCACATCAATGTTTTTACGTTCGTTGTGACCACCGATGTTGTACGTTTCGCCAACTTCCCCCTCCGTCACCACTTTATACAGCGCGCGCGCATGGTCTTCGACAAACAGCCAGTCGCGAATTTGTCCGCCGTCGCCATACACTGGCAGCGGCTTACCCGCAATCGCATTGAGGATCACCAGTGGAATCAGCTTCTCAGGGAAATGGTACGGGCCATAGTTATTCGAACAGTTGGTGATCAAGGTCGGTAGCCCATACGTGCGTAGCCAGGCGCGCACCAGATGGTCGCTGGAGGCTTTCGACGCGGAATAAGGGCTGCTTGGCGCATATGGCGTGGTTTCAGTGAACAGATCGTCTGACCCATGCAGGTCGCCGAATACTTCATCGGTAGAAATATGGTGAAAACGGAACGCTTTTTTGTCCGCTTCCGCCAAATTCTGCCAATAGTGACGCGCCGCTTCCAACATCGTATAGGTGCCGACAATATTGGTTTCGATAAACGCCGCCGGACCATCGATCGAGCGATCGACGTGGCTTTCCGCCGCCAGATGCATCACCAACGCGGGCTGATAGCGGGAAAAAACGCGGTCAAGTTCGGCGCGATCGCAAATATCGACCCTTTCGAAGGCGAAACGGTCACTATCCGCAACCGGTGCCAGCGAAGACAAATTTCCCGCATAGGTCAGCTTATCTACCACGACGACGCTGTCCTGCGTCGCTGTCAGAATGTATCTGACTAAGGCTGAACCAATAAACCCTGCACCACCGGTAATTAAAATACGCTTCAACGCCATACTCCTTTGGTATCAATAACCCACTGTTGTTTCACATCTTCTGGATTAATCGCTTTAAACTGACGATGGTCGACCAGCATGACCAATACATCGGCCTCTTTTAATGCGTTGTGAGTCTCGACCAGCTTGACCTGCCCGGTCAACCCCGATGGCAGATGTTTGATATTCGGTTCGACGACTAACGTCATACCGGTATTCCACTGCGCAATCATGGCGGTGATCCCGACGGCGGGGCTTTCCCGTAGGTCGTCAATATCAGGCTTAAAAGCCAGGCCAAAGCAGGCCACAGTGACCTCGCTGGCGCGTTTATCGGTTTGCGCCAGAAAATCTGCCACCGCCGCCTTGACACGATCCACCACCCAGAGCGGTTTGCCGTCATTCACCAATCTGGCGGTATGGATCAACCGAGCCTGCTGCGGATTCTGCGCCACGATAAACCAGGGATCGACAGCGATACAGTGCCCACCGACCCCAGGGCCGGGTTGCAGGATATTGACGCGGGGATGCCGGTTTGCCAATCGGATAAGTTCCCAGACGTTAATATTTTGTTCGGCACAGATCAGTGAGAGCTCATTAGCAAACGCAATATTCACGTCACGAAAACTGTTTTCCGTTAGTTTACACATTTCGGCAGTGCGAGAATGGGTCACCACGCACTCCCCTTCGAGGAAAATCTTATAGAGCTCGCTGGCACGCGCAGAACACACCGGGGTCATACCGCCAATGACGCGATCGTTCTTAATCAGCTCCACCACGACCTGACCAGGCAGCACGCGTTCGGGACAATAGGCAATATTAATGTCTGCGGTTTCTCCAACCTGCTGTGGGAACGTTAAATCTGGACGTGCGCCAGCCAACCAATCGGCCATTTGCTCGGTTGTTCCTACGGGGGATGTCGATTCCAGAATCACCAGATCGCCTTTCTTCAGCACTGGCGCGATGGATGTCGCCGCTGATTGCACGTAAGCCAAATCGGGTTCATGTTCGCCTTTAAAGGGCGTGGGAACCGCGATCAAAAAGGCATCGGCGGGGGCGGGCTTCGTCGTTGCCTGCAGATAACCCTTTTCCACCGCGATCTGTACCAATGCCCCCAGATCGGGCTCGACGATATGGATTTCGCCGCGATTAATGGTTTCAACCACCAGTTTACTCACATCAACGCCGATAACCTTTCTCTGGCGGGAAGCAAAAGCAGCGGCAGTGGGTAAACCAATGTAACCCAAACCAATGACGGAAATGGTCGTAAAGCTCATAGTGTCACCATATTTTTATGTCTGTCGTCGCAAGCGACGTTTAACATCGCGCCAGGCGATTTTTTATGCCGGGCTATCCCTGCCCGGCTCCCTTCGGGCCGTCGCAAGCGACGTTTAAAATCGCTCCAAGCGATTTTTTATGCCGGGCTATCCCTGCCCGGCTCCCTTCGGGCCGTCGCAAGCGACGTTTAAAATCGCTCCAGGCGATTTTTTAAGGTGTCGACGATGCGTTGACAGGCATGACCATCGCCATAGGGATTGTGGGCGCGGCTCATCGTCTGATACGCCTTTTGGTTCGTCAGTAGCATAGATATCGCATCGACAATGCTTGCAGTTTCCGTCCCGACCAGTTTCACCGTACCGGCTTCCACCGCTTCCGGCCGTTCCGTCGTATCACGCATCACCAATACCGGCTTGCCCAACGAAGGCGCTTCTTCCTGAATACCGCCCGAATCCGTCAGGATCATATAAGAGCGATGCATTAAATACACGAATGGCAAATAGTCCTGTGGCGCAATCAGCATGACATTATCAATGTCACTCAGGATACGATTTACCGGCTCGCTGACATTCGGATTTAAGTGAACCGGGTACACAATCTGGACATCAGGGTGCCGATGCGCAACTTCTGCCAGCGCACTGCAAATGCGTTCAAAACCACCGCCAAAACTTTCACGTCGATGCCCGGTAACCAGAATCAGCTTCTTCTTGTCGTCCAAAAAAGCATATTTGTCATCGAGACTACGGCGCAACACGGCATCGCCAAGAATACGATCGCGCACCCAGAATAATGCATCGATCACCGTATTGCCGGTCACAAAAATATGCCGGTCGGAGAGATGTTCGCGCAGTAAATTTTGGCGGGAATTTTCCGTAGGTGCAAAATGATACATTGCCAGATGACCGGTCAGCTTGCGGTTTGCCTCTTCCGGCCAGGGCGAGTACAAATTACCAGTACGTAGCCCAGCCTCTACATGACCCACGGGGATACGTTGATAAAATGCGGCTAAACTGGTCGCCAATGTCGTAGTGGTGTCTCCGTGGACTAACACCAGATCTGGCTTGAACGTTTCCATGACAGGTTCAAGCCCCGATAGAATCCGACAAGATATTTCACTGAGGCCCTGCCCCGGTCGCATAATATCAAGATCATAGTCTGGCGTAATATCGAACAAGCGCAGCACCTGATCTAGCATCTCCCGATGCTGGGCGGTCACGCAAACTCTCGATTCAAAAGCGACATCCTGTGCCAGAGCATGAACCAGCGGCGCCATTTTAATGGCCTCCGGCCGGGTGCCGAAAACGGTCAAAACTTTCACATTGAATCTCTTTAATCAGGTTAGACGCAGGCGATCGATGAACTCACGCACTTCGGCAGGCCGGTTAACGGGAACTACGAGCCAGAGCCACACCACAGCCAACGAGTACGCCAATCGCTCCCCACATCACCATCAGGAATGCCCGACGCGGGCTATCGCGCCTCACTGGCTCTTCCGGCGTACGCAGATAACGGTAGGTCTGGAAACTAGGCTCAAGCGTTGGG
Source organism: Pectobacterium cacticida (assembly GCF_036885195.1). Taxonomy (NCBI): domain Bacteria; kingdom Pseudomonadati; phylum Pseudomonadota; class Gammaproteobacteria; order Enterobacterales; family Pectobacteriaceae; genus Pectobacterium; species Pectobacterium cacticida. The sequence continues at coordinate 395,127 of NZ_CP133656.1, read as the reverse complement.
CCAACATTCAACGTCGCCAACATCGCGCGATTCTGATCATAATCCCGCTCATAATGTGGGCCGCTGGCTTGCAATGTCTCCAGACGAGCCTGAAGCATCGGCCTGCCAAGCAAGAACAGTTCCGATGCAGGAATTTCATCTGCCGGTGTATCAGTCTGGCTACGGCGAATCCCTTGCTGCTGAGCAATTTTCAGTGCTAATTCAACGCTGCGGACATCACGATCGTAAATCGCTTTCGCGACCGATTCCTGGCGCTTGATCTGTGATTTCATGAAAATTGTTCTCGCCGCCCAAGCGCCCTTGATTTCTTCATTCAGGTGGTTGGCGGCACGCTGGCTGGCAAAAGTCACATATTGACGAAGCAACGTGTTGGAATCCGCCGCGGTTTCTGCCACTAACCTCACCGTATCATTGGTTTTTTTCCCTTCATCACGCGGCGAAAACTGAATGTTATTCACGAATTCATCCAACAGCGCCGCATCGGCCTTTTCATCACTCTCCAGGCGCTGTTTATAATAGTCAGTCTGCAACCAGAAATCGCGGCGAGTATCATAAGCGGCTAATTGCATGATGAATTCATCATACGCATTCGCCGCAATAGACGGTTGCTCAGGCAGAGGAGAGGAAAAGGAGAGAGCGTCGAGGTTACGCAAAAACTGCTGCTGCGAATAGTATCCGCCTAGCATATTTACCGTTGGCTTATCGGTCATCGCCGTCGCGCTCCATTGCTGCTTCACCAGATAGGAATAGCCTAATGCCGCCACGGTAAAAAGCAGCCCCATGATGATTGGCCACCGCTTTCCACGCCACAGCAGGCGAAATAAACCCCGGATATCCAGTTCGTTATCCATCAATGCATTCCCGGTAGATAAGTTATCTGATTTCATTACTTCCCCAGCATTATTTAGTCAGGATGACGGCTTTTGTACATCGGAATGCCGCATGCGGCGTTTCATGCGCTTGATAAAACGGGCGACTCGCCATGCTCGTTTCAGGCAGTAGCCGTACAACAAAAACGCAAGTAAAAACAGGACTAACATCAACCATTCAGGGATAAAAAAGACATACTCTCCCAACACGCCGAACGCGGCCAACAGTGCGGCGGCAAGGGTAATCAGCACAAAGGCCTGGCGGGAAGAAAAGCCGGCCCGCATAATCAAATGATGGATGTGTTGTCGGTCGGGCGAGAACGGGCTCATACCTTTACGTAAACGTCGATACATAATGGCGATCATATCAATCAGTGGAATCGCGATGATCCACAGCGCCGTTACCGGATTAATCGGATGTTGTGGGCCTTGCGTTGTTTGAATCAGCAGCCAGATAGCCGTGAAGCCTATCATCGTGCTGCCTGCATCGCCCATAAAGACTTTATAGCGCCGCCCCAAAATGCCGAGGTTAAGTAGAATATACGGTAATGTTGCGGCGATCATGGCAAAACACCACAAGGCCAGATGGGTGTGGCCATTCAAGTACAGTAGGATCCCCATCGCCCCAAACGAGACACAGGACAATCCCCCAAGCAGGCCATCGATCCCATCCACCATATTGAACGCATTAATCGCCGCCCACACCGCAAAGAGTGTGACCAGATAACCAAACGGCCCCAGCTCCATCTGCCACGGGCCGAAAATGTAACCCAGGTTGTGTATCGACAAACCGGCAAAGGCCATCATGATCATCGCGACACATGCCTGCACTACGGCGCGAATTTTTACACTGATATCAAAGCGATCGTCTAGTATGCCGACAAATACCAGCACGCCGGCACATAGTAGGTAAAGACGAAAATGGGGAATGAATTGATCGGTTATAACATAGCTAAAACAGATTCCCGCATACACGGAGATACCGCCAACCAACGGGACCAGGCCCCGATGACGTTTACGGTAATTAGGGCGATCGACAAGCCCGACTCTACTCGCGACATTGCGAGCCAAAAGCAAAAAACCGAAAGAAAACAAGAAAATAAATAGTAATTCAGCACTCATAATGAGTAAGTTCACCATTAACAGCCGCGCTGTTGCTGTTGAGTATAGACTCGGTTTACGCCTTATATCCCATCGTCTGTGCCGATTGCCAGTATAAATTGGCGTGATGGCCACGTTTTATAGTGGAAACGCGCTTCACATAGAACTCGCCAAGAGATAAAAAAAACGCCACGACCCAGCGTGGCGTTCTACGAGTCATCCCCAACGGGGAATACCCAGATTTATGAACGCTTCATCATATCGAAAAATTCATCGTTCGTTTTCGTCATCGCCAGCTTATTGATGAGGAATTCCATCGCGTCGATCTCGCCCATAGGGTGGATAATCTTACGTAGGATCCACATTTTCTGCAATTCTTCTGAGGTCGTAAGCAATTCTTCTTTACGCGTACCGGAGCGGTTGTAGTCAATCGCCGGGAAGACACGTTTTTCTGCGATTTTACGTGCCAGGTGCAATTCCATGTTACCTGTGCCTTTGAATTCTTCGTAAATCACTTCATCCATTTTTGAACCGGTATCAACCAGCGCTGTGGCGATGATCGTCAGGCTGCCACCTTCTTCTACGTTGCGCGCCGCGCCGAAGAAACGCTTCGGACGATGCAATGCGTTAGCATCCACACCACCGGTCAGCACCTTGCCCGATGCCGGAACAACGGTGTTGTAGGCACGCGCCAAACGAGTAATCGAGTCCAGCAGAATAATAACGTCTTTCTTGTGCTCAACCAGACGTTTCGCTTTCTCGATCACCATTTCGGCGACCTGAACGTGACGCGAAGCCGGTTCATCAAACGTAGACGCCACGACTTCACCTTTCACCAGACGCTGCATCTCGGTCACTTCTTCCGGACGTTCGTCAATCAGCAGCACCATTAGCACGCAGTCTGGATGGTTATAAGCAATGCTCTGCGCGATGTTCTGCAACAGCATGGTTTTACCCGCTTTCGGCGGCGCAACGATCAGACCACGCTGACCACGCCCGATTGGCGAAGCCAGATCCAGCACGCGCGCTGTCAAATCTTCCGTCGAACCGTTACCACGTTCCATACGTAGACGAGAATTTGCGTGCAGTGGCGTTAAGTTTTCGAACAGGATCTTGTTGCGGGCGTTTTCTGGTTTATCGTAGTTAACTTCGTTAACTTTCAGCAGCGCAAAATAGCGTTCGCCCTCTTTCGGCGGACGAATTTTGCCGGAAATCGTATCGCCAGTGCGGAGGTTAAAACGACGGATTTGACTGGGAGAAACGTAGATATCATCGGGGCCTGCGAGGTAGGAACTGTCTGCGGAGCGGAGGAAGCCAAAGCCATCCTGCAATATCTCCAGCACGCCGTCGCCGAAAATATCCTCGCCGCTTTTGGCATGCTGTTTCAGAATAGCGAAGATAATATCCTGTTTACGCATGCGGGCCTGGTTTTCCAGACCCATACTTTCGCCAAGAGTAATTAACTCAGAAACTGGCGTATTCTTTAATTCGGTAAGATTCATAGTGGGGGTTCTTTAACTCGGGGTAAATCTCGAACTATTAATGTGAATGGTATGGCAGGATCATCCGTGCCTCTCTAACGGCCTTCAACCACCGGATCTCTGTTTGGTTTCACACCTGAAGCGCATTACGTCCGCGCAAACACGACATCCGCCTTAACGACATCCGCATAAATCAACGGCAGGAGATCGAAGACACATAAACTCATTATTATAAAACTCGTAGACTGCCTAAACCGGCTCACAAACGCGTTGTGAAATAACCGCCTCGTAAAAAACAACTTTACAAAACAACGATTTTTCGATTTCGACACAGAATAATGCTTTAGACTCTAACTTTCAGGCTTAAGCCTAATGGCTTAAACATAGGCAAGTACGATATGCAGTGGTAAAGAATCTAACACGCTTCCCGGCGAGCGGCAAGCAGTCAATATGAGAATTGCATATTGCCCGATTGTGCTCGCCGACAATCCCCTTTCTGGGGAGCCACGCTGATTACAGATTCGCTGTCAGGAACTCTTTCAGTTGCCCTTTAGATAAGGCACCCACTTTTGTTGCCGCCACTTCACCGTTCTTAAACAGCAACAGAGTAGGGATACCACGAATACCATATTTCGGTGCCGTCGCCGGGTTTTCATCAATATTTAGTTTGGCCACCGTTAATTTGCCTTCAAATTCTTCGGCAATTTCATCCAGAATAGGAGCGATCATTTTGCAAGGACCACACCATTCTGCCCAGAAATCAACCAGGATAGCGCCCTCAGATTGTAGGACTTTCGTTTCAAAGCTGTCATCAGTCAGGTGAATTATTTTATCGCTCATATGTTACTCCGCAGGATTATTTCTACCTTGTTGGTGTAGCATTAACCAACAATGGCTTGACTTTATTTCACCGGATACGCTTTCGTAAAGCAATAGTTAGCTGATATTCTACCACACTATGAGCAAAACACACTTAACTGAACAGAAGTTTTCCGACTTCGCCCTGCACCCGCAGGTTATCGAGGCCCTTGAAAGTAAAGGGTTTAATAACTGTACGCCTATTCAGGCATTAGCTCTGCCATTAGCTTTGTCAGGGCGAGATATTGCGGGCCAGGCGCAAACCGGAACCGGCAAGACGTTAGCTTTTCTCGCGTCTACTTTCCATTATTTGCTTTCTCACTCTGCAAACACAGAGCGGCAAACGAATCAACCACGCGCCTTAATTATGGCGCCCACGCGTGAACTGGCTGTCCAGATTCACTCAGATGCTGAAGCATTGTCTCACCTTACCGGGCTAAAATTGGGTTTAGCCTACGGTGGCGATGGTTACGACAAGCAACTCAAGGTGCTGGAACACGGCGTTGATATTTTGATTGGCACCACCGGACGCTTGATCGATTACGTTAAACAAAATCATATTAATTTAGGTGCGATTCAGGTCGTCGTGTTAGATGAAGCAGACCGGATGTACGATCTCGGCTTCATCAAAGACATTCGTTGGCTATTCCGTCGTATGCCGCCTGCGGACCAGCGTCTGAACATGCTCTTTTCCGCCACGCTCTCTTATCGGGTGCGTGAACTCGCGTTTGAACAGATGAATAATGCAGAGTATGTGGAAGTCGAACCGGAACAGAAAACCGGCCACCGCATTAAAGAAGAACTGTTTTATCCATCAAACGAAGAAAAAATGCGCCTGCTTCAGACGCTTCTGGAAGAAGAGTGGCCAGACCGCTGCATTATTTTTGCCAATACTAAACATCGCTGCGAAGACATTTGGGGCCATCTGGCCGCCGACGGTCACCGCGTAGGGCTATTGACGGGTGATGTTGCACAGAAAAAACGCCTGCGTATTTTGGAAGATTTTACGCAGGGTAATTTGGACATTCTGGTGGCTACGGATGTCGCCGCACGCGGTTTGCATATTCCTGCCGTCACGCACGTTTTCAACTACGACCTACCGGATGACTGCGAAGACTACGTACACCGTATTGGCCGCACGGGCCGCGCGGGGCTCAGCGGATTTTCCATCAGCCTGGCGTGCGAAGAGTACGCACTGAATCTCCCGGCTATCGAAACTTACATCGGTCACAGTATTCCGGTCAGTAAATACAACAGCGATGCGTTGATGACCGATCTGCCCGCGCCAAAGCGTTTAACGCGCCCACCGCGCTCCAATAATGGCCCACGACGCAACAGCGGCCCGCGTCGCAATGGCCCGCCCCGTAACAACCGAAAAAGAGCGGATTAACCGTTGATGCTGAGTTCTTCTTCACTTTACGCAGCCATCGACCTCGGCTCAAACAGCTTCCATATGCTGGTCGCCAGGGAAACCGCCGGCAGCATTCAGACTCTGGCGAAAATAAAGCGTAAGGTTCGCCTTGCTGCTGGATTGGATAAGCAAAATCGTCTCTCGCTGGACGCAATGCAGCGCGGCTGGCAGTGTTTACAACTGTTCTCCGAGCGGTTACAGGATATCCCACAGAATCAGGTGCGCGTCGTCGCAACCGCGACCCTGCGTCTGGCAACCAACGCTGACGAATTTCTACAGCGGGCCCAGGACATTTTGGGGCTGCCGATCCAGGTAATTAAGGGTGAAGAAGAAGCGCGCTTGATCTATCAAGGCGTCGCGCACACAACGGGTGGCCCGGATGCACGCCTGGTCGTCGATATTGGCGGAGGCAGTACCGAGCTTGCAACAGGAATAGGCGCCAAAGCAACGCAACTCATCAGTTTGCCGATGGGTTGCGTCACCTGGCTGGATCGCTATTTTAGCGATCGGAATCTGGAAGCGGGTAACTTTGAACGCGCAGAACAGGCGGCGCGTGAAATGCTGCGGCCCGTTGCCGCTTCTCTGCGCGAGCAAGGGTGGCAAATCTGCGTTGGCGCTTCCGGTACCGTACAAGCGCTACAGGAAATTATGGTCGCGCAGGGCATGGATGAATACATTACCCTGTCTAAACTCAGGCAGCTTAAGGCGCATGCCATTCAGTGCAATAAGCTGGAAGAATTGGAAATCGAAGGGCTGACGCTGGAGCGGGCGCTCGTTTTTCCTAGCGGATTGGCGATCCTGATGGCGATTTTTCAGGAATTGGACATCAAAACGATGACGCTAGCGGGAGGCGCGCTGCGTGAAGGTCTGGTCTATGGCATGTTGCACCTGCCCGTCGATCAGGACATTCGTCACCGCACGCTGTCGACACTACAGCGTCGTTATCTGCTGGACACCGAACAGGCTCAGCGCGTTAGCACATTGGCAGACAACTTCCTGCAGCAGGTTGCCCGTGACTGGCAGTTAGATAACCGCTGCCGAGAGTTATTACGCAGCGCCAGCCTGGTACACGAAATCGGTTTGAGCATCGATTTCCGCCATTCCCCCCAACATGCCGCCTATTTGATTCGCCATAGCGATCTCCCTGGTTTTACGCCAGCGCAGAAGAAATTATTAGCAACCCTTCTGCAAAACCAGGTTAACCCTGTCGACCTGATCGCGCTCAGCCAGCAGAATGCGTTACCGGTTCAACAGGCTCAGCGTTTGTGCCGCTTGCTACGCCTGGCCATTATTTTTGCCAGCCGTCGTCGCGATGACACACTACCCGCCGTGAGATTGCGCGTAGAAGGTGAAACATTGCGTTTAATTCTGCCTGCGGGATGGCTGACGCAGCATCCATTACGGGCAGAAATGCTGGAACAAGAAAGCCGCTGGCAGAGCTACGTACACTGGCCGCTGATGCTGGAAGAAACCCTCGCTTGACGGGGGAAGCTTACTCCCCTTCCCCTTTCGCCTTTGCCAACATCGCCCGGATGTTGGCAACGTTCGCCTGACCTTTGTGCATACGCTCTTGTGCGCTCACGACTTTCCTCTCTGTTTCCCACACGACATCGTCTTGCGGTAATTCCAGTAGAAAGCGGCTCGGTTCAGGGCGGATCAATTCGCCATACTGGCGGCGTTCTTTACACAATGTGAAAGTGAGTTCACGCTGCGCGCGCGTTATCCCTACGTATGCCAGACGGCGTTCCTCATCGACGTTATCTTCATCAATGCTGCTCTGGTGCGGCAATAACCCCTCTTCCATCCCAACCAGGAAAACATAAGGGAATTCCAGCCCTTTTGACGCATGTAGCGTCATCAACTGCACCTGATCCAACGTTTCGTCATTTTCTCCCCGTTCCATCATGTCCCTCAGCGTGAAACGCGTCACCACCTGCGCGAGCGTCATAGGTTCATCCAGATCGGAACCTTCCAGCATTTCCGTCATCCAACTGAATAGTTGATTGACATTCTTCATGCGCATTTCTGCCGCTTTTGCGCTGGGTGACGTCTCATAGAGCCAGCTTTCGTAGTCCAACCCATGAATCAGATCTCGTACGGCCGCCACAGGCTCGTGCTCGGCCAAACGGGCAATTTCCGCTAACCACTGCGTGAAACGTTGCAACGCCTCCAGTCCACGCCCGGTCAGCGACTGACTGAGGCCCACATCAAAGCTCGCGCTGAATAGGCTTTTATTGCGCAGCCCTGCCCACTCCCCCAACTTCTTCAATGTTGCTGGCCCAATCTCACGCTTAGGCGTATTTACGATGCGCAAGAACGCGCTGTCATCGTCCGGATTCGTCAATACGCGCAGATACGCCAGTAAATCTTTGATTTCAGGACGGGAGAAAAAAGACGTACCGCCGGAAATGCGGTAAGGAATGCGGTTCTGCATCAGCATCTTTTCGAATAGGCGCGACTGATGGTTGCCACGATACAGGATGGCGTAGTCGCCGTACTGGGTCTTATTAATAAAATGGTGAGCAATTAGCTCGCCCACAACGCGCTCCGCTTCATGATCTTCGTTGTTAGCGGTAATGACCTTAAGCTCATCGCCATAACCCAGTTCCGAGAAGAGCTGCTTTTCAAAGACGTGCGGGTTATTGGCGATAAGAATATTGGCCGCCTTCAGAATGCGCCCGGAGGAACGATAGTTTTGCTCCAGTTTAATCACATCTAACGCGGGGAAATCTTGCTGTAACAACACCAAATTCTGAGGGCGCGCCCCACGCCAGGAATAAATTGACTGATCGTCATCACCGACGACGGTAAAACGCGCGCGCGTCCCCACCAACAGTTTGATTAGTTCGTACTGACTGGTATTTGTGTCCTGATATTCATCCACCAGCAGGTAACGTAAGCGGTTCTGCCAACGTTCGCGCACCGCCGCATTCTGCTTCAACAATAGCGTAGGCAGCAAAATCAGATCGTCGAAATCCAACACGTTACAAGCGCGCAGATGTTCATGGTAGAGCGAGTAACAATGCGCGAACTGTCTGTCACGTTCGGAGCGCGCTGCCGCTGCCGCTCCGGCGGGATCGATCAGATCATTTTTCCAATTTGCGATCGCTGAGGTTAACTGCCGTAACAGTTCCTTATCATTTTCCAGCCACGGTTCGGTCAGATCTTTTAGCAGCGCCATTTGATCCTGATCGTCAAACAGGGAGAAGTTGGCTTTCATCCCCAGCGCCGCATATTCGCGCTTAATGATCTCCAATCCCAGCGTGTGAAAGGTCGCAATCATTAGCCCGCGCGTCTCTTTACGCCCCAGCGTTTGCGCCACGCGCTCCTTCATCTCACGCGCGGCTTTATTGGTAAAGGTCACGGCGGCAATATGTCGAGCCTGATAGCCACATTGACGAATCAGATGCGCAATTTTATTGGTGATCACGCGAGTCTTGCCTGACCCCGCTCCCGCCAGCACCAGGCAAGGGCCAGTGACAAATTCGACAGCGTGTTGTTGGCTGGGATTTAAACGCATAACGATCTTATCCACTCATAAAACGGAAACCGATTGTAGCAAAAAGCCGTGTCTATCTGGTCAGGATTTACCACAAGTCAGTGACCTTCAATGTGGCAGTCGCGTCACTACTAACCCACATGCTTGGTATGGGGAGCAAAGCGAGTTGAGCATGGTCTAGCACAGCAGACTCAGCCCATAGTCTATGCATTGCCAAGTAATCACGTTACAGGCCCGTTCCCCGGTCTTTGCTCACTGAGAATAAAAATCTAAAATTCTGGTGACATCTAGGCATGCTCTGTGCAGGATGAGTTTTTTCATTTCAGGGAATCATCATGAGTGCAAAGACGGCATCGCTAGAAGGCCGAATCCGACAGCACTGGGATCGTCTCTCTAGCCACGAACAGCGATTGGCGGACGTGTTGCTTGCCGCCCCAGGCCAGTTGGCGATGAATACGGCCACTGAATTGGCGCAAAGCGCCGGCGTATCCAAAGCGACCACCACCCGTTTTTTCCGCCACCTGGGTTATGACAGCTATGAAGCGGCCCGCCGTCAGGCGCGAGAAATGCAAAGCAGCGGATCGCCGCTCTATTTGCAAGCCGCGCCGGGCGCTTCGCCAATAGATACAGTGATGCAGCAACATTTGGAAAAAGAGATCGCCAACCTGGTGAACAGCTACCGCACGCTGGATGGCACGCAGCTACAGGAGGCGAGTGTTGCGATCTCTCAGGCTCGCCGCGTGGTAGTTATGGGGTGGAGACATAGCCAGACCATCGCGCAGTTGATCTATCGCGACCTGGTGCACGTGCACCCGGATGTACGATTGCTGCCTCGACCTGGCGACTCACTGGCTGAACATCTGGCGGCATTGGCCTCGCAAGACGTGGCGATTTGCGTAGGGCTGCGGCGACGGATGCCCGCGCTGGATGCCGCCATGAGCGCGTTGGCGGAACGTCAAGTGCCGATGCTCTATCTGGCGGATGTGCTCTCCGGCAAACCCGCTCGCCATGCGCAATGGGTGATACGTTGCCACACCGATAGCAGCATGCTGTTTGACAGCACCGTCGCCCTCTCCGGCGTATGCAATTTACTGTGTTCGCTGGTGGCTCGCCAGAAGGGTAAGAGCGGTAACGATCACCTTGCACAGATTGAAGCATTGCATCAATCTCTCGACGAACTCGAGTAACGCCCCATTCTGGCGCACGCTGCGCCAGACCTTTCCCCAAAATAGTGCTTATTGCCCTGCCCTGGTTGATTGTGCTTCCCCTTAAAAGAAATCAAAGAAATAAATTTAAAACAAAAAGAAACGATTGTTTCTTTTTGTTTTTATTACACAAATGGAATTTAAAAGATCATTTATTGAGCGGCCATGAAAAAACTGGCACAAAAAGTGCTCATCAGAAAATGATATTTCACCAACATCGGGGAAACACCACAATGAAAAAAATAGCATTGCTGATCGCCGCCCTACTCACCACGGGCACGCTCGCACCGGCGCAGGCCGATACGCTGTCTGATATCAAAAGCAGCGGCAAAATGACGGTGGGTATCGATCCCACTTTCCCACCCTATGAATACACGGATGATAAAGGCGAGATTACCGGCTATAGCGTGGCGATCATGAAATCGTTCGCCAACGATCTCGGCGTGAAACTGGAGTTTCAAAAAACCGCCTTCAGCGGCATTTTGCCAGGGCTGATTTCCGGAGCGTTCAATGCTGAAGGATCCTCGCTTAACGTAACCGCTGAACGGGCTAAGAAAGTGCTTTTTACCGTGCCTTACAGCAAAACCGTGAACGGCGTGCTGGTTCGTAAAGGTGACGCTAATGCCCTGAACGGCAAAACGTTAAGCCCGGAAAGCCTATCCGGCCTACGCGGTGCGGTAAAAACCGCCAGCGTGCCAGAGCAATTGCTTAAAGGCTTTAATGCCGAACTGGTAAAAGCGGGCAAAAAGCCTATCACTATTATCAGTGTGGATTCGCTCGATCAAACCATCAGCACGCTGATGACGAAACGCGCCGATTTCGTCTACGACGACATTGCGGTACTCGCGCCAGTGACGAAAAAGTTTGCTGGTAAAGTGGAACAAATAGGCGAAGTCGGGCCGTCTCAATGGATGGCATGGGCGACACGCAAAGAGGACCGTAGCCTGAACAAAGCCATCAGCGATCACATTCTGGCGATGCAGGAAAGCGGTCAGTTGGCCCAACTACAGCAGCAATACCTCGGCACCACGTTTACCGTCCCAGCCAGCGATTTCATTCCTCAGGAGTAATTATGTGTCAATCTCATCTGACGGTTCCGGCAGGCCACGGAAAAACCTTCCGTGTGCATAAAGGGCAGTTTATTACCGTCATCGACAGTGAAGGCCAACAGGCCGCCGATTTTGTGGCAGTCAATGCCGACAATCTGAACGAGAAGTTGTCGCCTGTTCACACGCGCCAACATCTGCGTTCGCTGTTTTTTACACCTGGCGATGCGCTGTGGTCGAGTGAGAACCGCCCGATGTTACGCATCGTTGCCGACACCATCGGCATTCACGATGCTAACGTACCGGCCTGCGACCGTACACGATTTAGCGTTGATTTCGGTGTGGAAGGACACCGTAACTGCGTAGACAACCTGCTTGAAGGGATGAAAGCCCACGGCGTGACGTACTTTACGCTGCCGGAGCCGTTCAATCTGTTTCAGAATGGCCCGGTTACCGCCGATGGGCGTATGGAGGTGACCGATCCACACAGTAAAGCCGGGGATTACATCACCTTTGAAGCCCTATGCGATTTGATTTGTGCCGTCTCATCTTGCCCGCAGGACATCATTCCTGGCAACGGGTTGCAGGTGACGCCAATTGATATTCGCATCAGCGACCATTTCCCCATAGAGGAGACGCGCCATGTTGCTCATGCGTGAGGAGTTTGCGGAAAACGCCGTACGTCCGCTGGCGGCTCCGGTAGATGTTGCCGCCGGAAGCGTTGGATCGATTCGGGTGTTGCGCGGTCAGTTGTTGCGCATTACGGCAATGGGCGATGGGGCAGTGGCGTCGCTGTTTGGTTTTAGCGTGCAGGATCCGGCGGTCTGGCTCTCGGTGCATCACACCCGGGTATTCAGCAACAGTTACCTGCTCGGTTCTGGTATGCGCATGGTGAACAACCGTCGTCGCCCTATGATGGTGCTAGGTAAAGATAGCGTCAAACGCCACGACCTGCTGCTACCGGCGTCCACCCGCGCGTTTCTGGCGGAGAATGGGTATGAGGGCGAAGGATGTATTGAAGCGGTTAGCGCAGAGCTGGCGCGCCAAGGAATGCGCGTACCGAAACTACCCGATCCCATCAACCTGTTTATGCATGTCCGTTTAACGCGTGACGGCCAAATCGTGCCGGAAAACAACCTCACGCAAGCTGGCGACAGCATCACCTGCCGGGTGGTAATGGATACGCAATTTATTGTCTCCGCCTGCAATACCGGCATTGAGGGGAATGATAAACCCGCGCCACTGCGCTTATCGGTTGCGGAAAACCTAACGGGCTTTGGCAAGGAGTAAATCAATGGGGCTGGATCAACAGGTACTCGCCGCGTTGCCAGAATTAGGCCGCGGGCTGCTAATGACGCTTTTGTTAACCGTACTGGCGTCGCTGGTAAGCGTGGTGATGGGGCAGTTCGTCTGCTTCCTGCAGCTACGCCGAGCCTGGATCTGGCGAACCCTTGGCCGTTTGTACGTCAGCCTGATGCGCGGAACCCCCGCGATTGTGCAACTGTTTGTGGTGTTTTTTACCCTACCGAAATTGGGACTTGGCGGACAACCCTTGCTGGCGGCGGTGTTGGCGATCGGTTTCAATAGCGGCGCGTATGTTGCTGAGATCCTTCGCGTTAACCGCAACCTGGTCACACGCGGTCAACTGGAAGCGGCACGCACGTTGGGGCTGAGCCGCCTGCTCACCTGGTGGTATGTCATTAACCCCCAGGTGCTGCGCGCCAGTCTGCCAATGCTGGTGAATGAGTTCACCATTCTGCTGAAAACTACCCCGCTGGCTTCGGTAGTGGCATTGACGGAACTGACATTTGCCGGGCAAATCATCATTGCACGTACTTACGAAGCCACTCAGGTGCTATTGCTAGTGGCGGCAGGATATCTGTTGATCGCACTACCGTTAACCACTTTCGCGCGGCGACTGGAAGCCAAAAGGGGGCCGGTATGATGGATTGGCAGGCCATTATTGATGCACTGCCTTCGCTGGGCGAAGGCATGACGGCGACGCTACGACTTTGTGCAATAGCGGCGCTCTGTTCGCTGCTGTGGGGTACGCTGATCGCGGTGGGGTTGATGCGGGCATCACACTTCTGGCAGCGGTTGCTGCTGGTTTACACCAACGTCACGCTGGCATTACCGCTGCTCGTAGTGATTTATCTGCTCTACTTCGTGTTGCCGGAGTATGACATCACGCTCTCTTCGCCGGTGGTCGGCGTGCTGGCGTTGACGCTCTATTACGCACCCTATATTGCGCAGGTGATCCGCGCGGCGATTGAAGCGTTGCCGAAAGGACAGTGGGAAGCCTGCCGTGTTCTCGGGCTTAGTCGTAGCGAGCAACTGCGTGATGTGGTACTGCCGCAAACCCTGCCACAGATGTTGTCGCCGCTGGTCGGCCTAATGATCGGCCTGATTAAAGATTCAGCCCTGCTGTCGATTGTTTCAGTGCAGGAGTTTATGTACGCCGCCAAACAAGCGATATCGGAAACCTATGCGCCGCTAGAAATCTACCTCACGGTCGCACTTTGTTACTGGTTGCTGAATAGTCTACTTGACTGGCTGGCGCGCCATTTCGAATCCCGCATGACGCGCTACCGGCGCGGCATGCTACATGAATGAACCAGGAGAAAAACATGTCTGCTGAATTACAGCACCGTAAAATAATGACTGTTCCGGCACGCCACGGTAAAGCCGTGCGCGTAAATAAAGGTGAGGCGGTACAGGTGATCAATCTGCACGGCACCCAGGTGGTTGATTGCTGGGCCTATAACGCCAACGATGTCAGCGAATATATGTGCATGGAAGCGACAAGAGTATGGAATCAGCGCCTTAATCCGCGCGTGGGCGACAGCTTTATCACTGACCAGCGCCACCCGATCCTAACGCTGGTGGCGGACACGTCACCGGGTGTACACGATACTTTTATGGCAGCCTGCGATGCGCGCCGTTACGAATTGCTCGGCTGCACTGAGCCGCACCGTAACTGCCATGACAATCTGCACGAAGGATTGGCGGAACTGGGCGTGACGCTGCCGCATGGCAACCTCGCCTCTTTCAATATTTTTATGAACATCCAGGTGCAGCCAGACGGCATCACCCTAAAAACGCTGCCGGTGGTGACGAAGCCGGGGGATTACATCATTCTGCGCGCGGAGATGGATTGCTATGTGGCATTTTCGGCCTGCCCGCAGGATATCGTCAGCATTCAAGGACAGGGGGATAACACCCCGCGCGATGTGGAAGTGCGTATTCTGACAGCAGGATTCCCACAGGTGAATCTACAAGGGCCGTGGGTACCAACCAATTGACACCCTATCGTTTCGCTCCTCGATAAACAAGTGTCTGCATTAATGCCGCCATTTCGTTGGTAAATCGCGCTTATTCAAGCAAAAACGTACGATTTCGTTTTATGACTACGGTGAACAACGGTAATGGCGGAGCTGGCCGCCAACTGAATAACGCCCATTTCGTGAAAACAAGAATCGGTTGATAGGTTTCTTCTTCGCGTTATTGCGGCATAATCTCTTTCACTTCAATACGGCGATCGTTGCCGATTGCTGTATTTCAGGAGAGTTGAGGCTTCTTTTGAGGCGTTCGTGGTAATGGATAAGGCCTGATTGATTGACCAGAACCGCGCAATCAATACAGGGTGCGACAACCTCGATACGCCCGCATGTTTCCTCATTGAGTTTACCCCCCTTGTGGTAGAGCGCATCACACCCCCTCCTGTGATTAGAAGATTCTCATCGGGAAAACGTTAATGTCGTCCATGTGGCAACATTGTGTAACCTTATTAAATAATTAAGCGGCTTCGGCGCCTTACCACATGAAGTCCTCGTTCCGGCCTGCGTGGTAACGACCGAGTATCAGCGGCGCGAAAAATAAAGTGGAGAGTTGAATGACAATAAGCACACCTATGTTGGTGACGTTTCTGGTGTATATTTTCGGGATGGTGATCATCGGCCTATTCGCCTATCGCGCCACGACTAATTTCGGCGATTATATTTTGGGTGGGCGTCGGATGGGGAGCATTGTCACCGCACTGTCGGCGGGGGCTTCCGATATGAGTGGTTGGCTACTTATGGGGCTACCCGGCGCTATTTTCATTTCCGGAATCGCTGAAAGCTGGATCGCGATTGGCCTGACGATAGGTGCTTACCTGAACTGGAAATGGGTCGCCGGGCGTCTGCGCGTACATACCGAGGTCAATCATAACGCGCTTACTCTGCCGGATTATTTCAGCCATCGTTTTGAAGATAACAGCAAATTACTGCGTGTAATCTCCGCATTAGTGATCCTGATTTTTTTTACTATCTATTGCGCATCCGGCGTGGTCGCTGGGGCTCGCCTATTCGAAAGCACCTTTGGTATGAGTTATGGCACCGCACTATGGGCAGGTGCGGCGGCAACCATCGCCTATACCTTCATCGGTGGCTTTCTGGCGGTGAGTTGGACAGATACCGTTCAAGCCAGCCTGATGATTTTCGCCCTGATCCTGACGCCAGTGATGGTTATCCTATATCTGGGTGGCGTAGATACTTCACTGATGGTGATTGAGGCTAAGAATCCCGCCTATCTTGATATGTTTAAAGGGATGAACGTAGTCGCCATTATCTCGCTAATGGGCTGGGGATTAGGCTATTTCGGTCAACCCCACATTCTGGCACGCTTCATGGCCGCTGATTCACACCACACCATCCACCATGCACGCCGTATCAGCATGACCTGGATGATTCTCTGTCTGGCTGGCGCGGTAGCCGTGGGCTTCTTTGGCATCGCCTATTTCAATAATCATCCGGATCAGGCCGGTAGTGTAACGCAGAACAGCGAACGCGTTTTTATTGAACTGTCCATTTTACTGTTCAATCCGTGGATTGCTGGCGTATTGCTATCTGCTATTTTAGCTGCCGTCATGAGTACATTAAGCTGTCAACTGCTGGTGTGCTCCAGCGCAATTACCGAAGATTTATATAAACCTTTCCTGCGCAAGAACGCCAGCCAAAGAGAACTGGTGTGGGTGGGGCGTTCCATGGTACTGCTAGTGGCTATCATTTCTATCGCACTATCATTGAATCCTGAGAACCGCGTATTGGGTCTGGTGAGCTATGCCTGGGCGGGATTTGGCGCGGCTTTCGGTCCGGTGATTTTGATCTCTCTGCTGTGGCCGCGCATGACGCGCAACGGCGCACTACTCGGTATGATTGTTGGGGCGGCGACGGTATTAATCTGGAAACAGTATGCCTGGCTGGGATTGTATGAAATTATCCCTGGTTTCCTCTTCAACAGTCTGACCATTTTTATCGTCAGTCTACTGGGCAAAGCGCCGTCGCAAGCAATTATCGACCGTTTTAGTCAGGCGGAAGCGAAATACCAATCTGTTTAATCATCACCCCGTGGCACCGTCCGCGGTACCACGGGGTGATCTTTATCCGAACGTTGCTCTGACTGCATCGACAAAGGTTTTAATTTTAACTGCCGCCCGCCGTCCCATCGGAACCATGACATGAACCGGGCGAGCAGGGCCGTTATAGTCAGATAGCACCTGAACCAGTCGTCCGCGCTCAATTTCCTTCCGTAGCACGACCTCCGGTCCAAGCGTAATACCATATCCCTCTATAGCTGCATGCAACAATGCGTTCCAGTCATTGGCAAAAAGCCTACCCTGTGGCCTGATTTCTTCGGACTTACCCTCTTTCTGGAATACCCATCGGCAAGACGTCGCAGCGGTGCGTACACCATAAATAAGGCACGCGTGACATGCGAGGTCGGCTGGCGTCTCCGGCACACCCTCTCGCGCCAGATAGCCAGGAGATGCACAGGCAATCAACGAGTAAGGCTGAAGTGGCCAAGCCACCATCGAACTGTCCGCCAATTCACCGATACGAATAATGACTTCAAACCCCTCTTCTATCGGGTCGACCATTCGATCATTCAGCGTCAGAGCAATTTGCGTGTCAGGATAGCGGGCGAGGTAATGCGTGATAAACGGCGCGAGTAGATGCGAGCCCCAGGTAACCGGCGCGTTAACCTGAATAATTCCCGAAGGTGTCAGTTGCATCTCACGGGCGACGGCGTCAGCATCCTCTGCCTCGGTAAGAACAACCTTACAGCGCTCATAGTAACGTAAACCAATATCCGTCAGACTTTGCCTCCGCGTCGTGCGATTCAGCAACCGAACGCCAAGCCTCGCTTCAAGCCATGCCACCTGCTTCGCTACCATCTGTGGCGACGTGCCCAACGCTTCTGCGGCAGCGGCAAAAGAGCCTAGCTCTGCTGCTTTAACAAAGACACCCATACTCGTCAGCCGGTCCATGATTCACTCATATTTGTTGTTTGTTTTCTCTAAAAATCACAATTTATCTGCAAATTGTAGGCAATTAAGATGTTTTTCTCAAAAGCATTAAGGAGAAGAAGATGAATATCGGCATTATTGGTGCAGGCTTTGTTGGACGGGCGATAGCTAAATTAGCGCTCCAGAACGGTCATAAGGTCATGCTCAGTAACTCACGCGACCCCCAATCACTTTTCAGCCTCCGCCCGATGATCGGCTGCGACATCGGAACCGCCACTCAGGCCGCGCTATTTGGTGACATTGTGGTTATCGCCGTTCCCTTTACCGCCATCGATAAACTTCCTGAACAGGCTTTACGGGGAAAATCCGTTATCGATACCGTCAATTACTATACCGAGCGAGATGGTAAGGTCGCCGCACTTGATACTCGTAGTACCACGACCAGTGAGCTACTGGCACAGTATTTACCAGACGCCAGGATTACCAAAGCGTTCAATGCCATCCCAATGACGCAGCTTGAAAGTGATGGGCTTCCGGCTGGCTCGGCCAATCGCCGAGCGCTACCGCTTGCAGGTGATGATGATCAGGAGAAAGCTATTGTGACCAAACTTTATGATGCGTTCGGCTTCGATGCCGTCGATGCGGGAAAATTGTCTGAAGGATGGCGCTTTGAAAGAGGTATGCCGTCTTACTGTATTCGTATGACAAAGGCAGAATTAACCTCGGCGCTGGCACGTGCCTCACGTAACATACAGACGGTAGTCGGCGTAACTAACACAAGATAAGAGGTAACATAGATAAAAATGCTGCTCCCTAAGGAGCAGCATAGCAATCATCGTATTTCAGTAAACATAGAACGTAGCGTTAACCTGCAACAGCGATGCGTTTCATGTCTTTCATATAACCGCGCAGGGTGCGCCCAACGGCTTCGATCGGGTGATTACGGATGGCTTCGTTAACGTCACGCAGTTGTGCGTTATCCACTGCGGTACCCGCGATCGCTTTACCCAGATCGCCCGGTTGCAGTGAGGACATGAACTTCTCTTTCAACAACGGCACGGCGGCATTAGCGAACAAATAGTTACCGTATTCCGCGGTATCAGAGATAACCACGTTCATTTCGTACAGGCGTTTACGTGCAATCGTATTGGCGATCAACGGCAGTTCATGCAGTGACTCGTAGTAAGCCGATTCGGCGATAATACCTGAGCTCACCATGGTTTCAAACGCCAGTTCAACGCCTGCCTTCACCATTGCAACGAGCAGTACGCCGTTATCAAAGTATTCCTGCTCAGCGATTTTACCTTCAAACTGCGGCGCGTTTTCAAACGCCGTTTTACCGGTTTCTTCACGCCAGGTCAGCAATTTCACATCATCATTCGCCCAGTCAGCCATCATGCCACGGGAGAATTCACCGGAAATAATGTCGTCCATGTGTTTTTGGAACAGCGGCGCCATGATACCTTTCAACTGCTCAGACAGCGCGTAAGCACGCAATTTTGCCGGATTGGACAGACGATCCATCATCAGCGTAATTCCGCCCTGTTTCAGTGCTTCAGTGATGGTTTCCCAACCGAACTGAATCAGCTTTTCGGCATATGCGGGATCGGTGCCGTCCTCAACCAGTTTGTCAAAGCTCAGCAGAGAACCCGCCTGCAACATGCCGCAGAGAATGGTCTGCTCACCCATCAGGTCAGATTTCACTTCCGCAACAAATGAAGATTGCAAAACGCCAGCACGATGACCACCCGTTGCCGCCGCCCAGGCTTTAGCAATTGCCATGCCTTCGCCCTTCGGATCGTTTTCCGGGTGAACCGCGATCAGTGTAGGCACACCGAAACCGCGTTTGTATTCTTCACGGACTTCCGTACCTGGGCACTTCGGCGCCACCATCACGACGGTGATGTCTTTGCGGATTTGCTCGCCCACTTCAACGATATTGAAACCATGAGAGTAGCCCAGCGCTGCGCCTTGTTTCATCAGCGGCTGTACCGCCTGAACCACGGCGGAGTGCTGTTTGTCTGGCGTCAGGTTAACCACCAGGTCAGCCTGCGGGATCAGATCTTCGTAGGTGCCAACGGTGAAGCCGTTTTCGGTCGCTTTACGCCATGACGCACGCTTTTCAGCAATCGCTTCCGCACGCAGGGCATAAGCAATATCCAGACCGGAATCGCGCATGTTCAGGCCCTGGTTCAGACCCTGAGCGCCACAGCCGACAATCACCACTTTTTTCCCTTTCAGATAGCTCGCCTCATCGGCAAATTCATCACGCCCCATAAAGCGGCACTTGCCCAATTGCTCTAGCTGCTGACGCAGGTTCAATGTGTTGAAATAGTTAGCCATGTCGTGCTCCGTATCCGGTTTTATTTGTCTATTATAGAAAAGGATTCCCATCAAACGGGAATTCATATGACCCCATCATATGACAGGAAATGCGTTGCTTAAATTGATATATTAACAACGTGATATTGCATTATTTGCAAGACGGTAATGAGGCACGCATTCCATGGATTTACGCGATCTTAAATTATTCCTGCACCTAGCGGAAAGTCGGCACTTTGGTCGTACTGCCAAGGCGATGCATATCAGCCCATCCACACTATCTCGACAAATTCAGCGGTTGGAAGAAGATGTAGGGCAGACGCTGTTTTTGCGTGATAACCGTACTGTGCGGCTGACCGATGCCGGAGAGCATCTCAAGCTTTTTGCCCAGCAAACGCTGCTGCAATATCAACAGTTGCGCCATCAGATAGACCAGCATGGGCCATTCTTAAGCGGCGAACTGCGAATTTTCTGTTCCGTCACCGCAGCTTACAGCCATCTACCGTCCATACTGGATCGCTTCAGGGCGCTACACCCGCTGGTAGAAATCAAACTGACGACCGGCGATGCCGCCGATGCCGTTCAAAAAGTACAATCGAATGATGCGGATCTCGGCATTGCGGGCCGACCTGAGACGCTGCCTATCAGCGTCGATTTCGATCCCATCGGTAAGATCCCACTGGGGCTGACTATTCCGGCGCGGCCCTGCCCAGTACAGACGCTGGCACGAACGACCGACCCGGATTGGTCACACATTCCCTTCATCCTGCCGGAGCATGGCCCGGTACGTAAACGCATTGAACAGTGGTTTAAGCGTAATCATGTGACCAATCCGCAAATCTATGCCACCGTCTCAGGCCATGAGGCAATGGTGTCGATGGTCGCGCTAGGCTGTGGCGTCGCGCTGATCCCTAATATCGTCCTGGAGAACAGTCCGGAACCGGTGCGCAACCGCGTCTTCGTACTTATTGAACAGGCAATGGAACCGCTTGAGCTTGGCGTCTGTGTACAAAAAAAACGGCTTGGCGAGCCGCTTATTGCCGCCTTTTGGGACATATTACAGGACACGCCATGAAGATCGCCTTTACGACCATTATTGGCGTGACGCTGACCGCCTTCAACTACAATGTGCAAGCCGCCAGTTTCCCCTGCGACAAGGCCACTTCGGAGCAAGAGAAGCGCATTTGCGCTAGCCCGCTGCTCGGGCAGTTGGATGAAGAACTGGCGCAGGCTTGGAAGACCTCGCGCGCGTTCCTGACCGCGTACGGAAACAGCGCCCCGTGGGAAAAAACGCTCAATCAGTTTCAGCGCAGTTGGCTGACCACGCGCGATCGGTGTAAAGACGAAGACTGCCTGCGTCAGCGCTATCAGCAGCAGTTAAATCGGCTACGCTACCTGAATGACATCGCACAGCACGCGCTGCCTTCGCCCATTGCCCCTGTGAAAAGTACCTCCTGCTTCCACGGTTCATTCAGCTATGAGTATGTGATGTCAGGGCTTTCCGCCGAGGAATATCGCGAGCTGGGGGATTATTTTCGGGAAATGTACGATCGGAAAGCGCCCTACCACGCCGTCAGCCTGACCATGACCAACCAGCGCGGCAAGATTGAAGGCAACACTTCGATTGCATTTCGTTACGCAAGTAAATTGGATGATGTCGCTTTCACCACCCGTCAGATGAGCGATAATCAAGCCATTGGCAAAGGCGAGAGCAGCTTTGGCCAGCAGGTGAAAATACTGCTCACCTGCATCGACGATAACCATCTGCAAGTCGCCACCTTCGGCAGCAATCAGGAAGAAGGTTACCTGTTTAACTATTTGCTGGAGCGCGATAAAACTCCGCCAGAGCAGCGGAAAACGCCATAGCGCTGGCTATCTCTGGCGCTAGCGTTCGAACCATTTCTCCGCCGAAAAGGCCCGCGTATCGGATTCCGTTTCCTGCGCGGCCTTCTTCATCGTTTCGATATTCATCAGATAATGGTAGAGCGGTTCAAGCTGGGTAAAACCCTGCGACAGACGCATCACCAGATCGCCGGAAAACAGCATCTCCATATCCTGCCGGGTACAGATCGCGGCAAACGATTTACGGTTATACCAGTCCGCCAGTTCAGGAGCCTGATCTTTAATCAACGGGCGTTTGTAGCTTTCCCCCTCAAGGGTGAAGGTGTCTCCCAGACAGCTTGCCACGTCAAGAAACTGTGACGGATTACCCCGCAGCGTCTGACGGAACAAATCCATCGTATTGCGCGTCGCACTGTAATAGCCCAGCCCATAACGCCAGGTATCCGGCGTGATTTCAAAGAAGTAAACTGGTGCATCCGTCCAGTCTTTGCGCGTTCGCTTGAACGTGAGCCACATATGGCTGCGGTAGCGTGATTTATCGTGAGAAAAACGCGTATCGCGATGAATACGGGAGAGAGTCTTACCGATAGCGGGACGCGTTTCAAAATGGTCGTCAATCTGCAACATAGTTAGACTAAGCTCATCCACCAGCATGCGGAACGGCGCAACCAGTTGCTCATCGTAAACCGCACGATGCGCGTCAAACCAGGCTTTATCGTTGTACTGGCGTACCTGCTGAAGAAACGTTAACCCTGCTTGAGTAAAACCCGTGAACGGCGTTGCCATAAAGAAATGCTATCCCTGTTGCTGTCAGATGATATAAAGATAACGCCGCCAACGGTTAAACACCATCGGCGTGACACACTGATCCAAATGATGAGTATTAAGGGATATTGAGCTCACCGTCTAGCGACTCGATCCGTCTGTAGTTTTCTACCGCCTCGCAAAGATCTTTATTGGATAAATAAACGGGGCTATCTTTAATATATGGGTGCCCTCTATACGCACAACGATGGACAACATAATTTTTCCACGCGGCTTGATCTGCTTTGAAAAGCTTAACGGCATCGTCCTCATCTTTCATAGTTATAAGTTTGGATAGAAAGCTTATTACTTCTTTATTTTTTGTAGAATCAGCAAGCATTTGGTCAGTGCAAATGTAAATTTTATGATAGCTTTCCCCTTTCATTATGTCTTTACATAACGTTTTATCCATTAACTCCAGTTTGCTCAAATAAATTTCACCAAATGCAGAAGATATACCGCTCACAGCAAATAGTATCAACATACATAAATAGATGCTTTGCATTTTCTCATCCTTAAATAACCCGATCGGTTTCTTCCAGCCTCAAACTTTAACAAATAAGCATCACTTTCGATTTTCTTTATTAAGAGATCGATATCATTTTTTGCTGCGATAGGCATCGTCGTTTCCCCAAAAATTCCTTGATAGGCCAGATCCACCAGAATATCCCTGATGGCGGGATGAAGTTCAGCCCAGCCTATCTGGTACATCAATGGAATAACGTGCGTATCGCTCCTTTTATGCTCATGCGACAAGACAAAGCTACGCATCCAAACGCCAACGATACATTTGCCGATACTAAAATAGCATTGCGGGCAGCACAAAGAGTAAAAAGTATCGCCCTTCGCCATGACCGTACCGGCAAACATCGCGCGACACGATCAGCAGGAGGTAAGCATTGTTAATTGATCAAACAGGCGTGTCAGACATTTTATTTTATTGCGTGCGTGGATATAGCTAGAAAAATGGCTTAGTTGGAAAAAGGTTTTATCACCGAACCCATCAATTATTTTAAACTGATATTGTTCATCTCTGAAAGAATAGACGATATTCTTACAGTGCAGGGAGTTAATAACTACGTCCGTTCTAATGAACCAAGCCAGAAACAGATGTAGCTTACCTAATTTTTCTTTATCAAGTTCACCTTGTTCAGCAAGGTCATATAATGTAGGCGCAATATCGCCATTGCTATCTTTTTCCTTAACGACGATTTCGCCTAATCCCAAATTGGTTTTGACGTATCCTTTAATTGTTTGAATATAGCTTCGATCCTCATTTCGAACAGCACTACAAACATGGATTTCACGTTTCATTTCTCTCAGTTTACTATGATATTTAGGGATATCAGCGATCACGACTTTAATGATCAAGTTGTCATCATCCGGGTGCTGATATACCCATCGGTCATTTCCTTTCGCTAGCAAAATCTTGTTCGTCAGCACGATCTCATTCGTCAACGCAATATCGTCCGCCATGTCGCTTTCCTTTTTATTATGCAATCTTATGCAATGGCCGTGGTTAACGCCCAGCATGAAGGCTTAGAACCTATCCTAGTAGGCGTGATTGTCGCAATCAGTTTGGTCACAGACAGTGCGCAGAAATCGGAGCGTACACGAAGCTCGTGAAGATTTCGGGCACAGCCAAGGCCAAACTGGCAAATAAAATAATCCCAGCGGGGTAAAGTGTTAACGTTACCATCCGCCAGGGATAGACATAGCACGCTACCAATCAGGGTACCATACAGCCAGCTATCGCTACCTTTTAATGATAGTAAAGATAACGCGTCCAACGAAGATACGCGACCGCTGGCACGCGTTTGTAATCAGGCAACGTTACCGGCCAAAAAGAAACGAAACGCCGAATTATCCGTCTCGTCATGGCACTCGTAGCCTAGCGCTTGTAACCGCTGTTCGAATTCCAGATCTCGCTCAGTAAGCTCAAATGCCGCCAATACACGACCAAAATCTGTGCCATGGCTGCGGTAATGGAACAACGAGATGTTCCAGTGCGTCCCCAGCGTATGCAGGAATTTCAATAGCGCTCCCGGCGACTCTGGGAACTCAAAGCTGTAAAGCCGCTCCTGTAACGCCTTGGAAGGGCGGCCTCCCACCATATAGCGAACATGCAGTTTCGCCATTTCGTCATCGGATAGGTCAACAACGTCATAGCCCCCAGCAGAAAGATCGTTGATGATTTCTTGCCGTTCTGCATAACCACGCGTCAGACGCACACCGACAAAAATGCAGGCATCTTTGGCATCCGCATAGCGGTAGTTGAACTCGGTGACAGAACGCCCGCCGAGTAATTGGCAAAACTTCAGGAAACTCCCCTGTTGCTCGGGAATCGTTACCGCCAGCAAGGCTTCGCGCTGTTCCCCCAGTTCACAGCGCTCAGAAACATAGCGCAACCCGTGAAAGTTGACATTGGCGCCGGATAGGATGTGCGCCAGGCGCTCTCCCTGAATCTGATGCTGCTGGATATACTTTTTCATACCCGCCAGCGACAGTGCGCCGGAAGGCTCGGCAATCGCCCGAACATCTTCAAAGAGATCTTTTACGGCAGCACAGATAGCGTCGCTGTCAACGGTAATCACGTCATCCAGATATTCCCGACACAGGCGGAACGTTTCATCGCCGATGCGCTTTACCGCGACGCCTTCGGCAAACAACCCGACACGCGGCAGATCGACCGGCTGCCCCGCATCCAGCGCCGCGCGCAGACAGGCGGAATCTTCCGCTTCCACGCCGATCACCTGAATCTGCGGCATCAGTTGTTTGATCAGTACGGCAACACCTGCCGCCAAACCACCTCCGCCAACCGGCACAAACACGCGATCCAGATGAGCATCCTGCTGGAGTAATTCCAGCGCCAACGTACCCTGCCCGGCAATCACCGCGGGGTGATCAAAGGGCGGTAAAAACGTCATTTTTTGCTGTTGCGATAGCTCAATCGCTTTCGCTTTCGCTTCATCAAAATTAGCGCCGTAAAGCAGGACTTCGCCGCCGAACCCCCGCACCGCATCCACTTTGATGTCGGCCGTCGCTACGGGCATGACGATCAGCGATTTAATCCCCAGCTTGCTGGAAGAAAGCGCCACGCCCTGAGCATGGTTGCCAGCGGACGCCGTGACGACGCCATGCGACTTCTGTTCGTCACTCAAACCCGCCATCATCGCATACGCGCCGCGCACCTTGAAGCTGTGCACCGTATGCCGATCTTCACGTTTGACCAAAATAACATTACCCAACCGCGCAGAGAGTTTATCCATCTTCTCTAACGGCGTAACCTGCGTGATTTCATAGACTGGCGAGCGTAGGATCGCCCGCAGGTATTCCGCGCCTCCCGGCGCGGCGGGTAGAGGTTGTGACACAGCCATCTGTATTAGCCTCCCAGCTTGCTTTTATCCCGTACCGCGCCCTTATCCGCACTGGTTGCCAGACTGGCATAAGCACGCAGCGCAAAAGAGACTTGGCGTTCACGTTCGTGTGGCGTCCAGGCGCGTTCGCCTCTTGCTTCTTCTGCCTCGCGGCGTCTCGCTAACTCAGCGTCGTCCAAAACCAGCGCAATACTCCGATTCGGAATATCAATCGCGATAATATCGCCATCTTGTACCAATGCAATGGTACCGCCGCTGGCCGCTTCTGGAGACGCGTGGCCAATTGATAGGCCAGACGTGCCGCCGGAGAAGCGCCCATCGGTGATCAGCGCACAGCTTTTCCCCAACCCCATGGATTTCAGGTAGGTAGTTGGATACAGCATTTCCTGCATTCCTGGCCCACCTTTCGGCCCTTCGTAACGGATCACGACTACATCGCCCGCGACAACTTTCCCGCCCAGAATGGCATCTACTGCATCATCCTGACTTTCATAAACTTTCGCCGGGCCACGAAAGACTAAGCTCCCCTCATCCACGCCAGCGGTTTTTACGATACAGCCGTTTTCCGCCAGATTGCCATAGAGCACGGCTAGGCCGCCATCCTGGCTATAGGCAAACTCACGGGAACGAATACAACCATTTTGACGATCGGTGTCCAACGAATCCCAGCGGCAATCCTGTGAGAAGGCCTTCGTGGTACGGATACCGGCCGGACCGGCTGAATACATGCTTTTCACTCCTGCATCTTGCGTGCGCATGATATCGTAGGCATCCAATGTTTCCGGTAGCGTTTTACCCAATACGTTTTTAACGTTGCGGTTCAGCAAACCCGCTCTATCAAGTTCTCCCAGAATACCCATCACACCCCCAGCGCGATGAACATCTTCCATGTGATATTTCTGCGTACTCGGCGCGACTTTACACAGATGCGGAACTCGACGCGACAGTCGGTCAATATCGGTCATGGTGAAGTCCACTTCACCTTCCTGTGCCGACGCCAACAGGTGCAGGACGGTGTTAGTAGAGCCACCCATGGCGATATCCAGAATCATGGCGTTCTCAAACGCCGCTTTGTTCGCGATGCTCCGCGGCAATACGCTTTCGTCATCTTGCTCGTAATAGCGTTTTGCCAGATCCACAATGCGTTTGCCTGCATTCAGGAACAGTTGCTTACGATCGGCATGCGTCGCCAACAGCGAACCGTTACCCGGCTGAGACAGACCCAGAGCTTCCGTCAGACAGTTCATCGAGTTAGCGGTGAACATCCCAGAGCAGGAACCGCAGGTTGGGCAGGCAGAGCGCTCTACCTGTTCACTCTGTTGATCGGTTACTGTTGGATCTGCGCCCTGAATCATTGCATCCACCAGATCCAGTTTGATGAGCTGATTGGATAATTTTGTTTTTCCGGCTTCCATCGGGCCACCAGAAACGAAAATCACCGGGATATTCAGGCGCAGCGACGCCATTAGCATCCCTGGGGTAATTTTGTCGCAGTTGGAAATACAAACCATCGCATCTGCGCAGTGCGCATTGACCATGTATTCCACCGAGTCGGCAATGAGCTCACGGGAAGGCAGAGAATAGAGCATGCCGCCGTGCCCCATCGCGATGCCGTCGTCCACCGCAATAGTGTTGAATTCCTTTGCCACACCGCCTGAGGCTTCGATCTGCTCGGCAACCAGTTTTCCCATATCACGCAGGTGTACATGACCCGGCACGAATTGAGTGAAGGAGTTGACCACCGCAATGATGGGTTTACCAAAATCATTGTCGGTCATTCCTGTTGCGCGCCACAGGGCTCGGGCTCCGGCCATGTTACGGCCGTGCGTGGTGGTGGCTGAACGATACTTAGGCATGCTCTTATTACTCCAAAAATTACGTATTCGGTGATGGCAAAATGGGTCATCACCAGTCTATCTGTCTTAATTGATTAATTATTTACTGGATCCAACCAACCCCATTTATCTTCGGTTGCGCCCGTGAAGAGGCCGAAGAACGCCTGTTGTAAGGCCTTAGTGATCGGGCCACATTTACCAATGCCAATCTGGATACCGTCTACACTACGTACTGGGGTAATTTCTGCGGCAGTACCGGACATAAAGACTTCATCTGCCAAATACAGTGATTCACGGGACAGCACCTGCTCGCGCACTTCATATCCCGCGTCCTTCGCTAGCTTGATGATGGCATCACGCGTAATGCCCGGTAGTGCCGAAGACGTAAACGGCGGGGTAAAAATAATGCCATCCTTGACTTCAAACAGGTTCTCACCCGCCCCTTCAGAAACATAGCCATGAATATCCAGCGCAATACCTTCCTGATAGCCATGTCGCCGTGCTTCATTGCCTACCAACAGCGAAGAGAGATAGTTCCCCCCGGCTTTCGCCGCCGTTGGAATGGTATTCGCGGCGGCGCGATTCCAGGATGACACCATGACATCAATACCTGCTTCCAGTGCGTCATCACCCAAATAGGCTCCCCAAGGAAATGCGGCGATGATCACGTCAGTTTTATAACCATCCGGTGGATTCACGCCCATACCCACATCGCCGACGAATACCAGTGGGCGAATATATGCACTGGTCAGGTTATTTTTACGCAACGTTGCACGGCAGGCTTCCATCAATTCATCCACGTTCTGCTCAAGCGGCATACGGTAAATTTTCGCCGAGTCATGTAAGCGCCGCATGTGTTCACGGTGGCGAAAAACCACCGGGCCCTGGTGTGAATCGTAGCAACGAATACCCTCAAAAACGGATGTGCCATAATGCAGCGCATGCGACATGACGTGCACTTTGGCTTCAGCCCATGGCACCATTTCCCCATTAAACCAAATGTAATCTGATTTTTTAGTCATTTTCTTTTCCTTATTATTTACTTGTTAGGCGCTAATTTGCTGCGATACCGTCATCGGTTGAATATCAACGCTGGCGATATCCAGCAACTTA
Organism: Pectobacterium cacticida; assembly: GCF_036885195.1. Classification (NCBI taxonomy): domain Bacteria; kingdom Pseudomonadati; phylum Pseudomonadota; class Gammaproteobacteria; order Enterobacterales; family Pectobacteriaceae; genus Pectobacterium; species Pectobacterium cacticida. The sequence goes on along the minus strand of NZ_CP133656.1, from coordinate 366,078 downwards.
CTTAATTGTGCGGACAATAAATCTACCGAACGATGGCTAGCAACGGTCAGTTCAATATTAATGTGATCGTTATTGGTCGTTTGTACCATGTTCATGGCGCATACTTTAAACCCTCGATGGCGAGTAACACGTAAGACGCGCTCCAGAACCTCAGGTCGAAAACGTGCCTGAATCGAAAGTTGATGGTGTGTCATTCTGTTATCTCCAACACTTATTCTGTTTAAGTTGGCCATTATTGGATTCTGTCGAGCATCGTTTCGTTACCCGCGCCCGGTGGAACCAGCGGCCAGACGTTTTCGTATTCATCAATTGAAACGTGCAATAAATAAGGGCCTTCACTGTTAAACAGTGCATTCAGCGCGGCATCAATTTGATCTTTACGATTGATACGCTGGCCGGGGATATCAAATGCACTTGCCAACGTCAGAAAATCAGGGTTATCAGAAAGGTCGGTTTCACTATAACGTTCATCAAAGAATAATTGCTGCCATTGTCGCACCATGCCTAACCGTTGGTTATCCAACAGCACGATCTTCAGCGGCAGCTGCTTTCGCTTGATAGTACCCAATTCTTGAACGTTCATCATGAAAGAACCATCACCAGAAATACAAATGACCATGTCATTCGGGCGGGCCACCTGTGCACCGACCGCTGCGGGTACGCCAAACCCCATCGTGCCGAGGCCACTGGAGGTAATAAAATTCTCTGGACGGCTGAATGTCATATGCTGCGCCGCCCACATTTGATGCTGGCCAACATCCGTGGTCACTACGGTATCAGCATTCATGCGCTCAGAGATAGCTTTCAGTAGTGCTGGCGCATAAATCGCCTGTCCTGGGTGATCATAGCGCCACGGATACTCCGCCTTCATTGCGCGAGCCTGCTGACGCCATACGTTGACGTTTAGCGGCTGTTGCAAAGCAGGTAATATCGCCTTCAGGTCACCTTGCAACGCAACATTGGCATGACGCAATTTGCCGAGCTCTGCGGGATCGATATCCATATGAATAACGCTGGCATGGGGCGCAAAGGCGTTCAGTTTGCCGGTCACACGATCATCAAAACGTGCGCCAATCGCGATTAACAAGTCACACTCCTGCACAATCAGGTTCGCGGCCTTCGTACCATGCATGCCGATCATGCCGAGGTAATAAGGGTGAGTCGCTTCCACCGCGCCTAACCCTTTCAAGGTGGAAACGGAAGGAATGTCCGTTACCTTCAGGAATTCACGTAGCGCCGGAACCGCATTTGCCATACCAACGCCGCCGCCGACGTATAGTACGGGTTTTTGCGCTTTCGCTAATAATGCGCGCGCCTGGGTAATAGCCTGTTCCGGAAACGCCATATCGTTGGCGACAGGGACAAAGCTTGGAATGAAATCCCCCATCGCTAACTGAATATCCTTAGGAATATCGACCAGAACAGGGCCGGGACGGCCGCTGTTGGCAATAGCGAACGCTTCCGCCATCACATCCGGCAATGATTCGAGAGACTCAACCAGAAAGCTGTGTTTCGTACAGGCTAGCGACAACCCCAGCACGTCAATTTCCTGAAAGGCGTCGGTGCCGATCAGCGCGGATCCGACTTGCCCGGTGATTGCCACCACGGGTACAGAATCCAGCAACGCATCGGCCAAACCCGTAACCAAATTCGTCGCGCCTGGGCCAGATGTTGCAATACAAACACCGACGCGCCCCGTGGCACGAGCATAGCCAATCGCCGCCATCACTGCACCTTGTTCATGGCGACACAGCAGATGTTTAACGCCGCCGTCATAAAGTGCGTCATAGACTGGCATTATTGCGCCCCCCGGATAACCAAATACGGTCTCCACTCCTTGCGCTCGCAACGCTTGAACTACCCACTGTGCTCCATTCATAGTTATTTCCCCGAAGTATTATGGGAATAACAGAGTTTTATTCTACCGTTCATTTCTGTTCCTTTCCGTTAAAGATTACGCCCAACAAAAAACCCCCGACCTTACGGTGCGGGGGTTTTCCTGAATCAGGGCTTGATTTCTAAGCCATTCTTCGTCCAAGTGCAGCCCCGCACGGTGGGATAATAATCACCACCACGCTAATCACGACTAGGCTAATCACTAGGGATAGGGCTTTCATAATAGAGTGTTCATTAATCTTCTGTCGAACGAATGCCTACAGAGTTATCACAGTATCGCGGGGCATGACAACTATTTTTTTCATTGCACTTCACGAAAATCATCCATGATATGTATAAAAAATACTGAGTAATCAAATAATAGAAGTGAGATAAATTATTTTTACTTATCGGCGAAAAAATGAGCGCACCACGAAAAAATAGGAGCAAGGATACGAATGCTCTCAACGAGCAAATAACCTAAGGGAAGTCTTTTATTCTAAATAAGCGCGATCTATCACGCATAATTTTTATCCACAGTTGAAAAAGAAAATGCTTTTATGATGCGGCTATCCAAATTAGAGACAACAACCTCTACTTCTCACACCTTACCAGACATGATGTGAACCCTTAGCAAGGGAGAAACGTATGTCATTGGCAGTCACCTATACCCGGGCAATGATTGGTGTACAAGCGCCAGATGTCTGTATCGAAGTTCACATTAGTAGCGGGCTTCCAGCGCTCACGCTGGTGGGTTTACCAGAAACTACCGTCAAGGAAGCACGCGATCGCGTGCGCAGCGCACTCATCAATTGCGGGTTTACCTTCCCCGCCAAGCGCATAACAGTCAATCTCGCGCCCGCAGATCTCCCAAAAGAAGGAGGACGCTACGATCTGCCGATCGCATTAGCGATTCTGGCGGCATCAGAACAAATCGATGGCGAAAAGCTAAGCCGCTACGAGTTTCTTGGCGAGCTCGGTCTGTCTGGCACGCTACGCGGCGTAAATGGCGCTATCCCAGCAGCATTGGAAGCCATAAAATCCGGGCGTCAGCTTATCCTGCCAGGTGATAATAAGCGGGAGATGGCCCTGATACCGCAAGGTGAAGCGCTAATGGCCGAGCATTTACTGGAAGTGTGTGCGTTTCTCAGTGGTGAAGAGGAATTATCCCGGTGTACAGACACCATACCAGTTGCGGCGCCGAATGAGGATGAATTCGATATGAAAGATATCATCGGCCAGGGGCAAGCCAAACGGGCATTGGAGATCGCGGCGGCGGGAGGGCATAACCTTCTATTACTGGGGCCTCCGGGAACAGGAAAGACCATGCTGGCAAGCCGCTTAGGCAATTTGATGCCGCCACTAAGCAACGAGGAGGCATTAGAAAGCGCAGCCATCAATAGCCTAATCAACATTGACGCTACCATGACACGCTGGCGAGCCAGACCGTTCAGAGCCCCTCATCATAGTTCTTCCATGGCGGCGCTGGTCGGCGGCGGATCGCTGCCTAAACCCGGGGAAATCTCACTGGCCCATAACGGTGTACTTTTTTTAGATGAATTGCCGGAGTTCGAGCGACGCGTTCTAGATTCACTACGAGAGCCACTGGAGTCCGGCGAAATAATTATTTCTCGCACCCGTGCCAAAGTGCGTTACCCAGCACGCGTTCAGCTCGTCGCAGCAATGAATCCCAGCCCTTCAGGCCACTATCAAGGCATTCATAACCGATTACCAGCGCAACAAATATTACGCTATCTCAGCAAACTTTCCGGCCCTTTCTTGGATCGCTTCGATCTTTCGATTGAAGTTCCTTTGCTACCACCAGGCGTTTTGTCTCAGCAACACCATCAGGGGGAAAGTAGTGCGGCGATTCGAGAGCGTGTGCTGCTCGCACGCCAAGTACAATTGAAACGGTCAAATAAAATTAACGCGCTACTCACCTCACGAGAAATAGAAAAATACTGTGTGCTAACGACGCCTGATGCGGCCTATTTGGAAGAAGTGATGAACAAGCTTGGCTTATCTGTACGTGCATGGCACAGGATATTGAAGGTCGCTCGTACAATCGCTGACCTCGGCGAGCGAGACGACATAGAGAGGAAACACTTATCCGAAGCGCTAAGCTATCGTAGCATGGATCGGTTACTCATCCAGCTTCATAAGAGTCTCGAGTAACCATAGCGTAAGATTCGCCCATCAATAACACAATGGGGCTTTCGCCCCATTCAGATCATTAACACATAACACACCAACAATTTTTGTTGTCGGTATGTCTATTGTTAATCAGTCATCACTTTCAATGTATTCTTCCACCACATCCATCTGCGGCTTACCGCCAGACAGCGTATGGAAGCGTTTAGGCCGGCGAATACGATCCAAATATTTAGACCAGATTTTTTCCAGTTCCGTTTCCGCTTTACGCTCACCGCGACACATTGCGACAAACAATACTTCTTCCTCTGTCACAGGTTCACGTTTACCTAAATCCAGCTCATTGAAGGCATAACCGTAGCGTTCCAGCAGTTGTGCTTCTTTAATGGTAAAATCACCATGTCGAGAAAAACCGCGAGGGTAGAACTTGTTATCAAAAAAACGATGAGTGGTAGAGAAGCTTTCTGCCATCTTACACGCTCCTAATTATTCTATGGTCGTGTTGTTTATGGCGCGGAGTATTAGATAGGCTTGACACTGTGTAAAACAAAACATTTAAATCATTACGACAAAATTTTTTGGAGATAGGTGTGGATACCGAATTATTGAAAACCTTTCTGGAAGTCAGCAGGACAAGACACTTTGGTCGTGCCGCCGAATCTCTGTATTTAACGCAGTCGGCAGTGAGTTTTAGGATTCGCCAACTAGAGACTCAACTTGGTGCCAATCTGTTCACTCGCCACCGGAACAATATACGTTTGACCCCCGCAGGAGAACGGTTGCTGCCATATGCTGAAAGCCTGATTAGTACCTGGCAGATCGCTAAAAAAGAAGTCGCTCGTTCCCAGCAACACAGCCAGCTTTCAGTGGGGGCAACGGCTTCTCTATGGGAAGCATACCTAACGCCCTGGTTACAATCTCTGTACCAGCAGCATCCACTGCTACAACTAGAAGCACGTATTGCCTTACGTCATTCACTTGTAAAACAACTTCACGAACGCCAATTAGATCTCCTGATTACGACCGAACAACCCAAAATGGAAGAGTTGGCAAGCCAGTTGCTAGGAAATTTTTCTCTTTCGCTATTCGCTGCAGAAACTCACCCCCCTGGACAAGAATTCACCTATATAAAATTGGAATGGGGCGCCGACTTTCACCAGCAAGATCATCGTCTATTAACCAGCGATCAACTCCCCGTTTTGACAACGACATCGGCTCATTTAACTCGCCAACTACTTAAAACAACTGGAGGATGTGCATTTTTGCCTAGCCATTGGCTACAAGCATACCCAAGTTTGCGCTTAGTCGGAGATGGCTTGCCCGTTGTACGCCCATTTTATGCAGTTTGGCTACAAAACAGCGATCAGCAGACGATGATTCGTCAGTTACTAAAAACACCTATTGTGATTTATCCATAATCTCGTTGGTTCAAGCTCAACGTAGGCACGCTAAGGTATGACTGCTGCGCCTGTTTTAGGTCCGATGCCTTTAACTTTGGCTATTTTCTGGCAGGCTGAAAATATTCGCGACGATCTGAGTAACGTTTTACGGTCAGTACGTTTTTTATAAACTGGCCTACCCGTCTGATTTACCTCATAAAACTGAAAAATGTATAGCCAGACCAATACCCGGATAGATGACATTCATAACAACGCCCCCGCTGAATGTATTTTGTTCAGTTAACCTCAGTAGGAAGAGGTAGTCCATCCCATTAACTGAGACAAATGCTATCAGGATAAAGCGAATGCATGTTCTATAACACGCCACACCTTTCTCAACAGGCACTGGATATTCGACGCCTTAAAGCTAAAATCGCCGAACTGGAAGAGGATAAATTCATCAAAAAGCAGAGCGTTCCTTGCTCGGGAAAGCCGCTAAGATATCAAAAACTAGTAGATACCAGTAGATGATGAAATGGTGGTGTTATTAGGTGATGACAATTCCAGGGATAGAGCAACTTATGGCGGACGGTCCTACCCTCCCCCTTCGGGCCGTTGCTTCGCAACGTGCGACTCCGCGCCCGGCGGAGTTGTCCTGTTACAAAGCGCGCTCACCGACAAACAGATAAAGCAAAAAGCCCCTGTCTTGCGACAGGGGCTTTCCACTTATTTGATGCCTGGCAGTTCCCTACTCTCACATGGGGAGACCCCACACTACCATCGGCGCTACGGCGTTTCACTTCTGAGTTCGGCATGGGGTCAGGTGGGACCACCGCGCTATCGCCGCCAGGCAAATCTGTTTCATTCCGACCGTTACTTAACATGACTCCCTTCTTTGTCATCTCCGTAACCATCAGAACCAATCCTAAAACAAGCTGAATATCGTTCTCTATGCGTCTTTCATCTCTCAAAACACCTTCGGTGTTGTAAGGTTAAGCCTCTCGGGTCATTAGTACTGGTCAGCTCAACGTATCGCTACGCTTACACACCCAGCCTATCTACGTCGTCGTCTTCAACGGCCCTTCAGGGGCATCTTGTGCCCAGGGAAGACTCATCTCGAGGCAAGTTTCCCGCTTAGATGCTTTCAGCGGTTATCTCTTCCGCACGTAGCTACCGGGCAATGCAATTGGCATCACAACCCGTACACCAGCGGTGCGTTCACTCCGGTCCTCTCGTACTAGGAGCAACCCCTCTCAATCTTCCTACGCCCACGGCAGATAGGGACCGAACTGTCTCACGACGTTCTAAACCCAGCTCGCGTACCACTTTAAATGGCGAACAGCCATACCCTTGGGACCTACTTCAGCCCCAGGATGTGATGAGCCGACATCGAGGTGCCAAACACCGCCGTCGATATGAACTCTTGGGCGGTATCAGCCTGTTATCCCCGGAGTACCTTTTATCCGTTGAGCGATGGCCCTTCCATTCAGAACCACCGGATCACTAAGACCTGCTTTCGCACCTGCTCGAGCTGTCACTCTCGCAGTCAAGCTAGCTTATGCCTTTGCACTAACCTCCTGATGTCCGACCAGGATTAGCTAACCTTCGTGCTCCTCCGTTACGCTTTGGGAGGAGACCGCCCCAGTCAAACTACCCACCAGACACTGTCCGCAACCCCGCTCAGGGGCCCACGTTAGAACATCAAACATTAAAGGGTGGTATTTCAAGGTTGGCTCCACGCAGACTGGCGTCCACGCTTCAAAGCCTCCCACCTATCCTACACATCAAGGCTCAAGGTTCAGTGTCAAGCTATAGTAAAGGTTCACGGGGTCTTTCCGTCTTGCCGCGGGTACACTGCATCTTCACAGCGAGTTCAATTTCACTGAGTCTCGGGTGGAGACAGCCTGGCCATCATTACGCCATTCGTGCAGGTCGGAACTTACCCGACAAGGAATTTCGCTACCTTAGGACCGTTATAGTTACGGCCGCCGTTTACCGGGGCTTCGATCAAGAGCTTCGCCTTGCGGCTTACCCCATCAATTAACCTTCCGGCACCGGGCAGGCGTCACACCGTATACGTCCACTTTCGTGTTTGCACAGTGCTGTGTTTTTAATAAACAGTTGCAGCCAGCTGGTATCTTCGACTGGTCTTAGCTCCATCCGCCAGGGACTTCACCAACTCCAGCGTGCCTTCTCCCGAAGTTACGGCACCATTTTGCCTAGTTCCTTCACCCGAGTTCTCTCAAGCGCCTGAGTATTCTCTACCTGACCACCTGTGTCGGTTTGGGGTACGATTCGATGTGACCTGGTGCTTAGAGGCTTTTCCTGGAAGCGTAGCATCGGTTACTTCATCACCGTAGTGACTCGTCATCACGCCTCAGTGTTAACAATGACCCGGATTTTCCTAAGTCATCCACCTTCACGCTTAAACCGGGACAACCGTCGCCCGGATAACCTAGCTTTCTCCGTCCCCCCTTCGCAGTCACACCCAGTACAGGAATATTAACCTGTTTCCCATCGACTACGCCTTTCGGCCTCGCCTTAGGGGTCGACTCACCCTGCCCCGATTAACGTTGGACAGGAACCCTTGGTCTTCCGGCGTGCGGGTTTTTCACCCGCATTATCGTTACTTATGTCAGCATTCGCACTTCTGATACCTCCAGCAGCCCTCACAGGCCACCTTCGCAGGCTTACAGAACGCTCCCCTACCCAACAACACCTTAGTGTCGCTGCCGCAGCTTCGGTGCATGGTTTAGCCCCGTTACATCTTCCGCGCAGGCCGACTCGACCAGTGAGCTATTACGCTTTCTTTAAATGATGGCTGCTTCTAAGCCAACATCCTGGCTGTCTAGGCCTTCCCACATCGTTTCCCACTTAACCATGACTTTGGGACCTTAGCTGGCGGTCTGGGTTGTTTCCCTCTTCACGACGAACGTTAGCACCCGCCGTGTGTCTCCCGTGATAACATTCTTCGGTATTCGTAGTTTGCATCGGGTTGGTAAGTCGGGATGACCCCCTAGCCGAAACAGTGCTCTACCCCCCAAGATGAATTCACGAGGCGCTACCTAAATAGCTTTCGGGGAGAACCAGCTATCTCCCGGTTTGATTGGCCTTTCACCCCCAGCCACAAGTCATCCGCTAATTTTTCAACATTAGTCGGTTCGGTCCTCCAGTTAGTGTTACCCAACCTTCAACCTGCCCATGGCTAGATCACCGGGTTTCGGGTCTATACCCTGCAACTTAACGCCCAGTTAAGACTCGGTTTCCCTCCGGCTCCCCTATTCGGTTAACCTTGCTACAGAATATAAGTCGCTGACCCATTATACAAAAGGTACGCAGTCACCCAACTAGTGGGCTTCCACTGCTTGTACGTACACGGTTTCAGGTTCTATTTCACTCCCCTCGCCGGGGTTCTTTTCGCCTTTCCCTCACGGTACTGGTTCACTATCGGTCAGTCAGGAGTATTTAGCCTTGGAGGATGGTCCCCCCATCTTCAGACAGGATATCACGTGTCCCGCCCTACTCATCGAACTCACAGCCTGTGCATTTTTGTGTACGGGACTATCACCCTTTACTGTGCGACTTTCCAGACGCTTCCACTAATACACACACTGATTCAGGTTCTGGGCTCTTCCCCGTTCGCTCGCCGCTACTGGGGGAATCTCGGTTGATTTCTTTTCCTCGGGGTACTGAGATGTTTCAGTTCCCCCGGTTCGCCTCATGACACTATGGATTCATGTCATGATAGTGTGTCTAAACACACTGGGTTTCCCCATTCGGGTATCGTCGGGTATAACGCTTCATATCAGCTTACCGACGCTTTTCGCAGATTAGCACGCCCTTCATCGCCTCTGACTGCCTAGGCATCCACCGTGTACGCTTAGTCGCTTAACCTCACAACCCGAAGGTGTCTTTGATAAACCAAAGTCATCATCGCGCTGTGATTATTTGAGAGACTCATTGACAGACAAATTCACCGTGTTTACCCATAAATAGCCAAGGTATTCACGATTATTCCGCTGTCATGTTTCAATTTTCAGCTTGTTCCAGATTGTTAAAGAGCAAAATACTTCGCAGCATACTGTTTCCAATACACTCTGAAGTCTTTTTAATGGTGGAGCTATGCGGGATCGAACCGCAGACCTCCTGCGTGCAAAGCAGGCGCTCTCCCAGCTGAGCTATAGCCCCATCGCTACTCGCAGTCACCCTAATTACCACTCATGGAAGAGTTGGTAGGCCTGAGTGGACTTGAACCACCGACCTCACCCTTATCAGGGGTGCGCTCTAACCACCTGAGCTACAAGCCTATTAAGGTATTCTGCTCGCTATCTTCATCAGACAATCTGTGTGAGCACTTCACTCAATCCATATCTTCTTGCTAAGGAGGTGATCCAACCGCAGGTTCCCCTACGGTTACCTTGTTACGACTTCACCCCAGTCATGAATCACAAAGTGGTAAGCGCCCCCCCGAAGGTTAAGCTACCTACTTCTTTTGCAACCCACTCCCATGGTGTGACGGGCGGTGTGTACAAGGCCCGGGAACGTATTCACCGTAGCATTCTGATCTACGATTACTAGCGATTCCGACTTCATGGAGTCGAGTTGCAGACTCCAATCCGGACTACGACGTACTTTATGAGGTCCGCTCACCCTCGCAGGCTCGCTTCTCTTTGTATACGCCATTGTAGCACGTGTGTAGCCCTACTCGTAAGGGCCATGATGACTTGACGTCATCCCCACCTTCCTCCGGTTTATCACCGGCAGTCTCCTTTGAGTTCCCGACCTAATCGCTGGCAACAAAGGATAAGGGTTGCGCTCGTTGCGGGACTTAACCCAACATTTCACAACACGAGCTGACGACAGCCATGCAGCACCTGTCTCACAGTTCCCGAAGGCACTAAGGTATCTCTACCAAATTCTGTGGATGTCAAGAGTAGGTAAGGTTCTTCGCGTTGCATCGAATTAAACCACATGCTCCACCGCTTGTGCGGGCCCCCGTCAATTCATTTGAGTTTTAACCTTGCGGCCGTACTCCCCAGGCGGTCGACTTAACGCGTTAGCTCCGGAAGCCACGCCTCTAGGGCACAACCTCCAAGTCGACATCGTTTACAGCGTGGACTACCAGGGTATCTAATCCTGTTTGCTCCCCACGCTTTCGCACCTGAGCGTCAGTCTTTGTCCAGGGGGCCGCCTTCGCCACCGGTATTCCTCCAGATCTCTACGCATTTCACCGCTACACCTGGAATTCTACCCCCCTCTACAAGACTCTAGCCTGTCAGTTTTGAATGCAGTTCCCAGGTTAAGCCCGGGGATTTCACATCCAACTTAACAAACCGCCTGCGTGCGCTTTACGCCCAGTCATTCCGATTAACGCTTGCACCCTCCGTATTACCGCGGCTGCTGGCACGGAGTTAGCCGGTGCTTCTTCTGCGGGTAACGTCAATCATGAAAGGTATTCGCTCTCACGCCTTCCTCCCCGCTGAAAGTGCTTTACAACCCGAAGGCCTTCTTCACACACGCGGCATGGCTGCATCAGGCTTGCGCCCATTGTGCAATATTCCCCACTGCTGCCTCCCGTAGGAGTCTGGACCGTGTCTCAGTTCCAGTGTGGCTGGTCATCCTCTCAGACCAGCTAGGGATCGTCGCCTAGGTGAGCCTTTACCTCACCTACTAGCTAATCCCATCTGGGCACATCCGATGGCAAGAGGCCCTAAGGTCCCCCTCTTTGGTCTTGCGACATTATGCGGTATTAGCTACCGTTTCCAGTAGTTATCCCCCTCCATCAGGCAGTTTCCCAGACATTACTCACCCGTCCGCCGCTCGTCACCCGAGAGCAAGCTCTCTGTGTTACCGCTCGACTTGCATGTGTTAGGCCTGCCGCCAGCGTTCAATCTGAGCCATGATCAAACTCTTCAATTTAAGATTTGTTTGATTTGCTGAACTCGTCAGCCATGCTCAAAGAATTAAAACTGTTTATTCGTAATGAATTTACTGTTGTTCACTCTTCAAGACTTTTTATATCGTTAAGATACGGTCTTGTGAGTGCCCACACAGATTGTCTGATTGAATTGTTAAAGAGCAGTGCCGCAGCGTACTGCGGCGCGGGCGCATATGTTATGCGTTTCCGCTGTGAAGTCAAGTCATGACTGACTGCCTTCGTTGAATCTTTTTCCTTTCCACCACAACCGCGTGTCGCTGTTGCCGTGTCAGTGGTGGCGCATTATAGGGATAAATTGCCATTACACAACAACTTTCTCGATCTTTCTTTCTGTTCGAGCGTTTTTCACCCTTTGTGATGAAGCTTCGCTCGCGCCACATTACTTTTCAGTTGCCGATGTCTCATATCTGTCGATATTTTGTCTGTAATGCGAATAATCAGTATATGGAAAATAACTAAGAGGTTGTCGATGAATGCAAAAACATTCCGTCGTTATAACGGCATTTCTCCCGTTTTAGGCGAAAGAGTCATGGTCGATCATTCTAGCGTGGTGGTTGGCAAGGTAACACTAGGCAATGATGTCAGTATCTGGCCACTTGTCGCCATACGTGGCGATGTTAACTACATCACTATTGGTGCGAGAAGTAATATTCAGGATGGATCAGTACTCCACATTACCCACTGTTCAGAGAAAAGACCAGAAGGTTACCCGCTTATTATTGGGGAAGATGTCACGGTGGGCCATAAAGCGATGCTGCATGGTTGCCAAATAGGAAATCGGGTTTTGGTAGGAATGGGGTCAATACTTCTGGATGGCGTAATTGTTGAAGATGATGTCATGATTGGTGCTGGTAGCCTGGTCCCTCCAGGAAAACGACTAGAAACGGGACATCTATACCTCGGCAGCCCAGTCAAAAAAATTAGGCCTCTGACACAAGAAGAAATAGAAGGATTGATTTACTCGGCAAACAACTATGTTCGTTGGAAAGATGAATATCTCGCTCAGGACAACGAGTAGTAACCTTCATCATCCCATTCTTCAGCAACGATCATTTTCTCCAATTCATCTTCAAGGTCCCATCGATATTCCCTGAACAGCGACAGCCACTGTTCAGGGCTATTACCACCATAGCGTTGCTGAAGCAGCTCTGCACTCACTAAACATTCCTGCTGAAAGCCATTCACTAAAACGGGAAAGCGGATCGCCATGACCTTTTCATCCCAACTTTCGCGGTCAGGGAACTGGATCGCCTGATTCACGTCGTAAGCTCTTGCTCTAGTAAATCGATCACGGGTTCCACATCAGGCATAACGCCATGCCAAAGCTTGAACGCATGTGCCGCTTGCCCTACCAACATTCCCAAGCCATCTGCATAACGGGTAGCACCATGCTGTACACACCATGACAAAAAAGGTGTCAATTGCGGCAGATAGAACATGTCATAACAGCACGTTTTCGACGAGATGAGTTCTGGCGGTAAGTTAGGAATACTGTCATATATCCCAGAAGATGTCGCATTAATGATCAGATCGAACGACTGACTATGTAACTCGTCTAGGGCAACAGCTTTAATTTCCCCAACACCACTGAAAACCTTAACCAAATCATCAGCCTTGGAAAAAGTCCTATTCGTCAGCACAACCGTACAGCCATAAGACAGCAAAGGCTGGATAACCCCACGAGCCGCGCCACCAGCCCCCACCAGCAACACACGATCCGACGGCTTCACCAGCGCCAATCGCTGCAGATCGCTGAGTAAACCAATGCCATCCGTATTATCACCAAACAGGCGACCGTCACTCAGCCTCTTCAATGTATTGACCGCCCCAGCTAGCGCCGCGCGTTCGCTATGCTCATCGGCTTCGGCAAAGGCGCGCTCTTTGAAGGGCGCAGTCACGTTAGCACCCCAAGCACCATCGAGAAAATATTGGCGTAGCATTTGCTCAAAATCATCCAGAGACGCTAAAACACGCTCGTACGTCAACGTTATCCCCGTCTGGGCAGCAAATAACTCATGTATGCGAGGTGATTTACTATGCGCAATCGGATTACCAAAAACTGCAAAAGACGTTACTTCAGACACGTTTTTCTCCAATTTGCCGCTACCCCTGACGAATAAGTTCGCCTGTTAAAACATCCCTGATTTCCGACGGGTTCATTCGTCCTCCGACATCCCCAACTAGCACAGGAAAATCATCACCAAACTGTTGAGAAACTTCAAGAGCCGTGCGACAAGGAGGCTGACCACTTAAATTGGCGCTGGTCGACACCAACGGTTTACCGTAATGACGACACAATTCTTTAACTAACGAGTGGTCACTAACGCGCACTGCAAGCGAAGAAAATCGCCCCGTTAACCATTGAGGGGTCGTGCGTTTTGCAGGTAATACCCAAGTAACCGGCCCAGGCCATGTGGAAAACATCATCGCCTTCTGCTCGTCAGATAACACGCTGTCATCAATATAAGGAGCCAATTGGCTAAAATCTGCCGCAACCAGGATCAGCCCCTTTTGCCAGGGGCGTTGTTTTAAGGCCAGCAGACGATTAACCGCCACTTCACTATCAGGATCGCATCCCAACCCGAATACTGCTTCAGTTGGATACGCAATAACCTGCTCGTTATGTAATTCCTGCAAGACGGACATCATTAATTCATTAGGCACACACATTACTCATTCTTGTCAATTTCTGCCGCTATAGGTTTTCCACATAATTTACTGGCACAAAATAGCCTGGTGCCTTGTGCCGTTTTTTTCTCAACCAATAAAGTGTAATGGCAAGAAGGACATTCACCCGCTACCGGCTTATGGTTTAACGTAAACTGGCAATCGGGATAGCGATCGCAGGAATGAAACACCTTGCCATAGCGAGATTTACGCTGTAACAACGTTCCTACATTACACTGTGGACATCGAATCGCCGTTTCATCAGGGCGATCAATCGCCTCGGTGTGACGACATTCAGGGTAATTGCTACAGCCGATGAACATCCCATAACGGCCTTGCCTTAGTACCAATGTCGACTGACAAAGCGGGCACTGCTGCCCATCCAACACTTTGACGATATGTCCATCAACTTGCGCTTTCAGTGGGCGAATGAATTCGCATTCTGGATAAGTAGAGCAGCCTAAGAATGGGCCATTCCGACCAGAACGGATAACCAAAACCGCCCCACAGTCTGGACAGATTTCCTGTTTTTTTTCAGCAAACAATGCAGGTTTAGCCATTCGAACTGTTATTCCTTTGGCTATTGCACATAACCGTCATTGACCTCGAAGAGTAATTCTTCCATTTGCTGATAGGCATTTTCACACCCTGGGACATTGAAAAGCACCATGAGAATAACCCACTTCAGATCTTCAAGATCAAATTCCTGCGTTTCCAACGCCATGACGCGTTCAATAATCATTTCCCGAGTTTCAAGACTCAGAACCTGAATTTGCTCAAGGAATAATAAAAAGCCTCGACAATCCGCATCAAGACGCAGCTCTTCATCCCGTGTATAGATCCGCATAGCCAGAGGATCGTTAGCAAGATAAAGCGGGGCAGTCTGCCCCTCCTGAATATCGGCCAATTTTTCCAGCCAGCTCAGCGCACTATAGATATCGTTACGATGAAATCCAGCTCGGGTGAGGTCATCAGTTAACGTATCCTGATCGACACGTATTTCAGTTTCATTTTGGATGTAGCTCTCAAACAAGTACATGAGTACGTCGAACATGGCCAGCTCTCCTCAATCGGACATAGCCGCCGGGTACTGCAGCGATCCACCCTGCTAACTCCAGTTCAAGTAACTTAACAACTATCTCTGGCACAGGTTGGCCGACACGTTCAGCGACGACGTCAACAGGTGTAACCTCATCCCCTACGTTAGCCAACACGTCGGCAAATGGCAATTCGTCATCCTCTTCTTCGGTAGAAAAAGTTTGTTCGCTCTGCATCGGTAACCACTGTAACCCACCACCTAACTGTTCAAGAATATCCTTCGGATGTGCCACCAGACTAGCGCCTTGTTGGATTAACCAGTGTGTTCCCTCTGTCATAGGATTACCGATTGGCCCTGGCAGAGCAAAAACCTCCCGACCTTGCTCTAACGCATAACGCGCTGTGACTAGCGACCCGCTGCGAATCGAAGCCTCAATAACCAGAACTCCCATACCTAATCCGCTAATGATGCGATTTCTTCTGGGAAAGTTGGTTGGGAAAGGGGGCATCGAGAGGGGAAACTCTGAGACCAGCGCACCGCCATCGTCACAAATACGTTCTGCAAGCTTAGCGTGCCGCTTAGGATAAATATTCTCCAGCCCACTTCCCAACACAGCGATAGTTCCCCCTTCTGCATCCAAAGCCGCACGATGAGCAATACCATCAATGCCAATTGCCAGCCCGCTTGTCACTGTAAGGTCATTGGCAGCAAGTTCTTGAGCAAAAAATCGTCCCCAGCGTTCTCCGTAAGCACTGCTGCCTCGGCTACCAATAATTGCTATTTGCGGCGATGCCAATAACTCAGGAGAGCCAGACACAAAAAGCAACAGCGGAAAATCGCGAATATTGCTCAACAGAAAGGGATACAGAGCATCCTCGCACGTCACGAGATGATGATTGGGATAAGACAACCACTCGAGTGTTTTTCCCAAGCTCTTACGATCATAGGAATGGAATTGTGCGATTTGAGTATCAGACAAACCTAATGTGCTCAGACTCTCATTATCGAACGTGTTTACATCAACAAGCCTTCTGACAATAGCCCGAGCCCGCCCGGCGCTCAGATGCCTTACGGCCGTCATACGTAGCCAAATTTCCGTTGATAGCATCAGCGTCCCTTATTCCGCTATGTTCAGATAAGTGGTGCAATTCAGTGTGGATGCTGTCAATCAGAGCAGGAAATGTCTAGAATGATAATCAATACTTTTAACTATTCAGATACAGATCTAGATATATATGTCAGTTTTACAGATATTACATTTTCCAGACGAGCGGCTTCGCATCACTGCGCAACCCGTAAAAGAAGTTAATGCAGAGATTCAACGTATCGTGGATGATATGTTCGATACCATGTACGAAGAAGAGGGTATCGGTTTGGCTGCAACACAAGTTGATATTCATCAGCGTATTATCGTGATTGACGTCTCTGAAGAACGAAATCAACGGTTGGTGTTGATCAATCCCGAACTGATTGAAAAGAGTGGCGATACTGGCATTGAAGAAGGTTGTTTGTCGATTCCTGAAACACGTGCGCTGGTTCCTCGCGCAGAGCACGTCAGGGTGCGAGCATTGGATCGTGAAGGTAAAGAGTTTGAGCTCGAGGCAAGCGACCTACTGGCCATTTGTATTCAGCATGAAATGGACCATTTGGTTGGAAAACTCTTTATCGATTACCTTTCCCCGCTTAAACGCCAGCGCATTCGTCAAAAGTTAGAAAAAATGGCTAAGCAGAATAGCCGTGCCCGATAATTTTTTATCCTGACAGGAAGCATCGTGTCTGATTCTTTACGTATCATCTTTGCTGGCACCCCGGATTTTGCAGCGCGTCACCTTGACGCGCTTTTATCATCAGTGCATGAGATCGTCGGCGTTTTTACACAGCCCGACCGACCAGCAGGTAGAGGCAACAAGCTCACCCCCAGTCCGGTAAAAGTACTGGCAGATCAACATAACATTCCCGTTTTTCAGCCTAACTCTCTGCGACCAGCAGAAAATCAGGCGATGGTTCAGGCGTTAGATGCCGATGTTATGGTCGTTGTCGCCTACGGCTTAATTCTGCCGCAACCCGTATTATCGATGCCTCGTCTTGGCTGTATTAATGTCCACGGTTCCCTATTGCCCCTCTGGCGCGGCGCCGCTCCCATTCAGCGTGCGTTGTGGGCTGGAGATAGCGAAACGGGAGTGACAATCATGCAAATGGATGTCGGGCTGGATACTGGCGCCATGCTGCACAAACTTGCGTGCCCCATCCTGCCACAGGATACCAGCGCCACGTTGTACGATAAACTTGCTGAACTGGGGCCACGTGGCCTATTGGAAACGCTGGAACAGCTTGCTGACGGCAGCGCTGTTGCTGAAAAACAAAATGACGCTCTTGCCACCTATGCAGACAAACTTAGCAAAGAAGAAGCTCGTCTCAACTGGCAGTTACCTGCAGAGCAGCTTGAGCGCTGTATTCGTGCTTTTAATCCTTGGCCAGTCAGCTATTTCGTCGTCGATGAACTGCCAGTGAAAGTGTGGAAAGCTGAGGTCATAGCCAAAGCCCATGGCTCACAGCCAGGTACAATCATACAGGCAGACAAGCAAGGCATTCAGGTAGCAACAGCCAATGGCATCTTGAATATTAAGGAATTGCAGCCTGCAGGCAAAAAAATCATGGGCGCGCAGGACTTGCTTAACTCACGTCGTGAGTGGTTCGTTCCCGGTAATACTCTGGACTAATCTATTTTTCATACTGGTGTCATTCCGGTATATCCTCTCTTTTTACGTATATGTCATCGCTAACACATGAAAAGCTCATACAATCTACGCAGTATTGCCGCAAAAGTGGTGGGACAGGTTCTGGATCAGGGACAATCACTTAGTGCCTTATTACCTGTTTATCAGCGTCAAGTCTCCGAGAAAGATCGCGCGCTTTTACAAGAGCTTTGCTTTGGCGTATTGCGCGTTTTACCCCAGTTGGAGTGGTGTATTCAGCAGCTGATGGCAAAACCCCTGACGGGCAAACAACGCACGCTGCATTACCTCATTATGGTCGGCATTTACCAACTGCACTATACGCGAATCCCACCACATGCGAGTCTGGCAGAGACGGTAGAAGGTGCCGTTGCGCTAAAACGGCCACAGCTTAAAGGGCTGATAAATGGCGTATTGCGTCAATTTCAGCGCCAACAGGAAGAACTCATTCAGCGTGAGGCAACTCACTCATCTCACTACCTGCATCCAAACTGGCTGCTGGCACGCATTGAGCAAGCCTATCCTCATCAATGGCAAGACATCGTTGAGGCGGATAATCAACGTCCTCCGATGTGGTTACGCGTAAATCGGTTACACCATACACGGGAAGCCTACTTAAATTTACTGGCACAAGAGGGAATTGAGGCATTCCCTCATACTGTTTTCACTGATGCAGTACGGCTTGCTTCTCCTTGTACCGTCGATCAATTACCAGGATTTTCACAAGGATGGGCGACGGTGCAGGATGCATCGGCTCAAGGTTGCATCTATTGGCTCGATCCACAAGATGGCGAGCATATCCTCGACCTCTGCGCCGCACCTGGAGGTAAAACGACGCACATTTTAGAAGCTGCGCCACAATCTCACGTACTCGCTGTCGATATTGATGAAACCCGTTTAGGTCGCGTAAAAGAAAATTTACTTCGATTGAACATGCATGCAGAAGTGAAACAGGGCGATGGGCGTTACCCCGATTTGTGGTGTAAAGGGCGTATGTTTGACCGTATTCTGTTGGATGCCCCTTGTTCCGCCACTGGCGTGATTCGTCGTCATCCAGATATTAAATGGTTGCGCCGGGACAGAGATATCGAGGAACTGGTTGCGCTGCAAAAAGAGATTTCTGACGCCATCTGGCCACATCTCAAAGTAGGCGGAACGATGGTCTACGCGACTTGCTCCATTCTGCCACAAGAAAATGCCCAACAAGTTGCTGATTTCCTGACTCGCCATGTCGATGCAACACTGGTTGATACGGGAACACGCGAACTGCCAGGCATACAGATGCTGCCTCATGCTGATGGTGGCGATGGTTTCTTTTATGCGAAGCTGGTAAAAAACTGATATTGAACCCAGTATTGTCTGCAACAGGCAGCAATCAATAAACGGCATGGCTTATTATGAAAATTATCATCCTTGGCGCGGGTCAGGTCGGTGGAACACTGGCGGAAAATCTAGCCGGTGAAAACAATGACATCACTGTCGTTGATACTGATGCGAACCGGTTACGCCAGCTTCAGGATAAGTTTGATCTGCGCGTCGTTACGGGCTATGCCTCTCACCCGCGGGTACTACGTGAAGCGGGAGCGGAAGATGCAGATATGTTAGTCGCCGTTACCAATTCAGATGAAACGAATATGGTAGCGTGCCAGATTGCTTATTCTCTTTTCAAAACCCCAAATCGAATTGCGCGGATTCGTGCCGCTGAATACATCCGAGAATCAGAACAGCTATTTTTGCCTGAGGCCGTTCCCATCGATCACCTTATCTCTCCAGAACAGCTAGTAATCGACAATATTTATAAACTGATCGAATATCCTGGGGCGCTTCAGGTCGTCAATTTCGCCGAAGGCAAAGTATGCTTGGTCGCCGTTAATGCTTATTATGGCGGCCCACTGGTCGGAAACGCGCTTACCTCTCTACGCGAACACATTCCTCATGTGGATACCCGTGTTGCTGCCATTTTCCGCCACGATCGCCCTATCCGCCCGCAGGGTTCAACAATTATCGAAGCCGGTGACGAGGTGTTCTTCGTTGCCGCTTCTCAACACATACGCGCAGTAATGAGTGAATTGCAACGACTTGAGAAACCTTATAAGAGAATTATGATCGTCGGTGGGGGAAATGTCGGTGCAGGTTTAGCCCTACGATTAGAAAAAGATTACAGTATCAAATTGATAGAGAGAGATGCCGATCGCGCTGTAGAACTAGCAGAACTTTTGCAAAACACCGTTATATTTCATGGCGATGCGTCAGACCAGGAGCTCCTCGCCGAGGAGCATATTGAACAGATCGATGTTTTCATCGCCATTACCAATGATGATGAAGCAAATATTATGTCAGCGATGCTAGCTAAGCGGATGGGGGCAAAAAAAGTGATGGTACTCATCCAACGTCAGGCTTATGTAGATCTGGTTCAGGGTAGCGTCATTGATGTCGCTATCTCTCCGCAACAGGCCACTATTTCTGCGCTACTTAGCCATGTCCGCAAGGCAGATATTGTTAACGTGTCTTCTTTACGCCGCGGTGTTGCCGAGGCCATCGAGGCTATCGCCCACGGCGACGAGGGTACATCAAAAGTTGTCGGAAGAATGATTGACGAGATCAAACTTCCCCCCGGAACGACTATCGGCGCAATTGTACGTGGCGATGATGTCATTATTGCCAATACAAATAGCAAAATTGAGCAAGGCGACCATCTTATTATGTTCTTAGCCGACAAGAAATTTGTGCCTGATGTTGAACGACTATTTCAACCTAGCCCCTTCTTCTTGTAATCTAGGAACAGGTTTATCGCGAATAGATAATCTGGCAAAGAGGCGGCAATTGGTTAGAATTAATTTATATTTTTGGCAAGGAGAGTGGATATGAGCATCATTAAAGAATTTAGAGAATTTGCCATGCGTGGCAACGTTGTCGATTTAGCTGTGGGGGTCATTATTGGCGCAGCTTTTGGAAAAATTGTCTCTTCGCTGGTATCAGATATTATTATGCCACCACTCGGACTTCTGATAGGCGGTGTTGATTTTAAACAATTCAGCCTAATTCTTCGTGACGCAGAGGGCGACATTCCCGCTGTTGTCATGAACTATGGCGTTTTCATTCAAAATATATTTGATTTTATCATTGTCGCATTTGCCATTTTCATGGCAATAAAACTAATGAATAAGTTACGGCGTAAACAAGAAGATGCGCCTGATGCACCACCAAAGCCTAGTGCCGAAGAGAAATTGTTGTCTGAAATTCGCGACTTGCTAAAAGAACAGCAGTCTAAACCGTAAACATCAAAGTCTATTCAGCATCTATCTCATCGCGTAAGAAGCGGAAAGGCCAGAGGTAAACAATCATTTGATTGCTTACCTCTGGCCTCCCAATCTCCTTTCTTAATATGCTTTTCTTTTCTGCGATAACTTCCTTTCCCTTTTTCATTTACTTCGATACGTTGACGAAACAGTGGATCATGCAGCAACGCTTCAATGACGTTGTCCTGAATTTTTCCGCGTCTATGACGATAGGTGGTCATTATCACTCCTAATAAAATTGAGCTAATGAGTAGTATATGTATTAATAAATCTGGAGAAGTATAAAGCAGCAATGGAAAGATGAGAACGAATTCTTTTGGTAACTAGAGCTTTTTATTAAGCTGTGTTTTATATTCCTGATAGAGAAAGTCAGTATTGATCCCTTTCTGCTGCAAGCTAAATTCCAGCATGCGCAAGCGCCGAGATACTTCCTCATACTTAGAGGAATCGCAGGATATCGTTCTAAGAAAGTCAGCTAGTTGTAAGGCATCTTTCCTTTCTTGAAGTTCTACAGGCAAATAACCAGCATTCTTGAGTAACCGATAGGCGATTCTTAGCTCCTGCGGTACACCGCTATCGTCATCAAGAATTAAAGGGCTACCGGTTCCAGGAAGGTTGTCAAAAACACCGTCATCCTGAGCCTTACGAATATGTTTTTCAACTAACTCATCAATCAACCACATGGCAATCTCTTACCCGCTTCATTAATAGAGCTAAGTTAATTTCAGATGTAAAAAAACCGGGTTACCCCGGTTTTTTATGCTTTTGCAGATTACTCTGCAGCAGCCACTTCTTCTGTCTGTGAAGCTGAGCGATCAACTAGCTCGATGTATGCCATCGGCGCGTTATCACCTGCACGGAAACCACACTTCATAATACGAGTGTAGCCACCAGCACGGCTCGCGAAACGCGGGCCCAGTTCATTAAACAATTTTGCCACAATCTCGTTATCACGAGTACGGGCGAATGCCAGACGACGATTAGCAACACTATCGGTCTTGGCAAGAGTAATCAGCGGTTCAACAACGCGACGCAGCTCTTTCGCTTTCGGCAGGGTCGTCTTGATGATTTCATGACGAACCAAAGAACTAGCCATGTTACGGAACATAGCCTGACGATGGCTGCTATTACGGTTCAGTTGACGACCACTCTTACGATGGCGCATGACCTTATCCTTCTCAGTAAAACCTTAACCTGTGATCCGGTTACTCATCAGCAATACTTGCCGGCGGCCAATTTTCCAGGCGCATACCCAGAGACAGACCACGGGAAGCCAGTACATCTTTAATCTCTGTAAGAGATTTTTTACCCAGGTTAGGTGTTTTAAGTAACTCAACCTCGGTACGCTGCACCAGATCACCGATGTAGTGGATAGCTTCTGCCTTAAGGCAGTTAGCAGAGCGGACAGTCAATTCCAGATCGTCAACAGGGCGCAGCAGAATCGGATCGAACTCTGGTTTCTCTTCTTTCACCTCTGGCTGACGAACATCGCGTAGGTCAACAAAAGCTTCCAGTTGTTCAGCCAGGATGGTAGCCGCACGGCGGATTGCCTCTTCAGGATCAATCGTACCATTGGTTTCCATTTCGATGACCAGCTTATCCAAATCAGTACGCTGTTCTACGCGAGCCGCTTCAACATTGTAGGCTATACGCTCTACGGGGCTGTAGCAGGCATCAACTAACAGACGACCAATTGGGCGCTCATCTTCTTCCGTATGAATACGGGCAGACGCCGGCACATAACCACGACCACGCTGAACCTTTATACGCATACTAATAGATGCATTTTCATCAGTCAGATGGCAAATTAAGTGCTGCGGCTTGACGATTTCGACATCACCATCATGGATAATGTCGGCTGCAGTCACAGGGCCAATGCCAGATTTATTCAAGGTAAGAATAATTTCGTCTTTACCTTGAACTCTCACCGCCAGCCCTTTCAGGTTGAGCAGGATTTCCAGGATATCTTCCTGTACGCCTTCTTTGGTGCTGTACTCATGCAGTACACCATCAATCTCAACCTCGGTCACCGCGCAACCAGGCATGGATGAAAGCAGAATACGGCGCAGTGCGTTGCCAAGAGTGTGGCCGAAACCTCGCTCTAATGGCTCAAGGGTCACCTTGGCGTGCGTCGAACTGACTTGCTCGATATCAACCAGGCGCGGTTTTAGAAACTCTGTCACAGAACCCTGCATTGTGTCCTCTCTTTGGTACTAAGCTTTACTTGGAGTAAAGCTCGACGATCAGGTGTTCATTAATGTCCGCAGACAGATCGGTACGTTCAGGAATACGTTTGAACACACCTTCCATCTTGGCAGCATCAACTTCCAGCCAAGTTGGCTTTTCACGCTGTTCAGCCAGCTCCAGAGCGGCTTTTACGCGAGACTGCTTCTTCGCTTTCTCACGGATGCTGACTACGTCATTCGGGAATACCTGATAAGAAGCGATGCTAACAACGCGGCCGTTAACCATAATTGCTTTATGGCTTACCATCTGACGTGCTTCAGCACGAGTGGCGCCAAAACCCATACGGTAGACTACGTTATCCAAGCGACCTTCCAGCAGTTGCAACAGGTTTGCACCTGTATTGCCTTTCAGTCGCGCGGCTTCTTTATAATAGTTGCGGAACTGGCGCTCTAGAACACCGTACATACGGCGAACCTTCTGCTTTTCACGCAACTGAACACCATAGTCAGATAAACGCGGTTTACGTGCGCCATGCTGACCAGGAGCTTGTTCAATTTTACACTTGGAATCGATCGCACGAACACCGGACTTGAGGAACAGGTCGGTGCCTTCACGACGGCTCAGCTTGAGCTTAGGACCCAAATATCTTGCCATTTTCTTTCTCCAGCAATCCTAAAAGCGGCGATTATACGCGACGCTTTTTCGGCGGACGACAACCGTTATGAGGGATCGGAGTCACATCAGTAATATTAGTGATGCGAAAACCAGCCGCGTTCAATGCGCGGATAGTAGACTCACGACCTGGACCAGGTCCTTTAACCATAACTTCCAGGTTCTTAATACCGTATTCTTTCACGGCCTCTGCGCAACGTTCTGCAGCTACCTGAGCAGCGAACGGCGTAGATTTACGAGAACCACGGAAACCGGAACCACCGGCAGTTGCCCAACCCAACGCATTACCCTGACGATCGGTAATAGTTACGATGGTATTGTTGAAAGAAGCATGGACATGAGCCACACCGTCAGAGACTTGCTTTCTTACACGTTTACGTGCACGAATAGGTGCCTTTGCCATTATTCAATCACCCCGATTATTTCTTGATCGGTTTACGCGGACCCTTGCGGGTACGGGCGTTAGTCTTGGTACGCTGACCACGCACCGGCAGACCACGACGATGACGCAAACCACGATAAGTACCAAGATCCATAAGACGCTTGATGCTCAGGGTAACTTCACGACGCAGATCACCTTCTACAACAAACTTAGCAACTTCGTCACGCAGCTTATCGATTTGCTCTTCAGACAGCTCACTGATCTTAACATCTTCAGCAATCCCAGTTGCAGCACAGATAGCCTGTGACCGGGTTTTACCGATACCGAAAATCGACGTTAAAGCAATAACGGTATGTTTATGATCAGGAATGTTAATGCCTGCTATACGGGCCACTATGCACTCCTACAATTTTATACAGCAACACCACTCTGAAAAGCCCGTTTTCAGGATACTCAAATAATGTTGCGGCTACATACAAAAGATTGGCTGGCTAATCTAGCCAGCTCAATCCAACTTTGCAAGAAAAATATGCGAGATAATCAGCCTTGACGCTGTTTATGCTTTGGTTCAGCACTGCAGATCACACGAACGACACCGTTACGTTTAACAATCTTACAGTTACGACATAATTTCTTGACGGAAGCACGAACTTTCATTTTTACTCTCCGTAACTTCTCAAGCTCACCTAATTAACGGTTATAGCCTTTCAGGTTTGCTTTCTTCAATGCAGACTCATATTGACTCGACATCATCAGAGTTTGCACTTGAGCCATAAAGTCCATGATGACGACAACAACAATCAACAAAGATGTTCCCCCGAAATAGAAAGGGACTTTCATTGCGTCACGCATAAACTCCGGGATCAGGCAGATAAAGGTAATATACATCGCACCAATAAGAGTTAGGCGAGTCATCACTTTATCAATATATTTCGCCGTTTGCTCTCCCGGACGAATTCCTGGCACGAATGCACCGGACTTCTTCAGGTTATCTGCTGTTTCACGCGGGTTGAAGACCAACGCTGTGTAGAAGAAACAGAAGAAGATGATTGCAGACGCGTAGAGTAACACATAAAGCGGTTGCCCGGGCTGCAAATACAGCGAAATAGTTGTCAGCCAGTCCCAACCGGTACCGCCCCCAAACCATGATGCGATCGTAGCAGGGAACAGAATAATACTGGAAGCGAATATTGCGGGAATAACCCCAGCCATATTTACCTTCAGCGGTAAATGCGTACTCTGTGCGGCATAAACTCGACGTCCTTGCTGACGTTTTGCGTAATTAACGACAATACGACGTTGACCACGCTCAATGAAAACAACGAAGAAGGTTACTGCAAACACTAAAACTGCAACCAACAGCAACAGGAGGAAGTGCAGGTCGCCTTGCCGAGCTTGCTCGATGGTATGGCCAATGGCCGGCGGCAAACCCGCAACAATACCCGCAAAGATTATGATTGATATACCGTTACCGATACCACGTTCAGTAATCTGTTCGCCTAGCCACATTAGGAACATCGTTCCAGTAACCAGACTTACGACAGCAGTAAAATAGAAAGCAAAACCTGGATTTATTACCAAATCTTGCATTCCAGGCATATTTGGCAAACCGGTAGCAATACCGATAGACTGAAATATAGCCAGGACTAATGTACCGTAACGGGTATACTGGCTGATCTTGCGTCGGCCAGCTTCCCCTTCTTTCTTAATTTCCGCCAACGTGGGATGAACCACCGTCAGCAACTGGATAATAATTGATGCCGAGATATACGGCATAATACCCAGTGCAAAGATAGAAGCACGGCTGAGAGCACCACCCGAGAACATATTAAACATCTCAATAATGGTGCCTCGCTGCTGTTCAAGCAATTTGGCAAGCACAGTGGCATCAATACCAGGAATTGGGATAAAAGAGCCAATACGGAAGACGATTAGCGCACCGATAACAAACAAAAGTCTGCGCTTCAGTTCACCAACCCCACCTTTAGCACTTTGAAAATCTAACCCTGGTTGTTTAGCCATCTGCTACTTATTCCTCAATTTTACCGCCAGCAGTTTCGATAGCAGCACGAGCACCTTTAGTGACACGCAGACCACGAATCGTTACTGGGCGGATAACTTCACCAGAAAGAATCACTTTTGCAAATTCAATCTGAATGCCAATAACATTAGCGGCTTTTAACGTATTCAGGTCAACGACATCGCCTTCTACTTTTGCAAGATCAGACAAACGGACTTCGGCTGTGATCGCTGCTTTACGAGAAGTGAAACCGAACTTCGGCAAACGACGATACAAAGGCATCTGACCACCTTCAAACCCACGACGTACGCCACCGCCAGAACGAGACTTCTGACCTTTGTGACCACGACCGCTGGTTTTACCCAAGCCAGAACCAATACCACGACCTAAACGCTTCGGCGCGTGTTTCGCGCCTTCGGCCGGAGACAGAGTATTTAAACGCATCTGTTACTCCTCCACTTTAACCATATAGGAAACCGCGTTGACCATACCGCGAACCGCAGGAGTATCCTCACGTTCAACAGTATGTCCAATACGACGAAGACCCAGGCCAAGCAGTGTTGCCTTATGTTTCGGCAGACGACCGATTGCACTACGGGTTTGAGTAATTTTAATAGTCTTAGCCACGGTCATTACCCCAGAATTTCTTCAACGGATTTACCACGCTTGGCAGCGACCATTTCCGGGGACTTCATATTCGCCAAACCATCAATTGTTGCACGAACCACATTAATTGGGTTAGTGGAACCATAAGCTTTAGCTAATACGTTGTGGACCCCTGCAACCTCCAGGACGGCGCGCATTGCACCACCGGCGATGATACCGGTACCTTCGGAAGCTGGCTGCATGAACACACGAGACCCTGTGTGAGCACCTTTAACCGGGTGCTGCAGGGTGCCGTTGTCCAGCGCGACATTCATCATATTGCGACGAGCTTTTTCCATCGCTTTCTGGATTGCTGCTGGAACTTCGCGCGCTTTACCGTAACCAAAACCTACGCGACCATTGCCATCACCCACTACAGTTAGTGCGGTGAAGCTAAAAATACGGCCACCTTTAACGGTTTTAGATACGCGATTTACCGCGATCAGCTTTTCCTGCAGTTCGCCAGCTTGTTTCTCGATGTGAGCCATCTTACACCTCTACCTTAGAACTGAAGGCCAGCTTCACGGGCAGCTTCTGCCAGTGCCTGGACTCGACCATGATATTGGAAACCGGACCGGTCAAAAGAGACATCCTTGATGCCTTTTTCTAACGCACGTTCTGCAATAGCTTTACCAATTGCACTTGCTGCGTCCTTATTACCGGTTGATTTCAATTGTTCAGCGATAGCTTTTTCTACAGTAGAAGCGGCTACCAGGACCTCAGAACCGTTCGGTGCAATGACCTGCGCATAAATATGACGTGGGGTACGATGTACCACCAATCGCGTTGCACCCAGTTCCTGGAGCTTACGGCGTGCGCGGGTCGCACGACGGATACGAGCTGCTTTCTTATCCATAGTGTTACCTTACTTCTTCTTAGCCTCTTTGGTACGCACGACTTCGTCGGCGTAACGGACACCCTTGCCTTTATACGGCTCAGGACGACGATAGGCGCGTAATTCCGCAGCAACCTGACCAATAGCCTGCTTATCTGCACCTTTCAGTACGATTTCAGTTTGGCTTGGACATTCTGCAGTAATACCTGCCGGCAGTGCATGATCTACCGGGTGAGAGAACCCGAGAGATAAGTTAACCACATTGCCTTTAACAGCAGCACGGTAACCAACACCAACCAGCTGCAGCTTCTTAGTGAAACCTTCGGTAACACCGATTACCATTGCGTTCAACAGCGCACGGGTAGTGCCCGCTTGGGCCCATCCGTCAACAAAGCCTTCGCGCGGAGCGAAAGTCAGAACGTTGTCAGCCTGTTTAACTTCAACAGCATCATGGATCTTACGACTCAATTCGCCGTTTTTACCCTTAATCGAAACATCCTGACCGTTGAGTTTTACCTCTACGCCGGCAGGAATGACGACGGGTGCTTTTGCAACACGAGACATTTTTCCTCCCGATTAAGCTACGTAGCAGATAATCTCGCCACCAAGACCAGCCTGGCGAGCTGCACGATCAGTCATAACGCCTTTAGAGGTAGAAACAACGGCGATACCCAAACCAGCCATAACTTTCGGTAGCTCATCTTTTCTTTTATAGATGCGCAAACCTGGACGGCTCACCCGCTGAATGCTTTCCACCACAGCCTTACCTTGGAAATATTTAAGTTCTAATTCCAATTCAGGTTTAGCGTCGCCTTCGATTTTAAAATCTTTAATATAACCTTCTTCCTTCAGCACGTTGGCAATTGCCACTTTCAGCTTGGAGGAAGGCATGGTGACCGCAACTTTGTTCGCGGCTTGACCGTTACGGATACGGGTCAGCATATCCGCGATCGGATCTTGCATGCTCATCTGTCTTTACTCCCGTGATTCAATTGGTGACAATTACCAGCTAGCCTTTTTCAAACCCGGAATTTCACCGCGCATAGCGGCTTCACGGACTTTGATACGGCTCAACCCGAACTTCCGCAGGAAAGCGTGCGGACGGCCAGTTTGGCGGCAGCGATTACGCTGACGAGACGGGCTGGAATCACGCGGCAGAGTCTGCAGCTTAAGAACCGCATCCCAACGTTCTTCGTCGGAAGAGTTCACACTAGAGATAATAGCTTTTAATTCCTCGCGCTTAGCGCGGTATTTTTCAGCCAATTTCACACGAACAACTTCGCGTGCTTTCATGGATTGCTTAGCCATTAGTAACCCTACCTTACTTGCGGAATGGGAAGTTAAAGGCGGCCAATAGCGCACGGCCTTCATCATCGGATTTCGCAGTAGTGGTAATGGTAATATCCAAACCACGCACGCGATCGACCTTATCATAGTCGATTTCCGGGAAGATGATCTGCTCACGCACACCCATGCTGTAGTTGCCACGACCATCAAAAGACTTAGCGGACAAGCCACGGAAATCACGAATACGTGGTACAGCAATGGAAATCAGACGCTCAAGAAACTCCCACATGCGCTCGCCACGCAGAGTCACTTTACAGCCGATCGGATAGCCCTGACGGATTTTGAAGCCTGCAACAGATTTGCGTGCTTTAGTGATCAACGGTTTTTGACCGGAGATTGCTGTTAGATCGGCTGCTGCATTATCCAGCAACTTCTTGTCAGCGATCGCTTCACCAACACCCATATTCAGGGTGATCTTCTCGACCCGAGGGACTTGCATGACAGAATTGTAGTTAAACTCAGTCATGAGTTTTTTAACTACTTCGTCTTTGTAGTAATCATGCAGTTTCGCCATCGTACTACTCCAAATTACTTGATAGTTTCGCTAGTAGATTTAAAGAAACGGACTTTTTTTCCGTCTTCGAATCTAAAGCCTACACGGTCAGCCTTACCAGTCGCCGTATTGAAGATTGCAACGTTAGAAACTTGAATTGCCGCTTCTTTTTCAACGATGCCACCTGGCTGATTCAGAGCCGGAACCGGCTTCTGATGTTTCTTAACCAGATTAATACCTTCAACAATGACCTTACTAGCAGACAGGACATTTTTTACTTTACCGCGCTTACCTTTATCTTTACCGGTTAGCACAATAACTTCGTCATCACGACGGATTTTCGCTGCCATGACTCGCTCCTTAAAGTACTTCTGGGGCTAAAGAGATAATTTTCATGAACTTCTCATTACGCAGTTCACGAGTTACCGGCCCAAAAATACGCGTACCGATAGGCTGTTCGCTGTTATTGTTTAAAATAACGCAAGCATTGCCATCGAAGCGAATGACAGAACCGTCCGGGCGACGAACACCCTTCTTGGTGCGCACCACTACCGCCTTCAGAACATCGCCTTTTTTCACCTTACCACGAGGAATAGCTTCCTTAATGGTAATTTTGATGATATCGCCGACGCCTGCGTAGCGACGGTGCGAGCCACCTAGAACCTTGATACACATTACGCGACGTGCACCGGAATTATCGGCCACATTCAGCATAGTCTGTTCTTGGATCATTTTAGTGCTCCGCTAATGTCAACTACTTTAGGACCCTTTCGGGCCATTAAATACCCCATAATTGAGGGCGCGGCATTATAACACCGCTTCCTTGGTATGGGTAGAAAAAATAAACGGCCCTTCGCAGAGCCGTTTATCATGAGAGATAAGCGAACCACTCTATTACAGAATCGCTTTCTCTACAACGCGAACCAACGTCCAAGACTTAGTTTTGGACAGCGGGCGGCATTCGTGGATTTCAACCACATCACCGATGCCCGCATCATTGTTCTCGTCATGTACGTGCAGCTTAGTCGTACGTTTAATGAACTTACCGTAAAGCGGGTGTTTCACAAAACGTTCGATAACGACAACGATGGATTTTTCCATTTTGTCGCTTACAACACGACCTTGCAGAGTACGGATTTTATCGGTCATTACGCACCCGCCTTCTCAGTCAGTAAAGTCTTAACTCGTGCAATATTGCGACGCACTTGTTTTACCAAGTGGGTCTGTTGCAACTGACCACTGGCAGCTTGCATACGCAAGTTAAATTGCTCGCGGAGCAAGCTAAGCAGTTCAGTGTTCAGCTCTTCTACGCTCTTTTCACGCAGCTCATTTGCTTTCATTACATCACCGTCTTAGTTACAAAGGTGGTTTTAATCGGCAGTTTCGCTGCTGCCAGTTGGAATGCCTCGCGGGCTAACTCTTCCGGCACCCCGTCCATTTCGTACAGGACTTTACCTGGCTGAATCAAGGCAACCCAATATTCCACGTTACCTTTACCTTTACCCATACGAACTTCAAGCGGTTTCTCGGTGATCGGCTTGTCTGGGAATACGCGAATCCAGATTTTACCTTGACGCTTAACAGCACGTGTCATAGCACGACGTGCAGCTTCGATTTGACGAGCAGTCAGGCGACCGCGGCCAACAGCTTTCAGACCGAAAGTGCCGAAGCTCACATCCGTACCCTGCGCCAGACCACGGTTGCGGCCCTTGTGCACCTTACGGAATTTTGTACGCTTTGGTTGTAACATCAGCGACGCTCCTTACTTGCGGCCTTTACGCTGCTGCTTCTTAGGTTGAGCAGCCGGTTTTTCCGGTTGTTCAACGGCAGCCATACCACCCAGGATCTCACCTTTGAAGATCCACACTTTTACACCGATAACACCATAAGTGGTGTGTGCTTCGGACGTGTTGTAGTCAATGTCTGCACGCAGCGTGTGCAACGGTACGCGACCTTCACGATACCATTCGGTACGTGCGATCTCTGCACCACCAAGACGACCGCTGACTTCAACTTTAATCCCCTTAGCACCCAGACGCATGGCATTCTGTACCGCACGCTTCATCGCACGACGGAACATCACACGACGCTCCAGTTGAGAAGTGATGCTGTCAGCAACCAGTTTTGCGTCCAGTTCAGGCTTACGTACTTCAGCGATATTGATCTGAGCAGGCACGCCAGCGATATCCGCGACGACTTTGCGCAGTTTTTCAACATCTTCACCTTTTTTACCGATCACGATGCCCGGACGTGCCGTGTGAATGGTCACACGAATACTTTTGGCCGGACGTTCGATAACGATACGAGAAACGGAAGCTTTCTCCAATTCCTTCGTCAGGTATTTACGAACTTTAAAATCGCTGTCCAGATTGTCAGCGAATTCTTTGGTATTCGCATACCAGGTAGAGTTCCAAGGTTTGACAATACCCAGGCGAATACCATTAGGATGTACTTTCTGACCCATTGCTAGTCTCCAGAGTCTCAGCGATCGGACACAACCACTGTAATGTGGCTGGTACGCTTCAGGATACGATCTGCACGACCTTTAGCACGCGGCATAATGCGCTTCATGCTCGGGCCTTCGTCAACGAAAATTTTCGCAACTTTTAGATCATCAATATCAGCGCCATCGTTGTGTTCTGCGTTAGCAATAGCAGACTCCAGCACTTTTTTAACCAGACCAGCAGCTTTCTTGTTGGTATAGGTCAGAACTTCCAGAGCTTGCGACACTTTCTTACCGCGAATCAGGTCTGCCACCAGGCGGACCTTTTGAGCAGAAGAACGAGCGTGGCGATGTTTAGCGATAGTTTCCATCTCTTCCTCCTACCTTAGCGCTTCTTAGCCTTTTTATCGGCCGTATGGCCGCGATAAGTACGAGTCGGCGCGAATTCACCCAGTTTGTGACCGACCATTTCATCGGAAACAAACACCGGAACGTGCTGACGACCATTATGGACAGCGATGGTCAAACCGATCATGTTTGGAAAGATCGTTGAACGACGGGACCAAGTGCGCAAAGGCTTCTTGTCGCCGCTTTCCACCGCTTTCTCTACCTTCTTCAGCAAGTGCAGGTCAATAAATGGACCTTTCTTGAGAGAACGTGGCATGGTTTATCCTCTAAGATTATTTAGTACGGCGACGTACGATAAATTTATCAGTACGCTTGTTGCTGCGGGTCTTTTTACCTTTGGTCTGAACGCCCCACGGACTTACCGGGTGCTTACCAAAGTTGCGACCTTCACCACCACCGTGCGGGTGGTCGACTGGGTTCATTGCCGTACCGCGAACGGTAGGACGAACACCACGCCAGCGTGCAGCACCTGCTTTACCCAAAACGCGCAGCATATGCTCAGCATTGCCAACTTCGCCCAGGGTTGCGCGGCAGTCAGATTCAACTTTACGCATTTCACCAGAACGCAGACGCAGGGTCACGTAAGCACCATCACGTGCAACGATCTGAACGTAAGCGCCAGCAGAACGTGCCAATTGACCGCCCTTGCCTGGTTTAAGTTCTACGTTATGAACCGTTGAACCTACCGGGATATTACGCATCGGCAGGGTGTTACCCGCTTTGATAGCAGCATCAACACCAGATTGGATCTGATCGCCAACTTTCAGGCCTTTCGGCGCCAGAATGTAACGACGTTCGCCATCTTTATATAGAACCAGCGCGATATTTGCGGAACGGTTCGGGTCGTATTCCAGACGCTCAACAACAGCCGGAATACCATCTTTGTTGCGTTTGAAGTCAACAATACGGTAAGCCTGCTTATGACCACCACCAATATGGCGGGTAGTGATACGACCATTGTTGTTACGGCCACCGGATTTGCTGTTCTTTTCCAGCAACGGGGCATAAGGTTTGCCCTTGTGCAGCTCAGGGTTAACCACTTTAACTACGTGGCGACGACCCGGAGATGTCGGTTTACATTTAACAACTGCCATTGTCTTTCTCCTCCGACTTACTCAGCGCCGCCGATGAAGTCCAGATTCTGGCCTTCTTTCAGGGTGACGTAAGCTTTTTTCCAGTCGCTACGACGACCGATACGCTGTCCGTGACGCTTGACTTTACCCTTAACGACAAGAGTATTTACGTCTTTAACTTCTACTTCGAACAGTTTCTCAACAGCAGCAACAATCTCTGCTTTAGTCGCGTCTTTAGCTACTTTGAGAACGATGGTATTCGTTTTTTCCATCGCGGTAGACGCTTTTTCAGATACGTGCGGCGCGCGCAGTACTTTCAGCAGACGTTCTTCACGGATCATGCCAGCATCTCCTCAACTTGCTTAACTGCATCGGCAGTCATAACGACTTTGTCGAAGGCGATCAGGCTAACTGGGTCGATCGCTGCCACATCACGCACGTCAACTTTGTATAAGTTACGCGCTGCCAGGAACAGATTTTCATCCAATTCACCAGTGATGATCAGTACATCTTCCAGGGCCATGTCTTTCAGTTTCTGAGCCAGCAGCTTGGTTTTCGGCGCTTCTACAGAGAACTTCTCGACAACGATCAGACGATCTTGACGTACCAGTTCGGACAGAATGCTTTTCAGCGCGCCACGGTACATCTTTTTGTTAACTTTCTGACTGTGATCTTGTGGCTTTGCGGCGAAGGTTACACCACCGGAACGCCAGATCGGGCTCTTAACAGAACCGGAACGTGCACGGCCAGTTCCTTTCTGACGCCATGGTTTTTTACCAGAACCAGTGACTTCAGCACGCGTCTTCTGAGCGCGAGTACCTTGACGGGCACCTGCTGCATAAGCAACAACAACCTGATGTACCAGCGCTTCGTTAAAATCACGACCGAAGGTAGTTTCGGAAACAGTCAGCGCGCTTTGCGCGTCTTTCAATACTAATTCCATTGCTATCTCCTCACGCCTTCACAGCTGGTTTAACGATCAGGTCGCTACCGGTTGCTCCCGGAACAGCACCTTTAACCAGCAGCAGGTTACGCTCAGCGTCAACACGCACCACATCTAAGCTCTGAACAGTGACACGTTCATTACCCAGTTGGCCTGCCATTTTCTTGCCTTTGAACACTTTGCCCGGAGTCTGATTCTGACCGATGGAACCCGGAACGCGGTGAGACAAGGAGTTACCGTGAGTCGCATCTTGAGTACGGAAGTTCCAGCGCTTAACTGTGCCAGCAAAACCTTTACCTTTAGATGTACCAGTAACGTCTACTTTTTTAACGTCTGCGAAAATTTCAACACTAATGCTTTGACCCACAGTGAACTCTTCGCCTTCAGACAGACGGAATTCACGCAGAGTACGGCCAGCTTCTACGCCAGCTTTAGCAAAGTGACCTGCTTCTGGTTTGGTAACACGGTTTGCTTTTTTAGCACCGGTAGTTACTTGCACAGCGCGGTAACCGTCGTTAGCCAAGTCTTTAACTTGAGTGACACGGTTTGCTTCAATTTCGATAACAGTTACAGGGATAGACACGCCGTCTTCAGTGAAGATACGGGTCATACCCACTTTTTTACCGACTAAACCAATCATTGTTTCAACCTCTCAATCGCTCAATGACCTGATTAACCCAGGCTGATCTGCACGTCTACACCAGCAGCCAGATCCAGACGCATCAGAGCATCAACGGTTTTCTCGGTTGGCTCAACGATGTCAACCAGACGCTTGTGAGTGCGAATCTCATACTGATCGCGCGCGTCTTTATTAACGTGCGGAGAAACCAGGACGGTAAAGCGCTCTTTGCGAGTCGGCAACGGGATCGGACCACGAACTTGCGCACCAGTGCGCTTAGCAGTCTCGACGATTTCCGCAGTTGATTGATCAATCAAGCGGTGATCAAACGCTTTCAGACGGATACGGATTCTTTGGTTCTGCATGAGACCAGAGCTCCAATTATTTATAAACGTAAAAAATTACTCCTCACACCCATTTCGATTGATGGGGGAGTGTAATCGTTAGCACATAACCTCCAAATCGGAGGTATTGTTGGCATTCGTTAACGCATAATGCCGCTGTAAGTCGATATACCACACAATAATGTGTGCAATATTTAACAAAACAGGCCTATCTTAATTCAGATAGGCCCGCGCATTATACGCAAATTTGTTCAGTAAGCAATCGCTCATTACAGGTATTGTGTCTACTGTAGTTGCGCCTGAAGGTAATTCGATAATCCGAGACGAGCGATCAACTCAAGCTCTGTCTCTATCCAATCAATATGCCCTTCTTCATCCGCCAAGATCTCAATTAGCAGATCGCGACTGACGTAATCGCGCACCGAATCCATATATGCAATCCCTTCGCGCAAATCCTTAGCCCCCTCCAATTCCAGCAGCAGGTCGGAACGCAGTATCTCTTCTACGTCCTCGCCAATATTGAGCTTACCGAGATCTTGCAAGTTGGGGATGCCTTCCAGAAAGAGGATACGCTCGATGTACCGATCAGCGTGTTTCATCTCATCGATAGATTCATGGTATTCATGCTGGTCAAGACGTGTTAACCCCCAGTTTTTAAACATGCGGGCATGTAGAAAGTATTGGTTGATAGCAACCAACTCATTACCTAGTAACTTATTTAAATGTGATATGACTTTTTTATCGCCTTTCATGACAGTGCTCCTCCGCCCCAAGTATTAAAAGTGTAGAGCCGTAAGGAGTAGAGTCAATGAAACAACCTACATTTAGTATGGTTTAATGTATAAGTGGCATTAGGCTACATCTGAGATTTGTGATAGCAAAGCTTGTTCTTCTTCCATAATCAGGCGAGCTTGGCGAATACATCTACCACAATCGCTGCCAATTGGCATCAAGTGACGTAATTGATTTAGCGATTTAGGTTGATGCTGGTGAACAGCGTGTCGAATAACTTTATCGGAAATTGCATTACAAAGGCAGACATACATATGAAATAACTCATTCTCTCAATTGCGGCTCTGCATACCTCAATGTTGCCTCTGGCCGCTTAGCAGTTGCAAAAGGTAATTAACTTTCAGCGGACTAGAGTCTAAATAAGAATGATTTTTATTTCAATTACAGTTTTGTCAACGCTATAAAAAAGGACACCGAAGTGTCCTTTTTTGCAACATCGCGTTGTTACTTAATTCCTTGAGAATTAAGCGATAACTTTAGAAACAACGCCCGCACCTACAGTACGACCGCCTTCACGGATGGCGAAACGCAAACCGTCATCCATCGCGATTGGGTGGATCAGAGTAACAACCATTTTGATGTTGTCGCCCGGCATTACCATCTCTACACCTTCTGGCAGTTCGATGGTGCCCGTTACGTCAGTGGTACGGAAGTAGAACTGCGGACGATAGCCTTTGAAGAACGGCGTATGACGACCACCTTCATCCTTGCTCAGGATATACACTTCTGACTCGAACTGCGTGTGCGGCTTGATAGAACCCGGCTTAGCCAGTACCTGACCACGTTCGATTTCTTCACGTTTAATACCACGCAGCAGAACACCCACGTTCTCGCCTGCACGACCTTCGTCCAGCAGTTTGCGGAACATTTCTACGCCAGTACAGGTAGACTTCGCGGTGTCCTTGATACCCACGATCTCTACTTCTTCGCCAACTTTGATAACACCGCGTTCTACACGACCCGTTACCACAGTACCGCGACCAGAAATGGAGAAGACGTCTTCGATTGGCAACAGGAAAGGTTTGTCAATCGCACGTTCTGGTTCTGGGATATAGGAATCCAGGTAGCCAGCCAGTTCAATGATTTTTTCTTCCCACTGGGCTTCGCCTTCCAGCGCTTTCAATGCAGAGCCACGCACGATCGGCGTGTCATCGCCTGGGAAGTCATATTGAGACAGCAGTTCACGCACTTCCATCTCAACCAGTTCCAGCAGCTCTTCGTCATCAACCATGTCGCATTTGTTCAGGAACACGATGATGTACGGAACGCCTACCTGACGGCCCAACAGGATGTGTTCACGCGTTTGCGGCATCGGGCCGTCAGTCGCGGCAACAACCAGGATTGCGCCATCCATCTGCGCCGCACCGGTGATCATGTTTTTCACATAGTCGGCGTGTCCCGGGCAGTCTACGTGTGCGTAGTGGCGTGTCGGGGTGTCATATTCAACGTGAGACGTGTTGATGGTGATACCACGCGCTTTTTCTTCCGGCGCATTATCAATCTGATCGAATGCACGGGCAGCACCACCGTAAGTTTTAGCCAGGACGGTAGTGATTGCAGCGGTCAGCGTCGTTTTACCATGGTCAACGTGGCCGATAGTACCGACGTTGACGTGCGGTTTTGTACGTTCAAATTTTTCTTTAGACACGGCGATATTCCTTACTATAGCGCTCTCACCTTCAGGAGAGAGCGCGGGATTTTGGTTTTAACCCTGTGGCTTATTTACCACGGGCTTCAATTACGGCCTGAGCAACGTTGTTCGGCGCGTCATCATACTTTAGGAATTCCATAGAGTAAGAAGCACGGCCTTTGGTCAGAGAACGCAGCTGAGTTGCATATCCGAACATTTCAGATAGCGGGACTTCAGCGTGAATCACAACGCCAGTCACGTTGGATTCTTGTCCCTTGAGCATACCACGACGACGGCTAAGGTCACCGATAACGTCGCCAGTATTCTCTTCCGGCGTTTCTACTTCAACCTTCATGATCGGCTCAAGCAGCACAGGTTTGGCTTTCTTAAAACCATCTTTGAAGGCAATAGCAGCGGCCAGTTTAAACGCCAATTCCGAGGAGTCAACGTCATGGTAAGAACCAAAGTGCAAACGTACGCCGAGATCAACGACCGGATAGCCTGCCAGCGGCCCTGCTTTCAATTGTTCCTGAATACCTTTATCAACGGCCGGGATATATTCACCAGGAATTACCCCACCTTTAATATCGTTGATAAACTCGTAGCCCTTCGGATTCGAGCCTGGTTCCAACGGATACATATCGATCACAACGTGGCCATACTGACCGCGACCGCCTGACTGCTTGGCGTGTTTACCTTCAATATCGGTAACTTTCGCACGAATCGCTTCACGATAAGCAACCTGAGGTTTACCCACGTTTGCTTCAACATTGAATTCACGCTTCATACGGTCGACGATAATGTCGAGGTGCAGTTCACCCATACCCGCGATGATAGTCTGATTAGACTCTTCATCAGTCCATACGCGGAAAGACGGGTCTTCCTTCGCCAGACGACCGAGTGCCAGACCCATTTTTTCCTGGTCTGCTTTAGTCTTCGGTTCTACGGCGATAGAAATTACCGGTTCTGGGAATTCCATACGTTCCAAAATGATAGCGTTGTCAGGATCACACAAGGTGTCACCCGTCGTGACGTCTTTCAGACCGATAGCCGCTGCGATATCACCTGCGCGAACTTCTTTGATCTCTTCACGCTTATTGGCATGCATCTGAACGATACGACCAAAACGTTCACGAGCTGATTTCACTGGGTTCAGCACCGTGTCGCCAGAATTAACCACACCGGAATACACACGGAAGAAGGTCAAGTTACCTACGAATGGGTCAGTTGCGATTTTGAACGCCAGTGCAGCAAATGGCTCGTCATCACTAGCATGACGCTCAGCCGGAGTATCTTTGCCGTCGTCCAAAATACCGTTGATCGCAGGCACGTCAACCGGTGATGGAAGATAATCAATCACCGCATCCAGCATCGCCTGAACACCTTTGTTTTTAAAGGCGGAACCACAGGTTACCAGAATGATCTCATTGCTTAGAACGCGCTGACGCAGAGCTTTTTTAATCTCTTCCTCAGTCAGTTCTTCACCGCCCAGATATTTCTCCATCAACTCTTCAGAAGCTTCGGCGGCGGATTCAATCAGATTTTGGTGCCATTCATCAGCTAACTCCTGCATATCAGCCGGAATATCTTCATATGTGAAGGTCACGCCCTGATCGGCATCATTCCAGTTGATCGCTTTCATTTTCACCAGATCAACAACACCGGTGAAACCTTCTTCAGCACCAATTGCCAGCTGTAACGGAACAGGATTCGCGCCCAAACGGGTTTTAATCTGACCAACAACTTTTAGGAAGTTAGCACCCATGCGGTCCATTTTGTTTACGAACGCAATGCGTGGAACTTTATATTTGTTTGCCTGACGCCATACGGTTTCAGACTGTGGCTGAACACCACCAACTGCGCAGTAAACCATCACCGCACCATCAAGTACACGCATGGAACGCTCTACTTCGATAGTGAAGTCAACGTGTCCCGGAGTATCAATGATGTTTACGCGATGCGGTTCATACTGCTTGGCCATGCCAGACCAGAATGCCGTCGTCGCTGCAGAAGTGATAGTAATACCACGTTCCTGCTCCTGTTCCATCCAGTCCATGGTAGCCGCGCCGTCGTGGACTTCACCGATTTTATGGTTTACACCGGTGTAGAACAGAATACGTTCAGTAGTCGTGGTTTTACCGGCGTCGATGTGCGCACTGATACCGATATTACGGTAGCGTGCGATGGGTGTTGTACGAGCCATTTGTATCCTCTATATACTAGGGCGTTCAATTTAGTTAACCCAAGCGGGTCGGCTATTTTTGGCGCCCGCTTGGTTAGCATGACTACAACGAAGGGATTACCAACGGTAGTGAGCGAACGCCTTGTTGGCTTCAGCCATACGGTGAACGTCTTCACGTTTCTTAACAGCAGTGCCTTTGTTTTCTGCTGCATCAGAAAGTTCGTTCGCCAGGCGCAGAGCCATAGATTTATCACCGCGTTTACGAGCAGCTTCTACGATCCAACGCATTGCCAGAGCATTACGACGAACCGGACGGACTTCTACTGGTACCTGATAAGTAGAACCACCAACGCGACGGGACTTAACTTCGACAGTCGGGCGAACGTTGTCTAGTGCTACTTCAAAGGCTTCCAGATGATCTTTACCAGAACGCTGAGCCAGGGTCTCCAGCGCGGTATAGACGATTGCTTCCGCAGTAGATTTTTTACCATCTACCATCAGAATGTTGACAAATTTGGCCAGAAGTTCTGATCCGAACTTTGGATCTGGCAGAATTTTACGTTGACCAATAACACGACGACGTGGCATGGAAATACTCCGTTGTTAATTCAGGATTGTCCAAAACTCTACGAGTTTAGTTTGACATTTAAGTTTAAACGTTTGGCCTTACTTAACGGAGAACCATTAAGCCTTTGGCTTCTTCACGCCGTATTTGGAACGGGATTGCTTACGGTCTTTAACACCTGAGCAGTCCAGCGCGCCACGAACGGTGTGGTAACGCACACCTGGCAGGTCTTTAACACGACCGCCACGGATCAGGATCACGGAGTGCTCCTGCAGGTTATGACCTTCACCACCAATATAGGAGGTTACTTCAAAACCATTAGTCAAACGAACACGGCATACTTTACGCAGCGCAGAGTTCGGTTTTTTAGGGGTGGTGGTATATACACGGGTACATACACCACGTTTCTGCGGGCAGGCTTCCAGCGCCGGAACGTTGCTTTTAGCAGCCTTCAGGGAGCGTGGTTTGCGTACCAGCTGGTTAATTGTTGCCATTAAAAAAGCTCCTGGGTTTTGCTTCGTAAACACGTAATAAATCGTCTCATGCTCGCGCAAGGCAAAGTATGAGGACGCGGAATTTTAGGGCTGGCAGTGGAAGGAGTCAAGAAATAGTCAAAAATTCAGCATTACCACGCCAATTGCTGCGGATGAATCACCGTCAGTTGAACAAAATCATTATAGTCGATGAGCGCGACACTGCATGAAATTTGTTCAGTCATCCCCCTCGCTACTACATCTGGCCGGAGTGCATAGAGAGTAACGTTTGAATCAAGTAGACGATGAATAATATTCCCGTTCTTCAACGCAGCAATGACCCCATCCTGCAATAAGACTAAGACATCTGTAGGATCTAAACTACGCAGCAGGACATCCAAATCGGCGTAATAAGGG
Organism: Pectobacterium cacticida; assembly: GCF_036885195.1. Lineage (NCBI taxonomy): Bacteria > Pseudomonadati > Pseudomonadota > Gammaproteobacteria > Enterobacterales > Pectobacteriaceae > Pectobacterium > Pectobacterium cacticida. The sequence goes on along the minus strand of NZ_CP133656.1, from coordinate 324,525 downwards.
GAACATGAGAGTGTATGCAGCATAAGCCGAAAGATCCGTCATTAAAATGAAAGGATAGAATGATAGCTCGCCAACTTGTTACGCCAGTCCTCCGGCGCTAATAACTCTGCCTTTAAAACCCAGTCCGTGTCGATAGGCAGACCGCGCTGGCGCACGGACGTTTCGCACAGATAACAACAGTCGATATCGTACAGCGGTAACACGCCAAACGTAGCGATGTAATTACGCATCAAAATCCGGTCTGGCTGTTGCTGAGGCAGCAATTGAAGTATGCCATCGCCAACAAAAAACACGCCAATTTCTTCCGTCAGTGCTGACATTGCCAGTAGCGCATCCAGCCCTTCTCGCCCGGAAGCGCTCCCATGCGGCGAATGGGTAAAAACAAAGGCAACTCGCTTCATAACGCCACCTAAAACTGAATAACTCGATCGCAGGTCAACACCGATTGCGCCAACTCACCCAGCCCACTCAGAACAAACCCGGGTTGTAGATTCGCGCCGGCAAGATTGAGCTGAACGGCTTGCTGTGCATCTGTCACACCGCGGCGCAAAGCGGCAGCGACGCAAACATTCAGCGCCACCTGATGCATTTCCGCCAACTGCTGCCAGGCACGTACAAGGTCAAACTCATCCGTAGCCGGTGAAGTCAGTTGATTGGCATTCAATACACCTTCCCGATAGAAGAACACACTTTTCAGTTGATGCCCCTCAGACAGCAGCGCCTGCGCAAATTGCAAGGCACTGCTCGCTTGCTGTGTGCCATAAGCCGGGCCAGTCACCAGCAAACAATACGTTAGCATCAGCGCTCATGCCCAGCGAAGTCACCGCTTTTGAACTGGCGTATATAAAGATAGACGGTGTGTTTAGAGATATTGAGGCGCTCAGCGACCTGGTTAATCGCATCTTTAATATCGAAGATACCTTTCTCATAGAGACTGAGGACGATTTGACGATTCTTCGCGTTATTGGAAACGTTACGATCCCCATTGACCTCCTCGATCGAAAACTCCAATGTTTGTGCGACAAGATCGTCAACCGATGACGCAAAGTTTACGGAAGAGGCGACATCGTGCGTTTCAGGTGGAATAAAGGTCTGTATGATCTGGGAAAACGGCACATCCAGGTTAATATTGATACACAGCAGCCCAATCACTCGTTGATCGCGGTTACGAATGGCGATTGTGACTGATTTCATCAATACCCCGCTCTTAGCGCGGGTGAAATAGGCTTTCGACACGCTGCTATCTTCACCGGCCATATCATGCAACATGCGTAATGCAAGATCGGTAATCGGTGAACCAATTTTTCTGCCGGTATGCTCCCCATTAGCAATACGTACGGCAGAACATTTCAGATCTTCTAGCGAATGCAGCACAATCTCACAGTGCTCGCCAATCAGCATGGCTAAACCATCAACTACCGCTTCATACGATTTTAGGATCTCATAGTCCGTTTGGCTAAACGGCCGTTCATCAAGCAAATCGAGTTCATATGATTCGCCAGACACAAGCAAATTAGACATGGCAGACACCACCTTCAACGTCACTATCTCCTAAATAATTCGAGCTGCGTGATTAAACGTTAGCGCTTTAAACAACGCCCCGCGTTGGCTCTTTAATGAGCCTTGTCACGCGGCAACCACGCAGACTCCAGATAGCTTACCTTGGTAATCTATCTGGAGAGTAAAAGACGGCCAACACACAAGCAGCTTGAAATATAAAGGGTATATTTATTTTATATAGACTGGAAACATAGTTTAGCAAATGTCACACCACCCGTCCCTGAATTTAACGGATAACCCTCTTGAGGGCTATTCATACTGGCGCAGACAATAAAAGCAGCAACAGAATAGCCTCGTCACTATTCTTGCCTCTTGCCGCATAAGCATGCAGCTGGCGTTACACTTCTATCTCCGCCTTATCCCCTTTTTCTTGCAACCAGTTACGGCGATCTTCCGCACGTTTCTTTGCGAGCAGCATATCCATCATTGCTATCGTCTGATCGATTTCTTCTTCATTAATAGTCAACTGCACCAAACGCCGAGTATTTGGCGCCAGTGTGGTTTCACGTAGCTGTAACGGGTTCATTTCACCCAAACCTTTAAAGCGCTGAACATTCGGCTTGCCTCTTTTACGTTTAAGCAACTCCAGTACGCCCGCTTTTTCCTCTTCGTCCAGCGCGTAATAAACCTCTTTGCCGAGGTCGATACGATACAACGGCGGCATCGCAACATAAACATGCCCATTCTGAACCAGAGCGCGAAAATGACGGACAAATAATGCGCATAACAGCGTTGCAATGTGCAAACCATCGGAATCCGCATCTGCCAGAATGCAGATTTTACCGTAACGTAGTTGGCTGAGATCGTCGCTATCGGGATCGATACCGATCGCCACTGAAATATCATGTACCTCCTGCGAAGCCAGAACCTCATCGGAGGAAACTTCCCAGGTATTCAGTATTTTACCTTTCAGCGGCATGATCGCCTGAAATTCACGCTCACGCGCCTGCTTAGCCGATCCTCCTGCCGAATCCCCTTCTACCAGAAACAACTCCGTTCGGTTAAGATCCTGCGAGGTACAATCCGCCAGTTTGCCCGGCAATGCTGGTCCGCTGGTCAACTTTTTGCGCACCACTTTTTTGGCCGCGCGCATCCTACGTTGAGCACTAGAAATCGCTAACTCAGCCAGTTGCTCTGCTGCTTGCACGTTCTGGTTCAGCCATAGACTGAACGCATCTTTTACGACGCCGGACACAAATGCGGCGCACTGGCGAGAAGAGAGCCGTTCTTTCGTCTGCCCGGCGAATTGGGGTTCCTGCATTTTTACCGACAGCACATAAGCACAGCGTTCCCAGATGTCATCTGCACTCAACTTTACACCACGCGGCAAGATATTACGGAATTCGCAGAATTCCCGCATCGCATCCAGCAACCCTTGCCGCAAGCCGTTAACGTGCGTTCCGCCCATTGGCGTCGGAATGAGGTTAACGTAGCTTTCCGTCAATAATTCTCCGCCCTCTGGAAGCCAAAGTAGCGCCCAGTCGACAGCCTCCGTATCGCCCGTAATCGACCCCAAAAACGGTTTTTCCGGCAGCGTGATCAAGCCGTTTACCGATTCGCATAAATAGTCATTCAGACCATCCTGATAACACCAACGTTGCTCGGTGTTATTCACGTTATCTTTAAAGACGATTTCCACACCGGGGCATAAGACTGCTTTGGCCTTCAGCAGATGCGTCAAACGGGAGACCGAAAAACGAGGGCTGTCGAAGAATTTCACATCCGGCCAGAAATGCACACGCGTTCCTGTATTGCGACGTCCACAACTCCCCGTAATGGTAAGATCCTGTACCTTCTCACCATTTTCAAACGCGATGTCATAGACCTGCCCATCACGTTTCACCGTGACTTCAACACGGGTTGACAATGCGTTCACCACGGAAATACCGACGCCGTGCAAACCGCCCGAAAACTGATAGTTTTTACCAGAAAATTTACCACCAGCGTGCAAACGACACAGAATGAGCTCAACGGCAGGCACGCCTTCTTCCGGGTGGATATCCACCGGCATGCCGCGCCCATCATCAATGACTTCCAGCGACTGATCGGCATGCAGAATGACATCAATACGGCGTGCATGGCCAGCCAAAGCCTCATCAACGCTATTGTCTATGACCTCTTGCCCCAAATGGTTGGGTCGCGTGGTATCGGTGTACATTCCCGGACGACGGCGTACCGGTTCCAGGCCGCTGAGTACTTCAATCGCATCAGCGTTATAACTTGATTGAGCCATAGTTTGCGTTAATTCTTTGAGTTCAGTGAATGGGATTAACGAGTCGCGAGATCGTTTTCAATCCATCATACATAAGTGGAGGTTCAGTCTGTCGTAAGCCCTAAAAAGTTCACTATCGGCGTGAAAAAGCGTTCGAACCCGACAAAGGCATGACTGCCTCCTGACTCCACCGTTTGACGGCAAGCCGTGTAATACGCGACTGCCTGACGATAGTCTAGGATCTCATCCCCCGTCTGCAACAGCAGCCACAGCAAATCCGGCGCTTCCAGCGGCTCAATCTGCATGACTTTCAGATCGTATACGTGTCGCGACTCTAGCACATATCGTTCGCCCGTATAGGGGTTATGGTATTCGCCCAAATGATCCAACAGTAGTTCAAATGGCCTTACCGCAGGGTTCACTACCACGGCTGGTAGCATAAAACACTGAGATAACCAAGTGGCATAATAACCACCGAGAGAGGAGCCAACAATACCTACCGGACGACCCGCTCGCGCCATAATCAACGATTCCATCATTTCAGCAGCTTCCGCCGGATAAGGCGGAAGCTGTGGAACCACCATATCGATGTTAGGATGCCGTTCTGCCAGCCACCTTTTCAACGCAGTAGCTTTCGCCGACTGGGGCGTGCTGTTGAAACCGTGTAGATAAAGAAGTGTTGGCATTAGTAACCGTCCGAATCCATATCAGGCAGGAATTCACTGCCCGACAAACGATGAACCTCCGTTTCTAGTCGCCCATCCGGCAGCAAATCCAGGTAACGCCATCCTGGAGCCACTTCATCAATGGTAAAATTGGTGCAATGCGGTTTGAACTGAACGCAGGTCGAGGGCGTCGCCAACAAACGTCGGCCGTGCCAGTCAACATCCATCTCCTGATGAATATGCCCACATAGCACAGTATTGACCTTCGGATAGCGTTCCAATATTACAGACAGATTATGCGCGTTACGTAGACTGTGTTGATCGAGCCAGGTACAGCCTGAAGGATGGGGATGATGATGTAACAGCAATAACGTAAAACGTTCAGACTGACTTTTCAGGCTACGATCCAGCCATTCAAGCTGATATTCGCTCAACTCACCATACGGGACACCGAATACCTGGCTATCTAACAAGATAATCTGCCATTTGTCGCCGAGCAGGACATGCTTGGATGGCGCAATACCAGCCTCAGCCAATGCATCAACCATTGCAGGCTGGAAATCGTGGTTGCCCGGAAGCCATACGCATGGAGCAGGGAGCTGTGCAATACCGTGCGAGAAATGATGATAAGCTTGCAGCGTATGATCCTGCGCCAAATCACCCGTCGCTACGATTAAATCAAACGCCTCCTGTCTGGCCTTGATTGCATCCAGCACCGCGTGATAACTGCGATAGGTGTTGATACCCAACAGAGTCTCATGCTCGCCCGCAAAAAGATGGGTATCTGTTATTTGTAAAATTCTGACTCTGGCGCCACTCGCCACAGGCAGTGTCAACAGGCTTTCCAAATGGTGTCCTTGGTTACGTAAAACTGTCTTTACCCGTCATCTTCCAAATTGAGGAATACGCTAATTGCCCTTAATGGTTTGGCTATTGTCGTCCCACGTCTTGAAATCTATTGGGTATCGAAAACCGGTATCGACATCGCACCATACGCCAAACAATACTTAAGCCAATCAGCAAGAAACTGATTAATTTGATGCTTTTCGTCACGTTGATGTAACTTCTTATTAGGATAATCATAACGCGCTTTAAAGCGAAAGATCTGCTGACTAGCACACACTTCCGCAACCAATGCGTCATGATACAACCTTACGCTCATCATTGGCAGACTCCAGTAGCTAACGGCGGGCACCGTCTGCTTGATTTCGACCAATGAGGTGTAACGGGTAGACTCAAGAATTGTCAACTGATAAGCCGCATTATTGACGTGATAAACCACAATTTCGCCGATTTCATCCGTTTTTGGCAACAGGCGTCGCAATTGCATGAAATTGGTTTCACACAGCCTCATCATGGCTGGGAAATCCGGCGTATAACGTTTCATCTATATCAATCCACCCATAATTCACCCTAACCACGCACGCTTTAATTCTTCATGGTGCAACGCCAACCATTGCAAGGCAATGACAGACGCGGCGTTATCAATAATCCCCGCTTCAACCCATTGATAACTTTGTTCACGACTTACAACATGCACGCGAATGTCTTCATTTTCTTCCACCAGGCCGTGAACCCCTTGCGCTGAGCGGGTATCGACCTCGCCGACCATTACAGCCAGACGTTCACTGGTGCCGCCAGGGCTGGCAAGATAGCTAATGATGGGGCGACAGCGCCCAATGCGTAACCCAGCCTCTTCCTGGGCTTCACGCCGCGCGACGTCTTCGTGGCTCTCGCCGGGTTCAATCATGCCTGCCACCAATTCAAACAACCAGGGTGACTCGCTGGTGTCATAGGCTGCAATACGAATTTGTTCTATCAAAACGATCTCATCGCGAACCGGATCGTAAGGCAGCAACACCACCGCATGACCACGCTCAAAGATCTCACGGCTGACCTCGCCGCTCATCCCACCATTAAACAAACGATGGCGGAAACGATAACGCGCCAGCGAAAAAAAACCGTCGTACAACGTTTCTCGTGCAATAATTTCTACATCATCTTTGGTAAAAGTCGTTTGGCCGGATACGGTAGACGTCATAGCTGGGCCCCTGTAACAAGTATTCACGGAATACGGTATTGTAGGGCGTAATCCGCTGTCATTATACTTGTCGTTGCTTTTCATTTATTAGGTATGCCATTTACAGCCGGAATAAGTGACCCCACCTGTGGGCGTAAGCCACCTCGAACCATTCAGTCGGTCAGTTAGCCCGATTATTTGGACAGACTTGGCGAAAAGATGGCACATTAAGCTACCCTATCCTATTGGCAGATTCTGATAGAATCGACGATTATTCGTTTACTGACAACGTTACCATAGCGAGATTGCTGCATAACAAGGAATGCAAATGAAGAAATTGCTCCCTCTTCTTGTTGGTCTAAGCCTGGCCGGGTTTAGCGCCATGAGTCAGGCAGAAAACCTGCTACAGGTCTACCAACAGGCAAAAAGCACCAACCCTGATTTACGCAGCTCTGCGGCAACCCGCGACGCGGCATTTGAGAAAATCAACGAGGCGCGTAGCCCGTTGTTACCGCAGCTAGGTTTAGGGGCTGACTATACCTATAACAAAGGCTATCGCGATAATAAAGGCGTTAATAGCAACGTCAAAAGCGCTTCGCTGCAATTAACGCAAACCTTATTCGATATGTCTAAATGGCGCGCGCTGACGTTGCAGGAAAAACAAGCGGGTATTGAAGACGTCACCTATCAGACCGCTCAGCAGAATTTGATGTTAAACACGGCAACCGCCTACTTTAATGTCCTGCGTGCGATAGACTCGCTCTCTTATATCAATGCACAGAAACAGGCAATTTATCGCCAGTTGGATCAAACGACGCAACGTTTCAACGTCGGTTTGGTTGCCATTACCGATGTCCAAAACGCTCGTGCGCAATATGACAGCGTGCTGGCCAATGAAGTCCTTGCTCGTAATACATTGGATAACGCACTGGAATCACTGCGTCAGATTACCGGTAATTTTTACTCTCAGTTAGCCAGCTTAAACATCACCCGTTTTTCCACGCAGAAACCTGAAGCAGTTAACAACCTGCTGAAAGAAGCGGAGAACCGTAACCTAAACCTGTTGTCTGCCCGGTTAAGCCAGGATTTGGCTCGTGAGCAAATTCGCTCGGCAGAAACCGGTTATATGCCAACGCTGGATCTCACCGCATCGACGGGCGTGAGCGATACCCGTTATTCCGGTTCACGGACGAATAATGGCAACTTCAACAGTACCGATACTGACGCGGGGCAACACAAGATCGGCATCAATTTCACGCTACCGATCTACAGCGGCGGTGCAACAAATTCCCAGGTGAAACAAGCGCAGCACAGTTACGTCAGCGCAAGTGAGCGACTGGAAAGCGTGCACCGTTCTGTTATCCAGACAGTGCGCTCATCGTTTAACAATATCTCTGCGTCTATCAGCAGCATCAACGCTTACAAGCAAGCTGTCGTGTCTGCACAAAGCTCTCTGGATGCGATGGAAGCCGGTTATCAGGTTGGAACACGCACCATCGTTGATGTATTAAATGCGACGACCACGCTATATAACGCAAAACAGCAGCTTTCCAGCGCTCGTTATGACTATTTAATCAATCAGTTAAATATCAAATCCGCTCAGGGCACGTTGAGTGAAGCCGATCTGCAAGCGCTGAATGCGTCACTGGGTCAACCCGTCTCGACTACACCGGCGGTAACGAATGACGGCGCTCCGTTAGTCACGACCGCATCTGCATCGCGCTAACTCATGCGGTTTTTCCGATACGCCAGGGAACAATGGTTCCCTGGATCTATTGAAAACGTGCGCGAACAGTTGCGAAGAGAGTAATGACGCACTCATATCACTATGCAACAGCCATACTCTTTTCTGTCCACAGGGAGATAAGCGGCGCTTAGAGCCTGTCCCAGTAGGCGTCATTGTCGCAGTCAGTTTGGTCACGGACAGCGTGCAAAAATCGGAGCGTACACGGAGTACGTGAGGATTTCGAGCACTGCCCAAGGCTAAAATGGCAAGTAAAATAGCCCTAATGGGATATCTTAATGTATAGCAACGTAAAGCCCCCTGCCATGACGCTTAATGCTGCTTTAAATCCAAGCAACGTTCCCCTATTCTTAGGCTCACTTATTCGATATCACAACAATGTTTCGCTCTGGGATAAATATGATGAAACGTACAAAAAACATTAATCAGGAAACGTTCCGCAAGGCGTGGCGGACGCCCCGTCTGGCACCTGTCGCTCTGGCCGTCAGCGCCGTATTCTTCCTGGCCGGCTGTGAACAAACCGACGAAACCGTCTCTCTTTATCAAAACGCTGACGACTGTTCGGCAGCCAACCCTTCCATGAGCGCGCAGTGCACTACTGCGTACAATAATGCGCTAAAAGAGGCAGAAAAAACGGCACCTAAATACGCGACAAAAGAGGACTGCATTGCCGAATTTGGCGAAGCACAGTGCGTTCAAACGCCAGCGCAGGCCGGTATGGCAGCGGAATCGCAACAGGGTGGCGGTATGTCCTGGATGCCATTGATGGCTGGCTACATGATGGGGAGAATGATGGGCGGTGGGGCCGGTTTTGCACAGCAACCGCTATTTAGCCCAAAGACACCAGCCAGCCCTGCTAATGGCCAGTTCGTTGATGCTGCGGGCAAAAACTATGGTAACGCAACGACAGGCCGCACGATGACCGTGCCGAAAACCGCACTGGCGCCAAAACCTGTGACAACCTCTACGATTACGCGTGGTGGCTTTGGTGAAACCGTCGCCAAACAAAATAGCATGCAGCGCAGCAGCACCAGTTCAAGTTCTTCCCATCGTAGCATGGGTGGCTGAGGCATAACCCATGAGGCGAATAGAGATTACCGCGCGTCCTGACTGGCAGGAAAAAGCCGCCGAGTTTGGTTTTCAATTCCACACTATGTATGGAGAACCTTACTGGAGTGAAGAAGCCTACTACCAATTCACGCTGGCCCAGATCGAAGAATTAGAAGAAACCACGGCGGAATTGCACCAAATGTGCCTACAAGTGGTGGAAAAGGTCGTCAACAGCGATGCGTTACTCGCCAAGTTCCGCATCCCCAAACACACCTGGGATTTCGTTAGGCATTCATGGCGTACCAATCAACCCTCGTTATATTCACGTCTCGATTTGGCTTATGACGGCAAATCGCCGGCCAAATTACTGGAAAATAACGCAGATACGCCAACATCGCTGTATGAAGCCGCTTTTTTCCAATGGCTATGGCTGGAAGATCAAATCAACGCGGGGAACCTGCCGCAAAACGCTGACCAGTACAACAGCATCCAGGAAAAGCTGATCGAACGCTTTGAAGAACTAAAACTGAATCATGGCTTCGGCCTGTTGCACTTCGCCTGCTGTAGAGATACGGAAGAAGATCGCGGTACGGTGCAATACCTTCAGGATTGCGCGCTGGAAGCGGGCTTACCCAGCGAATTTCTGTACATTGACGAGATTGGGCTTGGCGAAAAAGGCCAGTTTACCGATCCGCAAGATCAGGTGATCGGCAACCTGTTTAAGCTGTATCCGTGGGAATTCATGTTGCGCGAAATGTTTTCCACCAAGCTGGAGGATGCTGGCGTGCGTTGGCTTGAACCAGCCTGGAAAAGCATCATTTCTAATAAAGCTCTATTGCCTATGCTGTGGGAAATGTTTCCGAATCACCCGAATCTACTTCCCGCCTACTTTGCGGAAGATGACCACCCCACATTGGAAAGCTATGTTATTAAGCCGTTGTTTTCGCGCGAAGGGGCGAACATTAAGATCATTAAAAAAGGAAAAGAAATTGCGTCAGCCGATGGCCCCTACGGCGAAGAGGGCATGATTGTTCAGCAGTACCATCAACTGCCGAAGTTCGGCGACAGCTATACGTTGGTCGGTAGCTGGCTGGTGGACGATCGGCCGTGCGGTATTGGCGTACGAGAAGATCGCGCGCTGATCACTCAAGATCTCTCACGGTTCTATCCACATATTATTTTGGATTAAGTGGGAAAGTGAACGTAACAAAGCACGGCTCTCACCACCGTGCCTTGTTCATTTTCAATGCAATAGCAGATTACCCTACCTGTACGGACAGCATACTCAGCGATCCCATTTCGATCCCATCGACGGGCACTGTAATAGGCTCTTTGCCATCCCAACTCCCTAATACATAGAGCAGCGGAAGATAATGCTCGGGTGTTGGGTTAGATAATGCGGCGCCATCGTGTTGCATGAAATTCACCAGCGGATGATTATCGCCCTGATAAGCGAGGTTATCACGCACAAATTGATTGAATGAGACAGCCCACGGGTATGGCTCCGCGTCGCCGTCCCATTTCACCATCCGCAGGTTATGCACAACATTACCGCTGGCCACAATCATGATTCCCGCATCACGTAGCACTGACAGCTTGCGCCCTAATTCATAGTGATAAGCAGCGGGCTGCGTGCCGTCTATACTGAGTTGCACCACGGGAATATCGGCATTGGGATACATCTTGATTAGCACCCCCCAAGCGCCGTGATCCAACCCCCATTGTCCCCGATCGGCGGTCACAGGATACGGAGCCAGTACCTGCTGGATTCTCTCTGCTAATTCAGGTGAACCCGGTGCCGGATATTGCGTATCAAACAGCGCCTGCGGGAAACCGCCAAAATCATGGATGGTGCGTGGGTTTTCCATCGCCGTCACAGCTGTACCACGGGTATACCAATGGGCAGAAACGGCAATAATCGCTTTCGGACGCGGCAGCGTCTCACCCAGCGCTTGCCATGTCTGAGTGTACACATTGCTTTCCAACACGTTCATCGGGCTGCCGTGGCCGAGGAACAGTGCAGGCATCCGGGAAGTGTTGTTCATAGTCATATCCTCTGAAAGATGTCAGCAAACGTGCAACCGCACGCGATGACCTTACTTTACGCGCTTTATGACACAGAAAAAGTCAGAGTTATGTGATGAAGAACATCAATTAATTTGAAATTGCTTAATGCCTACCAGTCCGCGATAAGGCAACGCAAAACCCCGCCGAAGCGGGGTTTTATGATGATGAGAGTTGACCGTTAAGCCGCGTTCTTTCATAAAAAGCGTCGTGGACAGTCATTCATTTTGCCTCCCCCACAGAGCAAAACCCCGCCGAAGCGGGGTTTTATGATGATGAGAGTTGACCGTTAAGCCGGGTTCTGTCGTGGACAGTCATTCATCTAGGCCAGCAATCACTCACTGGCTCAAGCAGCCTACCCGGGTTCAGTACGGGCCGTACCATGTGAACCCCTATTTGGCCTTGCTCCGGGTGGAGTTTACCGTGCCACGAACTGTTGCCAGCCGCGCGGTGCGCTCTTACCGCACCCTTTCACCCTTACCTGATCCCACTTGCGTGGGCCATCGGCGGTTTGCTCTCTGTTGCACTAGTCGTAGGCTTGCGCCTCCCAGGCGTTACCTGGCACCCTGCCCTATGGAGCCCGGACTTTCCTCCCCTCCGCCTGTCTCCCCCGAAAGGGACGGCAGCGAAGCGGCGACTGTCTGGTCAACTCCGGCGCGGATGATAGGACAATTTGCCCTACTTGTCATCTTCTGATTCGCCATCCACCCCTTCTTGCTCCAGCATATAACGATACAATGCGTTCTTCTTCACACCGTGAATTTCAGCCGCCAGCGCCGCCGCTTTCTTTAATGGCAGTTCAGCGCGTAATAACGCCAACGTGCGCAATGCATCCACCGGCAACGCGCTGTCGTCCACCTGATATCCTTCTACGATGAGCACCATCTCGCCCTTACGCCGATTCTCATCTTCTTTTACCCATGCCAGGAGCTCTCCGACAGGCGCACCGTGAATCGACTCCCAGGTCTTGGTGATTTCGCGCGCGAGCACCACATAGCGCTCAGCCCCCAGCACCTCACAAATATCCTGCAAACTGTCCAAGAGACGATGGGTAGATTCGTAGAAAATCAGCGTACGCGGTTCCTCCGCTAGCTCATGCAACTTATCTTTACGTCCTTTGGTTTTGGCGGGCAGAAAGCCTTCATAGCAAAAACGGTCGGATGCCAGACCGGACGCAGAAAGCGCTGCGATGGCCGCACACGCCCCTGGCAGCGGCACTACGCGAACGCCCGCTTCACGGCAACGGCGAACCAAATGGTAGCCAGGATCGTTAATCAGCGGTGTGCCCGCATCTGAAACCAGCGCGATGCTTTGTCCTGCCTGCAATTTAGCCAGTAATACATCCGCTTTTTGTTGTTCATTATGGTCGTGTAATGCGAATAGTCGCGCATTAATCGCAAAATGTTGTAACAGCAGACCGGTATGACGGGTATCCTCTGCGGCAATCAGATCAACGCTCGCCAATACTGCCAGCGCGCGCTGCGTGATGTCGCCCAGATTGCCGATTGGCGTGGGGACAATGTAGAGGGTAGATGCAGAAATGTCTGCTTGTTGTGCTTGATTCATTGTTTCATCCGGGTTGCCGATTTAATATTGAGCATCTTTAAAAAATCACTGGATACAGTATGGTTCCCTTTCATTTCGTCCGTACCCAGGCGGGGCGTGCTATCCCCGTGTTGTTAGCGGCACTGTTTCTTACTGGCTGCCCAAGTCACGCGCCGCAAAGCCCGCCTCCTGAGATTCAGGGAACGGCCGACGCATCATCCGATTATTATCTGCAACAATTGCAGCAAAGTAGCGATAATAACAAGGCTGACTGGCAATTACTTGCTATTCGTTCCCTGCTACAGGAAGGGAAAATCCCGCAGGCGAGCCAACAGTTCAACACGCTGACAGAAAAACTGAGCGCGGCGCAAAAACAGGAACGGCAGCTACTCAGCGCGGAACTGTCCGTCGCCCAGAACAATATGGATGCGGCTAAGGCAGCTCTGAGCCAGCTTGATGTGAGCGCACTTTCCGATCAGCAGAAGCAGCGTTATTACCAGGCACAAATCAAAACCGCACAAGGCCGTCCGTCCATTGAGCTGCTACGCGCCTATATCGCCCTAGAACCGCTACTGACGGGTGAAGAGCATCAGATGAACCTCGATCAGACCTGGCTGGCATTGACGCAAATGTCTCCGCAAGAGTCTGGCGCGCTGTTGATTAACGCAAATGAAAACGTGCTTCAGGGCTGGGTAGATTTGTTGAATAGCTATCAGAACAACCGCGAATCTCCCAATCAGTTGCAGAGCGCTATTCAAGACTGGCAAACTCGATACCCGCGCCATCCCGCGGCAAAAACATTGCCGACATCGTTAAATCAGGTCATCAATTACCACCCTACCTCTATAAGGAGCATTGCGCTGCTGTTACCGCTTAATGGTCAGGCACAGGTTTTCGCCAATGCCATTCAGCAAGGCTTTAACGCCGCAAAGAACGGCCAGAGCGCCATTGCGGTATCGGCGCCGACGACACCACCAGAGGATGCCGGTCAGGGCGTTCAGGCAATCCCGACATCGGATAACCAGGCCGTACCGCCAGCCCCGTACAGCGATCAGACAGTCACCTCCCCGGCACCTGAATCACATGAGGTAAGCACCGGGCTACCCAGTACGCTCCCCGTCAAAGTGTATGACACGTCTTCACAACCGCTGGCCAATATTCTCACTCAAGCGCAACAGGATGGTGCATCACTCGTCATAGGGCCACTGTTAAAAAGCGAAGTAGAACAGTTGACTAACCATCCTTCACCGCTGGATATTTTGGCATTAAATCATCCAGAGCATGTTAAAAATAGTCCCAACATTTGCTACTTCGCGCTCTCTCCGGAAGATGAAGCCAGAGACGCGGCAACCTATATCCACCAACAGGGTAAACAGCAACCGCTGATCTTAGCGCCTCGCGGTACGTTGGGAGACCGTATCGTCAACGCTTTCGCTCAGGCCTGGAATCAACAGAGCGGCACCGTTCCCCTGCAACAACGTTTTGGCAGTACTACGGAGTTAAAACAGGCCATCAATAGCGGTGCAGGTTTAAGTCTGAGCGGCCAACCTGTGAGCGTATCGCCTCAGCCGTCTCAGCCGGGGAGCACGATTGGCGATTTAACCATCCCTTCACAGGTTCAACCGATGGTCGATACATCCGTCAGTGGTAACATCGACGCCGTCTATATCATTGCGACACCAGACGAACTGGCGCTGATTAAGCCAATGATCGATATGCGCACCTCTTCACGCGCCCGCCCCGCGCTATATGCCAGCTCACGTAGCTTTCAGGCTGGTTCAGGCCCGGATTTCCGCCTTGAAATGGAAGGGTTGCAGTTCAGTGATATCCCGCTGCTAGCCGGTGCGAATCCAGCATTGATGCAGCAAGTCAGCAGCCAATTTAAAAATGATTATTCGTTAGTTCGCCTCTATGCCATGGGGATGGATGCCTGGACGCTCGCTAACCACTTTGGTGAACTGCGCCAAATTCCAGGCCAGCAGATTGCCGGTGCGACAGGAAAGTTAAGCGCGGGACCGGAGTGCACAATCCATCGGCAATTAACCTGGCAGCAATATCGTCAGGGTCAATTGGTGCCTGCCCTCTGAACCGGCGTGCCACTGGCGCAGTTTATGAACAACAGGCCCGGCGTTATCTTGAACGTGCGGGCCTGACTTTCACTGCCGCAAACGTTACGCTACGAGGCGGTGAGATCGATTTAATTATGCGCGATCGCCAGGTTTGGGTATTTGTTGAAGTGCGCTATCGGCGCAACGCCTATTTTGGCGATGCGGCTGCCAGCGTTACCCGACGCAAGCAGCAACGATTGCTGCATGCCGCTGCCATATGGCTAGCGCAGCGCGGCGCCAGCTTTGACACGGTAGACTGCCGTTTTGACGTGTTGGCGATTACGGGCGAGCAGTACAACTGGCTTCCTAATGCCTTTACCGCACAAGGGTAACATGCCTCAATGAACTTCAATTTATGTAGGTTAATTCAACGTGCTGGATAGAATAAAAGTTTGTTTTACTGAGAGTATTCAAACGCAGATTGCCGCGGCGGAAGCTTTACCTGACGCGATTTCCCGTGGAGCGATAGCGATGGTGCAGTCTCTACTGAACGGCAATAAGATCCTGTGTTGCGGCAATGGAACGTCGGCGGCGAATGCCCAGCATTTTGCCGCCAGCATGATTAATCGCTTCGAGGCGGAACGTCCCAGCTTACCCGCCATCGCACTTAATGCCGATAATGTGGTCCTAACAGCGATAGCCAATGACCGTCTACATGACGAAATCTATGCGAAACAAGTTAGGGCGCTAGGCCAGGCTGGCGACATACTGCTGGCTATTTCAACACGTGGCAACAGTCGCGATATTGTTAAAGCCGTCGAGTCCGCCGTGACTCGCGATATGACGATCGTCGCCCTGACCGGCTACGATGGCGGGGAACTCGCCGGGCTGCTCGGACCACAGGATGTTGAAATTCGCATCCCATCACACCGTAGCGCTCGTATTCAGGAAATGCACATGCTGACAGTAAATTGTCTGTGTGACTTGATTGATAACACCCTTTTTCCACATCAGAACGATTGAAGGAGCACTACATGAGGATACGTTTTGCATTTGCCGTGCTATCTATCGCCCTGTTGTTACAAGGCTGTGTCGGGGTAGTTGCCGTTGGCAGCGCCGTGGCAACCAAAACGGCTACCGACCCACGGACCATAGGCACACAGGTTGACGATGGTACATTGGAGGTCCGCGTGGCGAATGCAATTAGTAAAGACGAGCAATTGAAAAAAGAGGCTCGCATCGTTGCAACCGCGTATCAGGGGAAAGTGTTGCTAACAGGACAGGCTCCCACTGTAGAAATGGCGAACCGGGCTAAACAAATTGCCCTGGGTGTAGAAGGCGCAGCCGAGGTTTATAACGAAATACGCCAGGGCAAACCGGTTTCAATAGGAACTGCATCCGTGGATACGTGGATCACCACCAAAGTCCGCTCACAGATTCTGGCAAGCGATAGCGTTAAATCCTCTAACGTAAAAGTCACCACCGAAAATGGCGAAGTTTTCCTGCTTGGCCTAGTGACCCAACGTGAAGGCGCTGCTGCCGCAGAAATCGCCAGTAAAGTTGGCGGTGTGAAGCATGTAACGACGGCCTTCACCTATCTGCAATAACCCGTTATTGCGTTAATGTGTTTGCTTTTTTAAACATAGAAACCGCGGATGAAGACATCAGCGGTTTTTTTATCTCTATTTGACAGGCTCATATTGTAAAACGATGAAGTCAGGGGACAACCCGATCACGGCGCAACAGGATTAAGCAACCAGAGCGCACGGCGGGTTTCCACGCTGATATGGCTCGGTTCTTTATCCCGATCGCTCGCCGCTCCAGAGAGTAATTCAGCAAAACCCGCCTGTTTGATTTGCGTCTGGTAGCGCGGTGCCTTTACACCTCGCTCCGCCTGTAATAACAGCGGAATAAGACGGCTGCTTTGCCTGTCCATCGTCTTACGAGGCCACGCCTTATCTTCATCCAGATACGGAACCATAAAATCCAGCGCCTTTATTGCGCTACTGCCCTTAGGCGTTTGGTATTGCCAGATATTTTCCCCAACGCGGGACGCCAGAATAGCCATATCCGTTATCGCCTGAAGGTTGAAGTAGCTGTAATGGAAAGATCGCGTACGAGCCAG
Organism: Pectobacterium cacticida; assembly: GCF_036885195.1. Lineage (NCBI taxonomy): Bacteria > Pseudomonadati > Pseudomonadota > Gammaproteobacteria > Enterobacterales > Pectobacteriaceae > Pectobacterium > Pectobacterium cacticida. The sequence continues at coordinate 307,492 of NZ_CP133656.1, read as the reverse complement.
TTCCTCCGGCTGAGAACCATCCGGTTGCAGTTGGTGATTCAACTTTTCCCGCTGTAATTGTGCCATGGATTTCACCACGTCGATGTTGCCCAGATACCAGGCAATCCCCGCCACCTGTACGGTATACCAGCTACCATGGTTGTTCTGAGCGATGGCCTCTTTTTTCCCCAGTTTGCTGGTTTGCAGCCAGTGCAGATAATCGCTCATCCATTTCTGCATCTGCCGCTCATCCTGCTTCGTCCAGCCTGGAGCATGGCGCAACATAAGCAACGAATCGACAATGCGGGTGGAAAAATAGCGTCCGTCCAACACACCCGACGCTCTGCCCGACGCGATACCCGGCACGCCTTGTGCAAAATCGAGATTAGGGTTCATACGCGTAGCAGGATCGATAAACCAGGTCCGGATCATCGATATGGCTTTGTCGGCATAAGCCTGTTTACCCGAGAAGTACCACGCCAACGTCAACACCTGCGTTTGGGCAGTGAATTTTGCCAGCCTAACCCCATCGGTCTCCTCATCCTTGCTGGCAGGGTTTACTTGCCCGTCACGACGAATCCAAGGAAGACCATCAACTTTATCGGGATCGGGCCACCAGTAGATGCTGAGGCTCAAATAATCCTGCTTTGAACCACTTGGCGGCATAGATTTTTTTTCCGTCACGCTAGGGTTAGCGATTTTCAACGCACGATCGGCTTCTGAAATAAGCTGCTCATACGCTATTCGCATCTGCGGCTTTTCCGTTTTCTGCTGCAACTGCTGTTTTACCGAGGATAGCTGGTGCTGTTGTAAGAAGGCGTAGGGATTATCGGGGGATAACGCTTTGGACAGCGCGTCCGCACGGACGACTAAGGCCACACAACACAATGCAACCAGTAACCCCGCGCAATAACGTAACCGCATACTTTCTCCTAATGTCGGAAGCACGACCATTCACGCAAAAATTTCTCGGTATGCTAACGAATAGGACGGGTTAATTCAGATTGTTGGCCCGCAAAAATGCGTTTCCGCCCATCTGACGCATCTGACGTAAAATCCACCGCTGGCGTTGAATAACATAGCCAGATGGCGCATTCACACGGAAGCGAATAGGGTTCGGTAACACCGCCGCCAATAACGCAGATTCGCTGGCCGTCAACCTGCTGGCAGGTTTATTGAAATATCGCCGCGCTGCCGCCTCCACGCCAAAGATGCCGGGGCCAAATTCGGCGATATTCAAGTACACGGTCAGTATCCGTCGTTTTGTCCAGACCAGCTCAACGCCGAGAGTTATCCCCGCCTCCAGCCCTTTACGTACCCAACTACGTCCCTCCCACAGGAACAAGTTCTTCACCATCTGCTGTGATAACGTTGAGGCGCCCCGAATCTGCTGCGTATTGTGTGCATTGTGCTTCAATGCCTGACTAATCGCATTAAAATCAAAGCCCCAATGCTGGGGAAATTTTTGGTCTTCCGCCGCCATCACTGCAAGCGCCATTTCTGGCGCGATATCTTCCATTGCCACCCAATCAGAATGCGCGACATAGGAGAATTCGCCGTTTAGCCATGCACTTATCTGCCTGTCGACCATCAGTGCAGAAAACGGCACCGGCAAGAAGGAGAACAGCAGGATGCCTGCCAGCCACACCCCGATAACCCCCAATACACCGCGAACGAGCAGGCGCTTCAACCGCGTTAGCCAGCTTCCACCCCCTCGACGCGATGTCATTCAATAAGATCCAATACGCGAGCCACGAGTTTGTCGATGCCTTTTGCCGCTTCACTAATGGAATTCGCCAGCATATAAGCAGGTGTGGTTACGATTTTATGTTCCGCATCGACCACGATGTCATCAACCGGGCAAACAATGTGAATGCCGCCCATTTCTTCTACCACCTCAGCGGTATCTACATCATTACCAATAGTTAGGCGTATAGCTTCACCCAACATTTTTGGTAGCAGTACAGGAGAGATGCAAATAAAACCAATTGGTTTATTTTGTTTATACATTTCCCTTGTAAGCAATTGCAGCGTTTCATCGATCTGGCAGGCGGCTCCCTGCGTCGCGAAATCACTGAGATTCTTCACTGCGCCTAATCCGCCTGGCACTATCAGTGCATCTAAATCTTGTGTATTGGCGCAAGAGAGCGGTTGAATTTTCCCTCTGGCTATCCGCGCTGATTCTGCTAAAACGTTACGATTTTCATCAGTTACTTCGCCATTAAGATGATTAACCACCTGTAATTGCGGCTTATCTGGCGCAAAGCAGACGGCTTGTGCTCCTGCACGATCCAGTGCGAGTAACGTCAATACCGCTTCGTGAATCTCAGAACCGTCATAAACACCACAACCACTCAGGACAATGCCGACTCGTTTCATCATTTTTTCCTTCATTTCATTACATTGATTAATTGATTTTTTGATGGACAACCACTAATCTAAATCACACATTTTAGTGATTCTTGTAACAAAGATTTCTCTATTTGCTATGTTGTTGCGTTACGACAATGTACTGTAGTTTATAGTAGTTGCTGTTGTAAGCTGTCCTTGTAAGGTAAACTGTATAGGCGCTATGCTTAAGTGTGTAGCACCGTTAGAATAGAAACATCCGCACTTGCGTGTTTACTAAACCTGAGATCTAAATGCAGGTGCTTGTTTTCCCTGGCGTTGGCGCATAATTCGCGCACCCCGGCTTCGGTCGGGGTCATTTTTTTCTGCTTAAGGAAAATAACAAAACTCGTCGCGTTTCTCCCCACTGGCACACTTTGCATAATCTGCCATCTTTTCGCTCTCCCATATGACATAAAAATTTTTTACGTCGTTTCACGCACCACATCCTTGTGCAATAGCAAACCACTGTCTGGCTCACTCACCTTTCTCTGCCTCGGCCACCCAGTCACGTAGCACCTGAACGTCATGACGCCAGTCGTGCTTCAGCTCATCAATCCATTCCTGCACATTATCCCACCATGCCGGAAGCGACGCGGTCTGAATCTGCTGAGCAACCTGTTGCAGGTGCCGTAATCCGACGGAACCTGCCGCACCTTTGATTTTGTGCCCTTCTTCCGTGATGCCCTTCTGATCGCGCGCCATCATATTGGAATCAAGAATCGCCAGATAGCCCGGCATCATTTGCTCAAACATCGCCAGACTCTGGTGGATCAATTTCGGCCCCACCAAATCTAAATATTGCTCCAGCATGGGAATATCCAGCAAATCTTCTTTCGCCTTTGCCATTTCGTCACCATCCTTAATCGTTGGCGCTTGCGCCCACACCCCATGTGTGTCCCAGAATTGCTTGATCACCGCGGTCAGCGCAGGCACCGATAACGGCTTGCTGAGCACGTCATCCATCCCCGCATCAAGATATTCACGTTTGTCCTTCAGCACATTGGCCGTCAGCGCTATTAGCGGAGGCAGATTGCGATTAGCATAGCGTTCGCGGAGCTGGCGCGCGACATCCAGTCCGGTCATATCTGGCAGTTGAATGTCGAGCAGCACCAGATCGAACTCGTCGGGATCGAACATATCCAGCGCTTCTTTTCCCGTCATGGCGACCTCCACGCTATTACCTAGTTTTTCCAGCACCGAACGCGCGACCACCACATTGAGCTCAATATCTTCGACCAGAAGAATGTGCAACACCGGTAACGGTAAATCATCATCGCCTTGTAGATTGCCTCTCTCTTCATCAGCGCTGGGTGCCATGACCGTCAGAGTGAAGCAGGAACCTTTACCTTGCGTACTGGCAACCTGAATATCGCCGCCCATGTTCTGTGCCAGACGCCTGGATACCGCCAAACCGATGCCGGAGCCGGTGGCTGGCTTACCGCCATGTTGGTCTTTGACCTGGTAATACATGGCGAAGATTTTTTCCTGTTCATCAGCCGGGATCCCCATGCCAGAATCTTCAACGTCAAAGCGCAGCCGATCGTTTTGTTCATGCCAGACGCGCACCACAATTTCACCTTGTGGGGTAAATTTCACCGCGTTACTCAGTAAATTCCATAGAATCTGTCGCAGGCGCGTCCCATCGGTCACCACACGCTGGGGCAACGGAGCGTGTGGTTCCATAATCAACTTCAGACCTTTCTGTTCCGCTAACAGACCACCAAGATTCTCCAGATCCACCAGAAAACCGGTGAAATCGATGGGCTGATTATCCAGTTGCACCTTACGCCGTTCTTGCTTGTCCATCTCAATCACGTCGTTAAAGATATTGCCCAGCGTGACCGCACTGACATGAATGGTTTTCAGGTATTTCAGTTGTTCAGCATCAAGTTGCGTATCCATTAAGATCCGACTTAATCCGACAATGCCGTTGAGCGGCGTGCGAAGCTCATGGCTGATGGTCGAAATAAAGGTGGTCTTCTCCCTGCTGGCATTTTCTAACGCGTCCTGGTAACGCTTACGCTCCGTTATATCGCGCCCAAACCCCATTAGCCCATGGCGCTTGCCCATGCGATCATAAAACGGCACCTTACGCAGCTCAAAACATGCTTTGCGTCCATCGGGATAGACCAACCACTGTTCATAGGTCAGAGAAACATTGTGACGGAACACTTTTTCATCCGTCTCCATCACTTTCTCAGCGATATCAGGGGAATAAACATCCTGCGGCGTCAGACCGATGAGTTGTTTCTGGCTTTTCCCCACCAGCAGTTCCATCGCGCGGTTACAACCGGAAAATGCTTTATCTTCATTACGGTAGTAAACCAAATCCGGTGATGCATCAAGGAACGATCGCAGCAATGACGATTGCTGCTCCAACTCAATTTGCGCTTGTTCGCGACGTGCTATTTCTTCCTGAAGTCGGCTCATCACCAGCGCGCGCGCCTCTTCTGCTTTGACACGATCGGCAATTTCCTGATTGAGCTGCATGATGTTTTCCTGAAGCTGCGCATTCAGTTCCAGGTCGCGGTGACGCATTTCTTCCAGCTTTGCCACCAACTTTGACAGTCGCTGGCGCGACTCTTCGAGCTGCTCCACTACGACAGAAAGAAAATAAACGGCCCAAGGCGTAATTAATAACCCGAAGAAAACGGAGCGCACAACATCGATTTTTTCGACCTCACCGCTGAGCAATAGCGTGACGGCCATTTGCACCACCATTGCCAGCAATACCAAGACAGAGGCTAACAGCAGTGAAAAACGGACAATCCCCAGTTTTACCATCAAATCAACATAATACTGCGCCAACAGGCGAATTTGCTTCATAGCAGTTTTCCTTAGTCACCCACCCGCGCATCATAACGCAAAAGCCTGCCTTATACGGTGCCACCACGCGTAATCAACGTGTCATGACCCTCGCGGCGTGACGTCGTCGCGTTTGTCTTAATTGACCTTTCATCCATCATAGGTCGTCATAACAATTTAGGTCGTCATAACAATAAGGCGTACCGAGCGCAGATCCCTGAACGCCGTGCGTTTGTAGATAGCGATCCAACTCTACCATCGCCGTCCAGCGATTTTCGCACCACAGCGGCGCCAGCAAGGTCGGTCGCCGGGCGCTGGCGGAAACGCGATGATAGATAATGTCTGGCGGCGTATGACGAATCATCTCCCCTGCTGTTTCCACGTAGTCATACAAGGCCAACGCTGACAGCCTTCCCGCACGCCAGGCCTTTGCCATCGTACTGCCTTCCACAATGTGGAGAGGATGCAGCTTAATACCATCCACGCCAGTCTCGACCACCTGTTCCAGCGTCGATAAGCAGCGCTGCGCATCTTCGCCCGGTAACCCCACAATCAGATGGCTGCACACCTTTAGACCACGTGCGCGCGCCCGGCGGGTGGTTTCTTGATAACAGGCGAAATCATGTCCACGGTTAATCCGACGCAATGTCTTGTCGCTCGCGCTTTGTAGCCCGAGTTCAAGCCAAACTTCGTAACCCCGATCGTGATAATGGGACAGCAGATCCAATACCGCATCCGGCACGCAGTCGGGGCGCGTACCGACGCAAAGTCCTACCATTTCCGCCTGTTGCAACGCTTCCTGATACAGGCTTTCCAATACTTTAACTTCGGCATAGGTGCTGGTATACGCCTGAAAATACGCCAGATAACGCTTGGCGCGGTTTACCTTTCCCGCCTGTGATTCCAATTGCTGTGCGATGCTATGCTGTTGCATTTTCTCGTCGGCAAATGAAGCCACATGACAGAACGTACACCCGCCTCGCCCCAACGTACCATCACGGTTGGGACAGTTAAAGCCGCCGTGTAGCGACAGCTTGTGCACCTTCTCGCCATAGCGGCGCTGAAGATATCCGCCAAACATATTGATTAATTTTTGCAATTGCATATTCTAACCCGCTCCCTTGAGGAGAGCAGACTACCTTTCTCTTACTTCCTGCGCGATGACGGCGATCAAGCGTACTTGCCCCAAAAAAGTGCATTTTTATTCGTTTTAGATGAAAAAAAACTCACATTTAGGCAAATTAATTTTTCTAATCCCAACGGCTCCTGTAATGAAAAGATGAAGCATTACTTAAAAATAGTTTCATGAAATCTAAAACTAGCCATATTTAGCATAATATGCTACTGAACAGACATAACATAGCATGGACACGGGTTATGGCGTCTCTATATAGTGATACAGTTCACACTTTAATTACGCGTATCTTTTAATTTCCACAAGATTTTTTCTAATAAAATCATTATTTTTCATAGATATAATTAAATATTATCGCTTATTGGCACAATTTATACAGGTATTTGACCTGAACAGGCTTTCTCGCTAATTTGGGAGCCCGCTGGAAGCTTTCCTGACGGGTTCACGACTCGTCATATTTATGCAGTAAATGAAGACTCCCTCTAAAAACAAGTCATTTACCACTTGTGAGACCGTCACGAGAGGCCGAAGAAGAGAGCGCGATTCGCCGCTCGACGCCACAGTGCTTTCTCGCAGTAGGTTGTGAGAGTCACACAGAGCCTGGGGAGGTTCACTAATATGTTGTACGATGCATCCCAAGAGAGAGATAACTGTGGTTTCGGATTAATCGCCCATATAGAAGGTGAGCCGAGCCACAAAGTTGTGCGCACCGCGATTCACGCGCTCGCACGTATGCAGCACCGTGGCGCAATCCTTGCTGACGGCAAGACTGGCGACGGCTGCGGCTTATTGCTTCAGAAACCCGATCGTTTCTTTCGTCTGGTGGCGGAAGAGCGTGGTTGGCGCTTAGCCAAAAACTACGCCGTGGGCATGATGTTCCTTAATCAGGACGAAGGACTCGCCCGCATTACGCGGCAGATCGTAGAAGAAGAGTTGCAGAACGAAACGCTGTCCGTGCTGGGCTGGCGTGAGGTTCCCACCAATCCAGATGTACTGGGGGAAATCGCGCTATCGTCCATGCCGCGTATTGAACAAATTTTCGTTAACGCCCCCGCCGGCTGGCGTCAACGTGATATGGAACGCCGCCTGTTCATGGCGCGTCGCCGTATCGAAAAGCGTATCGAAGACAAAGAGTTCTACGTTTGCAGCTTTTCCAATCTAGTGACGATCTATAAAGGCCTGTGCATGCCGGCGGATCTGCCACGGTTCTATCTCGATCTGGCCGATTTGCGTCTGGAATCGGCCATTTGCCTGTTCCACCAGCGCTTCTCAACCAACACCGTTCCTCGCTGGCCGTTGGCGCAGCCGTTCCGCTATTTAGCGCATAACGGTGAAATCAACACCATCGCCGGTAACCGACAATGGGCACGCGCACGTGCTTATAAATTCAAAACGCCGCTGATCCCGGATTTGCAGGATGCCGCACCGTTCGTCAATGAAACGGGTTCTGACTCCAGCTCGCTGGATAATATGCTAGAACTGTTTCTAAGTGGCGGGATGGATATCATCCGCGCCATGCGTCTGCTGGTTCCGCCTGCCTGGCAGAACAACCCCGACATGGATCCGGAACTGCGCGCTTTCTTTGACTTCAACTCCATGCACATGGAGCCGTGGGATGGCCCTGCCGGCATCGTCATGTCCGACGGGCGTTATGCCGCCTGTAATCTGGATCGAAATGGCCTGCGCCCTGCTCGTTATGTTATTACTAAAGATAAACTGATCACCTGCGCGTCCGAAGTCGGTATCTGGGATTATCAGCCGGATGAAGTGGTTGAGAAAGGTCGCGTAGGGCCGGGTGAACTGATGGTGATAGACACCCGCAGCGGCCGTATTCTGCACTCTGCCGAAACCGATGACGATCTGAAAAGCCGTCACCCTTACAAAGAGTGGATGGAGAAAAACGTTAAGCGCCTCGTCCCATTTGAAGAGTTGCCTGACGATCAGGTCGGTAGCCGTGAATTTGACGACGATCTGCTGGAAACATACCAAAAGCAGTATGGATACAGTAGCGAAGAGCTAGATCAGGTCATCCGCGTATTGGGGGAAAATGGTCAGGAAGCGACCGGTTCAATGGGCGACGATACGCCGTTCGCCGTGTTATCGAGCCGCCCGCGCATCATTTATGACTACTTCCGCCAGCAGTTTGCACAGGTAACCAACCCGCCGATCGACCCATTGCGCGAAGCGCATGTTATGTCGCTGGCAACCTGCATTGGCCGCGAGATGAATGTCTTTTGTGAAGCGGAAGGACAGGCGCATCGCCTGAGCTTTAAATCCCCGATCCTGCTTTACTCCGACTTCACGCAGCTGACGTCACAGGATGAATTACATTATCGCGCCGATACCTTGGATCTCACGTTTGATCCGTCACAGCAGTCGCTGCAACAGACTATCGAAAAGCTATGTGACGAAGCAGAACGTAAAGTTCGAGACGGTGCCGTTCTGCTGGTGCTTTCCGATCGTGGCATCAGTGAATCGCGCTTACCCGTCCCCGCGCCAATGGCCGTGGGTGCCGTTCAGCGTCGTCTGGTAGAAAAAAGCCTGCGCTGCGATGCCAATATCATTGTCGAAACCGCCAGCGCGCGCGATCCACACCACTTTGCCGTGCTGTTAGGCTTTGGCGCGACGGCAATCTACCCTTACCTCGCTTATGAAACGCTAGCGCGGATGGTAGATAACCACACGATAGATAAGCCCTACCGTACCGTGATGCTGAACTACCGTAACGGTATCAACAAAGGCCTGTACAAGATTATGTCCAAGATGGGCATCTCGACGATTGCGTCTTACCGCTGCTCTAAGCTGTTCGAAGCGGTGGGCCTGCATCAAGATGTGTCGACTCAGTGCTTCCTGGGCGTCGTTAGCCGCATTGGCGGTGCAAACTACAGCGACTTCGAACAAGATCTGCTGAATTTGTCCAAGCGCGCTTGGCTGAAACGTAAAACGCTGGAACAGGGCGGCCTGCTGAAGTTTGTTCACGGTGGTGAATACCATGCCTACAACCCGGATGTGGTTACCACGCTACAAACCGCAGTGAAAAGCGGCGAGTACAGCGATTATCAGAAATATGCCAAATTGGTTAACGAGCGTCCGGTAGCGACACTGCGCGATCTCCTGGCGCTGAAACCACAGGAAGGCGCCGCTATCGCGCTCGACAGCGTTGAACCCGCCTCCGAAATGTTCAAGCGCTTTGATACCGCAGCGATGTCGATTGGCGCGCTCAGCCCGGAAGCGCATGAATCGCTGGCAGAAGCCATGAACGGGCTGGGGGGCTTTTCCAACTCCGGCGAAGGCGGCGAAGATCCGGCGCGTTACGGCACAAATAAAGTATCTCGTATCAAGCAGGTTGCTTCGGGGCGCTTCGGTGTGACGCCCGCCTATCTGGTTAACGCCGATGTGATTCAGATCAAAGTGGCGCAGGGCGCGAAACCGGGCGAGGGGGGGCAGTTGCCGGGTGATAAAGTCACGCCCTATATTGCCCGTCTCCGTTACTCCGTGCCGGGCGTGACCCTGATTTCGCCGCCGCCGCATCATGATATTTACTCCATCGAAGATCTGGCTCAGTTAATTTTCGATCTGAAGCAGGTTAACCCGAAAGCCATGATTTCGGTCAAGCTGGTGTCTGAGCCGGGCGTCGGCACCATCGCCACCGGCGTTGCCAAAGCCTATGCCGACTTGATCACCATCGCTGGTTACGATGGGGGCACGGGCGCCAGCCCACTCACCTCGGTGAAATATGCCGGCTGCCCGTGGGAACTGGGTCTGGTGGAAACACAACAGGCGCTCGTCTCCAATGGCCTGCGCCATAAAATCCGTCTTCAGGTGGATGGCGGCCTGAAAACTGGTCTCGATATCGTTAAAGCGGCGATCTTAGGCGCAGAAAGCTTTGGTTTCGGTACCGGGCCGATGGTTGCGCTGGGCTGTAAATACCTGCGCATCTGCCATCTAAATAACTGTGCAACCGGTGTTGCAACGCAGGACGAAAAGCTGCGCCGCGATCATTACCATGGTCTGCCAGAACGTGTTGCCAACTACTTCAAGTTTATTGCCCATGAAACCCGCGTACTGATGGCTGAGTTGGGCGTCAGTCGTCTGGTGGACCTGATTGGGCGTACCGACCTGCTGGTTGAGCTGGATGGTTTCAGCGCTAAACAGAACAAACTGGATTTGTCACCGTTGCTATATGCGGCTCCCCCTCAACCTGGCAAGGCGCTGTACTGTACCGAAAGTAATTTATCGTTCGATAAGGGCTTATTGAATAAGGAATTACTAGCGCAAGCCCAGCCGCACATTGATGCGAAACAGGGCAAGGCGCTCTACTTCGATATTCGTAACACCGATCGCTCCGTCGGCGCGACGTTGTCTGGCGCGATTGCCGGAAAACACGGCGATCAAGGGCTGGCTGGTGATCCGATTAAGGTCTACTTCTCCGGTACCGCAGGGCAAAGCTTTGGCGTTTGGAATGCCGGTGGCGTGGAGCTGACATTAACCGGCGACGCTAACGATTACGTAGGTAAAGGCATGGCAGGCGGCTGCATCTCCGTGCGTCCTCCCGTAGGCTCGGCATTCCGCAGCCATGAGGCCAGCATTATCGGCAACACCTGCCTTTACGGCGCGACCGGCGGTAAACTATTTGCCGCAGGCCGTGCCGGAGAACGGTTCGCGGTGCGTAATTCCGGCTGTATCACCGTGGTGGAAGGCATCGGCGATAACGGCTGCGAATATATGACGGGCGGCATCGTCTGCGTGTTGGGTCGTACCGGCGTAAACTTTGGTGCAGGTATGACCGGAGGGTTTGCCTACGTGCTGGATGAAGACGGTGAATTCCGTAATCGCGTTAACCCAGAACTGGTTGAAGTGCTAAATGTGGAGGCATTAGCTATCCATGAAGAGCACCTGCGTGGCCTGATTACCGAGCACGTTCAGCACACGGGTTCACAACGCGGGGAAGAGATCCTCGCTAATTGGCTAGCCTGGGCACCGAAGTTTGCCTTGGTGAAACCGAAATCAAGCGATGTGAAGGCATTGTTGGGTCACCGTAGTCGCTCCGCAGCCGAGCTGCGGGTTCAGGCGCAGTAAGAGGTCATCATGAGTCAGAATGTGTACCAATTTATCGACTTACAGCGCGTTGATCCGCCCAAGAAACCGCTGAAGATTCGTAAGATTGAGTTTGTTGAAATCTACGAGCCATTTTCAGAAAGCCAGTCCAAAGCCCAGGCAGACCGTTGCCTGGCTTGCGGCAACCCGTACTGTGAATGGAAATGCCCGGTTCATAACTACATCCCGAACTGGTTGAAGCTGGCAAACGAGGGCCGCATTATTGAAGCGGCCGAATTATCGCACCAGACCAATAGTCTGCCCGAAGTGTGCGGTCGTGTGTGTCCCCAGGATCGTTTATGCGAAGGATCTTGCACGTTGAATGCGGAGTTCGGTGCAGTCACTATCGGCAACATCGAACGCTATATCAATGATAAAGCGATAGAGATGGGCTGGAAACCGAGCGTCGCCAACGTCAAACCCACGGGTAAACGCGTCGCCATTATTGGCGCAGGCCCCGCCGGGCTAGCCTGTGCCGATGTGCTGGCGCGCAATGGCGTACAGGCTGTTGTTTTCGATCGCCATCCTGAGATCGGCGGTCTGCTGACTTTCGGCATCCCTTCTTTCAAGTTAGAAAAAGAAGTGATGGTGAAACGGCGGGAGATCTTCACCGAAATGGGTATCGAATTCCGTCTGAATACCGAAGTCGGCAAAGATGTCGAAATGAAAGCGCTACTGGACGAGTACGATGCGGTCTTCCTCGGCGTTGGCACCTATCAGTCTATGCGAGGCGGGTTGGACAATGAAGACGCTCAGGGTGTTTACGATGCCTTGCCGTTCCTGATCGCCAACACCAAACAATTGATGGGCTTTGAGGCCGCCGCAGGCGAGCCTTACGTCAGTATGCAGGGTAAGCGCGTCGTCGTATTAGGCGGCGGCGATACGGCGATGGACTGCGTTCGTACCTCAATCCGTCAGGGCGCAACGCATGTCACCTGCGCCTATCGCCGTGATGAGGCGAATATGCCAGGTTCTAAACGCGAAGTGAAAAATTCGCGTGAAGAAGGCGTTGAGTTCAAATTTAACTTACAACCGCTGAGCATCGAGATCAACGGCGCAGGGAATGTGTGCGGTGTGAAAATGGCGCGTACCGCGCTGGGTGAACCCGATGCCAATGGACGTCGCCGTCCAGAAGTCGTAGAGGGTTCCGAGCACGTTCTGGAAGCCGACGCGGTCATTATGGCATTTGGCTTCCGCCCACACAAAATGGCGTGGCTGGCAGAACATGATGTCAAATTGGACAACCAGGGGCGGATTCTCGCCCCGGAAAGCGGCGACAACGCTTTCCAGACCAGCAACCCGAAAATTTTCGCCGGCGGCGATGCCGTTCGCGGCTCCGATCTGGTGGTAACCGCTATTGCTGAAGGTCGAAAAGCCGCTGACGGCATCATGAACTATCTGGAAGTGTAGAAATCTCGTCCGTTTTTCAGAGGGTAGCGCTGGCTACCCTCTTGTTTTTTCACAACAGCCCATTCCGAGCCGTTACCTAAACCTCGCCCAAACAGGTTAATAAGGCTTTTATCCCACCTCTACTTTCTAAAGAATTTTTCGTAATAAATCCTACAACGCGCCGTTAAAGCTCTATACTGACCTGAACATAGTTTGCCTTCATTATGATTGGATTTTATTAAGGAGAATATATGGCAGTCGAAGTGGCTCTTGTGACAGGCGCAGGTCAAGGTATTGGCCGTGCTATTGCTCTCAGACTGGCGGCTGACGGATTTGCCGTCGCCATCGTGGACTACAATAAGGAAACCGCGCACAGTGTCGCGCAGGAAATCGAAAAATCAGGCGGACAAGCTATCGCATTACAGGCAGATGTTTCAGATCGCGAGGCAGTCTTCGCGGCTGTCGCCGAAACTAAAAAGCATTTTGGCGACTTTAATGTGATCGTCAATAATGCGGGTGTTGCCCCATCAACGCTGATTGAAGATATCACACCAGAGATTGTCGATCGCGTTTATAACATTAACGTTAAAGGCGTCATCTGGGGCATTCAAGCCGCGCTTGATGCCTTTAAATCACTGGGGCATGGCGGCAAGATCATCAATGCCTGTTCTCAGGCCGGGCATGTAGGGAACCCCGAACTCGCCGTATACAGTTCAAGTAAATTTGCAGTCCGTGGGTTAACGCAGACCGCTGCGCGTGATTTGGCACCACTAGGCATCACGGTCAATGGCTACTGTCCTGGCATCGTAAAAACGCCAATGTGGGATGAAATCGATCGGAAAATCTCTGAGTCGGCCGGTAAACCGCGTGGCTATGCGACTGAGGAATTTGCTAAACGCATCACGCTCGGTCGCCTATCCGAGCCAGAAGATGTCGCCGCCTGTGTTTCCTATTTGGCTAGCCATGATTCTGACTATATGACGGGACAATCGTTATTAATTGATGGTGGTATGGTGTTTAATTAACCCATGCTACGCTAATTAACGCTGTAAAAAGGGCACCTGTGGTGCCCTTAGTTTTTGCCTATTTAACCACTCGCAGCGACGGCCTACCACCTTTAGGCGGCTGTGGCGGTTCATCATCAGAGCTGTCGCTCAATGCCGCAGAATCTAATGGAGTCTCGACCACCGACATCACTGGCGCCGCAGAGTGGGCGTCGTCTCTCGCGCCGTCCAATTCCCCCGCAGACTCATACGCTGGCTCTGGCTCAAACATTGTCCCTGCCCCGTTTTCACGCGCATAAATCGCCATCACGGCCGCCATCGGCACATAAACCTGGCGCGGTACGCCGCCAAAACGCGCATTGAAGCGCACGCTGTCATCAGCTAATTCAAGCCCACCAACCGCGCGCGGCGCAATATTCAACACAATTTGCCCGTCGCGAGCAAATTCCATCGGCACCGATACGCCCGGCAGAGTGACATCCACTACCAGATGGGGAGTTAACTGGTTATCCAGTAACCAATCATAAAAAGCCCGTAGCAAATACGGACGACGTGGAGACAATTGAGACAACGTCATGCCGATTAACCTCGGGTTTGCAAACGCATTTCACGCTCTACTTCCGTCAGGGAAGCCAGGAACGCATCACGTTCAAAGACGCGAGTCATATAACCTTTCAGCTCTTTTGCGCCGGAGCCACTCAACTCAATACCTAACTGTGGCAAACGCCATAGTAAAGGTGCTAAATAGCAATCCACCAGACTAAACTCTTCGCTCATGAAATAAGGCGTCTCATTAAACACCGGAGCAATAGCCAGTAGTTCTTCACGTAACTGCTTACGCGCCGCATCCGCTTCCTGGACGCCGCCATGCATGATTTTCATCAACAAAGAATACCAGTCGCTTTCAATACGGTGCATCATTAGACGGCTGTTGCCGCGGGCCACTGGATAAACAGGCATTAACGGTGGATGAGGAAAGCGTTCATCCAGATACTCCATGATAATGCGTGATTCATAGAGCGTTAGTTCGCGATCCACCAACGTTGGCACGGAACCGTAAGGGTTGAGGTCAATAAGATCCTGAGGCAGATTATCCATGTCAACCTGCTCAATCTCGACACTCACACCCTTTTCCGCCAATACAATACGGACCTGATGGCTAAAAATGTCGGATGGACCAGAAAACAGCGTCATTACCGAACGTTTGTTGGCAGCGACAGCCATGAAAACCTCCAAGTTTATCGAGAAAATACGGTGAATAACCACGCAGTAAATAATCTGCAAACCGCTATTCGAAATTCATCTCGCCAATGGGCAAAACGTCGTCCGGCAAAAACCGACGTTTCAGGCAGCTATGATAGCTGGCACATGGGCATAAAATCGGCAGATAGTTTATCAGATTTTGTTCGTTTTGTGGGGATATAAGCATCACGCTATAAGTAATATACTGATAATAAAACAAATATTATGATGAAACTTATTAGAAGCCATAAAAAACCCGGTGACCAGCACCGGGTTTTCGCATTGCTTTCGCTGCAAAGCAGCCAGAAATTAACGCTTGGAGAACTGAGGACGACGACGTGCTTTACGCAGACCGACTTTCTTACGTTCAACCTGACGAGCGTCGCGCGTTACAAAGCCTGCTTTACGCAGTTCGCCACGCAGAGACTCATCATACTCCATCAGAGCACGCGTGATTCCGTGACGGATCGCACCCGCCTGACCAGAGATACCACCACCTTTAACGGTGATGTACAGATCGAATTTACCGACCATGTCGACCAGTTCAAGCGGCTGACGAACTACCATGCGGGCAGTTTCGCGACCGAAGTACTGTTCCAGACTACGCTGGTTGATAACGATGTTACCGTTGCCCGGTTTGATGAACACGCGAGCGGCGGAGCTTTTGCGGCGACCAGTGCCGTAGTATTGATTTTCAGCCATTGCCTATAATCCCGATTAAATGTCCAGAACTTGCGGTTGCTGTGCCGCGTGATTGTGCTCGGTACCCGCGTAAACTTTCAGTTTACGGAACATAGCACGACCCAACGGGCCCTTCGGCAGCATGCCTTTAACCGCGATTTCAATCACACGCTCAGGACGGCGGGCAATCATCTCTTCAAAGGTCGCTTGTTTAATACCACCGATGTGACCGGTGTGATGATAATAAATCTTATCAGAACGTTTGTTGCCAGTTACGGCTACTTTGTCAGCGTTCAGAACGATGATGTAATCACCCGTATCAACGTGCGGAGTGTATTCCGCTTTATGCTTGCCGCGCAGACGACGAGCCAGTTCAGTAGCGAGACGACCTAAAGTTTTGCCGTTCGCATCAACAACATACCAGTCGCGTTTTACGGTTTCTGGTTTAGCTGTAAAAGTTTTCATTAAAAGCTTACCCAATAATTAGTTACACGTTGGTGAACACCCGAACGCTCGAAAACAGTTGAGGCTCACACGACCATCAAGTCCAGCAAACCTACCCCTTCGAATAGCCATTGCCGGCACTATAAAGTTTTGGGAAAAAAACTTTGTTGTAACGTGGGGTCGCAGGATTATAGAGAAGTCAGTCTTAAAGATCGACCTTTTTCACGCCAAAATGGCTAAAAACCCCGCCTGACACTACGCTAAGTGCGGTTGCCGCAGGTACGCTTCACTTTGCATTTCCTGCAATCGGGATAAACAGCGTTGGTACTCAAATTTCAGATGTTCCCCCTGATAGATATCGAACATCGATGCTTGCGCAGAAATTATCAATTTGATGCGACGATCGTAGCATTCATCCACCAGCGCCAGAAAACGGCGGGCGGTATTTTCTTCCTTTGTTTCCATTACGGTTACATTGTGCAATAGCACCGTGTGATAGAGACTAGCCAGCGCAATGTAATCATTTGGGCTCCGTGCTTCAACGCACAATGTGTGAAAATCGACCGCCAGCACGCCGTCGCTGGCGGCAAGCGTCGCCAGTGGGCGATGGTTAATGTCCAACACCGGCCCCGGCGTCTGCCATACCTTCCCGGTAAGTCGAGTGAACATCTGCTGCATTGCACTCGTCGTTTCTGCGTTCAGCGGCGAGAGGTAAAGGTGAGCCTGCGTCAGTGTGCGGAGGCGATAATCGATACCCGCATCAACATTGCGTATTTCACAATGCTGTTTAATCAGCGCAATGGCGGGAAGGAAACGCGTGCGCTGTAATCCATTGCGGTAGAGTTCATCCGGCGGAATATTCGACGTCGCCACCAGCGTAATACCACGGGCGAACAATGCACGCAGCAATTCAGCCAAAAGCATCGCATCGGTAATATCGGAGACGAAAAATTCATCGAAACAGAGTACATCGGTTTCGGCCTTAAATCCGTCGGCTACCTTCTCCAACGGGTTTTCCTGTCCCTGGAACTGGTTCAGTTCTTCATGTACACGCAGCATGAAACGATGAAAGTGTAGGCGAGTCTTACGCCCAGCCGGCAGGCTATGGAAAAACATATCCATTAGCCAGGTTTTACCTCGCCCAACGCCGCCCCACATATATAAACCGCGAACCGGCGTTGCGGAGTGTTCCTTCCCCCGCCCTAACCAGTGACGCCATTTCCCGACGATGCCGGATGCCCCGCCCTCGTTATTATCTGCACGTTCGCAGAGTGCCTGATATATCGACTCAAGACATTCTACAGTTTGCCGCTGAACATCATCGGGTTGGTATTCGCCAACAGAAAGCGCCTGCTGGTAAAGCGCCAGAGGTGTCATTTGTTGCTGCGTTACCGGTGGAATACGCATAGTCTTCATCATTCCTGAGAGAAAAAAGTGAGCCGTATTTTGCTGTATGTTACCGTCGAGTTAAGCCGTAATCGTTGCAATTAACAACCTTGATGTCTACGGCAGATCAACATTCTTTTCAGGCATCAAGCATCAGGATTCCACTCCGGCAAGGTTAACGGTTATAGTGACTATATATTAAGTGAAAAACCCTACGGGACTACGACGTCAAAATAGGAGCCATTATGACCTGGGAGTATGCACTGATAGGTTTGGTTGTCGGTATTATTATTGGTGCTGTCGCCATGCGCTTTGGTAACCGTAAGCTGCGGCAACAGCAAATAATGCAAAATGAACTGGAGAAGAGCAAAAGCGAGCTGGAAGCGTATCGTCAGGAATTGGTGGGACACTTCGCGCGCAGTGCAGAACTGCTGGATAACATGGCGGATGATTACCGCCAGCTTTATCAGCACATGGCGAAAAGCTCCAATAGCCTGTTGCCTCACGTTCCCGGTCAGGATAACCCATTTAAATACCGTCTGACCGAGTCAGAGGCAGACAACGACCAGGCGCCGGTAGATATGCCGCCACGTGATTATTCCGATGGTGCATCAGGTCTGTTGCGCGCCGAGCGCCCAATTCGCAAATAATTCGTTCTCCCTTGCGTGGGGCTTTCATGCCTCACGTTTTCCTTTCCCATGTTCTACGCTTAAAACGTATGCTTGTTGAGGTCGTGCTGACAGGGCGCTAACATTTGATAACATGATACGTTTGATAACATCCTGTTTAAGAGTAATAGTTACAATCTGCTGACGAAACAGCAGTGAACTTTACACATTGATCGCCGGTCAGACTCTTCACCGTGCCTTTAAGTTTATATATCATCATTTTATTCGTCCGCAGGCTCTAAGAGAGTTAATAACAATGAAAAAAACATCACTATTATTTAGTGCACTGGCAATGAGTATAAGCTTAACCCTGTCCACGCTTCCCGTCGCGAATGCGGCGCTGCCTGCTGCGGTACAAGGGCAACAGATGCCAAGTCTGGCCCCCATGCTCGAAAAAGTTCTGCCCGCCGTGGTCAGCGTACATGTCGAAGGTACACAGGTTCAGCGCCAGCGCGTACCAGAAGAGTTCAAATTCTTCTTTGGCCCCAATTTCCCGACTGACAGGCAAAGCGCTCGTCCATTTGAAGGGTTAGGTTCCGGCGTCATTATTGATGCGGCCAAAGGTTATGTGCTCACGAACAACCACGTTATTAATAACGCCGACAAAATCCGCGTCCAACTTAATGACGGGCGTGAATATGAAGCGAAGTTGATTGGTCGCGACGAGCAAACCGATATCGCACTGCTACAGTTAAACGGCGCGAAAAATCTGGTCGCGGTGAAAATCGCCGATTCCGATCAGCTTCGCGTCGGCGATTTTGCCGTTGCCGTCGGCAATCCATTCGGTCTAGGACAGACGGCAACGTCCGGTATTATTTCCGCGCTAGGGCGTAGTGGCTTGAATCTTGAAGGTTTGGAAAACTTTATCCAGACCGACGCCTCCATCAACCGCGGTAATTCCGGCGGCGCGCTGGTTAACCTCAATGGCGAATTAATCGGTATTAATACGGCTATTCTGGCGCCAGGAGGGGGGAATATCGGTATTGGCTTCGCTATTCCCAGCAATATGGCCCAGAATCTGGCACAGCAGCTCGTGGAGTTCGGCGAGGTCAAACGTGGCTTACTTGGTATTAGGGGCAGCGAAATGACGTCCGAGATGGCGAAAGCCTTCAAAGTTGACGCACAGCGTGGCGCCTTTGTCAGTGAAGTCATACCGAAATCCGCCGCAGCCAAAGCCGGCATCAAAGCGGGTGATGTGTTAACTACGCTGGATGGTAAACCTATCAGCAGCTTTGCGGAATTGCGTGCGAAAATCGGCACTACCGCACCGGGCAAAACCGTGAAAATAGGCCTGCTACGTGATGGTAAATCGATGGAAGTTTCCGTAGTGCTGGATAACAGCGCCTCTGCCGCAACGAGCGCCGAAACGCTTTCGCCACTACTGCAAGGTGCATCCCTGAGCAATGGTCAACTGAAAGACGGCAGTAAAGGCGTAAAAATCGATAGCGTCGGCAAGGACACGCCAGCAGCACAGATTGGGTTGCAAAAGGACGACGTCATCATCGGAGTGAACCGTGAGCGAGTGGAAAACATCTCGCAGTTGCGCAAATTGCTGGAGTCGAAACCGACCATTATGGCGTTGAATATCGTGCGTGGCGAAGAAACAATTTATCTGCTATTGCGTTAATCACTGTTAACTGTTCAGTAGATAACCCATTGGAAATTCATTAATCTTGCAAAATCGGGCACCGAGCTATGCGGTGCCCGAGCTTCTCGTGATATTCTCCCTTCATGTACTCCATCCACAGTAAATTACGGCCATGCTTGTTAAGTTATTACGTTCAGCGCTATTAGGTGTCCTCGTCGCCGGTATTATCCTGGCCGTACTTCCCTTTATTGGGTCTGGCACATCGTTTCTGAAACGCAATGACCAAAAT
This sequence comes from Pectobacterium cacticida, assembly GCF_036885195.1. Lineage (NCBI taxonomy): Bacteria > Pseudomonadati > Pseudomonadota > Gammaproteobacteria > Enterobacterales > Pectobacteriaceae > Pectobacterium > Pectobacterium cacticida. The sequence continues at coordinate 287,394 of NZ_CP133656.1, read as the reverse complement.
AAGGAAGGCGTCCCCCTAAGCTACCATCAGGGCGTGAGCCGCGCGGCACCGGCGGTAGTTAACATTTATAACCGTGTTGTTAAGCCGGAAAAACACAACGAAGTCGCTATTCACCCTTTGGGGTCTGGCGTCATTATGAATGAAAAAGGCTACATTTTAACCAATAAGCATGTAATCAATGACGTACAGCAGATTCAGATAGAATTGTCGGACGGCAGATTGTACGAAGCGCGCGTGATTGGTTCCGATACTCTGACCGATCTGGCCGTGTTGCAAATTGATGGCGTTAACTTACCCGTTATCCCCATAAATCCAGACCGTATCCCGCATGTCGGTGACGTCGTAATGGCAATCGGCAACCCCTACAATCTTGGACAGACTATTACGCAGGGCATTATCAGCGCCACCGGGCGCGTCAGTCTCAGCGCCTATGGACAGCAAAGAAGTCAGGTAGGCCGCCAAAACCTGCTGCAAACCGACGCCTCAATTAACCATGGGAATTCCGGCGGCGCGTTGGTTAATACGCTCGGTGAATTGGTTGGGATTAATACTCTTTCATTTGATAAAAGTAGTAATGGCGAAACGCCGGAAGGGATTAGCTTTGCTATCCCAGTAGCGCTGGCCACGAAAGTGATGGATAAACTCATCCGCGATGGTCGCGTTATTCGCGGTTATATTGGCATCAATGGTGTACAGCTTGAGAACATTGAAACCAATAGTATAACCAATAGTCGTGGTGCCGCTGGGAGGTTAAACGGCATACTCGTACAGACGATTGATCCTGGCGGCCCTGCGGATAAAGCGGGGATTCGCGTCGAAGATATCATTGTCAGCGTTAACAACAAGCCCGCACGTTCGATCATCGAAACCATGGAGCAGGTATCGGAAATACGTCCCGGCACCGTCATACCGGTCACCATTGAACGCGCGAATAAGCAAATTACGCTACAAATGACGATTCAGGAGTTCCCCACGCAATAGCGGCATGCGGAATAGGTTAATCAGAGCCATGCTGACGGGGAACAAGAAACCGGGTGGGGACTTCCCACCCGATGTTAAATGTAATAAGCGGGCGTTTATTCGGGCGCACTAACGCGCTCAATATTCGCACCTAACGCACGCAACTTATCTTCAATACGGTCATAACCACGATCGATATGATAAATACGATCCACTATCGTCACGCCTTCCGCGATACAACCGGCTAACACCAGACTGGCCGATGCACGTAAGTCAGTCGCCATCACCTGCGCACCGGACAGCTTATCTACACCGTGACAGATCACCGTATTACTCTCGATTTCCGCCTGCGCGCCCATACGGATAAGTTCCGGCACATGCATGAAGCGGTTTTCGAAGATGGTTTCGGTAATCACCCCTGTTCCTTCTGCGACCAGATTCAGCAAGCTGAACTGTGCCTGCATGTCGGTCGGGAACCCTGGATGCGGCGAGGTACGCACGGTCACCGCTTTCGGACGCTTCCCATGCATATCCAGGCTGATCCAATCTTCACCGACTTCAATCTCCGCGCCGGCTTCACGCAGTTTGGCCAATACCGCATCCAACGTATCAGGACGAGTATGGCGACAGGTAATTTTCCCGCGAGACACCGCAGCCGCCACCAGGAATGTGCCGGTTTCAATACGGTCAGGCACCACGCGGTGTACGCCGCCGCCCAGACGCTTGACGCCTTCAATGGTGATTTTATCACTGCCAGCCCCACTGATTTTCGCCCCCAGCGTATTCAGGAAGTTTGCCGTGTCGACAATTTCCGGCTCACGCGCGGCGTTCTCAATAATCGTTGTGCCTTCTGCCAGCGTCGCCGCACTCATAATGGTTACGGTAGCACCCACGCTTACCTTATCCATCACAATATGCGCGCCTTTCAAACGACCATCCACCGTCGCTTTTACATAGCCTTCTTCCAGTACGATCTGTGCACCGAGTTGCTCAAGGCCGTAGATATGTAAATCAACCGGGCGTGCGCCAATGGCACAACCGCCGGGCAACGACACCTGACCTTGCCCAAAACGCGCCACCAGCGGACCTAAAGCCCAGATAGAGGCACGCATGGTTTTCACCAAATCGTAGGGAGCGCAAAATACATTAACCTTGCTGGCATCCACATGAACAGAACCATTGCGCTCAACGTGCGCGCCCAATTGACCGAGCAGTTTCATGGTGGTGTCAATATCGCGCAGCTTCGGTACGTTTTGGATCTCCACCGGTTCTTCTGCAAGTAAAGCGGCGAACAGGATCGGTAACGCAGCATTCTTGGCGCCGGAAATCGTCACTTCTCCCGTTAAGCGGGTTGGGCCCTGAACACGAAATTTATCCATAGTCTTTATATCTCAATGTCTTAATTCATTATTCGTCACACTAATGCTGACGGTTGATGCCCACCCGCACAGGGAAACTTAAAAGCCCATCAGTTTGCGGTCGCGCCGCCATTCTTCCGGCGTATAAGCTTTGATTGACAGCGCATGAATACGGTTGTCCTCCAAGTACTCAGTGAGCGGCGCATAGACGGTCTGCTGTTTTTTTACTCGGCTCATGCCAGCAAAAACGTCGCTTACAGCAATAACTTGAAAATGACTACCGTCACCAGAAACATGAACTTCTTCCAACGCTAAAGCATTCATCAGCACGTCTTTAATTTCGTTATTTTCCATCGCTCTCTATTTCTATGTCAGGGGGATGTTTTACAGGGAAGTATCTTAGATGAATCTGTGGTTATCTAAAACCAAGAATGCGCCGATGACCGAAGAGGGAATAGGACATCGACGCGATAACCTAAGCAACCGGGATGATTTCCTTCAGATTATAAAGCGCAATGAGCGTTTTTAAGCGTTCGCTGGCACCAACAATCTTGATGTTGCCGCCTGAAGGCGGCAACTGGTGAACGTATACAAGCAGTGCCAAACCGGCAGAATCGACACGATTTAACCCAGAGACATCCAGCGTGGTTTTACCCGCTAACAAGGCTTCCCGCTGCTGCCAAAACGGTAATAGCGTTTCACGGTCCAGATCGCCCGTTAAAGCCAGCGTTGACGCCTGCGTCTGCCAGTTCAATGCGTTTGCCATTTTCGTACCTAAATTGCGCTTACTGATCTAACGTGATGGGCTGCTTCGCCGAGGATTCCAACTGCTGAGTCAGGCCATCAACACCTTTCTGGCGCAATATTGTCGCCCATTCATTTTGCTTAGTGGTAATCATGCTGACCCCTTCTGCAATCATGTCGAATGCCTGCCAGTTGCCGGTTTTACTGTTCTTGCGCCATTGGAAATCCAGACGGACCGGAGGACGCCCCCCGTTATCAATGATGGTGACACGAATAGCAACAATATTGGCATCCCCCAACGGCTGCTCTGGAGCAATCTGATAGGTCTGCCCATGATACATGGCTAAAGCCTGACCGTAAGCCTGTTCAAGATAGGCTTCAAACGCTTTGAAATAGGCATCGCGCTGAGTCGGCGTAGCATCTTTGTAGTAACGCCCCAGCACTAGCGCTCCGGCGTATCTCACCTGGACATAGGGCAATAGCTCTTCACGCACGATAGTACGCAAATAATTAGGGTTTTGTTTTATTGTTGATTGCTCGTTTTTTAAACGAGCAAACGTTTTTTCCGCCGCTTCATTCATTAAGCTATAGGGATTCTTTTGATCCACCGCGTTGGCTAATGGCGCGACAACCAGTAGCGCCACCATCAGTAAACGTTTAAACATGTCGATATCCTCTTATGGATGTAAAGGGGCAGGCTCAGTACTGTGCGCAGGCTCGGCATCCGTTTCCGCCTTCGATTGACTCGCATTATCCTCGCCATTACCGCCACTCTTATATAGGAATTGACCGATGAGGTCTTCAAGCACCATAGCCGACTTGGTGTCCTGAATCACACCGCCGTCTTTCAGAATTGCGGTGCCCATTTCCTCATCCTCAAACCCAATGTTCAGCGCCAGATACTGTTCACCTAACAGCCCGGAAGTCCGTATAGCCAAAGAACTGGTATCGGGAATATGATCGTAGCGTTGCTGGATATCCAGCGCCACGCGTGGCAGATAGGTTTTCTCATCCAACGAGATCTCCGCTACACGCCCGATCACAACACCGCCGATCCTAACCGGAGAGCGCGCTTTCAGCCCACCGATGTTGTCAAACGTCGCATACAGACGATATGTTGGTTCGCTGCCGATCGATTTCAGGTCGGCCACTTTCAGGCATAAAAAGAGGACGGCAGCCAGTGCGATCAGCATAAACGCCCCAACCCAGACTTCAGTTTTCTTTGTTTGCATCGACTCAGTTCCCAAACATCAGTGCTGTCAGCACAAAATCCAATCCCAATACCGCTAACGACGCGTGTACGACCGTTCGAGTCGTTGCTCGGCTGATCCCCTCGGACGTCGGGAGCGCATCATAGCCGTTAAACAGCGCAATCCAGGTTACGGTAATCGCAAAGACAATACTTTTAATGACGCAGTTCAAGATATCCTGACGCCAGTCAACCGCGCCTTGCATCGCTGACCAGAAGAATCCGCTATCGATCCCTTTCCAGTCCACGCCAACCAGGCCGCCGCCCCAGATCCCGACGGAAACAAAAATCACCGTCAATAGCGGCATACTGATTAGCCCCGCCCAGAAGCGCGGTGCGACAACGCGACGCAGTGGATCAACCGCCATCATTTCCATGCTGGAAAGCTGTTCTGTCGCCTTCATCAGGCCAATTTCCGCCGTCAACGCCGAACCGGCACGCCCCGCGAATAACAGCGCCGTCACCACAGGCCCTAACTCACGCAGCAGTGACAGTGCGACCATCATGCCCAGGCTGGCTTCAGCGCTGTACGTCGTCAGAATAAGGTACCCCTGCAACCCCAGCACCATGCCAATAAACAGGCCAGATACGATGATGATCAGTAGGGACTGCACGCCAACGCTGTACAGTTGTTTTACCAACAACGGCCACTGTTTCCTGAATTCGGGTTTACCGACCAACGCATTAAATAGCATCAGCCCGGCGCGCCCAAAAGCCGCGCTGGTGGCAATGCCCTGACGCCCAAACGACGCCAATGTCCGTAATAACATGACTGCGTTACCTCTCTGAACCTAGCAGCGATGTCTTGTAATCCCCCGCCGGAAAGCGGAAAGGCACTGGCCCGTCGGCGATACCATCCAGGAACTGACGCACCTGCGGGTCATTATTTTCCCTCAGTTGCTCCGCAGTTCCTTCTGCCACCACGCGCTTATCGGCCACGATGTAAGCGTAATCGGCGATGCTCATCACCTCCGGAACATCGTGAGAAACCACAATACAGGTCACGCCCAAGGCATGGTTTAATTCATCGATCAGCTTCACCAATGTCCCTAACGTAATCGGATCCTGCCCGACAAACGGCTCATCGAACATAATCAGTTGCGGATCGAGCGCAATGGCCCTCGCCAACGCGGCCCGCCGCGCCATACCACCGGAAAGCTCCGCCGGCATGAGTTCAGCCGCTCCGCGTAGCCCTACCGCTTCCAGCTTCATCATGACGACGCTACGTAATAGCGGTTCCGGTAATCTCGTATGTTCTCTCAGCGGCCAGGCGACATTATCAAACACGTTCAAATCGGTGAATAATGCGCCAGACTGAAACAACATACTCATTTTCTTACGTGCGTTATACAACTCGCGGCGCGACAGCGCGGGAATATTCTCGCCATCAAACCAAATCTCACCGCTATCAGGCGGCAACTGTCCGCCGATCAGGCGTAATAATGTCGTTTTGCCAATACCCGAAGGCCCCATGATCGCGGTCACCTTGCCTCTAGGTACGTTCAACGTAATATCGGTAAAAATGTCTCGCTCCCCACGCCGAAAGCGAAGACCGCGGATCTCGACCAGATTCGTTGCCTCATGGTTCATTATTTCCATTCCTTACCCATCAGTAGGCAGCACGCTTAATGTAGAGCCTTCATTCCAGCCTAACCTCTGGCCTCCATTAAGGTGTGGGTTTTACAAAAACTTACTGTGTACTTTCACACCACGTTGCCGCATAGCCGCTTACCCAGTTTTACTTACCACGACAGGTTTTACTTTTTCACCAAGCCCCGTCAGAATTAACATCTATTATCACAGAAATTGCCGTTTATGCGATATTCGTCCAAAAACACGGGCTTATTCGACAATAAGCGGGTGATTATACACTAAATAATTCGAGTTGCAGGAAGGCGGCGGCACGGTGATCACCCTGAGGCCCACATCGATAAGTGGCTGGGGAGAACGATGGGGATAGCCAACGCACGGGTAGCTTGAAGTATGACGGATATATATCCTATTGAAGGACGCTGCATGCTTTTTGCAACACTGCTTTTGTTCGTTGGCTTGCTATTACTGGTTTACGGTGCCGATCGTCTTGTCTTTGGCGCCGCCGTGCTAGCACGCTCTTTCGGTTTGCCCCCCTTCGTCATCGGTATCACGATTGTCGGCTTCGGCACTTCATTACCTGAATTAATCGTTTCGGTAACCGCCGCCTTAAACAATAGGGTCGATATGGCCGTGGGTAACGTGATTGGCTCCAATATCGCTAATATTTTACTTATTCTCGGCAGCGCAGCGCTCATTCGTCCATTAACGGTTCATTCGACCCTACTACGTCGAGAGTTGCCGCTCATGTTGTCCGTCACTTTATTATGCGGTGTTTTACTGCATGATAGTTACCTAAGTCGTACCGACGGCCTGTTGCTGCTTTCTGCCGCCACGCTATGCCTGGTGTTAATTCTTCGCATGGCGCAACAGACGCAGCGTGAAGGGGGGGATCGCCTGACAAGTGAACAGGTGGCAGAGCTGCCACAGGACAACAGTAACCCAATGGTCGCCGTACTGTGGCTGATCCTCAGCATGGTTATTTTGCCGATGGCGGCGCGTATGGTAGTGGATAACGCCACGGTAATCGCACGCTATTTCGACATCAGCGAGTTAGCCATCGGGCTAACTATTCTCGCGATCGGCACCAGCCTGCCTGAGCTCGCCACCGCCATCGTCGGGACGCTAAAGAAAGAAGATGATATTGCGCTGGGCAACCTGATTGGCTCGAACATTTTTAATATTGCGATCGTGCTGGGCGTACCTGCGCTGCTCTCGCCGGGCGCATTGAACCCTCAGGCTTTTCAGCGCGATTATTGGGTCATGCTGGCGGCGAGCGCGCTATTAACCGCGCTGTGCCTCAGCAACAAACGTCGTATCGGGCAGGGCGCTGGCGCATTATTATGCTGCGCGTTCATCGCCTATCTGACGGCCCTGTTCTTTTTTTCATAAGGCCCTGTTTTTCATAATAACGTTATTCCATTTTCCATCATAATCAGGATATTGGTATGTCACCGTTTGAACATGATGCTCACCGAAACCAGCAGTCCGACCGTGCACTATCCGAGCATAAGTTACAGCCCGATTTTGACTTCCAGCAGGCGGGTAAAAACGTACTGCGTATTGAGCGCGATGGGCTTGCGCAATTAGAGCAGTACATTGACGACAATTTTACCCTTGCTTGCCAAAAGATATTTCACTGCCAGGGCAAAGTGGTGGTGATGGGTATGGGCAAATCCGGACACATCGGTCGTAAGATAGCGGCGACGTTAGCCAGCACCGGTACACCCGCTTTTTTTGTTCATCCGGGCGAGGCCAGTCACGGCGACCTCGGTATGGTGACACCACATGATATCGTCATTGCTATTTCCAATTCCGGCGAATCCCATGAAATCCTCGCACTGATCCCCGTACTGAAACGCCAAAATGTGTTTCTGATTTGCATGACCGGCGCACCGGAAAGTACTATGGGCAAGGCGGCTAATATCCACCTGTGCGTACATGTCCCGCAGGAAGCCTGCCCTCTTGGCCTGGCGCCCACGACCAGTACGACGGCAACGTTAGCGATGGGGGATGCGCTGGCCGTGGCCCTACTCCAGGCTCGCGGCTTTACCGCCGAAGATTTTGCCCTCTCTCACCCCGGTGGCGCACTGGGCCGTAAACTCTTACTGCGCGTCAGCGATATCATGCATTCGGGCGATGAAATACCGCATGTCCCGCACAATGCATCACTGCGCGATGCGCTGGTGGAAATTACGCGCAAAAATTTGGGTATGACGGTAATCTGCGAAGCAGATATGACCATCCAGGGTATCTTTACCGACGGCGATCTGCGGCGCGTTTTCGACATGAATATTGACTTGAACAGCGCTCGTATTGCTGATGTGATGACCGCAGGCGGCATCCGTGTCACGCCGCAAACGCTGGCAGTAGACGCGCTTAACCTGATGCAGTCACGTCACATCACCTCCTTACTCGTGACGGAGGATGATCGTTTGGTTGGTATCGTTCATATGCACGATATGTTACGGGCAGGCGTGGTTTAACAAGAAAGGATAATGGTGAATGAGTGAAGTCAAGGCGCAAACCGCTACCTGCTATGGGCCAGTCGATCAACGAGTACTGGAAAAAGCCCGCGAGGTGCGTCTGTTAATCTGTGACGTTGACGGCGTGATGTCCGATGGCCTGATTTACATGGGGAACCACGGCGAGGAGTTGAAAGCCTTCAACGTCCGCGACGGTTATGGCATTCGCTGTTTGCTGACATCCGGCATCGACGTAGCCATTATTACCGGACGTTCGGCAAAATTGCTGGAAGATCGGTGTAAAACACTCGGCATCGTCCATCTTTATCAGGGACAATCGGATAAGATTTTGGCCTTCTCCGACTTGTTGGATAAACTGGCGCTTCCCCCACATCAGGTGGCGTATATCGGCGATGATTTGATTGATTGGCCGGTAATGGCGCAGGTTGGGCTAAGTGTTGCGGTGGCAGATGCGCACCCATTGCTGCTACCGCGAGTGGATTATGTCACTCGGATTGCGGGGGGGCGTGGTGCCGTTCGTGAGCTGTGTGATTTGATACTGATATCGCAGAACAAATTGGAGCACGCCAAAGGGTTGTCAATATGAGTAAAACCAAACGTTGGCTGACCACTTTTCTGGCACTATTAGCGCTCGTCCTTATCGGCTGGAATATTGCCGATGACGACGGGGTATCGGTGCCGAGCGCCAACGATCCCGCCGTGCCAATCTACACGAGTGAAAAGACCGACACGCAGGTGTACAGTCCCGCGGGTAAATTGAGCTACCGATTAATTTCTGAACAGGTAGAATATTTCAACGATGAGCAGTTAAGTTGGTTTACCGCGCCGGTTGCTACGCTGTTCAACGAACAAGGCACGGCAACCTGGTCAGTTCGCGCCGATCGCGCCAAACTGACAAAAGACAGGATGCTCTATCTGTATGGCCATGTCGAAGTAAAGAATCTGACGACGGACACGCAGCTTCAACGCATCACAACGAATAATGCTCAGGTGAATCTGGTCACGCAGGATATTGCTTCCGATGATGAAGTCACCCTGTACGGCACTAGCTTTACCTCAAGCGGGATGAAAATGCGCGGGAATCTGCGTAATAAGACGGCCGAGTTGATCGAAAAGGTAAAAACCTCATATGAAATTCAAAACCCATAACCTGATGCGTAACACCCTGATCGCCAGTTCTCTGTTCGCCGTCAGCGTTTCCGCTCTCGCCGTTACTGGTGACAGCAATCAACCTATTCATATTGATTCGGCACAACAATCTTTGGACATGCAGGGTAATACTGTGACCTTCACTGGCAATGTTGTCGTAAAGCAAGGGACGATCGAAGTGAAAGCCGATAAGGTCGTGGTGACGCGGCCACAGGGCGCGCAAGGCAGCGAAGTGGTGGAAGGTTACGGTAATCCCGTAACCTTTTACCAGATGCAAGACAATGGGAAGCCGGTGAAAGGTCACGCACAGAAAATTCGCTACGAGTTAGCTAACGACTTCCTGGTGCTGACAGGTAACGCCTATCTGGAACAGCAGGACAGTAACGTCAAAGGCGATCGCATTACCTATTTGGTCAAACAGCAGCGAATGGAAGCGAGCAGCGACAAAGGAAAACGCGTGACAACCGTGTTAGTCCCCTCTCAGCTTCAGGGGAAGGAAAACAACAGTCAGTCTTCTCGTGCTCAACCCTCGCAACCACGGGTCACCGAATAAGTTATGGCAACACTAACCGCAGAAAACCTGGCCAAGGCGTATAAAGGCCGTAAAGTCGTGGAGAACGTCAGCCTCACCGTTAATTCCGGTGAGATCGTCGGTTTACTCGGGCCGAATGGGGCCGGGAAAACGACCACATTTTATATGGTGGTCGGTATCGTTCCGCGTGATGAAGGGCGCATCGTCATCGACGACGACGACATCAGCTTACTTCCTCTTCACGAACGCGCTTTGCGCGGCATTGGCTATCTGCCGCAGGAAGCGTCTATTTTCCGTCGCTTAAGCGTCTATGACAATCTGATGGCTATATTACAGATCCGCAAAGATCTGACGACGGAACAACAAGAAGATCGCGCCAATGAGCTAATGGAAGAATTCCATATTATTCATTTGCGCGATAGTCTGGGACAATCGCTGTCTGGAGGGGAAAGACGCCGGGTCGAGATTGCGCGAGCGCTGGCGGCGAACCCGAAATTCATCCTACTGGATGAGCCGTTCGCGGGCGTAGACCCGATCTCCGTACTGGATATAAAAAAAATCATTGAACATCTGCGTGACCGCGGATTGGGTGTGTTGATTACCGATCATAACGTCCGTGAAACGCTGGATGTGTGTGAACGCGCCTATATCGTGAGTCAAGGTAATCTGATCGCCCACGGTTCACCAGCCGATATTCTGGCCGATGAACAGGTGAAGCGCGTCTATCTGGGCGAAGGTTTCCGACTCTGATAGGGTAATATTTTTCTTTGCAGCACTTATGGGACGTTAGCGAGATTTATGAAGCAAGGTTTGCAACTCAGGCTTAGCCAGCAACTGGCCATGACTCCACAACTGCAACAGGCTATCCGCCTGTTGCAGTTGTCCACGCTTGAATTGCAACAGGAAATTCAATTGGCGTTGGAAAGCAATCCGTTGCTTGAACAAACGGATCAGCATGACGAAATCGAATCATTCGAAAAGGTAGACAGTGATTCTCTGGATACCGGTGAAGCCCTTGAGCAACGCGATATGCCGGAAGAATTGCCGCTCGACGCGACGTGGGATGAGATCTACTCCGCCGGTACGCCGTCAGGCACCGGCACCGACTATCGCGATGAAGAACTGCCTATTTATCAGGGTGAAACCACACAAACGCTACAAGATTACCTGATGTGGCAGGTTGAACTGACACCCTTTTCAGATACCGACGCCGCCATTGCGACATCTATCGTCGACGCGGTAGACAGCACCGGCTACCTGACCGTACCGCTGGAAGATATTCTTGACAGCATCGGCGACGACAATGTGACGTTGGACGAAGTCGAAGCCGTGCTTAAACGTGTACAGCGTTTCGACCCCGTTGGCGTCGCGGCGCGCGATTTACGTGATTGTCTTCTGGTGCAACTTTCTCAGTTCGCTGACGGCTCGCCCTATCTGGACGAAGCGCGGCTGATCGTCAGCGAGCATCTCGAATTATTAGCCAACCATGATTTTCGCAGTTTAATCCGACTCACCCGCCTGAAAGAAGACGTCCTTAAAGAGGCGCTGGCGCTGATTCAGTCTCTCGACCCACGCCCAGGGCAATCGATCAACACCGGCGAGTCCGAATATGTCATCCCTGATGTGCTGGTGCGCAAGGTTCAAGGTGCCTGGGTAGTTGAACTGAATACCGATAGCATCCCTCGCTTACAGATTAACCAGCAGTATGCGGCGCTGGGTAACAGCATACGCAACGACAGCGATGGGCAATTTATCCGCAGTAACCTGCAGGAGGCGCGCTGGCTCATTAAGAGCCTGGAAAGTCGCAACGACACATTACTGAAAGTGACACGCTGTATCGTCGAGCAACAGCAGGAATTCTTCGAGCACGGGGAAGAATTCATGAAGCCCATGGTATTGGCAGACATCGCGCAAGCGGTGGATATGCATGAATCCACGATCTCACGCGTCACTACTCAGAAGTTTCTGCACAGCCCACGCGGTATTTTTGAACTAAAATACTTCTTCTCCAGCCATGTTAATACCGATAACGGTGGAGAAGCCTCATCAACGGCCATTCGTGCGCTGGTGAAGAAACTTATCGCGGCGGAAAACCCCGCGAAACCGTTGAGTGACAGCAAACTCACCACCCTGCTCTCTGAACAGGGCATTATTGTGGCACGTCGTACCGTTGCAAAATACCGAGAGTCTTTATCTATCCCACCATCGAATCAGCGTAAACAACTGATTTGATCTCAACAGAGAAGGAAGACACGATGCAGCTCAACATTACCGGACACCATATCGAGATCACGGAACCTATGCGTGATTTTGTGAATGGCAAGTTTGCCAAATTAGAGCAGTATTTTGACCGGATTAACCAGGTTAACGTGGTATTGAAGGTGGAAAAAATCCGGCATATTGCCGAAGCCACGCTCTATGTTAACGGCGGGGAACTGCATGCAACGTCAGAAGCGGAAGAAATGTACGCCGCGATAGATGTATTAATTGATAAGCTGACAAGACAGCTTAATAAGCATAAAGATAAACTCAAGCAGCACTAACTTTTTCCTTGACACAATAGTCGAGGAGCCCACCCGGCCCACGCATCACGTCGGCCGGGGCCACCAGGAGTGCAAGCGTCGTAAAGTGAAAATAAAATGAATCACGATCCAGAATTCCAACTCAGCACCCTATTACGTCCTGAGTGCACACGCAGCCATGTCCATTGCCAGAGTAAAAAACGCGCTCTGGAAATTATCAGCGAGCTGGCCGCCCAGCAGCTTAACATCCCTGCACAGATACTTTTTGAAGCCATGTTGACGCGGGAGCGCATGGGCAGTACGGGAATTGGCGGCGGCATCGCTATCCCACACGGTAAGCTGGAAGACGATAACGTATTAAACGCTATTGGTGTGCTCATCCACTTAGAACACCCTATCGCTTTTGATGCGATTGATAACCAGCCCGTAGATCTCCTTTTTGCCTTGCTGGTTCCGGCTGAACAATGTAAAACCCATTTGCATACGCTATCGCTTGTTGCCAAGCGGCTGGCGGATAAGGCCGTTTGCCGACGCCTGCGAGCGGCACAAAGCGACGAAGAACTGTACCAGATTATGGCGGAGGCCGATTAAATCGGACGATCGACATACTCACGATAGCGAACAACTCGCGCTAAGTTCAGAGAATGCTTGCAATCCCTGGGCGAAGACGTCATTTTTTAGCTATACATCATAAAAATTGTGGCAATGAGAATTCGCCATCAGATTGCCAGAGGGGAGTCGTCAGATGGTACTGATGATTGTCAGTGGGCGTTCAGGTTCAGGGAAATCTGTCGCTCTGCGCGCATTGGAAGATATGGGGTTCTATTGCGTAGATAACCTGCCCGTCGTCCTATTGCCGGAATTAGCAAATACGCTCGCAACCCGGAACATTTCCGCGGCGGTCAGCATTGATGTGCGTAATATGCCGGAATCGCCGGAGATCTTTGAGCATGCCATGGCGCAATTGCCGCCGAGCTTCTCACCTCAGCTACTGTTTCTCGATGCAGATCGTAATACGCTCATTCGTCGCTATAGCGACACCCGCCGCCTGCATCCGCTCTCCAGTAAAAATCTGTCGCTGGAAAGTGCGATTGACAAAGAAAGTGACCTGCTGGAACCGCTGCGCTCCCGCGCCGACCTGATTATCGATACGTCAGAAATGTCGGTACATGAGCTGGCTGAGATGCTGCGCACACGTTTGCTGGGCAAGCGCGAACGCGAACTGACGATGGTATTCGAATCATTCGGCTTCAAGCACGGCATTCCGATTGATGCCGATTACGTGTTTGATGTGCGTTTCCTGCCGAATCCCCATTGGGATCCGAAACTGCGGCCGATGACCGGCCTGGATCGGCCCGTCGCCGCTTTCCTCGACAGGCATACGGAGGTTCACAATTTCATCTACCAGACCCGCAGCTATCTGGAACTATGGCTGCCGATGCTGGAGACCAATAACCGCAGCTACCTGACGGTTGCTATTGGCTGTACCGGTGGGAAACACCGTTCTGTCTATGTCGCCGAACAACTAGCAGACTACTTCCGCTCACGCGGTAAAAACGTACAGTCACGTCACCGCACGCTGGAAAAGCGGAAACCATCATGATATTCGGTAAATCAGCGTCTTTAGGTAACCGATGACAGTACGGCAAACGGTTGAAATCAAAAACAAGCTGGGCATGCATGCTCGCCCGGCCATGAAGCTGTTTGAACTGGTGCAGTGTTTTAATGCCGAAGTGATACTGCGTAACGAGAGTGGTACAGAAGCTGAAGCGAGCAGCGTGATTGCAATGCTCATGCTGGATTCGGCCAAGGGCCGCCTCATCGAGATAGAAGCAACGGGGCCAGATGAAGAACAAGCGCTTTCCGCCGTCGTCCGCCTGTTCGATGCCGGGTTTGACGAAGACTAGCGATTTTCTTTCGCAGATTATCTGCAACCCCCGCGACAGGGATCGCTTCACTTTCCCTTCCGAACCTCCTACTATCTAGCTACATAAATCATAATATTTTCTTATACCCCTGCTCCTTTGGGCGCGGGGGTAATTTTATATCATCTGAATATACCAACTGGAGAGGAGCATGACGAAACCTAACCTGACCATTAGCGAATTGGATGCGGAACGTTTGGATCGGTTATTGGAGCAGCCCGCCTTTGCGGATAGCGATATCGCACAGGCGTTGAATGCGGAACTGGATCGGGCAGAAATTCTGCCTTCGGCATCAATTCCTTCACATGTCGTCACCATGAACAGTCGGGTGCGTTTTCGCGATCTGAATACCAACGAGGAGCATGTCCGCACGCTAGTTTATCCAGCGGCGGTGAAAGACAGCCAAGAACCGTTGTCCGTAATGGCTCCGCTGGGGGCGGCACTATTGGGAATGCATGTAGGAAACTCGATCACCTGGCAATTGCCAAACGGTGAAGAAACACGCATTGAAGTAGTAGAAATACTTTATCAGCCAGAAGCCGCTGGCGAGTACCATCGCTAAGCCAGAAAAACGCTATAGCATAATAGCCGTCGGACACCGCCGACGGCGACGGTTACTCAACACAGAACCGATTTATTCGCCAGCGATCTTCATTTCAGGCAACAGCACGGAACCACACTGGATATTGCTTCGGGTCTCGATATCATTTCCCACCGTCACAATGTTACGCAGCATGTCTTTCAGGTTGCCCGCGATCGTAATCTCACTGACCGGATACTGAATTTCACCATTCTCGATCCAGAAACCGGACGCCCCACGGGAATAATCCCCCGTGACACCACTCACGCCTTGCCCCATGAGTTCGGTCACCAATAGCCCTTTACCCATCTGTTTCAGCATACCGTTGAAGTCCAGACCTTGTCCGGCGATGCGCCAGTTATGAATACCGCCCGCGTGACCGGTGCTCTTCATCCCCAGTTTACGTGCAGAGTAGCTCGTCATCAGCCAGGTCTGCAACACCCCCGCTTTCACAATTTCGCGCGCCTGCGTTCGTACGCCTTCGCTATCGAACGGCGTAGAAGCCAGCCCCTTAAGCAAATGCGGCTGCTCCTCTATCGTCAGCCACTCCGGCAGAATCTGCTGACCTAGTTTATCCAGCAGGAAGGTCGATTTACGATAAACGCTACTGCCACTGATTGCCCCGACTAAATGACCAAACAGGCCTGTCGCCACTTCGGCAGAGAACATCACGGGAGCCTTCATCGTGGGCAGTTTACGCGGTGACAGGCGGGATAGCGTGCGGCGCGCACATTCTTCGCCCACCCATTCCGGGCTACGCAAATCGTCTAACGCACGCCCAATGGTATAAGCATAATCCCGCTCCATATCGCCATTCACTTCGGCAATTACACAACTGGACAGGGAATGGCGGCTGGAGCAGTAGCTCTTCAGCAGGCCGTGGCTATTTCCGAACACCTTAACACCGTAATGGCTGTTAAAACTGCCGCCTTCGGTGTTGGTGATGCGCGAGTCGGCCTGTAACGCCGCCTGCTCTGCGCGCGCCGCTAATTCAATGCCGCGCTCCGCATCCAGCTCGGTCGGATGGAACAGATCCAGATCCGGTGCGTCAAACGCCAGCAGATCGCGATCCGCTGGGCCGGCGAAGGGATCGACAGAAGTGTAACGCGCGATATCCAGCGCAGCTCGTACAGTCCGGGCGATCGCATCCGGGCTGAGATCGGTAGAGGATGCGCTGCCTTTGCGTTGTTGATGATAAACCGTGATGCCCAGCGCACCATCGCTATTGAATTCAACATTTTCAACGTCACCATAGCGGGTACTGACGCTAATGCCTGTCGTTTTTGTCACCGCGACTTCCGCCGCATCAGAGCCGGCACGCGCAAGCTCCAACGCTTGCGCCACCGCGAGTTCCAGCGCTTTACGCTGTTCCGCAACTTGAGTAATTATCGTCATCGTTCTACCAAAGTAAGTGGAAGAAAGCTCACCATCATCCCCACTCGAAAAATGAGTGGAGAAATATGCTTTAAATAATTCAAGTTTCAGGAAGGCGGCAAGCGAAGATCAAATAAGTCATTCGAGTGACTGACAAATCAGCCAGAGGCTAGTTTGAACGCTGCTTGCAGCGGCCCCAACGGGGCGAGCCACACGCCAATGTGTCGAGTAACGCAGCCAACCCACATGCAACTTGAAGTAGTACGAGCACAAAAAGGTGTAGCATAATGCTTTCTAGTCTAACAGGATCGGCGGACAATTTCGCACAAAGCCTAAACCTGTTAGTATCAGCCTCTTTTTTCTGGTGGGCGCGCTGTTCACCATCCCGGAGCCGCGTTAAACCTTGCTCCTGGACACTTTTTAGGAGCCAACCATGAAGCAAAAGTACGAAGACTGGCTAAATGACATCCCCGAAAATCAAGAAGACGACGAAGATGATGAAATTATTTGGGTCAGCAAAAGCGAAATAAAACGCGATGCCGAAGCGCTGAAAGATCTCGGTGCCGAGTTGGTCGATCTGGGGAAAAATGCCCTTGAGAAGATCCCTTTGGATGACGATCTGCGTTCTGCGGTGGAACTGGCGCAACGGATCAAGAAGGAAGGCCGCCGCCGCCAGTTACAGTTGATAGGCAAGCTGTTACGCGCCCGCGATCCAGAGCCGATTCAAAGCGCGCTGGATAAACTGAACAATCGCCATAATCAGCAGGTCGCCTTATTCCACAAACTGGAACAACTGCGTGACCGTCTGATCGCCGAAGGCGACAATGCCATTCCAGACATTCTGGCGCTATACCCTCACGCCGATCGTCAGCAGCTACGTTCTCTGACACGCAATGCGCAGAAAGAAAAGGCCGCGGAGAAGCCACCAAAAGCCGCCCGTCAAATATTCCAGTATCTACGAGAACTGGCTGAAACCGTAGATTAACGGCAACGGCGGGATGAGGAGCCGTTCCTATCCCGCGTTCAGAAACGGTTCTCTTATGTCACGCTGTCTCAGGGTTAGTGATCCAGCGCATGTTGATAATCATGGAGAATTCCGGTTAATCGCCTGACTGGCTCAGTCATCTGTGAAGGAAGCTGTTGCTCCTTCAGCATTTGTTGATAACGCTCAAGCTCCTCTAACAGCCGCATAAAATGACGGTGACGCGAGGCGTCGCGTCGCGCGGAGATCACCTGTTCCGCCGTTGCACGAAGCTGGCGATGAAAAGCAGAGAGCGCCGCATTTGGCGGAATATCCAGTGTTCTTAAGCGCTGATGCATAATGATCAACCATAGCGCGAGACGATACTTGGCAATATCATTAGGGAAGCGGTTTAGCAGCAGGAATAGTTGTTGGTATAGCGCAGGCAGGTGATTTTCCTTGCGCCGTGTCGTGTTCGTGGTTAACGCTGAAACCGCACCATACACAAAGCGGTTCAACAGCACTCTCCCGGTATGCGCCTTCGTGTTATCGCGAATCAGCAGGATGACAATCAGCGCCAGAAAAGATCCAATGATCTGCCCGATCGCATTGTCCAAAAACTGGCTAATATTAAATGTCATCGGATTATCCAGCACCAGAATATTAATCGTGCTGGCTAATGCCCCCAACGAACCCAGTCGGCGCTTTTGTACTTCAAGCCCCAGGAAAAAAGCCATTCCCCCTAAACTCAGGCACAGCAACAGCATACTTTGCTGCGTCGACGGCATAATAAACATGAAGATCAGCGCTCCCAGCGGCAGCGCAAAGATCGTTCCGAAAAGAAAATCTTTTGCCACCATTTGTGGGTTCGGCAAACGCATAGCAAGCGACGTGACCACCGCGATCATTACCATACAGACGCTGCCGGAAGTCCAGCCCGTGCTAAGCCAAAATAGACAGCCTAACGCCGTCGCCACACCGGTACGTAACCCGTTGATCATTGCATGACGGGTTTCCGCGGAAGGGGCTTTCATTTTCACATCGCTGTTTAGTATATCAGCCTCAATTGACGTGATACGCCCGTTGGTCTGCACCCCCTTCGCCAACAGCTGGTAGCGTGTCGCCGCCCCAATCCAACCGATCAGCATCGGCGGCACGTCACGGCTATCCGCCGCAATCAATTGACGCAGCGCCTTCAGACGGCAATGCACATCGCGCAGCGACTCAACTGGTCGATCCAATATTAATTTCAGGCTGCTTTTAATCGGCGTAGGTTCATCGCGCAATATCAGATAGGCTTCGCATGCCTGCGTGATCATCGTCAGCGATTGCGTATGCAGGGAGATGAGACGACGATTGCTGTTCTGCCAGCGCGAGGATTCCAACATCAGGTTACTGCGCATGCCGTTTAGCGCGGTCGTTTTACGCACTAGCGCATGCCACGCCGCATCAATGCTTTCCTTATCCGCACCGTTGATACTGAGCTGCAAGAGTCGGTATTGTTCCACCAGCAACTCACTAATGCTTCGGTCAACGTTCTGCTTGATCGAGCGGGGTGAAAACAGTAAATCGGCCAGAATGGCGCAAACGATACCCAACACAATTTCGCTACAGCGCTCTACAGCAAACTGTGGCGTCAATAGCGGCATTCCCTCCGTTGAGACAATAATAATCAGTGCGGTATAGCCTGCCAGCCCGAATACATAGGCATTCTCGACTTTAACCAGCGAGGAAATCCAGGTACAAAAGCCCGCCCAGATGCAGCACAGCATCAACATCACAACGGGTGCACTCACGGTAGCAATAATGATGATAAGTGCGCCGATACAGCCAATGAAAGTGCCGATAATACGCAAAATACCACGATGCCGGATTGCACCGGAGAAGGGTTCACCACCGGCAGCAAACGCCGGGCCAGCCGCGACAATCGCCGCCGTCAATACCGACCAGCGCGGAGTTTCCAATTGGAGATGAAACCCCAGGAATAGAGACAATACAATCGCAAAACTCAGCTTAAAAGAAAAGCGAAGGCGTGCGAATGTCGGCGTCGTAAATAACGTGGCGCTTATCAACGGCATTTTTTTCATTATCGCCTCGCTTAGCCGAACTCACGCAGACGATAAAGCAGGCGAATAAGCGGCGACGGTTTTTTATCGTTGTTAACCTGTTCTCCGGTAATGACCACGGTCGCCGTGGTACCAGCCGGATAAAGGTCGCCCATTTGATGATCGAGACGGATCTTCACGGGCACGCGCTGAGCCAGACGCACCCACTCCAGATTGGAATCTACGTTAGCCAATCCCTTCGTATTCACACTGCTACTGCTGTTATTCACGCCTGCCGCCACGCTATCTACCGTGCCATAAAATATTTTTTCGCTACCCAGCGGGGTGATCTCCGCACGATAGCCGCGGCGAATACCCTCAAGTTTGGTCTCTTCCATATATGCCAATAGGTAAAACGAATCTTTTTTCACTAACGCCACCGCGGTATTTCCGCGTTCGATAAATTCGCCGCTTTGCACATGCAGATTGGTGATCCAACCGTCGGCAGGCGCACGGACCACCGTGCGATCGAGCTCCAATTTCGCCAGTGACAACACGGCCTGTGCTTTAGCAAGTTGGTGCGTCGCGATCTCCAAGGCACTACTGGATTGATCGATGTTTTCCTGTGACATCGCTCTCACCCCCAACTGCGCACGGCGCATCGATTCCCGGCGTTTTTCCCTAACCATCGCCTGATAGTAGGCGACATCGGCTTCCGCCTGCGCGACGGCCTGACGATAGCGCGGCTGATCAATGACAAACAGTACGTCACCTTTATTTACCAATTGGTTGTCCGTCACTCGGACATCGGTCAGCAATCCGCTCACATCCGGTGCGATCGCCACCACATCAGCCGTAAATTTGGCATCGCGCGTCCAGGGCGATTCGGTATAAAACGCCCAGATGCGGAAAATGGCGGCAATCGCACATAGCACAATGACCAGCGTAACCGCCACGCGACTAAGTTTTCTGATCAACATGGCCTGACGCCTAAATAAGGTTAACAAGAAAGCTTTCACAAACGCCTCACAGACCGTAACGGAACAGTAAATAAAACAGGCAGCAGAATAGCGCGCTGTTAAACAACGCCGGGTGCCAGACGAAATCATAGATCCCCGTCGGTTGCAGCAGGCGATTCACGACAAAGAACAGCGTTAGCGACACCAACAAGACAAAAAATACGGGGGGAAATGACAGCCCGAACAGCACCATAACCGGGAGTGAACTCATCCTCTTTTTCCTTTTTCTTCAATAACGGCAACGGCAGGTTAGCCACCGGATAAAATTTATGACACGTGGCACCACAATAGAGTACAGGTATAGCGTCGTACTGATGTTCAGCATAGACACAAGCTCTCAGCACGCAAGCGAGCAGCCTGCGGCGCAAATAATGTAAAACTGATGAGAGCAACGTCAGCAGGACTGGCTAACGATAGGAAATCAGCGAATTACGCGATAATAGGTAAATAAGCCCAATCATTAGAGAGTCCTGGATAGTGAATAGTCATGGACAATCGCAGACGACGCGCCGGTTCGCTTTTACGCTCAGATAAAACTGTCGCTTAAACGATAGCGGACAATGTTCCACTCGGCACCACCGGATAGGCTATATTATGGATGGATATTATTACCTTATCTACATAGTGTGATCTAAATCACTTTTAAGCTAGAGTGAATAATGGAAAGATTAAAGAGTATGTCGGTTTTTGCACGCGTGGTGGAATGTGGTTCTTTTACCGCCGCCGCTCGCCAGTTACAGATGAGTGTATCCGCCGTCAGCCAGACTATCACCAAGTTGGAAGATACCCTCCAGATTAAGCTGCTAAACCGTAGTACACGCAGTATCGGCCTGACGGAAGCGGGGAAAATTTACTACCACGGCTGCCGTCGCATGCTGCATGAGGCCCACGAGGCGCATGAGCAACTCTATGCCTTCAACAATACGCCGATCGGCACGTTACGCATCGGCAGTTCTTCTACTATGGCGCAGAATGTGTTAGCGACGATGACTGCTGCGATGCTGAAAGAGTATCCCGGCCTATCCGTAAATCTGGTCACTGGCATTCCCGCGCCCGACCTGATTACTGATGGGCTGGATATCGTTATTCGCGTCGGGGCGCTACAGGACTCTAGCCTGTTCTCGAAACGCCTGGGCTCAATGCCGATGGTCGTCTGCGCGGCAAAAAGCTATCTGGCACAGCACGGCGCGCCGGATAAACCGGCAGATATGGTGAATTTTTCCTGGCTGGAATACAGCGTGCGGCCCGACAGTGAATTCGAGCTGATCGCCCCTGAGGGAATGTCGACCCGACTCTCACCGCAAGGGCGCTTTGTCACCAACGATCCACAAACGCTCGTGCGCTGGCTCAAAACTGGCGCTGGCATTGCGTATGTCCCGCTTATGTGGGTCGTGGACGACATTCATCGTGGCGACATTGAAATCCTGTTCAGCCGCTACCACTCTGACCCGCGCCCGGTGTATGCCCTTTATACACGTAAAGATAACCTGCCGTTAAAAGTGCAAGTCTGCATTAACTACATGACGGAGTACTTTAAAAACGTCGCGATGACCTATCAGGCCTATCGCCAGGATCACGGCGAGGAAAAAAAGTAGGATTTGCAAAGAGGAAAATGCGAAACGCCTTCCTCTTTCATACAAAACACATCCCCATCCCACCATCCGTACGTTATATCTCTTTCCTTCGTTCAGGAAAGTAAAATCACATGGATAAGGTACGAATAAATTCGTACAATATAGGTGAAGGGATGGGGTTCAAGGATGCCAAAAAGCAGCTTATCGTCTGTTTGCAGTCGGGTACTGTGTTGCATGAAGCCAGAGGAAATATCAGTACGAAGAATCTGCTGGCAACCGGGCAAATATCAATAACAGAACTCATTGATATTATTTATCAATCTTCGGGGACATCCTACTCTTCTTCACCCCATCATTTTGCAGCGCATATTGATGTTCATATCATCCGTTGCCGCCATCGGGGAATATCGTGGTATATCAAATGGTATTTTGCCGAACCAAATTGTGTCTTTATTAGCGTCCACCATTGAGGTGATGACATGAAAATTTTCAAAGTCGGAGATACACAGTCCGCTATCTGTAACGCATGCCAGTCACTTGAAACTGCGACGTTTCAGCTTAGAGACGTCCCATTCAGCGATAACAGCGGCGTGGTGAGACAGGTTTTGGTTGGCGTTTGCAATCGCTGCGGGAATATTGCCATCATCCCCCATCAATCTACGCCCATGATTAAGAAAGCGCTCGATGTACAGCGTAAGGCGCTGGAAAGCAGAGTCCCTGCGCACATGATAGATATCTTAAATCTGGCAAGCTGCGAATTAGGTGGGGAACCCGATTTTATTCCCACGCTGATGAAATACTATCTTCACACGCTGGCAGCCGATCGCGCAGCGGCACAAGATATCCCGCGTTTTCTGCAAAGTGATTTGGCAAAAGGAAAATCCGAGAAACGTCTTTCTCTTAAAGGAAGGCATGTTGCGACAGACATTGACGTACTAAAAACCACAACAAACATATCCAGTACAACAGACCTATTAAAAGGCATTGTTCTCAAGATTAAGGAAGATGTCTTGGTACAGCGAGATGAAATACACATCAGGCAGCTCAAATCGATTATTGCAGCGGTTTCCTGACTTTTTACTCCATTACCTCTTAGCCCAATAAAAAAACCGCGCTCATAAAGCGCGGTTTTAAAAAGATATCAGAGCAAATTATGCCGTGCCGCCTACCGTCAGACTCTCCAGCTTCAGCGTAGGTTGACCAACGCCGACGGGCACACTTTGCCCTTCTTTACCACACACGCCGACGCCGTTATCGAGCGCCAAATCATTACCAACCATGGAGATTTGCTGCATCGCTTCGATACCAGAACCAATTAACGTAGCGCCCTTGACCGGCGTACTAATACGACCGTTTTCGATCAGATATGCCTCGGATGTCGAGAAAACGAACTTACCCGATGTGATATCCACCTGACCGCCGCCAAAATTTGGCGCATAGAGACCATATTCAACGCTGGAAATTATCTCTTCTGGCGTCGATTTACCCGCCAGCATGTAGGTATTCGTCATTCGTGGCATCGGTAGATGCGCATACGATTCACGGCGGCCATTACCCGTTGGCGCAACGCCCATCAAACGCGCATTCAGTTTGTCCTGCATATAGCCTTTCAGAATCCCGTTTTCGATGAGCACGTTGTACTGCCCTGCCACGCCTTCATCATCCATTGTAAGGGAACCTCGGCGCCCGTTTAGCGTGCCATCATCCACTACGGTACAAAGTTCCGACGCGACGAGTTTCCCCATCTGTCCGCTGAATACGGATGTGCCACGGCGATTAAAATCACCTTCCAGACCGTGACCGACAGCTTCATGCAGTAACACGCCGGGCCAGCCCGCCCCCAGCACTACCGGCATAGAGCCAGCAGGCGCCGCCACGGCCGACAGATTAACCAATGCCATTCGCACCGCTTCTTTCGCCCAGGCATCGACGCGCGCCTCTCCATCGGTGATTTCCCAGAAGTAATCGTAACCGCCGCGCACACCACCGCCGCAGGCGCCGCGTTCTCGTCGTCCTTCGGCCTCAACCAGCACGCTGATTGACAAGCGCACCAATGGACGAATATCCGCCGCCAGCGTACCGTCTGTCGCCGCGACCAACACCTGTTCATACACCCCCGTCAGACTGGCCGAGACTTCTTGTACACGCACATCAGCGGCGCGGGCAACGGTATCTGCTCGTTGTAATAACGCAATTTTATCTTCGCGCGTCAGGCTATCCAGCGGGTTCAATGCTGGATAGAGTGGGCGATGTGCCACTTCACCCAGCGTATGTACCGCCCCTGCTCCGGGTTCCCGCACGATGCTCCGCGCTGCCAGCGCACTCTGATGTAATGCGTTCAGCGTAATTTGATCGGCATACGCAAAACCGGTTTTCTCACCCTCAATCGCTCGGATACCCACGCCCTGATCGATATTGTAGGAGCCGTCTTTAATGATGCGATCTTCCAGTACCCAGGACTCATGGTAACTGGATTGGAAATAGAGATCGGCATAGTCTAAACGGCGCTCATTAAGCGACCCCAGAACAACGGCGAGATCGTCAAGATTTAATTTATTGGCGGTGAGTAATTGCTCACTGACAAACGAAAGGCTCATAGTTTTTCACTCTTTTATCTAATCATCGGTTGAGTATGCCGTGCTAGCCTGGCGATATCATTCGCCTTTCTTTTTATTCGGCTCACGTAGCACTTCCTGAATCTTTGGCTGATCGAGGCTACCAGTAATCTGGTAGCGAATCAGCGAAATCTTGTTCCATAACGGTGCCAACGCTTTACTGGCGGCAAATACCGCTGCGCCAACAACCGGATTAACGGCAAAGGCGGTCGCCACCCCCACCGTTGCTGAAATTTCCGGGGCAATAACGGCTTCCATATTGATTTGCCGCTGGTCGAGATCAAGGTCTCCCGATATCGCAATATCCGCCTCCAGCCCATCGACCAGCAGATCATCCGTATGCAGCACGCCATCCTTAATCCACGCGGTACTGCGAATCGAATCGAAGTAAAACCCATGGCCAAATGTATCGCTGAAATCGAATCGCAGCTTACGCATCAGCGCATCGAAGCTCAATAAACGCAGTAGCTGCCCGGCTTTACCGGTGCCGACATCGGCAATTTCCCCTTTACCAATGCGCGTGTGCAATATGCCACTCAGGCTTGTAATATCCGGTGACCAGGGCGCGCCACGCCAGTAGAGATCGTAATCCACATTAAACGCGCCCGCTTGTAGCGGCGATTCGACACCAAACCAGTCCGCATTCTGCGCCAAACTCTCTCCCGTTAGCTTCCCCTTCAGGGCCGTCCGCACGCCTTCTGCGTTTTCTTGCCAGGTGCCGTTTAGCGTCAGGCGGGCTTTGCCTGTATCAATAACCCCATCTGACAATGTTAATTTCTCCCTCTCTGGCAGTAGCGTTCCCTGAATACGGCCCATATTCTGTCCAAAAATCCAACACTGACGGCAGGTAACCGCCAGCGACGGCCAGTCGTCAAAGCGAATATTCGTGTCGCTCAGCGGCGATCTTTTTTCCGCCAGCGCCACGGGATTAGTCGCTTCATCGCCTTTCCACTGAGGATTGTAGTAAAGATAACGGATGTCGCTGCGCCATATGCCGCGATGAGGTATTTCAATCGTACCGTCAATTTCTCGCCCTTGCGCCTGTACTTCGCTGCCGCCAAGCGTATTTTTACGCGTGATTTCCAGATCGTGCCATTGCTGCCCCAATAATTGCAGCTCAGGCGTCCGCAGCGTCACAGACTCAGGAAAACGGAAAGAACTATGCGCTTTGTTCCCTCCTACCGACGTTGAGGAGCGCAGCGATGGCAGGATCCCCAACCAATTTTCCGCATCCAGCGGCGGGAGATCGAGCACCAAGGCGGAGTCTTCGGGTAACGTTGGTGTCGCCGCTGCCGTCTGCTGCCAGATTGCCCGCGCCAGCGTCACAGTGTTGCTTTTTAGCAACCATCGGCTATTGAAACGGCTACTTTTGCCCACGCGCCCCTGCAAAGTAAACCCCCTCAGATCGCCGCTGGCTTTAAATTCCAGCGGCAAATTCGCGCCAGCAGGTTTACTAAGCGGGTTAGGTAAGTGACTACTTACTTTTCTTAAATCAGCTTGCACATCAACATCGTAAGTTGTTTTACTCGCGTGCCCCAAATTAATAGCTACCGTACTTTTCCAACTCGCCGAGCCCGACAGGGCTTTGCTTGCCGCTGGCGGTAAGCCCGGCAGAAGCGCTGGTCTCCAGTCACCTTGTAAGCCCACGTTCACCAGAAAAGCGTTAGGTTGCTCTTCGGTGGTGAAATCGACCGTTATCGGTTGATTCAGCCAGTTAGCACGAAGTGTTTCACTGCGCAAGTTACCATTATCATAATGGAACGTGCCCGTGAACTCTTGAATCGTGGTGTCCAACGGTTTGATATACAGACTATTATTGTTCAGTGTAATATCGCCGCGCGCGTGGACATCATCACCGTCCAGCGGTATATCCAAGTGCAGAGAGCCTTGCACCCGCCCGCCAATTTGCAACGCGTCTAATGCCGTTCCCAGTGAGGATTTCAGCGGCGTCTAGTGAAAATAGTGGCCGACATCAGCCCCCTCACCCTCCAGTTCGCCATCGATCAGCAGTCGCTCTTCTTTATAATCGGGAATATCCGCGTGAATATTTTTGCCTTCCACCTTACCTAACCACGCTCGCGGCGCGAACATCCGCAGCCCGTTATTGGTAAAGTCCATATTGATATCTAGCGGTTCCAGCGCTGGCCACCCCGGCTGAAACGCAAACGTCGCGTTTTTAACCGGCGCCCAGACCTCAAATCGTCCTTCGTTATGTGTGAACGGAAAATGCTGTGGATTACCGGAAAAGATCAGCGTCGCATTATCGACATGCCCACCCTGCAATGCTCCGCTCAGATAATCCACCAGTTTCGTGCCCATAAGCCGTTCAGGGTAATAGCGCCAGGCATCTGCCGCCTCGGTCAAACGAATTCCCGCCAGAATATTCAATGAGGGTTCCTGGCCGACAGGTTGTTCGTAACGGAAATCACCATTAGCCCACAGCGATTTGGCCTGTACATCCAAGCCATCACTCCATAACTCCAGCCCTTGAGTATCGTTGCGCCAGCTAATCGTGCCGTTAGCTTGCTTGATGTCTAATGGTGCGCGAAACATCGCCGCATAAGGCAGCAAACTTTGTTTTAGTGCGACGCTAGCTTGACCCTGTTCGAGGCTCCCCTGAGCGACACCGGCGAAATGCTCAACACCCGGCAGCAATTTCCATGGCTGCCAGCCCACATTCTGCCAACTCGCCTTAAAACGGCTTTTCTCCGGCTGTTGCAGTGGAATATCCACAGCAACACTATTTACGATGCCCGTCGGCTGCAGTGCAGCCCAGCGCGTTTTCAGCATCGGCGTCGCCCCGGACAGCAGCGGAAGCAGTGTACTCAGCCGTTCCAGCGACAGGTTACTCGCCCGAAGGCGTAGCTCGTCCTGACGATCGGTCGCGGATATAGGCCCATTTTGGGGTGACCAGAGAACAGAGAGACGGCCTTTCGGCCAGACGATGCCATCCGTTGCCAGATTCAGCGACGGGATATCCATCTGCCAGCCATTCTCCTGGCGACTGACATGTAGCGTCATATCATCAATATTTAGGTGATGCGCCTCACGGCCCTCTCCCCAACCCGCCGTTCCCTGGTTAATAAACACATCGCCGCTGTGAATGTCACCCTCACGGACGTTAATCCACGCCGCGAGACTAAAATCAGCGCTTTCCAACCCGGTATTGGTTTTCATCCAGCGGCTGAGCCAAGGCTTCATATCAATGTTGTCAGCTTGCAGATAGAGCGTGCCCGTACTGAGCAAGCCTCGATCATCGTGCAAATCCATACGCATTTGCACTACGCCATGTTGCCCATTAAAACTCGACAGACTAATAGCGCCTTCCGCGCGGTGGCGTTGGTCAGAGTTTAGCCAGGTAAGTTGCGGTATACTCAGCGCCGCTCTGGAGCCGGAAGGGGTAAGAAAGGTAATTTGGCTATCACGCAGATCGAAGTGGTCAAACTGACGCAAAAACAGATCGCTGATCTTCCCTGAGCTTATCCGTTTACTGTCCTGTTGGCGGGTAAGTGGGCTATTAATATCGAGTTTTAACTGGTAAAACGTGAGATCGCGGAACTGCCAACGTCCGTGTAATAGCGACTGCCATACATCCAACGCCAGCGTGATGCGATCAACCTGCCAATCCGAATCGGGAAGGGAGGTACGGAGTTTTTCAATTTCTAACGTAGGGCCAAAAGACGCCCACCGCCCCGATATCGCGCCAATATCTAATGGGACGCCGGTCACCGACTGCACCCACGCCACCAACTGTGGCCGGAGATGATCGAGCTGCGGCAGCACCAGCCTTAAGCCGCTGACTAACAACGCCGTCACCACAACAAGCGCGGCACCCGTGGTGACTACGATTCCGGGCAGTCGCCTCACTACATTCTCCTTCTTTCGTCACCGACGACGAGCGACCAAATTTACATCATGACGACGTCAAACTGCTCCTGGCTATACAGGGGTTCGATTTGTACGTTAACCTGCTTCCCGACGAAGATTTCGACCTCGGCCAACGCATGCGATTCATCGCTCTTCAATGCTTCGCCAACCGCCGGAGAGGCATAGACAAGGAAACGATCGGCGTCATACGCATGATGCACACGCACAATTTCGCGCATGATTTCATAGCAGACGCTTTCGACCGTCTTCACGGTGCCGCGACCATGACACGTTGGACATTCATGACAGAGCACATGTTCGATACTCTCACGCGTGCGTTTGCGCGTCATTTCTACCAAGCCTAGCTGAGAGAAACCATTAATATTGGTTTTGACGCGATCTTTACTGAGGGCCTGTTCCAATGAATGCAGCACCCGCCGACGGTGATCGTCATTATTCATATCGATAAAGTCGATAATGATAATACCGCCGAGGTTACGCAAACGCAGTTGCCGCGCTATTGCCTGCGTGGCTTCTGTATTGGTATTGAAAATGGTTTCATCCAAATTACGATGCCCAACAAAGGCGCCCGTGTTGATATCGATGGTTGTCATGGCTTCAGTCTGATCGATGATCAAATAGCCACCGGATTTCAATTCCACTTTCCTATCAAGTGCGCGCTGGATTTCATTTTCCACATCAAACAGGTCAAAGATGGGCTGTTTACCGGCATAGTGTTCAAGTTTACTGGTCATCTCTGGGATATACTCGGCAGTAAACTCCAACAGGGCTTCATACGTCAGACGGGAGTCAATCCGAATACGATCCAGCGCCGCCCCGGCAAAATCACGCAAAATGCGCTGAGCAAGGGCAACTTCGCCATAGAGCTTACATTTGGTCTGGTTACGCTTTTTGCGCTCCATCACCTTGCTCCACAACCGTTTCAGGAACGCGGCATCCTGTGAAAGCTCTTCTTCACCGATACCCTCCGCCGCGGTACGAATAATAAAACCGCCGTCGTCGTCGCAATACCCGGCGACCGTTTTCTTTAAACGTTCCCGTTCAGCTTCGCTCTCAATACGCTGTGAAACGCCAACGTGCGACGAACCCGGCATAAAAACCAGATAGCGCGATGGCAGCGTGATATCGGTGGTCAGCCTGGCGCCTTTGGTTCCCAGTGGATCTTTGACAACTTGCACCATAAGATCCTGCCCCTGGCGTACCAGTTCAGCGATATCTCGGACGTGAAAATTTTTCTGTTCATCGCCAGCGACACATTCCGTGTGCGGCATAATATCGGATGCATGCAGGAACGCAGCCTTATCCAGGCCGATATCCACAAACGCTGCCTGCATGCCAGGCAGGACGCGGCTCACCCGCCCCTTGTAAATGTTGCCGACAATACCGCGCTTAGCCTCTCGCTCAATATGAATCTCTTGCAAAATGCCACCGTCAATGTAGGCAACGCGCGTTTCCGATGGTGTAACGTTTACCAGTAACTCAGCAGTCATGTTTTCCTCTTGCACTTCGCAATGCAGCAAAATTACTGAATAGCTCATGAGTTTCTACCAGCGGCAACCCAACGACCGCATAATAGCTGCCGTTAAGCGAACGGACAAAACATCCGCCCTTGCCCTGAATACCGTAAGCGCCGGCTTTATCCATCGGTTCGCCACTGGCAATATAGCGTTCGATATCCTGTTGGGAAAGCGAGCGGAAGAGGACATCGGTGATCACCAGACAGCTTAGTGTTTCATCTTTATCTGCCAACGCGACGGCAGTCATAACCTGATGCTGTTGTCCAGATAGTTGGCGTAGCATTTCCGCTGCGTGGGCATTATCCAGCGGTTTTTCCAATATCTGGCCATTTAACACCACAATAGTGTCCGCGCCTAAGACAGGCAAATCACGTGGTGCGACAACAACCCCGGCAGCCGCTTTTTCATGTGCCAACCGCCGAACGTAGACTTCAGCCGCTTCCTCCGGTAACCGCTGCTCTTCCACCGCGACGTTCAGTACAGCAAAAGGCATATCGAGCAGCGTGAGTAATTCACGGCGGCGAGGTGAGGCGGAGGCCAAATAAAGCTGAGTCATAAATCACCTTATTGCACAGCAAACTGACGCCGAATTTTACGCATCAGCAGAAACACCCACGGCCACAGAACGCCATCAATGACGCTATTCCAGAGCGTTTCCGGACGAAAAGTGACATTAATCACCAGAAACTCGGCCCAGAATACGGTGAGATCCATTAGCAGAGACAACAATATGACGATTAACGCTTGCTGCCACAGCGCCATATTGCGGAATAGCTGAAATTTAAAAGCCACCAGATAAGCAATAATGCTCAGCGCCAGTGCCCGTACTCCCAGTGTAGACCCAAGAATCAGATCCATTATCAGACCTAATACCAACCCAGTGCCGACGTTCACCCGATGCGGCAATGCCATCACCCAATAGATAAGAAATAATGTCAGCCAGGAGGGGCGAAACATATAGATTGCATCTGGCCACGGCATAATTTGCAGAACCATGGCGATCAGGAAAGAAAGCCAAATAATCCAGTTGCCATGACGGCGATAATGGTTCATTGGCGGCCCTCCTGCGACTCGGCACCGGACGTAGCAGTGCCAGGTGGCAACGGCGGCCCCATCTCCTCAGACGGCAACACCTGCGGCATCATCTGCATCAGGCGCTCATTCGCCACCCGATGCACTTCAGCGGGCGGCAGCGAGACATTCGCGTTATTTTCCACTCCCCACAGTAATAGAAGATAGCGTAAACGCTGTAGCCCCGCCGTCGGACGCGCCTGAATGATCGTATAAGCCCGCTGCGTATCCTCTTTAACCGATGAAACAACCGCCACCGGATACCCTTCAGGAAAACGACCGCCCAGACCAGACGTCACCAGCACATCTCCCACGCGGATATCGGTATTATTAGGCAGGTGTTCTAGTTGCAGGTCGTCGGCACAGCCATTTCCAGCGGCAATGACACGGATATCATTACGCAGCACCTGAATCGGCAACGCATGGGAAACATCACAGATAAGCAAAACCCGGCTGGTAAACTGGCCCACGGCGATGACCTGACCGACCACGCCCTTATCACTGATAACGGGCTGCCCTTCGTATACGCCATTCGCTCGACCTTTATCAATCACCACCTGATCGCTATAGGGATTTGTACCGGATGACAACACCTGCGTCACCATTTTCTGCTCATCCTGACGCAGCGGTGAACCCAGTAGCTCACGCAAGCGCGCATTTTCTTGTTTGAGCTGACCCAATAGCAGTAGATCGCTGTTCTTCATTAACAGCTCTTGGCGTAACGCAGTATTCTCAAGACCTAATTGTTCACGAGTGGCGAGCGAGGCAGACACATTGTCCAGCACCTGACGAGGCCCATTTGCCAGAAAATAAAATGGGCTGACGGCAGTATCCATGAAGGTTCTGATTTTGACGAACGAACCGAGCCGACTGTCTGCAACGATCACGACAATCGCGGTAATGACAGCAAGAAAAAGTCGTAATTGCAGGGAAGGCCCTCTGCTAAAAAGCGGCTTCATAAAATTTGCGTTTTCCTCGACAGCAACTTTAAATCGCGCCCGGCGATCTTTAACGTCACAAAGCGGCGAGACATAGGGTGGTATTATTACTCAGGTAAATAAAAAAAGGGGTAACCACGAGAGATGAAAAACGCAGGCGTTCATCCATCCGGTCCCCCCTCTTTTCCAGGCAGGATTATTCCTCGCTGAATAAATCGCCACCGTGCATGTCGATCATTTCCAGCGCTTTGCCGCCGCCACGGGCGACGCAAGTCAGTGGATCTTCTGCTACCACGACCGGAATGCCCGTTTCTTCCATTAGCAGCCGATCCAGGTTACGCAACAACGCACCGCCACCGGTTAACACCATACCACGTTCGGAAATATCGGAAGCCAGCTCTGGCGGACACTGTTCCAGCGCCGCCATGACCGCGCTGACGATACCGGTTAACGGTTCTTGCAGCGCCTCCAGAATTTCGTTGGAGTTCAACGTAAAACCACGCGGCACACCTTCAGCCAGATTACGACCCCGGACTTCAATCTCCAGCACTTCATCGCCGGGATATGCGGAACCAATTTCATGCTTAATACGTTCTGCCGTCGCTTCACCGATCAGTGAACCGTAGTTACGACGCACGTAGTTGATGATCGCTTCATCAAAGCGGTCACCGCCAATACGGACAGAAGAGGAATACACCACACCGTTCAACGAGATCACCGCGACTTCCGTGGTGCCACCACCAATATCCACTACCATGGAACCTGTGGCTTCGGATACCGGCATGCCAGCACCGATCGCAGCCGCCATCGGCTCTTCAATCAGGAATACTTCACGGGCGCCCGCACCCAGTGCAGATTCACGAATCGCACGACGCTCAACCTGTGTCGCCCCGACCGGAACACACACCAGCACACGGGGACTCGGACGCATAAAGCTGTCGCTATGCACTTGTTTGATAAAGTGCTGCAACATTTTTTCCGTGACCTGGAAGTCGGCAATAACGCCGTCTTTCATCGGGCGAATCGCCACAATATTTCCCGGTGTTCTGCCCAGCATCTGTTTTGCATCGTGGCCTACTGCCGCCACACTTTTTGGGGAACCGGCACGATCCTGACGAATCGCCACCACAGAAGGTTCATTCAATATGATGCCCTGCCCTTTTACATAAATCAGGGTATTGGCTGTACCCAGGTCGATGGACAAGTCGTTAGAAAACATGCCACGAAATTTCTTAAACATAACTAAAGGATAATCCTGCAAGCTGGGGGCGAAAAATAAATCCGCCTACTTTACCAACCACGCGAAACAGCGACAAGGCACGAATAAGCTCTGCTTCGGTGAAAAATAGGCCTGCGTTGCGCACGTCGGCGTCAGGAAGAAAACACGGCATGTCTTTTTCCTAAGCGGCAAGGCATCTTACCGCTGGCCATCCAACAGCATCGCGCGAACACAAGACATAAAATCTAACATTTAATCGGATCGCCGCTATCGTAAGCACACACTAACCGATTTAACAACCGCCTCATTCTACGTCAATTTACCCGGCACGTTTATATTAAACACGACGCCGCGGTGAATATTTTTTCAGCGCATCCGTAACAGGGACTGATGGAGCAAAAAAATCGCCTTGCCCACCATATACTCCCTTGTCCAACAACGTGCGCCACTCTTCTTTGGTTCGTACGCCGGCGGCAAATACCCGCGTTGACGTCCCTTTACAGGCTTCAGTCAGACTTTGTACAAAAAGCTGATTTTCCGGGCGACGGTCAAGGCTACGCACTAAACCGGGGTGGAGCTTAATAATCTCCACGGGAAGTGACTTGATATACGCGGTACTGACCAGCGTCAACCCAGCTTGTGTAACCGCCAGACGACAGCCAAATCCCAGGATGTCATTGAGAACCGGACGTAGGCGACCGATATATTGACAAATATCAGCCTCTGCAAGTTCAAATAAAATGCACTGCCGCCGCATTTTCGGACATTGCAGTAAAGCACCTTTTAGCCAACGCAGAAACGATTTCTGCAAAAGCGAGTCCACGCTGAGGGGGAGCGCCAGTGTTTCTCCAGGCCAGCTCGCCGACAGATCTATTATTCGCGTGACAAGCTGCCTATCATAATTGGTCGCCAACCCCAGTTGTTGAACCAGTGGCATATATTCCGCGGCGAGCAATTCCTGTTCACCGTCGTAAATCCGACTCATGATTTCACGATGATGTACCACATTCGCTTTGGTAACCGCGGGCTTTTGGTATAACCGCGGACCACCACGCGCTAACGTCTGTTCCAGCAATGTCCGCCATTTCACGCTGCCACGGCTTTTGTCAGGAACCTGTCTGTCAAATACGCACCAGTTATTTTCGCCCCTCAGCACCGCGTTGCGCGTCGCATCTTCCACACTTTCCATTATTTGTTCGGCACTTTGCCCGCTGTGATAAGCGCAGATACCAATATGAAGGACCGATTCCCGATCGATTAATGGGCATGTAGGAAGAATATCGAGCGCCTTCACCAACTGCGAGGCTATCGCATCGGCTTCCTTTAACGTACGGTGGGGAAGTAAGACGGTAAAATCGCTGCTAAAATAACGCGCCAGCAGCGCGGAAGGATAACGCATGACAAACGTCGATAAGAGATTGACCAACGTAAAGCGATATTCCTGAAGTGCGCAACTATCGCCGTGTATTTCCTGTAAGGTTTCAAAATCAGGCACCCGGATCATCATCACGACGCCGTGCGTCCTAACCTCTTCTCCTTCTTCTAATTCTAACTGCGTAGTAAGTTGATTATCAAAAAACAGGCGATTACTTAGCCCCGTCTCAGCATCCTGCGCAGCAAAAGCGCGAATCAAGGTATCGACTCGCCCACGTTCTTCCCGCGCGTCCACGAGATCAGACAGCAATTGATCGAGCGCTCCACTGACATTGACCGGCCATTCATGAACCGAACCGCGCATCACCGATTCTCGTTCGCCTCTAAGAATGCGCTGAGCACGCTTTTCTAACGCCGCCTGTCCGGCGAACTGACGGCGTAGCCAGCGGGTAGAAAAATACAACATCACCAACAGCAACCCCGCCGCTGGCAGTATTGAAAGCATTGAGATAGTGAAACGCGGTAACCCCGTCAACGGATCGACATACTTTAAAGTAATCGTTGTGTTGAGATGCTGCATCAATGGAAATTCCACCTCGTGATAGAGGTGCATGCGGCTCTTATCGGCTTCAGGCAAATACATCGAATAGAGGATCGAATCGTTATCTTGAATTGCCAGGGTGACAATACCTGCCGTTTTCATCATCCCCGGAAGCCAATACTGGATATTTTCGGGCGACTGAACTAACAGCGCTTGATCGACGCTGGTCGTGACCTCGCGCAACATTTGCTCAACCCGTAACTGGCTATAGTAGCGGAGGCTAATCATGCTACTGAACAACATCAGGAAAAGGGAACACAATGTCAGCAATACGATGAGTGTCGAGAATCTGGTCGTCAATCCCATCCTTGCATCCTATTCCAAATCATTATTATTTCTGCGATTTTGTTGTTTTCTATCAGTTTGCATAAGCTAGCAACATAGTACCTTCAACAACCAACCGAATTGTCATCAGCAATAATACTGTCACGAACACAGCGTTGCTGTAAAAACTACAGAGTAACCTGTAATAACTATAGTCACTAAATACGCCCTATTTCTATCATTCTACGACAGGAGATGCCCATGCAGGCTTTAGTTCTAGAACAGTCAGATGGACAAACGCATGCCCAGATCCGTGAAATTAACGCGGAGCAACTTCCCGCCGGAGATGTGACCGTCGATATCAGTTGGTCCAGCATTAATTATAAGGATGCGCTTGCCATTACCGGCAAGGGAAAAATTATTCGTCACTTCCCGATGGTTCCTGGGATCGACTTTGCTGGCACCGTGAACCATAGCGATAGCGAGCGCTTTACCGTCGGCCAGTCCGTGATCCTGACCGGTTGGGGCGTGGGGGAAAATCACTGGGGGGGATTGGCGCAACAGGCTCGTGTAAAAAGCGATTGGCTGGTTCCACTCCCCGCCTTGTTGGATGCACGTAAAGCCATGATCATTGGTACCGCTGGCTTCACCGCTATGCTGTGTGTCATGGCGCTGGAGGAAGGAGGCATTACGCCGGAAAGCGGCGATATTATTGTGACTGGCGCCAGCGGCGGCGTTGGGAGCACGGCGATCGCCCTGCTTGCCGCGCTAGGTTATCAGGTTACGGCCGTCAGCGGTCGGTCTGACAATGCCGATTATTTGAAAAAATTGGGCGCTAAACACGTATTGCAACGCAGCGAATTTAGCGAGGCCCCTCGCCCACTGGAGAAACAACGCTGGGCTGGCGCGATTGATACCGTCGGCGATAATGTCCTGGCGACGCTGCTGGCGCAGATGAACTACAACGCGACGGTGGCCGCCTGCGGTCTGGCGGGTGGGATTGCGCTACCAACCACCGTGATGCCGTTTATCTTACGTAATGTCCGCTTGCAAGGTGTAGATTCCGTTATGGCACCGCTGGCTCGCCGCCAGCAGGCATGGGAGCGTCTGGCTACCATTCTGCCAGAGTCGTTTTACCAGCACGTCACGCAGGAAATAGGGCTGGAAGACGTCCCTGCCACTGCCGCTGCGCTGCTGGAAAATAAAGTTACTGGCCGCACGCTGGTGAAAATCAGCTAACACCTTTCGTTGACGTATCAATTTGCGGAACGAAAACGGTGATAATGGAATAGAAGAGCAAAGCGTCCGCGACAGGGGACAACGTTGTCAGGAACGCCTTTGAACGTCGCTTGCGACGGCCCTGAAAGGGTGAATCTCAGGGATGAGATTCATATCTGCGCGGCTCTAGCGTACATGGATGTATTTACAGCATCTTTACGATCTATCCCTCACCTATCCCTCACCACATTATCAATAATCTTGAGCGCTGTTACACCTTGCAAAAAAGTATTTCATCTCTCCCATCGCGGTTTCTACCGCACTTCATCTATAACTAAACGACCGATAAGTATTTATAACGTCAGGTTACATTAACAATAAAAATGACTGTTGGGAGTTCACATGCATAAACATCGCAAGCTTACGGGAGCCGACGTTACGCCGGAATCTCTCTTTTACCAGCGTCGTCGCGTTCTAAAAGCGCTGGGGATTTCCGCTGCCGCGCTCTCACTGCCGTTTTCTGCACAGGCCGATCTGCTGGCCTGGTTTAAAGGCGCCGATAAACCTAAAGCACCACCGGGTAAACCGCTCACGTTTAGCCAACCTGCCGACTGGAAGCTTGATTTGCCGCTCACGCCGGAAGATAAGGTTACCGGCTATAACAATTTCTATGA
Source organism: Pectobacterium cacticida (assembly GCF_036885195.1). Classification (NCBI taxonomy): domain Bacteria; kingdom Pseudomonadati; phylum Pseudomonadota; class Gammaproteobacteria; order Enterobacterales; family Pectobacteriaceae; genus Pectobacterium; species Pectobacterium cacticida. The sequence continues at coordinate 249,947 of NZ_CP133656.1, read as the reverse complement.
GTTTGGGCTGGATAAAGCGGATCCGGCGGCCAATGCTGGCGGGTTAAAAACCGCAGGCTGGACCATTAAGATAGACGGCGATGTCGCCAAACCGCTCACGCTGGATATTGACGATTTGCTCAAACGTTTTCCATTGGAAGAGCGGATCTATCGTTTCCGCTGCGTCGAAGCGTGGTCGATGGTGATCCCGTGGGTCGGGTTTGAGCTGTCCAAACTGATTAAATTTGCTGAACCCACCAGCAACGCACGCTACGTGGCATTTCAGACGCTTTACGATCCAGAGCAAATGCCAGGGCAAAAAGATCGCTTCACGGGCGGTGGGCTGGATTATCCCTATGTTGAAGGGCTGCGACTGGATGAGGCAATGCACCCCTTAGCGCTACTGGCCGTCGGCGTTTACGGCAAGACGTTACCACCGCAGAATGGCGCGCCTATTCGGTTAGTCACACCATGGAAATATGGCTTCAAAAGCATCAAATCCATCGTACATATTCGGTTCACTCGTGAACGCCCGCCCTGCACCTGGAATCTGGCAGCGCCGGATGAGTATGGCTTCTATGCCAATGTTAACCCTCATGTGGATCACCCTCGTTGGTCGCAGGCGACAGAGCGTGTCATCGGTTCAGGCGGTTTACTTAACGTTGAGCGTCAACCGACATTGTTGTTTAACGGCTATGCCGAACAGGTCGCCTCGCTGTATCGCGGTTTGAATCTGCGCGATAACTTCTAGCCCATTACACTTTGTCAGGATAGGAATCGACATCAGCATGAGACTGACACTACAACATATTAATCGGTTAAAATTGTTACTCCATTTGGCTGGCTTTTTGCCGTTACTGTGGCTGATATTATCGGTCGATCAAGGATGGTTCAGCGCCGACCCGGCCAAAGATATTCAGCACTTTACCGGCAGAATGGCACTGAAATTACTGCTGGCAACGCTGTTAGTCTCGCCACTCGCACGTTACGGTAAACAGCCGCTGCTTATTCGCTGTCGTCGCCTCCTCGGCCTGTGGTGTTTTTTCTGGGCAACGTTACACCTGGTAAGCTATGCGCTGCTGGAGTTGGGCCTGAGCCACTTAACGCTGCTAGGTAAGGAACTGTTATTCCGGCCCTATTTGACGTTGGGTATCGTAAGCTGGCTGATTTTACTGACGCTAGCGATAACCTCGCCGCAGATAATGATGCGCAAGCTGGGCGCTCAATGGCAAAAATTGCATAATTTCGTCTACTTAGTCGCCATTCTTGCGCCTATCCACTATCTTTGGTCGGTTAAAATACTGTCTCCACAGCCCATTTTGTATGCGTTGGCTGCGCTAATATTGTTGCTGTTTCGTTATAAAAAATTTCGTCAATGGCGGCGCTAATCGCCGCGCTAGCATGAGGAGAATCGCTTACAGGCGACACGTCGAGTCACTTCGCCTCCCGCTGCTGGCGGGAATATCTCCACAGATAACACCAGTATTTGACTGCGAATTGCTGCGATATGGTTATAATGCACGGCTTAAATTTTTGGGTCGGACAATTTTCACCCGAAAGGTGACAAACGAATCGCTTCGCGCTATTTTGTGCGGCACCTAGTCAATCGCGGAAGATAGCAGCACAATGGCAGAAAAATTTCACATTTTGCTCTTGAACGGCCCAAACCTAAATCTGCTAGGAACCCGGGAGCCCGACAAATACGGTAAGACGACGTTAGCAGACATTGTTAGCGAGCTGGAAATACAGGCTCGCGCACTGAATGTAAAATTTTCCCATCTGCAATCCAATGCGGAGCATGTTCTGATCGATGCCCTTCATCAGGCCAGAGGAAATACCGACTTCGTTCTGATTAACCCGGCGGCGTTTACGCACACCAGCGTAGCGTTGCGCGATGCTCTGCTGGCGGTCTCGATTCCGTTTATCGAAATTCACCTGTCCAACGTGCATGCACGGGAGCCTTTTCGCCATCATTCCTATCTCTCAGATATTGCTGAGGGAGTGATATGTGGTTTGGGGGCAGAAGGATATCAGTATGCTTTACAGGCAGCGGTAAAACGCCTGTCAACTTCCAATTAAACAAAAGAGTACGGAACCACATCCATGGATATTCGTAAAATCAAAAAACTGATCGAACTGGTTGAAGAGTCCGGCATCGCCGAACTGGAAATCTCTGAAGGTGAAGAGTCAGTACGTATCAGTCGTGCGCCCGCAGCGGTTAATTACCCAATGATGCAACAGGCCTACGCCTCGCCAATGATGCAGCCGCAGCCTGCTCTGGCTACCGCCGTCGCACCCGCACCAGTGGACGCGCCCGCTGCGTCGACTGCCGCCATTAGTGGCCACATTGTCCGCTCTCCAATGGTTGGAACCTTCTATCGCACTCCAAGCCCGGATGCCAAAGCGTTCGTGGAAGTGGGTCAGCACGTCAACGTGGGCGATACCCTGTGCATCGTCGAAGCCATGAAAATGATGAACCAGATCGAAGCCGACAAAGCGGGCGTGGTAAAAGCCGTCCTGGTTGAAAACGGCCAACCGGTTGAATTTGACGAGCCATTGGTTGTCATCGAATAACGAGGCTTATCATGCTAGATAAAATCGTTATCGCTAACCGCGGAGAGATTGCGCTACGTATTTTGCGTGCCTGCAAAGAACTGGGCATCAAAACCGTCGCCGTTCACTCCAGTGCGGATCGCGATTTAAAACACGTATTGCTGGCGGACGAGACCGTGTGTATCGGTCCCGCGCCGTCAACCAAAAGCTACTTGAATATTCCAGCGATTATTTCCGCGGCGGAAATTACCGGGGCCGTAGCGATCCACCCTGGTTACGGTTTCCTGTCCGAAAACGCGGATTTTGCTGAGCAGGTTGAACGCTCCGGCTTCACGTTTATCGGGCCGCGCGCAGAAACTATTCGCCTGATGGGCGACAAGGTATCCGCCATCAATGCCATGAAGAAAGCGGGCGTACCTTGCGTACCGGGTTCTGATGGGCCATTAGACGGCGACATGGAAAAAAACCGCGCCTTTGCCAAGCGCATAGGCTACCCGGTTATCATCAAAGCCTCCGGCGGCGGCGGCGGTCGTGGGATGCGCGTCGTGCGCAGCGACAAAGAGCTGGAACAATCCATCAACATGACGCGAGCGGAGGCCAAAGCGGCCTTCAATAACGACATGGTTTACATGGAAAAATACCTGGAAAACCCACGCCACGTGGAAGTACAGGTGCTGGCTGACGGCCAGGGCAACGCCATCTATCTGGCCGAGCGTGACTGCTCCATGCAGCGCCGCCATCAAAAGGTCGTGGAAGAAGCGCCAGCACCAGGTATTACCGACAAACTACGTCGTAATATCGGCGAGCGCTGCGCTAAAGCCTGTATCGATATCAACTATCGTGGCGCGGGAACGTTCGAATTCCTGTACGAAGACGGTGAGTTCTACTTCATTGAAATGAACACGCGTATTCAGGTGGAACATCCGGTCACGGAGATGATCACCGGCGTGGATCTGATCAAAGAACAGTTACGCATCGCCGCCGGCCAACCACTGTCCATCAAGCAGAAAGATATCGTCGTTCGCGGCCATGCGGTGGAATGTCGAATCAATGCGGAAGATCCAAACTCATTTCTGCCGAGCCCCGGTAAAATCACCCGCTTTCACGCGCCGGGCGGCTTCGGTGTCCGTTGGGAATCGCATATTTACGCCGGTTATACCGTGCCACCGTATTACGATTCCATGATCGGTAAGCTAATCACCTACGGCGAAACCCGCGAAATCGCCATCTCTCGTATGAAGAACGCGCTGGCTGAACTGATTATCGATGGCATCAAAACCAATATCGAACTTCAGATGAAGATCATGAGCGATGAGAATTTCCAGAAAGGTGGCACCAACATCCACTATCTGGAAAAGAAACTTGGCTTGCAGTAAGCGTTGCGCAATCAAGTCAAAAGGCCAGCATTTGCTGGCCTTTGTCATGAGTACTTTCATTCTTTAGTTTTGGTATCGCATTCAATATCTTAGTTTATTGATTAATTTTACGTACTCGTCATCGTTATGTAGGATATGACGATATTTCTCCTCCAGGAATGTCAGGATAATATCCCGGTAGAAGAAATCCCGAAATACATCGACCAACTGTGTAGACTGGGTAGCAATAGCGTGCCAATCCACCCCTTCGGTAATAGCAAATATCACTTCTGCGCCGTCGACGACGATATTCTGAAACTTTTTCAGCCCAGTCTGACTTTCAAGTGGTACAAAGTTACTGAGATTACGTAAAGTCGATTCCATTTCGCCAACTACATGCGCTTCCACTTGAACACCTTGCCGTTCTTTTTCTTCCAGCAACGGTTGATAGACAAGAAAAATCTCTTTCCACGTGGAGATATTGATAGTCTTTTGCGCGTTCTCAATTAATGCCAAGCTATAGGCGTAAATAGATTCCTCCGTCGCAAGATTCCAAACCTTATCATCGGGGGCGATCTTTTTCTTTTTAATCTGTTTTAACTGTTCAATATCAGCCTGAAATTTCAACGTCAGTTTTTTTATGACCTGCTCAACGGACACCGCTTTATAAACTTTTTTCTTCTCAATCACCGAATCAAGCAAAATACCTTTATCCAATAAGCGGGAGATCACTTCATATACTTTAGCTTTCGGTACTCCGGATAATTTAGCAACAGCCGATGCTTCAACAGGGCTCGCCGCGGAAAGCACTGCTTCATACACTTGGCTCTCATATTGTGAAAATCCAAATTTCTCTAGCAAGATGTCACCCAATTAAGCGAAGAACTATATGAAGTTATTATACCTTATTGTGGTTTCTTGCGGAACGCCTTTCCTATGGTTACTATCGCGGTAGTAACTATAAAGCATGCGAAAAATAAAACACCAGTGCGGTCTGTAACAGACTACGGCTATCAAATGATAACCAAGAAAAAGGTCTGAGAATCTATAAAAATGGCAAGGTTACCGGAGTGTCATAATATGGCTATTGAACAACACAGTATTAACTATATCCCCGAATCAGATCGTTACGGGAAACCAAAGGATTTGTTCGCCGTCTGGTTCGGCGCGAACCTGAACCTGACGACCATCGTCACTGGGGCGGTACTGGTGATGATAGGGCTAAACCTCTTTTGGAGCATTGCGGCAATCCTCCTAGGCAATGCGATCGGCACTATTTTCGTCGCGTCGCATTCCGTCCAAGGGCCACGCCTGGGTATACCACAGATGATTCAGAGTCGTGCACAATTTGGCGTACTTGGTGCAATCATTCCTATGATTTTCGTCATGTTCGTTTACTTAGGTTTCGGCGTGGCAAATACATTGCTGATTAGCCAGACGCTAAATAATGTCCTGCCGCTCTCTTCTACCTGGGTCATTATTCTCTTTACCTTTATTTCCATCTTTATCGCTATTTATGGCTACCGACTGATTCACTTCACGCAAAAATGGCTGTCGATCAGCGCATTTATCGTGCTTGGTGTCGCTACAATAATGGCTTTCAGTCAGCCTCTACCGGAATCAGCCTGGGATATCAGGGCATTAGACCTTACATTGTTCGTTTCAGCCGTTGGCATTATCGCTACCTATGTGCTGGCCATGGCACCCTATGTTGCCGACTATTCCCGTTACCTCCCCTCAGGCGTCTCGTCCGCAAAAGTCTTTTGGTTTACCTATGGTGGCCTGACTACCTCCGGCATTTGGATGATGACGATTGGCGCGACGCTTGCCGTTATCTTTCCGGGTTTCTCCGATAATGCGGGCGGCAAAATGGCAGAGATGTTCCAAGGCTACAGTTGGCTTATGTATATCCTGATTGCCTATGGTTTGTTTGCCATCAATGTCTTTAATTTTTACGGTGCGTTTATGTCGGTCGTGACATCTATTCAACCGTTCAACAATCTGAAAGTCACTCCGCGCATAAGAACTATTATTTTTGGTGCAATTCTAGCGATCAATATTGTTCTAAGCCTCTTAGGCGGCGAGAGCAATTTTATGACGTTATTTATCAACTTTATTTATTTCATGAGTTATTTTCTGATCCCATGGACGGCAATTAATCTACTGGACTTCTTCGTTCTGCGTAAAGGTGAATATCATATTGAGGATATTTTTGATGTTCATGGCCGCTATGGGAAATATAATAAAATTACTCTTTTTGCCTTCCTGATAGCCATCATCGCTGAAATTCCGTTTATCAATTCGACTTTTTATGTCGGCCCGGTAGCAAAAATGTTAGATGGCGCGGATATGGCCTGGCTTGTCGGTATCGTGGCCGCACTGGTGCTGTATTACTTCCCGATGAAAAATTATCAAAACGCCTACGTTAGACAGAAAGCCTAATAACCAGACAGGATCTTTACCGATGAAAACTACTGTAATTACCAATGTTGTCATTTTTACGGTTGATAGCCGGGACACGGTTATCAGAAACGGGACGGTGATCGTTCAGAATGGCCTCATCGCCGCTGTCGGCAGTAAGGAGGCGATCCCTCTCCCCACCGATGCCGACGAAATCATCGACGGACGGGGACAAATGGCGTTACTACCGGGTCTGATTGATTCGCATAACCACTCCAGCCTGATGCGCGGTGTGGCAGAGGATTTACGTCTGACCGACTGGTTGCCTATTTACGATCTCGAACACCGGGCCTGTAACGAAGAGGACGCCTACCACGCCGCCAGGCTAACCTATCTGGAATGTTTGAAGAACGGGACCACCACCATTCTGGATATGTACCGTTTTATGCATCGTAGCGCCGAAGCCGCCGGTGAGCTTGGACTGCGGGTTCATTTGGCGCCTTATGCTGCAGACATTAAGCCATACGATTTCTTCGAGAGTACCAAAGCGAACGAAAAACTCATTAACACGCATCATATGAGCCAAAACGGTCGGATCCGCGTATGGATGGGTCTGGAAAACCTGTATTACTGTAGCGCAGACATGTACAAAGCCGCGCTCCAAGCCCAGAAAGAGTTCGGTATCGGCATTCATACGCACGGTTGCGAGCAGGAAGAAGAAGAACTCTCGATCATCCGCACCTTTGGTCGATCGACCATTGATATGCTGGAGCAGCGGGGAATTCTAGGTGAAAAGACGCTGCTGGCTCACTGTGTGTGGGTAAACGATGACGATATCAAGAAGATGGCCGCTACAGGCACCAACCTTGCGCATTGCGCCATTTCGGCCGCTAAATTGGGCTGTGGGGTCGCTCGCATTCCAAAAATGTTAAACGAAGGGGTTAATGTCTCGATCGGATCCGATGGTGTTATTGACAACAACAGCATGGATCTGTTTCAAGAAATGAAATTCGCCTCTCTAATACAAAAAGCGACGCAACACGACGCCTCGATTATGGGAGCGAAGCAAATGCTGCGCATGGCCACCATCAACGGCGCGAAATCACTGAATATGGAAAACGAAATTGGCTCGATTGAAACGGGCAAGCACGCCGATATGATTCTGGTAAATTTCTTCAAGCCAAACCTTCAGCCCGTTTTCTGGAACGAACAGGAAGAAACTAACCTGCTGTGGAATCTGGTATTTTCAGCCAAGGGCGAGAATGTCGACACGGTCATGGTTCAGGGCGATATTCTGGTACGCCACGGCGTCATTACCAAAGCGAGCGAAACGGATATCATGCTGACAGCACAGAAACAAGGGGAAGACTGGATGCGCCGACGGGAACAATGTAAACCGGGAGCGGCGGCATAACAGCGCAGCACTAAGGTTATTCGCTAGCTCTACTAGTTTGGGCGCCTTATGTTACGGATTGAATCCACCTCACCTCCCAATAGCGAACGCTATGGCATCCTCGCTCTATAAGGTGAGAATGTCATAGCGTAATTCTTACTAGTCAATTGGCCCACATGCCGTAAAATTCCCGCTTTCGTTATCACAACGCTCATAACAATACCTATGCTCCCATTTACGGTGGAGAAGAACATGGATACACGCTTTCCTCAGGCGCACAAAGAAGCCCGCTGGGCTTTTGGCCTGACGCTAGTTTATTTAGTGGCTTGGGGGCTTGCCGCCTATTTGCCAGACAACACACAAGGGATAACCGGCCTTCCACACTGGTTTGAGATGGCCTGCCTGCTACTGCCGCTGGTGTTTACGCTACTGTGCTGGCTGATGGTGCGCGTCATTTTCCGCGATATCTCACTGGAGAGTGACGATGCAAATTGAAATTTTATTACCGCTGATTGGCTATCTGCTGCTGGTCTTCGGGCTGTCGGTCTATGCGTACCGTCGCCGTCAGGCGGGCAATTTTCTTAACGAGTATTTCCTCGGCGGCCGTTCAATGGGCGGTTTTGTGCTGGCGATGACGCTGATCGGCACTTACGTCAGCGCCAGCTCCTTTATCGGCGGGCCGGGTGCCGCATATAAATACGGACTGGGATGGGTACTGCTGTCGATGATCCAGCTTCCCACCATGCTGCTGTCGTTGGGCATTCTGGGAAAAAAATTCGCCATTCTGGCGCGGCGCTACAACGCCATTACGCTCAATGACATGCTGTACGCCCGCTACAACAGCCCGCTATTGGTGTGGTTCGCCAGTATCAGCCTGCTGGTCGCGTTTATCGGCGCAATGGCCGTGCAGTTCATCGGTGGCGCGCGTCTGCTGGAAACCGCAGCGAATATCCCTTACGACATCGGCCTGCTGATTTTCGGCGTGACTATTGCGCTGTACACCACGTTTGGCGGCTTCCGCGCCAGCGTGCTCAATGATGCGATGCAGGGCATCGTGATGTTGATCGGCACCGTCATCCTGCTGGTCGGCGTTATCTATGCCGCTGGCGGTTTGCACAGCGCGGTGGATAAGCTACAACAGATCGACCCAATGCTGGTCTCTCCACAAGGTAGCGGCGGTGTACTGTCGATGCCGTTTATGGCCTCATTCTGGGTGCTGGTCTGCTTCGGCGTTATCGGCCTGCCGAACACCGCCGTCCGCTGTATCTCTTATCGTGATAGCAAAGCGCTACACCGCGGAATTATTATCGGTACCATCGTCATTGGCATTCTGATGCTCGGCATGCATCTGGCGGGGGCGCTGGGCCGCGCCGTGATGCCAAATCTGACGATTCCCGATCGGGTTTTACCCGCGCTGATGGTGACCGTGCTACCGCCGCTGGCCGCTGGGATCTTTCTCGCTGCGCCAATGGCCGCTATCATGTCCAACATTAATGCGCATTTGCTTCAGGCCTCCGCGACGATCGTTAAAGATCTCTATCTTAGTGTACGTCCAGAGCGGATCCATAATGAGCGTCATATCAAAACCCTGTCCAGTATGACCACATTGCTGCTGGGGCTGTTGGTGCTACTGGCTTCCTTACGGCCACCAGATATGATCATCTGGCTAAACCTGTTGGCGTTTGGCGGGCTGGAAGCCGTGTTCCTGTGGCCGCTGGTGCTGGGCCTGTACTGGGAGCGCGCCAATGCCGCAGGTGCGCTTAGCGCCATGTTTAGCGGGGCGATTTGCTATACCTTACTGGCCAGTTTCAATCTTCAACTGGCCGGATATCACCCGATTGTGCCATCGCTGTTACTCAGCCTGATGGCGTTTATGATTGGCAACCGCTTTGGTCATAACCCACCCGCGCCGGCTGCCGCTTCATCTTCACTTTAAATGTAATCGAGACTGCTATGCCGTGGATTCAACTGAAAATAAACACCTCAGGAAATGTGGCTGAACAACTGGGTGACGCCATGATAGAAAGCGGTGCGGTATCCGTTACGTTTCAGGATACACACGACACCCCGGTGTTCGAACCGCTGCCGGGCGAAACCCGCCTGTGGGGCGATACCGACGCGATTGCGCTGTACGATGCCGAAACCGACATGGATGCGGTTATCGCCATGCTGGAGCAAGAGCCGCTGCTAGGCGTCGGTTTTAAACACAAAATCGAACAATTGGAAGACAAAGACTGGGAACGCGAATGGATGGATAACTTCCACCCGATGCAATTCGGCAAACGTCTGTGGATTTGCCCAAGCTGGCGTGAAATTCCTGACCCGAACGCCGTCAACGTGATGCTCGATCCTGGTCTGGCGTTTGGCACTGGCACTCACCCAACCACCGCGCTGTGCCTGCAATGGCTCGACGGGCTGGATCTGGAAGGGAAAACTATCATCGATTTCGGTTGCGGCTCCGGCATTCTGGCCATCGCAGCCTTGAAACTGGGTGCCGCGCGCGCCATCGGGATTGATATCGACCCGCAGGCGATTCAGGCCAGCCGCGACAACGCACAGCGTAACGGCGTTTCCGAGCGTCTTGAACTTTACCTGCCAAAAGACCAGCCTGCCGACCTGTCTGCCGATGTCGTCGTCGCCAACATCCTTGCTGGCCCACTGCGCGAGCTGGCACCGCTGATTAGTGATTTACCTAAAGCGAGTGGTTACCTCGGCCTATCCGGCGTACTGGCGACGCAGGCCGACGGCGTCGCAGAAGCGTACGCAGACAAGTTTACGCTCGATCCAGTGGCTGAACGCGAAGAGTGGTGTCGCATTACCGGAGTAAGAAAATCCATTTAGATATTGATTAAGTGCAGTTCATGGGGCATTTTGCGCTACCCGTAGACATCGATTCGCCACCAATCGCTTGAACAGAGACATTTGGTAGCAGATTCATTGAGATGTTTTTACTGCCATAGCATAGAATGCTTTTGAACAAAAAATACATAATGTATTGTTATGTCTAGATAAATTAGATTTTCCAGCCTATAAGGTTCACTTTTGTCGGTAAGTTAGGTGCAAATTGGTCAAAGTTTGGCCTTTCATATACCGTAAAAAATGCGTAATATACGCGCCCTTGCAGGCACAGTATGGTCAATTTTTGTCTATGCACATTGGACAATTCCAGCTTACCAATCGTTTGATAGCAGCCCCGATGGCTGGTATTAGCGATCGCCCATTTAGAGCACTCTGTCATGCGATGGGCGCTGGAATGACCGTGTCTGAAATGCTTTCTTCCAATCCGGAAGTCTGGCGTTCAGACAAGTCGCGTTTGCGAAGGGTTCATAGTGATGAACCGGGTATCAGAGCCGTGCAGATTGCCGGTTGTGACCCTGATGAGATGGCGGCGGCAGCAAGAATCAATGCCGATTACGGCGCACAAATCATTGACATCAACATGGGCTGCCCAGCGAAGAAGGTTAACCGTAAGATGGCAGGATCTGCGTTATTGCAGTATCCGGATTTGGTCGAACAAATCCTCTCTGCGGTCGTGAAAGCGGTAGACGTACCGGTGACACTAAAGATCCGTACCGGTTGGGCACCAGAGCACCGCAACTGTGTAGAAATTGCCAAATTGGCTGAAGACTGTGGCATTCAAGCGTTAACTATTCACGGGCGCACGCGTGCGTGCTTGTTCAATGGTTCCGCCGAATACGACAGCATTCGGGCAGTTAAGCAGGCCGTTTCCATTCCTATTATTGCGAATGGCGACATTACAGACCCGCATAAAGCCAGAGCGGTTCTTGACTACACCGGGGCTGACGCCCTGATGATAGGACGAGCCGCTCAGGGAAGACCCTGGATCTTTCGGGAAATCCAGCATTATCTGGACACCGGGGAGTTGCTAGCGCCAATGCCACTGGCAGAGGTCAAGCGCTTGCTGATCGAGCATATACGGGAATTGCACGACTTTTATGGTCCAGGCAAGGGATTTCGTATCGCTCGTAAGCACGTATCCTGGTATTTGCAGGAGCATGCCCCAAACGACCAGTTTAGGCGCACATTCAACGCCATAGAGGATGCCAGCGAGCAGCTGGAGGCGTTGAAGGCATATTTTGAAAATCTTGCGTAAACAGAAAAAGAGCTGACAGAACTATGTTCGAACAACGCGTGAATTCTGACGTACTGACCGTTTCCACTGTAAACTCTCAGGCTCAGGTAACCCAAAAACCCCTGCGCGACTCGGTTAAACAGGCACTGAAGAACTATTTTGCTCAATTGAACGGTCAGGATGTAAGTGACCTGTATGAGCTGGTACTGGCTGAAGTTGAACAGCCACTGTTGGACATGGTGATGCAATATACACGCGGCAATCAAACCCGCGCGGCCCTGATGATGGGCATCAACCGTGGTACTTTGCGTAAGAAATTGAAAAAATACGGCATGAACTAATCAAAATTCATAACCGATTGTTTTTAAAGACGCTTGCCAGAAATGGCAGGCGTTTTTTTATAATGTTTATACAGATGTTTATACATGGAGTGCTGAACGACACTAAAAGCACAAAAACAAAAAAGGCCGCTTTCGCAGCCTTGCTAACGTGGGGGGTTACTTCAATGAACTCAGCTCTTTTTGAAAATCTTCGCTTAACCGCCCTTTGTGTTTGACCACAACATCACGCAGGAGGGCTAACGATGTTGTAATCGCTGACTGTGGCGTTTCCTCGTTTTTAAACGCGTGATTACAGGTTGCCGTTTTATGCCCTTCCAGTACCAGTTGCAGAAGCTCATCCGCCAGCGCGGGGCTGTCGCCAATGACCAGCGTAGCGGGCCTCGGTAATGATCTAATCGTTGGCTGGAAGTTCATCTTACGCCTCTGTACAACGGCTATGCCGCGATTTGGTTGGTCTGTCTGAAAGACAGTGAAGAGATAATATTCACGCGAGCATTACTCTTGATCGACACCAGAGCTGTCACAGACAGGATCCTCCCGAAACATCCAATACCTGTCCTGTCACCCAGCGCCCCTCCGCAGAGGCAAGAAACACTGCCATCGCAGCGATATCATCCGGCTGGCCGATGCGGGAAAACACGGAGTATCGTGCTGCCCGTTCGCGGATATCAGCGTCGGATAGCATATCCTTCACCATTTCTGTCTCTGTAACACCAGGGGCAATAGCATTAACAGTGATGTCTCGGGCGCCGAATTCCGGTGCCAGAGAGAGGGTCAACACATTAATCGCGCCTTTCGAAGCAGCATATACCGCGCGATTAGACGCGGCTATGCGGGTGCGAGCAGAAGAAACATTGATAATGCTTCCTCCCGGTCGCATCCTTTGCCCTGCCGCTTGAATCAGAAAGAAGGGGGCCGTGACATTAATTGCCATAACCCTGTCATACAGTTCATCAGACGTCTCACTAACGGTCGCCAAAGGTGATATCCCTGCGTTGTTCACCAGAATATCCAAACCGCTATTGGTATCGTCTAATACTTGCCTGAATTGTGCCCAGAGTGCTCGGCTACTCTGCTTGGGGTTGAGCGAAAAATCTGCAGGTATGACGACGACCTGCGCGCCAAGCTGGCGTACTTGGTTAGCCGTTTCTTGCGCAGCCTCAGAATCGTCGACATCATGGATACCAATTAATGCGGCCCCTTCAGCGGCAAACCGTTCCACTATCGCTTTTCCAATCCCACGAGCACTGCCTGTTACCAACGCTGTTTTACCTTTTAATCTGCCGTAGCTTTCCATCTCTACTCTCCAAGGTAACAATCAGGAACCTAAATATATTCTGACCCATGCTATATCACTACGCCAAACACAATAACGTTATGTAAGGAGAGCGGATGAGCAACTCATCATCGTGATACATGTAGAAGCAGAATGCTGCCAATACGATTAAATCCCGCTTTGCAGATTGAGGAAAATCAGTCTCGCGCTATGATCATGCTATAGATTCATATCACGGCTGCTTATTACGAAGAAGCTTTAATCTGACAACGTTATTCACTTCTGCTATAAATCATCACTCAACGTGATTTATAAATAGATGTGTTGTCGCGTAGATTCATTATTAACAATAAGTTATAAGCACATCGCTGCATATCACTCACAGGACTTCATAATGAAAAAAATACGTTTTGCTTTATTGACCAGTGCCTTGCTTGCTACCAGCGTATTCGCTCATGCCGATGACCTTAGCGCCATCAAGTCTGCAGGCGTAATCAAGTTCGGTACAGAAGGAACCTACGCGCCTTACACCTATCATGATAAGTCAGGCCAACTGGTTGGTTTCGATGTGGATATTGGCCGTGCGGTGGCAGAAAAACTTGGCGTGAAAGCCCAATTCATTGAAGGGCGCTGGGACGGGTTAATCGCGGGTATTGATGCCAAGCGCTACGATGCCGTCATCAATCAGGTTGGCGTAACCAAAGAGCGTCAGGCCAAGTATGACTTTTCTAAGCCGTATATTGATTCCAAGGCGGTGCTCATTGTCCGTGGTGATAACACCACCATCAAAGATTTCAGCGATCTGAAAGGTAAAAAAGCGGCTCAGAGCCTAACCAGCAATTACTCTAAGCAAGCCACCCGCTACGGTGCAGACATTGTGCCAACGGACGGTTTTAACCAGTCTCTGGAGTTGGTGCTCAGCGGCCGTGCCGACGCTACGTTAAACGACAACCTGTCATTCCTGGACTTCAAAAAGCAAAAACCGGATGCCAACGTGAAGATTGCGGCAACCTCAAAAGATGGTGAACCTTCCGCGATTCTGGTGCGTAAAAATCAGGCTCCACTGGTGGAGGCATTGAATAAAGCTCTGGATGAAATTAAAGCTGACGGCACCTATAAAACGATATCTGTGCGATACTTCGGAGAGGATGTTTCTCAATAATCGCACGGTTATCAGAGTGCGCTGTCATCGTTATGATGGTCACCAGCGCACGCTGTGATTAGCGCATACCGTTATCGGAGCTCGTTTTCATGCCGCCTTGGCTACAACTCATGGCAGACTCCTTCTGGAGTCTGCTTTCTGCGGGACTTAAATTTACTGTCCCGCTGGCGATTCTGTCTTTCATCTTTGGCTTAGCCCTCGGCATTATCATCGCGCTGGTTCGCCTTTATGGCCCCAAGCCGCTGAAATGGCTGGGTGATTTCTATGTTTGGGTTATCCGTGGTACGCCGTTACTGGTTCAGCTTTTCCTGATTTTTTATGGGCTACCCAGCGCGGGCATTACCTTGGATGCATTTCCAGCGGCACTTATTGGTTTCACCGTCAGTGTGGGAGCCTATAGTTCGGAGATCGTCCGTGGGGCAATCTTATCTGTCCCGAAAGGCCAATGGAGCGCCGCCTATTCTCTCGGCATGAACGGCAGACAGGCGATTCGTTGGGTCATTTTCCCCCAATCCGTTTTTGTGTCGCTGCCGCCGCTTTCCAATACGTTTATTTCCTTAATCAAGGACACGTCGCTGGCTGCAGTGATCACCGTGCCGGAGATGTTCTTATCCGCTCAGCGCATCGTTTCCGTGACCTATGAACCCTTGATTCTGTATGTCGAGGCTGCGCTGATTTACCTGATGTTTAGCACCGTGCTAAGTCAGCTACAGGTGAAACTCGAAAAGTATTATCAGCGTCACATCACGCACTAACGCCTCCCACATCAGCCCACGCCGTCCGCTGGGCTAATGACATTATCGCATTCCCGGGTTCCCCCAACTTAACAGGCAAACCTGAAGATGCCCCACGATCTTCATTTTGACGCACCAAAATAGGGCGCATCAACCTCTTTGCATTTGTCACGGTGCGAACATACCCAATTAGAATTACCCACTTAGATCAACAGTAACCCACTTTATTCTTCATTATCAATAAAATAGAAAACTGGCATTTTATTTGCTTTGCTCTGTTCACGTCGGCATACCGACTGACAGGTATGGTGCAGCTCATTGTGCACCGCAACACAACTGTGTACTGCAACAACAGCAGATAACTCTGGACGCTGGGATAATTATGAAAAGAATAGTGATTTCTACTCTGGTTGCTGGCGCATCTATTTTTGCCGCTATCAACCAAGCTCATGCTGGTACGACACTTGATGCCATTCAGAAGAAAGGATTTGTTCAATGCGGTATCAGCGATGGTTTACCAGGTTTTTCCTATGCGGACGCTAGCGGTAAATATTCCGGGATTGATGTTGACGTGTGCCGCGGGCTTGCTGCCGCTGTATTCGGCGATGCCAATAAGGTCAAATACACGCCGCTCACGGCAAAAGAACGCTTTACAGCACTGCAATCCGGCGAAGTGGATGTACTATCGCGCAACACCACTTGGACTTCCTCTCGTGACGGCGGCATGGGCATGCTCTTTACCGGCGTGACCTACTACGACGGTATCGGCTTCTTGACGCATAACAAAGCGGGCTTAAGTAGCGCAAAAGAGTTGGATGGCGCGACCGTTTGTATTCAGGCTGGTACCGATACTGAACTTAACGTCGCTGATTACTTCAAAACCCATAAAATGCAGTACACCCCCGTTACATTCGACCGCTCTGACGAAAGTGCCAAAGCACTGGAGTCTGGCCGTTGCGATACGCTGGCATCAGACCAGTCACAACTGTATGCGCTGCGCATCAAGCTAAGTAAACCCGCTGAGTTCATTGTGTTGCCAGAGGTGATATCTAAAGAGCCTTTGGGGCCGGTAGTGCGCCGTGGTGATGAAGAGTGGTTCTCTATCGTGCGTTGGACGCTCTTCGCCATGCTGAATGCCGAAGAGATGGGCGTGACCTCGAAAAACGTCGATCAGTTGGCTGCTAAACCGACTACACCTGATATGTCTCACCTGCTCGGTCATGAAGGCAGTTATGGTAAAGATCTCAAATTACCAAATGATTGGGCATTCAATATCATCAAACAGGTCGGTAATTACGGCGAGATCTTTGAGCGCAATGTCGGTATGGGCAGCGAACTAAAAATTAAGCGCGGCCTGAACGAATTGTGGAACAAAGGTGGGATCCAGTACGCGCCGGCGGTACGTTAATCCTCAGAAGAAACCGGGCGCAGCCTATTCTGCGCCCCTCAGTGCTTGTATCGAGGTTTCAGCATGCTACAACGCCCAACCGTAAAAAGTGGTTTATCACTGACTAATCCAGCGGTGCGCGCCTGGCTTTATCAAATTGTCGTCGTTATTGCAGTATTGGCCACCGCAGCCTACTTAATCCACAATACGGTGATCAATCTGGCACAAAGGGGCATAACCTCTGGGTTCGATTTTCTTAATAAAAGCGCGGGCTTTGGCATCGTCCAACACCTTATTGATTATCAACAGGGCGATACCTACGCTCGCGTTTTTCTTGTTGGGTTATTCAACACGCTTTTAGTCTCAGCATTATGCATCATATTTGCTTCTATTCTCGGTTTTACGATCGGTCTTGCTCGACTATCGGATAACTGGCTATTACGCAAGATATCTACTATTTATATTGAGATATTTCGTAATATCCCACCGTTATTGCAGATCTTCTTCTGGTACTTTGCCGTACTACGTAACCTGCCAGGGCCACGCCAGTCGCTTAGTGCATTTGATGCCGTATTCCTTAGTAACCGCGGTTTTTATCTCCCCTCTCCCGAAATAGGCCCGGGAGCAGTGGCGTTCTTTGTTTCCCTACTCATCACGTCAATGGTGACATGGGTTTTCTTCCGGCGTAATCGGCGTTATCAAGCGTTAACGGGACAACTACGCAGAACCTGGCCATTGACGTTAGGTCTTCTGCTGGTGCTTTGCACTCTCAGCCATCTTATTTTTGGCCGTGCTTTTCATTGGGATATACCCGAATTAAAAGGGTTTAATTTCCGTGGCGGTATGGTGTTGATCCCTGAACTGGCCGCATTGACGATTGCGCTTTCGGTCTATACCTCGTCGTTTATCGCTGAAATTATTCGTTCAGGGATTCAGTCGGTTTCACTGGGTCAACACGAAGCGGCGCGTTCTCTCGGTTTGCCAAACCCCGTTACGCTGCGCAAGGTTATCCTCCCACAGGCGCTACGCGTCATCATTCCTCCGCTGACCAGCCAGTATCTGAATATTGTGAAGAACTCGTCGTTGGCCGCAGCGATTGGCTACCCCGATATGGTGTCACTCTTTGCAGGTACGGTACTCAATCAGACAGGTCAAGCCATTGAAACCATTGCAATTACGATGTCAGTCTACCTCATTATCAGTCTACTGATCTCGCTGCTGATGAATCTATATAACCGTAAGATTGCGTTAATCGAACGCTAGGAGGGCGTCATGACGATAAATCAGTGTACTCAAGGTCGTCTATCACCCCTAGGTAGGGCCACGCGATGGGCGCGTATTAACCTCTTTTCAAGTATCAGCAATAGCTTGTTAACGCTATTGTGTCTCTGGCTATTGTGGATCGCTTTGCCGCCGTTGCTTAACTGGGCGATCTTTCAAGCTAACTGGATAGGCACTACTCGCAGTGACTGTACACGTGATGGTGCCTGCTGGGTCTTCATTCATGCCAGATTCAGTCACTTTATGTACGGTTTATATCCAGCGGAAGAAGTTTGGCGTATCAACTTCGCGCTCGCTATCGGGTTGCTCAGTATTCTACCGATGTTCCTGAAAAGCATACCCCATCGCGGGCGCTACATCGCTGTCTGGGCAGTGGCTTATCCCCTCATCACCTGGTGGTTGCTCTACGGCGGTTTTGGCGGGCTCAGCCGAGTAGAAACGTATCAGTGGGGCGGGCTCACATTAACGCTGATTATCGCCGCGGTAGGTATTGCGGGTGCGTTGCCACTTGGCATATTGCTCGCATTAGGCCGACGCTCCACGTTACCGGTTATCCGTACGCTTTCCATCGTGTTTATTGAATTCTGGCGCGGTGTACCACTAATTACCGTACTTTTTATGTCGTCCGTAATGCTGCCTCTGTTTTTAACGGAAGGCACGACGATTGATAAGCTATTAAGAGCGCTAGTCGGCGTGATTTTATTCCAATCCGCTTATGTCGCCGAAGTCGTTCGCGGCGGTTTGCAGGCGCTACCTAAAGGGCAGTATGAAGCTGCTGAATCTCTGGGCTTAGGTTACTGGCGTATTCAGGGGTTGGTCATTCTTCCTCAAGCACTCAAAATGGTCATCCCGGGAATGGTGAATACCATCATTTCACTCTTTAAAGACACAAGTCTGGTGATCATCATCGGCCTTTTCGATTTGTTCAGTAGTATACAGCAGGCTACAGTCGATCCCACTTGGCTGGGGATGTCGACAGAAGGCTATGTCTTCGCCGCAATGGTCTATTGGATTTTCTGTTTCAGCATGTCGCGCTATAGCCAGCATCTGGAAAATCGTTTTAACACCGGACACCAGTCGCACTGAGGCCACCCATGAATCAGACTGCATTAACTCAATCACCCAATCACATGATTACCTTAGAAAATGTGAATAAGTGGTACGGGCAATTTCATGTGCTTAAGAATATTAATCTTCAGGTCAGACAAGGGGAACGTATTGTACTGTGCGGACCCTCCGGCTCGGGGAAATCAACCACCATACGCTGTATTAACCATCTCGAAGAACATCAGCAGGGTCGGATTGTTGTTGACGGCCTTGAGTTAAACAATGATTTACGCAATATTGAAAAAATCCGCACTGAAGTCGGCATGGTATTTCAGCATTTTAATCTTTTCCCACACTTAACCGTATTGCAAAACTGCACGTTGGCACCGTGCTGGGTAAGGCACATGCCGAAAAAGGCGGCAGAAGAATTGGCTATGCACTATTTGGAGCGCGTGCGTATCGCTGCGCATGCACATAAATATCCAGGCCAGCTGTCTGGAGGCCAGCAGCAACGTGTGGCCATCGCCCGCTCGCTATGCATGAAGCCCAAGATTATGTTGTTTGACGAACCGACATCCGCGTTAGATCCAGAAATGGTAAAAGAGGTTCTAGACACTATGCTAGGGTTAGCCCAGGATGGGATGACAATGCTCTGCGTAACGCACGAAATGGGGTTTGCAAGAACCGTGGCCGATCGCGTTATTTTTATGGATCAAGGGGAAATAGTGGAGCAAGCGTCTCCAGATATCTTCTTTTCCAGTCCTCGCTCAGAGCGCACGCAATCATTTTTGTCACAGATTCTGCACTAGTCCGAGACTTACCTGTATCGAATAAGAGGCGGAGGCAAGCTCGCCTCCCTCTTTCATGCGCCCGCCCAGTGTAAGCGCCAGTGATATAAACAGTAATTCACCATTTGGATCATCCACCCCACTCAATGTGCTGTTTCCTTGAGGTTCTCACACCAGAAAGAACATCAATATGTCGAGCAGAGAGGCGCCGTCAGCGGGCACAGCATGGTGATCTGTTTAAGCCGAAGATACAGCGCGTGTGCGATGAAAACCACTGCGTGTACGGATTAACATAAGGCCTGGCGTCAGTTGCTGCGGGAAGGCATCAGCATGGCCAGATACACGGTGGCGCATCTGATGGCAGTCATGGGACTTGCCGGTGTGCCGGGGCAAGAAGTTCTGGGCCATCACCAGCCGGAAAGACACTGCCGTCCGTAGGCGACCATGCTTGCGGCAGAACGACTTGATTAGCTGTGGATAGCAGGGCTTCGCGTATGTGGCGACACATTCTCGATGTGTTTGCCAGTCGTATCGTGGACTAGCGGGACTCATCGTCGATGGAAACGACGTTCGTGCCGGAGTTAGCATTGTGGACCCAAAGGAGATGCCAACATTGAGATACTGAACGCGCTTAGGGTGGTAAAGACGAGAAATATTGCGTTCGCGGCCGACAGTCACTAATAAAATAAAACCCCATGCAAAAACATGGGGTTTTCAAAGACTTAATCCTTCACAATAATGCTAAGGATTCTATCTGGCAGGGGCGGAGAGACTCGAACTCGCGACACCCGGTTTTGGAGACCGGTGCTCTACCAACTGAGCTACGCCCCTAAATGCTTACTATTATGCCTGCTAATTCGCAGGCATAATTTTAATAAGTGGCGGAACGGACGGGGCTCGAACCCGCGACCCCCTGCGTGACAGGCAGGTATTCTAACCAACTGAACTACCGCTCCACCGAATTTCTCTACAATCACCAGATTGCTCCGGCTCACTGCTTAATTTGAAGCCTGGCAGTTCCCTACTCTCACATGGGGAGACCCCACACTACCATCGGCGCTACGGCGTTTCACTTCTGAGTTCGGCATGGGGTCAGGTGGGACCACCGCGCTATCGCCGCCAGGCAAATTTCTCGTCTCTTCCTGAGACTCGCCCTTCGGGTCGTCGCTCTGCAACGTACAAAATCGTTCCCGACGATTTTGTCTCCTCCCTTCTCAGGCCAGCGCTCCGCGCTGTTTTATGTCCACGCCATCGCGTAAACATTTAATCTTCAATCTTCGAACAAGCTGAATATCATTCTCTATGCGTCTTTCATCTCTCAAAACACCTTCGGTGTTGTAAGGTTAAGCCTCTCGGGTCATTAGTACTGGTCAGCTCAACGTATCGCTACGCTTACACACCCAGCCTATCTACGTCGTCGTCTTCAACGGCCCTTCAGGGGCATCTTGTGCCCAGGGAAGACTCATCTCGAGGCAAGTTTCCCGCTTAGATGCTTTCAGCGGTTATCTCTTCCGCACGTAGCTACCGGGCAATGCAATTGGCATCACAACCCGTACACCAGCGGTGCGTTCACTCCGGTCCTCTCGTACTAGGAGCAACCCCTCTCAATCTTCCTACGCCCACGGCAGATAGGGACCGAACTGTCTCACGACGTTCTAAACCCAGCTCGCGTACCACTTTAAATGGCGAACAGCCATACCCTTGGGACCTACTTCAGCCCCAGGATGTGATGAGCCGACATCGAGGTGCCAAACACCGCCGTCGATATGAACTCTTGGGCGGTATCAGCCTGTTATCCCCGGAGTACCTTTTATCCGTTGAGCGATGGCCCTTCCATTCAGAACCACCGGATCACTAAGACCTGCTTTCGCACCTGCTCGAGCTGTCACTCTCGCAGTCAAGCTAGCTTATGCCTTTGCACTAACCTCCTGATGTCCGACCAGGATTAGCTAACCTTCGTGCTCCTCCGTTACGCTTTGGGAGGAGACCGCCCCAGTCAAACTACCCACCAGACACTGTCCGCAACCCCGCTCAGGGGCCCACGTTAGAACATCAAACATTAAAGGGTGGTATTTCAAGGTTGGCTCCACGCAGACTGGCGTCCACGCTTCAAAGCCTCCCACCTATCCTACACATCAAGGCTCAAGGTTCAGTGTCAAGCTATAGTAAAGGTTCACGGGGTCTTTCCGTCTTGCCGCGGGTACACTGCATCTTCACAGCGAGTTCAATTTCACTGAGTCTCGGGTGGAGACAGCCTGGCCATCATTACGCCATTCGTGCAGGTCGGAACTTACCCGACAAGGAATTTCGCTACCTTAGGACCGTTATAGTTACGGCCGCCGTTTACCGGGGCTTCGATCAAGAGCTTCGCCTTGCGGCTTACCCCATCAATTAACCTTCCGGCACCGGGCAGGCGTCACACCGTATACGTCCACTTTCGTGTTTGCACAGTGCTGTGTTTTTAATAAACAGTTGCAGCCAGCTGGTATCTTCGACTGGTCTTAGCTCCATCCGCCAGGGACTTCACCAACTCCAGCGTGCCTTCTCCCGAAGTTACGGCACCATTTTGCCTAGTTCCTTCACCCGAGTTCTCTCAAGCGCCTGAGTATTCTCTACCTGACCACCTGTGTCGGTTTGGGGTACGATTCGATGTGACCTGGTGCTTAGAGGCTTTTCCTGGAAGCGTAGCATCGGTTACTTCATCACCGTAGTGACTCGTCATCACGCCTCAGTGTTAACAATGACCCGGATTTTCCTAAGTCATCCACCTTCACGCTTAAACCGGGACAACCGTCGCCCGGATAACCTAGCTTTCTCCGTCCCCCCTTCGCAGTCACACCCAGTACAGGAATATTAACCTGTTTCCCATCGACTACGCCTTTCGGCCTCGCCTTAGGGGTCGACTCACCCTGCCCCGATTAACGTTGGACAGGAACCCTTGGTCTTCCGGCGTGCGGGTTTTTCACCCGCATTATCGTTACTTATGTCAGCATTCGCACTTCTGATACCTCCAGCAGCCCTCACAGGCCACCTTCGCAGGCTTACAGAACGCTCCCCTACCCAACAACACCTTAGTGTCGCTGCCGCAGCTTCGGTGCATGGTTTAGCCCCGTTACATCTTCCGCGCAGGCCGACTCGACCAGTGAGCTATTACGCTTTCTTTAAATGATGGCTGCTTCTAAGCCAACATCCTGGCTGTCTAGGCCTTCCCACATCGTTTCCCACTTAACCATGACTTTGGGACCTTAGCTGGCGGTCTGGGTTGTTTCCCTCTTCACGACGAACGTTAGCACCCGCCGTGTGTCTCCCGTGATAACATTCTTCGGTATTCGTAGTTTGCATCGGGTTGGTAAGTCGGGATGACCCCCTAGCCGAAACAGTGCTCTACCCCCCAAGATGAATTCACGAGGCGCTACCTAAATAGCTTTCGGGGAGAACCAGCTATCTCCCGGTTTGATTGGCCTTTCACCCCCAGCCACAAGTCATCCGCTAATTTTTCAACATTAGTCGGTTCGGTCCTCCAGTTAGTGTTACCCAACCTTCAACCTGCCCATGGCTAGATCACCGGGTTTCGGGTCTATACCCTGCAACTTAACGCCCAGTTAAGACTCGGTTTCCCTCCGGCTCCCCTATTCGGTTAACCTTGCTACAGAATATAAGTCGCTGACCCATTATACAAAAGGTACGCAGTCACCCAACTAGTGGGCTTCCACTGCTTGTACGTACACGGTTTCAGGTTCTATTTCACTCCCCTCGCCGGGGTTCTTTTCGCCTTTCCCTCACGGTACTGGTTCACTATCGGTCAGTCAGGAGTATTTAGCCTTGGAGGATGGTCCCCCCATCTTCAGACAGGATATCACGTGTCCCGCCCTACTCATCGAACTCACAGCCTGTGCATTTTTGTGTACGGGACTATCACCCTTTACTGTGCGACTTTCCAGACGCTTCCACTAATACACACACTGATTCAGGTTCTGGGCTCTTCCCCGTTCGCTCGCCGCTACTGGGGGAATCTCGGTTGATTTCTTTTCCTCGGGGTACTGAGATGTTTCAGTTCCCCCGGTTCGCCTCATGACACTATGGATTCATGTCATGATAGTGTGTCTAAACACACTGGGTTTCCCCATTCGGGTATCGTCGGGTATAACGCTTCATATCAGCTTACCGACGCTTTTCGCAGATTAGCACGCCCTTCATCGCCTCTGACTGCCTAGGCATCCACCGTGTACGCTTAGTCGCTTAACCTCACAACCCGAAGGTGTCTTTGATAAACCAAAGTCATCATCGCGCTGTGATTATTTGAGAGACTCATTGACAGACAAATTCACCGTGTTTACCCATAAATAGCCAAGGTATTCACGATTATTCCGCTGTCATGTTTCAATTTTCAGCTTGTTCCAGATTGTTAAAGAGCAAAATACTTCGCAGCATACTGTTTCCAATACACTCTGAAGTCTTTTTAATGGTGGAGCTATGCGGGATCGAACCGCAGACCTCCTGCGTGCAAAGCAGGCGCTCTCCCAGCTGAGCTATAGCCCCATCGCTACTCGCAGTCACCCTAATTACCACTCATGGAAGAGTTGGTAGGCCTGAGTGGACTTGAACCACCGACCTCACCCTTATCAGGGGTGCGCTCTAACCACCTGAGCTACAAGCCTATTAAGGTATTCTGCTCGCTATCTTCATCAGACAATCTGTGTGAGCACTTCACTCAATCCATATCTTCTTGCTAAGGAGGTGATCCAACCGCAGGTTCCCCTACGGTTACCTTGTTACGACTTCACCCCAGTCATGAATCACAAAGTGGTAAGCGCCCCCCCGAAGGTTAAGCTACCTACTTCTTTTGCAACCCACTCCCATGGTGTGACGGGCGGTGTGTACAAGGCCCGGGAACGTATTCACCGTAGCATTCTGATCTACGATTACTAGCGATTCCGACTTCATGGAGTCGAGTTGCAGACTCCAATCCGGACTACGACGTACTTTATGAGGTCCGCTCACCCTCGCAGGCTCGCTTCTCTTTGTATACGCCATTGTAGCACGTGTGTAGCCCTACTCGTAAGGGCCATGATGACTTGACGTCATCCCCACCTTCCTCCGGTTTATCACCGGCAGTCTCCTTTGAGTTCCCGACCTAATCGCTGGCAACAAAGGATAAGGGTTGCGCTCGTTGCGGGACTTAACCCAACATTTCACAACACGAGCTGACGACAGCCATGCAGCACCTGTCTCACAGTTCCCGAAGGCACTAAGGTATCTCTACCAAATTCTGTGGATGTCAAGAGTAGGTAAGGTTCTTCGCGTTGCATCGAATTAAACCACATGCTCCACCGCTTGTGCGGGCCCCCGTCAATTCATTTGAGTTTTAACCTTGCGGCCGTACTCCCCAGGCGGTCGACTTAACGCGTTAGCTCCGGAAGCCACGCCTCTAGGGCACAACCTCCAAGTCGACATCGTTTACAGCGTGGACTACCAGGGTATCTAATCCTGTTTGCTCCCCACGCTTTCGCACCTGAGCGTCAGTCTTTGTCCAGGGGGCCGCCTTCGCCACCGGTATTCCTCCAGATCTCTACGCATTTCACCGCTACACCTGGAATTCTACCCCCCTCTACAAGACTCTAGCCTGTCAGTTTTGAATGCAGTTCCCAGGTTAAGCCCGGGGATTTCACATCCAACTTAACAAACCGCCTGCGTGCGCTTTACGCCCAGTCATTCCGATTAACGCTTGCACCCTCCGTATTACCGCGGCTGCTGGCACG
Organism: Pectobacterium cacticida; assembly: GCF_036885195.1. Lineage (NCBI taxonomy): Bacteria > Pseudomonadati > Pseudomonadota > Gammaproteobacteria > Enterobacterales > Pectobacteriaceae > Pectobacterium > Pectobacterium cacticida. The sequence continues at coordinate 224,399 of NZ_CP133656.1, read as the reverse complement.
GAGTTAGCCGGTGCTTCTTCTGCGGGTAACGTCAATCATGAAAGGTATTCGCTCTCACGCCTTCCTCCCCGCTGAAAGTGCTTTACAACCCGAAGGCCTTCTTCACACACGCGGCATGGCTGCATCAGGCTTGCGCCCATTGTGCAATATTCCCCACTGCTGCCTCCCGTAGGAGTCTGGACCGTGTCTCAGTTCCAGTGTGGCTGGTCATCCTCTCAGACCAGCTAGGGATCGTCGCCTAGGTGAGCCTTTACCTCACCTACTAGCTAATCCCATCTGGGCACATCCGATGGCAAGAGGCCCTAAGGTCCCCCTCTTTGGTCTTGCGACATTATGCGGTATTAGCTACCGTTTCCAGTAGTTATCCCCCTCCATCAGGCAGTTTCCCAGACATTACTCACCCGTCCGCCGCTCGTCACCCGAGAGCAAGCTCTCTGTGTTACCGCTCGACTTGCATGTGTTAGGCCTGCCGCCAGCGTTCAATCTGAGCCATGATCAAACTCTTCAATTTAAGATTTGTTTGATTTGCTGAACTCGTCAGCCATGCTCAAAGAATTAAAACTGTTTATTCGTAATGAATTTACTGTTGTTCACTCTTCAAGACTTTTTATATCGTTAAGATACGGTCTTGTGAGTGCCCACACAGATTGTCTGATTGAATTGTTAAAGAGCAGTGCCGCAGCGTACTGCGGCGCGGGCGCATATGTTATGCGTTTCCGCTGTGAAGTCAAGTCATTACTGACTGCCTTCGTTGAATCTTTTTCCTTTCCACCACAACCGCGTGTCGCTGTTGCCGTGTCAGTGGTGGCGCATTATAGGGACTTCTCGCCGCCTGACAAGCGCTAAATGCAGAATAATTTCCAATCGTTCAAAAACAAGCCAAAAGATCGTTTTTTGTACATTTAATACACACTCTAAATGGGGGTTGGTATTTGAAGTATAAAAAAGGGGGAAATCCGTTAGCGACTCCCCCCCATTAATTACATACCGTTTCATATTACTCTTGGCGTGCGACTATCCGCTCCCCTTCCAGATCCAATGTAATAGGTTTGCCGGGTATCAATTTCCCGCCTAGTATCTGCTGAGCAATCGGATTCTCTATTAACTGCTGTATCGCTCTTTTAAGCGGTCGCGCACCATAGACAGGATCAAACCCGACTTCCCCAAGTCTATTTAAGGCCGCATCCGTAATCGTGACACTATATCCGCGCTCTTCAAGGCGCTTATAAAGTCTCTGAAGCTGAATTTGCGCAATCGACGTAATATGTGCCCTCCCCAAGGGATGGAATACGACAACTTCATCAATTCTATTAAGAAATTCAGGGCGGAAGCTGTGGCTAACCACTTCAAGTACCATGTCTTTCATTTCGGCATAGCTGCGCTCACCAAAGCGCTCCTGAATAAGGTCAGACCCCAAGTTTGACGTCATAATGACGACTGTATTACGAAAATCAACCGTCCGGCCCTGACCGTCAGTAAGACGCCCATCATCCAATACCTGTAGCAGGATGTTGAAGACATCAGGGTGCGCTTTTTCTATCTCATCCAATAGAATGACGGAATAAGGACGGCGACGTACGGCTTCCGTCAGATATCCCCCTTCCTCATAACCGACATAGCCAGGAGGAGCCCCGACTAAACGCGATACGGAATGTTTCTCCATAAACTCAGACATATCAATACGAACCATCGCGTTATCACTGTCGAAGAGGAAGGTCGCCAGCGTTTTACAGAGTTCTGTTTTACCAACGCCGGTAGGGCCAAGAAACAGAAAAGACCCAATCGGACGGTTAGGATCGGACAACCCTGCCCGGCTGCGGCGAATAGAGTTTGCTACCGCTTCTACGGCTTCATTCTGCCCAATTACGCGTTGATGCAGCTCGTCTTCCATCCGCAATAATTTCTCTTTTTCGCTTTCTAACATGCGAGAAACAGGAATACCGGTCCAACGCGCCAACACATCAGCAATCTCAACATCCGTCACTCGATTACGCAACAAATGCATCGTTTTCCCTTCCTGCTGAGTCGCCGCTGCCAGTTGCTTTTCAAGTTCAGGAATTCTACCGTATTGCAGCTCAGACATTCTCGCCAGATCGCCCTGTCGACGAGCCTGCTCCAGTGCTATTTTCGCCTGCTCAAGGGACGCTTTAATATTCTGTGTTCCGGTGAGTGACGCTTTCTCCGCTTTCCATTCTTCCTCTTGTTGGGAATACTCGCGCTCTTTTTGCTCAAGCTCAGCACTCAGCAATTCAAGCCGCTTCAGGCTAGCTTCATCAGATTCTTTCTTTAATGCCTGCTGTTCTAGCTTAAGCTGGATAATACGACGCTCCAACCGATCAAGAGGCTCTGGTTTCGAATCAATCTGAATACGGATGCTGGAAGCTGCTTCATCAATCAGGTCGATCGCCTTATCGGGCAACTGGCGATCGGCAATATAACGATGCGATAGCATGGCTGCTGCGACAATCGCCGGGTCAGTGATTTGAACATGATGATGCAATTCATAGCGCTCTTTCAGCCCACGCAGAATTGCGATCGTATCCTCAACAGTCGGCTCCGCCACAAATACCTTCTGGAAACGACGTTCCAACGCGGCATCTTTTTCAAGATACTGGCGATACTCATCCAGTGTTGTCGCCCCCACGCAATGTAACTCACCACGAGCCAGAGCCGGTTTCAGCATATTCCCGGCATCCATCGCGCCATCGGCTTTACCTGCACCCACCATGGTATGGAGCTCATCGATAAACAGGATGACGTTTCCTTCCTGCTTAGACAAATCGTTAAGCACGCCTTTTAAGCGCTCTTCAAACTCGCCACGATATTTCGCCCCGGCGACCAACGCCCCCATGTCGAGTGAAAGCACGCGCTTGTTTTTCAAGCCTTCGGGCACTTCACCATTAACGATACGCTGCGCCAACCCCTCGACAATCGCAGTTTTACCGACACCGGGTTCACCAATTAATACCGGATTATTCTTAGTCCGACGCTGTAGGACCTGAATCGTACGACGAATCTCTTCATCCCGTCCAATCACGGGATCGAGTTTGCCTTGCTCCGCGCGTTCCGTGAGGTCGATGGTGAATTTCTTCAGCGCCTGACGCTGGTCTTCGGCCCCTTGATCGTTCACTTGATCCCCACCTCTGACTTGATCGATGGCTTTTGTTACGCTTTCCTGCGTAACCCCCGCCTTTTTCAATATATCGCCTAACGTTCCACGAGACTCTAGGGCGGCGAGCACAAAAAGTTCCGAAGAGATAAAAGTATCGCCACGTTTCTGTGCCAGCTTGTCGCACATATTTAATACACGCACAAGTTCACTTGACGGTTGGACATCGCCATCAGTGCCCTCAACCTGTGGCAAACGAGTGAGCGCTTGATCTATTTCAGTTTTAAGATGATTAAGGTTGGCGCCGGCAACGGTCAAAAGCGGGCCGACTGTCCCGCCATCTTGATGCAATAAAGCACTCATCAAGTGAAGGGGTTCAATAAACTGGTGGTCGCGTCCGAGGGCAAGAGACTGAGCATCAGCTAAAGCAAGTTGGAATTTGTTGGTAAGACGATCCAGACGCATAACTCCTCCCATACACTGGTCAAAATTGCTACTGGAGATTAAGTGAGGTCATCCCTCAAAAATTTCAAGGTTATTTTGCCAATTATGACGGGATTTCAATGTTACTTGCTCTGGATCGCCTTAATTCAATAGGTTATATCAGCCAGATTAAACTTGCCATACGGCCAGTGATGCTATCACGACGATAAGAGAAAAATTTGTGAGACTCGCTTACTGTGCAAGCGCCTCCACCAAAAATTTTTGTTACTCCTGCAGCCCGTAAACGCAAGCTTGCCAGTTGGTAGATATCAGCAAAAAATTTATTTCCTGCAGGACGAAATGCAGAAGCTGCGGCCAAATCATGTTGGATGAATGCCTCCCTCACATCAGTGCCAACCTCAAAGGCATCGGGCCCGATAGCGGGCCCCAGCCATGCCATTATCTGAGCAGGTTGGGCACGGAAACAGGCTAGCGTTTCCTCCAGCACGCCGGCATGCAACCCTCGCCAACCAGCATGCGCAGCAGCAACTTCGCAACCGTTAAGGGCACAAAAGAGCACGGGCAAACAGTCTGCCGTCATTACGGCACACACTTGCCCTTTAATATCTGTATAAACCGCATCGCCTCGCACGGATGCGGGTGGCTCATCCCCAAGACGAATCACATCGGTGCCGTGCACCTGTTCCAACCAATGCGGCATGGCTGGGAGGCCAGCCATCTCAATCAGAGCTTGCCGATTTGCAGTAACACGCGCGGGCTCATCGCCCACATGGTTCCCTAAATTCAATGAATCATAAGGTTCCATGCTATGCCCGCCGCGACGCGTTGTACTGCAAGATTTTACTCGATCGGGTAAAGGCCAATCGGGATAGATCAACATGGTCAAGCACCTCTTTAAATCAACACTCGTCGTATTAGAAGATCACCCGTCGCGTTAATCCTGAAACGCTTCTGTATCCGCTTTCAGCGCGTCAACCAGATCGACCATATCTTGCGGCAATTCCGCATGCCATTCCATGTGAATGCCAGTAATAGGATGGTATAGACGTAACATAGTTGCGTGCAGAGCCTGGCGATCGAACCCTCGCAGCATGGTAATAAGTTCCTCAGAGGCTCCTTTAGGCGGGCGAGGACGTCCACCGTACAGGGGATCGCCAACAAGAGGATGGTTAATGTGCGCCATATGCACGCGAATCTGATGGGTGCGCCCCGTTTCCAGCCGCAACCGTAACCGCGTATGCGCACGAAAATGCTCCATGATGCGATAATGTGTTACCGCGGGCTTACCCATCGGATGTACCGCCATATGAGTACGTTTAGTCGCATGGCGCGCGATAGGCTGATCGACCATGCCACCGGCTGTCATAGAACCAATCGCGACAGCTTCATACTCCCGGGTAATTTCGCGCGCTTGTAACGTCTCCACTAAACGCGTCTGGGCGGGGACGGTTTTAGCGACGACCATAAGGCCGGTGGTATCTTTATCAAGTCGATGCACAATCCCGGCACGCGGCACATCAGCGATAGCAGGATAATAATGTAACAAGGCATTTAATATCGTGCCATCCGGGTTACCCGCGCCAGGATGAACCACCAGATTCCTAGGTTTATTGATAACCAGAATATCTTGATCTTCATACACAATATCTAACTTGATATCCTGGGCTTCCCAACGAACCTCTTCTTCAATCAACGCATCAATTGCTACGAATTCACCACCAAGTACTTTCTCTTTTGGCATATTGGTGACATTGCCGTTAATCTGTACTCGGTTCTCAAGAATCCACTCTTTTATGCGAGATCGTGAATAATCAGGGAACAATTCGGCCAAAGCCTGATCTAAACGTTGTCCGAGTTGAGATTCGGTCACCGTTGCGGTGAGTTGTACTTGTTGTGCCATGTTATGCAGCTTCTTCGTTAACGTTGGGTTTTGACGGCGACGCCGTTTAAAATAATGTACTATTGTAGCTGGTCTACATCGGGAGCTTAACGGACAGTCTCCCGGAATAACATTCTGAGGATAATCAAAACGTCATGACGCGTATGAAATATCTGGCGGCGGCCGCCACGTTGAGCCTGGCGCTTGCAGGTTGCTCCAGCAATTCCAAAGATGCGGTTCCTGATAGTCCGCCATCTGAAATCTATGCTAATGCTCAGCAAAAACTGCAGGATGGCAACTTTAGCGCTGCTATCACACAGTTGGAAGCACTGGATAACCGATATCCGTTTGGCCCCTATTCGCAGCAAGTCCAGCTGGATTTGATCTATGCCTATTACAAATCCGCAGAACTGCCATTAGCTCAAGCGTCGATCGACCGTTTTCTACGGCTTAACCCAACGCATCCGAACGTGGATTATGTCCTATACATGCGTGGCCTTACCGACATGGCGCTGGACGATAGCGCATTGCAGGGCTTTTTCGGTGTCGATCGTTCCGATCGCGACCCGCAATATGCGCGCACCGCGTTTCGGGATTTCAGCAGACTCATTCAAGGGTATCCGAACAGTCAATACGCTGCTGACGCAAACAAACGTTTAGTCTATCTTAAAGAGCGCTTGGCTAAATATGAACTCTCTGTCGCGCAATACTACACGAAACGCGGCGCTTATGTGGCAGTAGTTAATCGTGTCGAGCAAATGCTGCGTGACTACCCCGACACTCAGGCAACAAAAAATGCTTTGCCGTTGATGGAAAATGCTTACCGTGAGTTACAGTTAGCCGCGCAAGCAGACAAAGTGGCCAAAATCATCGCTGCCAATCCGGCGTAAAGAATCAATTAGTGATATCTGGAAATAAGACGGCGATTTCAGTTGCCGTCTTTTATAGATCGGTAGATTGATCGATTCATTGTGCGCCAATGGGCGAAATCATGCCTGGCGGGAATCGGCAGCGCAGTAACGCCAATACATCTTTTCGATAATGACACAGGCCGAAGGCTTGCTCAAGCCGTTCTCCCCTATTCCCGATGCGCCTCACAATTCGTACTTTCTTGACAAAAAGTGACTAAAAAAAATGATCAACATCACACTTTTTGTCATAACTCACTGTATGCTAAATTTATCCAAGACGGAAATAGGCAGAGAGGTAGGTTTATATGACTATGAATATTACCAGTAAACAAATGGACATCACCCCCGCAATTCGTCAACATGTCGAAGACCGTCTTTCTAAGTTGGATAAGTGGCAAACCCAACTGATCAATCCACATATTATTTTGTCAAAAGAACCTCAGGGTTTTGTCGCGGATGCCACAATCGGTACGCCGAATGGGCCGTTGGTTGCTAGCGCTAAACATGACGATATGTACGCCGCTATCAACGAATTAATTACGAAGCTCGAACGCCAGTTAGATAAACTCCAACATAAAGGTGAAGCCAGACGAGCGGCCGTTAGCGTCAAAGAAGTTAATCTTCAGCCAACCCAAGAGGAATAACTCTGTTCCCCTTTAATCTCAATATAACGCGCCTTCGGGCGCGTTATATTTATTAATAACAGGACATACACGGCCAACGACAATGAACTGATAAAGTGTCACGGGTGCCGTTAGTGTCTTAAGATAATCAGCGACTGTGGAGAAAATTACCCGTCAGTTTTGTCAGCCCACATTAGCATCATTGATGACCTCCCCCCTTTAGTCTCTCGCTCTATCTCGACACATCATAACCGTTGTACTTACCCGCATAACTCCCACTTTAACCAGATAAGTGACATTTTCCGGCTAGCACGACCTTGTGACGATATGTTCGCGATAAGTAAACTGGACGCGCCATCCATATAGCGCGATTATATGGTTCATATATGAAACGTAGTGGTAGGTATAAATGGGAATTGTAAAAATTTCAGACTTGCTGCATGACGATATTCGTGATGCCAGTAAGGCGATGTCGCGCTCGGTAAACGCGCAAGCGGAATATTGGATCCGCATTGGCATGATGAGCGAGCTCTATCCCGAGCTTAATTATCAGCAAATTAAGCTATTGATGTTGAAATCAGGTTCCGATCGCTTACTGGAGGTGATTAATGCTATCGATTCCCATTAAAACTGCCGATGAACTGACCAGACAACGTTACGCGGGGGAATTGCTGGCTAGCGTTTTCGATATGCTGGACGCGTTTATTCAGCCAGGGATAACCACTATGGCAATCAATGACCGGGTTGAAGATTTTATTACCAACCAATTACATTCACGACCTGCTAGCAAAGGGCAATATGATTTCCCTTATGTATTAAACACATCGATTAATGATGTCGTTTGCCACGGTATGCCCAAAGAAACGGAACATCTGAAATCAGGCATGATCGTTAACGTCGATATTACGCTGGAAAAGGGAGGGTTGATTGCCGACTCTAGCAAAATGTATTTGATTGGCGATGTTTCACCCCTGGCCCGGCGATTAGTGAAGAAAACATATGAGGCCATGTGGAAAGGGATTAAAGCAGTTAAACCCGGCGCCACGTTGGGCGATATTGGTTACGCCATCCAATCTTATGTCGAGGCCAATGGTTATAGTGTCGTCAGGGAATATTGTGGTCACGGCGTGGGTAGAGAGATGCATGAGGATCCGCAGGTATTGCATTACGGAAAACCGGGCACAGGCGTTGTGCTTAAGGAAGGGATGGTTTTCACTATTGAGCCAATGGTCAACCAGGGTGACCACCGGGTTAAGACCAAAAAAGACGGCTGGACGGTGGTGACTCGCGATAAGAAACTCTCGGCGCAATGGGAGCATACCGTGGCCGTCACCGCGCAAGGCGTTGAGGTGCTAACGCTGAGAAAAGGGGAACAGGTTCCCGGTTAGTGCCACTCAATACAGGTGATGTTTTAACGGGAGGCAGCATACGCGATAAAATGCAACAGCTCAGCCTCCCCCTTCTACAGTGACCAAAGCGGTATCCCTTACACGTTATGGGGATTTTTAACCGACTCATACGATAAAAATAGGATTAATCCTAAAAAATGCTTAATGTTTTAGGCAAGAGTAACAAGCGATGCGATCAACGCTAAATTAATATTAACATGGTGATAACGCATGATATCTCATTGAATATATTTTAAAAAAAATGTTGATGGCAATATGATTGGCACTTTTTCTGGAAAAATCTTATGTACATTTCTTGTGTTTTCCATGTCATGTGCTAATTAATTAACTAAGTAAAATTTTCACAGGTTGCAATAATCATGTCTATCTAAAAGCGTCTACGTTATATTGCAAACATTCGCGTTTATTAAAATGCTTCTGCCTAGAGCATTAGTTTGGCGCTTTATCTATGTTGCAAATAAACTGATTACCCAATAAATGCAGAACTATCCCCACCTGAAGCTTAGAGATGGATTTGTATTTATGTAAAGAATATTAAATTCACAATAATCCCAAATATTACAAGTATCTAATAGGGGAGGGCATGTTATTGAAGGTGATATTTACGTTTAAATATTATCATTGAGCTGTGACGAATTTCTCCTCACTCTTAATTTTTGTATAAATAATACCTTCGGAGTCTAAATGCATTCATTACAATTATTATTTTTAGATCCTAACATACCGTCGCACAAAGAAATCGCTCTGTGTGAATATCCTTAATAAATCAGATTTGATTATTTTATTCACGGTATGTTCTACCCCGAAAAGCCATTTAATTCTCATCGAGTTTATATATCGAAGATATTCCCTATTCCCGATCGGAGGTACATGCTAAATGAACAATATCTCAATTACTGAAAAAGATAACGGTCAGGTTTCTCTTGTTAATACTCCCACAGGAGAAATTGTTTTATCTTCACCTTCAATTGTAAAACTCCAGCTCGATCGGAATGATATTGCCTCAATGACACGATCGGGTAATGATTTGGTCGTAACACTGCATTCTGGTGAAAGAGTTGTACTGAAGAATTTTTACGCCGCGGGGGAGCAAGGAGCCAGCGAATTAGTGCTGGAAGAGAGTGACGGCGCACTCTGGTGGATAAAAAATCCTGCCGAGCAATCCCAGTTTGAAGCGATTACCAGTCTCGATGACATTATGTCCGGGTACGCGGAAGCAGAAGGTGGCGGCTTTTCCAACTTATGGATGGGATTGGGCGCACTGGCCGGCCTCACCGGTGGCGTTATCGCCCTGGCATCCGGCGGCGGTAACAATAGGCATGAGACGTCCTCACCCACTGCCCCTAATGCACCCGCCGATCTGGCGGTGGCCGGAGACGGCACCGCCATCAGCGGTAACGCTGAACCCGGCAGCACCGTGACTGTGACCGATGGCGGCGGCAACACCCTTGGCAGCGTCGAAGTCGGCGAAGACGGCAGTTTCACCGTCCCGCTCAACCCACCGCCCACCAACGGCGAATCGATCACCGTAATCGTCAGCGATGCGGCAGGTAACTCATCATCGACGACGATCACCGCACCGGACACCACCGCGCCAGACGCGCCGACCAATCTGGCAGTGGCCGGAGACGGCACCGCCATCAGCGGTAACGCTGAACCCGGCAGCACCGTGACTGTGACCGATGGCGGCGGCAACACCCTTGGCAGCGTCGAAGTCGGCGAAGACGGCAGTTTCACCGTCCCGCTCAACCCACCGCCCACCAACGGCGAATCGATCACCGTAATCGTCAGCGATGCGGCAGGTAACTCATCATCGACGACGATCACCGCACCGGACACCACCGCGCCAGACGCGCCGACCAATCTGGCAGTGGCCGGAGACGGCACCGCCATCAGCGGTAACGCTGAACCCGGCAGCACCGTGACTGTGACCGATGGCGGCGGCAACAATCTCGGCAGCGTTGAGGTCGGCGAAGACGGCAGCTTCACCATCCCGCTCAACCCACCGCCCACCAACGGCGAATCGATCACCGTTATCGTTAGCGATGCTGCGGGCAATGCTTCGCCTCCGACTACCGTCACCGCACCGGACACCACCGCGCCGGATACCCCGACCGATCTGGCGGTCGCCGGAGATGGCACCGCCATCAGCGGTAACGCCGAGCCCGGCAGCACCGTGACTGTGACCGATGGCGACGGCAACAACCTCGGCAGCGTTGAAGTCGGTGAGGACGGCAGTTTCACCGTTCCACTCAACCCACCGCCCACCAATGGCGAATCGATCACCGTAATCGTCAGCGATGCTGCGGGCAATGCTTCGCCTCCGACTACCGTCACCGCACCGGACACCACCGCGCCAGACGTGCCGACCGATCTGGCGGTGGCCGGAGATGGCACCACCGTCAGCGGTAACGCCGAGCCCGGCAGCACCGTCACCGTCACTGACGCCGACGGCAACAACCTCGGCAGCGTTGACGTCGGCGAAGACGGCAGTTTCACCGTCCCGCTTACCCCACCGCCTACCAACGGCGAATCGCTCACCGTAATCGTCAGCGATGCGGCAGGTAACTCATCATCGACGACGATCACTGCACCGGACATCACCGCGCCAGACGCCCCGACCAATCTGGTGGTCGCTGAAGACGGCACCGCCGTCAGCGGTAATGCCGAACCCGGCAGCACCGTGACGCTCACCGATGCCAGCGACAATATTATCGGCAGCGCCGTAGTCGACGCGGACGGCAGCTTCACCATTTCATTGACGCCAGCACTGCTCAATGGCGAATCCATTACCGCGACGGCCACCGATGCGGCGGATAATGTCTCCGCGCCGACCACAACAGCGGCGCCGGATATTACCGCACCAAACGCCCCGACCGATCTGGCGGTCGCCGGAGACGGCACCGCCATCAGCGGTAACGCTGAACCCGGCAGCACCGTGACTGTGACCGATGGCGGCGGCAACACCCTTGGCAGCGTCGAAGTCGGCGAAGACGGCAGTTTCACCGTCCCGCTCAACCCACCGCCCACCAACGGCGAATCGCTCACCGTAATCGTCAGCGATGCGGCAGGTAACTCATCATCGACGACGATCACCGCACCGGACACCACCGCGCCAGACGCGCCGACCAATCTGGCAGTGGCCGGAGACGGCACCGCCATCAGCGGTAACGCCGAGCCCGGCAGCACCGTGACTGTGACCGATGGCGGCGGCAACAACCTCGGCAGCGTCGAAGTCGGCGAAGACGGCAGCTTCACCGTCCCGCTCAACCCACCGCCCACCAATGGCGAATCGCTCACCGTTATCATTAGCGATGCTACGGGCAATGCTTCGCCTCCGACTACCGTCACCGCGCCGGATACCACCGCACCGGATGCCCCGACCGATCTGGCGGTCGCCGGAGATGGCACCACCGTCAGCGGTAACGCCGAGCCCGGCAGCACCGTGACTGTGACCGATGGCAGCGGCAACACCCTCGGCAGCGTCGAAGTCGGCGAGGACGGCAGTTTCACCGTTCCACTCAACCCGCCGCCTACTAATGGCGAATCGCTCACAGTAATCGTCAGCGATGCGGCAAGTAACTCATCATCGACGACGATCACCGCACCGGACATCACCGCGCCAGACGCGCCGACCGATCTGGCAGTGGCCGGAGACGGCACCGCCGTCAGCGGTAACGCCGAGCCCGGCAGCACCGTGACTGTGACCGATGGCGGCGGCAACAACCTCGGCAGCGTTGACGTTGGCGAAGACGGCAGCTTCACCGTCCCGCTTACCCCACCGCCTACCAACGGCGAATCGCTCACCGTAATCGTCAGCGATGCGGCAGGTAACTCATCATCGACGACGATCACCGCACCGGACATCACCGCGCCAGACGCCCCGACCAATCTGGTGGTCGCTGAAGACGGCACCGCCGTCAGCGGTAATGCCGAACCCGGCAGCACCGTGACTGTGACCGATGGCGGCGGCAACACCCTCGGCAGCGTTGACGTCGGCGAAAACGGCAGCTTCACCGTGCCACTCAACCCACCGCCCACCAACGGCGAATCACTCACCGTGATCGTTAGCGATGCGGCGGGGAATACCTCGCCGCCCACTACCGTCACCGCACCGGATACTACCGCGCCGGATGCCCCTCATGCCTATATCAGCGAAGACGGGCTGACAATAAGTGGAACGGCTGAGGCTGGCAGTACGGTAAACGTGACACTACCTGATGGAAGCACGCTGGATGCCACTGCCGCCGATGATGGCACCTGGAGCCGGTCGCTACCGGAAACCCTGAATGCTGGGCAGCAACTGAACGTCACCGCTACCGACAATGCGGGCAACACTTCCACGCCGGTCACCGTAACCGTACCGGATACCTCGCTGCCTGACACCACACCACCAGACGCGCCGGAGGCCGCTGTGAGCGCCGATGGCCTCACGGTCAGCGGCAATGCCGAACCCGGCAGCACCATCACTATCACGCTGCCCGGCGGAGACACTGTGGAAACCAGCGCTGACGCATTTGGCCGCTACACTGTCGAACTGCCCGCCGCCCTGCTTAATGGTGAAAGCCTTACCGTCACGGCCACCGATGCTGCGGGCAATGTCTCCGCACCGACTACCGCAATCGCGCCGGATACCACCGCACCGGATGCCCCGACCGATCTGGCGGTGGTCGGAGACGGCACCGCCATCAGCGGTAACGCTGAACCCGGCAGCACCGTGACTGTGACCGATGGCGGCGGCAACACCCTCGGCAGCGTCGAAGTTGGCGAGGACGGCAGTTTCACCGTGCCACTCAACCCGCCGCTTACCAACGGCGAAACGGTTACCGCCACCGCTACCGATACGGCGGGGAATACCTCGCTGCCCACTACCGTCACCGCACCGGATACCACCGCGCCGGATGCCCCTCATGCCTATATCAGCGAAGACGGGCTGACAATAAGTGGAACGGCTGAGGCTGGCAGTACGGTAAACGTGACACTACCTGATGGAAGCACGCTGGATGCCACTGCCGCCGATGATGGCACCTGGAGCCTGTCGCTACCGGTAACCCTGAATGCAGGGCAGCAACTGACCGTCACCGCTACCGACAATGCGGGCAACACTTCCACGTCGGTCACCGTAACCGTACCGGATACCACGTTGCCTGACACCACGCCACCAGACGCGCCGGAGGCCGCTGTGAGCGCCGATGGCCTCACGGTCAGCGGCAATGCCGAGCCCGGCAGCACCGTCACTATCACGCTGCCCGGCGGAGACACTGTGGAAACCAGCGCCGACGCATTTGGCCGCTACACTGTCGAACTGCCCGCCGCCCTGCTTAATGGTGAAAGCCTTACCGTCACAGCCACCGATGCTGCGGGCAATGTCTCCGCACCGACTACCGTCACCGCACCGGATACTACCGCGCCGGATGCCCCTCATGCCTATATCAGCGAAGACGGGCTGACAATAAGTGGAACGGCTGAGGCTGGCAGTACGGTAAACGTGACACTACCTGATGGAAGCACGCTGGATATCACTGCCGCCGATGATGGCACCTGGAGCCTGTCGCTACCGGTAACCCTGAATGCAGGGCAGCAACTGACCGTCACCGCTACCGACAATGCGGGCAACACTTCCACGTCGGTCACCGTAACCGTACCGGATACCTCGCTGCCTGACACCACACCACCAGACGCGCCGGAGGCCGCAGTGAGCGTCGATGGCCTCACGGTCAGCGGCAATGCCGAACCCGGCAGCACCATCACTATCACGCTGCCCGACGGGACGAGGATGGAAACCAGCGCCGACGCATTTGGCCGCTACACTGTCGAACTGCCCGCCGCCCTGCTTAATGGTGAAAGCCTTACCGTCACGGCCACCGATGCGGCGGGCAATGTCTCCGCACCGACTACCGCAATCGCGCCAGATACTACGGCGCCCGATGTGCCGACCAATCTGGTGGTCGCTGAAGACGGCACCACCGTCAGCGGTAACGCCGAGCCCGGCAGCACCGTGACTGTGACCGATGGCGGCGGCAACACCCTCGGCAGCGTTGAAGTCGGCGAAGACGGCAGCTTCACCGTGCCACTCAACCCGCCGCCTACTAATGGCGAATCGCTCACAGTAATCGTTAGCGATGCGGCAGGTAACTCATCATCGACGACGGTCACCGCACCGGACATCACCGCGCCAGACGCCCCGACCAATCTGGTGGTCGCTGAAGACGGCACCGCCGTCAGCGGTAATGCCGAACCCGGCAGCACCGTGACGCTCACCGATGCCAGCGACAATATTATCGGCAGCGCCGTAGTCGACGCGGACGGCAGCTTCACCATTTCATTGACGCCAGCACTGCTCAATGGCGAATCCATTACCGCGACGGCCACCGATGCGGCGGATAATGTCTCCGCGCCGACCACAACAGCGGCGCCGGATATTACCGCACCAAACGCCCCGACCGATCTGGCGGTCGCCGAAGACGGCACCGCCATCAGCGGTAACGCTGAACCCGGCAGCACCGTGACTGTGACCGATGGCGGCGGCACCACTCTCGGCAGCGCTGTGGCCAACGCAGACGGCAGCTTCAGCGTGCCGCTTACCCCTCCGGCCGCCAACGGCGAAGTGCTCACCGTCACGGCCACCGACGCGGCAGGTAATATCTCCGTGTCGATCAACACAACCGCACCGGATATTACCGCGCCGGACGCGCCGACCAATCTGGTGGTCGCCGAAGACGGCACCGCCGTTAGCGGTAATACCGAACCCGGCAGCACCGTGACGCTCACCGATGCGAGCGACAATATTATCGGCAGCGCCGCGGTCGACGCGGACGGCAGCTTCACCATTTCATTGACGCCAGCCCTGCTTAATGGTGAAAGCCTTACCGTCACAGCCACCGATGCTGCGGGCAATGTCTCAGCACCGACTACCGTCGCCGCACCGGATATTACCGCGCCAGACGCGCCGACCGATCTGGCGGTCGCCGGAGACGGCACTGCCGTTAGCGGTAACGCCGAGCCCGGCAGCACCGTCACCGTCACCGATGCCAACGGCACCACTCTCGGCAGCGCCGTGGCCAACGCAGACGGCAGCTTCACCGTGCCGCTTACCCCTCCGGCCGCCAACGGCGAAGTGCTCACCATCACGGCCACCGACGCGGCGGGTAATATCTCCGAGTCGATCAACACAACCGCACCGGATATTACCGCACCGGACGCGCCGACCAATCTGGTGGTCGCTGAAGACGGCACCGCCGTCAGCGGTAATGCCGAACCCGGCAGCACCGTGACGCTCACCGATGCGAGCGACAATATTATCGGCAGCGCCGCGGTCGACGCGGACGGCAGCTTCACCATTTCATTGACGCCAGCACTGCTCAATGGCGAATCCATTACCGCGACGGCCACCGATGCGGCGGATAATGTCTCAGCACCGGCTACAACAGCGGCGCCGGATATTACCGCACCAAACGCCCCGACCGTTCTGACGGTGGCCGGAGACGGCACTGCCGTTAGCGGTAACGCCGAGCCCGGCAGCACCGTCACCGTCACCGATGCCAGCGACAACATTCTCGGCAGCGCCGCGGCCAACGCAGACGGCAGCTTCACCGTGCCGCTTACCCCTCCGGCCGCCAACGGCGAATCGCTCACTGTCACGGCCACCGATGCGGCGGGCAATGCCTCAGCACCGACTACCGCAACCGCACCGGATATTACCGCGCCGGACGCCCCTCATGCCTATATCAGCGAAGACGGGCTGACAATAAGTGGAACGGCTGAGGCTGGCAGTACGGTAAACGTGACACTACCTGATGGAAGCACGCTGGATATCACTGCCGCCGATGATGGCACCTGGAGCCTGTCGCTACCGGTAACCCTGAATGCAGGGCAGCAACTGACCGTCACCGCTACCGACAATGCGGGCAACACTTCCACGTCGGTCACCGTAACCGTACCGGATACCTCGCTGCCTGACACCACACCACCAGACGCGCCGGAGGCCGCTGTGAGCGCCGATGGCCTCACGGTCAGCGGCGATGCCGAGCCCGACAGCAACATCACCATCACGCTGCCCGACGGGACGAGGATGGAAACCAGCGCCGACGCATTTGGTCGCTACACTGTCGAACTGCCCGCCGCCCTGCTTAATGGTGAAAGCCTTACCGTCACGGCCACCGATGCGGCGGGCAATGTCTCCGCACCGACTACCGTCACCGCACCGGACACCACCGCGCCGGACGCGCCGACCGATCTGGCGGTCGCCGGAGACGGCACTGCCGTTAGCGGTAACGCCGAACCCGGCAGCACCGTCACCGTCACCGATGCCAGCGACAACATTCTCGGCAGCGCCGTGGTCAACGAAGACGGCAGCTTCACCATTTCATTGACGCCAGCACTGCTCAATGGCGAATCCATTACCGCGACGGCCACCGATGCGGCAGGCAATGTCTCAGCACCGACTACCACAACCGCACCAGATATCACCGCGCCGGATGCGCCGGCTAATTTGGCGATCGCCGAAGACGGCACCACGGTCAGTGGTAATGCCGAGCCCGGCAGCACCGTGACCGTCACCGATGCGAGCGACAATATTCTCGGCAGCGCTGTGGTCGACGCAGACGGCAGCTTCAGCGTGCCGCTCACCCCGCCGCCCACTAACGGTGAAAGCCTCACCATCACGGCGACCGATGCGGCGGACAATGTTTCTCCGCCAGCAACGATCACCGCACCAGTGGTAATACTGGAAGCAAATGACAATATTGTTGAACTAGACCTGACTACCGATGCCGCAATCACCACCGAATCCTACAGTGATTGGGGGATTCTGGTGGTCGGCGCGCTCGGTAACCTCCTCTCTTTGTTAGGGGATAATAACGCTCAGGTCACCTTCACTATCGACGATGGCGCGACGGCTGATGTCGCTCTGGAGGCCAGCGCTACCGGTGGCGTACTGTCATTGCTAAACAGCATGGGCGTGATAGTACAGCAATATAATGAAGATACGTCGGCGTGGAACACCGTCATTAACACAGCGGAGCCACAGTGGGCCAGTCTGTTGACGATCGGTACGAATAGTATCGCACTTAACGTGGAGGATCTTGACGGCGGCACCTATCGCGCGTTGGCCTATAACACCACGTTGTTGGCGATAGGCTCCTACACGGCGATTAACGCCACAGTCACGCAAACGGCTCCCGGCGCGATCGAAGGAGAAACCTCCGTGAGCGGCAACGTCATCACCGATGTTGATCCCGAACATGGTGCCGATGTGACGCCATCAGGAACGGTGCTCACACAAGTGGTTAACGCCGCAGGGGACGTGACAGTCATCGATCAGGACGGCACGATCGTTCAGGGAACCTACGGCACGCTGAGCATTAATCAGGACGGTGATTATACCTACACGCTGACCGATACATCTTCAGCGGTGCTGAGCAAGACCGACAGCTTCAGCTATACGCTGAGCGCCAATGGCGTTACGGTTAGTGCCGATCTGATCATCGAATTGGGTGAGCAACCCGCCGTACCAGGTAACGTGGTGGCAACGGATAACGATGCTTCCATCGTCTTCGATACCACGGTAACTGCGATCGACAATGGCGCGTCGGCGCAGAGCGGTTTTACCCTGCTGAACATTGGTTTAGGCGATGTGCTAAACGTAGGCATTCTCGACGACATAGCCAATCCGATCATTTTCGATGTCGAAGATGGCACCACCCGCACCATGACACTACAGGCGGAGGTCGGTGGGCTTTCCCTTGTCGCCAATTTTAACCTCCACATCTACAAATTTAATGCCGCCACTCAGCAATATGAGCTACATCGAGAGGAAATAGACTGGCTGCGTGCCACAGCCTTCACAGGGGAATCCGATGAACTCACTCTCACATTGGACGGCGGCCAATATCTGTTCCTCCTGGATACCGCCTCTGGCCTCACTGCGGTAACGGGCTATACCCTCCATATCCTCGAAGATCATGTTTATACGGTAGAAAGTGTCAGCGCCAGCACATCAGGCAACGTGATGGAAGACGATATTGCGCCTGCGGATTCAGTCGTCAGTATGGTAAATGGCGTCGCCATCGCAGCTGAGGGAACGACCGAGATTACGGGCGCTTACGGCGTATTGGCCATCGACGCACTGGGCCACTACACCTATACGCTGAATGCAGGCATCGGCGCCGATGGCATTACCGCGCCGGATAGTTTTGTCTACACGGTGCGGGCACCGGATGGCGAAACCGACAGCGGGACGCTGAATATCCACTTATCATCCAGCCCATTAACGGCGGTAGATGATAGCGTCGCGCTAGCGACGACAGCGGCACAGGTAGAGGGGAGCTACAGCGACAACAATGCAGGATCCATTTCTTGGGATTCAGCGCTATGGTCTTCGACCGCAGGCAGCGGCAGTGGAACCATCAGCGTCGCGGAAAACACCGCAGTGAAAGGCGCAGCCATCACCTTCAATGTCAGTACTTTAAGTGCAGGAACTGTGACGATCGATTGGACGTTATCGTCCAGTTCTGGCGAGGTAGTGGATTCTGGCACACTGAGCAGCGGTGCGCTAAACAGAACGGTGACCGTACCATTGAGGAGCGATGTGGAGTTAGCCGCCGGCGACTACACGCTGGATATCGAGGGTTCTGTCGGTCCGCTATCCGTCAGTACGATTACGATAACGGCCTCGGTAGCGGGCACCAGTGTGCAATTGGATAACTTCCAGACTGCCGCTAACGTCGCGGACGTGGAAGGCAATATCTTCGACGGCAGCGGTTCGGAAAACAATGCCGCCGACCAACTGGTTTCGGTGGAGACCGCCCTATCAATCACCGATGTAAATGGCACAGTCACTACGCTGGATCCTTATGTCACTAGCGACGCAACCGCGACGGTAGCGGGGCATTATGGCGTTCTGACCCTCAATATCGGCGGCAGTTATCGTTACGCCTTAAACGATAACGTGGCGCTAGAGGACATTATTCAGAAGGAGACGTTTGACTATACGCTGACCGCCGACAATGGCGAGACCGCTAACGCCACGCTAACCATCGATCTGGCGCTGCAGGTGAATGGCACTCGCCACGACGACATTGCCACCAGTTCGGCCTATGACGATACCTTCTCGCTCGGCGCCGGAGCCGACACGTTGATTTTCAATCTACTCGACGACGCAGACACCACAGGGGGGAACGGTAGCGATAGCTGGACCGACTTCTCGCTGGCAGAGGGCGACCGTATCGATATCAGCCAACTGTTGCAAGGCTGGGATGGCTCCGCAGCCAATGCAGGCGACTGGATTTCTGTGGAAAGCGTCAACGGCAATACGGTGATCTCGATTGACCGCGACGGACAAGGCTCAGCATTCAGTTCAACGGAATTGATTACGCTACAGTCAACCCAGATCACGCTGGATGAACTGCTGGAAAACAACGCCATCATTGGTTGATGTATCAAGGGAAACCCTCTGGTGCGGTGCTCGTCGCCGCGCCAGAGGCGCTAGCTGTATTCGCTACTTTGACGATAGGAAAACTCATGGGAATCTGTCGTGAATACTCGATGGGAATAGTCTGTTTACTGACAATAACAGGGAGCATTTACAGCGGCATCATCAGTGCTGCACCTCGCTCGAACATTCTCAACGCCAGTCAAATCGTAATGCCAAAAACGCTACCCACGCTTTCCGGCCCTAGCACACCGCCGATAACCGCGAATGTGCCGGAACGATTGAGCATCAATATCGCGGTTGCGCGGGCCGTTGCCTGGCACCCCGACATCCGAGAGACCATCGGGCGACTCCGCGAACAGTCGGAAGCGGTTGATGTTGCGCGAGCGCAATACTACCCGCAGGTGAATGGCGGCATCAATAATGGGTTCACTAACCGCTACGGTAACAACGGATTTAGTCCGTCACTGGTATTATCGATTTCTCAAATGCTGTATGACTTCGGTAAAACGGACAGCCAGGTACGCGCCGCCAACGCTGGCGTAGCACAGGAACAAGCCAATGTACTGGTGAGCATTGATACGGTAGCACACGAAACCGCGTCGGCGTTGGTCCAGGTACAGGGCTACCAAAAACTCGCGGCGATTGCCAGAGAACAACTGACGGCCCTTGAGGGCATTAGCGAATTGGCGCGTCGACGTAGCGACGAAGGCGCTAGCTCGCAATCTGATGTGGTACAGAGTGATGTCCGTATCGAAGGCGCTCGCTCGGCATTAATCCAATATCAGGCCAACCTCGATCGCTGGCGAGCAACGCTTGCCGCCCTGCTAGGGTGGGATCGTATCACACAGGTGACCGATGACTTCCCCAATGCGCTAACGCACGCGTGCAACATCGGCGAACCGGACGACCAACTCATTCCCGCTGTACTTGCGGCGTATGCCAGGGCGAATCAGGCTCAGGCGCAATTAGATGAAGCGAATGCTCGCCTGCGCCCAACGATTACCTTCAAACCGGAAGTTAACCATTATCTCAACGACCGTTATGCGAATAGCGCAACGTTGGACCGTACGCAATATGCAGCCTGGGTGAACGTCGAAATGCCTATCTATCAAGGCGGTAGACTAACCGCTGGTCGTAACGCTGCCGCCTATGCTCTCGAGGCGGCAAATGCCGCTATACAAACCGCGCGCCTGGAGACACGTCAGCAACTAACGGCATCGCAGAACGAGGCCCGAAATCTGGCGCGTACCTTACAAATTCAGGTTCGCCAGCAGGAACTGGGTAAACGGACGCGCGTGCTATATCAGCAACAGTATCTGGAACTCGGCACGCGATCGCTGCTTGACGTGTTGAACGCTGAACAGGAAGTGTTTCAGGCACGTTTTATCGAGCAGCAAACCCTGACGCAACTGCGCCAGTTACAGCTTGATTGCCTGTATAGCACCGGCGGCATGCGCAGTGCCTTCGGGTTGAATAACCAGACCATCCAGGCCGTGGAGATCCAGCCATGAGTCTAACGATAGAACAAGATAAATCCACAGAGCGTGGCGATGATACAACGATGCTGACGCACTGGGCATCCGCCGTTGCCTATGTCGCCAATCATTATCGCCTGTCCTTTTCACCGGGCGCATTGCAGGCCAGTGCCCGGTGGCTGGAGCAGAGCCCCCTCCCTCAGGCGTTACGTCATCTGGCGCGTCAAGCCGGGTTGACGGCGCGGATATGCAACGATCGCGACATGTCGGTATGGCATCTGCCGTTGGCTATCCAACTGATGGATGGTCAGATCGGCGTGATCGAAAGCTTTGATGGCAAAGACAGCGTAAGCCTGTGTTTTATGGCAGACGGTCAGCAACTCAGTCAACATGCATTGAGCAAACTTCTGCCGGAAATCCGTCATGTGGTCGCGCTACGACCAGCTTCGGAAGTAAAAGACAGCCGCGCCGATCGCTATGTCAGCGCCTATCGCCCGGATTGGTTATGGCGACTGGTACTGTGCGATATCAAGCCTTACGGCTATGTCATGCTGGCCTCGCTGCTCGTCAATGTCCTCTCCTTGGCTGGGATCCTATTTTCTATGCAGGTATATGACCGCGTAATCCCCGCGCAGTCTTATCCCACGCTATATGTTTTATCGATAGGCGTACTAATCGCAGTGATATTCGCTTTCCTGCTACGTCTGGCTCGCGCGTACATCACGGATATCCTCGGTAAACGGGCAGATATCCGAGTCTCCGACCGGGTATTCAACCATGCGCTACGCTTGCGCAACAGCGCGATTCCTCGCTCCACGGGGAGTTTCATTTCCCAACTGCGTGAGCTGGAGCAGATTCGAGAGATGGTGACGTCCACGACGGTGTCGGCGGTCGTCGATATGCCCTTCTTCCTGCTTTTTTTATTCGTTCTCGCCATCATCGCGCCAGCGCTGGCGTGGATCGCGCCCGTAGCCGCGGTGCTAATGATCCTGCCCGGCCTGCTAATGCAGAAAAAGCTGGCACGACTGGCACGCCAAGCGACGCAGGAAAATACGCTGCGCAACGCGGTGCTGGTGGAAAGCGTACAGGGATTAGAAGACATCAAGCTGATGCAGGCGGAAAACCGTTTTTTACAGCAGTGGAATCACTACATCAATATTAGCGCCGAATCTGGCGTGCGTACACGCAAGCTCACCCAGTGGCTAATCAGTTGGGGCGTGAGCGTGCAAAGCATGGTGTACGCTCTTGTCGTCATGGTCGGCGCGCCACTGGCAATCGACGGCGAGATGACGACAGGGGCCATCGTCGCGGCCTCACTGCTGTCCTCACGCATGATTGCGCCAATGGCCGCGCTCTGCGGCGTACTGGCGCGCTGGCAGCAGGTAAAAGCGGCAAAAGAAGGGCTTGATAGCATCATGCAACTGCCAGTGGAAAATGGTCAGGATGAAAATAAAGTCCATTGCGATGTGCTATATGGTCACTACCGATTTCAGAATGCCGCGTTCCGCCATCACAGTGAGGATGGCGCTATCGCCCTGAGAGTGGCGAAGCTGGAAATTCGTCCCGGCGAACGTGTGGCGGTGCTCGGTCGCAATGGCGCCGGAAAATCGACTCTGCTACAGGCGATGGCGGGCGGTGTAACGCTGGCGGAAGGCGAGTTACGACTCGATGACCTCAGCATCGCCCATATCGATATGGCGGATATACGGCGTAACGTTGCCCTGATCACCCAGAACGCCCGTCTATTTTACGGCACGCTACGCGAGAATCTAACGCTGGGCGCGCCGCGAGCCAGCGATGCGGAAATCTTCGCCGCGCTGGCGGTATGCGGTGCCGAAACCTTCGTCAAAAGGCTGGCGTTAGGCCTGGATCACCCGGTGATGGAGGGCGGCGTAGGGCTATCCGGCGGGCAGCGCCAGTCGCTTCTACTAGCTCGTCTGCTTCTGCGCGATCCGAATATTGTGTTGTTGGATGAGCCAACGTCCTTTTTGGACGAACACACCGAGCGGGAGTTTATTCAGCGTTTTGCTCAATGGCTGGCAGGTCGCACGTTGATCGTCGCAACCCACCGTGCCGCCATGCTGGAATTGGTTGAGCGCGTGGTGGTGCTGAAAGAAGGGCAGTTAGTGATGGACGCGCCGAAAGCGCAGGCACTGAATGCCGGCCGCCAACGCGATACCGGACGCGGGGAGGGGGAGGAAAAGCATGAAAATCAATCAGCCTGATATCACACTTGACGATACGGAAAATGAGTATGGCGATGAGAGCCGCTACGTTGGCGCTAGACGCGTCACCGTTATTAGCACATTGCTGCTGCTAGCGGCAGGTTTGTGGGCGTGGTTCGGCACGCTTGATGAAGTATCCACCGGGAGCGGCAAGGTGATCCCCAGCTCGCGTGAGCAAATTTTGCAGTCGCTCGACGGTGGCATCCTGGTCGCGCTGAACGTGCGCGAAGGGACATTAGTCGAGGCCGGACAGGTCGTCGCCGAGCTCGATCCGACGCGCTCGGTATCCAACGTGGGTGAAAGTGAGGCTCGTTATCGCGCAGCGCTGGCGGCCAGCGCCCGTCTGAATGCCGAAGTCAATGATAAGCCGTTGTCTTTTCCTCCATCACTGGATACCAGGCCGGAGCTGATCGCGGCGGAAACGCAATTGTACAATACCCGTCGCGCTCAGCTTAAGGACGCAGAAACGCGGCTTAAGCAGTCGCTAGCTTTAGTGGAAAGCGAGTTAAACATCACCGAACGTTTAGTAAAAAGCGGGGCGGCAAGCCACGTTGAAGTACTACGCCTGCGCCGTCAGAAGGCGGAGCTCGATCTCAAGCTGACCGATCTGCGTTCGCAATACTATGTACAGGCACGGGAAGAATTGGCGAAGGCCAATGCCGAGGTCAATATGCTATCGGAAGTGATCCGCGGGCGGGCTGATTCGGTGGCACAACTAACGATACGCTCCCCGGTACGCGGCATTGTAAAAAATATTCAGGTCACCACTATCGGCGGCGTGATCCCGCCAAATGGGGTATTAATGGAGATTGTGCCCGTAGACGACCATCTACTGATTGAAACACGTCTGTCACCACGTGATATCGCTTTTATTCACCCGGATCAACAGGCGCTGGTGAAGATTACCGCTTATGATTACGCCATTTACGGGGGGCTGACTGGCGTGGTGGAAACTATTTCGCCCGACACGATCCAGGACGAGGTCAAACCGGAACTCTTCTATTATCGGGTGTTCATTCGGACCACTCAGGATTATTTGCAAAACGATATTGGCCAACGCTTTTCTATTGTTCCTGGCATGATCGCTACCGTAGATATTAAGACGGGTGAAAAGACCGTGATGGATTATATCCTCAAACCCTTTAATCGCGCGAAAGAGGCGTTACGCGAACGATAAAATAAGCCCGAGTGACGGCGCTACACGCCGTCACTTGTTCATTTTCCGTCACGGGGCCTCTGGTGTGGTCTCCTCTCTGGGTTATCCGTAGCGCGGCTTAGCGTTTCTGATTATATCTTAGTGATCAATGCAATTTAGCCATTTAGACACCCAAACGTCTTGATTGCCAAATTCTTAAGCTTGATATATTGTCAGGTAATATTGATTTGCCAGGGCCATGACCTACTATGAGCACCACAAGACCTTCCACTCTTCCCAACGGTACACTACTGCCCGACAGTAAATTGCCCGCGCTGGGCACCACGATTTTCACGCAAATGAGTGCACTGGCTCAGCAACATCAAGCCATCAATCTATCGCAAGGCTTCCCCGACTTTGACGGCCCGGCTTATTTGCAACAGCGGCTGGCGTATCACGTCAGTCAAGGCGCCAACCAATATGCGCCGATGACCGGCGTTGCGCCGCTACGCGAGGTCATTGCCGAAAAAACGCAGTCGCTGTACGGCTGGCGGCCGGACGCCGAGAGTGAGATTACCGTCACGGCGGGAGCCACCGAGGCGTTGTTTGCCGCGATTACCGCGCTGGTGCGCCCCGGCGACGAGGTGATTTGTTTCGACCCGAGTTATGACAGCTATGCACCCGCCGTCACGCTGGCAGGCGGCATACTCAAACGTATCGCCTTACAGCCGCCCGCATTTCGCGTGGACTGGTCTCATTTTGCCAGCCTGCTGAGCGATCGCACGCGGCTGGTGATTTTGAACACGCCGCATAATCCATCCGCCACCGCCTGGCAGACGGCGGACGTTGAGCAGCTCTGGCGAGCCATCGCCGCACATAATATTTTCGTATTGAGCGATGAAGTCTACGAGCACATCTGTTTCTCCAGCGAAGGTCACGCTAGCGTGCTGGCGCATCCCTCACTGCGCCAACGCGCGATCGCCGTCTCCTCGTTCGGGAAAACATTCCACATGACGGGCTGGAAGGTGGGCTACTGCGTTGCGCCAACGGCACTGAGCGCGGAAGTGCGTAAAGTTCACCAATATCTGACGTTTTCCGTGAACACACCCGCACAGCTCGCCATTGCCGATATGTTGCGTGAACACCCGCAACACTGGCGCGAGCTGCCCGCTTTTTATCGCGCCAAGCGCGATCGTTTCGTTGCGGCGTTAGCGGGGAGCCGTTTCAAGATTCTGCCCTGTGAAGGCACCTACTTTCTATTGGCCGACTACGGCGCGATTTCCGATGCGGACGATGTCAGTTTTTGTCGCTGGCTGACCGAGCATGTTGGCGTCGCAGCGATTCCGCTCTCCGTCTTTTGCGCCGATCCGTTCCCTCATACGCTGATTCGGCTATGCTTTGCTAAACAAGAAGCCACGTTGGATGCCGCTGCGGAGCGTTTATGTCGACTTTAACGATTTCATTATTGCAACAGCCCTTAGTCTGGCGCGATGGGGAAGCCAATCTGCGTCACTTCGATACCCTATTGGCGGAAATTAGCGGCAGGGATGTCATTATACTGCCGGAGATGTTTACCACCGGCTTTGCGATGGAAGCCGCCAAAGGCAGCCTGGAGCAGGCGGTCGTCGTGGCGTGGCTGCACCAATGGGCACAGAAAACCAATGCGCTGATCGGTGGCAGCATCGCGGTGAATTCGCCAAAAGGCGCAGTCAACCGCTTCCTATTAGTCGATCCGCACGGTGAGGTGTATCACTACGATAAGCGCCACTTGTTCCGTATGGCGGATGAGCATCACCACTATCAGGCTGGCACCGAGCGGATTGTCCTGGAATGGCGCGGCTGGCGCATTTGCCCCATGATTTGCTACGACCTGCGTTTTCCGGTCTGGTCGCGCAATCGTCAGGACTATGATCTGGCGATCTATGTCGCCAACTGGCCCGCGCCGCGTGCCAATCACTGGCAGACGCTACTGACCGCACGCGCCATTGAGAATCAGGCTTACGTTGCGGGGTGTAACCGCGTCGGTACCGACGGCAACGGTCACAGCTATCGCGGCGATAGTCTACTTATTAATCCGCAAGGAGAAATCCTGGCCTCTGCGCCTCCCAATCAACCCGCGCAACTGGATGCTACGCTGTCGCTGGAAGCGCTGCAAAGCTATCGGCAATCCTTCCCTGCCTGGCGCGATGCCGATCGCTTTACGCTATGAGCATTTTCTAACGTCGCCGTTCACGTAGCGCTATTAAACCAGCGGCGCGCCGTAGCGCTCACCACAACGTGCTTGAGCACGCTGAACAATATCGGCGCTCACCGCCGCACACCCCGGTTGTTCCGCAGGAAAATAGTCTCGCCCCAGCAGACGATATTTGTCGCGGCCTAGACGATGATACGGCAGGATTTCATAACTCACCTGCGGCAACGGTAAAATAAAATCGAGTATCGCGCTAATATCGCCCCAATTTGCATTAAACACGGGAATAAGCGGCGTGCGCACATGAATAGGCAAGTGAGGGTATGTTTGCCGCAACTGTACTAAATTGTTCAGGATGCGTTGATTGCCGCGCCGGGTAAAGCGCCGATGCAACGCATCATCCAAGCTCTTAATATCAAAATAAACCGCGTCGGTGTATTTGGCGATTTCACATAGATCAGACCAGCGCCCGTCACCACAAGTCTCCAGTAACGTATTAACTTGTCTCCTTTTCGCCTCCTTTAGTAGAGCTAGCGCAAACGCGCCCTGCATCAATGGTTCGCCACCGCTCAATGTAAGCCCCCCTCCCGATCGCCGATAAAAAATACTATCAGACTCGACGATATCTAAAACCTGATGTACCGTCATCCGTTCACCCATGCCATGTAAAGCCCGCGTGGGACAATGGGACACACATGCGAGGCAGTTGGAACAGCGGTGACGATCTACGTCTATCTCTCCGGTTGAGGTAAAGCGCAATGCCATTTCCTGACACTGAGACTCGCACAACCCGCAGGCCGTGCCTCCCAGACATTTACGCACATCGACAGCGATCTCAGGTTTACTACTCTGTGATTCGGGATTGCTACACCATTCGCAGCGTAACGGGCAGCCTTTCAGGAACACCACCGTACGTATTCCAATGCCGTCGTGCAGAGAGTAGCGCTGGGTATTGAATACCCAGCCGGTTAGCATTGCGGAATGATGTGGCATCGCGTTATTCGTTGCGCTTGACGCGAAAACGCGCCGGTTATTATTCCTCAACCTTCACCGCCTAAAACAGGTCGTGACCGGTTCGAGCGATCAAATCATCCTGTAAATCCGGCGACAGATCGGTGAAATAGGCACTATAACCAGCGATACGGACAATTAATCCACGATAACGCTCCGGATCGGCTTTAGCGGCTAACAGCGTTTCTCGGTTAATCACGTTGAACTGGACATGCCATAATTTCAGATCGCACCAAGCGCGAATTAAATCGCACAGTTTACGGGTTCCCTCCTCCCCAGCGACAATCGACGGGGTAAACTTGATATTCAGCAACCGCGCCGCTCGTTCGCTAAACTGGTAATTTTTGGTCTGATAATTAGACAGCAGTACCGCCGTCGGTCCTTTAGCATCGCATCCCTGTGAAGCGGAGGAACCATCTGATAGAGGCATCCAGGCTTTACGACCATTAGGCGTAGCGTGAACCACTTTGCCAAACGGTACATGGGAAGTGAAAGGCACCAGCCTGAGATCGAGGTGTACGCCAAGCGTTTTGGAATATTTGCGCGTGAAATCCAGGCAGACTTTATCTAACGTTTTACCAATGGCATCGGCATAAGGATCGTTATTACCATATTTAGGCGCATTAGCCAGTAGCGCACGCAACACTGGATGGTGCTCAAAATTATCTTGCAGCGCCTCTATTAGCTGCGACATGGTGATACGTCGCTCTTCGTAGACCCATTTCTTTATGGCCGCCAGCGAATCAATCACCGTCCCGTAGCCCATAAATTCGAAATAACCTAAATCTATTCCGCCTTCAATCGTCGGCTGGTGAATATCTTTGCAAGCTGCCATCGATAAGTCGTGCAGTGCCGAACCCAATGGCCAGGCAAAGTGTTGCGCACGCAAATCTATAATAACTTTTTGCTGGATAAAGGCATGGCGCAGAAAATTATTATGCTGTTTAAGGTATGCCTGCCAGAAATCGTCCCAGGTAGCGAAATCACGCGGATCGCCGGTTTCCAAACCGAGCAACTCTGCACCGTGACGCTGCATCCGACCATTGTAAAGCGTCATTTCTAAGGCTGCAGGGAAATTGATGTATGCACAGGGGCTGGTATACGTATCACGATTTGGCATTCGGCATTCTGCGCAACCCGAAACGGCATAATCATAAGCCTGAGAAAATTCAGCGCCCTTGGACAATAATAAGGGGACAACCTCTTCGTCATTAATTAACTTGGGGAAGCCGGTGCCTTCTTTAATTGTCTCCGCAATATCATGAAGAAAGTGTGCGGGAGTCCGATTATGAATCCGCGCGGCAAGATCGGGGTAATGTAACGGGAACTCACGCTTGGAGCGTAAAAACAGGTGAGATAACGCATTGGTGGCATCCATCCCTTCCGGCGTTTGCCCTCCGATGGTCACAGCTTCCCAGTGTGCATAGCCTTCATTAAACGCGCCGCCCGTCGCAGATATATACAAATCGACAAATTGCGCCATCGCGACCCACATGCAAGACAGCCATTCCAGTACCTGCTCATCGTCTAATATGCCTCGCTCTTTATCTCGTTGATAGTAAGGAAAGAGATATTGATCCATTCGACCATTGGAAATAATCGTACCGGTTTTTTGCTCTAAACGAGAAAAGAGTTGTGTAAACCATTGCGCTTGCAGTGCGTCACGAAAGTCCCGTGCGGGGTTTTCCGGTACCCATTCGCAGCGCTCGGCAATGTCTAATAATTCCAACCGGCGCTGCGGATTACGCTCTTTTTCCGCTAATGCTTTAGCAAGCTGGGCATGGCGTTTAGCCCACAGGACAATGGCGTCGGCAGCGATCACGATGGCCTGCAAAAATGGCGCTTTTTCTACGCTGTCTACGGGGTTAAATGGATCGAGTTCGGCCAGGCGTTGCTCTGCTTCCTGCCGGATACCTTTGAAGCCTCGCTGTAACACCTTTTCATAATCATGCACCCATTGGATAGATGAACGGAAGGATGAGGTTTCATTGACGATAAATCGTGACGTTTGGCGATCTTTTGGATCGTAAGTCAGGCGTAAGGTCTCTTCCGGCAAGGCATTCGATAAATGCTCATGGTACGTTTTCCCCTGCCAATAGGGAGAAATTTCCTCATGAATGACGGCACAGTCTTTTTCATCAATAGTAAAGGGTGACGCCTGCCGGAGAGGAAGCTGACTAATGGCCGCATCCAGAAAATCGCCGTCTAACTCAGGATACAGAATACCGTAACGCCCTTGCTTTCCCGCCCGCCCAACAATCAGTTGCTGGTCATCGATATAAACCGTAATGTTTTCGGCAATGTGATACATCGCCTTAGCCCAGCGGAGAATCAACATTTGCCCTTCAGTTTCGCGCATAGACTCCGTGAAATAACGGGCGCGCTCTACATCAATGCTGGGCCTTCCCTGCTGGATGTTTTCTAAAATCTTATCTGTTCTGCTTCGCTTTTTGGCCGTAGGTATCGCATTATCCTGTCTAAGGCGTGATTCCTGCGGACTTAAAATCGTTGCGCTCTGATTCATTGGCATCCTCGTAATATTTATTCAATATCAACATGTGGCTTAATCTTTTCCGCACGTAAATTAAAAAGGCCGTTCGCAATGAACTCCCTTGCCACAAGATATTCCTCCATACGAAAGCCGATTGTCACCGCGTTGGTTTAACTACCATGAGGGCTCATCTATTTGTCGCAAACCACAAGTCATTGAGGCGGAGTCCACACTGCCTGCTTAATATCTAGCTTTTCCGGAATGAGTTTTAATCGGGCAAAGGTATCTGCGATACGTTGCTGGCTGGCAATCGCCTCAGGAGAAATAAACTGAGCATCATAACCCTGCCTCTCAACGGCAAGCTGGGTAATACTTTCAGAGAGACCTAACAAGGGCGCGACTTGGCGAGCAACGCGCGCAGGATCATCGACGGCTTTCTTGCCGATCAGACGGATCTCTTCAATTAGCGCAGTGATAACCTGTGGATGTTTGACAGCAAAGTCACGCCTCGCCAGATAAAACTGGTAATTATTGACGATTCCACGCCCGTCACGCAGTACCCGAGCATGAATTTGACGCTCAGCCGCCGCACTGAAGGGATCC
The DNA here is from genome assembly GCF_036885195.1 of Pectobacterium cacticida. NCBI lineage: Bacteria > Pseudomonadati > Pseudomonadota > Gammaproteobacteria > Enterobacterales > Pectobacteriaceae > Pectobacterium > Pectobacterium cacticida. The sequence goes on along the minus strand of NZ_CP133656.1, from coordinate 193,459 downwards.
CATATCACCCAGGCATCTACGCTGCCATTCTCGAACGCTGCGCGCGCATCTGCTGGGGGTAAATAAACGGGAGTAATATCGCTGTATTGCAGGCCAGCTTCAGACAGGGCTTGGACTAATAAGTAGTGAACGTTTGATCCTTTATTTAACGCCACTTTTTTCCCTTTTAGCTGCGCCACTGAATTCAGCGGCGAATCCTTAAGGACTAAAATGGCTTCGGCCGTCGGCGACGCCGGCTCATTGGCGACATAAACCAAATCAGCCTGTGCCGCTTGAGCGAATACCGGCGGTGTTTCTCCCGTAAAACCAAAATCAATAGCGCCAATATTCAGGCCCTCCAGCAATTGTGGACCGCCGGGGAATTGTGTCCATTCAACCGTGACGCCTTGTGAGCGTAATCTGTTTTCCAGCGAACCTTCTTCTTTTAATAAGACCAGCGTTGTCGCTGACTTCTGATAACCAATCCGCACGGTATCGGCTAAAGCCGCTCCGGTGGAAAGCGCCAGTGATGTAATAAGAATAAAGCTATAACGGAAAAAATCGATCATAGGGGCACCATAATGATAGAAGGAATACTTCATCCTAACGGTAGATATCAGTATTACTAACTATCAGTTATGGATAATAATATTGATTATTTATCTAAAGAATAATGGTGTGAATAATATCACTCGCATGTTAAACAGCATAATAAAATTAGTTAACAGAAATGAAAAATCAGAATGAAGTATTCACACCCCACTATTTAAACCAAGACTTTTCTTATTTATCGCGTTAAAAACGGCAATAAAAGAATGAATTTATCTTTACGTTCTCCGCTATATCATCAAAATTTTTTTAATAGCTATTTAGCGGGTTTAACTTTAGTGGATTAGACTGAATGAAGGTCGCACCGTAAACACTTACGGAAATGTTAAATATTCAAACATTATCAGGTAGCTCGCTATGACCCACCCACAGAGAGATCTCCACAGCATGATTAACGACAATTTCTGGCTGCCCTTTACTCCAAACGGCGATTTTCATCGTGACCCGAAATTGTTTACGCAAGCGGATGGCCTTTATTATCAGGATCACCTTGGCAATCGTATACTTGACGGTGTCTCCGGCTTGTTTACTTGTGCTTTAGGTCACCGCCGTCAGGAAATTGCCGATGCGGTTTATCACCAATTGATGACGTTGGATTACAGTTCCAGCTTTTATCGTAGCCATCCCCTCGCTTTTGAAACAGCGAGAGAACTGGCGAAAATACTCCCCCCGCAACTCGATCGTCTCTTTTTTGTTAATTCGGGTTCTGAGGCCATCGACAGCGCACTGAAAGTGGCGCTTGCGTACCAGCGTGCACGCAAACAAAGTTCACGAACCCTCTTTATTTCTCGGGAACGAGCCTATCATGGCGTCAATTTTGGCGGGGTCGCACTAAGCGGGCTAACCAACAATCGTCGACAGTTTGCCGGCAGTTGGCCACAGGTGGTACATCTGCGTCATACCTGGCTGGAGGAAAACCGTTACCAGCGTGGTCAACCCTCATCCGGTGACTTTCTGGCTGACGACTTACAGCGCCTGATTGAGTTACATGGGCCTGAAAATATCGCCGCCTGCGTGATCGAACCCATTGCGGGGTCTACCGGCGTGCTGGTTCCGCCAAAAGGCTACCTTGAACGGATCCGGTTACTGTGCGATCGCTATGACATTCTGCTCATTATGGATGAAGTCATTTGCGGATTCGGGCGGACCGGTAAGGCGTTCGCCAGCCAGACCTTTGCTATTCGTCCTGACATCATTACCCTGGCCAAAGCGCTGACGAATGGCGCACAGCCGATGGCTGCGGTGGCGGTTGATCGCCGGGTTTACGAACACATTATTAATGCGGCGGGCGAGCAAGAGATTGAATTTTTCCACGGTTATACGTGGAGTGCCCATCCGGCAGCCTGCGCTGCGGCGCTAGCGACGTTACGGCTGTATCAGGAAGAGAACGTGTTTGCCAATGGAGAAGCGCTAAGCCCTTATTTTCTTGACAAACTCTTTTCGCTTCAAGGGCTGCCGATTATTAGCGATATTCGTGGTTTTGGGTTATTAGGGGGAATTGACTTACGTCCTGCGGAGAAGATAGGGCTGCGCGGTTATCAGTTACAGAAAAAACTTTTTGAGCACGGATTACATCTTAAATCGACTGGCGATACGCTAATTATCGCCCCGATACTGGTGTCGACGCCGGATCATATTGACGAGCTGTTTTCCATACTGCGTAAGGTACTTAGCGCAGAGCGCTAAAAATCTAGCCTCTTCCATGACGTTCACTCACTGCGAACGTCATGGAACGTGGCATAACCGTTATTGCCCTTGCCAAGGGACTAACTTACGTTGCAGATAACGCAACATGACTTCCAGCATAAAGGCAATGGCCGCGATCGTCAGTATCCCAAGAATGACAATATCCGTTAATAAAAATTGTGACGCCGCCTGAACCATAAACCCTAATCCCTGGGTTGCCGCGACCAATTCCGCCGCCACTAATGTCGACCATCCCACCCCTAATCCAATACGTATTCCAACTAAAATATCCGGTAGGGCACTGGGAAAAATGACATAACGAATTAACTGTAATGGCGTTGCGCCAAGCGTCTGTGCGGCGAGAATTTTAGTAGGGTCTGTGCTACGAACACCGTCAGCCGTCGCAATAACAATCGGTGCCAGAATGGCGAGATAGATCAGTAACACTTTAGAAAACTCACCAATACCAAACCAAATAACAATGAGTGGAAGGTAAGCCAACGGTGGGATTGGACGATAAAATTCAATCAGTGGATCGAACACCGCACGCAAAATGCGATGACGACCTATAGCAAGGCCTAATGGGATCGCCGTGGCCAACGCGGCCAATAACGCTAATCCGATACGTTGTAGGCTGGCAAATAAATGATACCAGAGCGTGGCATCCATATAGCCTACGGTCACCAACTGCCATAGCCGCTGTAACACGGCATAGGGCCCAGGGAGGAATAAAGGCTCAACAATTTCCAGCCAGGTAACAAACCACCACGCAAGCAATAATATACCTATGCTGAAACTGCTAATGGCGATAGAAGGAATAGAGCTTTTGGCCACCCGTGAATTTGGTGCCTTATACGTTGGTTCAGCAGATCGTTCGACAGTGCTCATAACGATATCCTCTTAATCGCGTGATGAAAACTGTTCGCGCTTGGCAAATAGACGAGAGAGTACCCATTCTCGGGTTTCAATAAACTGCGGATCCGATTTTATCGCTCGCGTGCTTTCCCCATTCGCATAGCGTGTGCCAAAACCAAGTTTTAAGTGCTCAATAATACGTCCTGGGTAAGGTGACATCATAATTAAATCTGTCGCCAGGAAAATGGCTTCTTCTATATCATGCGTAATCAAAAAAATAGGTTTAGCCGCGGTTTTCCATACCGTAAGTAATAATTCCTGCATTTGCTCGCGAGCGAATGCATCCAGCGCGCCGAAAGGTTCATCTAATAGTAATAGCTGTGGATTAGTAGCCAACGCTCTGGCAATACCGACCCGTTGTCGCTGACCGCCGGAAAGTTGCCACACCGCGCGATGTTCAAAGCCCGTTAAACCCACCTGCATCAATAATCGGCGCGCCTTTTGTTCGCGCTCAGCCTGCGGTATACCAGCTAACTTCATCCCAAACGCCACATTCTCTAACACATCTTGCCATGGTAATAAGGCATCATGCTGAAAAACAACGCCCCGTTCCACGCCCGGACCAGTAACAACGTTACCATCAAGTAAAATTGTGCCTTCAACGGGCGGAATAAATCCGGCAATCAGGTTGAGTAATGTGGTTTTCCCGCTTCCTGATGGCCCGAGTGCTACCATCAATTGCCCCGCCGACAGCGTGAAAGTAATATTTTCCAATACCGATTGTTCGCTAGTGGCATAACGGGCGCTTACTTGTTCAAGCTGCAATAATGTCATTCTTTATCCACCAGTAAAGCCCACTTATATCGACGACGATCGCGCAGGCATCATAAATTATTCGGGAATATATTGGGTTGTAACATAGGGAGAATAATCCGGTAATATGGCGTCAATACGCTGTTGATCTTTGAGGAACACCGCCGTATCGCCTATCGCTTTGGCAGCAGGCGCTGCCAGAAACTCTCGCTGTTCATTGGGCAGAAGGTAGGTATTGCCTTGAAGCAGGGCGGGGATATCTTCGGCTTTTGCACCACTTATTTTTGCCAATTTAGCGACATTGCCCTTATCCGCTAACCACGCCTGAGGATCATTACGGTAGTGGGTATAGGCATCTTGAGTCACTTTGGCAAAGGCTTTTGCTGCCAGAGGCTGTTTCTCGGCAAAGTCTTTTCGTACTAGCCAGACATCAAATGTCGGGGCCCCCAGCTTTGCCAGTTCACCTGAAGAAATCAGCACATCACCGTTTGATTTCGCTATGCCAAGCGCAGGCTCCCAAGTATAGGTGGCATCAATATCACCGCGTCGCCATGCGGCGCCGATCGCCGGGGGATTCAGATTTATAATCTGTACTTTTTTGGCATCAATATTCCAGTTTTTCAACGCGGCCAATAGGCTGTAATGACTCGTAGAAACAAAAGGCGTAGCAACCTTCTTGCCTATCAGATCCTGTGGTTTGACAATACCGGCACCATGACGCACCACCAGCGCTTCGCTAGCGCCCAGTTGGGAAGCGATCAATAATGTTTCAATCGGTATTTTCCGGCTCACTGCCGCCGCATAGGGGCTAGACCCTAGATAAGCGATTTGTACATCGCCCGAGGCAACCGCGGCGATTATTTCCGCTCCGGCATCGAATTTGCGCCAATCTATTTTCAGTCCCGTCGCTTTTTCGTAGGTTCCATCGGCTTGTGCGACCTGCGAAGGATCCGGTATTGTTTGATAGGCGACCGTAATATCGGCCGCTTTTGCTAAGAAACTAATATTGATTAATATGCCTAACGCTATTAGGCGTCGTAAAAAAAGATAGTGCATAGTTATCTCTCTGTGGTTATGAACTTTTTAAGTTTCTGCCATCAATATATGATGAAAGTTCAAGAAACAACCGCACTATCAATATAACTTATAAAGATACTGTTTTCTAAAAAATAGCTATAAAAATAAAATTTTATGAATCAATAAAATACTGACTAGCAAGAACTATAAAATAATATCGCACTCGATATAGCGAAATAACGATAAGATATTGACCATCACAACCCACACTCATAATTCCAACAATAGAATGAGAGTTATCCTATAAATAATAGAATAAGAGTTATCCTGCAATAGAGATAAAATTCAATGATCTTTTTCGCTATAGGCTAATACCGTATTCCCCAGTGCCTGTAATGCCAACGTCACATCCCCCGCGTTCACGGATTCGTCGGGGTGGTGACTGACGCCGCCGCGACAACGGACAAAGAGCATGGCAACAGGCCAACGCTCAGCGATAGCAATGGCGTCATGACCTGCGCCGCTCGGCAACATTATCGTCCGTCCCTGAACCTGCGCCACCGCCTGGTTTAGGTCTGACTGTAAGGAGGGATCGCAGCGGGTTGCGGCAATACGATAATATTCCTGTGCGTCGAACTGACAACCGCGTTGATGCGCGATAGCTTGTCCTTGCGTCAGAATACGGTCCAACAACGCATCCAGCGCCGTATCCTCAGGCCCACGAATATCCAGCGTCAGCTTTACTTCTCCAGGGATCACATTCGCCGCGCCCGGTAAACACTGCACGGTGCCAAACGTCGCCACCAGATAAGGATCGCTTTCTTGCGTGATAAGTTCTGCCTGCGCCATCCAGTGCGCCGCCGCCGCCAGCGCATCGTGACGCTGCGTCATCGGTACCGTACCCGCATGACCCGCCTGCCCCAGGAATGTACAATTAAGCCGCCGCGCACCGTTGATTGCGGTGACAACGCCCAGCGCTAAATCCTGCTGCTCAAGACACGGCCCCTGTTCAATATGGAGCTCCAGGTAGCCGACAATGTCATCAACCGGGCGCTCGGCTCGCGCAATCTGAAGCGGATCCAACCCGGCAATCGTTAATGCCTGCGCCACGCTGATACCCTCGGCATCCCGACACGCTAGCCAGCTTTCTGGCCAACTCCCCGTTAAGCCGCGGCTTCCCAGTAACGTAATCCCAAAGCGTGTGCCTTCTTCATCGCCAAAGCCGATGATTTCCAGCGCCACGGGCAAACGAATTCCCTGTTTATGGAGTGCTTGCACCACCTCAATCGCCGTCAGAACACCTAGCATACCGTCGTAACGACCTGCATTGCGTACCGTATCCAAATGCGAGCCCAACAGCAGCGCTGGCGCATCCGACGAGAGCCCATCATAGCGGCCGCAAATGTTGCCTACGCTATCCTGCCAGACTGTCATTCCCGCTTCACGCATCCACTCCCCTACACGCGCATTGGCGCGCAGGTGTTCCGGCGACAGATAAACGCGGGTCAACTGACCGGACGTTTCACTGATTTCCGCCAGCGCATCACAGCGTGACATAATCCGTTCGGCCGCCGCTTGCGCTGCGGCGGGCAACATCAGTATTTCACTCATGCGCATTCCTCTTGCGCCGCATAGCTATTCCAGGCGGCCTGCATCGCCTCACCTTGTACGGTACGGAAGCCAAGGCGATTTAATACCGCCTCAAGCGCCGTCAGCGTTTGCATTACACAATCTTTACGCGCGTTGTAGCCCATCGTTCCTATGCGCCAGATTTTGCCCTGAAGCGGGCCAAACGACGTACCGATCTCAATGGCGAAATCTTCCAGCAATAGCTTGCGCACCTGCTCACCGTGAACGCCATCGGGAATGACCACGCCCAGCACGTTATTCATTTTGTGTTTGAGATCGCCAAAGGTTTCCAGCCCCATCCCCTGAATCCCCGCCACCAGCGCATTGCCATGCAACGCATGGCGTGCGATGCTGCGGTCCACCCCTTCTTCAAGGATGACACGGGCACATTCTCGCGCGGCAAACAGCATGCTTGTCGCTTCGGTATGGTGGTTTAGACGCTCCGGCCCCCAATAATCCATCACCATGCCGAGATCGAAATAGTTGGAGTAGATCATCTCATCATCACCGTTCTGATGCGCGTCCGTTCGGATCCCCTGTTCGACGCATTTACGCCGACGGATCACCGCTTCCATCTGCGGACTCAGCGTGATCGGGGAACTGCCAGACGGGCCGCCGAGACACTTCTGCAATCCAGCAGACACCGCATCCAGTCCCCATTTGTCCGTTTCTAATGGGTTTCCACCAAACGAGGCCGTGGCGTCGGTGTAAAAAAGCACACCGTGTCGGCGACAAATTTCTCCCAAATCTTCCAGCGGTTGCAGCATCGTCGTTGACGTATCGCCCTGCACCGTCAGCAATAGGCGTGGGCGAACCGTCTTAATTGCATCCTCAATTCGATCGGGCGAGAACACTTCGCCCCACGGCACCTCGATAGTATGGACTTCAGCCCGGCAGCGACGGGCGATCTCACACAGCAGATGTCCAAACCGGCCTAATACCGGCACCAACACTTTGTCACCAGGACGAATCGCTGATACTAAGATCGCCTCGATCCCGGCGCGCGAGGTGCCATCCACCAGCATGGTCCAGCGGTTTTCCGTGCGAAAGAGCTGACGATAAAGCGCCATGACCTGATTCATATAATTAGTCATCGCCGGGTCATACTGCCCCACCAACTGGCTGGCCATGGCCCGTAATACGCGCGGATCGGCATTGATCGGCCCTGGCCCCATCAGTAGACGATGAGGTGGGTTAATTTGCGCGTAGCGTTCGCTATTCATATTGATGTACTCCAATGTATTAATGTTACGGGCCAGCCCAATACCGCCGTTGCCTATGTCCGATACCGGATGAGCGCAGCAGCCCTACGCTTCTGATAATCCACGGACGGAGGCGATAAATTGTTTCAATTCCGGCGTCTGCGGATTCGCAAACAGCGTTTTGCTGTCACCCTGCTCCCAGACGGTGCCTTGGTGCATAAACACCACGCGATCGCCCACCTCCCGGGCAAAATTCATTTCATGCGTGACCAGAACCAACGTCATCCCTTCCGCCGCGAGCTGCTCCAGCACTTTCAGCACTTCGCCGACTAATTCGGGATCGAGCGCCGAGGTAATTTCATCGCACAGTAAAACTTTCGGGTTCATCGCCAACGCGCGGGCAATCGCAACACGCTGCTGTTGGCCGCCAGACAGGTTGGCGGGATAGTAATGCAGACGTTCCCCCAGCCCGACTTTAGTGAGCATTTTTTCGCCCAACTCGCGACATTCCGCGGCGCTTTTACCCAGCACGCGGCGCGGCGCCAGCATGACGTTTTCCAGCGCCGTCATATGCGGAAACAAATTGAAGTTCTGGAACACCATTCCCACTTGACGGCTAATTTCCCGCGCCTGTGAGTCGCGATCGGTAACCGTCATGCCGTTTAGCTTGATGCTGCCATCCTGATAGCCTTCCAACCCATTCATGCAACGCAGAAGGGTACTCTTGCCGGAACCGCTACGTCCGATGATCGAAATGACCTCACCGGCGTCGATATCAAGATCCACGCCTTTGAGGACATGGTTCTGACCGTAATATTTTTGTACCTGATTAATGGTGATGAGCGGCATTGAATTTCTTCTCCAGATAGCGACTGTAGTAAGAGAGTGGGTAGCACATAAGGAAGTAGCCCAACGCCACCAGACCAAACACCTTGAATGGCTGATAAGTGACGTTATTGAGCATGGTTCCCGCTTTGGTCAGCTCAACAAACCCAATGATTGACGCCAGCGCGGTGCCCTTGATCACCTGCACGGAGAAACCCACCGTGGGCGCGATGGCAATACGCATCGCCTGTGGCGCGACCACGCGATAGAGCGTCTGGCCGAAATTCAGCCCAAGACAGCGCGATGCCTCCCACTGCCCTTTCGGCAAGGCTTCTACGCTGCCACACCAAATATCGATTAAAAAAGCGCTGGTAAACAACGTCAGCGCTAACGCCGCCGCCGTCCACGGGCTCACATCAATGCCAAACAGCGCCAATCCGAAAAAGGCGAGAAACAACTGCATCAGCAGTGGCGTCCCCTGAAATAACTCAACATACCCGCGTACAAAACGCGTTAGCCATTTACGCTTGGTTAAACGCAGTAGCATCAGTGGAAAGGTCACCAGCGCGCCGCCGATGAAAGCCGTCAACGACAACAGCAGCGTCCACCGTGCGGCTAACAGCAAGTTACGCACGATATCCCAGTCGGTAAATGTCATCATGGCTGGCTCCTAAAAAAACGCTGCCCTGCAAGGAGTAAGAGTTGCCGCATCAGGATGGACAACGCCAGATAACACAGCGTGGTCACCAGATACACTTCAAAGCTCAAAAACGTGCGCGACTGAATCAGGTTGGCGGCAAAGGTCAGTTCCTCATAAGACACCTGCGACACTACGGACGACCCCAGCATGACGATGATGCACTGACCGACCAAGGCCGGATAAATACGCTGAAGCGCGGGTGGTAAAATTACGCGCAGAAAAGTCTGCGCCCGCGTCAACCCCAGTACACGCGCGGCTTCCCACTGGCCTTTCGGCGTCACCTGAATGCCCGCACGGATAATCTCGGTACTGTAAGCGCCGAGATTAATCAACATGGCTAGCAGCGCCGCCTGTCCGGCCGTGAGTTTCCAGCCCAGACTCGGCAAGCCAAAAACGATGAAGAACAGTTGAACCACAAACGGCGTATTACGAATCAGCTCGACATAGAGGCCCCATAAGCGGCCTATCAGGGTGGGCTTGCCGCTGCGCAAGGCCGCACCACAGATTCCCAAGGCGATGCCGCCGAGCGTTGCCATTACCGTCAACTCTATGGTGACCCATAACCCCGCCAACAACTCAGACCAGAAAGGCAACAGCGCAGGGAAATTAAGCTGATAGGTCATATTTCGCTCCCGTTAAGCCTTGATGCTGTCAGGCAACGGCGCTTTTAACCACTTTTCCGACAGGCTATTGAGCGTGTTGTCCTGCACTGCCTTTTCGATCAACGCATCGACTTTAGCTTTAAGTGCCGACTCGCCTTTTTTCAGCCCGATGTAACACGGCGAATCCTTTAGCATAAACTTCGCTACTGGCGCTTTCGTCGGGTTCTGTTCAGCGATAGCCGCCACGACCAGATTCCCCGTGGCGACAAATTCCACCTGCCCTGACAAATAAGCAGACAGCGTAGTGTTGTTGTCTTCGTAGCGTTTAACCTGTGCAGCCTTCGGCGCAATTTCCGTCAGCACCATGTCTTCTACCGCACCGCGCGTTACACCGATGCTCTTGCCTTCCAGCGCTTCCGACGATGCCAGAGGGCTGTCCTTCGGACCAAATACCCCCAGGAAAAACGGCGCATAAGCACGGCTGAAATCGATCACTTTTTCACGCTCGGCGTTTTTGCCGAGGCTGGAGATCACCAGATCGACCTTATTCGTTTGCAGATACGGCACGCGGTTGGCGCTGGTGACAGGAACCAACTGCAACTTTAGTTTCATCTCTTTCGCCAGATAACGCGCGATATCGATATCATAGCCCTGCGGTTGCAGATCGGTTCCTACCGATCCAAACGGCGGGAAATCTTGCGGTACCGCGACGCGTAGCACACCGCGCTTTTCGATATCCTGTAGCTGATCGGCCATCGCGCTACCCACTTGAACCAATAGCATCGCCGCGCCCATTAACGCCAGTAACCCTTTTTTGATGCTCAATTTGTTGCTCAACATTGTTTCTGCCCCCGGTAAGTATAATTGAAACGAAAGATTCAATAAAGCGACCACTGAAACTATCGTTACAAAAACCAAGCAAGGAGCATGCCAGATTAAATTCGTACGCTTGGTGATGAGGAACGACGTTGAAGGCAGAGCATCATGCTGAAAGAGGGCATAGCGGTGGATATGGATAGGCAATATCGGTGAAAATTTTGGGCGTAGCGCTATGTCACAAAAATAATCCGGTTTTATCACGCCCGAAACGATCTGCATGGCTATATAATAATCGGCAAAACGCATCATTATGGTGCAATAGCACCAATTTAACGCCCCATTAGCGTTGCTCAAGCTCCCCCAGTTCACCATAAAGATCCGCGATCTGGTGAATGCGTTGGCGTCCGTCACGCAGCATTTCATGCAGTAGCGCGTTACTGATGACATTCACCAGACTCATCGCGGATGAATAGCTGTCAAACGCCGAAACGCTGTCCAGCGGGACGTTCAACGACCAGGTTGCTAGTGACATCAGCGCGCTACTCTGCGGTTCACACAACAGCAGCACAGGCACGCTGCGCTTTTGTAATTGCTCCAGTAGTGGCTGAATAAGGCGTGGACGGCGGCGAAAAGCCACGACAATCACCACATCCTGCTCCGTCAGATCGACTAACTCCTCGGATAGCGTCTGCCCCGGTTGCGCTAACAATGCCACCTGCTGGCGAATCTGGAGTAGTTGTTGACGCAGGTGTAGCGCCACCGGATAGCTATTACGCAGACCTATCAAACACAGGCGTTGCGCCTGCATCAGCGCTTGAATCACGGCGCCAAACTGTACGGGGTCGATCTGATTGATCCACTGCGTAAGGTTGGCCATTTCCTGTTTGTAATGGCGCGCCAGCAGCGTATTGCCCTGCACCGCATCGCGGTTATCCGCCAGCGGCATTCCGCTCTGGCGTAGCGTGCGCAGTTCATCACGCATATCACGATAGCTGGGATAGCCCAACCGTTTGAACAGACGGCTAACGGTTGCCTTAGAGACGCCACTCAGTCGCGCGAGTTCGGCGCTATTGTAGCTAATGAGATCGTCGAAATGATCAAAGATAAAATCCGCGACACGCTGCTCCTGTGGGGAAAGTTCGCTATAGCTATCCCGTAATCGTTCGTCTATGTGTCTCATCCGCTTACACTCATTAGCCTTGCTGTAACGTTTGTTTCATGCCGCAGAACATAACATAGGAGTATCGGGATGATACAGAGACTCTTCCCGCCACAAGACGACTTTTATTCGTAGGCCAAAACTGGAACGCCGTTTGCTTATAGCTAGCGTAACGTGAAGAAACCGCACCCTACATAAATGCATATAGGAGTTTTTTAGCATGATGCAAAGCAATATCGCTCCGCTGGGCATGGCGGTTGCGCCTCATCATTTAGCCAGCGCCAGCGCAGTAGCGATCCTGCGTGAAGGCGGTAACGCCATTGAAGCGATGGTCGCCGCAGCGGCAACCATCGCCGTGGTGTATCCGCATATGAATGGCATTGGCGGCGATGGGTTTTGGCTGATTGTGCCGCCACATGGTGAACCTATCGCCATCGACGCCAGCGGAGCCGCGGGGTCGCTGGCCAGCCGTGAACGCTATCAGGGCGAAAGCCGTATTCCGCATCGCGGCCCTAACGCGGCGCTGACGGTAGCGGGTACGGTCGGCGGCTGGCAGGAAGCGCTAAAAATCGCTCAGGAGCTGGGGGGTGAAACGCTCCCGCTCGCTCGTTTACTGTCTGACGCGATTCGCTATGCGGCGGACGGTATCCCCGTCACCCAATCACAAGAAGATGCGCTCACCCAGCATTACCATGAACTGAGCGATAATCCGGCCTTTAGTCGGCTGTTTATGCCACAGGGAACGATTCCACGCGCAGGCAGCCGTTTTACGCAACCTGATTTAGCCGAGACCTTAACCACGCTGAGCATTGAAGGGTTGGACAGTTTTTATCGTGGCTCTGTCGCCGCTCGACTATCGGCACAGATGGCGCTAATCGGTATGCCGTTGACGGCAGCCGATCTGGCGAATTATCACGCCAAACGCACGGCGCCGCTGGTGCTCAAACACAGTAAAGGCGATATCTATAATCTCGCGCCACCGACACAGGGTTTGGTCTCTCTGGCGATCCTCGGTCTGACCGATCGTCTGGAAATGGCCGATCTGAGCGATAGTCAGACGATCCATCGTATCGTGGAATCCACAAAGCTAGCGTTTGGCTTACGCGACCGTTTTATTACCGATCCTAAACTGATGACACAATCTGTGCAGGCACTGCTAGAAAGTGACACGCTAGATAGACTAGCAAAACAGATCGATACGCGAAAAGCCGCACCGTGGGGGGAAGGCAAAGGCCCTGGTGACACCGTCTGGATGGGCGTCTGTGACAGCAGCGGGCTCTGTGTCTCATTCATTCAAAGTATTTACCACGAATTCGGCAGCGGCGTCGTGCTGCCGGGAACCGGCGTGCTGTGGCAGAACCGCGGCGCATCGTTCAGCCTCGATCCCGCACATCTGTTGGCGTTGGAGCCGGGTAAACAGCCTTTTCATACATTAAACCCCGCGGCCGCACGGCTATCCGATGGGCGAACGATGGTCTACGGCTCAATGGGAGGAGACGGGCAGCCGCAGACGCAGGCCGCCCTCTTTATTCGTCACGTTCAGCAAGGTCTGCCGCTGCAACAGGCGATTACCGCGCCACGCTGGCTATTAGGGCGCACCTGGGGGCAGCCCTCCGATACGCTAAAGATTGAAGATCGCTTTCAGCCCGCCACGGTGGATGCCCTGCGCCAGTTAGGCCACGATGTCGAGCTGCTGGGTAGCTTTAGTGAAACCGTCGGCCACGCCGGCGCCATCGTGCGGCACACCAGCGGTATGCTGGAGGGCGCTTTCGATCCCCGCAGCAATGGCAGCGCGGCAGGTTTCTAATTTTTTAACCGGGAGAACACAGAATGACGATGACCGAACAAGATGTGCTGGCAGCTTATCTACAACAGATGGAGACGCTGCTATCCCTGCAACTCAATCAGGAACGGCGTCAAGAACTGTTAGTGCAATTCAGCCGCATTCATGGCATGGCACAGCCGTTAATGGCGTTCCCCCTTGATGAGCATCAGGAGATTGCCGGAGAGTACAGGTTATGAGTTTATACGACAGAAACGCGCCTTCATCGTTATCTATTCGGCAGATTCAGCAAAACTTGCAGGAAGGCGCCTTCTCCGCCAGGGAGCTTGCACAGCAAACGCTGACCGCCATTGAACAGCATAACCCGACGATTAATGCTTACACCCACGTCACCCGCGAACGTATGCTGGCGGAAGCTGAATGCGTTGACGCACGGCGTCAACGCGGCGAACCCTTACCGGCGTTGGCCGGTGTCCCCTATGCCGTTAAAAATCTGTTTGATGTCAGCGGTGAAACCACGCTGGCAGGCGCGGAACTTCTCAGCCAGCGCCCTCCGGCCGCTCATGATGCCTTTGCCCTGCGCCAGCTTACCCATCAGGGCGCGTTGTTGTCCGGTATGTTGAATATGGACGCCTATGCCTATGGTTTTACCACCGAAAATAGCCACTATGGCCCGACGCGTAATCCGCTCGACACACAGCGTATCGCCGGAGGATCATCGGGCGGGTCAGCGGCAGCCGTTGCTGCCGGACTGGTTAACTTTACCTTAGGCAGTGACACGAATGGCTCGATCCGTGTACCGTCGTCGCTCTGCGGCATTTTCGGGCTGAAGCCGACATTTGGTCGTTTATCACGCCACGGTACTCACCCCTTCGTCGCCAGCCTTGACCATATCGGCCCAATGGCGCGGAGCGCAGACGATCTGGCATTGGTATTCGATGCATTACAAGGTCACGATACGCACGATCGTTTTCAAGCCGATCAGGAAACGCGGCATACCGCAGAGCACCTGGAAATCGGCAGCGAGGGATTGCGCTACGCGGTGCTGGATGGCTATTTTTCCACCTGGGCTACCGAGGAAGCCAAAACCGCCGTGCACCAGATCGCACAAGCGCTGGGCGCACAGGATTGTCTGACGTTAGCCGATGCCGCGCTGGCCCGTAGCGCGGCCTTTATTGTGTCAGCCAGCGAAGGGGGAAATCAGTATTTGCCCGATTTACGCACACAGCCAGAACGCTTTGAGCCATTGTCACGTGAACGCCTGCTCGCTGGTGCGATGATCCCTGCCGCCTGGTATGTGCAAGCCCAGCGTTTCCGCCATTTTTTCCGTCAACAGGCGCTGGCGTTGTTCGAACACACAGACCTGCTAATTGCCCCCGCGACACCGTGTACTGCGACACTAATCGGGCAGGAAACGATGCGCATTAATGACACCGATCTGCCCGTGCGCGCCAGTATGGGCATGCTGACACAGCCGATCTCTTTTGTCGGATTACCCGTTGTGACAGTGCCAGTAGCGACCGCAGGCGGCTTGCCAATAGGCGTGCAGATCATCGGCGCACCGTGGCGCGAGGATCATTGTCTGCGCACCGCATGGGCACTGGAGCAGCAGGGTATCACGTATACTTTATGAGGAAACAAGATGTTGCCTGACAATATTAACCAGCAAGATGTGCTGGCCGATGTGACCGCCGCGTTTTATCGCTATGAGAAAGCGTTAACCAGTAATGACATTGCAGTGCTGGATGAATTGTTCTGGCACGATGAAAAAACGGTGCGCTATGGCGCGGGAGAAAACCTGTACGGCATCGAGGAAATTCGTGCCTTTCGCCTCGCTCGCCCTTCAGCCGGTCTGGACAGAACGCTGCGTAATACGGTCATCACCACTTACGGCCACGATATGGCCGTCGCCAGTACGGAGTTCACCCGCGCAGGCAGCACGAAGATCGGCCGCCAAATGCAGACCTGGGTCAAAATGCCCGAAGGCTGGCGTATTGTTGCCGCCCACGTCAGCCTGATGAGCGAATAACGGAGGAGATTTCCCCGCTTGTAGCATCCACCGAGGTCAATGCCCACAGCCCTTACTCTTCGGTGGATGATGATACGCCATCTCAATACCGTCACCATTGGTGCCGTGCGCGAATGCAACGTGATCATCCACAAATAATCATGCACGACTACACCTTAGATCCTATCCCAGTAGGCGTCATTGTCGCGGTCAGTTTGGTCACGGACAGCGCGCAGAAACCGGAGCGTACACGGAGTACGTGAGGATTTCGAGCACTGCCCAGGGCCAAAATGGCAAGTAAAATAGCCCCAATGGGATAGGTTCTTAATTTGCGGCGCATATCAGCCCTATCTGCCATATTAATTTCGCCAATCTATGGCTGATATATTATTAGGTCGCCCTTCATGTATGGCCGAAAATGAACACTGCATTTCCACGGCCAATATCTTTGCTATACTGTATACAATATCGACAGGCGAGATAAGCGAAGAATAGTGTCACGCCATCCTATTTTGGTGCCTGAATCACCCTGGATTGTGATTTATTTTCCTTATTATCTGTTGAATGATCACCGCGATAAATAGCGATGACGGCCTTATCGATAAAGGTTATATCCGACATTGATTCAACATAGAAGAAAAACGACGTAATACATTGTTATATAATAACTATTAGTAAAAAGTTAAATTCAAAATCCCCTTGTTTTCTATGAAGAAATGCCGACAAGGATAACGTGTTATCCTTGTCTAATATCATCCTGCCCGAATACCGCATTGCGGCCATAGGGGTTGTCTCAGAATCTGATTATGGTAGGGTAGCCTACGTTTAACCATTATCGGGACGATGTTATAGAATTATAAACGACACAGGAAAACCATAATTTCATGGCAATTAAACTTGAAGTAAAACACCTTTATAAGATATTTGGTGAACACCCGGAGAGAGCGTTTAAACTGATTGATAAAGGCCTGAGCAAAGATCAGGTATTTGAAAAAACAGGGCTCACCGTCGGGGTAAAAGATGCCAGTCTGGCCATTGAAGAAGGCGAGATATTTGTCATCATGGGATTATCCGGTTCCGGCAAATCAACCATGGTACGCCTTCTCAATCGTCTGATCGAACCCACTCGGGGTCAGGTGCTGATTGACGGTGAGGATATTTCCCAAATATCCGATGCTGCGCTGCGCGATGTACGGCGTAAGAAGATCAGCATGGTGTTCCAATCCTTTGCGCTCATGCCGCATCTGAACATCCTTAACAATACCGCGTTTGGGATGGAGTTGGCTGGCGTGCCGAAAGCGGAGCGCGAGCAAAAAGCGCTGGATGCGTTACAGCAAGTCGGGCTCGAAGCCTATGCGGCGTCTTACCCGGATGAACTCTCCGGCGGGATGCGGCAACGCGTCGGTTTAGCCCGCGCATTAGCCAACAATCCCGATATCCTGCTGATGGACGAAGCGTTTTCCGCGCTAGACCCGCTAATCCGTACCGAAATGCAGGATGAGCTGATCAAACTTCAATCTCGTCATCAGCGCACCATTGTGTTTATCTCGCACGATCTGGATGAAGCCATGCGCATCGGCGACCGAATCGCCATCATGCATGGTGGGGAAGTGATTCAGGTCGGTACGCCCGATGAGATCCTCAATAATCCAGCCAACGATTATGTCCGCACCTTCTTCCGTGGTGTCGATATCAGCCACGTCTTTAGCGCCAAAGATATCGCTCGCCGCCGTCCGGTCACGTTGATTCGTAAAACACCCGGCGTCGGTCCGCGCTCCGCGCTGAAAATCCTTCAGGACGAAGACCGTGACTATGGCTACGTGCTGGAGGGTGGTAAACGCTTCATTGGCGTCGTGTCAATTGATTCACTAAAACAGGCGCTGAAGGAACAGCAACCGCTGGAACAGGCGTTACTACCCGAACCTGCTCCCGTGCCCGCAGATATGTCACTCAACGAGCTGATTTCTCAGGTCGCACAGGCTCCCTGTGCCGTACCGGTCGTCGGCGAAAACCATGAGTACATTGGCATCATTTCCAAAGGAATGTTGTTACAGGCACTGGATAAGGAGGGAGCAACCAATGAATAAATCGACAAATCCATGGGATACCACCGCCGCGGCAGATGAGACAACCGCCCAGAGCGATCCATGGGCAACCAGCACACAAAACGCACCTACGCCCGATAACGCGGCGCAAAGCGATCCCTGGGCCACGACGACAGCTACGCATGATGCGGCCTCAAGCGGTAGCGATGCCTGGGCCAGTGCGCCCGCCGATGCGGCTCATCAGGCGGCGCAATCCGGCAGCGATTGGTTAAACAGCGCGGCTCCCACTACCCCAGAGCATTTTAATTTGCTCGATCCGTTTAAAGACACGCTGATCCCGCTGGATAGTTGGGTCACTCAAGGGATTGACTGGGTAGTACTGCATTTTAGACCGCTTTTTCAGAGCGTCCGAGTGCCGGTCGACTTCATCCTCAGCGGCTTTCAGCAATTTCTGCTGGGTATGCCAGCCCCCATCGCAATTTTGCTGTTTTCACTGATTGCCTGGCAGATGTCCAGCCTCGGCATGGGCGTCGCGACGTTATTGTCGTTGATCGCGATTGGGGCGATCGGGGCATGGTCGCAGGCGATGATCACGTTAGCGCTGGTGCTGACGGCGCTATTCTTCTGTGTAATTATCGGGCTCCCCATCGGGATTTGGCTGGCGCGCAGCGAACGGGCGGCTAAATTTATTCGTCCGCTGCTCGATGCGATGCAGACCACGCCCGCGTTCGTTTATCTGGTGCCCATCGTGATGCTGTTCGGTATCGGTAACGTACCCGGCGTGGTGGTGACCATAATCTTCGCCCTGCCGCCGATTATCCGTTTAACTATTTTGGGTATTCGTCAGGTGCCAGCCGATCTCATTGAGGCCGCCGAATCCTTCGGTGCCAGCCCGCGCCAGATGTTATTTAAGGTTCAACTGCCGCTCGCCATGCCGACCATCATGGCCGGTGTTAATCAGACGCTGATGCTGGCGCTGTCTATGGTGGTTATCGCCTCAATGATCGCCGTAGGTGGTCTGGGTCAGATGGTGCTACGCGGTATTGGTCGTCTGGATATGGGGCTGGCGGCGGTCGGCGGCGTCGGGATTGTCATTCTGGCGATTATTCTTGACCGTCTTACCCAGTCTCTGGGACGTGACCGTCGCAGTAAGGGCAACAAAAGCTGGTATGCCAGCGGCCCAATTGGTCTGCTGACACGTCCTTTCATCAAGCCGTAACGCTCGTCCCGCTTGTCTGGCATACGTCAGACAAGCGGCAACATTCACTATTCGTTTTATCCGCAACGCAACAATATACCTTAAATCATTCGAGTTTCAGGCAAGCGGCAAGAGAAGGCGTCCCGATGAGCTTACAGAGGTAAGTGATTCAGGTGACTAGAGCGCAGCCAACGGACATGCAACTTGAAGTATGACGGGTATAAAAACAGAGGGAATCATGATGCGTAACACTAAACTCTGGGCTGCTGCCCTGACGACAGCACTATTGAGCACACACGTTTATGCTGCTGACACCGCACAGCCGGGCAAAGGTATCTCCGTTGTTCCGGTGCAAAGCACCATCTCCGAGGAGACGTTCCAGACGCTGTTGGTCAGCCGCGCGCTGGAAAAGCTCGGCTATGATGTACAGCCGCCACAAGAGGTAGATTACAATGTCGCCTATACCTCAATCGCCTCCGGCGACGCCACGTTTATCGCGGTAAACTGGGATCCGCTGCACGCCGATCAATACCAAGCCGCTGGCGGGGACGCGAAGTTCTACCGCCAGGGGGAATACGTCACCGGCGCTGCACAGGGTTATCTCATCGATAAGAAAACGGCTGATAAATACAAAATCACCAACATTGCGCAGTTAAAAGATCCGAAAATCGCCAAACTGTTTGATACTAATGGCGATGGCAAAGCCGATCTCACGGGATGTACGCCGGGTTGGGGATGTGAAGCCGTTATCAATAACCATCTCCCCGCCTATGGCCTAACCGACACGGTGGAGCATAATCAGGGCAACTATGCAGCGATGATCGCCGATACCATTACGCGTTATAAAGAAGGCAAGCCGATTCTGTACTACACATGGACGCCTTACTGGGTGAGTGATGTACTGGTTCCAGGACGTGACGTTGTGTGGTTGCAGGTACCTTTTTCTTCTCAACCCGGCGCGATGAAGGGCGTCAGTACCAAGTTGCCTAACGGGGCCGACTACGGCTTCCCGGTCAATAACATGAGGATCGCGGCGAATAAGGCGTGGGCAGAGAAAAACCCAGCCGCAGCCAAGCTGTTTGCTATCATGAAGTTGCCGATTGCCGATGTGAATGCGCAGAACCTACGTATGCATGAAGGTGAGGGATCACAGCAGGATATCGAACGTCATGTCGATGGCTGGATCAAAGCCCATCAGCAATTGTTTGACGGCTGGGTGAAGACCGCCGCCGAGGCCGCGAAATAACGATCTATAGATGCGTGAATGTCGATCGTTTAAGGATCGAGATACCGGGATTATCACGGTGTGGTGCACTCCTGCGGGAACCCCAGCATCGTGTTTCCCCTAAATTCATGCTTAAACGACCATCATTCCCGTCGCCGAGCGCCCCTTTCACAAAAAGGGGCGTTTTTCATTGATGGGCGATAATTACGGCAGGTTAACGATTTCGACCCAGTTCGCACCTTTTCCGGTTGGGAATTGCCCCACTCGCACTAAATCCCCGTTGTCCTGGTTGATGCGATACACCGACAGCGATGTCGATTTTTCGCCGCTGGCGATCAGGAATTTGCCGCTGGGATCGATCTGCATACCGCGCGGCTGCGTTTCCGTCGGGTAGCGCGTAATGTATTTCAACTGACCCGTTTTCGGTTCAACCCGTAATAGCGTAATTGTGCTTTTGGTACGTTCCGATACGTACAAGAATTTTCCATTGGGCGTCAGGCGTAGATCCGCGCTCCATATTTTCGGTCTGTTATCGGCACGCTTTTTATCCGGCGCAATCGTTCCCACCCGCATTCCCGCATCCGCTGGAATGCTGTCTGTGAAATCGAGTAGCGTAAGCTGTCCCGTTTTTTCATCCAGCGTCAGGCGCGCGACTTTACCGGACAGCTCATTATTCACGTAGAGCGTTTTATTATCTGGCGCCCATACCAGATGGCGCGGCCCGTTTCCTTCAGGCAGCTTAACTACTGACGGTTCATTCGGCGTTAACCTGCCTGTTTTCGCATCAAACCGGAACTGGACAATTTGATCGCTGCCCAAATTGCTGGCGAAGACGAACCTATTTTTGTGGTCGGCAATAATGCTATGTGCCTTTTCCCCCGTTGGTACCACCGTGACCGCGCTTGCGTTCACCTTGCCGTCTTTATCAATGCCATTAACCGCGACTTTATTGCCGCCATACGAAGCGCTGAACAACCACTTCCCCGTAAAATCGGTCGAGAGGTACGCCATGTTGTCCGGCAGTTCCGCTTTACCTAACAGGCTGAGCGCACCGCTTTTAGGATCGATGTTATAACTCACCGCCGAATAGGGCACGCTGCGCGTGGCGGCATAGAGGGTAGATTTATCCGGGCTAACCGCCATCGGCATCACTTTCGCCCCTGCGGGTACTTTCCCGATGGCGGTTAATTCGCCACTGTGTGTATTAAGGATGTAGGCGTCGATTACGCCATCAGCGGCGGCTGAAACATAGACTGCGGTGACCGCCTGTGCTTCCATTGACCACAGCGCTGCTGGCAGCGCGGCGCATCCCATGAGTATCGCAATGCTTTTTATCTTAAATGTCCGGTAATACTTCATCATGTTCCCTGTCGATAGTGATATGCTGCGTGCGATAAGCTAAATCAATCGTATTAAAAACAAAACCGTCTATCGCATTATAAAAAGGGTAAAGATATTCTGGCATCTCAGTCAGCGCTACCCGATACTATAGCCTCCATTTTTAACATTACCTTAACGTTCATAGACTATGCCGCTTCCGCAACCTGCTTCCGACGCTCAGCCACAACCAGGGCTCAGCCTGTCTTTGACCCTGATTATGTCTGTCGCGACCGGCCTCGCCGTCGCCAGTAACTATTATGCTCAGCCGCTGCTGGAAACCATTGCCAGAGTCTTTGCGCTTTCCGTCAATCAGGCGGGGTTCATTGTTACCGCCGCACAGTTGGGTTACGCCGTCGGGCTGCTTTTTTTAGTTCCACTGGGGGACATGTTTGAACGCCGAACGCTGATTGTCGGCATGACGTTACTTGCCGCGGGTGGAATGCTACTCACGGCCTCTGCGCCTACGCTCTGGGTAATGATCGCGGGTACGGCATTGACGGGGTTATTCTCCGTTGTCGCCCAGCTATTGGTTCCCCTTGCAGCGACGCTGGCAACGCCGGAAACGCGCGGTAAAGTCGTCGGTACGATAATGAGCGGCCTGCTGCTAGGGATTTTACTGGCGAGAACCGCCGCGGGCGCGTTGGCTTCACTCGGCGACTGGCGCACCGTGTACTGGGTTGCCAGCACACTGATGGTCATCATGGCGCTGATCTTATGGCGGGCATTACCGCGCCTCCCTCAGCAAAACACGCTGAACTACCCGCAGTTGCTGCTTTCCATCTTCCGTCTGTTCTCCGCTACGCCACTGCTGCGTACCCGCGCTGTACTCGGCTGTTTGTGCTTCGCCAACTTCAGCATACTGTGGACGTCGATGGCATTCCTGCTGGCCTCTCCGCCCTACGGCTACTCCGAAGGGATCATCGGCCTGTTCGGGCTGGTTGGCGCTGCGGGTGCATTAGCAGCATCGCGCGCCGGACGTCAGGTCGATAAAGGTAAGGCTAAACAGACTACCAGCATCGGGATTATCCTGCTCTTACTCTCGTGGGGCTTTATTGCGCTCGGCAGTGCCTCCGTGGCAGCACTACTGGTAGGTATTATTGTGTTGGATTTGGCGGTTCAGGGCGTACACGTCACTAACCAGAGCGTGATTTACCGTATGATGCCCGACGCCCGTAATCGCCTGACTGCCGGCTATATGACCGTCTATTTTATCGGCGGCGCGCTGGGTTCGTTGCTTTCGGCCTCTGCTTACCAGCAGTGGGGCTGGCCTGGCGTCTGCGCCGCAGGTGGAATGATCAGCCTGCTAAATCTACTGGTGTGGTGGCGCAACCACCGCCATGAAACGCAGGAAGCGCTGGCAACGCTATAGCCCCGCACGCGGCTCGCTCCCTGTGGACGCTGCTCGTTTGACGACGTTTCCATTGGGGGAGTGCGCCGCTTCAGCAAACTTACTTTCGTGCTGTAATCGCGTGAAATTTCACTACCGCTTTGCTAGTGTTATCGGTTACCACGCTTTAACAACAACATGGCTATTCAGCCCAGTGAAAATATTAACCACGTCTGTTCCATCGGCACCGACAAAAGCGGCTTCTTTTAGCGAAGGCCTCTTTGACAGTCTGCCGATTGTTATCGGCTACATGCCCGTCGCCTTTGCGTTTGGCATGAATGCCGTCAAGCTCGGATTTACGCCGCTAGAGAGCATTTTCCTCTCTTGCGTTATTTATGCTGGCGCGAGCCAATTCGTCATCACCGCGCTACTTAGCGCCGGTGTGTCCATCTGGGTGGCCGCGTTAACCGTTATGGCGATGGATGTGCGTCATGTCCTCTATGGCCCGGCATTACGACATCGTATAGCGCAAAAACTGAGCGCGCGTAAAACTGCATTGTGGGCGTTTGGCCTGACGGACGAAGTGTTCGCCGCCGCCGCTACACGGCTGGCAAAAAATAATCGGCGCTGGTCTGAAAATTGGATGATGGGCGTGTCGCTGTCAGCTTGGCTTTCATGGGCGCTGGGCACGGTGATTGGCGCCGCATTCGGTGACGGCCCCCTAAAAAATTATCCCGCTGTAGAAGCAGCGCTGTCTTTCATGCTGCCCGCACTTTTCCTGAGCTTTTTGCTGGCTTCTTTCAAGCGTAGGCAGGGTCTGGTCGTAACCTGCGCGCTCGGCGGCGCACTACTTGGGTTACTGCTTTCCTCCATTCCGGCAGCAATACTGATCGGCATTATCAGCGGTTGCCTGGCATCGCTGGTTAATACCGCCACACCACGGGTAAACTCATGAACACAAACGTGATTCTTATCGGACTGATGGTCGGGTTAGTGAACTATCTGTTCCGCTATCTTCCCCTGCGACTCAGCACTTCGCGCGCTTCCGGTTCATTACAGCATGGCAGAAAGGCGCTATTGCTTGATAGCATCGGCATTGCCTCCATCTGCGCTCTGCTGATCGTTTCCAGCGTACCGGACATGCTTGCGCATCATGAAAAGCTCTGGCCCACCCTGATGGGGTTTATTACGTTGACAGCCTGCTTTTATAAGACGCGCAGTATCGTGTTATCAACATTGCTGGGGGCGCTATGCTACGGCATTGCGTTTAAATGGTTCTAACCCTTCTCTCCTTAAATTATTAGTTAATCTTTTGATTTAGATAGATAAGCGAAGTACATACTCTATGATGTACTGTTTCTCGCTTACTTTCTGTCACAGAATTAAGCTTAATTCCCACGTGGGTGCCGTTTACCCAGTTAGTAACATTCGTTACTATGTACACCGTGACTAATGAGGTTTATATAAAAAATGGACAGTTCATTCACGCCTATAGAACACATGCTCGATCTGCGTGCCGCGCGTAAACCCAGCTTCCCTCGGCAGGAGGTCTTGCTATTACGTCTTTTTATGCACGTCCAAAGTAAAATTCTGGAACATAGGAATAGAATGCTGAAAGATCAGGGAATTAACGAAACCCTTTTCATGGCATTGCTGACGCTTGAATCGCAGGAGTCTTATAGCATTCAGCCTTCTGAATTGAGTGCCGCGTTGGGATCGTCACGCACCAATGCGACGCGCATAGCTGACGATCTGGAGAAAAGAGGTTGGATTGAACGACGCGAGAGCAGTAGCGACAGGCGTTGTCTGCATCTGCACCTAACGGCGGAAGGTAAAGCGTTTCTCGATCAACTGATTCCGCCCCAGCATAACCATCTGCATGTACTTTGTTCATCACTTGAACCCAATGAGCAAAAACAGTTCGAAACCCTGATGAGAAAGCTCCTTGTTAGATTAGATGAGATGGAACATATCGATAATCAATGCAGTTGATCGCTAATAGCGATCTCTAGTATCAATCTTTAATAACAACAGAAAAATAACGACAACGTATTACATTCTACCTTTTATTTCCTCAGGAATGACCCGATACCTATGCATCGGGCCAGTGGATTGCGCCAACAAATGGCCAGTCAGCTATCGTAGAGTTCGACGTTGTAAAACAACACGCTCACGTTTCTGGCAGCCTCCCTGAAGATACCTTTGGACTGCACAACAAGATGTATTCATTGCGACTAGTACCGACGGCCCAGTCTGGTTCGGTAGCCGATACCAACAGAATAAAATGAGAGAAAAGAGCATGAGTGAAGGTGTGGAAAATCAGGTGGCGCAAACGCCAAAAAGAAACAAGAAACAGCAGCGTAAACGCGTGTTAACTTTGTTGACCCTGCTTTTCATCGCGCTGGGCTGTGCCTGGTTTGTTTATTGGTTTCTCGTACTTAGGCACCACCAAAGTACCGACGATGCCTACGTTGCAGGCAACCAGATTCAAATCATGGCGCAAGTCAGCGGCAGCGTAACGCACGTCAATGTCGATAATACCGATTTTGTTAAGCAGGGGCAGGTGCTGGTGGAACTGGATCCAACCGATGCCTTGCAGGCGTTTGAGCACGCCAAAAATGAGTTGGCCAATAGCGTGCGTCAGACCCACCAGTTAATCATCAATAGTAAGCAGTATCTGGCCAATATCGCGTTGCGCCAAACTGAATTGAATAAGGCGCAAAGCGACTTGAGCCGCCGGGAAGCATTGGGTAACGTCAATGCTATCGGGCGTGAAGAAGTACAGCATGCGCGTGATGCGGTCGCGGCGGCTAAGGCGGCGTTAGACGTCGCCGAACAACAATATCAGGCCAACCAGGCGATGATTTTGGCTACGCCGCTTGAGAAACAACCCGCCATACAACAGGCCGCCGTCGCCATGCGCGATGCCTGGCTAGCGTTGCAACGGACCAAGATTGTTAGCCCGGTCGACGGCTATGTTTCTCGCCGTAGCGTGCAGATTGGCGCCCGCATCTCGCCAACTTCCGCACTGATGGCAGTGGTACCCGCTAGCCCTCTTTGGGTCGATGCTAACTTTAAAGAAACACAGCTCGCCAAGATGCGCATCGGCCAACCGGCCACCGTGATTGCGGACATTTATGGTGATGATGTCGTGTATCAGGGGAAAGTCGTCGGCCTCGATATGGGAACCGGTAGCGCGTTCTCGCTGCTGCCCGCCCAAAATGCGACAGGTAACTGGATCAAGGTCGTCCAGCGTCTGCCCGTGCGTATTGAACTCGACCCACAACAGCTCGCTGAGCACCCGCTGCGTATCGGGCTGTCCGCCTTGGTTAAGGTCGATACCGCGAATACCGAGGGTAACGTGCTAGCAAAAACCCCGCGCACCACGCCTGCTTACCAAAGCGACGCGTTGGCGCTGGATCTCACCCCGGTTAATCAAGAAATCAACGCCATTATTCAGGCGAACGCCGATTAATCGAGCAGGAGAGACTTGTGCAGAGAAAACCGCTTAAAGGCGCCAGTCTGGCCTGGATGACCGTAGCCCTATCACTGGCGACGTTTATGCAGGTGCTGGACTCCACCATCGCAAATGTCGCTATTCCGACCATCGCCGGTAATCTGGGCGCGTCCAACTCACAGGGAACATGGGTGATCACCTCGTTTGGCGTCGCCAACGCCATTTCTATCCCGATCACCGGCTGGTTGGCTAAACGGTTTGGAGAAGTCCGCCTGTTTCTGTGGTCGACGGCGCTTTTCGCCCTGACCTCCTGGCTATGTGGCGTTTCCACCAGTCTGGAAATGCTGATATTCGCCCGCGTATTGCAGGGGATTGTCGCCGGCCCCCTGATCCCGCTATCACAAAGTTTATTACTCAGTAATTACCCTCCAGCGAGACGTAGCATCGCACTGGCGTTGTGGTCAATGACCGTCGTTGTCGCGCCGATCTGTGGCCCGATCCTCGGTGGCTGGATCAGTGATAACTATCACTGGGGCTGGATATTCTTTATTAACGTTCCGTTAGGCGTCGCCGTCGTTTTTATTACGCTACAAACGCTGCGTGGACGAGAAACCAAAACCGAGATCAAGCCTATCGATACTATTGGGCTGGCATTGTTGGTCGTCGGTATCGGTAGCCTTCAGATGGTGCTGGACCGCGGGAAAGAGTTGGATTGGTTTAACTCGACGGAGATCGTCGTCCTCACGGTAGTTGCAGTAATTACGATAGCGTTTCTCATTGTCTGGGAATTAACGGATGACCACCCCGTAGTGGATTTATCGCTGTTTAAATCGCGCAATTTCACCATCGGGTGTTTATGCATCAGCCTCGCCTATATGTTTTACTTCGGCGCCATCGTCCTCTTGCCGCAATTGCTACAGGAGGTGTATGGCTACACGGCAACCTGGGCGGGTTTGGCGTCCGCCCCCGTTGGGCTGATGCCGGTAGTGCTGTCACCGATCATCGGGCGATTCGCGCCGCGTCTGGACATGCGCCAGCTAGTGACGTTCAGTTTCATTATGTATGCCGTCTGTTTTTACTGGCGCGCATACACCTTCGAGCCGGGCATGGATTTCGGCGCATCGGCCTGGCCGCAGTTCGTGCAAGGGTTTGCGGTTGCCTGCTTCTTCATGCCGCTGACAACCATCACGTTGTCTGGGCTGCCACCTGAACGTCTGGCGGCGGCATCCAGCCTGTCAAACTTCGCCCGAACGCTGGCCGGTTCGATCGGTACTTCACTGACTACCACGCTTTGGACACAGCGCGAATCGCTACATCATGCGCATTTAACGGAGTCGATCACACCGTACAATCCGATCGCCCAGGAAACCTACCAGCAGCTTCAGGCCATGGGGATGAGCCAAACGCAGGCGTCGGCCTACATTGCTGAACAAATTACTGCGCAGGGGTTGATTATCTCCGCCAACGAGATTTTTTGGGCTGCCGCGGGGGTCTTTCTGGTGTTGTTGGTGCTGGTTTGGTTCGCTAAACCCCCCTTTACCACAGGAGGGAGTGGCGGCGGAGCGCACTAGCGAATTTCTCAGGGAGAGTCATCTCCCTGAGAAATGGTGCGCCCTATCAGGCTCGGTTTTGTCGCCACCACTCGGACAGCAAAATGCCCGTAGCGACCGAAATATTCAGACTTTCCACCTTACCGGTACCGCCGATAGAGACTTTTACATCACCCTGTTGCCAGGCGCTATCTGACAGGCCATCCCCTTCCTGACCCAACACAATCACGGTTTTCGCCGGAAGCGTAGCTTGCGATAAGGTTACGCCTTTATGGCTGGACGTGGTCACGATGGTGTAGCCAGCGCGGCGGAATTCCGCTAGCACGGACAGAAAATCATCAGCGTTAATCGCTTTAACGTGTTCCGCTCCGCCTTCCGCCGTACGTACTGCCGCACCAGACTCCAGCAGCGCCGCATCCTGCACCAATACGCCGCTTACGCCGAAATGCGCACAGCTACGCATAATGCCACCGAGATTGTGTGGGTTACCTACGTCTTCCAGCGCCAATACGCAATCATGCTCACCAGCCGTTTTTAAGTACTCACGCACGTCCATTCCCTGACGTTTTTTAATCAGGAAGCAGACCCCGCCGTGGTGTTCTGTGCCGGAAGCCTTAATCAACTCGTCCTCTTCCACCACATGATAAGCTTTGCGATTCGCCGCCATCCAGCGCAATGCGTCACGGAAACGCGGCGTGACGTCTTGCAGGAACCAGGCGCGGACAATCCCCTCTGGGCGATTTTTAAACAACGCCTGACAGGCATTCTCACCGTAGACGCGCGTTTCTTCCTGACGCTGACGACGCAGTTGCTCAGGATCGATCTGGCTTTTACCAGTAATTCCGCCATGGTCTGGCGTATCACTGTCGTTTGGCGCACGCGAAACCGTTTTCCATGGAGAGTCATAACTATTCGTATCTTCACCGCGTGGACGGCGAGGCCGCTCGCCGCTGCGTTCGTGACGATCTTTATCGCCCCACGGCGTTTTATCGCTATCGCTGTCGCGGGATGGGTTTTCACGCGCATAACGCGGGTTAACATCACGCGGATGTTTCGGTTTCTCACGCCGATCGCGTGAATCCCCGCTTTCATGCCGATCACTGCGGCGATCTTTGTTAGACGGACGTTTATTTTTGTTCTCTTTCTCGCCCTCGTCATCGCTGCGGACGTACATCACACGAACCTTGCCACTTTTACTATTAAATGAATCGCTCATTGTTCTCTCCACCTACGCGCTGGGCGCGAAGATTACCTTATGTACACCTGCTTAGCCATACGCTTGTGGTAAAAGTCAGAAGCTATTGTAGCTATTGGGCAAACCACGTTGTAGCAACCCGCTCTCAACACCATAATCTGTTCACAATCAAGCAACATACCGTCGTCCTGTCGCGCTGCATTGTGCGCATTATATCGGCGGTATCTTTATCTTAGCCCTTTTATCAGAGGCCCCGTTATGAATACGGTATGTGGATCTTGCCAAACAACCAATCGCCTGCCGGAAGAGCGTGTTGACGACCATGCAAAATGTGGCCGTTGCGGAGAAATGCTATTCAGCGGCAACGTCATCAATGCCACAACAGCAACCTTTGATAAACTGCTACAGGACGATATTCCTATCGTAATCGACTTTTGGGCGCCATGGTGCGGCCCCTGTATCAACTTTGCTCCCGTGTTTGAAAACGTCGCACAGGTGCGTAATGGGAAAATTCGCTTTATTAAGGTCAATACCGAAGCCGAACCGGCTCTCAGCGCGCGTTTCCGCATCCGTAGCATTCCAACCCTCATGATCTTCAAACAGGGCCAGATGATCGACATCCTCAACGGCGCGTTGCCAAAAACACAGTTTGAAAGCTGGCTGGACGAATCGCTTTAGAGAATTGGGATTGCATCGCGAGACATTATTGCTCCGCCCCCTTTTGGTCATCCCGCCTGTCGATTAGAATATCGCCTTTCTGAACCTGTCTCCCATCTTTAAAACGAAACAGGTTCGCTGCAGAATCTCATGGCGTCGCCTATTTCATGATCTCCCATCCTTTAATGATCAACCGTCTTTTCAGGGACAATGCTGTACTCCGCCTGCGCCAGCAGCGTCTTGAGCAGTCAACCAAGCCGTTTCGCGCCCGAGGCTGTCGCGTAAAACGCTGCCAGCAATGTTTGTTGCCAGAAACCAACTGCCTATGCCACACCATTCAGGCACAGCAATCTCGCAGCCGCTTCTGTCTAGTCATGTTTGATACTGAGCCGCTAAAACCGAGCAATACCGGGCGCCTCATCGCCGATATTCTGCCTGAGACGCAGGCGTTTCTCTGGTCACGCACTGAACCCGATCCTCAACTGCTTTCGGCGCTGCAAGACCCGAATGTTCAGCCCTATTTGGTTTTCCTTGCCAATGCTGCGGAAGAAGGTCGTCAGGTGTTTCAACGACTTCCCGCAACAGAAAAGCCAGCGCTGTTTGTGTTACTCGACGGAACTTGGCCGGAAGCGCGTAAAATGTTCCGCAAAAGCCCTTACCTGGACACTCTGCCGATCCTGTCGCTGAAAGTAGATACACTTTCCCGCTATCAACTGCGTGAAGCCAGCGACGCGGGGCAACACTGCACCGCCGAGATTGCTATCGCCCTACTCGCACAGGCGGGAGATGCCGCCGCCGCTGATGCGCTATCTCAGCACTTTGTGCGTTTTCGTCAACACTATCTGGCGGGGAAATCACACCCACATTTGCGGGAAAATCGACCCATCGTCACGGCACAATCGGCGGAAAGCAGTTAGTATCAAAGGAAGTCGATGTGAAGGAGTGACGCATGAGCCAACGCGGATTGGAAGCATTGTTACGCCCGAAGTCTATCGCCGTTCTTGGTGCATCAGAAAAACCAGGTCGGGCCGGTTTCCTGATGATGAGAAATCTACTGGACGGCCATTTCAGCGGCCCCGTTCTGCCTGTCACACCGAAATATCGGGCCGTTTGCGGCGTGCTAGCTTATCCGATGGTCGCCAGTCTGCCGATGACGCCCGATCTTGCCGTGATCTGCACCAACGCCAGCCGTAATCTGGCGCTGCTAGAGGAGCTGGGACAAAAAGGGTGTCAAACCGTCATCATTCTCTCCTCGCCACCGACCCAGTTCAGCGAATTAAAGGCCTGCGCGGTGCGCTATCACATGCGCCTACTGGGCCCCAATAGCCTCGGACTACTTGCCCCCTGGCAAGGTTTAAACGCCAGTTTCTCTCCCGTCCCGATTTTAAAAGGCAAATTGGCGTTTATTTCACAGTCTGCCGCCGTTTCCAATACGATACTGGACTGGGCACAACAGCGCGGTATCGGTTTTTCCTATTTCATCGCCTTGGGCGATAGTCAGGATATCGATGTCGATGACTTGTTAGATTTCCTGGCGCGCGATGGCAAGACCAGTGCAATTCTGCTGCATCTGGAACACATTAGCGATGCTCGCCGTTTTCTTTCTGCTTCCCGCAGCGCTTCCCGAAATAAGCCAATCTTGGTAATAAAAAGCGGGCGTAGTCAGCAGGCCCAGCAATTACTCAATGACCAGCGTCAGGGGCTGGATGCTGGCTATGACGCGGCCATCCAACGCGCAGGCTTACTAAGAGTACGGGATACACACGAGCTTTTTTCTGCGGTTGAGACGTTAAGTCACCTGCGGCCGTTGCGCGGTGAACGTCTGATGCTGGTGAGCAACGGCGCGTCCCTGGCCGCGTTAGCGCTAGACCAGCTTCTGAGCCAGCAAGGTAAACTCGCCCAACTTAATGAAAAGACCCGACAAGCGCTACAGCAGGCATTGCCACAAGCTGTCACAGTCGACAATCCACTCGATCTGCGTGATGATGCGACTGCAATGCGTTATCTGGCGGCAATTTCAATATTGCTGGACAGCGATAACATCGACGCACTCTTAATTATTCATGCACCTAGCGCCGCTGCGCCCGGCACCGACTGCGCTGCACAGTTGATTACGCTATTTCAGCGACACCCGCGAGGACGAAAAATCACGCTACTGACTAACTGGTGTGGCGAGTTTTCTTCGCAGGAAGCACGGCGCTTGTTTAACGATGCCGGCATTCCTACTTACCGCACACCAGAAGGTGCTGTAACGGCGTTTATGCATATCGTCGAGTATCAGCGTAATCAGAAACAGCTTAGGGAAACGCCCGCGCTACCGCTGAATTTAAGCATTAACGCCAATCGAGCTCATGCGCTTATTCATCAGGCGCTGTCAGCTGGCGTGACTCAACTTGATACGCATGAAGTCCAGCCAATTTTGCATGCTTATGGTTTAAGCACACTACCTACCTGGATTGCCGTCGACAGTGCCGAGGCTGTCCATATCGCCGAAAAAATTGGCTATCCGGTCGCGATAAAACTGAGATCGCCCGATATTCCGCATAAATCGGATGTTCAGGGAGTCATGTTATCTCTGCAAACAGCTGAAGAAGTCCAACTGGCGGCAAATGCCATTCTTGACCGGGTGAAACGTACCTACCCGCAAGCACACGTTTACGGCCTATTAGTACAAAGCATGGCAAATCGCGCAGGTGCGCGAGAACTCAGGATCGCTGTCAAACAAGATCCCGTTTTCGGCCCGCTAATTATGTTGGGGGAAGGCGGCATTGAGTGGCGAGAAGAGCAGGCTGCCGTCGCATTACCCCCGCTAAATATGGCGCTAGCTCGCTATTTGGTGCTACAAGCAATAAAAAATGGCAAAATTCTTGAATATGGCGCACGGTGCCCACTTGATATTCCCGCACTTAGCCGCTTACTGGTTCAGGTTTCCAACCTGATTATTGATTGCCCTGAGATATCCCAGTTAGACATCCACCCTTTGCTGACCTCTGGAAATTCATTCACACTAGTGGATGCCACTCTGTATCTAACGCCATTTAATGGCGATCCGCAGTCCAGATTGGCAATCCGCCCCTATCCCCATGCGTTAGAAGAAACTGTCATCCTCAAAAATCAGGATCGTTGCCTGTTACGGCCTATTTTACCCGAAGACGAACCGCTGCTCAGTGCGTTCATTTCTCGTGTGACAAAAGAGGACTTGTATTATCGCTATTTCAGCGAAATTAATGAGTTCACTCATGAAGATTTAGCCAATATGACGCAAATTGACTACGATCGTGAGATGGCGTTTGTTGCTATACGCCAATTCGGTGCAGAGACAGAGATTATTGGCGTGACGCGTGCGGTTTCCGATCCAGATAATACGGAAGCGGAATTTGCCGTGCTAGTACGATCTGATCTAAAAGGACTTGGCCTTGGCCGACTCCTAATGGAAAAGCTGATTGATTACGCTCAGGCACATGGACTCAGCCGGTTGACCGGCATTACCATGCCGCATAATCAAGGCATGATCCAACTTTCCAAGAAACTTGGTTTTCACATCGCAGTACAGTTAGAAGAGGGTATTGTGTCGCTAGAATTGCCGCTTAAAGGATGATCGCATGGCGTGACATGGCGCTCGCAACGGGATTGTTATCGCAAAACAGGCTCACAACAGCCATAAAGTAATGGTATTATCGCCCATTCGGTTACCCCTTAATTTTGATAATGACCAGAAGGTCATATACCCTAGTACAGTTCGAAGTATTGTGGGTATAAACTGATGAGAGAAGAAACGCACTGTGATGCTGTCAAACTTTAAACGCAATAAATACCAACAGCACCTTGCACAACTGCCCAGAATTCCTCAAAACGCAGATGATATTCAGACATTGCATTCGCCGGAGCTTTTCCGCACGACGTTGATTAACGCTATTTTGAACGCTAAGAAGCGCATCTATATCGTAGCGTTATATCTTGAACACGATGACGGCGGCTTGGGGATTCTATCCGCAATTTATGAAGCCAAACAGCAGCGCCCAGAACTGGATGTCCGTGTTCTGGTAGACTGGCATCGTGCCCAGCGCGGCAGGATCGGCGCAGCGGCAGAAAATACTAATGCCGATTGGTATTGCGATATGGCGAAGAAGCATCCAGACACGCATTTTCCTATCTATGGCATTCCCGTTAACACGCGTGAAGCCCTGGGTGTGCTGCACCTGAAAGGGTTCATTGTGGATGACACGGTCATCTACAGCGGAGCCAGTTTAAATGATGTTTATTTGCATCAGCATCAAAAGTACCGTTATGACCGCTATCAGTTGATCCATAATCCAGTGCTAGCTGATACGATGGTGCAATATATTCAAACAATGTTGTCAGCCCCGGCAGCGCAGCGGTTGGATCATACCGATCGCCCTAAAAATCTGGAAATCAAAAGCGATATTAAGCAATTTCGACAATCATTGCGTACCGCTGGCTATCAGGTTCCGGAACACAGTGCTGATGCGAACGAATTAACCGTCACGCCACTGGTCGGGCTAGGGAAACAAAGCCCGTTGAATAAGACCATACATCATCTGATGTATTGCGCTGATGAGCAACTGATCATCTGCACCCCATATTTCAACCTGCCAGCGCTGCTAGTCAGAAATATTATTCGATTATTACGAGACGGCAAAAAGGTAGAAATTATTATCGGTGATAAGACCGCTAACGACTTCTATATTCCCGAAGATCGTCCTTTCAAAATTATTGGAGCGTTACCGTATCTTTACGAGATCAATCTTCGCCGTTTCCTGAGTCGGCTTGAACGCTATATTGAGAACCAAAGACTTGTGGTAAGGCTTTGGAAAGATGGCGACAATAGCTTCCATCTGAAAGGCATGTGGGTAGATGATAAGTGGCAACTGCTGACAGGGAACAATCTCAACCCTCGCGCATGGCGTCTGGATTTGGAAAACGCTATCTTGATTCACGACCCTCAGCAGGTTCTATTACAACAGCGTCTGGATGAACTTGATGTAATCAGGACGCATACCCGCATCATTAAAAGTTACAAAGAGTTAGAGAGTATCGCGCAATATCCCGTTAAAGTACGAAAATTAATACGTCGCCTACGCCGTATACGCATAGATCGACTCATCAGTCGTATTCTTTAAGCATCCAGCCATATTATAAAAAACCTCCGTATCGAGGTTTTTTTACAGGAAGATCCTACTGTACTGCGTACTACTGTGATAATGGGATAATCTGGGAGTAACATTGAGCGCCAGCGGTAATGGCTTATTTGGTATGGCGTGAGGAAAGCATAAGGCTATTCGTTGCTATTGGTTATAACAGTAGCCTGAAATAAAATTTCGTTACAAAACAAAAGGCTGCCTTCAATCAGGCAGCCTTTTGTTTAAATTGAAACCTGGCAGTTCCCTACTCTCACATGGGGAGACCCCACACTACCATCGGCGCTACGGCGTTTCACTTCTGAGTTCGGCATGGGGTCAGGTGGGACCACCGCGCTATCGCCGCCAGGTAAATTCTTTTCAAAACCGAACATTAACTTAATTCACTGGTGCTGATACCCAGAGTCGAACTGGGGACCTCACCCTTACCAAGGGTGCGCTCTACCAACTGAGCCATATCAGCGCACCTGTATAATTTGAAGCCTGGCAGTTCCCTACTCTCACATGGGGAGACCCCACACTACCATCGGCGCTACGGCGTTTCACTTCTGAGTTCGGCATGGGGTCAGGTGGGACCACCGCGCTATCGCCGCCAGGCAAATTTCTCGTCTCTTCCTGAGACTCGCCCTTCGGGTCGTCGCTCTGCGACGTACAAAATCGTTCCCGACGATTTTGTCTCCTCCCTTCTCAGGCCAGCGCTCCGCGCTGTTTTATGTCCACGCCATCGCGTAAACATTTAATCTTCAATCTTCGAACAAGCTGAATATCGTTCTCTATGCGTCTTTCATCTCTCAAAACACCTTCGGTGTTGTAAGGTTAAGCCTCTCGGGTCATTAGTACTGGTCAGCTCAACGTATCGCTACGCTTACACACCCAGCCTATCTACGTCGTCGTCTTCAACGGCCCTTCAGGGGCATCTTGTGCCCAGGGAAGACTCATCTCGAGGCAAGTTTCCCGCTTAGATGCTTTCAGCGGTTATCTCTTCCGCACGTAGCTACCGGGCAATGCAATTGGCATCACAACCCGTACACCAGCGGTGCGTTCACTCCGGTCCTCTCGTACTAGGAGCAACCCCTCTCAATCTTCCTACGCCCACGGCAGATAGGGACCGAACTGTCTCACGACGTTCTAAACCCAGCTCGCGTACCACTTTAAATGGCGAACAGCCATACCCTTGGGACCTACTTCAGCCCCAGGATGTGATGAGCCGACATCGAGGTGCCAAACACCGCCGTCGATATGAACTCTTGGGCGGTATCAGCCTGTTATCCCCGGAGTACCTTTTATCCGTTGAGCGATGGCCCTTCCATTCAGAACCACCGGATCACTAAGACCTGCTTTCGCACCTGCTCGAGCTGTCACTCTCGCAGTCAAGCTAGCTTATGCCTTTGCACTAACCTCCTGATGTCCGACCAGGATTAGCTAACCTTCGTGCTCCTCCGTTACGCTTTGGGAGGAGACCGCCCCAGTCAAACTACCCACCAGACACTGTCCGCAACCCCGCTCAGGGGCCCACGTTAGAACATCAAACATTAAAGGGTGGTATTTCAAGGTTGGCTCCACGCAGACTGGCGTCCACGCTTCAAAGCCTCCCACCTATCCTACACATCAAGGCTCAAGGTTCAGTGTCAAGCTATAGTAAAGGTTCACGGGGTCTTTCCGTCTTGCCGCGGGTACACTGCATCTTCACAGCGAGTTCAATTTCACTGAGTCTCGGGTGGAGACAGCCTGGCCATCATTACGCCATTCGTGCAGGTCGGAACTTACCCGACAAGGAATTTCGCTACCTTAGGACCGTTATAGTTACGGCCGCCGTTTACCGGGGCTTCGATCAAGAGCTTCGCCTTACGGCTTACCCCATCAATTAACCTTCCGGCACCGGGCAGGCGTCACACCGTATACGTCCACTTTCGTGTTTGCACAGTGCTGTGTTTTTAATAAACAGTTGCAGCCAGCTGGTATCTTCGACTGGTCTTAGCTCCATCCGCCAGGGACTTCACCAACTCCAGCGTGCCTTCTCCCGAAGTTACGGCACCATTTTGCCTAGTTCCTTCACCCGAGTTCTCTCAAGCGCCTGAGTATTCTCTACCTGACCACCTGTGTCGGTTTGGGGTACGATTCGATGTGACCTGGTGCTTAGAGGCTTTTCCTGGAAGCGTAGCATCGGTTACTTCATCACCGTAGTGACTCGTCATCACGCCTCAGTGTTAACAATGACCCGGATTTTCCTAAGTCATCCACCTTCACGCTTAAACCGGGACAACCGTCGCCCGGATAACCTAGCTTTCTCCGTCCCCCCTTCGCAGTCACACCCAGTACAGGAATATTAACCTGTTTCCCATCGACTACGCCTTTCGGCCTCGCCTTAGGGGTCGACTCACCCTGCCCCGATTAACGTTGGACAGGAACCCTTGGTCTTCCGGCGTGCGGGTTTTTCACCCGCATTATCGTTACTTATGTCAGCATTCGCACTTCTGATACCTCCAGCAGCCCTCACAGGCCACCTTCGCAGGCTTACAGAACGCTCCCCTACCCAACAACACCTTAGTGTCGCTGCCGCAGCTTCGGTGCATGGTTTAGCCCCGTTACATCTTCCGCGCAGGCCGACTCGACCAGTGAGCTATTACGCTTTCTTTAAATGATGGCTGCTTCTAAGCCAACATCCTGGCTGTCTAGGCCTTCCCACATCGTTTCCCACTTAACCATGACTTTGGGACCTTAGCTGGCGGTCTGGGTTGTTTCCCTCTTCACGACGAACGTTAGCACCCGCCGTGTGTCTCCCGTGATAACATTCTTCGGTATTCGTAGTTTGCATCGGGTTGGTAAGTCGGGATGACCCCCTAGCCGAAACAGTGCTCTACCCCCCAAGATGAATTCACGAGGCGCTACCTAAATAGCTTTCGGGGAGAACCAGCTATCTCCCGGTTTGATTGGCCTTTCACCCCCAGCCACAAGTCATCCGCTAATTTTTCAACATTAGTCGGTTCGGTCCTCCAGTTAGTGTTACCCAACCTTCAACCTGCCCATGGCTAGATCACCGGGTTTCGGGTCTATACCCTGCAACTTAACGCCCAGTTAAGACTCGGTTTCCCTCCGGCTCCCCTATTCGGTTAACCTTGCTACAGAATATAAGTCGCTGACCCATTATACAAAAGGTACGCAGTCACCCAACTAGTGGGCTTCCACTGCTTGTACGTACACGGTTTCAGGTTCTATTTCACTCCCCTCGCCGGGGTTCTTTTCGCCTTTCCCTCACGGTACTGGTTCACTATCGGTCAGTCAGGAGTATTTAGCCTTGGAGGATGGTCCCCCCATCTTCAGACAGGATATCACGTGTCCCGCCCTACTCATCGAACTCACAGCCTGTGCATTTTTGTGTACGGGACTATCACCCTTTACTGTGCGACTTTCCAGACGCTTCCACTAATACACACACTGATTCAGGTTCTGGGCTCTTCCCCGTTCGCTCGCCGCTACTGGGGGAATCTCGGTTGATTTCTTTTCCTCGGGGTACTGAGATGTTTCAGTTCCCCCGGTTCGCCTCATGACACTATGGATTCATGTCATGATAGTGTGTCTAAACACACTGGGTTTCCCCATTCGGGTATCGTCGGGTATAACGCTTCATATCAGCTTACCGACGCTTTTCGCAGATTAGCACGCCCTTCATCGCCTCTGACTGCCTAGGCATCCACCGTGTACGCTTAGTCGCTTAACCTCACAACCCGAAGGTGTCTTTGATAAACCAAAGTCATCATCGCGCTGTGATTATTTGAGAGACTCATTGACAGACAAATTCACCGTGTTTACCCATAAATAGCCAAGGTATTCACGATTATTCCGCTGTCATGTTTCAATTTTCAGCTTGTTCCAGATTGTTAAAGAGCAATATCGTAAACACGACTTATCAAAGTCATCTTTACGATATTCAGGATAATGTCTTTCACTCATTATCGGATTGGCGTCCCCAAGGGGATTCGAACCCCTGTTACCGCCGTGAAAGGGCGGTGTCCTAGGCCTCTAGACGATGGGGACACGAAAACTCCGTACCGAATCAGACATCCGGCACGCTCGCATCAGCATGAGTTAACACTCATTACATCAACAGGTGCGCTTGCTCATTTTTTTCATCAGACAATCTGTGTGAGCACTTCACTCAACGCACATCTTTCTTGGTAAGGAGGTGATCCAACCGCAGGTTCCCCTACGGTTACCTTGTTACGACTTCACCCCAGTCATGAATCACAAAGTGGTAAGCGCCCCCCCGAAGGTTAAGCTACCTACTTCTTTTGCAACCCACTCCCATGGTGTGACGGGCGGTGTGTACAAGGCCCGGGAACGTATTCACCGTAGCATTCTGATCTACGATTACTAGCGATTCCGACTTCATGGAGTCGAGTTGCAGACTCCAATCCGGACTACGACGTACTTTATGAGGTCCGCTCACCCTCGCAGGCTCGCTTCTCTTTGTATACGCCATTGTAGCACGTGTGTAGCCCTACTCGTAAGGGCCATGATGACTTGACGTCATCCCCACCTTCCTCCGGTTTATCACCGGCAGTCTCCTTTGAGTTCCCGACCTAATCGCTGGCAACAAAGGATAAGGGTTGCGCTCGTTGCGGGACTTAACCCAACATTTCACAACACGAGCTGACGACAGCCATGCAGCACCTGTCTCACAGTTCCCGAAGGCACTAAGGTATCTCTACCAA
The DNA here is from genome assembly GCF_036885195.1 of Pectobacterium cacticida. Classification (NCBI taxonomy): domain Bacteria; kingdom Pseudomonadati; phylum Pseudomonadota; class Gammaproteobacteria; order Enterobacterales; family Pectobacteriaceae; genus Pectobacterium; species Pectobacterium cacticida. Next base: position 153,868 of record NZ_CP133656.1, on the reverse strand, counting down.
ATTCTGTGGATGTCAAGAGTAGGTAAGGTTCTTCGCGTTGCATCGAATTAAACCACATGCTCCACCGCTTGTGCGGGCCCCCGTCAATTCATTTGAGTTTTAACCTTGCGGCCGTACTCCCCAGGCGGTCGACTTAACGCGTTAGCTCCGGAAGCCACGCCTCTAGGGCACAACCTCCAAGTCGACATCGTTTACAGCGTGGACTACCAGGGTATCTAATCCTGTTTGCTCCCCACGCTTTCGCACCTGAGCGTCAGTCTTTGTCCAGGGGGCCGCCTTCGCCACCGGTATTCCTCCAGATCTCTACGCATTTCACCGCTACACCTGGAATTCTACCCCCCTCTACAAGACTCTAGCCTGTCAGTTTTGAATGCAGTTCCCAGGTTAAGCCCGGGGATTTCACATCCAACTTAACAAACCGCCTGCGTGCGCTTTACGCCCAGTCATTCCGATTAACGCTTGCACCCTCCGTATTACCGCGGCTGCTGGCACGGAGTTAGCCGGTGCTTCTTCTGCGGGTAACGTCAATCATGAAAGGTATTCGCTCTCACGCCTTCCTCCCCGCTGAAAGTGCTTTACAACCCGAAGGCCTTCTTCACACACGCGGCATGGCTGCATCAGGCTTGCGCCCATTGTGCAATATTCCCCACTGCTGCCTCCCGTAGGAGTCTGGACCGTGTCTCAGTTCCAGTGTGGCTGGTCATCCTCTCAGACCAGCTAGGGATCGTCGCCTAGGTGAGCCTTTACCTCACCTACTAGCTAATCCCATCTGGGCACATCCGATGGCAAGAGGCCCTAAGGTCCCCCTCTTTGGTCTTGCGACATTATGCGGTATTAGCTACCGTTTCCAGTAGTTATCCCCCTCCATCAGGCAGTTTCCCAGACATTACTCACCCGTCCGCCGCTCGTCACCCGAGAGCAAGCTCTCTGTGTTACCGCTCGACTTGCATGTGTTAGGCCTGCCGCCAGCGTTCAATCTGAGCCATGATCAAACTCTTCAATTTAAGATTTGTTTGATTTGCTGAACTCGTCAGCCATGCTCAAAGAATTAAAACTGTTTATTCGTAATGAATTTACTGTTGTTCACTCTTCAAGACTTTTTATATCGTTAAGATACGGTCTTGTGAGTGCCCACACAGATTGTCTGATTGAATTGTTAAAGAGCAGTGCCGCAGCGTACTGCGGCGCGGGCGCATATGTTATGCGTTTCCGCTGTGAAGTCAAGTCATGACTGACTGCCTTCGTTGAATCTTTTCCCTTTCCACCACAACCGCGTGTCGCTGTTGCCGTGTCAGTGGTGGCGCATTATAGGGACTTCTCGCCGCCTGACAAGCGCTAAATGCAGAATAATTTTCATTTGTCTACTATTTGCCCACAAGGCTATCAGAGTGGCAGTTTTTCCAACGAATTAAAGCCATAACGCTGTAATACTGGCCACAACGTAGCGACTTTAGGAGTAATCGTCAGGCAGTAGACCAGATTCTTATCTGTCGAAAGTGGAAGACTAGCCAAATTAGCAATCATCCATGATGTTCTTCTGGCAATGGCGGCACCCGAATCGACAAGGCGCGTCCCCTGTGGTAATGCGGCTTTCAGCTCTTCTGCTAACAATGGGAAATGCGTACAACCCAGCACGACTGTATCTGGCGGTTCCGGTAGACGCAGCCAAGGGCGTAGGATTTTTTGCAGTTCGGAAATGGAGACCGTCTCACCTTGCAATTTTGCCTCTGCCAATTCGACCAATTCCGACGACCCCAGCGACAAAATTTGGCAATCCGTCGCAAAACGGGCAATTAGTTCGTGCGTATACGGGCGTTGCACCGTTGCGCGTGTCGCCAATAGGCCGACAATGCCGTTGCGCGTCAGTTTAGCTGCAGGCTTCACCGCAGGGACAACGCCCACGACGGGGAAAGTAAAACGCTCACGTAATGCAGGAAGGGAAATCGTACTCGCCGTATTACAGGCAATCACAGCCAGCGCAAGCTGATGGCGTCGCTGAATCGTATTAACAATTTCAACTACCCGCTCGATTATAAACTGCTGTGATTTCTCACCATAGGGAAACGCTTCATTATCGAATGCGTATATGTAGTGGAGATCCGGCAAGAGTTTCCGGATTTCATCATAAACAGACAACCCGCCTACGCCGGAATCAAAGACCAGAATCGTAGGACGGGATGGAAGGTTAGAAGGTATAGCTTCCGGTGAGATAGTATTCTCGCCCTGCCGTGCGGTAGCCATATGCCGTCTCATAATCTTTATCAAACAGGTTGGCGATTCTACCACGAACTGTCAGATGAGAGGTGACTGGATATGAGGCCGCGAGATCCCAAAGGCTTACACCACCTAATTTCACAGGCTGGAACGTATTGTAATCTGTATCGTAACGTTGACCGAGATACTGGTAAGTCACCGACCAATCGATATCGGCTGCCGCCCAATCCAACTGATATTTGACCTGTTGCTTAGCTCGACGCAATAACACTTTATTCGTCTGGCTATTACGTGGGTCAAGATAATCAAAAGAAACCGTATGAGCCAGAGGGCCAGTATCGAAAGATGCCGTTGCTTCAGCTCCTTTGATTCGTGCTTTTTGGATGTTGCTATAACGATTTGTTGCGTCAAAATTGATGAGGTTATCAATATCGTTACGATAGCCAGATAATCTCCAGTTAATTGGACCAGTCACTCCTTCAAAGCCACCTTCCCACTGCTTGCTTTCTTCTGGCTTAAGATTGAGGTTACCGTATTTTTCGCTGTAGACTTGATTCAGATTCGGTGCTTTGTATGCGGTGCCATAAGAGGCAAAGATACTGTACCCCTCAATAAACTCCCACGCAGCACTTGACTGCCAAGTGTTATGCCAACCAAAAACATTATTGTCATCGCCTCTAACAGCACCTTCTAGCGTCACACTACTTATTTTTTGTTGGGCAGTGGCGTAGACGCCAGCATTACGCTGTTCGTGTCCAGCCATCACATAATTTGTACCTGGCTGCGATGTCTGCTTTTGCCAGTCCACACCCGCACTCACGCTCCCCGCACCAACAGCAAGCGTATTCCCCCATTGAAAATTATATTGCTTTACATCATCCAGCGCTGACGCTGGGCTATAACGCCCCTTGGCAGGATCAAAATTTAGATCCTTGGTATGGCTATAACTGGCGACTAATTGGCTCGAATAAATATCCCGATTAAATTGCAAACCAGCATCCCACGTTTGACTATAAAGCTGTCGAATACTTGGTGTACCCAATACAGCCCAGGTCGTATTATCAAGAGCGTCATAGCCATCATAATCGGTTCGGTTATCGAAACCGTAACCACGCAGAAAACCGCTAAACTCCTCGTTGAACTGCTGCTTTACTGCGCCATAAATGGATTTGCTCATAAATCCATCACGATCTGGCTGACGTGGAGCATCAGCGGCAGCAATATCAAACCCCTTTGTGTAGGCGTAGTTACCCGCTAAAGTGACTGTTGTGCCGCTATCCAAAGTTTGCTGGGTTGCCAAATCGTAAGCTTGGTAACCTTTTGAACCGACACCTGCAGCCAATGTGGTGCCATTCTTATCTCTGGTGGTAATGATGTTTACCACACCACCAATAGCATCAGAACCATAGACCGCAGAACGAGCGCCACGGATATACTCTATCTTTTGAACTAAAGAGAGGGGAATCTGGCTGAGGTCAGAAGAGCCGCTAATACCCGCCTGATTCAGACGAATACCATCGATCAGCACCAACACATGGTTAGAGTTAGTCCCACGGATAAACAACGAACTTTTTTGCCCTAAACCGCCGTTTTGTCCGATGTCCACACCCGGCAAGCGACGCATAACATCATTGAGCGACTTCGCTTGCCAGCGATCAATATCCGCTCGCGTGACAATACTGTTTGCCGCCAGCACCGACGAAACCGGCTGGGCGTAGCGATTTGCCGTTACAACCATGTCATCGGTATTTTGTTCCGATGACACATTCTGAGTTGAATGGTTTTCCTGCGCCCAGCCAGAAAATGCCGTGACGGAAAGCGCCGTCAGCAGCGAAACTTTTTTAATCATTGTTAACGCATCCGAGAAATAATAAGGATGCCGCAGGCTCTGTTAATAGCACGCGATATGCAGAACCCATTGCGACGTATTCCGGCAGGTCTTCGGGCTTGGATGCCGCTGTCTACCACAACCGCTGTAACCGGTGGGCTGTGATAACAAAGAAGGCGATGACTTCCCATCATTAAAAGACAGTGTCTGCATAATACTGCAATCGCCGGAACATTCCTTACCGCTGCGCGTCAGCTCCAGATTTACACTGGATTCCCTTTTAACTTGTGCAACAAGGCCGGACGCTCATCCTACATTCACGAATTGTGGAAGTCTAGACTTCTATATAACCGCAAGGTAGTAACGTAACAAAACTGGACTTCTTGCCCGGATTCCCTACAATTCCCGGCCAATAACCCCCTTTTAGACGCTGTTCAGACGAGAAAACCATGACGCCAGAAATCCTGCCTATCGAACACTATGACGCCCAGCTTGCAGAGAAAACTGGGCGTCTGCGTGGAATGATGGCGCCTTTCAATGCACCGGAACCTGACGTCTTCCGTTCTCCCGTTAGCCACTATCGGATGCGCGCCGAATTCCGTCTCTGGCATGAGGGTGACGAGCTTTACCACATCATGTTTGACCAGCAAACCAAGCAGCGCATTCGCGTCGATCGTTTTCCGGCAGCCAGTGAGTTAATCAATAGTCTGATGCCTGTATTGATCGCCGCTATTCAGCCCAATCCCGTTCTGCGCCGCAAACTGTTCCAGATAGACTATCTGTCCACCCTGAGCGGCGAAGCGATCGTTTCACTGCTGTATCACCGTGCTCTGGACGAGGAATGGCAGAATCATGCCCGCGCGCTGCGCGATAGCCTGACGGCGCAGGGGTTCCGTTTACAGTTGATTGGCCGCGCGACAAAAACCAAAATCTGCCTCGACCGCGATTATGTCGATGAACGCCTGCCGGTAGCAGGTCGGGATATGATTTACCGACAGGTAGAAAACAGCTTCACGCAGCCGAATGCCGCAATCAATATTCAGATGCTGGAGTGGGCGCTGGATGCGACGACGGGATCGACGGGAGATTTGCTGGAGCTGTATTGCGGTAATGGAAACTTTTCACTCGCGCTGGCAAGAAATTTCAAACGCGTGCTCGCGACCGAAATTGCTAAGCCATCCGTCGCGGCAGCACAATACAACATCGCGGCGAACCAGATAGAGAACGTGCAAATTATCCGCATGGCGGCAGAAGAATTTACGCAGGCCATGCAAGGGGCGCGCAAATTTAACCGCTTACAGGGCATCGATCTGGCGAGTTACCAATGCGAAACGATTTTTGTTGACCCACCACGCAGCGGACTGGATGACGAAACGGTGAAACTGGTGCAGGCGTATCCGCGCATTATTTACATTTCCTGCAACCCGGAAACGCTGATCCATAATCTGCAAACGTTATCGAAAACTCACGATATTTGCCGCCTGGCGCTATTCGATCAGTTCCCTTATACGCACCATATGGAGTGCGGCGTGTTATTAATACGACGCCAGTAACGTCTATTATCGACGCGCCTTTCCACCACATCCACCGGCTATAGCATTTCGCTCTCTTCGGATGAAACTGATTGCGTAGCTTTTCTGCGGCGTAGCCTAATACCGATCCAGAAAATTAACGCCACACAGAGGATTGACGGAATAAAGTTTGAACCAATTTCAGGGTATTCAACGCGCACAATGGCACTGTAAATGAGCAACCCTAATAAAAAACAAGCGGCTGCCAGCATCGGAATGCCTTCCGGCATACTGTGGTGCAAATAACGCTGGTGTAGACAGTAGACTGATAACACCAGCGCAATCAGAGGAAAAATAGAGAACGGAACAACGCTACTGAACAAAGCAGCAAACGCGCCGTTAACGGATAAGCCAGCAAGCAGCGCCAGGACTAGCGTCCCGTTTTCCTGATGGAGGTTTTCTGTCATGGGTTCTCGCTCCTCATAGTGATTTAGGGCACGGTAAAACTACTGTCATGCTCTTTTCTATACCAGTAATAGGCGCCTTTGGCGATCATCCGCAATTGCAGCACCAGACGCTCTTCCAGCTGTTTACGTTGTTCCAGGGAAACATCCAGCGCTTCCGCGCCTGCGCTGAAAACGATAGTCACCATCGCTTCCGACTGCGCTTCCGCAAAACTGCGGGGAACGTGGTTTTCTACCTCAAGATAATCCGCAAGCTCCGCAATAAAGTGCTGGATTTCCCGCGCGACTGCCGCACGGAATGCCGCCGACGTCCCAGAGCGCTCACGCAACAATAACCGGAATGCGTTCGGGTTATTGCCGATAAATTCCATAAAAGTGGATACTGACGTTCTTATCACGCTACCGGTTTTAGCGATGCGCTGCCGCGCCTGGCGCATTAACTGACGCAACATCAGCCCGCTTTCATCAACCATCGTCAGCCCCAGCTCATCCACATCGCGAAAGTGACGATAAAAGGATGTGGGTGCGATACCCGCTTCTCGCGCGACTTCTCGCAGGCTAAGGCTAGCAAAACTGCGCTCTGCGCTTAACTGACTAAATGCGGCTTCGATAAGGGAACGACGAGTCCGTTCTTTTTGTTGTGCTCTGACACCCATTATGCGGCCCACGTATCCTCTCCCCTTTCCAGAGGGGCACTATAACAAATTTTATTGCCCGCAGAATGCGACAAAGTTTGTCATATTAAGAATGTAATAATTGGTTTCCACAGTAAAGATAGGGATGATTGGGTTCTGCCGCCGTCGGTGCTACAATCGCCCAATGTTGCATTTGCGTTATCAATTTGTATAAAAACAGGTTTACCCTACCATGACTCTACAACATCAATTCGATTACGATGCCATTATTATTGGTTCTGGCCCCGGCGGCGAAGGTGCAGCAATGGGATTAGCGAAGCACGGCGCTAAAATTGCGGTGATTGAACGTCACTACAACGTTGGCGGCGGCTGCACCCACTGGGGAACAATTCCATCGAAGGCGCTCCGTCACGCCGTCAGCCGCATAATAGAATTTAATCAAAACCCGCTGTACAGTGATAACGCCCGCATTATTCGCTCCTCATTCTCTGACATTCTGCGTCATGCCGACAGCGTCATCGGCCAGCAAACCCGGATGCGACAGGGGTTTTACGAACGTAACCAGTGCCAGCTGTTCTCCGGTGAAGCTAGCTTTATTGACGCCCACACGATTGTCGTTCGCTACCCGGACAATACGCATGAAATGCTAACCGCCGCGAACATTATTATCGCCACCGGATCTCGCCCGTATCATCCGGCGGAAGTCGATTTCAACCACCCGCGCATTTACGACAGTGATTCAATTTTACAACTCGACCACGAGCCTCAGCATGTCATCATCTATGGCGCAGGGGTGATTGGCTGCGAATACGCGTCTATTTTTCGCGGTTTGAGCGTTAAGGTCGATTTAATTAATACCCGCGATAGGCTACTGGCCTTTCTCGATCAGGAAATGTCGGATGCGCTGTCCTACCATTTCTGGAACAACGGCGTGGTCATCCGCCATAACGAAGAATTCGAAAGCATTGAAGGGCTGCCTGACGGCGTTATCGTCAACCTGAAATCGGGCAAAAAGATGAAGGCCGACTGCCTGCTCTATGCCAACGGGCGCACAGGGAACACGGAAACGCTAGGGCTGGAGAATATCGGCCTGAGCACTGACAGACGTGGCCAGTTGAAAGTCAACGACATGTACCAAACGGCGCTGGCGCATATTTATGCGATCGGCGACGTCATCGGCTATCCCAGTCTGGCCTCGGCGGCATACGATCAGGGCCGACTCGCCGCGCAAGCCATTATCAAAGGCGATGCCAGCGCACATTTGATTGAAGATATCCCTACCGGAATTTACACCATCCCGGAGATCAGTTCTGTTGGGAAAACCGAGCAACAACTCACTGCGATGAAGGTGCCTTATGAAGTCGGGCGTGCGCAATTCAAACATCTGGCGCGAGCGCAGATTGTTGGGATGAATGTGGGAAGCTTAAAGATTTTGTTTCACCGTGAAACGAAACAGATTTTGGGTATTCACTGCTTTGGCGAACGCGCCGCAGAGATTATCCACATCGGGCAAGCCATCATGGAGCAGAAAGGAGAAGGTAATACTATCGAATATTTCGTTAATACCACCTTCAACTATCCCACCATGGCAGAGGCTTACCGTGTGGCAGCGTTGAACGGGCTTAACCGTTTATTTTGACAGCTTCTCCATATAGCCTTGCATATGTTCTCGGATAGTATCGGCAAGTTGCTCGTAGCGCCCGCGCAGCGGCGAACCGGGGCGATACACTAACGCGATAGTGCGCTTAGGCTCTGGTTTATAGCATGGCAAATAGCAAACACCGTCACGCTGGCGTTCGTGTGGAACCGATAACGAAGGCAGTAACGTAATGCCACTCCCCGCGGCGACCATGTTGCGCAGCGTTTCCAAACTGGTCGCCCGGAAATGCGTATCCTCATCCGCCCCGGCCTGAAAACAGAACCCCATAGCCTGATCGCGCAGACAGTGGCCATCTTCCAGCATTAACAACTTTTCGCCCGCCAGATCGGACATCGCCACGCGTTCGCGGTTTGCCCATGGATGATCCTGATATACAGCCAGCATCATCGGCTCATCGAAAAGTGGCACTTCAATAAAGGCTTCGGACTCTTTCACCATCGCCAGAATAGCGCAGTCAAGTTTTCCACTGTCCAACTGAGCCAGCATCTGGTGCGTTTGCGCCTCATGCAGATACATTTCGAGTTTGGGAAACGTGCGGTGCAACATAGGAATGATTTGCGGCAGTAGATAAGGCCCCACCGTGGGGATAAGACCGATGTGCAACGGTCCGGACATCGTCTCGCCCTGTTGGCTTGCCATCTCTTTCAAGACTTTGACTTCGCGTAATACCGTTCGCGCTTGCTCGACCAGTAACAGCCCGGCTTGTGTAAACAAGACCTTACGGCTGGTTCGCTCAAGCAGCATTACGCCAAGTTCATCTTCTAGTTTACGAATTTGTCCGCTGAGTGTTGGCTGGCTCACATGGCAGGAATCTGCTGCTCGGCGAAAGTGCCGATGTTCTGCCAATGCGACAAGATATTCTAGATCCCGAATATTCATTATTATTCTCCTTATGGCGATAGTCAAAAACGATAAATATGATACCAATGCGTGGCAATACCTATCAATATTCAAAATGAGTCATATCTTCGCTAAGCGCGTCTGTTTACCTAACCACCCATCACGCTATACCGAGCAGGCTAATATATTCAAGTGATTTGACGTTAACAGCATTTTGTGTCATTCGCTCGTTCAGGGCAGTATTGAGAGCGCAGGGGAATGCAATGTGTAAGCCGATAATAGGCAACATAAAACGGGAAAAATGAGCGGCAGGCCGGAGAAAGGTTGGCAAACGGAAACCAAAGAGAAAAGAAAAAAATGATTGGGCGCAGACAATCAGTTAACACATGCGGATTGGGATCTCATCCCTGAGATCCCTCCTTTTCCAGATTACCGCAAGCCACGATACAGCGACTCCACTCGCCGGATTACCGCAACCACGTGGCAACCTTCTGCTTCCTTAAACCATGCACATCGCTTCAGCAAGCCACGTCAGGCCGGACGCCCAGCGTGTGGCAAATGGCGTAACTTAGCTCCGCGCGGTTCAACGTGTAGAAGTGGAAATCTTTAACGCCTTCTCGGCTCAAAATCTTCACCATATCCATCGCGATAGATGCCCCGACCATTTTGCGGGTTTCAGGATCGTTATCCAAACCGTCAAACATACTTGTCATCCAATTTGGCACGCGAACATTGGTCATGGTGGCAAACCGCTGCAATTGCCTGAAATTCGATACCGGCAGGATCCCCGGAACGATTTCCACATCAATGCCCGTGGCAACGCAGCGGTCGCGGAACCGTAGATAGCTTTCTACATCGAAAAAGAACTGCGTAATCGCCCGGTTTGCTCCTGCATCGATCTTATGTTTCAGGTTGATCAGATCGGCCTGCGCGCTTTTCGCCTCCGGATGCACTTCAGGATAAGCGGCAACCGAGATGTCGAAATCCCCCACCTCCTTCAGCAGGGCAACCAAATCCGCCGCGTACATATCCGGTTTGCCGCCTTCGGCTGGCAAGTCGCCTCGTAGCGCGACAATGTGGCGGATACCGCTCTGCCAGTAATCCTGGGCAATCTCACGCAGTTGTTCTCGTGACGCATCAATACAGGTCAGATGCGGCGCTGCGTCCAGACCGGTACGCTCTTTAATCGTCTTGATGATGCTGTGAGTACGGTCACGTTCGCCAGAATTTGCACCGTACGTGACAGAAACAAATTTGGGTTTCAGGCTGCTTAGTCGATCAATAGAGTTCCACAGGGTTTCTTCCATGTCGCTGGTACGTGGCGGGAAAAATTCGAATGACACATTAATTTGTCCCTGTAATTCCGCCAGACTTTGATTCAGCGCTTCCCGCTGGTTTGCGTGAAAAAAGCTCATACCTGCTACCCCATGACCGTGACTGTTTATCATTGTTCGACATACGTCTATACGTTTAGACGTCTATAAAGAAAATGACGTAATTGGTTTACAGAGTCAACGTTTTTCAGCCCGGCAGGTGGTGATGATTACTCAAGGTAAATGAAAAAATTTCACTCAGACCGCATCACACTATGATTAAACGAAAGGGAACACGCCGTCAGCCACAGGGGAAATCGTGAAAGTGCACGGTATGCCCGTCTTCCGACGTCAGGAAAATGGCGTATTGCGGCTCCTCCAGACTGACTTCAAACCCCGCTGCGAAGCGCAGGGCTGACTGATGATTGGTGCCACGTACCGTGCTAAACGAAATCCCTCGCCACGCACCGCTGGCAGGCCGATGCACATGTCCTGCCGAAATATGCCGCACGTTACCGTACCGCTGACACACCTGGAACAATGCCTCTGCCGCTTCGGAAACCAACCGCACGCCATCCAGCGCGGGAAGCCCTATCGGCATGGGTGGATGATGTAAAAACAGGAATACATTCTTACCCGAGGCCGCCTGAAGCTGCCGTTCAAGCCACGCCAATCGTGCCGAACATAGAGTTCCAGCGACATCACCGATCTGCAACGAATCCAGCAGAATTGCGCAATGATTCCCCACGGTCGTCACGCTTTGCACAAATCCGTTCTCATCCGCCAGCAGTGGAAATTGAGCCAAAAACATCGCTCGATCGTCGTGATTCCCCAGCGTCACGCGCCAGGGAATCTGTAGCCTGGCTAACGCTGACGCCAGAAACGCATAGGATGACGCACTGCCGTCATCGGACAGATCGCCGGAGATCACCACGAGATCGGCATCGCGTTGCCGTGCATTAATATCGGCAATCGCCGCCCTCAATTGTTGCCTGGGATCGCGTCCATGTAGATTACCGTCTTGCGCGGTCAAATGGAGATCGGAAAGTTGGATCAGTTTCATCACTATTCTCGGCTTCACTCTATTACATTATCGTGTGCTTATGCAGTCACGCCGACTGGCGGCGAATTAGCAAAGCGCTTACCTGCGCTCGACGCGCGGGAGCTTGTTCTTGCGACTGGCGAAGATCGAGTAACGTTAATGCCTGCGCCGCCATCGTGGCAGGATCCTGTCGAAACGTTGTCAAGGCATAAGCATCCCATCCTGCGGCCGGTATATCATCAAATCCGATGACCATAAGATCCTGCGGAACGGCAAGGCCACACTGCCTTGCGCGATCGATAACGCCAAATGCCACTAAATCATTTACGCAGAATACCGCATCCGGCCTGACGGCATCGGGACGAGAAAACAGCTGCTGGCCCACCGCCAGCCCATCGCCATAATCCGTATCAACACCACGAACCACGGCTACCGACAGCCCTAACACCCGCGCTTCCTCACAAAACGCCTGTTCACGCTCAATAATATTGGGCGTTGCCGAAGCCGCCCCAGCCAGCGCCAAACGTGTTCTACCCGATGAGGCGAACAACCGCGCGGCCATACGCGCCGCGCTGTCATTATCGATATGCACGCTGTCACACGCCGGTTCATGTCGGCCAATGACTATCAACGGCTGGCGATTGAGCTGTGCCAGTTCGACAAATGCTTTCGGCGGCGACCCCGACAGAACAATCGTCGCTTCCGCGCGATGACCGAACAAAATAACACGCGCGGCCACCATCGCTTCCCGGGCATGACCGGTATTGATAAGAACAGGGATCGAGCCGCGTTGAATTAACGCCTGCGACAACTCCGCCACCAAATTGGCGCGGAACCCGACCTCTGGGCGAGTGACCACTAACCCCACCAAACGGCTGTGATTCGCCAGAAGGCCGCGCGCTAAATCGTTAACCTGATACCCTAACGCCTGCGCTGCGGCCATCACTTTGGCATAAGTCGCCGCAGACACGCTGGCGCCGGGGGTAAAACTGCGGGACACCGCCGAGCGCGATACCCCAGCCCGACGCGCGACATCCTGCGCACTAACGTAACCGGGTTTGCCTCCTGTCATTTCCCTATCCTCGCCATCACATCCGCCTTCAAAAAGCGCTCCACGACCAGCATAAACAAGACCGAGGGAACCAACAGCACCAACGCAGTAATGGAAGCCATCTGATAGTTCCCTCCCGCCCCCGCGGTATAGAGCAGTAACGGCATCATTTGCACATCCGGCGCACCGACAAAATAGCTGCCGGTAAATTCATCCAGCGATTCGAGGAAAACGAAGATAGCCGATGCCATTAATCCCGGCATTGCCAACGGCAAGGTGATATCGATAAAGGCACGCCACGGCCCGGCTCCAATCGATCGCGCCGCCTGCTCCATTTCACGCCCCACCGCCGCAAACGCCGCCGAAGCAATCCAAACGGCAAACACCAGCCCGTGAACGGTATGCACCAGAACGACGCCCAACAGCGTGCCGTTTAGCCCCCACTGATAGAACAGCCGGGCGATATTCACGTACACCGTCAGGTTTGGGAAGGCTTGTGGAATCAGGAAAATAAGCAGTATTAACCCGCGGGCGGGCAAGGGTAGGCGCGCCAGCGCATATCCGGCAGGAATCGCCAGCAGAAGCGAGGCCAGTACGGTAAACACCGCCACTAATACGCTATTGCCTAGTGCTTCCCAAGCCACTCCGCGCGGTGAAAACACGCGCTGCCAAAAAGCGAACCCCCAATCATTAGGCAACAGATGAGGATAGAACCATTTTTCCGCCACTGACCACAGCAGGAGGTTAGCCAATGGACCAAAAATCAGGAAGATTAGCGTTCCCAGAATCAACATTCTCGGGATCCACCACAGGACGTTCTTCATGCCCTCTCCCTCATGTTCAGGCGAAGATAAATCACCGCAAACAAGCCCGTCATCAGCAGAGCAATCACACCCAATGCATTGGCCACGCCATAATCGCCATAGGCGTTAATACGGAAAGCAATATTGGCGGTAAGCATCGTCGGTGATTGGGCATTGATCATCATCGGCACGGATAGCACCGACATCATGGTGACGAATGAGAGAATCAGCCCGGTAAGCAGCGTTTGCCCCACCTGAGGCACCACAATTTCGCACAGGATACGCAGGCGTGATGCGCCTAAATTACGGGCAGATTCGATCATCGTGCGATCCAGCGACGCCATTGCGCCAGCAACCAATAGCGCCACAAATGGCGTCTGCTTCCAGACAAAGGCAAACACGATGCCACGCCAGTCCAGCCAATTACTGGCGCTAGCCATATCAACAATACCGAGCGCATCCAGTGCGCCGTTCAGCCAACCGTTCTTAGCCAGAAAGGTACGTAAAATTTGTCCGGTGACGATGAACGGGATAAACAATGGCCAGCGGTAAATCCAGCGCAGTAACGCTACCATACGCGGACTTTCCCCCAGGGTCAGGTAACCGCCAATCAAAACGGATAGCAAGCCGATCAATAGCGTGGCCAGGCTTACTATCAGTAAGGTAAACAGAATATCGGGCAGATACAGCGTTAATGCGGTGACAAAATTATCTATACCTACGCCTGTCTGACTAACAAACGCACCCCCAATCGACATCCCCAACGGGGTGATAAAACAGGCGGCGACCACGACTAGCGCAGGAAGCACCAGCGCGATCCCCACTAATCGGGAAGAAAATTGAGATACTTGCGGCATGAAGGTCTCCGCGCCCTGACTTTATGCTGTCAGAGCGCCTGTAGTACAAGTGTATGGGTTACTTCGCCATCGCCCGCTCATAGGCGTTTAAAATCGCGGTATGGTAAGGCGCAATAGGGAATGTCTTACCTTTACTCGCCAACTCATCAGGTGTCACATCCGTAAACAGACGTTGCCAAATCTCGGGTTTCAGCTCAGCCTGAACATACTTGGCATCAATCCCCGGATACCAGTTAAAGCGCTCAACGATCCCTTCCGCCTGAACTTTGGCGCTGGTAGCCAGTTCGACAAATTGTTTGGCCAGTTCACGATGCGGTGCCTGAGCCGGGATAACATAATGCATCGGCTGCCCCGGCATGCCCGGTGCCGGAAGCAGTAGTTTGAAGTTGTCCGGCAATTGTCCACGCGCTTGCCAGGAATAAAACATATCAACCCACACGGGGCCCATGGCGATCTCACCACGGCTAAGCATATCAAGCGTACCCGCGTTGCCCGGCGTCAATGTCACGTTCTTATTAAAATCCTTCAAGCGTTCAAACGCGGGTTGCCATTTCTTCGCCTCCGCCTCATCAAACGGGCCATTCATCAACTTCTGGGCATCGCCGCCGTAAGCATAAATCCACCCCATCACGAAGCTGACGCCCGATGCGCCACCTTTAATTCCGTTATAACCAAACATCTTCGGATGAGCAGCGGCCCACTGTTGAATTTCGTCATAGCTCTTCGGAGGATTTGGCACCATATCGGGGTTATAGGCCAGCGCGGTCTGGCTGCTAAACATCGGCATCACATAGCCTTTCACATCCGTCCCCATGGCCTTATCCGCCGCCGCCATGCTAACCAGCTTACCGCTGGCAATATCATCACGATATTTCAGCAAATCGCCCTTCTGCACCATTGGACCAACAAATTTTTCATGCACCACCGCGACATCGGTATCCCAGACTTTGGCCCCGGCGGCCTGCTGCGCATCAAAACGCTCAAGAATCTTTTGCGACCCGGCATCCCCCGGACCCGTCCCAATAGCTCGAACCTTGACGCCAGGATGCTGCTTCTCAAACAGCGGCCCCAGATATTCATTCACATAGTCGACCATGTTCTGGTCACCCGCCGTTAACACGGTGAGCTCCTGAGCCTGCACGGCAGCCAACGGCATACTCATCATTAACGTTGCAACAAAAATGCGTTTCATTTTATTTGTCTCCAATTCAGGATCGGGCCGTCAAGCCGGAAGCGGGGAATGACGTGTAAGGGTGTTCGGTACCGCTGCTGAAGACGTCGTCTTTTCTGTCAGCGGGAAAAGAAACAGCGCCTCGGCAGGGATCTGTACCGCAACCCGCTGCCCAATCGCATAGGGACGCGTCGCATGAACC
Source organism: Pectobacterium cacticida (assembly GCF_036885195.1). Classification (NCBI taxonomy): domain Bacteria; kingdom Pseudomonadati; phylum Pseudomonadota; class Gammaproteobacteria; order Enterobacterales; family Pectobacteriaceae; genus Pectobacterium; species Pectobacterium cacticida. Next base: position 138,277 of record NZ_CP133656.1, on the reverse strand, counting down.
TGTATCCGCCAGGCGCCGCTGGAAACCGAGTGCAACCAGTATCCACCGGGATAGCTTTGTGCCTGCACCGTGCCATAGCGCATTAACATGCCGGGCTGGGGAGGAGGCGCGTCCGCGGGATCGTAAAGTTGTGCGGCCTCCGCACGGAAGCGCGCTTCTATCGTGCCGGGCGATAGCGATGTCCCCACCGGCACGAGTGGATGGCTCTCCGCATCACCTGGGATCATCAACGTTCCCCCGTCATCGTGCGCGTCGAGCACCAACCGATTTTCCGCCCCCATAAATGCTGCGACAAACGCGCTGGCCGGATGGTGATACACCTCTTGCGGGCTACCCGCCTGCATGATGCGGCCCTGATTCAAAATCACGATGCGATCCGCCATCACCATCGCTTCTTCGCGATCGTGCGTCACGTGGATTGCGGTCAATCCCAACCGCTGTTGCAGCGCCCGGATCTCATCGCGCAGTTGCAGACGAATACGGGCGTCAAGATTGGAGAGCGGTTCGTCCAGCAGCAAAATATCGGGCCTCACCGCTAACGCCCGCCCCAGTGCGACGCGCTGACGCTGCCCGCCGGACAGTTCCGCAGGCTTGCGGGCACTCAAGCCTGTCAACCCAAGCATGGTTTCCAATTCAGCGACACGGCTGGCAATCTCCGCACGCGCCACGCGGCGCAAACGCAACCCGTAAGCAATATGTTGCGCCACTGTCATATGCGGCCACAGTGCGTAGCTCTGAAAGACCAACGCCATTCCACGTTTGTCCGGCGGCGCTTGCGTCATATCCTGCCCGTTAACGCGAATCGCTCCCCGTTGCGGCGACGAGAATCCAGCGATGGTTCGTAGTAGCGTCGTTTTGCCGCATCCCGACGAACCAAGCAACGCGACGAATTCACCCTGAGCAATCTCCAGATGGATATCGTTCAATACGGCTGTTGTGCCGTACCCAACATGGAGGTGATCGATAACAATATGCGGGGTTGCCGCAGAGGACGTATTTTTTTGCACTGCTGTGCATTCCGCGCTAATTAAACGATGCGCCGATTGTGCGTAGAGAACGTGTCAAGAACGTGTTATCGCTATGACATTTCAATGACACGGCTGGTGGGGAATATGGGGAAATACTCTTAACGCTCGCCTTATATAAGTGCGCGAAAGCTCTGCGGAGTTTGCCATTATCCGGCGTAAAATTATGCTGAAGAGATAGCAGGCTCAGGATGAGCCGCAGGGAAGCGGTCCGTTAAGCCGGATATCGAAGAAGGCACCGCGTCAGCGGCATAATTTGCGCCGGAAAGCCAAGGGGGTCACGAGGCGAGTGGCGTGTGAGCCGCCACGTGTCGGGCGTTTGCTACGAGGTAGCATGAAAATGGCGGGGTCGTGACGCACGAAACCGTCTCTTGGTCTGCATAAAAATACGACTAAGAGACGGCCACCAACGATGCCGCGATTACAGTAGGCGCTACAGTAGCTGCGCCAGACGGTTTAGGTCAGATTGAAGCGCGCCTGCTGTGACATCGCGCCCCGCTCCCGGCCCGCGAATCACCAGCGGATTATCCCGATACCAACGGCTCTCAATCGCAAACACATTATCACCCGGCAATAGCGAAGCCAAAGGGTGATCGGGACGGACGGCCTCAACGCCAACGCGCGCTTTACCGTTGCAATCAAAACGGGCAACATGGCGCAGAACCAAGCCCATTTCCCTTGCCGCTTCCAGGCGACTCAGCATCTGCTCATTCAACGAATCGCCGTTCTCGAAGAAGTCATCAACCGACCCCTGTTCACACCCCCGCGGCACCAGCGACTCAACTCTAACCTGACTGGGTTCAATATTATACCCCGCCTCACGCGCCAGAATGACCAGCTTGCGCATGACGTCCTGACCAGAAAGGTCAACGCGTGGATCTGGTTCGGTTAACCCCTGCTGGCAAGCCTGATCGACCAGTTCGGTAAATGGCACCGTGCCGTCAAATTGCAAGAACAGCCAGGAAAGCGTACCGGAGAAAATCCCGCTAATTGCCAAAATACTGTCGCCGCTTTCCCGCAAATCTCGTACCGCGAAATTGACGGGTAAACCCGCGCCTACGGTCGCGTTATATAACCAGTGGCGATCCGTTTTCGCGAACGCGTCTCGTATCTGGCGATAATTATTGCCACCTGACGCGCCTGCCAGTTTGTTGGCGCTAATGACGTGAAAACCATAGCTGGCGAAATCCAGATAGAGATCGGCCACCGACTCGCTAGCGGTGACATCCAGCACCACTAAATCATCAAAGGGATGCGCACGCATCCACAGGAACAGATCTTCGCCATTCCGCGTCTGTGCTTCACTCTCAAAGAAAGCCATCACACGGCTGGCATCCAGACCGTCATAATTCAACAGGCTGCGCGTACTGTCCACAACACCGGCTAGCACAAACTCGAAGCCGGTACGCGCGGACAGATTACTTTGCTCACGAGCAAACAGCTCCAACCAGCGCGAACCAATATTCCCTTTGCCGAACAGCACCAGACCGATACGCTTCTCTGCACGGAACAAGGAATGATGTAACCCTCGGATCAGATGTTCCGTCGGGCCGACACGTAGAACCGCGACCAGACTAATTCCCTCATCGGCCTGACTGACAAACTCAATCGGCTGATCTTTCAACTGCTGATAAAAACGGTGGCTATGCAGTGGATTTTTCCCCACGCCCGCTCCCACCATCGCGACCATCGCCAGCCCATTACGCCGGTTGATCTCCACGGGCAGCGCCGCCTGTGATAATAACTGCAACGCGCTATCAACTACTTCAGCGGTATAGCATAGTTGTAAGAGCCTACGATCTGGGTGAACTCCCACAGCCAGAGGTTTTAATTGTGCCCGATTCAGAAGTTGTTCGACGTCTCTTTGCAACTGTGCGAACGCGTGTGATGCGGATACCTGGACTTCAATCAGGCACACATCATCATGGCTAGTGATAATTTTTGCCCCCGTTCCCGAGGCTAGCACACGCTCGATGCGCGTCGACCCCTGTTCGGGGTGATAGCTGCAACGCAATTGCAGGTCGATACCGCTGCCGGAAACGGGTTGCAAGGTACGCGTATGCAGCACCGGTGCCGCCAGACGCGCCAGCTCGCTAGCTTCATCCAGTCGCAACAACGGTAGCAAGCAGGCGTCTTTTACTTTCCGCGGATCGGCGCTATAGACACCAGCGACATCACTCCAGATAGTGACACGTTCAACCCCCGCCAGCGCGCCAATTTGCGTTGCCGAGTAATCACTGCCATTGCGCCCCAGCAGGACTGTTTCACCTGCATCGTTTCGACAAATAAAACCGGTTACCACCAGGCGTTGCCCAACGTGTTGCGCTAAACACTGCTGCAACAGCGGCCGAGAACGACCTTCATCCACCTGAGGCTGTGCGGCGCGTTCCGCACAGAGGAAATCACGCGCATCCAGCCAAGCTGCATTCATGTCCCGATGATTTAGCACAGCAGACATCAAACGCGCTGACCAGATTTCACCGTGCCCAACAACTTCAGCGTACACGGCATCCGTCATCTTGCCATCCAGTAACCCGGCCAAACGCTCCAAATCATGGATAAACTGCGTAGTTAACGCTTCAGCCTCATGCGCAGGCAATAGCCCGGCAATCAATTCGCTGTGATAACGGCGTAATAGTTGCTGAACCTGATGCGCCGACAGCCGGTCGCTCTGACTCAGTTTTAGCCAGCTAATCAGTTGGTTGGTGGTACTGCCAGCCGCGGACACCACCATTAGATCACCGGGATGGCTATATTCCGCCATAATATCGGCTACACGCAGGTAACACTTCGCATCGGCCAAACTACTCCCGCCAAACTTATGCAGTTGTCGCCCGACAACCGAGGTCGTTATGCCTAATGCACTCATGCTTACCTCGCGGCCGCGGCGTGAAACGCACGATCCAGATCGGCAACCAGATCATCGCCATCTTCAATACCGGTGGAAATACGCAGCAATGTTTCAGAGATACCCGCCGCGGCACGCGCCTCCGGCGCCATACCCGCGTGCGTCATCGTGGCCGCATGAGAGATAAGGCTCTCGACTCCGCCCAGCGATTCCGCCAGCGTAAACAACTCTAGCGAAGCCAGAAAACGCCGCAGGGTGTTCTCATCCCCATCCAGCTCAAAACTTAGCATCGCACCAAAACCAGTTTGTTGACGGCAAGCGATATCATGACCGGGATTATTCGGCAACGAAGGATGATATAGCGCTTTTACCAATGGCTGCGTCTGCAAAAATTCAACCAGTTGTTGCGCATTGCGCTGCGCGGCAGCCATGCGTGGCGATAAGGTACGCAAACCGCGCAACAGCAAATAGCTATCAAACGCTGCGCCAGTAACGCCAATATTGTTCGCCCACCAGGCCAGTTCCGTGAGGGTATCGGCCTCTTTGGCGATAACCGCGCCCGCCACCACGTCAGAATGACCATTCAGGTACTTAGTACATGAATGCACCACCAGATCGGCCCCCAATTCCAGCGGTTTTTGCAGCGCGGGGCTCAGGAAGGTATTATCCACCACGCTAGTTGCGCCAGCTTCCCGTGCCGCCTGACAGATCGCGGCAATATCCACCACTCGCAGTAGAGGGTTACTCGGGCTTTCCACCAGCACCAGCTTCGGCTTTTCCGCCAGGGCCGCATTGAGCGCGGCGGTATCGCCTTGATCGACGAACTTAACGCGAAACGCGCCGCGCTTGCTCAGGCTGTCAAACAAACGATAGCTGCCACCATAGCAATCATGCGGAGCAACCAATAGATCGCCGGGACGCAAAAAAACGGTGCAAACCAGCATAATCGCCGACATTCCGCTGCTCGTCATTACCGCACCCGCGCCGCTTTCCAATTCCGCAAGCGCTCGCTGAACCACATCCCGCGTTGGGTTACCGCGCCGCGAATAGTCGTGAGCGCGTGGCTGGTTAAATCCGGTAAAATTATACGTGCTGGAAAGATGTATGGGAGGAACAACGCAGCCATACTGTTCATCGTCATTTAACCCACTGCGGACTGCGATCGTTGCTTGTTTACGCGTCATCGGCTCATTTCCTGGCTGGAGCTGAAAAGATAGGAGCTTAAGAGTAAACCCTGATTTAATAGCCGTCAATACATCTAGACATCTAAACCTCTTTGCGTATAGATTGAGCATAAGCATAATAACCGCTAGAATTGTCATATTTCATGACAGATGCTGTCTTCATTAGATTAATTTTAAGGTATCCCATGGCTGCTGAGTGGAACGGTGAGTACGTCAGCCCTTACGCTGAACACGGCAAAAAAAGCGAGCAGGTCAAAAAGATAACAGTATCTATTCCATTGAAAGTATTGAAAATACTGACAGATGAGCGTACGCGCCGCCAGGTGAATAACCTGCGCCATGCCACCAACAGCGAATTGTTGTGTGAGGCATTTCTGCACGCCTTTACGGGTCAGCCGCTACCGAATGACGAAGACTTGCGTAAAGAGCGCAACGATGAAATTCCTGAAGCCGCGAAAATCATCATGCGAGAAATGGGTATCGATCCTGATACGTGGGACTACTGATCGCATTTGCACTATCGCTTTTCTCGCAAACCCTGCTTTCCCCGGCGGGGTTTTGTTATGCAGAACATCACCGCCCGATACCTCACTCTTACTAACATCCCCCGCTCTCTTCTGCAGACCTTTTCCCCTTCCGTTCATGTTGTAAATCGGGATTGCATTTAATTTGTTATGATATAACATAACATTTTTTGACAGCCACCGGTGATATATACACATCATGACAGAGCGCCACTCTACCAGGCCCACGCTGCTACAGTTGCATCATGTTTCCGTTACCGACGCCAATAGGGCGACAAGATTAAGTGATATTTCTCTGTCTATGTGGGCAGGCGAACGTCTAGTGCTGGTTGGCCCCAATGGCAGCGGCAAATCCACGCTGCTACGCGTGTTAACCAGCGAACTCGGTACGACAACGGGGTGCATTCATCTGAACGGTAAGCCGCTGAATACCCTGAGCCGTCATGAACGAGCAAAACGGATAGCGATTCTGGCGCAGAACGATACGCCGGATCTGCGTCTGCGAGTCGCGGAGTATGTCGCTTTAGGACGGATCCCGCACCACGGAGTTAGCACACCTGAGAACGATCGCCAACTCATTGAAGAAGCACTGGACGATACCGGATTATTACCGCTGCGCCACCGCCTGCTGGGCACGCTCTCCGGTGGGGAGCGCCAACGCGCCGCGCTGGCGCGTGCTTTTGCACAAACGCCTCAACTTCTGCTACTGGATGAACCGACGAACCACCTCGATCCGTTGGCGCGAGCACAACTACTGTCTCTGGTACGGAAACGTGGCATTTCAACGCTGGCAGTGCTGCACGACCTGCCACTCATCCTCCCCTTCGCCGATCGCGTCGCCGTTTTACAACAGGGAGCCTTACTCCGCTGGGGAACGCCGGCATACGCGCTAAGCGCCGACTGCGTGAAATCCGTCTTTGGTATGGAGAGCTTTACCGTGCCGCACCCGATAAACGGTTCACCCATTCACATCTTTGAAGCCCCTGAACTGCACTAAGGAATCCCGATGAAAATAATGCTTCTGTCTGGACTGCTGGCATTGACGTCGTGCTGGGCACATGCCTCAGATTTTCCGGTCACAGTCGACAGTTGTGGGCAACCACTAACTTTCACCCAGCCACCGCAGCGCGCGGTTATTCATGACTTGAACATGACGGAAATGGCATTTGCGCTAGGACTGCAAAAAAGTATTGTCGGGCTGACCGGAATTACCGGCTGGTATAAGGCGCCCCCTGACTTTATCAAGCAACAAGGTACGATCCCTGAGCTGGCAGCAAAATACCCCACGCTTGAAAACCTGCTGGCTGCACACCCAGATTTCTTTTTTGCAGGGTGGAACTATGGCATGAAAGTCGGTGGTGAGGTCACGCCGCAAGCGCTGAAAAAATATGGCATTCAGACGCTGGTGCTCAGCGAAAGCTGCGTTTTCACTGAACCGCAGCAGCAGCGTCCACGAGCCAGCATGGATCTGCTCTACGGCGACATGCTGAAACTGGGGAAGATCTTCGGTAAGCAGGAGTTAGCTCAGCAACAGATTGACGGCTGGAAACAGCACATTGCCACCCTGCAAACCCGTATTGGCGATCGGCCAAAACAGACGGTTTTCCTGTATGACTCTGGCGACGATAAGCCTTTTACCAGCGGGAAATTTGCCATGCCAACTGCCATCATTGAGGCGGCGGGTGGCAAGAACGTGATGGACGATATGGCAACGAGCTGGGCCTCCACATCGTGGGAAAACGTGGCGGCGCGCGAGCCTGACTTTATTATCTTGCTGGATTACCAGACGGGCAACGGCGCAGATGCGTTAAGACGTTTTCTGGAATCACACCCGCTGATGAAATTTACCCCAGCCGTACAACAGCATCGCTATCTGAAGCTGCAATATGCGGAACTCACGCCGGGACCAGCGAATATCGCCGCCGTCGATAAATTGGCGCACGCACTCTACCCGGATGCCTTTCAGTGAGCCCAACATCTTCACGTTATGCCGCAACCTTTGTCGTTGCGCTGCTGGTATTGGCAGGGCTGATGCTGGTAAATATTGCGACGGGTAGCACGACTATCCCCCTTACACAGGTCGCCAGCGTATTAGGGTTATCATCGGCGGATGTCTCACCGATGACATCACGCATCATTCTGGAACTGCGCATTCCCCGTAGCCTTCTGGCGGCGCTGTGCGGCGCAGGGTTAGCAATGGTCGGCGCCTTTTTGCAAACGGCAACCCGTAACGATCTGGCAGACCCTTTTCTATTTGGTTTGTCTGCCGGCGCCTCGGCGGGGGCGGTCGCAGTCATCACCCGCTTTGGTGAGCAACTCGGTGACTGGGCACTGCCGATGGCGGCTTTCTGTGGTGGTATTTTATCGGCCGTCGCCGTGACTGTGCTATTCCTGCTGCAACAGGCGCGCGGTGCAGAACGCCTGATCATTTGCGGATTGGCGATCTCATTTCTGTTCGGCGCGCTGACGAACTATCTGGTGTTTTCCGGCGATCAGCGAGCCGCCAGCTCGATTCTTTTCTGGTCGCTGGGCGGTCTTGGCCTTGCCCGTTGGGACACGTTACCTTTTGCGGTATTCAGCGTTCTGCTGCTATTCGGTCTCACCGCCCTGCGCTGGCGCGCGCTTGATGCTCTGCTGGCTGGCGGCCAGACCGCGGCCTCACTGGGGGTTAACCTGTCTCGCGTGCGGGTGGAAATTTTTATCTGCTGTGCCTTCGCGACTTCACTCCTAGTCGCTCTGACTGGCGTAATCGGTTTTATCGGCCTGATGATCCCTCATCTAGCCCGACCGCTGAGCGGCGTGCTACACAAGAGGCTTCTACCAATGACAGCCGTATTGGGCGCGATACTGCTGTGCGGGGGTGATTGGCTTAGCCGTCAGCTATTGGCACCACAGGAATTGCCCATCGGGATTATTACGGCTGGGCTAGGCGGCATCTTCGTTCTGGGAATGCTGGTAAATCGTCAGCAGGGTTGACATCCTCCCCGCCCTGAAGGACGGGGTTTAACAGCGCACCTGATGAAAAAGCTGACACGCTAAAAACAACAAAGGCACCCGTCGGTGCCTTTGTCGAAAGTGACTGTGCCTATTGGCCAGTACGACTTATTTTTTGCTGCCTGGAACAGAGAAACGTTTGTTGAAGCGCTCAACACGACCGCCAGTATCAACAACACGCTGCTTGCCAGTATAGAAAGGGTGGCATGCGCTACAAACGTCCAGGTTCAGGTCATGGCCCACAGTTGAATGGGTTTTGATCACATTACCGCAAGAACAAGTCGCAGTAATTTCAACGTAATTCGGGTGAATACCTTTTTTCATGGGGAAACCTCTGTTAAGGCCGTGTCGCTATCCAGCCCTATTCCGCCAGACACCACACGATAGTTGAGTAAGTAAGTTCATTATGCGAACGAAATCATCATTTGCGCGAGCGAGACGATCATTTCTTCTAACGACACAATGGCGGCGGATCATACAGAATCTCCCCACCCGATGCAATCGCATCCACACATTCTCCCTTGCAGCATGTACACTAGCGCCTTGCATTATTTTCAATCGGCACGGCGCATGATACAGACCGATCGGTTATATCGTGGAACGCCGCGCGCATCTCGTCGACGCTCATGGAGAAGTTATGTCTGTCGCTCAGGTCGCTTTGCCCGTGCCACTGGCACGTACATTCGATTATTTGCTCCCTACGGGAGGAATGACTCCGCAGGTCGGTACGCGCGTTAGCGTCTCCTTTGGCAACCGCAAAGCTATCGGTATTATTACCGCGCTAAGCGACACCAGCCAACTATCATCAGAGCAATTAAAACCTGTACATGACGTGCTGGATGAACAGTCGCTGTTTCCCCCCAGCCTGTGGCGCATTCTATTGTGGGCCGTCGAGTACTATCACTATCCGATTGGTGAAGTGCTATTCCACGCGTTACCGGTACTATTGCGTCAGGGGAAACCCGCCCATCGCGCGCCGCTCTGGCAGTGGTTTGCCACCGAGCAAGGTCGGGCGACGCCGCTCAACGCGCTGAAACGTGCGGCAAAACAACAACAGGCGCTAGCAGCGCTACTCCAATCGCCGCTTTATCGCCATCAGGTGAGTGAAATGGGGCTGACGGAGGCTGCATTGCAGGCATTACGCAGTAAAGGGTTGTGCGAATTACAGGCCGCAGATCAAATAGCTCAGGATTGGCGCCAACACTTTAGCATGGCGACCGACCGCCTACGCCTGAACACAGAACAGGCCACGGCCGTCGGTGCAATCCGCAGTGAGGACAACCATTTTGCTGCCTGGTTACTGGCGGGAATCACCGGATCTGGTAAAACCGAAGTCTATCTCAGCGTATTGGAAAACATTCTGGCGCAGGGAAAACAGGCGCTGGTATTAGTGCCGGAAATTGGTCTGACGCCGCAAACCATCGCCCGCTTTCGTGAACGTTTTAATGCGCCTGTCGATGTATTGCACTCTGCACTCAACGACAACGAACGCCTCGCTGTCTGGCAGCGCGCCCGCAGCGGTGAAGCCGCCATCATCATTGGAACCCGTTCAGCATTGTTCACCCCTTTTGCCCGTTTGGGGCTGATTGTGATTGATGAAGAACACGACGGCTCCTACAAACAACAGGATGGCTGGCGCTACCATGCGCGAGATTTAGCCGTCTTTCGTGCCAGGGAAGAAGATATTCCCATCGTCATGGGCACAGCAACGCCAGCGTTGGAAACGCTGTATAACGTCCAAATCGGCAAGTATCGACGTCTAAATCTGACCAAACGGGCAGGCAATGCCGCGCTGGCTAAACAATACGTGATTGACCTGAAAGGACTCTCGCTGACGGCAGGATTATCTCAGCCACTGATTACCCGCATTCGCCACCATCTGGCCAATGATAACCAAGTGATATTGTTCCTCAATCGACGCGGGTTCGCCCCGGTGGTGATGTGTCACGAATGCGGTTGGATTGCCGAGTGTCAGCGCTGCGATCGCTATTATACTTACCACCAGCATCAGAACATGTTGCGCTGCCACCACTGCGATAGCCAACGTCCGATTCCACAACAGTGCCCGGGCTGCGGCTCAACAAATCTCGTGCCTATTGGGCTCGGCACCGAGCAGTTGGAACAAAGTCTCGCGCCGATCTTTCCCGACATTCCTATCACCCGTATCGACCGTGACACCACCAGCCGTAAAGGTGCGCTAGAGCAGCAACTCTCGCAGGTGAGGCAAGGAGGCGCGCGTCTTCTTATCGGCACCCAAATGTTGGCTAAGGGGCACCACTTCCCTGATGTGACGCTGGTAGCCTTGCTAGACGTGGACGGCTCGCTATTCTCCGCCGACTTTCGCGCAGCCGAACGCTTTGCCCAACTTTACACTCAGGTGGCTGGCCGTGCGGGCCGTGCGGGTAAGGCCGGTGAAGTGGCGTTGCAAACGCATCATCCCGATCACCCGTTATTACAAACGCTATTACAGCAGGGCTATGATGCCTTTGCCAGCCAGGCGCTGGCCGAACGAAAAAGCGTCTTTTTACCACCCTTTACCAACCATATTCTTTTCCGTGCCGACGATCACGATAACCAGCAGGCGGCCATGTTTCTCCAGCAATTGCGTAATTTACTGGAAGCGAGTCCACTACGGGATGAATCACTCTGGTTGCTAGGACCGGTACCGGCATTACAACCTAAACGCGCAGGCCGCTACCGCTGGCAGCTCCTGCTGCAACATCCCTCAAGATCGCGATTGCAGAAACTGATTAAAACATCATTGGCGCTGATCGGTACGCTGCCGCAGGCACGCAAAGTAAAATGGGTGCTGGATGTAGATCCCACGGACAGCTGACGCTTCCCAATAAGTTATATTTATTTCTTACCATGCGTTTTTGCGAGCGGCGTCGAGAACACGCCATTCATCACGGGTTCTGTGCAAATTAAGCAACAAAACCGTTATGCAATCTGTTATCACTATCGGCGCAGACAGTAGCGGAAACACATCGCCATCCATCCTGCATGCGGTGCTGATGTGTGTTATCCGTATTGGTGTTACTCGTATCATAGTGTGTCAGCGACCAGAATTTTTCCGCTGGCTATTAGCGCCGGAGAACCTCGGCGTCAGGAGAAAGCGTTGAAGCAGAAGAAAGGTGCCGCCACGGCGACGATGCAAGACGTGGCGGAGGAGGCGGGAGTGTCCACCGCTACCGTATCCAGAACGTTAATGAATCCGGAGAAGGTCTCTGCGGCGACCCGCAGAAAGGTTGAACAGGCCGTCATCGCCGTGGGTTATTCCCCCCACGCACTCAATAGAAGCCTCAAACGTAACGAGTCACGGACAATTTTGACGATTGTGCCGGATATCTGCGACCCTTATTTCTCCGAAGTTTTCCGTGGAATCGAGGAAACCGCCGCCGAATATGGCTACCTGGTATTGATTGGCGATTGCGCCCATCAACATCAGAAAGAAAAGACGTTCATCGATTTGATTATGACTAAGCAGATCGACGGTATGTTATTACTTGGCTCTAATCTACCGTTTAACGCAAGCCAGGAAGAGCCGCGTAATCTTCCCCCGATGGTCATGGCGAATGCGTTTTCACCAGATCTGGCACTACCAACCGTGCATATTGATAACCTAACCGCCGCCTTTGAAGCCGTACATTATCTGTATCAGGCTGGTCACCAGCGTATCGCCTGTATTGCTGGCCCCGAGCATATACCGTTGAGCCAATATCGCTTACAAGGGTATATTCAGGCTCTGCACCGTAACGGGCTCCTTATCGATAATCAGTACATCTTTAAGGGCGATTTCGCTTATGAAACCGGGATCAACGGCCTGATTGCGCTAATGCGGCACCCGCAGCCACCCAGCGCGATTTTCTGCCATAACGATCTCATCGCGGTAGGCGTACTGGCTCAGGCCAGAAAAATGGGATTAAACGTCCCACGCGATCTTTCCGTTATCGGTTTCGACGATATTGAACAGGCGCAGTACTGCTGCCCCCCCTTAACTTCCGTTGCCCAGCCACGTTATCAGATCGGTCGTGAAGCAATGCTGCTACTCTTAGAACAGTTGCAGGGTAACACGGTGCAAAGTGGATCTCGTCTGTTGTCCAGTGAGCTGGTGATACGTGATAGCGTCGCCGCCCCGATTTATGCCCTTAATCGGCTTTAGGACTTCAGGCGCTGGTCAAATATTTTAGGGTTAAGTAACATGACCCCCTAATTACGTTATTTACCTATTCATTCACAGCGAAACGACAGTGGCACAAAAAGATTATGTGAGCCGGGGACGTTCATCAGGAACACGTCGGAAAACAACGAGCCGAAAAAAAAGCCAGGCTTCAGGTGCATCTAAAACAATGATCGCACTCGCTGTGGCTATTTTAGTCACCTTCGCGGGCGGGTTGTATTTTATCGCCCATAATAAGCCAGAAGAGACGCCTGTTCTGCCGCACCACAATGCAGGCAAAGGCAATGGGCTGCCGCCGAAACCGGAGGAGCGCTGGCGCTACATTAAAGAGCTGGAAAACCGCCAGTTGGGCGTTACGACGCCAACGGAACCTTCCGCCGGCGGAGAAGTTAGGTCACCTGTACAGTTGACGGACGAGCAACGCCAGCTACTGGAACAAATACAATCTGACATGCGTCAGCAGCCAACACAGCTCTCAGAGGTGCCATATAACGGACAGGTACAGGTTCCACGTTCTCAGGTGACGATAAAACCGCCGGCTCAAGCAGTACAGCCGCCGCCTACAGTAACCACACAGCCCGCAGCGCGTGCGCCAGTCATACCCAAACCAGAGACGCCGAGGCCACAACCTCAGCCGGCTAAGCAGCCTCAGACGGCAAAAGCTGAAAAAAATCAGCGCTGGGCGATTCAGTGCGGCTCCTTTAAAACCATCAATCCTGCCGAGTCGGTAAGGGCACAACTGGCGTTCGCCGGTATCGAAAGCCGTATCACCTCTAACGGCGGCTGGAATCGGATTATGCTGGGGCCATATAGTTCGCGGGCAGCCGTAGATAACATGATCCAGCGACTTAAAGGCGCAGGGGTATCAAACTGTATTCCTCTTGCCAACGGGGGTTGAAAACCCCCATACCTTCCCCCACCTATAACACCATGCGCCCCGAAGATTACGGGGATCTTTTTCTTCAAACGGGGACTGACTCGTGACAACAATTGTAAGTGTACGCCGCAACGGACTCGTGGTCATTGGCGGTGACGGACAAGCGACTTTGGGTAATACCGTAATGAAAGGTAACGTGCGTAAAGTGCGTCGCCTCTACCACGATCGCGTTATCGCTGGCTTCGCTGGCGGGACGGCGGACGCCTTCACCCTGTTTGAGCTTTTTGAGCGCAAGCTGGAACTGCATCAGGGACATTTGGTTAAAGCCGCTGTCGAATTAGCGAAAGACTGGCGTACCGATCGTATGCTACGCAAACTGGAAGCGCTGCTAGCCGTCGCAGATGAAAATGCATCCCTCATCATTACCGGTAATGGCGATGTTGTTCAGCCAGAAAACGATCTGATCGCCATTGGATCCGGTGGCCCTTATGCGCAGGCCGCTGCTCGTGCCCTCTTGGAAAACACCGAGCTGGGGGCGCGCGACATCGTCGAAAAATCTTTGGGGATTGCTGGCGACATCTGTATCTACACCAACCAATTCCATACGATAGAAGAATTAGCCTCCAAGGCGTAAGGATCAACTATGTCTGAAATGACCCCGCGCGAGATAGTCAGCGAACTCGACAGCTATATCATCGGCCAGCACAAAGCGAAACGCGCCGTTTCCATTGCGCTACGTAACCGCTGGCGCCGCATGCAGTTGGATGAGGCGCTCCGCCATGAAGTGACGCCCAAAAACATTCTCATGATCGGCCCGACCGGCGTAGGTAAAACGGAGATCGCCCGTCGTTTGGCGAAACTCGCTAACGCACCGTTCATTAAGGTTGAAGCGACGAAATTCACCGAAGTCGGCTATGTAGGTAAGGAAGTCGATTCCATCATCCGCGATCTAACCGATTCCGCGATAAAAATGGTGCGTCTTCAATCCATTGAAAAAAACCGCTTTCGCGCGGAAGAGATGGCCGAAGAACGCATTTTGGATGTGCTGATTCCTCCGGCGAAAAATAACTGGGGACAGGCAGAGGCCACGCAGGAACCCTCCGCGGCGCGTCAGGCCTTCCGCAAGAAACTGCGTGAAGGTCAATTAGACGATAAAGAAATCGAGATCGATCTGGCCGTGGCGCCGATAGGCGTAGAGATCATGGCTCCGCCGGGTATGGAAGAGATGACTAATCAGTTACAGTCTATGTTTCAGAATCTGGCGGGACAGAAGCAAAAAACGCGTAAAATTAAAATCAAAGACGCCTTCAAACTGTTGATAGAAGAAGAAGCCGCCAAACTGGTAAATCCAGAAGAGCTGAAACAGCAAGCGATTGAAGCCGTTGAGCAGCACGGTATCGTGTTCATTGATGAGATCGATAAAATCTGTAAGCGCGGTGAAAGCAGCGGGCCGGACGTTTCTCGTGAAGGTGTTCAGCGCGATCTATTGCCGCTGGTCGAAGGCTGCACCGTGTCAACCAAGCATGGCATGGTCAAAACCGATCATATTCTGTTTATCGCCTCTGGCGCGTTCCAGGTTGCCAGTCCCTCCGATTTGATCCCAGAGTTACAAGGGCGTCTACCGATTCGCGTGGAATTACAGGCACTGACGACAGAAGATTTCGAGCGCATTCTGACAGAACCGAGTGCTTCGCTGACCGAGCAGTATAAAGCGCTGATGGCGACAGAAGGCGTAACGATTTCATTCACGCCCGATGGCATTCGCCGCATTGCCGAAGCCGCCTGGCAGGTGAATGAACGCACTGAAAATATTGGCGCACGCCGTCTGCATACCGTGATGGAACGCCTGATCGAAGATGTTTCTTACGATGCCAGCGAAATGACGGGTCAAAGTGTTACCATTGACGCAGATTATGTACATAATCATCTGGATGAACTCGTAGCAGATGAAGATCTAAGTCGATTTATCTTATAATCCGTTTCCGCGGATCGCACGATTAACGATAAAGTGGGAGGCGTTGGCCTCCCGTTATTGTTTATAGGCCCGCTGTCACCGACTTTTGTTTATAAACCGATGATTTGCGTTATTAAATCATCAATAAAATTGAAGCGCACCATGACCTCATCGATCCACACGAGCAAAGCCAGAGCCTGGCTAGATAGTCTGCGGCCCAAAACGCTGCCCCTGGCTTTTGCGTCTATCGTCACAGGCTCGGCCATCGCGAGCTGGCATAGCAGTTTTAAACCGGGCGTAGCATTACTGGCGTTGTTAACCGCCGGGCTGTTACAAATCCTTTCCAATCTGGCGAACGACTATGGCGATGCGGTTAAAGGCAGTGATACCAAAGAACGTATTGGGCCATTGCGAGGTATTCAAACGGGTGCGATCACATTAGCGCAGTTGCGTAATGCGCTGATTGTGACAGTGATCCTCACGATTGTTTCCGGCGTCAGCTTAGTGATTCTGGCATGTGAAAAACCGGCGGATATCATCGGCTTCCTGATACTGGGGCTGTTAGCGATTTTCGCGGCCATCACCTATACCGTGGGTAACAAGCCGTATGGTTACATCGGACTCGGCGATATCTCGGTGCTCATCTTCTTTGGTTGGCTCAGCGTCGCGGGCTCTTATTACCTGCAAACCGGTCACTTTGACAGCATCGTATGCTTACCGGCAACGGCCTGCGGCCTGTTAGCCACTGCGGTATTAAATATCAATAACTTGCGCGATATCGACAACGATCGCATCAGTGGGAAAAACACGCTGGCGGTGCGTCTCGGCGCACAAAAAGCGCGCTTTTACCACACCATACTGTTGCTACTGGCACCCATTTGCCTCGGCCTGTTTGCGGCGTTTTATTTGCACAGTCTGGCTGGCTGGCTGTTTATTCTGACGCTCCCATTACTCATCAGGCAGGCGCGCTATGTATTACGTGAAACCAGCGCATTCAGTATGCGTCCGATGCTGGAGAAAACGGTAAAGGGTGCATTGCTGACCAATATTCTGTTCGCCGTAGGGGTAATCCTGAGCTAATCAGAGAATAAGCACGATGGGTATTTACTGATACGTATCAAGTTAACATTTGTTGATTTTGCCAACAGCCGCCAGAAAGGGATATACTCGTAACCCCGGTGGCAAACAGACGTTAATCCTATGAAATACGATACTTCCGAACTGTGCGATATCTACCATGAAGAGGTGAATGTTGTTGAACCGCTGTTCTCCAATTTTGGCGGGCGTACTTCATTTGGTGGCAAAATCACCACGGTGAAATGTTTTGAGGATAATGGCCTGCTTTTCGATCTCCTTGAAGAGAACGGCTTAGGGCGCGTACTTCTGGTCGATGGCGGCGGTTCGGTACGTCGCGCGTTGGTTGATGCGGAAATCGCCCGACTGGCGACGCAAAATGAATGGGAAGGCATCGTCGTTTATGGTGCCGTGCGTCAGGTTGACGATCTGGCAGAGCTGGATATTGGCATTCAGGCAATGGCGGCCATTCCCGTCGGGGCGGTTAGCGAGGGCATCGGCGAGAGCGACATTCGTGTCAACTTTGGCGGCGTCACCTTTTTCTCCGGCGATCACCTGTATGCCGATAACACCGGTATTATCTTGTCGGAAGACCCACTGGATATCGAGTGATCTCATCATCGGCGACATGGCTGATGCTTGTGACTCGATACATAAAAAACCGCTGATATTACAGCGGTTTTTTACCTTAACGCCCCATTATAGCGACCGACGCAGACGAGCCACCGCTTCATGCATTTGCTCATCCGTTGCCGTCGCAAAAGACAAACGTAACGTTGAGTAATCGATATCCCCCGGGAAGAAAAATTCACCCGGCACAAAGACCACACCCTGCTCCAGCGTTTTCTTCAACCATTCTGTCGTATTGAAATCGTCCTGACGGAATTTCGCCCACAAGAACATTCCACCTTTCGGCGGGTTAAAGGTAATCACATCCCCCAGTTCCTGCTCAATCAGTTGAGCCAGCCGTTCACCTTTATGCCTATAGGCATGGCGAATTTTTTCGATCTGAGATTCCAAGCGGCCCAATCCCAGATAGCATTCCGCGACGGTCTGCGACAGCGAGCTGGCATGCAGGTCGGCAGCCTGTTTGATAATTGCCACCTTGTGCAACAGCCAATCCGGTAGAATCGTCCAGCCGAGACGTAGCCCCGGCGCCAGTACTTTGGAAAACGAAGAGGTATACAGTACGTTTTCCGTACTACCGGATGTCTCCTGCGCCAGCTGAAACAGCGTAGCATTGCGTTCTTCGGTAAAGCGCAATTCGCCATAGGGATCGTCTTCGATAATCACAAACCCGTAACGCTCCGCCAGCTTAACCAATTGCAGGCGACGTTCATGACTTAACGTCACGCCGCTTGGGTTGCCAAAGTTAGGGACGATATAAACCCCTTTGATGCGCTGCGTCTTCAGCAACGCTTCCAGCTCATCAACCACCATGCCGTCGGCATCAGACGACACCGACATCACCTGCGCCTGCGCCAATTGCAGCGTTTGTAACGCTGCCAGATACGTTGGTCGTTCAACGACGAACACATCGCCCGGATCGACCATCGCGCGCATTATCAGATCCAGCGCCTGCTGCGAACCCGCCGTCACCACAATATCTTCACCGCGCGTGTTAACGCCACGCACGGCGCACAGTTCGGCGATGCGATCGCGCAATACGCCACTCCCCTCAGTTAGACCATACTGGAATGCCGTTTTCGGCTGTTCGGTAATCGCTATTTGTGTCGCCTGGTGTAGCCCTTCAAAATCAAACAATGCATCCGACGGAATCCCTCCGGCCAGCGAGATAATATTTTCCATCTTGCTGTGTTTCAGCAGTTCGCGGATAGCGGAACTTTTTAGCTGAGCGATACGCTGCGCAAGCAACCCTTCAATGGCCATTTTTTCTTAACCCTTCTACGATATCAGGCCGGTGATCCGGCCTGATATCGACTCTCTATTAAAATTTATCTTATCCGCCCAGATAGGCCGAGCGTACCGCTTCATTAGCTAATAATGCCGCGCCGGTATCTTCCAACACGACATGACCGTTTTCAAGTACATAACCGCGGTCGGCCAATTTGAGCGCCTGATTTGCGTTTTGCTCTACGAGAAAGATGGTCATACCTTCTTCACGCAGTTGCTGGATCGTATCGAATATTTGCTGAATGATGATTGGCGCTAAGCCCAGCGATGGCTCATCGAGCAGGAGTAGCCGCGGCTGACTCATCAAGGCGCGGCCAATCGCCAGCATCTGTTGTTCACCGCCGGACATCGTGCCAGCACGCTGAGCGCGTCGCTCATACAGACGTGGAAACAGATCGTAGACGCGTGTAATGCGCGCTTGATAGTGATCGCGTTCAACAAAGAACCCCCCCCATCGCCAGATTTTCTTCTACCGTCATGCGGGAAAAAACACGGCGACCTTCCGGCACAATAGCAATCGCGTTACGCATAATCTGCGCCGTCTGCCAGTGGGTAATGTCTTTTCCGTCGAATGTAATAGTCCCTTCCGATGCCCGCGGGTCGCCGCACAGCGTGCCTAACAGCGTGGTTTTACCCGCACCGTTTGCCCCGATCAATGTAACAATCTCACCCTGGTTAATATGCAGGCTAACTTGATGCAATGCCTGAATTTTTCCGTAATGGGCCGAAACCCGATGTAATGACAGCATAAACGTTATCCTTCACCCAGATAGGCACGGATGACATCTGGGTTATTGCGAATTTCATCCGGCGTGCCTTGTGCCAGCGGCGTCCCCTGATTGACAACATAAATTCGATCGGAAATACCCATCACCAGTTTCATGTCGTGCTCAATCAGCAAAACGGACACCCGATGGTTATCGCGCAATTCCAAAATCAGTTGGTTTAACTCGTCGGTTTCTTTCGGATTGAGACCGGCAGCGGGTTCATCCAGCATCAGTAACTCAGGCCGCGTCACCATACAGCGAGCAATTTCCAGACGCCGCTGCTGACCGTATGCCAGATTCCCCGCCTGGCGATTTGCTAAATCCAGCAGGCCAATACGCTCCAACCACACTGCAGCGCGATCC
Source organism: Pectobacterium cacticida (assembly GCF_036885195.1). Lineage (NCBI taxonomy): Bacteria > Pseudomonadati > Pseudomonadota > Gammaproteobacteria > Enterobacterales > Pectobacteriaceae > Pectobacterium > Pectobacterium cacticida. The sequence goes on along the minus strand of NZ_CP133656.1, from coordinate 118,573 downwards.
TGTGCATCGGCTTCCGCACGACGAAAGCCCGGCGTTTTTAATAACCCGGCAAACACGCCGCTTTTCAGGTGCTGATGCTGCGCCACTAATAAATTTTCCACTACCGTCATTTCACGGAACAGTCGGACGTGCTGGAACGTTCGCACCACGCCCATGCGGGCGATGGTCTGTCCGGGCAGCCCTTCCAAGTGACGATCGCGCAGCATGATGGTGCCGCCGCTCGGGCGATAAAACCCTGTCAGGCAGTTAAATACCGTCGTTTTTCCGGCTCCATTTGGGCCGATCAACGAAACAATTTCGCCAGCATGAATATCCAGTTCTACGTTGTTGACTGCCAGTAGGCCGCCAAAACGCATCATCAGTCCTCTGACGGATAACAGTGGCTGCATCATGCTTGCTCTTCCTTCTTCGTCACTTCCAGCTTCATCTCAGGACGCTTCATTGGCAGCAGACCTTGCGGACGCCAGATCATCATTAACACCATTAACGCCCCCAGCAACAACATGCTGTATTCATTCAGGTCGCGCATCAGTTCGCGCGATACCACCAGCAGGATTGCCGCGAGAATAACCGCAAATTGCGAGCCCATACCGCCCAGAACCACAATAGCCAGCACAAAAGCAGATTCAGCAAACGTAAAAGATTCCGGGCTGACGAAGCCCTGACGCGCGGCAAACAGCGTACCAGCAAACCCGGCGAACGCGGCGCTAATAGTAAACGCCGTCAACTTGATGCGCGTTGGGCTTAGCCCCAGAGAGCGGCAGGCGATCTCATCATCGCGCAACGCTTCCCACGCCCGGCCCAGCGGCATCCGCAACAGGCGGTTTATCACAAACAGAGTCAGGACAACCAACAGGAGCGCAACTAAATAGAGGAAGATGATGCGATCGCTGGGATCGTATTTCAGGCCGAAGAAATTGTGGAATGTGTCCCAGCCGCCACTGCGGGCGCTACGGCTGAACTCCAAACCAAAGAAGGTCGGTTTAGGGATTTGGCTGATACCGTTCGGGCCACCGGTAATTTCGGTATTATTCAGCAATAGAATACGGACAATCTCTCCGAATCCAAGCGTCACAATCGCCAGATAGTCACCGCGCAAGCGCAGTACCGGGAACCCCAGCAGGAAACCCGACAGTGCCGCCGCCATGCCCGCCAGCGGCAGGCTTTCCCAGAAGCCTAATCCGTAATAATGGTTCAGTAATGCATAGGTATAAGCGCCAATAGCGTAAAACCCGCCGTAACCTAATACCAGCAACCCGGACAAACCCACCACTACGTTTAAACCCAGCCCCAACATCACGTAAATCAGCGTGAGAGTGGCAATATCCACCGTTCCGCGTGAGACCAGAAACGGCCAGGCGATAGCGGCGATAATCAATGCCGCAGCCAATACCTTCTGCCGCGGCGTACTGCCATCAAAACTCGGCAGCACCAGCGACGGCGTGGAAAATTTCTTGAGGTTTTGCTGGAAGAACGGACGGATCAGTTGGAAGAAGAACACGACGACGCAGCCTGCGCCAATCCAATACCAGCGGACTTTATCAGCGCCATGAACTACCAGTTTAGTGCCGTCCAGCGCCAGTTGCATACCCATTAAGAACGAGGCCAACACCAGCAACATAAGCGCGGAAACCAACGCATTAAACAGATTGAGCGATTTCATACTTTCTCAACCTCCGGGCGACCTAAGATGCCGGTTGGCATCACCAGCAGCACCACTATCAGCAACGCGAACGACACCGCATCTTTGTATTCTGTGCTCAGATAAGCGGACGTCAGCGCTTCGGCTACGCCCAGAATCAGCCCACCGATCATCGCGCCAGGGATGCTGCCGATTCCGCCCAGTACCGCTGCGGTAAAGGCTTTCATCCCGGCCATAAAGCCGATATAGGGGTTAATAACGCCGTAAAACTGCCCTAGCAGCACACCAGCAACGGCCGCCATGAGCGCGCCGATAACAAAGGTTAGGGAAATGACGCGATCGGTGCTAATACCCAGCAGACTTGCCATTTTCAAGTCTTCCGCGCAGGCGCGGCAGGCGCGTCCCATACGGGAATAGCGAATGAACAACGTCAGCGCCAGCATGGCGAGGAACGTAACAATCCAGATGGTCAACTGCATGGCACTAATGGTGGCGGCAAAACCATTACTCTCGCCCAGCACCCACTGACCGGTCACCAGACTCGGCAGCGCCACATCCCGTGATCCCTGATTCAGGCTGACATAGTTTTGCAGGAAAATTGACATCCCAATAGCGGAAATCAGCGCAATCAGACGCTTTGACGTTCGGACGGGCCGATAAGCGACTCGCTCGATACTCCAGCCATAGGCGCTGGAAATCACGACGGCGGCAATAAAAGCGACGCCAATCAGCAGCCAGCCGGTATCGATACCCATCATCATCAACGCCGCAATAACGATAAAGGAGACATAGCTACCGATCATGTAAACTTCGCCGTGCGCGAAGTTAATCATGCCGATAATGCCGTAAACCATGGTGTAACCAATGGCGATCAGCGCATAAGTGCTGCCCAACGTCAGACCGTTGAACATCTGCTGAAAAAAGTAAAGAAACTGCTCGGACATACCTTAACCTTACATGCTGCTCCCGCACCTTACGGCGTCGGGAGTGCCGGTATTGAGGGATTCGTTGTGGCACACACGCGGAAGACGGAAAATGCGTCCCACGTTGGGGAGAGGCAGATTACGGCACATTCACCCATCGTCTGCCCCGGTTTAAGGATTATTTCACGGCGCTAGACGTGCCGTCCTTGTGCCACTCAAATACGCCAAATTCAAACCCTTTCAGGTCACCTTTTTCATCCCAGCTTAATGGCCCCATCACGGTATCCACGGGATGTGCTTTCAGATCGGCGGCCAGTTTTTCCGGCTCATCGCTACCGGTACGAGTCATCGCCGTCGTCAGCGATTGCAACGCAGCGTAAGTCGTCCAGACAAACGGCCCCGTTGGATCCAGCTTTTTGGCTTTTAACGCATCGACGATCGGTTGGTTAGCCGGCACCTGATCATAGCGCTTCGGCAACGTCACCAGCATGCCTTCTGATGCATCGCCCGCGATATTAGACAGCGAAGCGTTACCCACGCCCTCTGGCCCCATGAATGTAGTGGTCATGCCAGCCTGGCGCGATTGGCGTAAAATCTGCCCCATTTCCGGGTAGTAACCGCCAAAATAAACAAAATCGACGTTCTCTTTCTTCAAACGTGCCACGAGAGTAGAAAAGTCTTTGTCACCCGCCGTCACCCCCTCAAACAGTACGACATTCGCACCCGCTTTTTTCAGGCTGTCCTGCACCGAGCGGGCCAGGCCTTCACCGTATTGCTGTTTATCATGCACCACAGCGATACGCTGCGGCTTGATGGTATCGACAATGTATTTTGCCGAGGTTGGCCCTTGATCGGAATCCAGGCCCGTCGTACGCAGCACCATGTTGTAACCACGCGTGGTCAAATCCGCGTTGGTTGCCGCGGGTGTAATCATGAGTACGCCTTCTTCCTCATAGATATCAGACGCCGGTTGTGTAGAAGAAGAACACAGATGGCCAATAACGTAGCGGATACCGTCGTTGATGACCTTATTCGCGACGGCCACGGCCTGTTTAGGATCGCATGCGTCATCATACTCAACACCAACCAACGTATTACCGTTTACGCCACCTTTAGCATTGATATCGGCAATGGCCTGACGTGCGCCAATAAACTCCATATCCCCATACTGCGCTACCGGCCCAGACATCGCGCCAACTACCGCGACCTTAATATCTTTAGCATTCACGGCATGACTCAACGCCATAGCCATACAGCCCATCAGCAATACGTTACCTTTACTAAATTTCATTCTTTTCACCCTATCTGCCATTATGGATATTGCCGAAAACCTGACCATCATCAGCCATAACCTGACTATTTTCCTATAAGTAAGAGTAGCTTAGGTTATTATTAGTAATAGTTTCTAATAAGGCTTTATTTTTCATATTATTAAACAGGAATTTTATGCTGCAAATCAACTAACACTAGCAGGAACAAGCAAAGCCAACAGAATAAAATACTAGGTTAATAACCCAGCAAAATATTTATTTATGGCTTAATATTCTAAATATTACGGAATATTGCGATATATTAATTGGAAAAATGGTCATTAAAAAAACATTTTCCCTATTAACATAAAGATTAGGTTACATAACGCTTTCGTTACAAGACAACGACATTATTCTTCACTCAAACATATTCTTCACTCAAACAATGGGGTGCCGATAAAAATGAAATTAACCGTTGAACGTCTTACCCGATTCAGTCCCCAGGATAAAATTGATCTGGCTAAGATTTGGCCCCACCAGAACATCGATTTACTCGAAGCTGAGCTCACCAGCGATCGACAACTCTTTATCGCTCGTTTTAACGATCGATTATTAGGCGGCGTACTGGTCGAGATTGAAGGTGAATATGCAGAATTGAGTGATCTGATGGTGCGTGAAGTCACGCGGCGACGTGGCGTAGGTCAACTGCTGATAGATGAAGCCCGTCGACAGATCCCCGAAGTTAATGAGTGGTGGCTGGCCACGGCTAATCATGCCGCAATCAAAGAAGATGTGCTGGCGCGGTTTATGGTGTCCTGCGGCTTCTCACCCGTATCCGGCGGCTGGCGCTACATTCGCCGACAAGAAACGTCACAGGTTTTCCCTGATGTTAACCCAGATCAACCAGGCTAACATCAGACACAGACAAAACGACCGGGCAGCGCCCGGTCGTATAACAAAGTGATGAAGAAGCCGAAATCAGGCTTCTATCGCCGCACGCAGTTTCTTCATCGCATTCTTTTCCAACTGGCGCACACGCTCCGCAGAAACCCCGTATTGATCGGCCAACTCCTGCAAGGTGGATTTGTTGTCATCATCCAGCCAGCGAGCGCGAATAATGTGCTGGCTGCGCTCATCCAATCCTTCCAGCGCGTAGGTAAGCTTATCGGCCGCATGCGTTTCCCAGTTATCTTCTTCAATGCCATCGGCAAAATCAGACGATTTATCCTGTAGGTAAAGCATTGGCGACATCGCTTTGCCATCATGCGACTCTTCTTCCGGTGTCGGATCAAACGTCATGTCCTGCGCCGCCATGCGGGATTCCATCTCACGCACATCTTTGCTGGTTACGCCAAGTTCACGCGCGACCAGATCGACCTCATCCTGATTAAACCAGCCGAGACGCGTTTTCGCCTTACGCAGGTTAAAGAACAGCTTACGCTGTGCTTTAGTGGTCGCTACCTTCACAATACGCCAGTTACGCAACACGTATTCATGAATTTCTGCCTTGATCCAGTGTACGGCGAAAGAAACCAGACGCACACCAACATCAGGATTGAAGCGACGTACCGCTTTCATCAGGCCGATATTCCCTTCCTGAATCAAATCCGCCTGCGGCAGACCATAGCCGGAATAGTTACGGGCAACGTGAATAACAAAACGCAGGTGCGACAGAATCAGGTGCTTAGCGGCATCCAGATCGCCCTGATAATGCAGCCGTTCAGCCAGCGCCCGCTCTTCCTCCGCCGTGAGCATCGGATAGGCATTGGCGGCACGAATATACCCTTCCAGACTGCCTTGGGGAACTAAGGTGAAAGTTTGCATATCTTTGGTCATTCAACCCTCTCAGTTGCTTTGCTGTTCATAATGCAGTTGACGCTATCCTAGCACTGCTTAGCCGCATCATTTTGCACGAAATGAGGCAACGTGCGGCACCGTAACACATAATTTACTGAACGCTTAAAATCAGTTTACTCAAATCTTAAAATCTGTCTATTCAGACTGTGATTTCGCTAGCAAGTTCCTATTATTTTATTCGTCCCATGCCGGAGATCAAGCGAGGAACAAAGGCACGGAGAGACAGAATAAAACTCAACGGAAGGAACAGGTGAAGAAATGTCGCCAGAGAAATCGCCCCTGTGACACAAGACGAATCACAGGGGAATAATCATAGCAGAAAACGCTTACTGCGGTGTAAAGCGGCGTAAATGTTGTACTGTCGCCAACCAAGCCGCCATCCAACCAATCATGCCGGCGATTAACAACAACAGCAGGGACTCATCCCACCCCAGCCCTTTGACGGCAAAGGTCGTTCCGAAAACAGCCGCGACCTGTGCCACTACTGCATCCAGTTTCCAGACTAATGCCTGCGATAAAATCAGTGACAACACCGCGCCGCCCACACCCATAGCCGCCCCACCGTTAAGAAATGGGCGCAGAATAAAACCGTCTGTCGCGCCAATCAACTTCATCACGTTGATCGTTTCACGGCGGCTGAAAATACTCAGGCGCACACTGTTACCTATCACTAAAAAGACGGCAACGACCATCAGGATGCCAATCGTTGCAGAAATTTGCCCCACCAGATTGGTCAGCGCAACTAACCGCGCAAACCAACTGTCGTCCATCCGTACTTCATCCACGCCCTGTGTCGCCGCTACACGATCGCGTAGCGTCATCAACGTCGCAGAGTCCTGAAAACCGATTTTCGGCGTGATGATCGCCACTGCGGGCAACGGATTCTCTTCCAGCATATCCAGCGCGCCGCCAAAACCAGACCAGTTGCGAAACTCACCCATCGCCTCATTGCGCGACAGATAATTCACTTTATCGACGCCATCTTCAGATTGCAGTTTCGTAATTACCGCCTGCGCCGCGTTGTCATCCAGCGATTTATCCAGATACACCGTCAGTTGCGGTGATGGATACCACTGCGTAGCAGCCTGACTCACGTTCTTCCATACCAGATAGCAGATGCTGGGCAACGCCAGCGAGATAGCAATGACCATAACCGTCAGAAAGGTCGCCAATGGCTGGCGCAGCATATCCGCCAACGTATTTGCCCAGGCATATCGCCATTGCTCCTGCCAGCCGCCGCGCAACGCTTTCGCTTTTGTTGTCGGCCTTTTCGCATTACGGACATTATTCGCCATCGTGGTTCCCCCCCACCATGCGGCCATCCGCCAGCCTCAGCACACGGTAATGACGACGGGCAATCAGCCCGGTATCATGCGTCGCCATCAGGACGGTGACGCCAACGCGGTTGAATTCTTCAAACAGGCGTAGAATGCCTTCCGACAAGGCATCGTCGAGATTACCCGTCGGTTCATCCGCCAGCAGCACGGCAGGTTTATTCACCACCGCGCGCGCGATGCCAACGCGTTGTTGTTCACCGCCTGACAGTTGAATCGGGTAGTTTTTCGCTTTATCCAGCAGGCCAACCTTATCCAAGGCGGCGGAAACCCGACGGCGGATGTCTTCACTGCTGGCCCCTGCGATAATGAGCGGCATCGCCACATTGTCATAGACCGTGCGATCCATTAACAGATGATGATCCTGGAAGATCATCCCGATCTGTCGTCTAAGGAACGGAACGTCGTTTTTTTTCAGGCGGCTGATATTGTGGCCACCAAACAAAATCTGCCCCGCACTGGGCCGTTCAATACCACAAATCAGCTTCAGCAGGGTGCTTTTCCCCGCGCCGGAATGCCCAGTCAGAAACGCCATTTCCGCCGGGCGCAGATGGAAATCCACCCCTTGCAATGCCTGGCGCCCACCGAGGTAAGCTTTACTGACTTGTTCAAAACGAATCATCCGTTTTAATCCTCTCGGGCAAAAAGTGCCTCAATAAAATCGTCGGCCTTGAAAGGCCGTAAATCTTCAATCCCTTCGCCTACCCCAATGTAGCGGATAGGAATCGCGAACTGATCGGCAATAGCGAAAATCACCCCGCCTTTCGCGGTTCCATCCAGCTTAGTCAAGGTAATGCCTGTTAGTCCAACCGCCTCATTAAACAGTCTTGCCTGACTCACCGCATTTTGTCCGGTGCTGGCGTCCAACGTCAGCATGACTTCATGCGGCGCATCCTCGTCCAGTTTCTTCATCACGCGCACAATCTTTTTCAATTCTTCCATCAGGTGCGCTTTGTTTTGTAAGCGCCCGGCGGTATCCGCGATCAGAACATCAACCCCGCGCGCTTTCGCTGCCTGAATCGCATCAAAAATCACCGATGCCGAATCCGCCCCGGTATGCTGTGCTACCACGGCAACATTGTTACGCTGTCCCCACACCTGAAGCTGCTCGACCGCAGCGGCACGGAAGGTATCGCCTGCCGCCAACATGACTGATTTACCCTGTGCCTGAAACTGACGTGCCATTTTCCCGATGGTGGTAGTTTTGCCCACGCCATTCACACCGACCATCAGAATGACATACGGCGTTTTACCGTCAACATTCAGCGGCGCATCAACTTTAGCAAGGATCTGCGCCATTTCTTCTTTTAGCTTCACAAAAAGCGTATCAGCATCTTTCAACTGGCGACGACTGGCGTGCTCGGTCAGGCTGTCGATAATCTTACGGGTCGTCTCGACGCCGACATCCGCAATCAGTAATTGCTCCTCCAACTCATCAAACAAATCATCGTCGATTTTCTTGCCACGAAACAATCCGATAAATCCTGAACCGAGATTCTGGCGCGTTTTGACCAGACTACGTTTCAGACGCGCGAAGAAACCTTCTTTCGTTGGACGCTCCTGCTCCTGTGTCATGACGGGCGGCTCTTCCTGCAACAGGTTTTCCGGTTCTTCGGCCTGTTTTTCTGATGGCGCCGCGTCTGGCTCTATCGCGGTCACAGTGATGTCTTGCCCGGCGATGGACGCCGCCTGTTTTTCCGCCTCAATCGCTATCTTTTCTTCAATGACAGGGACATCCGACACGTGTTGCGTAGACTCTGCGCTCTGGTGAGTCAACGCCGCATCCTCCGGCTCCACCGCTGACGGCAGCTCCTGTGGATTTTCTTCCTGCTTCCCTAGGCCGAGCCAGGAAAAAAAACCGCGTTTTTTTTCTTTTGACATATACGATCGCGCTCCACGCTGCTCACCGCAGCGAATCAATCAATGAAAATCATCTTTAAACCACGAGTTTAACACTTTCCCACCGACAGCAACACGCAGCCAACAGGCGCGGCGACAGACCATGCGCCCTTCGCCAATCTTCTTCGCTGCGCCTGACACGTTGCCAAGGAAGGCCCTACTCGTAATGAAATGCGCCAAACACCGCAGACGGAGAAATGTTGGGTGGCGCACGTTTACGCCCATCTTAACATTCCCTCTACAGGTAACCGCCGCTAGAATAGCGCCTGAAATCACGGCCCATATCGACATGATGAGCGTGCGGGCACTACAACAACCCAGTGAGCTATGGCGAAAAAAAATGCATCATCGGCCGCCGGACAAATCCGAATCATCGGGGGTCAATGGCGCGGCAGAAAACTTCCGGTTCCCGATAGTCCCGGTTTACGCCCCACCACCGATCGCGTGCGGGAAACGTTATTTAACTGGCTGGCGCCCGTCATTCAGCAGGCGCGTTGCCTGGATTGCTTTGCCGGTAGCGGCGCGCTTGGGCTGGAAGCGCTTTCCCGTTATGCGGCCCATGCTACATTATTGGAAATGGAGCGCACCGTTGCTCAGCAGTTAACACAAAATCTGGCATTGCTTCGCGCAGAAAATGCCGACGTGATCAATACCGATGCACTAAACTGGCTAGCGAAGCCGGGCACCCCCTTTGACGTCGTGTTTCTCGACCCGCCGTTTCGTAAAGCGCTGCTAAATAGCACGCTTGATCTACTGGAACGGCACAACTGGCTAACGCCAGATGCGTGGATTTACGTAGAAACCGAAGCAGAGAATGCACAATTGGCTATTCCAGAGAATTGGCATCTGCATCGCGAGAAAGTCGCGGGTCAGGTCGCCTACCGTTTGTACATTCGTCAATGAACGTCGCAGCAACGTAAGGGGGAGAAATGATTTTGATTAACCTTGGCAGATTATTGATGCTGGGCGTGTGGGGATTTCTATTGCTTAACCTGATCCAGCCGTTTCCCCGGCCGTTAAATATCTTTATGACCGTGGCGATGCTGTTCATGATCCTGATGCATGGTTTTCAACTGCTACTATTAAAATCCAGCCAGCCGAAAGACAGCCCTACGCTGAGCCGCGCACTACAGGCACGCATCTTCCTCTTTGGCGTATTTGAACTGCTGGCGTGGCAGAAAAAACAGCCCAAGCTACCGAGATCATAACAACTGCATCGCCCCAACGGCTAATACCCGCAACCGAGAGAACACGCTCATCAGAACTTCTTACCCGGCAGATAAGGGAACACGGTCACGTTATCACCTAATTCAGAAATACGGGCGCTGCCTTTTTCCGTTACGGCATCAATGCGTATGATTGCCTGTAGCGGGATAAAGCTGCGGCTGACGCCTGAGAATTCCGTTTTCAATTTCTCCGTTGACGGATCAACCAACACCGTCGATTGGCTATCAAACACGAAATCGGCGATTTCAATAAAACCGAACAGGCTACTTTGAACCAATTCGCGCACGTAAAGTTGGTAATTTTTACCGTTATTTATGAATTGGATACGATAAAGCGCAGATTCATTACTCATTCAATACCATGCTCCCTTAGAAATGTCGCAGCGTAAAAACGGGCGATAACATAGCATGAAGCCTACGAAAGGCGCATCTGCCCTGCCCCTGTTGTTTAACTTCCTCACGATCCCCTACACTGAATGAAGAACGGTTTATTTTTATCCTGACGCCAATAAAAACACAAAAGGACACACTATGCTTTGGTCATTTATTGCGGTGCTTTTTTCCGGTTGGTTATATGTGGATGCCAGCTATCGTGGCCCAGCCTGGCAACGCTGGTTATTCAAACCTGTCACCATGCTACTGTTGTTGGCTCTCGCCTGGCAGACGCCGCTGCTTGATGTGCCGGGTTATCTGGTTGTGCTGGGGCTGTTGGCGACGCTGGCGGCGGATACCCTGTTGCTACTTCCCGCTCAGCGCCTACTCTACGCGTTCGGCGCCTATTTTCTCTCCCATCTGCTGTACACCGTCAGTTTTTTTGTCGGACAAGCTACGTTTACATTCTTCTGGCCGTTAGCATTAACGCTCGTCATTCTAGCCTCAGTATTCATTGCCGTTATCTGGGGGCGCTTGGATGCACAGCGCTGGCCTGTCTGCGCATTTATCATTATGACGACACTGATGGTCTGGGTTGCTGGCGAACGGTATTTCGCACTGGGAACCAACGCGAATTTCTCCCTGCTGACAGGCGCTGCTCTCTTGTTTATCGCTCATGCAACCTGGCTCATTCATCACTACCGCTTCCCGTTCCGCGCCCATCAGGCGATCGTCGCGGCGGGTTATTTTGGCGGCCATTTCCTCATTGTTCGCTCCCTCTATTATTTCTGATGATGCGCCACTCACGAAAGAGTGGCGAAGTATTGAGCGACGGTGTACAGTTTCCAATGAGAATCACTATCATTAATACTGCAATCACTATCGTCGATACTACAGGAGAAGACTATGCACACACATCAACACCATCGTGCCGAGATATCCGCGTGTGGTAGTAAACGTGCTCAGCCTGCGTCACACAATACGAAAAGCTGCTGCAATCAGCACTCGCAGCATTCGAACCATGCCGATCACAGCTGCTGTTCAACCAGGCGTACATCCGCCGTTGCCGCCGTGCAGGCTCCAGGCAGTACCGAGCCACACGCATCAGACAGTAGCGGTAGCGCCGATTCGGACGATCCCGACAGCGACGACAGCGACAGGCCCCGCTCCAACCAGCGTTTTAGCTGGAAAATCAGCGGAATGGATTGTCCCAGCTGCGCACGTAAAATCGAAAATGCAGTAAAAAATCTCACCGGAATTGAACAAGCCAGAGTGCTATTCTCCACCGAAAAACTGGTGGTTGACGCCAATACCGATATTCGTCCCCAGGTTCAACATGCGGTTCGGCAAGCCGGTTTCACCTTGCAGGACACCACTCTACCTATTACCTCCTCCAGCACCTCATCGCTACAACGCGTCGTGCGGGAATATGGCGTCTTACTCCTTTTCTCGTTGCTGACGGCGGCAAGCTGGGGATTATCCCTATTTAACGAGCGCAGCGGGCAGATGGCGTTTATTGCCGCCACGTTGATAGGCCTGGCCCCGATAGTAAAAAAAGCAATACAGTTGATTCGATCGGGAACGCCCTTCGCGATTGAAACGCTAATGAGCGTAGCCTCCATCGGTGCGCTCCTGATTGGCGCCACTATCGAGGCTACTGTTATCTTGTGGCTGTTTATGCTGGGCGAGTATTTGGAGTCCTACGCCGCAAACCGCGCCAGACGCGGCGTAACGGCACTGATGGCGCTGCTGCCTGAAGAAGCAACGGTCATCAACAACGGGCAACGACGCCTCGTAGCGGTTGCCCGTCTGGTTCCCGGCGATATCATTGAAGTCGCCCCCGGCGGACGACTTCCGGCCGATGCGGAATTATTGAATAGCGACGCCAGTTTTGATGAAAGCGCCCTGACGGGCGAATCGCTTCCCGTCGAGCGAACTCCCGGTGAAAAAATTGCTGCAGGTAGCCTGTGTGTCGATCGCGTCGTACAGTTGCGCGTAGTGTCGCAGCCGGGCAACAACGCCATCGACCGTATTTTGCAACTGATTGAAGAAGCGGAAGAACGCCGTGCACCGATAGAACGTTTCTTGGATAAATTCAGCCGTTACTACACGCCTGCCATCATGCTGCTGTCGCTATTGGTGATTCTCGTGCCGCCCTTGCTGCTCGCACAACCGTGGCAAGAATGGATTTATCGCGGCCTGACTCTGCTATTAATTGGTTGTCCGTGCGCACTCGTGATCTCAACCCCTGCGGCGATTACATCCGGCCTGGCGGCGGCAACGCGGCGCGGCGCGCTCATCAAAGGTGGCGCAGCGCTGGAATCACTGGGCAATATTAAGATTGTCGCGTTTGATAAAACCGGCACGCTAACGCAAGGCAAACCCCAGGTGACGGACGTGTTGCCCGCTGCCGGCGTAAGCGAAGCTGCGCTACTGGCGCGGACCGCCGCCGTGGAATCCGGTTCGCACCACCCATTAGCTAAGGCGATTGTCCAGCACGCATTATCCCGCAGTACATTTTTACCGCTGGCGGAAAATCGTAAAGCGCTGGCCGGTGTGGGGGTTGAGGGGACAATAGGCGGCAAACGGATTCAGGTCAGCGCACCGACTCGCGTCGCCCCCGATGTGCTTGGCATCGACTGGCTACAACGCGTTAGCGCTCTGGAGAACGAGGGGAAAACCGTCGTCATCGTGCAAGAAGATGGCAAGTTGCTCGGCGCGTTGGCGCTGAGCGATACACTGCGCCACGATGCGCGTGAAGCGCTGGAAGCCTTACAGCGACTGGGGGTCCGTGGCGTCATGCTCACTGGCGACAATCCGCGCGCGGCAGCGACGATTGCCGCATCCCTAGGCATCGATTACCGCGCCAGTCTTCTCCCAGCCGATAAGGTTACCGCCGTCAGCGAACTGAGTCAGCATCATCCTGTCGCGATGGTTGGTGACGGCATCAACGACGCACCGGCGATGAAAGCCGCCACTATTGGCATCGCGATGGGGAGCGGTACGGATGTGGCGCTGGAAACCGCCGATGCGGCCTTAACCCACAGCCGTCTGACCGGATTGCCCGCCATGATTAGCCTATCGCGGGCGACACAGCGTAATATTCGTCAGAACATTACGATTGCACTAGGGCTGAAAGCGATATTTCTGGTCACCAGTGTTCTGGGTATCACCGGGCTGTGGCTGGCGGTGCTGGCGGATTCCGGCGCAACGGCGCTGGTTACCGCTAATGCGCTGCGGCTGCTGAGAAAACAGGACTGATATTACCGTTGCTGGCCGTTGGTTGAAGGATCAGCGGCCACAGGGTGAGATCGCCCTATGGGAATCTCATCTCCGCGTTTCTCCTAGTAGCAACCTTCAGCGTGTGGAATAACGCACCTGCGGATGAAGTATGACGGTATTACCCTTTACGCAGCAGATAACGATAGGGAAGCGTTTCGGTTTCCTGCGCCAAAAGTTCATGTTCCATGAACACGCAAAAACCGGGAATATCACGGGTGGTAGCCGGATCGTCGGCAATAATCAGCAGCGTTTGTCCGGTTTCCATCTGGCGCACTGTCTTACGTACCATCATCACAGGTTCAGGGCAGCGCAGTCCCTGCGCATCCAGCGTGTTATCCGGGTTGGCAAAAGGATTGGTCATCAACATTCTCAGTGCTCAAAGAAAAAACGGCTTTAGTTTACGCGGAGGATTTGTCGACGCAAGCGACGACAACGTTTGCGCATAAAACTCCCCATCCCCTCCCGATAAAATACATTGCATTAGGGAAACAATTGCGTATTATTCCGCCGCATTGCGGCATAAATCCGCACGTCAATGATTCCTTGGGTTCCCTCACCCCAATAACCAAAAAGGTCACATTATGTATCGTTTTACTCCCCAACAGCGGCTTACCGCGCTGATCTGGCTGTCGTTGTTCCATGTGCTAATCATTACATCGAGTAATTATCTGGTTCAGTTGCCAGTCTTGATTTTCGGTTTCCATACCACCTGGGGCGCGTTTACCTTCCCGTTTATTTTTCTGGCCACCGATCTGACGGTGCGGATTTTCGGTGCGCCGCTGGCGCGGCGTATCATTTTAGCCGTGATGGTGCCTGCACTGGTAATGTCCTATCTGGTTTCATCCCTGTTTTATCAGGGATCCTGGCAATCGTTCGGGGCTTTAAACCAGGTGAATATCGTCGTGGCGCGTATCGCCTGCGCCAGCTTTATGGCGTATGTTCTGGGCCAGATTCTGGATGTTCACGTCTTCAATCGCCTACGTCAAAATCGGGTTTGGTGGGTGGCGCCGACCGTTTCAACGGTATTCGGTAATCTCAGTGACACGCTGGCCTTTTTCTTCATTGCGTTTTACCGCAGCACCGATACCTTCATGGCGGCAAACTGGGTCGAAATCGCGATGGTGGATTACACCTTCAAGCTGCTGATCAGCCTGATATTTTTCCTGCCGATGTATGGCGTCATGCTGAATATGGTGCTCAAGCGTTTAAGCGCGCAACAAAACATGACGGCGTGCCGTCCGGCCAACAGCTCACATTAATCCTTATCATCGGGCGGCGATCCTCGCCGCTATAAATGACTTAACGTTTGTAAAAAACGCGCCGACGCGACAATGGTTTGCAACAACAAAATGCTTGTTTTTGCGATCTGAATAGCGTGCCATACTTACTGTTGTTACCTGTTTAAAAAGACGATCTGTTGCAAAACGAGAAAGAGGGAACCCATGTCGAAGATAGTCAAATACCTCGGTATCGGCTTATTGGTCAGCCTGCTTGCCGCCTGTGATGGCAAAACAGATGACGCCGCAAAAGTCGGTGCGCCAGATAAACCTGCCGCAGAAGCCAGCGCAGGCCATAATATTGAATTATTGGATGGCAAGATTGCATTCACTCTGCCGAGCAATATGCGTGATCAAAGCGGGAAAGTCGGCACGCAGGCGAACAATATGCACGTTTACGCCAACGACAACGGGCAGAAAGCCGTCATCGTTATTTTGGGCGACGACACGACAGAAGACTTAACCGTGCTGGCGCAGCGCCTGGAAGATCAACAGCGCACGCGTGACGCCAACCTCCAGGTCATCACCAACAAAACCATCGACGTCGATGGCAAAAAGTTGCAACAACTCGACAGCATCATCACCAGCAGCGGACAGCAGGCTTACTCCTCGGTCGTGCTGGGCAAAGTAGGCAACCAATTGCTGACCTTACAAATTACGCTCCCCGCTAGCGACCAGCAGCAGGCACAGAGCGAAGCGGAAGGCATCATCCACACGCTGAAGCTGAAATAAAAGTATCAGTCGTTTCATCGGAAAAATCCCCAGTTCATTGGGGATTTACCCTCCTGTCGGCTTAGCTTTTAACCTGAGCAACACCGCCTCACCGACCTATTTATACCAACAAGAGAGCAAGATCGGCTCTCTTTCCATGTCTTTTTAATTAAAAATAAAATTATTATAATGCTAATCAATTAATTAGCCCGATTTTACTCCTTTCCACGCACGATGAGTTTTTACCTCACCTGCTATCCTTCTCTCGCTATTATTTCGCTACAGGACTCATGTCAAAGAGGTCACAGGGAAGGTTCTCATTCATTCCGCCTATCGTCTAACCCCGCACCCTGCTTATTTTTTGTGGTGAACACACCGACTCATGCTTAGCCTGAATGTTTTGCATTTTATCTAACGTGTCGTTTTTCATCAGGTGAGCGATGGCATTCTGGAGCAGAACCACACAAGGATAATAAGGAGAAAATCAGTGGCAAACAGTACAGGATTACAGTTCACGGTTAAGGTCGGCGCCCTGCCCGAAAGCGCGTTTGTCGTGGTGGATTTTCAGCTCAGCGAAGCGCTGAATCGCCCGTTCGGCCTGTCGCTCAGTCTGGCCAGCGCATTACCGGATGTGGATTTTGGCGCGGTACTCGACCAGCCGTGCGAGTTGCTCATCTGGTATGAGGGCGAACTCAAACGCCGGGTCAGCGGTATCGTCAGCGGCTTTACGCAGGGCGACACCGGCTTTCGCCGCACCCGCTATCAGGCCGAGGTGCGCCCGGCGCTGTGGCGACTGGGGTTACGCACCAACGCCCGCATTTTTCAGGCGCACAAACCCGAAGCCATCATCGCCACATTGCTGGAAGAGTCCGGCATTACCGATTATGCCTTTGCCTTACGCTATGACCACGCCTCGCGGGAATATTGCGTGCAATACCGGGAAAGCGATTTAGCCTTTATCACCCGACTGGCCGCCGAGGAAGGGCTATATTTCTTCCACGAATTTGAAGCGGGCAAGCACCGCGTGGTCTTTGCCGACGATGCCGGGGCGCTGGCCAAAGGCCCCGAACTGTTCTTCAACCTCGCCACACAGGGCCTGAGCGAAGGCGAGTACGTCCGTCGCTTCCGCTACGCCGAGCAGGTCAGCACGGCAGAGGTGGCCCTCAAGGATTACAGCTTCAAAACCCCGGCCTACGGCCTGCTGCACCGTAAGATGAGCAACGACCTGGCGCATCAGCGGGAGAGCTATCAGCACTTCGACTATCCGGGCCGCTATAAGCAAGACCCGAGCGGCAAGGCGTTCAGTGGCTACCGTCTGGACGCGCTGCGCTCGGGCGCGATAATGAGCGAAGGGGAATCCAACTGCGCGGGGTTGATGCCGGGCAGCACCTTTCAACTGACCGAACACCCCAACCCGACACTCAATACCGGCTGGCAACTGGTCGCCATCACGCACAGCGGGCAACAACCGCAGGCGCTGGAAGAGGAAAGCGGCGGCGAACCGACCACTTACAGCAACCGTTTTGCGGTCATCAGTGCCAAACGTACCTGGCGCGCCGACCAGCCGTACAAGCCGATGGTGGATGGCCCGCAAATCGCCACCGTGGTCGGCCCGGCGGGAGAAGAAATCTACTGCGACGAGCACGGCCGCATCAAACTGCAATTCCCATGGGACCGCTACGGCGCCAGCAATGACCAAAGCTCCTGCTGGGTACGGGTCAGTCAGGGTTGGGCGGGCGGCCAGTACGGGCTGATCGCCATACCGCGCATCGGCCACGAGGTCATCGTCAGCTTCCTGGAAGGCGACCCGGACCAGCCGATTGTGACAGGCAGAACCTTTCATGCGACAAATCGACTTCCTTACGACCTACCCGCGCACAAGACGCGAACTGTCCTGCGCACGAAGACGCATCAAGGTGAAGGGTTTAACGAACTGCGCTTTGAAGATCAGGCCGGGCAGGAAGAGATCTATATTCACGGGCAGAAAGACCTCAATGCGCTGATTGAGAACGATGTTGTCTGGCATATCAAACAGGATGCCCACACGAAGATTGATAACGAGCGGGTGACGCACATCAACGCCAACGATCACCTGACGGTCGAAAGCGAAAAACGTGATCATATCAAGGGAGACTGCTCGCTGACCGTCGATATGTCGATGCATCAGAAACTGGGGCAAGCGCTACTGGTCGAGGCCGGTAGGGAAGTGCATGTAAAAGCGGGGGCGAAGGTGGTTATCGACGCGGGCGCGGAGCTGACGCTGAAAGTTGGGGGAAGCTTCGT
Source organism: Pectobacterium cacticida (assembly GCF_036885195.1). NCBI lineage: Bacteria > Pseudomonadati > Pseudomonadota > Gammaproteobacteria > Enterobacterales > Pectobacteriaceae > Pectobacterium > Pectobacterium cacticida. The sequence goes on along the minus strand of NZ_CP133656.1, from coordinate 100,517 downwards.
CAAGATCGATCCCAGCGGCGTGAGCATCGTTGGCCCAGAGATCAATATTAACTCCGGGGGCAACGCGGGTCATGGCACTGGCTGGGCCGGGCAGCGTCCCATACTGCCCGGCGGTGTTGCCGTCCCGACGGCTCCACCGATGACACTACCCGCACCCGCTATTCATAAAAGCATGGAATCAATGTCACCGCTGGTCAAGCCTTGCTCCCTTGAGAAGGGAGGCAAAGCATGAGTCTGACTACCTGGCTAACACAGCATAGCGGTGCGCGCTTTTCTATCGTCGATGGTGCGGGAGATCGTGCAGCGGTAGCCCGTTTCTATAAACTCAGCCAAGGTGAAGCATTTCCCCTCTTTGCGGGAACGCCATTCGACGCACAAGCGGCACTCGGCCCCTGGCTGCTATCTAATCCTTCATCCGCATTCATGGCAGACGCCCCCGATCTGAGGGGATTCTATCTGGTCAGTGAACACACTCTTGATGTCGTGATCCACCACTGGCAAAGCCTGATATTGGCTATTCGTGAGGGCGAAGCTGTCTGGCTTCGTTTCTCTGAACCTCGTATTTTTCTGCCGATGTTCTGCGCGATGAGCCCTGAAGAACAGGATGCCATTATGGGCCCCTGTAGTGGAATCTGGATCAGCGGAAACGGGTTTACACGTCATCCTGATACGCCATTTCATCCTCCGTTAACTCACCCCTGGTTTCACATTCGTTCACATCATCTGGCGGCACTGTATGACGAAAATCGTCATGCCTATATTCTTCGTCGGCGTTTGTGGCAGAGCATGACGAATATGATGACGCGTCACCCCGATCCGGCAGGCTCAATTTTGCCCGTGCTCAGGCAAGCCAATACGGAGAGGCTTCAGGAAGATGTGCTCGATGGGGTGGTGGCCGGAGCCTTAACCTTACAGGTTGGTCTGCCTCTGGAGAGTATTCGCGCGCCGCTGATGCTGACCGAAGCTGAATTCGCGCAGGTCAACCACTGGATGGCGCAGCATAGCGCATTAATAGGAGTTAACTAATGGCCGCCGATCCCTACTGCATTCCCTGCGAACATTACGATTGCTGGATAGAAATTGAGGTGCGCGATGAGCACAACCGTTCGTTCACAGGGCTGAAAGCGACACTGACCGACGAGACCGGTAAATCCGCAACGGTCACCCTCAAAGCTGGGCCGGTCATCGTATCGGGTTTTGCGGTTGGCCCGATATCCGTCAAACTGGAAACACAGCCCTGGCTTAAGGCGGCGCAATCACGAGAAGTATTAAAGGAAGGGCAAAGCGCCGTCCCCACCTATGTGGCAGAAAAGGCCGGATACGATGAAACGCCGCGTGAACATATTAAGGCGACCACCGGTGACCTGTGCCTGACCGCACCTGAGCCCCCCTTGCCGGAAGCGCATCAGGAAGGCCAGGCTGGTAGCGTCCGTTTCTTTACCAACCATTCCTATGTGATCGAAGTCAAAGGCTACCAGATCAACGTGCTGCGCATCGGTGTGTTCTTCGATGGCACGGGGAATAACACCTATAACGCCGAGTCGGGCCTGAAAAAGGTAGAGCAATGGCTGGCGGAAACCTGCGCCGATCCGGCACAGCGAGAGAAAGAACTGCGTGGCTGCCAGATGGGGCGGCTTCCGGTGAGTGACAGTGCGGCGAATGATAAAACCAATGTCTGGAAACTCTATGAACAGTTTAAAGTCGGTGGTGAAACGTTAAGTGCGCATGCTTATATCAGCGGTATTGGTACGCGCGACCCGGTCGCAGGCAACGAAGGACTGGAATACCGATCGGACAATATGTTAACGAAAGGGTTGGATCTCGATTTTGGTGGTGAAGATACCTCTATCGTTGGCAAGGTCAATCAGGCCTGCGAGCAGGGAATTGTGGCGGCAGTTAAGCGTGATTTAAGAGAAGCCCTGCCCAATATCGACTGCATTCACCGGATTGTTTTCGATGTGTTTGGCTTTAGTCGTGGAGCGGCGGCGGCGCGCCATTTTGTCAATGTCATCGACCAAAAGGCCGATCATCCGCTGGTGCAGGCGATCGCCAATGCCCCCACGATCCGGCTGAAGGCGGGGTTTGACTGGGCCAATCGGGAAGACGTACGTATCACCTTTGTCGGGATTTTTGATACGGTGGCTTCATCGTACCATCCCAGTCTCACTATCCGCTTGCAGGATGATTGCGCCGAACGGGTAGTGCATTTAACCGCACTGGATGAGGTGCGGAAGCACTTCCCCTTAACGCGTATCACGCCCACGGCTATCGGCACCAGCATCCCGCCAAATTTTACCGAGCTGGCGCTGCCGGGCGCGCATTCGGATATCGGCGGCGGGTATTACAGCCGCTGGAGCCTGCGTAACCCTAACAGCGACCCGGCGCTGACCGAGTGCCTTGAGCTGGAGCGCTTTATGAGCGAAGAAGCGGCGACAACACCGGACACGGAAAGCCGCGCCTACCGCCAAGCCCGCGCCTATGCTGAGGAGAAAATTGCGCAGGGCTGGGTGGATCGCCTTCACCCGCATTTGCCGCGTGCGGCGACACCTCCTATGGGATCCATCAGTTTGATCCCCTATTCGTTTATCCGGCGACGCGGCAAGGATGATGTGTGGCCGAAAAAGGGCGTGTATGTTGAGGTGGTGATGAACCGCGTGGTGGAAGGCGAGTATTCACGTATTCCGCTACATATGATGGCGGAGGCCGGGCGCGCGGCTGGGGTGCCGTTTAAGGTGTGGGATCCCAAAGATCCTTTAGTGTCCATGGAATCTCTAGCCGCTAAGCTACCGGCGGTTAATCTGGCCAAACTGGATGAACTGTGGGCTTTAGCTGCAACGGAAAAAGGCGTGATAAAGAATCTGGGACAGCAACTCTCTACTGTGGCTTACCGGGCACTGCGCCGCGATTATGTGCATCGCAGCGCCAGCAATCAGGGCATCGCTAATCCGGCGGGCACCCACCAACAGGAAACCACCGTCAGCAAGGAACGACGGTCTATCATCGGCAATCAGGAGGCATGATGCTAAGATCTTTTATTATCGCAGTAGGACTTTGTGTCTCACTGGTGGCCTGCTCAACCCCGAACTCACTGGCTCACGTTCGCTGGAGTTATGGGACGGGCAGCAATATTGATGAAATTTGGACAACCAACGTCGAGTTTTATCGTAACGGGGCATTTATTGGCGGCTATCCAGGGGGCGGAGTCGGTCCAGGTGCCAGCGTAAAACGTATTACGGAAAAGCGTTATTACTGGGCAGGCGGTGGCGGTTTGCCTGTAGAGGGGATGGCAGTTCCCGATCGTGCGGTAATAGAAATGGTCTCTTTCTACGATCGCAAGCGTTACCGTATTACGGTTGATTTGCCCGCCAATCTGGCCCAGCAAATGCAGCAGCGTTATCAGCTCAGCGAACGCATCGACCAACGTAACTGGCTCTATTTCGGCCTGGCCCCCGGCGGTTATTATGAGGTGCTATTGTTTGGGGATTTACTTGGCGTCAGTCCAGACCTCTTGCTTGCCCGTGGTATTGCCGAAGAGGTCACCGATGATTGGAAAGATAAGGTCATACCCTTGGAAAAACAATATGAAAAACGTTGGGCTGAGTTCGACAAAGAGTACGGCGCACTGTTTAAACAACACCCTATCCCAATCGGCATGGACTGGGCACCGATCATGGATGCCTACCGCGCCAACCAGCCTAAAACCGACCAACATCCGATAAGGTAATGGTTTCTCACCGTCAGCAAGGAACAGCGGTCTATCATCGGCAATCAGGAGGCATGATGTTGAGATCTTTTATTATCGCAGTAGGACTTTGTGTCTCACTGGTCGCCTGCTCAACCCCGAACTCACTGGCTCACGTTCGCTGGAGTTATGGGACAGGCAGCAATATTGATATCACTAACAATACTCGCACAGAGTTTTATCGTGAGGGGAAGCTCGTTTATTCCGATCGTGAGGCTGGCGGCGGAGCTGGCGGACTATTGAGCGATCGGATTACAGGTAAACGTTACTACTGGGCTGGGGGCGGTGGGCTACCTACCGAGGGGGTTCCCGTCCCTGACAAGGCAGCGATAGAAATGGTCTCCTTCTACGATCGCAAACGCTACCGTATTACGGTTGATTTGCCCGCCAATCTGGCCCAGCAAATGCAACAACGCTACCAGATTGGCAAGCACATTGACCAACGTAGCTGGCTCTATTTCGGCCTGGCACCCGGCGGTTATTATGAAGTGCTATTGAAAGCCGATAGGCTACTTGTCAAACCAGACCTTTTGCTTGACCGTGGTATTGCCGAAGAAGTCACCGATGATTGGTATGATAAAAAGGTACCAGTAGCAAGACAATACGGCATTGATGATTTCGACAAAGAGTACGGCGAGCTATTTAAACAACATCCTATCCCAATCGGGATGGACTGGGCACCGATCATGGATGCCTACCGCGCCAACCAACCTAAAACCGACCAACATCCGATAAGGTAATGGGTGCTCATCACAGCAAGGAACGACGGCCTATCATCGGCAATCAGGAGGCATGATGTTTTAATGCGCAATTAAGGCTAACTGCAACCTTCCGCCGTGCGCCGGGCCAGCCGCCACGTCAGCGCCAGGCCGCATAGCCCCATAAGCGCAGCGGCCAGATAAATAGAAGCAATGCCGGTGTAGCCCATCAGCACGCCCGCTACCGGCCCGACAATGCCTAGCGACAGGTCGAGAAATAGCGTATAGGTTGCCAACGCGCTGCCCTGATTCTGTGGTGAGACGGCCTTAACGGCGACCACACCCAATGCCGGAAATACCAAAGAGAAACCGGCTCCGGTGAGGAACGCACCGGCCTCCGCCATCAGCGGTAAGGTTGCCCCCCACACCAGCAATAACCCTACGGTTTCCACCACAAAGCACGCCATCGCCACGCGTAGCCCGCCAAATCGCTGAATGCTGTTAGGAAATACCAGCCGCGCGCCGACGAAGGCACAACTGAAAATAGTCAGTGTCAGTGCAGCACCATCCCAGTTCCGGTCAGCATAAAACAGCGTGATAAAGGTCGCTATCACACCAAAGCCCGCAGAGGCTACCGCCAAAATAATGCCGTAAACCCAGACTTTCCCCAACACGTCGCGAAAGGGGATCTTTTTCCCCGGCGCGACCTGCACCGCCGGACGCGGTAGCGCGAAGGCTATCGCTATCGCCGCGCTCAGGATAATGCACGCGGATAGCAGTTTTAATCCCCCAACATGGTTGATCCAGACGCCGAGCGGCGCGCCAATCGCCATTGCGCCATAAGTCGCGATGCCATTCCAGGAAATCACCCGCCCGATGTGGCGGGAACCTACCACGCCGACGCCCCAGAGTGTTGCCCCCGTCCCGGCAAAACTCTGCCCGGCACCCAGAACCACGCGCCCCAAGCATAATAGTAGCAACGTAATCACTGGCGAAGCCTCACTAAAGGCGGCCAACAGGTAAAACACGCCGCTCAACATCACGCCAGCCAGTCCCCAGACAACGACTTTCTTCGGCCCGTTTTCATCGGCGCGACGGCCCGCCTGTGGGCGGCTCAATAGCGTAGAGAAGTATTGCAGGCTGATCACCAACCCTGCCCAGAAGGCGCTAAAACCAAGGTGGTCGTGTACGTAACCCGGTAGCACCGCCAACGGCAGGCCAATATTTAGGTAGCTGGCAAAGTTGAACACGACAATCGAGACAATGCGCAAATTCAATCGCAGGCCGCTGAGCGCGGGTTCAGATGGGGAAGGTGTCGGCATGAAAATTGGCTCACTTAATCGCTGGATATGACATTGGTTCAAAAAATATTGAAAAGTCACATTCTACTATTGTTGGTTATAATCACATTTCTACCCCACAGTTAATCTCGAACCCAGGAGAAACGCAATGCCTGTACCGGCAGAACCGGAACGTCAGCAACCGTCGTCACCGCCTGAAGAGCATATTGCGCCTCCGCGATCCGGCTCGCTTCTGGACAAAAGTAAGCGTCTGGTCGCCCGTATTCAAGCGATCCCCTGCGTGGCGCACCTCATTCGCGCAGGCGAACGTTTCAACGATCGCATGGGTAACCAGTTTGGTGCGGCGATAACCTACTTTTCCTTTCTGTCGCTGATCCCGATTCTCATGGTGTCTTTTGCCGCGGTGGGCTTCGTCCTGGCCTCTAACCCCGATCTATTAACGGAGTTGATTAACCGAATCGTCAATAGCATCAGCGATCCTAATCTGGCCAATACGTTGAAAAATACGGTTAACACGGCGATACAGCAGCGTACCACCGTCGGGTTGACCGGTTTGTTGATCGCACTCTATTCTGGCGTCAGTTGGATGGGAAACCTACGCGAAGCGATTCGCGCCCAATCGCGCGATGTATGGGAACGCAACCCGAAAGATGAAGAGAAGATTTATTTTCAGTACACGCGCGATTTCCTGTCGCTGACTGGGCTGGTCATTGCGCTAATCGTTACACTGTTCCTGACCTCAGTTGCAGGCACCGCACAGCATAGGATTGTGACCGCGCTGGGTCTGGAAGGCATTGAATGGTTGCGCCCGGCGCTGACGCTGATTGCGCTATCTATCTCCATTTTTGCCAACTATCTCTTATTCCTGTGGATATTCTTCGTATTACCGCGCCATAAACCCAAGCGCAAGGCACTCTTGCGCGGTACGCTGCTCGCGGCTGTTGGCTTTGAAATCATTAAGTTCGCCATGACGGTCTCGCTGCCTAAACTGGCCAGTTCGCCTTCCGGCGCGGCGTTTGGTTCGGTCATTGGCCTGATGGCATTTTTCTATTTCTTCGCACGTCTCACACTCTTTTGCGCCGCCTGGATCGCAACAGCTGATTATCAAGGGGATACCGCTACAGACCAGAAAGAAGACGAGACCTCATCGCCTGCGGATCGCTAGACAGGCGGCGAAACTTATGGTTTTCCGATCTGCGTCATAAAAAAATAAAACATCGTTTCAAAACTATTGACTCGGTCTCGCGGAATGATGAGACTGACGCTAATTTCCGCGTTCCAATACCCTAAATTATTCGCGTTGCAGGTACTTTTTCAAACAGGCTAAAAGTGATGACAACTACTAACATTGCCGTAATCGGCGAGTGCATGATCGAACTGTCGCAGAAGGGCACGGATCTTAACCGTGGATTTGGCGGCGATACGCTAAACACCGCGGTTTATCTTGCCCGCCAGGTCGATGCCGATAAGCTAGGCGTACATTACGTCACCGCGCTCGGCACCGATAGCTTCAGCACCGAGATGGTTGCCGCCTGGCAACAAGAAGGGGTAAAAACCGACCTGATTCAACGGTTGGACGACAAACTCCCCGGTTTATACTTCATTGAAACCGATGACACTGGGGAACGCACGTTCTACTACTGGCGTAACGACGCCGCGGCTCGCTATTGGCTGGACACCCCGGAAGCCCCGGGTATCATCGAGGCGCTGACGCACTTTGACGCACTCTATCTGAGCGGGATCAGCCTGGCGATTCTGAACGCTGACAGCCGTCAGCGCCTCCTCACACTGCTGCGCGCTTGCCGGGCCAATGGCGGTAAAGTGATATTTGATAATAACTATCGTCCGCGCTTGTGGCAGAGCAAGGAAGAAACGCAACAGGCTTACACTGACATGCTCTCTTGTACGGATATTGCCTTTCTGACGCTGGATGACGAAGACATGCTGTGGGGTACGCAGCCGCTAGACGCCGTGTTGGATCGGACGCACGGGTTGGGCGTAAACGAAGTCGTCATTAAACGCGGCTCCGATTCCTGCATCGTTTCAGAACGTGGCCACACGCGGGTCGACGTCCCGGCGATTAAACTCCCCAAAGAGAAGGTCATTGATACCACTGCGGCGGGCGATTCTTTCAGTGCAGGTTATCTGGCGGTACGCCTGAATGGCGGCAGCACGCGGGAAGCCGCACAGCGTGGTCACTTAACAGCCAGCACGGTCATCCAGCACCGCGGCGCGATTATCCCACTGGCGGCCATGCCCGCGTAAGCCTGGCATCACAAGGCCGCAAGCCGCGGCCTTGTGAGTTTATTGCGCGGGAACCGTTTCCTGTATTGTCGCCCCTTCCGGCGCTTTAGGCGGCGCGGAAGAATTCGTGCCTTCAGGGGCCGCGGAGACTTCGCTAACGGGTTCAGAAGGTGGCGCCATCGTCCGATTGTAGGTTTCCAGTAACGCCGCCATATTCACCTCAGGTTCGCCTGGCTGCTGAATAAGCATAAGTGACGTATCCTGAACCAACTGCTGATGCAGTTCCTGGTTCAACATCGCTAAGGTGAGCGTGGACAGGTAATGCCGACGAAGCGTCTGATACTGCTCCGGGGCGATATCCACGACGCCATTTTGCTGGGAACGCAAACGCTGCTCCATCAGGATGTCCGTGCTTGTTCGGGCATAAGTAGCAAAGAGTTTTTTCAACTCATCGGTCTTACGCGCAATCAGCGTATCAAACTCGGGCTGCGTTAAGCCTTTTTCACGCAGCATCGCCAACTCACGCGCCATAAATGTAACACCCGACTCCACACTCTCGTTATTCGGCACATCCAGATGAATCGCGCACTGAGAACGACTGTAAAACACATTACAGTCAAAACGGAGATTGTTGCCCTTCAACGGACTGTTCTCCAACGCCTGTTGCAGACGCCAGAACATCGCCTCACGCGCGATGTCACCTAACCAGTAGCGCATTAGCGCCTGTGATTCATGGATTGGGTGCCATGGCGCATCCCAGATTAGCGACAGCGTATCCTGCCGGACACGGTCATTCATCAGGCTGATCGGCTGTGGTGGCAGCGGGCCGAGTGTCGGTACCGGCGCAGGCGCCTCGCGTTTCCCTTCCAGGGTGGAAAAAGCCTTACCGATCTGTTCAATCACACTACGGCTATCAACATGGCCGACGATATAAAGCGTCATCGCATCCGGCGTATACCAGGTTTTATAAAATTGCTGAAGTTGCTCGCCATTCAGCGGCGGCTTGACGTCCTGAGCAGGGTCGTGCGCCAGCAACGGAGACCCCTTCAGACGGTAGCGCCAGCTCGGATCCTGCGGGTTGGACGGAAAGGTTCCCACTAGCTTCGTCACCTTTAGCGCGGCTTGCAGGTTTTTTTCATCGAACGTCATTAGTCCTGCACGTTCCGCCAGCCATGTCAGCGCGTCTTTTAGCAATTCCGGGCGATTATTCGGTAAGCTCAGGTTATACGACGTAAAATCATATGAAACCATTGCCGGAGGCAGTTCGCGTGCGCGGTTAGCTTCCGGCCCCCATAGGGAGGGGATCTGGGCGGTAGACGATGTCTCGCCGGACACTAGCGCCAAACGGGAAAGAAAATGCGCGAAACCCACTTGCTGGGCGTTTTCTAACAACGACCCTGCGTTAACAACGAGACGTAATTCAACCCGATCGCCGGGACGCTGTGGCGTGGTTAACAACTGCCAGGCGAAACCATTATCCAGTTTACCCTGCTGCCAGGCGGGATCGGGCTTGAGTGCTTCAGCCTGCACGTTGCCGATGATAGCCAGCAACAAACCGCCAACGAAAAGCGCCTTTTTGGTGCCCTGCATGTGAACCCCTACTATGACTATCCAACATAGACCCTATCCCATTAGGGCGAGTTTACTTGCCAATTACGCCTACTGGGATAGGCTCTACTATGTGGTTATTGTTAATCATTATGATGGCCTTGCGTCTGCCACCGCACACTCTCGTGGATATTTCACGGAAAAACGGAAGACGCGAAGTGTACCATTCCCTTAGACCGCGCGCTTTGGTCTATGTCACTCCGGTAGGCAAAAATATTCGACAAAAAAAGTAAAATAATCTTATTTAACAAGATTTTTACTTTAGCAGAAGGGAAATTTAGGGGAAAACTCCCCGTTTTATTCTGGGTACGATAACGTGTTTTATTCTGGGTACGATAACGTAAAGTGCGGGCGTAAGTGGCCCCTCGGTGCAGAACATCGTGGGGCCACTTTACCTGATTGCTACGATGATGTGACGACGAGTCGCATCAAGGCTGCGTCGTCGTTGTAACCGTATCGTCGTTCTTATTATTGCCAGACAACACCGTAGCCAGTTTCTTCTCATCCAGCTCGCGGCAATATTTCGCAACGACGATCGTTGCAACGCCGTTGCCAATCAGGTTGGTCAGCGCACGGGCTTCTGACATAAAGCGGTCAATCCCCAGAATCAACGCCAGACCCGCAACCGGTAAATGTCCCACGGCGGACAAGGTTGCAGCCAGTACGATGAACCCACTACCCGTCACGCCCGCGGCGCCTTTAGAAGACAGCAGCAAAACCACCAGCAGGGTGATCTGATGCCAGATATCCATATGGCTGTTGGTCGCCTGTGCGATGAACACCGCCGCCATGGTCAGATAGATGGAGGTGCCATCCAGGTTGAACGAGTAGCCGGTAGGGATCACCAGACCAACGACGGATTTTTTACAACCGACCTTTTCCATCTTCTCTAACATACGTGGCAGCACGGACTCTGAAGAGGACGTACCTAACACAATCAAGAGTTCTTCACGAATGTAGCGAATAAATTTGAAAATACTGAAACCCGTCGCTCTGGCAATACTGCCCAGAACCAGACACACAAACAGAACACAGGTGATATAGAAGCAGAGAATCAATTGTCCCAATTGCACCAGCGTACCAACACCATATTTCCCGATGGTGAAAGCCATGGCACCGAAGGCTCCCAAGGGGGCCAGCTTCATGATCATATTGATGACGCCAAAAATAACTTTGGAGAAACTGTCAATAACATCAAACATCACTTTGCCTTTTGGCCCTAAGCGATGTAGCGCAAAACCGAACATGACCGCGAACAGCAAGACTTGCAAGATATTGCCGCTGGCAAACGCGCCAACCACGCTGACCGGGATCACATCCATCAGGAACGGAATCAAGCCCTGCTGCGAAGCCTGCTGGGTGTAAACCGCTACTGCCGACGCATCAAGCGTACTCGGATCGATATTCATGCCTGCGCCCGGCTGCACGACGTTAACAATGACCAGACCGATAATCAGCGCGATCGTACTCACGATTTCAAAATACACGAGGGCAGCGGCTCCGGTACGCCCTACCGACTTCATACTTTCCATTCCTGCGATGCCGGTTACCACCGTACAAAAGATCACCGGCGCAATAATCATTTTAATTAATTTAACAAATCCGTCGCCGAGGGGCTTCATTTGCTCGCCAAGATGCGGGTAGAAATGCCCCAACAGTATCCCGATCGTGATAGCAGCAAGGACTTGAAAATAAAGGCTTTTAAAAATTGATGTTTTCATACACGCGTCCTATCTTGGGGAAAACACAGGAGGGAATCAGGTACGAAAATGCCCCTGTAGTTGCTGCGGAAAATAACATTGCAATAACAAGCTGAGAATGTTTTATAAGTTTAGTTTGTGAACAAAGAGTTAAAAATAAGAGCTGAATCACGTCAGCGAATACTAAAAAGAAACCATTGCGCAATTTAATTGCAACAGATGCACATTTCTCAATGAAATGAAAGGACGCGAGCAAAGCGAAATATGACGAAAGGCCCCAAACACCCTACCCTGAGAAGATGACCGCGTTAGGAATTTCCGCTATGAAATAGCATTCACCACAAAATAGTATTTATCCAACATCGCTCTATCGCCGCACACCGAACGGGAGGCATACCCAAGGTCAATAATCAGGAAGATACGGTGAAACAGTGGATACCGTCAGTGTTAGCACGCCGCGCCAGTTGCATGGCAAAACGAGCCTGTGACAACAGTAACGCCGCCGCTCCCGGCTGTGGCTCGGTAATAGTAACAATTCCCGCGCTGATCACACGTTCGGGCTGGGGATCTGTAGGTGAGTGGGTAGGTGTCATCGCCAGGATCACATGTTGTGCCCAATCCCGCGCCTGTCCAACCGATTGCAGCGCTGTCCCGATAAAGGCAAATTCATCGCCATCCAGTCGAACCCAATTGCGTAATTCAGCGTCGTTTCGTTCCTCTATCATCACACGAAAACGTTCGTCCAGCGCCAGCGCATCGCCATGTCGGCTGGCAGAGGGATGCAGCCCGAAAACCAGCAGGCAAAACGGCGTCGCATCGACCAGGCGCTGTTCGAGACAGCACATAAAATGCGCCTTGTCCGACAGTTTCGCGTCGATATCGCCAACACGAAGAGACTGCGCCAGCCGTTGTTGATTACGATTATAGCTGCGCACCAGCGCGCCGAGTTCATCATCTCGATGCCAGTCTGGTAGTGTGAGCGGACGATGCAGTATCGCCTCTGGCGGTTGATCCTGTAGCTCGACAATAATTCCGCGCAGTGGATGTATCAGTAGTCGGTTTATGCACCAGGTGATCGCAATCGACATTGTTAGCGCCAAAAGTAAATATGTCGCCAGCATGGTAGAAAACGTACTGACGATAAATTGGTACATCTGATAGGAATCCGCTTGTAAAACCAGATGCGCCAACGGTGCGGAATAGTGTGTCTGCGGCGGCGAATAGAGCGGAATTGAGATGCGGATCGGCAGTTTAAAGATCCGTGCGATCCAAGCCGGCACCGGGCGTTCCTGTGGAAAATCAGCGTGTAGCGTTTGGAAATCATCAGGCAATAGGACATCCGCCCGGCTTAAAAAAGCGGCCGGCACCAGGCTATCCAGAATATGACCCGCCCGCTGCACCTCCCCTTGCAGCACCGCTTCCGTCAGCGGTTGACGCACCGAATAGCCGATGACCTCTAGTTGCCTAGCATAATCATCACGGCGCTGATGAACGAAATGAAAGAGCTGTATGACGATAAATAGACAAATCGTCACCAGTGCCACTGCTGACACGGCTGTCATCTGTTTAATCGTTAATGAACGTCTGAGCCGCAAGCGCTTTCTCCGTCGATCCGTTATGCCGCCTCAGAATAGGAGATCTCCCTCGCATAAGCCAGCATCGCTGTATAAGGACAGGAAGAAGAGAATAGATGGCTCTCTGTTATTTATCTCAGGTGTGCCATAAAAACCCCGCCCCACAAGGCGAGGTGGAAATCGATAAGAGAGGCGTTGATTATCAGGAAAGCGTCTTCAACACTAGGAAAGATTGAGGGAATCTCCCTTACGCCACTGGCGTGGGCTAATGCCGAACCAGCGTCGGAACGCGCGGGAAAACGCGCTCACCTCAGAGTAGCCGAGCAACAGCGCCATTTCCGAAATCGGCAGCTGTTTTTGTTGCAGGTAGTGCGTCGCCATTTCACAACGCAACTTATCGACTAACAGAGAGAAACTGAGTCCTTCTTCCCGCAGGCGGCGTTGTAGCGACCAACTGGACAAGCCGACTTTTTCCGCCACCTCCTCCAACGTTGGCTCTTTCTGCATCAATAACAAATGCACCTGCGTGCGCACCTGGTCGACAATGCTTTGCTGCGGCGACGTTTCATTCAGACGGCGGATGGCATCCTGCATCACCATTAATAGCGTCATATCGCGCTCCGGCATAGCGCGGGTTAATTGCTGCTTGGGAATAAACAGCGAATTGTACGGCTGGTCGAAGTACACCGGCGCATCAAAAACCTTACAGTGTTCATGCCACATTTCTGGGCGCGGGTGCTCAAAATGCACTTCACGCGGCGCCCAATGGCGGCCCAACACATGACGAATCAGGTTGAGGAACATACCCAGCGTCAGTTCCGCATCCTGACGGCGGTGTAAAATAGCCCCGTGCCGCACCTGATAATCCAGCCGCCAGCAGTCGCCCTTATCTACCATACGGGTTAGCGTATCGTGCTGATGGCAGGGAAACGCCCGCACCACATTATGCAGCGCCTGTTCCAACGTCTCCGAGCATAAACCGATGTAACCGATCAGGCCTAATGACTGCGGTTTAAACTGCTTGCCGTAGCGTAAACCGAAATTATCAACGCCCGAATGACGCGCCGCTTCCTCCATAACGCGACAATAATTCACCAGCCCCAGGCTAAGCGTCGGGCTGGCAAGCCGTTCAGGATCGACGCCGCTGATGCCGAAGATGCGATCGGCATCGCCGCCATTATCATGAATAAAATCGCCAAGCCCGGTCGCCGCCGCCGCCAACACACCACAGTGGCAGGAGGATGCCGCGTTCAGTACTGACGCATACATCGCATTTTCCATTGTCTTTCACCTCGCCATATCACGCTATCCGCCAACGGGTAATAAAACGATCGGCAAGTTACTATCAGCATGTTTACTACCAGCATAGTTACAGCAAATTTCGTACCAGCTTGTAATAACGGGAAATCAATGGGTTATAGGACTTTTTTCAACACAACAGGTCTACTCTGGCGCAAACTGCACGCCTGTGGTGCATTCATGCCACGCCAAGCGGCAAATCGTGAGTTTCCAGATACCGCCGACACAGACGTACGCTGTGCTGCGCCCAATCCGGCCCAAGACTCTGCGCCATCTCGGTTTGCGCGTGCGATCCTACCCACGCGGTAAGCTGGATGCGCCGTTGAATCAGCAGCGTCGGTAACAGCGCCAGTTCCTCATCGCTGACGTGCGCCACGCGTTCGTACCCCTTCAGCCAGTTTTCGACCCACTCCGCCGCACGCGGATGATGCTCAACAAAGCTGATCGCCGCCGCCAGATCGTGCAAATACCACCCCATCCCGCAATCGTCAAAATCGATCACGCGCGTTTCACCGTGATGCAGCAGCAGGTTAGTCAGGCGCAAATCGGCATGAATCAACCCATACCGGTGCGGCGCTTTACCAAATTCCGCCATCTCTCTACCTATGCGATCAATCGCTTCCTCAATCACGCCGTATGCGGCAAGCGGTAGGTTTGGCGCGTCACGCCAGTCTCCCCAGTGGCTCTGCTCACTCACCATCGTATGATGATCCCAGATAATGCGCTGAAAACCCTCGGGCTTATGCCATTGGCGGCTATGTTGGTGCAGGTGCGCGGTAATTTCCCCCAATTGGCGGAACGCACGCGGATCAATGCTGGTGGTCGGCATCTCGCCATCAATCCAGTGGAACAGCACGGCATAGCGACAAGATCCATCCGCTAGATTTAACGACTGCACGCGTTCCCCACGCGCATCACGTATCGCTTCCGGCACGATAATTCCCGTCTCACGTAGCGCATCTAGCCACAGCAGTTCGCTCTCGATTTCCATTTTTTGATGATAATGGCTGCGATGGAGCCGCAGCGCATAGTGCTTACCCGCCGCTGTCACCAGAAATGTCGCATTTTCCGAGCGGCACAACAGCCGCAATTCCCCCTGTAACGCCGCCGGATAGCAGGCCAGTGCCCGCTGCGCCAGTGACGTAATTTCTGCGTGGCTCAAGGTGTCATATTGTTTAGCGCTCATGGTTCCCACTCCGACACAAGTCAATGAGCATTCAGCATGGCGTGTGCCGGGCCTGGAAACTTGACGCGCCGTAACGCCAATTTGACTCCGGAATGCGCTGCGGCAATGTCCCTCACAAAAGTTGACCTCAGCACACAGCATTCAGTACGACAGCGTCAAGTTTTCCGCTAGCAAGCGTGGGCATTATCGCTAAACAAGCCAAAGGGGCCGCAGCGCCAGCCCCGAATAACCATGAACAGACTGACGGGGATAGCATAATGACGAGCAAACTTAAGCCCACACTGGGCGCCCTGCATTTATGGGGCATAGCGGTAGGATTGGTCATTTCCGGCGAATATTTTGGCTGGAGTTACGGTTGGGGCGTCGCGGGGACATTGGGATTTTTGGTGACTACGCTATTTATCGCTGCGATGTATACCTGTTTCATTTTTAGCTTTACCGAACTGACCACAGCCATTCCACATGCCGGTGGCCCTTTCGCCTATAGCCGTTTGGCGTTCGGCGATCTGGGCGGATTAATTGCGGGTATGGCGACGCTCATTGAGTTTGTTTTCGCTCCGCCGGCCATCTCGATGGCGATAGGCGCGTACCTGAACGTGCAATATCCCGAGCTGGATCCCAAAATCGCCGCCGTTGGCGCCTACCTGATCTTCATGACACTCAACATTCTCGGTGTGAAACTGGCGGCGATGTTTGAGCTGGTCGTCACGCTGCTGGCCGTCATGGAACTGTTAGTGTTCATGGGCGTCGTGGCACCAGGTTTCAGCCTGAGCAACTTCGTTGCCCACGGCTGGGCGGGACAACATGAATTCTCGTCCAGTGCGATTTCCGGCATATTTGCGGCGATACCGTTCGCGATCTGGTTTTTTCTCGCCATCGAGGGCGCGGCAATGGCGGCGGAAGAGGCGAAAGATCCGAAACGCACCATACCACGCGCCTACGTCAGCGGTATCCTGACGCTGGTGGTATTGGCGATCGGCGTCATGTTGATGGCTGGGGGCGCGGGTGATTGGCGACAACTCTCCGACCTCAACGACCCACTCCCGCAGGCGATGAAGCTCATCGTCGGGGAAAACTCCAACTGGATGCATATGCTGGTGTGGATTGGCTTATTCGGCCTAATCGCCAGCTTCCACGGCATTATTCTGGGCTATTCTCGCCAGTTCTTCGCATTAGCACGCGCGGGCTATCTACCACCGGGGTTGGCCAAACTATCCCGCTTCCACACGCCGCACCGCGCTATTCTGGCTGGCGGCGCAATCGGGATTGCGGCCATCTTTTGCGATGGCGTGAATCTCCAGGGAATGAGCCTGACCGCCGCCATGATCACCATGGCGGTTTTCGGCGCCATCGTCATGTATATCATGAGCATGTTAAGCCTGTTCCGCCTGCGCCGCAGCGCACCCAATATGGCACGCAGCTACCGGGCGCCCGGTTACCCGCTCATCCCTGCCTTTGCACTGCTCTGCGCCATTATCTGCCTGATAGCCATGCTCTGGTTTAACCCCATGATCGGCGGGCTATTCTGCACCTTCATGGTGCTCGGCTACCTCTATTTTCTCACCACCAAGACACGGCGGAAAACGCTACTTGAACCGCTTATCGCCGACATGAAATAACATTTGGGGGCGTTAACCTAAAATCGATTAACGCTCACTCACCTCAACATTGGGTTGCCCTATAGCGGCAATCCAATGATAAAGCACAGAATTATTCCCTCTTCCGCTATCGTTAGCTGCCGGCTTATCTGAAAATGAGAATGAACATTATTTACATTCTCATAAACTCGCTTTTCCAGCGCAATCTACCAAATTGTTTCTATGTTATCCCTTGAATAACGCGCTCGGAAAAAATAGCCAGAAACTACCTGAGTATGCTTAAACTGGAAACGATCAGGTTATATTTGAAGCGGTTGTTAAATTAAGGGATACAACCTAGCAACCTCACTACGCCAACGGCATTAAACGTAATAACATTCCCGCCCACGACACTTCACGACTGCCGCACAGGTCGCCATGAACGTAACCGCGTACCAAACACATTCACCAGTAGGCCGACCATAATCAACACCGCCCCCATGATTTGCAGCAGCGAGAGCGATTCGCCAAGAAAAACGGCGGCGCTGACCAGCCCAACCACCGGCACCAACAGCGACAAGGGCGCCACGCGCCAGGTTTCGTAGCGGGCCAGCAGGTTTCCCCAAATCCCGTAGCCGATGATGGTGGCCGCAAATGCCAGATAAACCAGAGATAATATCGTCGGCAGTTGGATCGTCGTTAAACTTTGGGCAATTGCGTCCCTGCCTTCGAACAGCCAGGAACTGATGAAAAACGGCACGACAGGCACCAGTGCGCCCCACACCACCAGCGACATGATACGTACATCACTGTTTTTGCTCATGATAACTTTATTGACGATGTTACCGACCGCCCATGACAGCGCCGCCGCCAGCGTCAGCAGCAGCGTGGTGGTGGTCATACCGGAGGACATTTGCAGCGCCGTGCGCCCTTCTGCCAGCACCACCATCCCTAGCGCGGCCACAAGAATGCCAACAATATGATTCCAGCGTAGCGTTTCCGACAAGAAGATCGCGCCAACCAGCAGGGTGAAGAAAGCCTGAGCTTGCAACACCAGCGAGGTAATTCCCGCAGGCATCCCTAATTTGATAGCAAGGAACAAGAAACCGAACTGGCCAAAGCTAATCGTCATGCCATAAGCAAGCAGCCATTTGAGGGGAATTCGCGGAAAAGGAATAAAGAAAATCGCTGGAATTGCCACCAAAGAAAAGCGCAAACCTGCCAATAAAAAGGGCGGCATATCGTTCAATCCAACCTTAATCACCACAAAATTTACGCCCCATAACACCACAACACAAAGCGCTAGCAGCGCATCTTTCAACGACATCCTCATCCCCTACATAAAAACATCGTAAACTTCTTGCTCAAAGTACGCATAAAACAGAAAAAAAGATAAGAAAAGATCATTATGGTTGCGGATAAAAATGGCGCATTAACATCAATATGCGTAATAAACCACTATATACATCGTGGCAGTGAGGTAAAATGCAGATACCAGAGCAATAGATTGCTGCGTACGGTTTTTCAGATCTGTCGGTGAAAATTACGCTTACTCTCCATCATCGATAAGTAAGTGTTCTATTAACGCGCGCACCTGAGGCTGTAACAAACGCCTGTCGGCGTAGACCAACCAGATATCGGTTTTATCTGGTCGGAACGGTTTCAGGATTTCAATGAGCCGACCCGCCGTCAAAGAACGGGCAACCATATTATAAGGCAACTGGATAATTCCCATACCGCTATCCGCCGCACGCACAAGCCCCATGCCTTCATCAATATAAAAATGTGTAGGGGGTAAATATTCATTTATTACCTGAGCGACACGATAATGCCATTTATTCAACCTCCCAGTTAATTGCGAACGATATATCAGACACTGATGTTGATGTAATTTATCCGGATGCATAGGTTCACCGTATCGTTCAATATAATCAGGAGAAGCACAGGTAATGCGCTGCTCTGTGTCTATTTTTCTGGCAATCATACTGCTGTCAGCGATGGTTCCAATCTGCACGGCGACGTCCACCCCCTCATTAATCAGATTACACGGCTTGTCGCTTAAGCGGATATCAAAATTAACACCTGGGTAACGTTGTGAAAAATGCTTTAGTCGGGGAATGATCGAACGACCACCGTATACACGAGGTAAATGCAGGCAGATATTACCACTTAATTTTTCAGCTGAATCAGTAACTTCCGATTCGATCTCGTCCAGTAAATTTAATACGTTAAGGTATCGCTCATAAACTCGCCCCCCAACCTCGGTCAATTGCAGGCTCCGCGTGGAACGGCGTAAAAGTCGAATATTAAGGTTTTTTTCCAACTGCGCCACATTTTTACTTATCGCTGAAGCCGACATGCCGAGTTGACGCCCCGCTTCGCTAAAATTCTGGCACTTAACCGCGTAAATAAATGAGGTGATATTAGTGATAGAATTATTTTTTAATTTTGACAACATAAATCATATCCAAACCTACGCAGTAAACTTTTTAACATAACAATGAAACGTGTCATTTTAATTACATTAATTGAGAAAAAATTTCACAAGTCTTTCAACACTGCGTTGGCTTGTCACCCATCTGTGTTTTGATAATATCAACGCACCTCATCCAGAGAAGTCGGTATTTTTCATAATAGTAATACAAGGTGAATAAAATGAAGAAAAAACTCTCCGCTTTATTATTTATCACGCTCGTGAGTACCAGCGTCTCCCAGGCGCTCGCCACAGAGAATTTGACACTCTACACTAATGATTTTGAAGATATTATTGGCCAGCAATTTGAAAAAGATACCGGTATTAAAATCGATGTTGTGAAAATGTCCGGCGGCGAATTATTAGCACGCATTGCCGCAGAAGAGTCTAATCCACAATGGGATTTACTTCTGTATGGCGGTGATTATGCTTTATATAATTTGGAGAAGAAAAAACAGTTATTAACTAATGTGCAGGTCAGTAATGAGTCGCAATTAACTGACGAAGGGAAGCAATTAATGCCCAAAAGCCGCGCCTATTTTCCTGTAGGTATCTCGGCATCCTGCGTGATTGTTCAGCGTCCCGACGCGAGGGTGAAGATACAAGGCTATCAAGATTTATTGAACCCGGCGTTAAAGGGAAAAGTTGGGATGGCCGATCCGGCTATTGCCGCGCCAGCCTATCCTTGTGTCGCAGGTCTGTTCCATCAATGGGGTACGGATCGCGCACAACAATTCTTTAGCCAACTTTTTGATAATCAGATACAAATTCTAAGAACTAACGCCCCCGTCGCTCGTGCCCTACAGTCAGGACAGCTTTCTGCCGCCCTACTGACTTCGCAAAATGCGTATACCCTGAAAAAGAAACAGCCAGACATGCAGATCATCTGGCCGAAAACCGGTGTGCCAGCGACTATTCGTACTCTGGGTATCCAAGCCAAAACTGTACATGCCAATAACGCGAAAGCATTTGTTAACTGGATGCTTGAGGCAAAAACCCAGCAGTTCCTGATCGATAAAGGCGGCGCTGATGGCCTATTTAAACCCACGGTTCGTTCAGTCACCGAAAGCGCGAACGGGCCAGCCAGCGACAGCGCGTACAATTTCATGCCGGTGGCAGAGGCCTCTGCGCAGGAAAACCAAATCAAAACCTGGTTTTCCGATCAATCAGCCCGCTAATTTACTCATAGAGTCATCTGAATCATGATGGATCGTTCCTCTTTAGACGACAGTATAGCACCGGCTAAGTGGCAGATTTCGCGCTGGCGGCGCTTTCGTACCGAAAGTGGGTTAGGGCTGCTGATCGTGCTGGTTATTGCCATTCTCATTATTTTGCCGATGGCCGCTGTTGTGGCGCGAGGCTTTCTTCCCGCTAATATCGACCAATATCGGCCGGCAACGCTGCTGTCGCTGTTTGAGCGACCATTATGGATGACGTCGTTAAAAAACAGCCTGTTTCTGGCAACTGGCAGCGCGGTCATTGGCGGTTTACTAGGGGCGGTGCTGGCTTTACTACGTCATCAATATCGCTTTCCCGGCGCCAGGTTTATTGAGCCCTGCGTCTGGCTGGTACTGATTTTACCGTCCTTCGTGATCGCACAAGGCTGGATTCTGTTTGCCAGCCGCAATGGTTTTTTTTATCAATTGTCCGGCAGCAATCTGGCGTCAGAAATTGTCTTCTCCCCTTGGGGATTAGTGCTCATCATGAGTTTCAAAAACTTTCCCCTCGCCTACCTCTCTATCTCTGCCGCTTTACAATGGAGTATGAAAGATTTAATTCACGCCGGGCGCCTCTCTGGAGCGACCGCAATGCGCACCCTATATACTGTGCGCTTGCCTTTATTAATTCCGGCGATTATCTCCGGATTATTATTGGTCTTTGTCGATACGCTAGGTGATTTTGGCCTCCCTTCTGCGCTGGCCACCAGCTACCGGTTCCCGACGCTGCCTTATACGATCTATGCGGCTATCAATTTCAGCCCTATTCGCTTTGATTTAGCGGGCATTCTGGCATGTTATTTAGCATTGATCCTGTTCCTTGCGCTCAGTCTGTATTTCTGGCTGCTGCGGCATACTCATGCTCGCTTTCTTACCAGCCGCTCCCAACCGGAAACCCAGCAAGTCAGCCCGTATCCTCGGCTCTGTAGTCTGGTGGTCGGCATTATTTTGCTTATTGCGCTGGGGATTCCATTATTAACGAGTTTGACGGTTTCACTGATGGAAAATATATGGGATGGGCTGCATATCGATAATCTGACACTCGGCCATTACCAATATCTGTTGGGTTTTGACGCGCCCTTTTTTGACGCCGCGACACACTCATTAACCATAGCGGCGGTTTCAGCACTGTTCAGCACCCTCGTTGCTTTCTTTGC
Organism: Pectobacterium cacticida; assembly: GCF_036885195.1. Taxonomy (NCBI): domain Bacteria; kingdom Pseudomonadati; phylum Pseudomonadota; class Gammaproteobacteria; order Enterobacterales; family Pectobacteriaceae; genus Pectobacterium; species Pectobacterium cacticida. Next base: position 78,741 of record NZ_CP133656.1, on the reverse strand, counting down.
TGCCTATATATTGACCTTTACGCAGTCGCGATTTAACCCGTTAATTGAAATTGTTTGCACCTTATCCATGGCGATCCCCGGAGTCATCCTGGGTATTGGCTTCATTTTTGTCTGGAATTCTCCACTGGCGACACAGTTGCACCTGAATATTTATGGCAGCCCAATCATTCTGATCGTGGCGACCTCCGCAGCGGCGATACCGGTAGCTGTGCGTATCCTGCTCGGCGCGTTGTCGCAAATCCCCGCCAGTCAGCTACAAGCGGCAATGTTGCAGGGAGCCGGATTAATGCGTCGCCTGCGTACTATCGTTTTGCCGTTAATTCTTACTGCCGTGATTTCCGCCACGTTGACCAGCTTCGGCAGCAGCGTATTTGATCTCGCGATCAATGCGATATTACAACCCCCACGTTTTCGCGTCTTGCCAACATTGATCAGCCGTGCGTTTGAAGAGGGTAACTACAGCTATTCCACCGCCGCCGTGTTTATCGCCGGGGGCATAACTACCTTTATCATCCTGATCTGCAATGGGCTTTTACGCTATCACTTTCGCACCTTACTGAGCAGCCAGCGCCCACATTGATTTTGTTATGAGGTTTTCAGCATGACCCATGTTTTACCGATGCTCAGTTGCCGCCATTTACACTGGCAGATCCAAGGGCACACCATCATTCAGGATCTGAGCTTAGATCTACCTGCGGGTGCGGTGTATTGCATCGTCGGCCCTTCAGGCTCCGGAAAATCCAGCTTATTGCGCTTGATTGCCGGGCTGGACAATCCTCAACGGGGAAAGATTTTTATCGACCAACATATGATGACGGATGGAAGCCACAGCGTTCCTCCGGAAAAAAGACGCCTAAATATGGTGTTTCAAGATTATGCCCTCTGGCCGCATATGACAGTAAAGGAGATTGTCGGCTACGGTTTACATGCATGGCCAACCGCACGACGGCAGGCGCGAGTAAAGGAAATGTTGGCGTTAATGCAGATTGACGATTACGCACAGCGCCGTCCGGCGCAACTTTCCGGCGGTCAGGCGCAACGCGTCGCGATCGCACGCGCACTAGCGACCGACCCTCAAGTGCTGCTCTTTGATGAGCCGCTCTCCAATCTTGATGTACAGCTTCGGGCACAAATGCGTAATGAATTTTCACAGTTGTTCTCTCGCCTAAAAAAAACCGTAGTTTATGTGACGCATGATCCGCTGGAAGCCTGCGCATTTGCCGATCGCATCGTCGTCATGCGGGCAGGGAATATTGAGCAGATCGCCACGCCGGTTGGCCTGTTCCAGCATCCTGAGTCGCCATGGGTGGCCTCACTCGCCGGCTTCGACAGCGAAGTAGAAGCGCGTTTAGTGATGCAGATCGACAATCACCACGCCAGAGTGGAGATGGGGAGTGCCCAGTTTATCGCACGCATCGGCAGGCTACGATCCGCCCGCCCCGGCCAGCAGATTCGCTTACTCTTCAACCCTGGAGCGATACATCACGACGCCAGCGCCCCATCTGGCCTCGCCGCCCGTGTGGTAAGTACCCTATTTGAGGGCCGCCACTGGCGTTTAAATGTCGCTACCACTATCGGCGATATCGCATTTTCAATTGTTCATCCCACGGATCTCCCTGTCGGCAGCCCTTTGTCTCTGGTGATGACTGGCGAAAATTGCCTGATTTTTGATCATGATCGGCCCTCCTATGAGGTGAAATGATGAATCAGCAAATTGAAGCGCTTTGCGCCACCGCACGCATTGAAATACCCGCAGGCAGCATTATCCGCTATGACGTCACCGACAGTGGCGAGATTAAAGTAAAATACTTTCAGGCGATGCCCGTCTGTTACCCCGGTAACTATGGTTCTTTAATTGGTACGCTGGCAGAGGACTGTGATCCGCTGGACGTCCTGGTACTAACGCGCGAACCGCTATTCCCCGGCAGCCTGATTGATGTCAGGGTGATTGGCTATTTAGCGATGCTTGATGGCGGCGTCCAGGACGATAAAGTGATCGCCGTTCCGACACATGCTGTCGACCCTCTCTATAGCCACATTTTTGATATCAGCCACCTAGCGCCGGCAGAATTGCAACTAATTGAAGCTTTTTACCACAGTTACAAACAGTTGCCCGCCGGTCGTAAAAGCGTGGTATTAAACGGCTTTCATCCTGCTATTGATGCTCAGCAATTGCTGGAAAAAGCGCGCGCATCGTCACATTGCGCAATTAGGCCACCTTTAATGTAATTTGATATATTAATCAATTATATAAAACACGCTTTCAAGGTAAGCATAAATTAAAACGATGATTATTATGTTACGTGAAAATCAAGATGTACCCTTTTGATTGATGATAGCTGACCACCCTAATGGGGGTCAGCATGTCGCAAAACTACTCAACGGCAATCGGTTTTTCCGTCAGCGTGGGGGATTTGTTCCCCTGAATCTCTTTTACGTCCTGCTCTGCCTTCTGCACCGCAGTTGCGCTACTTAACAGACTGTATGTCAACTCAAATGTCGTGCTCTGACCTGGCTGTAATTTCTTAACCCGGCCTTGCTCACGTTCAATTGTCACCGGATAGGCATAGTTAGTACCCGGTTCGATCCCTGTCACGTATCCCTGTTTTTCCGTGTCTGTGTTTTTCCACAACGTCAGATAGGGTAGTTGATGCGTATCAAAGGCGATTGACACGCCCTTATCACCCGCCCTGTTCATCAAGACGGCCAGCGTTTTACCCTGAGCGTCGGTATACGGTGTGATGTTAAACACCATTTCATCAAAGTCTTTTGTCGGCGCCTTGTAGGTTTGCCAGCTTGCCAGACCATCTTTCGCATAGTCGTTAAACGGTGAAATGTCTTTTACCGGGGCAATGAAGCGAGCGCCTTCTTCCAAAATCGGCGTACCAAAATTGCTGTGGTAGATAATCTCGTAGTCGCGCGGGTAGTCCGCTTTATTGGTCAACACATCATGCACGGTGAACGACTCACTGCCGGGAACGTAACGCAGCTCAGTCCAGGTTTCCAAATTCGACTTCTTAAAGCTGTTTTCTTTCAGCAATCCTCGCACCCTAATGGTATGCGGGGCTTTATCGCTGATTTCCACGACCACTTTTGAGGCTGGCGTATTGCCTGCCCGACCATGTAAGGTATAAATCATTCCTTCGCTGGTGATCGGGTGTCCAGTCCATTCGAAGCCACAGCGCACCATCATCTCATTAAAGCCCTCTAGCCAGCCCAGGCCGTTACGGCTTTCCAGATTGATGGTATTCGGGTTTACGACCTCATCAACCGGTGAATCCCACCCCAAACGTATGTTTTTACCCTTTACATGCAGCACGTTCATCCCTCGGGTTGGGCTGAGGGCAATTTCCAGCCCATCCTTACTGGTAATCGTAATCACTTTACTGCCTTCCTGACGCCCGCCATGTAGAACTTTTTGCTCAATGCTGAAGTGCTGATTTTTTATCTTCAGAGCCTCACTGCTAATTTGCCAGTTCCCCTTATCTACGCTGCTTTCAGCATCCGTCAGCACAAACGTTTGAGCCGAGATCTGCCAGGGAGCTAGCACCAGTGTTAAACCCATACCCAATAATTTTTTCATCATGATCATCCTCTTCTGCTGAATTGTTTTAGCTAACGCGAGCTAAAGACTACAAATCAGCTGATGGCCATAACGTGATAACTATCACCAGGTGGAGAATTCCGGCAATTCCGAACCATAAGTACAACCGAAGTCACTTACGATGAGTTTTAAAATGAAATTATTACAATATTAGTGAGACATTGATCGGCAAAAATTAATATCGCTTCAGCTAGATAAAGCAAGCTGCGCACGTTAATTTTATCGAGTCGTCAGAGCATCAATATTTCATGATTATTTTTGCTCACGGAAGTATTAAAGAAACAGCAAACTATTTTTAACCATATTGCACCTGACTAACGTAGACGCTATGGTTGCCGCTACCCTATCTATGACCACTGATAAATAACAATGAACTTCTCTCTTTTCGGCAAAAAATTTACTCGCCACGCGGGCATCAGCCAATTAATGGACGACATGAACGAAGGGTTACGCACACCAGGCGCTATCATGTTGGGCGGGGGTAATCCGGCACATATTCCTGAGATGGATAACTACTTTCAAGCGCTGTGCCAGGAGATGCTGGAAAAAGGGACATTAACGGATGCACTATGCAACTACGATGGCCCACAGGGTAAGACGACCCTGCTTAGTGCGATGGCTGAACTCCTGAGTCAGACATTCGGCTGGCAGATTGGCCCACAGAATATTGTGCTAACCAACGGCAGCCAAAGTGCGTTTTTCTACTTGTTTAACGTATTTGCCGGTCGTCACTCTGATGGCAGCCTAAAGAAAGTATTGTTCCCACTGGCGCCGGAATATATCGGCTATTCGGATTCCGGGTTGGATGACGACATGTTCGTCTCCGTTCGCCCGCAGATCGCACTCTTGCCCGAAGGGCAATTCAAATATCACGTTGATTTTAATCACCTGTCGATTACTGATGATATCGGGTTGATCTGCGTATCTCGCCCAACCAACCCGACCGGCAATGTGCTAACCGATGACGAACTAATGCGTCTGGATTCGCTGGCGCAGCAACACAAGATTCCCCTACTCATTGATAACGCTTATGGCGTACCTTTTCCCGCCATTATCTTCAACGACGCGACACCACGCTGGAATCCGAATACTATCCTGTGCATGAGCTTGTCCAAACTCGGCTTGCCAGGATCGCGCTGTGGCATCGTGATTGCCAATGAACAGGTGATTTCGGCGCTCGGCAATATGAATGGTATTATTAGCCTGTCTCCAGGGGCGATCGGCCCGGCGCTCGCGCATGAAATGATTCAGCGCGGCGATCTATTGCGTTTATCCAACGAAGTCATTCGTCCATTCTACCAACAGCGAGTTATCGAAACGATTGCGCTTATCCGCCGTTACTTATCACCCGAACGCTGCCTGATCCACAAACCGGAAGGCGCGATCTTCCTGTGGCTGTGGTTTAAGGATTTACCCATCACGACAGAAACCCTATATCAGCGCCTGAAAAAACGTGGCGTCCTTATGGTGCCGGGTCACTATTTCTTCCCCGGCCTGGATCAGGATTGGCCACACGCGCACCAGTGTATGCGGATGAACTATGTGCCGGAGTCGGAAAAAATCGAACGCGGTATCGCAATACTGGCGGAAGAGGTGGAAAAGGCAATGCAAGAAAAATCATAACTGGCAGTAAATCGCCATTGAAATACAAGCCACTGAGCTATCAGTGGCTAAAGTATTTTTATGTCATTAATAGACAAATTCGTTTATTAAAAACTTATTAATAGTTTTTTTATTACAAATCCCACCATCCCCACACGCTTAAATCAAACTTTCAGCATAAATGCGCATTCTGCGCAATTTCTTGCTCACTTCCCAGTGGATATCACTTTTTGCGCAATGGATGCCGTTTTTTCACGAGGTCTGCGCAACTTTTTGCTCAAATTTTGCTTAGGGAAAATTTGACTTAAGTGTTTGTTTAATAAAAACAACAACATAAAAATTGGCACAGGGATTGCCTATTCATAGCCTGTATCAGGCCGCGATTGACCATCTGGACGACGCATAAAACAACAAGGACATGATTTCATGAATCAGGATAAAAGCCGCGCGTTAATTGCCAGCGGAGAGGCCGCGAAGCGCAGTTTCGCCACCGATAATAGGATTTCAGGGGGATGTGTCGCCTGCGGCTGCGAAATTCTTGTTTATTATCATTATGATTCAGGCGACCCAATCCCGAACGCCCCGTTTCAATTAACCGATAGCAGAAATCACAAGATAGAAGGCAGAACCGACGATAACGGGATGTTTTTTATCCATGATATGGGGTGCGGCACCTTTGAGCTATTACTGGGCGAAGGCAGCGATACGTTTGACCCGCAAAAAACGGTACAGAACAACCCGGTCCTCATGTCAAACCCGAGCTATGCCAGTTTCGCCGGAGAATACTTTTCCCTGTTCGTCATACTGAGAGCACAAGGGCTGGTGGAGTACGGGGCTGTCCAGCAGTCAGTGAGACTGCCGCTCAGTACGATACCGGAACGCTATAAACCCGCGTTAAAACGTTTCTGGGAATTGGAAAGACAGCTCTATAGCCGTGATGGCGAGCTCCAAAGGGAAGTCCGCCGGATCCAACATCAACTGCCCGCAGAGGTGGCAAGCAAGGCAGCCGGTATTGATAACGCGGTGCTGTTGTTCTGTGAGGTGATACTGGGCTGCGTTCCCGTGGTCGGTCAGGCGATGGACGTGTATTTCCTCGGAGAGTGGTGTTGGGCGAGCTATAACGACCCCGGCTTGTTGACCGACCCTCTGCACCAGATTGACGGCGTACTGTGTGTTATCGGCTTTGTGCCGGGCGTGGGGGATGCGCTGAAAGTCAGTGGCAACGCCATAACCAAAGCATTACGTAAGCTGAAAAATACCCAGGGCAGCCATCAGCAGAATATTCAGGAAGCCACGCAGATAATCCGGGGGTTGGATAACGGTAATATCGTCGCCTGGCTCACGAGCATACGTTCGGATATCAAACAGTATGCGGCCAAGGGGAAAGCGCTGCTGGAAACGATGAAAAAGGCGCTGTCTCTGCTGGTGAACGGTGTGTCCGGCGAGCGTAGCTGGATAGTCACGCTGATGGAGGACTGCTTCCAGGCGATGGTGGATGTACTCGACACCTTGCTCTCGTTGTTTGACCAGGTGGCGCAATTCATTGACGCCGAATTTGCTGAATTTATCCCCCAAATCGTCACGCAGGTGATTGCGAGTTCACGTCCCAAAGGGAGCACGGCACTGTCGGCCATGGACGTGCAGAAAGGGGCGTCAGGCGATTATCGGGCGGAGGGTGAAAACGGTATCGCGCTGGCATCCATGCCCATACCGTCAAGACATGGCAGGCATAACAAAGGCAAACTCGGCGTATCTGAGGCAGGCGGCTCCAGAGGAAAACGCCCTGCCACCGGCGCGACACACGCGTCTCAGGCTTCCCCTACTTCCTCTGCGCCATCGCATGCCACACCAGTGGACGCGCTGCCGCGCGCTAAACCGCAAGGCGAGGCGAACAGTGATAAACCCTCACCACAAAAACCTGATGCGGTAAAACGTAAAGACACGCCGCAAGAGAATAAGGAAACGCGCGTGCTCCCGAAGGGCACGCAACCCATCACGCCCGGCGCCAGACATGAACGGCAAGCGGATACCGCCGCGCAGGAAAACGCGCAGCACCAGGACAAGAAGACGAAAGCGGCCCCAGAGAACGGGGAGAGCAAGGGTGACCCGGTTGATATGGCCACCGGGGCGGTGGTGGAGCAACGCACGGATATGCAGATAAGCAGTCCGCTGCCAGTGTCACTGCAACGTTATTATCGTTCCACGGGCGCGCGACATCCCGGTTTACTGGGCACATTGTGGCGTACCAACTGGGATATCAGCCTGACGCTGAACGAGGGCGTCGCGATGCTCATGGACGGGGAATTTAATCAGGCCTTCTTCGCCCTGCCCGATGAAGGGGCGTTCAGTCGCGCACCGTCGAATCCACAATGGCGATTAACCCGCCAGCAGGGGGAACTCGTCCTTCACCATGTCGGTGGCCTGCGCTATCGCTTTGCATATGCCCTCGGCCTCCAGCTTTGTCTGACATCGATTGACGATGCCGTCGGCAACCGGGTGACGTTCGAATGGATGCTGGGCGAACTCCGCTGGGTGACGTTGTCTGACGGGCGTTTGATTCACGTCACAACGGAACACCAGAGGATGACGGCACTGACGCTGTGTACCCCGCAGCGTCAGCCCCTCAAAACGCTGGCCCGTTATACCTATGACGAACACGGCTACCTGCTGAGCGTGCGTGCGGAGGAGGGGCGTAATTTTGACTATCGCTACTCACCGGAAGGCTGGCTGCTGCGCTGGTCGGATTTGGGGTCGACCTGGGTTGAACACGACTACGATAAAAAAGGCCGCGCCATCCGCGACAGAACCGCAGAAGGCTACTGGCCGGGTCATTTTGAATACGACGATGACACCCTGACCAGCCACTATCATAGCGGGTTTGGCGGAATATTCAGCTACGTGCGCGATGCACGTAATAATATCTTGCTCAAACGTACCCCCGACGGCGGTGAGACCCGCTTCGAGTGGGTCGATAACCAGTTGATGGCCGAGACCGACCCGCTGGGCGGTCGCACGGTGTACCAGCGCAATGACTGGGGGCAGGTCACCGCGGTAACGCTGCCTGATGGCGCCATCCATCACTATACGTATGACGATGACGGACACCTGCTGGCCTACACCGACCCGCTGGGCAACGTCTGGCACTATCAGCGTAACGACGCCGGGCAGGTTGTCGAGGTGAACGACCCGGAAGGGCGCGAGTGGCTGTACCGCTATGATGACGCGGGGCTGTTATCGACGGTGATAAGCCCGGACGGCGTATTGCAGCGCTATCACTACAACGCCCGCGGCCTGCTCAGCCGCCTGGAGCGGGATGCGGCGCCAACGGTCCGGTTCCGCTATGACGACTTTGACCGTCTGACCGAACGACACATTGAGCACGAGGCGGGCGTACAGGTGCGCCGCTGGGAATATGACGGCGGGCGCGCCTCACCGGCTAAAGTGGTGTACGAAGACGGCAGCGAGACGCGCTTTGGCTACGATGTGGAGGGCAACCTGACGGCGGTGACGGATGCGCTGGGGCAGCGCTACCAGTTCCGCTACGGGGCGTTCGATAACCTGCTGGACGCGACCGACCCGCTGGGGGCAACGGTGCGCTACCACTACAATGCCGAGGCCGAGTTCGCCGGGGTGACGAACAGTCAGGGACGCGACTGGACCTACGGCTTTGACCACAGCGGTCGACTGAGCGAAGAGCGCCATTACGACGGTCGGGTGTACCAGTATCAGTACGATGTGGCCGACCGGCTGGTGCAGCGCATCGCACCGGATGGCAGCACGCTGCATTATGCGCATGATGCCGCCGGACGCATCATTACTATCACCGCCCGTAACGCGGACGGGGAAACCGACAGCGTCACGGCCTTGAACTACGACGCGGCGGGCCGCTTAATCCGGGCCGCCAACCCGGACGCCGTGGTGGAATACGCCTATAACCGCGCCGGGCAGGTGGTGGCGGAAACCCTTAACGGCGAGGCGGTGCAGAGCGATTATGACGCAGGCGGTCAGCGTGCCAGAGTCGATGGCCTGCTTGCCCCGCTGCACCTGGCGTGGCAGTCTGGGCGGCTGGCGTCGCTGGCAATTGGCGCACACGCACCGTTGCAGTTCAGCCATACGGCCGCGGGCGAAGAGCAGCGGCGTACCAACGGCAACGGGTTCTCGTTACGTCATGACTGGAGCCCGACGGGCCTGTTGCAACGTCAGGCGCTGGAAGGGGCGGATGGTCGGGTGAATGACGTGCTGGAGCGGCGCTACCAGTACGATGTGCTGGACCGTCTGACGGGTATCACAGACAGCCACTGGGGCGAACAGGCGTTCCGGCTGAACGGCGCCGGGCTGGTGACGGCAGAGCGCCGTGACCAAGGACGACGGCGTCAGGCGCGGCTGTTTGGCTACGACAGCGAACAGAACCTGTGCGAGGTGGCGCAGATAGCGCCGGGTCTGGGTGAGACGCTGAAGGTACAGGATGCGGTGGTACAGGCATCGGCACGGTACGATGCGGCGGGCCGGGTGGTCGAGCGGGGCCATACGCAGTACCGCTATGACGACTGTGGGCGTCTGATTGTGAAGCGGGAAACGCGGCCGGGGTTCAGGCCGAAGGAGACCTATTTCGACTGGGACGCGCAGGACCGGCTGGTACGGGTGAGCCTGCCGGACGGGGCGCGCTGGCGCTATCGCTACGATGCGTTCGGGCGCAGAATCAACAAGGTCCGCGAGGGGCAATCCCCGTCGGCGCAGGCGGTCACGCGCGTGGCGTACCGCTGGGACGGCGACCAACTGACCGGTCAGCAGCAGTACCGGGCCGACGGGTCGGCGGCACGGGAAGTGCAGTGGGTATACGAGCCGGGGAGCTTCCGGCCGCTGGCGCAGGTGGAGGCAAAGGGCGGGAGCACGCGCCTGCACTATATCGTGACCGACCTGACGGGCACGGCGCGGGAGCTATGCAGCGAGGAAGGCGAAATCCACTGGCGCGGCGAACAGGCGCCGTGGGGCGGATACCGCGAGGAGCGGCGACCTATCCCGCTGCGGCGCAACCTGGGGGACGCGGCGAACGAGGAAGTCTACTGCGAACTGCGCTATCAGGGGCAATTATACGATGCGGAAACCGGGCTTTACTACAACCGCCATCGTTACTATGATACGGAAAGCGGGCAGTACCTATCGCCCGATCCGATAGGGCTGGGCGGGGGAATAAGGCCACAGGGTTATGTGCATAATCCGCTGGAGTGGGTTGATCCGCTGGGGTTGACTGGGTGTCCGCCTGATCCGAAGAAAATGTCGAGAGCTGAGCGACGGGCAAGGATTAATGAGCTTGCTGAGGCCAATGCTCATCGCAGGTTACAAGAAATGGAAAATGCAAATCCTAGAGCCCACTTCTTAGAAAGACATGGTGCTCAAACATCCTTAGATTCGCAGCTTGGACGAGCAACCGATGGTACCAATCCGACAACGGGTATTCAGCAGCGAACGCCGACAGCAGCAACTCGATTTAATAGTCACAGAGATCAATTAAACTCGATTCAAAGAGCTCAGACGATATATAGGCAATCGGGTGGAAATAAGACCAGTGCGATAGTTCCGTTCGGAAGGGAAATAGGAGAAGGATACAGTAAAATTGGGCCAACATATGGTACATCTAATACTGCGCAAGTGTTTTTAGATCAAAGTGGTCATCCAGTTACTGCATTTCCTATATGGGGGCAATGATGGGGAAAATGAGCCTCGAAACTCAAAAGATATATGACTTGGCAATCAGTGCATTATCTATTCTTGATGAAAATGTTATTAGTGATGATGATTATTATCTGATAAAGGATAAAAACCCTAATATAGAGAGCGAATTGAAATATATTTCAGACACAGTTGTTAAACCATGGTTTTTAGAAAGTGAACCAAGTCGACGGCAACGGATTGTACAATCGTTGATTTTTATTATTGAGAATAATGAAAATGGGGTTGACATCGTTTTTAATGGTGTGAATTTCGTTTTTGATTACGATATAGAAGATAAATTGCTTTTTCTGAAAAGAATAAAGTGTTTTTTTGAAGAGTATATTATTAATAGTGAGTGATTTATTTATAGGGTGGGATACCGGAAGCGATCGTAAAGATCCTTCCGGCTATTTTATTTTTAGCGGCTGGTATTATTACGCCAGCATAGTCTCTATCTCTGCCCGAATAATTATCTTACCGGGCAGCACTTCAATGCTTAACGGCTGGCCGGGTAACCCGCTCAGGGTGAGCCAGTCGCCGCCAGTGTGAGTTCCCCGTTGTCACCCACCCAGTCCGCGCCTTCCGTCTCGCTGCCGTCCAGTTCGGTCATCAGCGCGGCGATATCGGTGTCCTCATCCAGCCGCGTCAGTATCAGCCCGTTGCAGTAGAGGCTGATACGAAACAGCGTCTCGGCGGCAAATCCTGCCTTTGCTACCAGTTCCGTTACGGCGCGTTCGATAACCAGTTGGACGCGACTGGACCTACGGCTTTGACCATAGCGGTCGACTGAGCGATGAGCGCCATTACGACGGTCGGTTGTACCGGTATCAGTACGATGTGCTGGACCGTCTGACGGGTATCACAGACAGCCACTGGGGTGAACAGGCGTTCCGGCTCAACGGCGCCGGGCTGGTGACGGCAGAGCGCCGTGACGAAGGACGACGGCGTCAGGCGCGGCTGTTTGGCTATGACAGCGAGCAGAATCTGTGTGAGGTGGCGCTGATAGCGCCCGGTCTGGGTGAGACGCTGAAGGTACAGGACGCGGTGGTACAGGCATCGGCACGGTACGATGCGGCGGGCCGGGTGGTCGAGCGGGGCCATACGCAGTACCGCTATGACGACTGCGGGCGTCTGATTGTGAAGCGGGAAACGCGGCCGGGGTTCAGGCCGAAGGAGACCTATTTCGACTGGGACGCGCAGGACCGACTGATACGGGTGAGCCTGCCGGACGGGGCGCGCTGGCGCTATCGCTACGATGCGTTCGGGCGCAGAATCAACAAGGTACGCGAGGGTCAATCCCCGTCGGCGCAGGCGGTCACGCGCGTGGCGTACCGCTGGGACGGCGACCAGCTGACCGGTCAGCAGCAGTACCGGGCCGACGGGTCGGCGGCACGGGAAGTGCAGTGGGTATACGAGCCGGGGAGCTTCCGGCCGCTGGCGCAGGTGGAGGCAAAGGGCGGGAGCACGCGCCTGCACTATATCGTGACCGACCTGACGGGCACGGCGCGGGAGCTGTGCAGCGAGGAAGGCGAAATCCACTGGCGCGGCGAACAGGCGCTGTGGGGCGGATACCGCGAGGAGCGGCGACCTATCCCGCTGCGGCGCTACCTGGGGGACGCGGCGAACGAGGAAGTGTACTGCGAACTGCGCTATCAGGGACAATTGTACGATGCGGAAACCGGGCTTTACTACAACCGCCATCGTTACTATGATACGGAAAGCGGACAGTACCTATCGCCCGACCCGATAGGGCTGGGTGGGGGGATAAGGCCGCAAGGGTATGTACATAATCCGCTCACATATGTTGATCCGTTTGGACTAACGCCGAAGGAAGGAAAAACTAAGGGATCTGGGACGATACATGAATTAGATCCTAAAGATATTCGTTTTAGCCAGAGCTCTGTAAATGGCGCCGCTGATTTAACTGATAGTATGAAAAATAATGGATGGGCGGGTGATCCGATTGATGTTGTCAGAATGAGTGATGGAAAATTGACAACTATCGATAATACTAGGGTTTTGGCTGCCTCTAGAGCCGGGATTAATGTTAAGGCTAGAATTCATGAAGCATCAGATGCTTTGCCAAGTGATTTTGTTGAGCGTTTTACAACGAAGAAAGGAACACCTTCAAGTTGGGAAGAGGCGATAAATCTCAGAATTGGGAAGCAAAGTGCAGGATATAGAAATCAATATCCTAGTGGTTCACCTGTAATAGGATCTATGGATTAATATGGAAAAACTATTTTTACAAAATGAATTGCCTGAGTGGTTCTCATATCCTTCTGAATTTACGAGAATAGTTGATCAGGGGTTGCTCGATTTTGATCCTTGGATCATTCTTACAGAAGAGCGTTTAAGAACCAGATTTAATGGTATTAAAAATAGATATCCATCAAGAGATTTAATTCCTTTTGCTCGTCGGGAAGATAATGATGACATTGCATGTTGGGAAAAAGGAAAGGATGGTAAAGTTATTATCATTCACGACTTCTCTAGCGAGGGATATGAAAACGTTCGTGAATTTAATCATTTTTGGGACTGGTTTAGAGATGCGGTTGAAGCAACGATCTCTTATGATGGCGAATAATTAAATAATAGCCGGAAGCGATCACCCGATCCTTCCGGTTTTTTATTTTATGGTCTGGTCAGTCGCTAAAAATTAATCTGCGTCTCAATAATAGTCCTGCCCCAATCCACCGTGACGGTGACGGGCATGCCGGTGATAAAACCGGACTCTTCCAGCCAGCGACCTTTAAGGTTGATGGCAGAGGGCGGGTTGGGTTTACCATTATGCGGGGCGTATCCCACGGTGTAGTAACGCTCTGTTTTGGTTGCTTTATTAACGGTGACGCCTGACTTAGAATGTGCCTTAGCCATAGTAACTACCTCTTTTAGTTGCTTGTGGTGAGCGGGCTGACGTGTTGCAAGCGCGTCAGTTCCGCGTTAACGCCGTTACTTTGCCAGCGCCTGTAACTGCTTCTTGGTTAAAAAGGCATCCAGCAACTTCTTAATCACTTCCTTATCCTCATCTTCTGGGAATATGACGGCGCACGCGCCTCACCGGCGAAAGTGGTATACGAAGACGGCAGCGAGACGCGCTTTGGCTACGATGTGGAGGGCAACCTGACGGGTATCTCAGACAGCCACTGGGGCGAACAGGCGTTCCGGCTCAACGGCGCCGGGCTGGTGACGGCAGAGCGCCGTGACGAAGGACGACGGCGTCAGGCGCGGCTGTTTGGCTACGACAGCGAACAGAACCTGTGCGAGGTGGCGCAGATAGCGCCGGGTCTGGGTGAGACGCTGAAGGTACAGGATGCGGTGGTACAGGCATCGGCACGGTACGATGCGGCGGGCCGGGTGGTCGAGCGGGGCCATACGCAGTACCGCTATGACGACTGTGGGCGTCTGATTGTGAAGCGGGAAACGCGGCCGGGGTTCAGGCCGAAGGAGACCTATTTCGACTGGGACGCGCAGGACCGGCTGGTACGGGTGAGCCTGCCGGACGGGGCGCGCTGGCGCTATCGCTACGATGCGTTCGGGCGCAGAATCAACAAGGTACGCGAGGGTCAATCCCCGTCGGCGCAGGCGGTCACGCGCGTGGCGTACCGCTGGGACGGCGACCAGCTGACCGGTCAGCAGCAGTACCGGGCCGACGGGTCGGCGGCACGGGAAGTGCAGTGGGTATACGAGCCGGGGAGCTTCCGGCCGCTGGCGCAGGTGGAGGCAAAGGGCGGAAGCACGCGCCTGCACTATATCGTGACCGACCTGACGGGCACGGCGCGGGAGCTATGCAGCGAGGAAGGCGAAATCCACTGGCGCGGCGAACAGGCGCTGTGGGGCGGATACCGCGAGGAGCGGCGACCTATCCCGCTGCGGCGCTACCTGGGGGACGCAGCGAACGAGGAAGTGTACTGCGAACTGCGCTATCAGGGGCAATTATACGATGCGGAAACCGGGCTTTACTACAACCGCCATCGTTACTATGATGCGGAAAGCGGACAGTGCCTATCGCCCGATCCGATAGGGTTGCTTGGAGGAATAAGGCCTCAAGGTTACGTTCATAACCCACTGGAGTGGGTGGATCCGTTCGGGTTGGCGGAATCGGGTTGTAAACAGCCGAATAAGCCAGTAGCTGGAAAAATTACTGGTTATACGAAACATGTTTTAAACCAAGCAGTTGGCCGTAATATTGGTAAAGGGGTCAATGCTAAAGATATGCTCGATGCAGTGAAAAACCCTAAAAAAGTTGTAGAAAATGCAAATGGAACAACCCGCTATCAATGTAAAAGGGCAACTGTCGTATTAAATCAAGACGGTAAGGTTGTTACAACATTCGGAAAATCTCGCGGGCCAGAAATTTGGAGTCAAGGAACTAGTCGAGTCTCGGGAGGTGGTTCAGCGCAACGCAGAGCTAATGATCTTGGCTTTAGTTACAACCCCAAAATGATAAGGTGAGGCTATGAATTTTAAGCTAAATCGTGAGGTTATAAATGATCTTCTTGCTTTTATTTCTGACCCTCATATAGCTGGGATATTAAAAGAGAGTGAAGGGGAAATAAAAATAAAAGATATGTATCCGACTGGTAGATATTTTGTTGAGTTTTCTGAACGGGATGTTGATGTTATTTTAGATGAACTGTCGAATGCTATATCTAATGTTGGTATAGGTAATGATGGGGAGATAAATGCATATGGAATCCGAATAGAAAAGTTAATAGACATATTTAATGATGTTTAGATTTTATACTTTAATTGTTAGTTAAAAAGGCCGGAAGCGATCATATGATCCTTCCGGCTATTTTATTTTTATAGGTTGATTAGCCACTACAAATTAATCTGCGTCTCAATAATAATCCTGCCCCGCTCCACCGTGACGGTCACCGGCATGCCGGTGATAAAGCCCGACTCTTCCAGCCAGCGGTTGGCGGGTTGGCGGGTTGGCGTTGTCAGAATAAAAATATATTTTTTTCACGCTGTTATTTTTATAAAAAGGAGTTAGTCATAAATAAATACGTTACTTTTTTAGCGATTACCTTCGTGTTGAGTATGCCATTAGCTGTAACGGGGGAGAGTCGCGATGGCTTGAAGGGATGTTTTAGGATCAGGATAAAGATGCCAGCGCTGAAGGCTTAACGTTTTGCCCGGCAGGACAGTCACTTTATGATTTTATTAAAGCAGCATATGTTGTGGAAGGAAAAGACGACAACCGCGTATCACACTGTATTCCAATGGTGCTTTCACTATTAAAGTCTCTGATAACGGTAATGCGTTATTACCGGGCGACGAGTTGACCAAAACATGGTTGACGAAGAATAAGCCTCACGCCCCGAAAAAGCGGCGTGGGCTAGAAAGATAAACTAGGCGACAGCCTTGCCCTGCTCGTCTTGATCGACAGCGAAGCAGGCGACCTGCTGATCGCCATAGGCTTTCAACTGCGGCTGATGCTGCATGCAGGTGCTAAAGCAGCGCTGGCAGCGGGCGTTGAACGCGCAGCCCGGCGGCGGATTCAGCGGGCTGGGCAGTTCGCCAGTCAGCTTAATGCGCTCGCGGCGTAAATCCGGGTTCAGACGCGGCGTCGCGGACAGTAACGCCTGTGTATAAGGGTGACGCGGGTTGCTGAAAATGGCATCTTTACTGCCCTTCTCGACACAGCGACCCAGATACATCACCATCACTTCATCAGCGATATGCTCGACCACGGACAGATCGTGCGAGATGAAGACGTAAGACAGCCCCAACTCCTGCTGCAAATCCATCATCAGGTTCAGCACCTGCGCACGCACCGATACGTCCAACGCCGAAACCGGTTCATCGGCGATCACCACATCCGGGTCCAGCATCAGTCCACGAGCGATAGCGATACGCTGACGCTGGCCGCCAGAAAACATATGCGGGTAGCGGTCATAATGTTCCGTTTTCAGCCCGACTTTCGCCATCATCGCCAACGTTTTTTCACGGCGTTCGGCTTTTGACAGTTCCGTGTTGATCAGCAGCGGTTCTTCGAGGATCTGTCCGACTTTCTTACGTGGGTTCAGCGATCCGTAAGGATTCTGAAACACGATCTGGATCTTCTGTCGACGCAGCTTCTGCGCTTCGGGATCGGGTTTTAGCAGATCCTGTCCCTGATAGTACAACTCACCTTCCGACGGAATTTCGATCATCGTTAGCAGGCGGCCCAGCGTGGATTTTCCACAACCGGATTCCCCGACTACGGCCAGCGTTTTACCGCGTTCTAGCGTAAAAGATACGCCATCCAGCGCTTTCACCATCCTTTCCGGTGCGAAAAAACCCTTTTTCACCGGATAGTGTTTTTTTAAATCAATCGCATGCAATAAGTATGGCTGCGATGGGGTAATCTGTTCACTCATAGGGTTGGCCTCCCCGCATCATCCAGCGGTGTATGACATTTCACCTGACGACCAGGAATATCGCTTAATTCGGGTTCTTCCCGGCGGCAACGGTCATGCGCATAAGGGCAGCGTGGGTTTAGCAGACAGCCGTTAGGACGATCATATTTCCCTGGCACTACACCCGACAACGATGCCAGCCGGGATTTATCCGTTGCAAACTCCGGCAACGCACGCAGCAACGCCTGAGTATAAGGATGTCGCGGGGCGCGGAAGATATCCGCCGCTTTGCCAGATTCCACCACCTGACCGGCATACATCACGATGATGTGATGCGCCGCTTCTGCCACCAGCGCCAGATCGTGCGTAATCAGAATCAGCGCCATGTTCTCACGCTGCTGCAATTCAAGTAGCAACTCAATGATTTGCGCCTGAATGGTCACATCCAACGCTGTCGTTGGCTCATCGGCAATCAGTAGTTTTGGCCGACAGGCGATCGCCATGGCAATCATCACGCGCTGGCTCATCCCACCGGAAAGCTGGTGTGGATAAATATCGAGGCGCGAAGCCGGATCGGGAATGCCAACCTGCGTCAGCAGGTCAATCGCTCGCTGGCGGCGGGTTTTACGGTTACCGCCCTGATGCACCTTGATGGCTTCCATAATCTGGAAGCCCACGGTATAGCACGGGTTTAGGCTGGTCATCGGATCCTGGAAAATCATCGCGACTTCAGCACCCACCAAATTACGCCGTTCTTTCTCTGAAATTTTCGTTAAATCACGCTGGTTAAACTCCAGCTTGTCGGCCATGACTTTGCCGGGGTAATCAATCAGTCCCATAATCGCCAGCGAGCTGACGGATTTACCGGAGCCGGATTCTCCGACGATACCGACTACCTGCCCTTCTTCCACCTGATAGCTGATACGATCGACCGCCCGAAACGGCAGCCCTTCATCACCAAAGTGAACCGACAATTTATCTATATTGAGCAACGCCATCTCTTCATCCCTATTACTGCTTGAGTTTGGGGTCGAGGGCGTCACGCAAGCCGTCCCCCATCAGGTTAAATGCCAATACCGTCAGTAAGATCGCCAGACCGGGGAACGTCACCACCCACCAGGCGCTTTGCGCAAATTGCAACACATCCGACAGCATGGTGCCCCATTCCGGCGTTGGCGGCTGTGCGCCCATACCGAGGAAACCCAACGCAGCCATATCCAGAATGGCGTTTGAAAAACCAAGCGACGCCTGCACAATGAGCGGTGCCAGACAGTTAGGAAGAATGTTGATGAACATCTGACGCGCCGATCCCGCGCCCGCCACGCGAGAAGCGGTAACATAATCACGGTTGACTTCTGTCAGCACCGCCGCACGCGTCAAACGGACATAATGCGGTAATGCCACGAAGGTCAGCGCCAGCGAAGCGTTCACGATAGAAGGCCCGAAGACGGCCACCAACACCAGCGCCAACAACAGGCTCGGCAGCGCCAGCATAATATCGACAATGCGCATAATGAGCGCATCAACCACTCCGCCGAAATACCCGGCCAGTAGGCCGAAGATCACGCCCAGCACCAGCGACAGCGCGACCACCAGGCAACCGACCAGCAGCGATAGACGGGCGCCATACATCAGACGCGAGAGAATATCGCGTCCGACATCGTCCGTGCCCAAAATATACTGCCAGCTTCCACCTTCTTGCCAGACAGGAGGATGCAGCAATGCATCGCGGAACTGTTCAGCGGGCGCGTGCGGTGCCAGCACGTTGGCGCCAACGGCGACAATCAGCATCAACACAACATAAACCAGACCCGCGACGGCCCCTTTGTTGCGTTTAAAATAATGCCAGAATTCCTGTAGTGGGGTCATCGGCTGTGGTGCGCTACTGACGACAGGTTGAGTGACATGGGTCATCTTAGTCCTCCCCTTATTTCTTATGACGGATGCGTGGATTAACCACACCGTAGAGCACATCCACTAGCAGGTTCACCAGAATAATCATAGTGGCCACCAGCAGCACGCCGCCCTGAACCACAGGATAGTCACGGCGCTGCAATGCATCGATCAACCACCGCCCTAACCCCGGCCAGGAAAAAATCGTTTCCGTCAGGATCGCGCCAGCCAACATGGTGCCGACCTGCAACCCAATCACCGTTACTACCGGCAACATCGCATTACGCAACGCGTGCACGACGATCACACGCAGACGGCTCAGTCCTTTGGCGCGCGCGGTACGGATGTAGTCTTCACCCAGTACTTCCAGCATCGCCGATCGCGTCATACGCACAATGACCGCCAGCGGAATCGTGCCCAGCACAATGGCGGGTAGGATCATGTGTTCCACCGCGTCGATAAAGTCGCCTTCCTCACCCCAGAACAGGGTATCAATCAGCATGAAACCAGTCAGCGGCATGCTGTCATCGAGGAAAATCGTATCGCTGATACGACCAGAAACAGGCGTCAGGTTAAGCTGAACAGAAACCAGCATAATCAGCATCATGCCCCACCAGAAAATGGGCATGGAGTAACCCGTCAGCGCCAGGCCAACGGAGGTATGATCGAAAATAGAACCGCGTTTGACCGCCGCCAATACCCCCACCGGAATGCCAACCGCAATAGCAAACAGCATTGCGCAGACACCGAGTTCCAGCGTCGCTTTGAAGCGAGGCACAAATTCTTCCCACACGGGGATACGGCTCTTGAGGGAGATCCCCAGGTCGCCCTGCAACACACCGCCAATATAGTGAAGATATTGCTGCCAAAGCGGCTTATCCAGCCCCATTTCAGCCAGCAATTGCGCATGGCGCTCGGCGGAAATACCCCGTTCCCCCGCCATGATCATTACCGGGTCGCCCGGAATCATGTGCACGAAGGCGAAGGTTAACAGGGTGATACCAATAAACGTTGGGATAACCAGCCCCAAACGCCGGAGTATGAACTGCAACATATCCCGAACTCTCTATTCATGCCCGTTGGCTCATTGACCGACAGGCTTATCATTGCTCACAAATAAAAATCGCCATTGAGCGATTTTAAGCATCGTATGCGCCGACACGTTTGGTGACGAGCATGACGCTCATCATTGGAATTTCACGGGCAAGAAACCCCGCCTACGCGGATTCCCCAATGAGAAACCGCAAGGTCGGGGTTTTCAATATCCGTGAAATTGAGTGGCAGTATTAATCCAATGTCACGTTATTGAAGCTATGTACGCCACGCGGCTGAACCACATAGCCCTTCACATTGTTACGTACCGGCTCGTAGACGGTAGAGTGTGCGACGATCAATGCCGGAGCCTGTTCGTGCATCACAACCTGCGCCTGTTTGTAAAGTTCGATACGTTTTTCGTGATCGGAAATGGCGCGGGCCGGTTGAATCAGATCTTCAAACGGCTTGTAACACCACTTGGAGTAGTTAGAGCCGTCTTTCGCCGCATCACAGCTAAACAGTGTGGCGAAGAAGTTATCAGGATCCCCATTATCACCGGTCCAGCCCATGAGTACGGTTTGGTGCTCGCCGTCTTTCGCGCGTTTCAGGTATTCGCCCCACTCATAGGTGACAATCTTGGCTTTCACGCCAATTTTCGCCCAGTCAGACTGAATCATCTCCGCCATACGACGTGCGTTCGGGTTGTACGGACGCTGCACCGGCATAGCCCACAGGTCGATAGAGAATCCATCCGCCATACCGGCTTCTTTCAGCAGCGCTTTCGCTTTCTCAGGGTCGTAGCTGTAGTCTTTAACGTCGTTGTTGTAGCCCCACATGGTTGGCGGGATCAGATTCGTTGCCGCTTGCCCTGCGCCCTGATACACCGCCTCGATGATGGCAGACTTGTTGACCGCATAGTTCAGCGCCTGGCGAATCTTAACGTTATCCAGCGGTTTCTTTTCCACATTGTAAGACAGATAGCCGACGTTCAAGCCGGGCTTTTCCATCAACGTGATATCTTTGTCTTCTTTCATACGAGCAAGATCGGCCGGGTTTGGATACGGCATAATCTGGCATTCATTTTTTTGCAACTTGGCGTAACGCACGGATGCGTCAGGGGTGATCGAGAAGACCAGACGATCAACGCCCGGCTTACTGCCCCAATAGCCATCAAAAGCTTTGTACAAAATACGGGAGTCTTTCTGGTATTGCTGTAACTGGAACGGCCCGGTGCCAATAGGATTCAAGTCGATCTTCTCTGGCGTCCCAGCTTTCAGCATATTATCCGCGTACTCCGCTGACATGATAGAAGCGAAGTCCATCGCCAGATCGGCCAGGAACGGCGCTTCGGGGCGATTCAGCACAAAGCGCACCGTATAATCGTCGACTTTTTCGATTTTGCTGATTAAATCCGGCATGCCCATACCTTGATAGTATTCGTAGCTGCCGCCAGACACTTTATGGTACGGGTGGTTAACGTCTTGCTGACGCATGAAGGAGAAAATCACGTCATCGGCGTTGAATTCACGCGAAGGTTTGAAATCCTTGCTGGATTGCCATTTCACGCCTTTACGCAGATGGAAGGTATAGGTTTTACCGTCTTCGCTAATATCCCATTTTTCAGCCAAACCTGGGATGGTATCCGTAGTGCCGTCTTTAAATTCCACCAGGCGGTTATAGATTGGAACCGAGCTGGCATCAAACGTTGTGCCCGAAGTGAACAACTGCGGGTTAAAACCTTCCGGGGAGCCTTCTGAACAGTAAACCAGCGTTTTGGCCTGAACACCTGCCGCGACGGACATCGCGAGCAAGCCTAAGCTGAGCCTCAGCACCCTTGATTTAAATAGGGATTTTTCCATTATATGCTCCATTGTGGATGATGTTGTGTGCTATACCGATTAATTCCAGACAGCGGAGGCGTTTTCACACTGCGGCATGAACACAGTGGACGTAGTGCCTGTTCCGCATTTTGTAATCAACGAGGTAGAGATGGTCAGATCGTTATTTTACGTGCGGCGATCTGTACCCGGCGGCCCGAAGGCAAAATCAAAATAAGAGCGAGAGAAAGGGCAATTGCTACAACCAAGCGGCACCACACCGTTATTAGCGTGATAACCACAACCGCATGGACCTTGCAGCACCCTACCCCATTCACAGACGCTAAATGAAGATGCGATCCTTCAACCACATCGCACTTTCCGCGTTAGTTTCTCTCTATGACGCTCTCAATTTCTCAACTGATGGCTGTAACGTCAATATAAGCTGTAAGGATTTACAAAATTTCCTTACACTTATCAACAAAACAAAAAACCATTAAAACACAAAAATTTAGATTTATATGCTATTTGTGTCATCGTTATTGGTTTAATTTCAACAAACAAAGCAAAAAAAATAGATATTACGACCGATAAAAAAACTATTGAAAACTGGTCTCGGATGTTCAGGATATGAGCACTATTCTTTGTTATAAACGTTAAGAACAGGTGAAAATCCTGATTAGGGATAAGAAATTATAATATTTGACGCAATGCCATAAGAAAACCCATAACTATCTACGCTACATAAAAAAACATCACTTTTCCCTTTCACTGACGTCAAAAGCGTACACTGAGTAACGGATTTTGCAGGAGCAGACGCATAACCAGCGATTTCACTAATGAATAACGAATAAAAAACCGAGAAAACAGGAACGAGGTAAATTCTCGCTGCGATATATTCATCACAGCATTAACCGAAAAATAAGCAGGTCTTCCGACGTTTAACTAATTAAGTTAATTAATGATTTTTTTAAATTAAATAAACCATTAATTAAGGAAATATATAAATAATTAACCAACTAATAAAATGAGCATATTCCATGCTGACATTATCTTCACTCTCTCTGTCACTTTAAGAAGGTAATTTTAATTACAAAATAATAATACAAGTTATTTAAAATAGAGTTGCTAATAAGTTCACAAATACACAAATAACATATTATTTTTAACATTCACTCATGTTAGATTACTTCCTACCGAGATTCATTATCAAATCATCTCCGCCTTCTTTTGTTTTTTATTACTGATTGATAAAAGGCGCTTTTTTATGATTTTGACAATCAATCCTCGCGATTATTGACACAGTTGATACCCAATAAGCATACCAACGTCGATAAAAACAGAGCACTAAAACACGTCGACAAGGATGCACCATCTAAATCGCAATGGCATTACGCAGCATGTGGGCAATGTCTTTTTTATAATCATCATGGCTGAGTGAAAATAATGAAAAAAGTTGAAACAACGCTTCTATGTGAGAATGACCTTACGTCGGAAACGCAAACATCCTTTGTCAGAGATTTCTTTAAAAAGAAAATCGGCGCCGTTCCGATTGCGCTTTTCATCGCGATTGCCGCCATTGTCGCTCTCGCCGCCTATAAAGGATATTTACCTAAAAATATGATTGGTGGATTTGCCATCATCATGACAATGGGGTTTTTACTGGCGCACATTGGCAGCACCATTCCCGTATTTAAGGACATTGGCGGGCCGGCAATTCTATGCCTGATGGTGCCTTCCGTCATGGTGTACTTCAATCTATTCAACGATAACACCTTGAACACCGTTGACCTGCTGATGAAAGAAGCGAATTTTCTGTATTTTGTTATCGCTTGTCTGGTTGTCGGCAGCATTCTGGGCATGAATCGTAAAATCCTGGTGCAGGGGATGATACGCATGTTCGTGCCATTGGTCATCGGCACCATTACAGCGGTCGCCATCGGCTTACTGGTAGGTAAACTGTGTGGCTATAGCGTCTATCACACCTTTTTCTTCATCGTTGTGCCTATCATCGGCGGCGGCATCGGTGAAGGTATCCTGCCATTATCCCTCGCCTATTCGGCAATCCTGGGGCAGACGCCGGATACCTATGTCGCTCAGTTAGCGCCCGCGGCGGTAGTCGGCAATATCTTTGCCATTTTATGTGCCGGTATGCTGTCTCGTCTTGGCATGCGACGTCACGATCTGACCGGTGGAGGCCGGCTGATTCGTAGTGATGAAGATAATAAGATGTTTACCGAAAATGACGGGCCAAAACCCATTGATTTTCACGTGATGGGCGGTGGGCTACTGATGATTTGCGCCTTCTTCATCGTAGGTGGGCTGGTTGAGAAGCTGGTACACATCCCCGGTCCGGTCCTAATGATTCTGATCGCCGTCTTGTGTAAATACGGGCGCATTCTTCCTACTATTATGGAAACGGGCGCGCACAGTGTTTACAAATTTGTGTCCAGCTCTCTGGTTTGGCCGTTAATGATTGGGCTGGGCATGTTATACATCCCTCTGGAGAGCGTCGTTGCGGTATTCTCTGTGGGCTATATCATCGTCTGTGGTTCCGTGGTGTTATCCATGACGCTGGTGAGTTTCCTGGTGGCTCCTTACCTGAACATGTATCCGATCGAAGCTTCCATTGTGACCACCTGCCATAGCGGGCTGGGCGGCACGGGTGATGTGGCTATTCTGTCGGCGTCTAACCGGATGTCTCTCATGCCGTTTGCACAGATCGCGACCCGGATCGGCGGCGCCACCACTGTTATTGCCGCGGCACTATTGCTAAGTTGGGTTGTTTGATTGCTCGCGCCGCGCTTTAGGTTTCCTCGCTGTTAGAGGAAACCTTATCGATCATAGCGGGACTGCGCCAATAATACCTCTTCGATGTTTCTTTCCGCCCATGTGGCCAGCGGCTCGATGGCATCCGATAACGTTTTACCTAATGGGGTCAACGCATATTCTACCGTCACAGGCACGGTTGGGAATGCCTTGCGGGAAAGCAGACCATCTCGCTCAAGCCGCTTTAACGTTTGGCTTAACGCCTTCTGCGACACGCCCTCAATGCCTCGTCGCAGTTGATTAAATCTCATCGGCCCGGTTTTCAGCAAACCAACTATCAATAACGCCCATTTATCAGCCAAACGTTCGAGAATCATTCTCGCCGGACAATGTTGTAGATAAACGTTATAACGCGGCTCGTCTACCACTTGCTCGCCTTCAGCCACTGATATTGTATTCATAGTATATTCGGGTAAACCTAGTATATTAGGGGTAACTTCTTGTTATGTAGGTTTATAATATATACTTTATTACCACTAAAGCCTAACCTGAATCTGAATAAGGAAATGCCATGACGAATATTGCCGTTGTTTACTTCTCTGGATACGGACATACCAAACGCATCGCCGAAAACGTTGCCGAAGGTGCGAATGCCGTGCTCGTTGCCATTGATGCGGAGGGGAATGTCGATGAACAAGGATGGGAAACGCTGAATGCGGCGGACGCCATCATTTTTGGCGCGCCCACGTATATGGGTTCCGTGCCCTGGCAATTCAAGAAATTTGCCGATGCAACGTCCAAAGCGTGGTTTACACGTGCGTGGGAAGATAAGATTTTTGGTGGTTTTACTAACAGCGCGAGTCTAAATGGCGACAAGCAAGTCACGTTAATTTACCTGCAAACACTCGCGTCGCAACATGGTGGGATCTGGGTTAGCCTGGGGTTTGCGCCATCGAATACGCTTGCCGCTACGCGCAATGACGTTAATAACCTCGGCGGATCCGTCGGTCTCCTCGCTCAATCCCCATCGGATGCCGGTGCAGAGGCCATCCCTTCAGGCGATCTGGATACGGCGAAACAGTACGGCGCTCGTGTCGCAGAGATTACCCGTCGTTTCAAAGGCGAATAACACACCACAACGCCAACCTGAGATATCAGGGGCAAAAAAGCACGGTTTATTTATTACTGAGCGGCCTGCTGGTTTACATCACCACGGTTGCCGCTTAACAGGCCGTGTTCAATACGACTCAGCAAACGACCGAAATGAAATTACCCGGCGCACTCTATCATTTGTCTACTGGAACAGACGTTTATTCACAGTATTGGCGTAGTGAGTCCTGCTTTTCCGGTAACAGACGATACAGGTAAACCGGTCGCCCCGTTGAACCGTACAAAATATTGGTGGTTAGAATACGCGTATCAGAGAGGTAGATCAGATACTTACGGCAGGAAACACGGGAAATGCCAATCGCATTCGCCAACATTTCGGTAGAAAATTCGATCCCCTGATTACCTTCAATCCATTCGCAGACGGTACGCAACGTCAAACTCGTCAGCCCCTTTGGTAATTTTTTACGCTCACTCACGGTGTTACCGCCAGTACGGCGGATCAGATTATCAATATCCGATTGGGCGACAAAATCGCGATGATTGAACAATTGGGCCTCTTCGCGATAGGCCGTCAGCGCCTGCTCAAAACGCGAGAATTGGAAAGGCTTTATCAGATAGTCCACGACGCCATAATGGAGCGCTTTTTGATGGTATAGACGTCACTGGCGGAAGAGATAATGATAACGTCCGTCTTCTCACTAAATTCACGGATGGTCGGCAGCAGATCCAACCCATTATCCTGCTGCATGTAGATGTCCAGCAGAACTAAATCGATTTCCAGGTCGGGTTGCATCAGCAGGTTACGCGCCTGCTGCAACGTGGGAACGGTCGCATAGCAGCTAAACCCGGAAACCTGGTTCAGATAAGATTTGTTAAGCTCCGCCACCATGGCATCGTCATCAACAATCAGTACATTAATCATGGTCAAACAGCCTTGCTTACTTGATAAGGAATAGTGACGAAAAACTGGGTGTACACTTCCGGTTCCGATTCAAACTCGATAGTGCCGCCAATCTTCTCCAGACTCTGTTTAGTGAGGTATAGACCAATACCACGCCCACTGCCTTTGGTTGAGAACCCCTGCTCATAAATACGCGCCTGATTCTCCAGAGAAATACCTGGGCCGTCATCGCCCACGGTACAGTGAAGGCGGCCATGCTGGTGATGAAAACTGACGCTGATTTCGCCGTTTTCCTGCCCATCTATCGCGTCCATCGCATTCTCAATCAGGTTACCCAATACGGTAATCAACTCATTCGTGGCATCAATGTCATCGGTATCCGGCAATAGGCTATCCTCACTGATAGTGAGCGTAATACCGAGATCGCGAGCGCGGTTGATTTTACCTAGCAGGAAACCCGCAATGACCGGCGATTTCACCCGGCGAATAATCGAGCCAATCTCCGCCTGATAATTATTGGCGGTCTTCAGAATATAATCTTCCAGTTGCGAGTAATACTTTAGGTGTAACATTCCCAGTATGACATGGAGTTTGTTCATGAACTCGTGCGACTGCGCACGCAGGGCATCCGCATAATAGGACATCCCGCTCAACCTTTGCAGCAACTGGCTGATCTCCGTCTTATCACGGAACGTCGCAATCGCACCTATGATATTGCCTTTGACAAAAACCGGCACGGTATTGGTCAGCAACAGGTGACCATTAACGTTAATCTCTTCATCGCGCCGCGGCATACCGCTCTCCAACACCTGTTTCAGATGCAAATGTTCTAGCCACTGCTCGCCGACGCATTCGGCTGGTTTTGACGCCGATGATTCATCGCTTCTGCCCCTGTTCTGGCGAAATAACCGTTGCGCCTCATCATTGATTACCGTCATACGCCCATTGTGGTCGACAGCGATAACGCCCTCTTTAATGTGTTTCAGCATCGCGTTACGCTGTTCAAACAGGTTCGAGATTTCAAACGGCTCGAATCCCAACATGATACGTTTAAGCACTTTTACCAAAATCAATGTACCCAGCCAGCCGACCAACGCTCCGGCTAGCAACGGCCACGGGATCATCCAGCGATTATCGCTGATCACCTTCTGTACGCTGGTCAAGGCAATCCCCAACGCGACAACGCCAATCTGCCTGTGGTTGTTGTCAAATACCGGGGTGAACACTCTCAGGGCGGGATCGAGCGTCCCCCTGTTGATGGACGAGTTTTCCATGCCTAGCAGCGCCGGGTAAATATCCCGCCCGGCAAAACGTTCGCCAATTCTTTCTGGTTCAGGGTGGCTATGACGTACCGCATCCATATCCGTAACGGTGACAAAGAGCAATTGATTACGTAGCCGGATGGTTTCCGCAGCGCGTTGCACCGCTTGCGGCTGACCAATGCCTTTCAGTTCATCAATAACCACGGGAGAGGCGGCAAACGTGCGAGCGATGGCAAAGGCTTTTTCTCGCAGGTGATCCTCTGAGAGCTGATTAATACGGAAAAACAGGAGGGAATACACCACCAGCAGCACCGCACCCAGCACAACAGACACCATCAGAAACATCGAGGTGCCCAGCTTTAGCGGTGTCTTTTTTTTACCCATGTCATTCTCCGAAGCCACCATAATCATACCGCCATCTTATACTGTTTCATTACGTGCTGTGAGGCTTCGACCCTGTCATAAGGGCAGGGTCGGTGTATGAACGAAGGGATCGGGATTCAATTTTCCGTCTCAGTAAAGCCTGATTTACCAGAAACCCAGCAGTTTCCACCACAGACTGCCTACGCCAAGCCAAATAGGGATGACGACCAGGCTGGACAAGAAGCCGATCTTCCACCAGGTTCCCAACGACATATAGCCCGTACCGAACAATATTGGGGCCGGGCCACCGGAATAGTGCGTCGTGGACATAAACAGGCTACTAAAGATACCGAATACCAGTACCGTCAGCATCGGGGGCGCGCCGGCAGCTAGCGCAATAGAGACGAAAATAGCGTACATCGCGCTAATATGGGCAACCGCACTCGCCATCATATAGTGACTGTAGTAGTAAACCAGCAACAGCAGACCCAACATCGGTAGCCAGTACATTCCGCTAACCGCATTAGCGGCCAGCCCGCCAAACCAGGCAATCAGACCCATCTTGTTAAGCTGACCGGCTAGCGTCATCAGCACAGCAAACCACACTACCGTGTGCCAGGCTTCTTTCTCTCCGATCACATCGTCCCAGGTCAATACGCGACTAAGCAACAGTAAGCTCAAACCGGCCAGCGCGGTCAAGGTAGCGTCGATATTCAGGGTTGAGCCCAAAACCCAGAACGTCACGAGCCCTAAAAACACGATCAATACTATCCACTCATCGCGGGTCATTTTGCCCATCTCATGTAACCTTTCGATGGCAATCGCCCGCATTTCTGATGTTTTCTTAAGTTCTGGCGGGTAAAAACGGTAGAGCAAATAGGGGATCAGCGCCAAAGACAACACGCCCGGCAGCAATGCTGCCAGCGCCCAACTCGTCCAACTGATATGAACACCAAACTGAGAAGCCAGTTTCACCACCATGGGATTACCCGCCATGGAGGTCATGAACATCGCCGAGGTCACGGCGTTACACTGGAAAATGGTCTGCACCAGAAATGCACCAATGCGATTCTGTGTGCCTTTCTCCGGTGTAGAGTCATAGGCTTCAGCAATCGACCGAAATAGCGGCGTGATGATCCCGCCGCATCGGGCGGAGGTAGACGGCATCGCTGGAGCAAAGAGCAGGTCGGTAAACACCAAACCATACGCCAGGCCGAGAGAGCTATTCCCCAGTTTGCTAATGAACAATAGGCCGATACGTCGACCAAAACCGGTTTTAATGAAGCCGCGCGAGATAAAGAAAGCACAGGCGATCATCCAAATGGTGGGGTCGCTAAACCCCGCGAGCACCTCTTTTATGGATAGCAGACCTAATAGGGCGACCGAGGTGAGGCTGAACATCGCCACCGCGCCAAGCGGATAAGGAGAGAGAATCAGACCGACAACCGTAGCAATAAAAATCGCCATGAGGTGCCAGGCATCGGGTTTAACGCCATCGGGAACCGGCAGTAACCATAATCCGCCAGCGATACAAAAGATAATCAAAAGCTTCAGCAACCTGCTGTTATTCGCAGACATAAAAACACCACTCTACATTAAAACGGAATACTCATTTACGACGGATGATCTGGCGGAAGCGTTGGGGCGGTAATATTCTTCCTTCACTACCCTGCTGAAACAACGCAACAGAAATCATCTGCGGGGAAAAGACAAGAAAACAAGAACGCAGGATGGCTCTCGTTGGTTAATATCAAGAGATTGATATATAAATAGTATTATATTATGCAGGGAAAATAGCATTAGTTTAGTTACTAAAGTGGTTCATTAACTTATTTAAATAGCTATCTCGAACGAAACATGCCGTTAAACATTTGATTAGATTTAATAACAACTGACGCTTATCGAACATGAAATTAACGAAAAGCACTAATAATAAATATCCGTGATTAATGATAATATTCTTATTTAGTGCGTGGCGAATTACCTATTCCTGATTTATTTACTCGGGTATTTCTCTATTCATAGGCAAACCACTATTAGCCAATGATGAATTATATTTTTCATTTAACTGATAACATATTGCGCGGTGAGGACGTCAATTAAAAAAAACCGCGCCCGTCTTGAAACGAGCGCGGAGGAGAATCAGGTTAAGATGGCGTTATGATGCATCTTCAGCAGGTTCCTGGCTCAATGCCGGACGACCACCGCCAATGGCAATACGTTGCGGCTGCAGCGCTTCCGGCACTTCGCGGATCAGATCAATATGCAGCAGACCATTTTCAAAATGCGCCTCGGATACATGCAGATGCTCGGCCAGCGTAAAGCTTAGCGTGAAAGGTTTAAACACCAGCCCTTGGTGCAGATATTCTACGTCTTTATCCGTCGGCGCAGGCGTCCCTTTTACGTTCAGACGCGGGCCTTCTACTTCAATGTCCAGATCGCTCTGACGGAACCCGGCCAACGCAAGCGTAATGCGATAGTGGTTATCGTCTTTCTTTTCAATATTATACGGAGGAAAATCAATCGATTCCTGGCCGCCTTGCATTGAGCTGGCTAATTTGTCAAAACCGATCCATTGACGCAATAAAGGTGATAAATCGTAGTTACGCATGATATGACTCCTTCTAAGAAGCGAGATAATAATGCCCATGCGGGCGTACTCTATGCCAGCCACGGCAAGCTGGCTGGCATCGTCCCCATTCGGCAGACGAGATTTTCATTCGCAGTGCTGCCGTTCAGCCTTGTACGCATGTCACGGCGTTGATTTACTTAATTTCAATCCGGCGCGGTTTCATCTCTTCCGGCACGATGCGCTCAAGATCGATGTACAGCAGCCCGTTTTCCAAATTAGCGCCTTTTACCTGAATATGTTCAGCAAGTTGGAATTTGCGCTCGAAATTACGTTCGGCAATCCCCTGATAGAGATAGTTACGGGCAACCGGTTCGCCGGCATGAGCGCCTTTCACACTCAAGAGGTTATCGTGTGCAGTAATGTCCAGTTCCTGCTCGGAGAAACCTGCCACGGCAATCGTAATACGGTATTGGTTCTCGTCAATTCGTTCGACGTTATAGGGAGGATAGCCGCCGTTACTCTGTGTCTGCCCGGCTTCCAGCAGATTAAACAGGCGATCAAAACCAATAGCAGAACGGTACAGGGGCGAAAAGTCGGGGTTACGCATAAAAAAGCCTCCTAAATATGCAGCGAGGATTTACTTTACCTTCCCTAAGGACAGGCTCACTGCCGGAAGAGACACCCTGACGGCGTATCCTTTTCTTCCGGCTTACCATTCATATGGTGACCCTTCTCAGACTTTCAAGACGCAAAAAATGAAAAAAATTTGCGTTTCATGCAATATTCACTCACGCGACAGGCGTTATCACACACACTCAAGAAAGGTGAATTCTGGAACCCGCGATGGCAGCAGGTTATTAATGGATAGGTCATATGGCTATACTAAAGAGCGCATTGTTGTCATTCATCATTACCAGTAGCGGCGCGGCCATGACCAGCGGCTGCTCCAGCGTCATGACGCACACCGGAGGGGATCAGGGCTACTATTCCGGCACACGAGCCAGCGTAGATATGCTGCATGACGACGGTACGAGTTGGGCAATGATGCCGTTAGTCGCTATTGACCTACCGTTTTCAGCCGTTGCCGATACATTACTGCTGCCGTATGACTACTATCGTGCAAAGCGCGGCGAGAATAACTTGTCAACGCGCGACCGTGTTGCACGCAGCGAAGAACAAAATCAGACGGTCAGTACCCAGCTAGCTACTATGCCGACGCCAAAAACGCAGTAAACCGTTCGTTCTCTCGTCAATATGTGCACCCGTCGCAAAACGACGGCATCCACAAACGCCCTCTATTTATCCCTTTCCTCATTAACCGTCAGTTCTGTAAATAGAGATTGATAAGTTTTTATAGCAATAAACGGCCTTTATTTATTTCTATAAAGATTATTATTCTTTATTTTAAACCATATGTGGTGTTTTATTTCATAAATTTTTGCAAGAAAGACATACAACACCAGATATTCAAATTTAGTCAACAGTTCGTAAATAAATATCAGATATCTGTATAACGCATTGTTTAATAATGTGAAAATTAATAATTACACGAATATTTTTATTCAAAAAAATAGAAAGAGTCTCTCAATAACATCCGTTTTTTAATTAATTAGCATAGGTGTAACATTCTTGTCATCGAAAGGGCAATCCCTTTCACCTATCAATTAGTAAAGGATAAGACATCATGAAAAACGTAAAAACCATCGCCGCTGCTATCGTTCTTGCTACCGCTACTTTTGGTGCTTCTGCTGCTGAATATGTGTCTCCTTCTCAGGCATACAATCTGGAAAAAGCGGGCGTCATTACCGCGACGGCCAACTCTCTGGATTCACTGCAAGCGAAACTGGCGCAGAAAGCAGATAAAGCAGGCGCCAAAGCGTATACCATCACGACAGCAACCGGTAACAACCAGTTGCGTGGTTCCGCGGTAATCTATAATTAATTATTCCTAATAGAGCACGTTGTAAGTGCCCCTGTGTTACCCTCTTTCCGGCTTGCCTCTTCATCAGGGCACGCCGGTTTTTTTTTATTTCACTATGACGCCAGCATTTAAACTTCTCTGGACTGAGCCAAGACTCGATACAGCAGTTTTATCAATAAATTAGGCGAGTTCATCATATGCCGGTGCTTTCCGAAACTTGACCCGGCCCAACCTTAACATCCAGCCCACGCTGACACTTTTCTACAACAAGGGGACTTCACGATGACGAGCGCAAGCTGTGGTTGGGACCGCCCCCGAAAACAGAATCCACGAAACTGACCTTTGCCTGCCCGATCAGCCTGAAAGACGACCTTGATCGCTATGCGCAGCTTCATTCGCAGACCCATAGCGAGGCGGTCGATGCGGTAACGCTGATCCCACACTTGCTGGAGACATTCATGACAGGAAAGGGGATTCAAGAGGAAGGATGTAGCTCGCACTGTTCCGCACGTATAGCGCGGACCATACCTGGCAGATGCACCGCTCCTAGGAGGTAGGGACATCAGTCCGATCGTTGGAATAGGTGAAACCTGGATTCAGAGGTCGGGACCAAACCCGCTCAAGCACGGTGCAGAACAGGCTTTAGCCAGCACTACATACAGGTGCCAGGAACCCCATACAATTCCGGTTGATCCAACATTTCTTGCAGGCGTTATCATCAACGATGATGCATTCATTCTATTATGATCAAATTCTGGTTAACGCTGAGGCAAACCGCTCCGCCAGCCATTGTGTGAAGACACGCACTCGCAACGATAACTGACGACTCTGTGGGTATAACACCGAGACAGGCAATGGTGCTGGCGGGTACTCAGCGAGCAGGACCACCAGCCGCCCTTCCGCGATTTCCTGGCTGATCCGATAGCGTGGTACTTGGACCAATCCAAGCCCCGACAGTGCAGCTCCGGTATATAAGTCCGCGCCAGTGACCGAAACCCTTGAAGCTAACGGGCATTCGATCCATTCCTTCCCAACACGGAATTCGAGGCTTGAGACCCGTCCATGCGGGCGAGCGATGTAGTCCACGGCCCAATGGCCCTTCAAATCGGACAGGTCTCTGGGCACTCCATGTTGATTCAAATAGGCTGGGCTGGCCACGGTAACCTGTTCAAGCTCGGCGACACGGCGCGCGATCAAGGAAGAGCTTTCTAGATTCCCAGCGCGCAGCACGCAATCGACACCTTCCCTGACCAAATCCACAAGTCGGTCATCTTCTTCCAGGTGCAGAGAAAGTTCGGGATATCGGGACAAGAATTGATCCAGTGCCGGTACAACAAAATGCTTTGCGAGCGTGCCTTGCAGATTAGCCCGCAGTACGCCTTTGGGTTGCGCCTCTCGAAAGGCGCTGTCTGCCTCTTCCAAGTCTGCAAGCAGACGTACACAGCGCTGGTAATAGGCTTCACCGTCATGCGTAAGACGAACTTGTCTCGTCGTGCGCTCCAAAAGCCGTGCGCCTAGCCGTCTCTCCAATCGCTTGATGAGATTGGTGACGGTAGCTCGCGGTATTTGCAGGTCATCGGCAGCCAGCGAGAAGCTGTGCCGCTCAGCGATCCGCACGAAAACTTGCATTTCCTGGAAGCGATCCATTGGCTAATTATTAATGTGAATGGAATAGTTATGGCAATTTACGCTGGATTATCTTTTATTTCAATTAATGCAAAGTAGCGCCTTCACATCAAAAGGAGTCAGCCATGAACAATTCAACCAAAGTCGCTCTGGTGACGGGCGCGTCGCGCGGTATCGGTGCAGCAATCACCCGTCAGCTTTCGCGCGACGGTTTCGCCGTCGCCATCAACTACGCGTCCAACCAAGCCGAAGCCGAATCGCTAGCGGAGGACATCAAGCAGCTTGGAGGAGCGGCGATCGCTATCCGGGCCGATGTCTCCAAGTCAGACCAGGTGCGCGGCATGTTTGATGCGGTAGAACAGCAGCTTGGAAAGGTGGACGTACTGGTCAACAACGCGGGCATCCTCAAAACCGTGCCTCTGGCACAAGCCAGCGACGAACTGTATGCCCAACACTTTGCCATCAACACCCAAGGCGTGTTCAACACCTTGCGCGAAGCCAGCACGCGGTTGAACTCAGATGGCCGCATCATCAATGTCTCGAGTACGACGCTGGCGCTGAACATGCCTGGTTACGCCATCTACAACGGCACCAAGGCAGCAGTGGAAGCGTTCACCCGTGTCTTTGCCAAGGAACTGCGAGGCCGGAATATTTCCGTCAACGCTGTGGCACCAGGGCCGGTGGCAACCGAGTTGTTCTTGCATGGCAAGAGCGATGCACAAATTCAGACATTCGCCAATATGCCGCCCCTCGAACGCCTTGGGCAGCCAGATGATATCGCTGCGGTGGTTGCCTTCCTGGCCAGCGCGGGTGGTGCTTGGATCAATGGCCAAGTCTTGCGTGCTAACGGCGGCATTGCCTGATTGGAGAAATCATCATGACCACACCTTCTCAAAACCAGCACCGTGCCGGGCACATATCGCCTCGCTATTTGACCGTCACCTTCATCGCTGCGGCGACTGCATCTATCGCTGCGGGCGTTTCATTGGCTCTACAACTGCCTATTTGGGCCATGTTCATTGGCTGGATTGCCTTCTTCTCTCGAGGGCTGGACACGCGCTCAGCGTTCGAAAACTTCGGTTGTGTATGGCTGGGGCTGGTGATCGGAGCGTTAGCAGCGACAGGCATCGCTAGTTTGGTGCCAGCTATGGGTTTAATGATTGCGATGCCGGCGGTGGTATTCGTGGTCGCACTCATCGTCGTGAGTTTGCGCGGCTTGCCCCCGCTCAATAATTTGTTGGGCTACTTCCTGGGGCTCGTCGCCTGGTTCGCTGCGCATCTGGAGCCTTCAGTTGCTGCGGTAGGCCAACTGGCAGGTGCAAGCGCTATTGGCTCGTTGGCGGGCTGGATATCACACCATCTGCCGCGTCGTATGAGCGCCAGTTGAAGCCCAATACTCAGATCCGTCCTAGGGTGTGTCCCGTAACTGTTTTTGTACAATCGGGGACATGATTTCACCACAAAAGGTTCTTTCATTTGGCTCGTTACGATTTCCCCGATGAAGCATGGATGCTGATTCCTCCTATGCTGCCACCTGAAAGGGGTTATTCCACAGGCGGTCGTCCTTACTTTGCGCATAGGCGTGTCATGAATGGTATATTCTGGGTGCTTTGCTCTGGTGCGCCGTGGCGGGATTTACCTGAGCGTTATGGTCATTGGAAAACCATTTACAACCGCTTTAACCGGTGGTCTAAAACCGGAGTGATGAACAGTATTTTCAATAAATTACTTCAGATTTTGGACGAAAAAGCGTTGATTGACTGGGATGTTATCGCGCTGGATGGCAGTAACGTTCGCGCCCGAAAGCAGTGCTGGCGGATAAGGGTTACTCAAGTAACAGCCTCCGTATTCGTTTGAAAAAAAGAATAAAAGTGGTAATTCCGTTTAAATCGAATGAGAAAGCCAGTCAGGACAGACGTCGGTGCCTCAATAGGGCTTGTACAAAAAACGCAATGTCGTGGAGCGTTGCTTTGCGATACTTAAAGAAAATCGTCGTATCGCTACATGATCGGAAAAAACAGCCAGAAACTACCTGAACATGCTAAAGCTGGGGCGATCAGGAGACTGTAATTTAGATTGTGTATCTGCCTGTTTTTGATATGTTCACTCCAACAACAGAGACAGGCTAATTATGGACGAAAAGAAACTCAAAGCACTCGCTGCTGAACTGGCTAAAGGCCTTAAAACCGAAGCTGACCTGAATGCGTTTTCTCGTATGCTGACAAAGCTTACCGTCGAAACAGCACTCAATGCTGAGTTAACCGAGCACCTCGGGCACGAGAAAAATGCCCCAAAATCAGGCTCGAATACCCGCAACGGCTATTCATCTAAAACCCTGCTGTGCGATGACGGCGAGCTTGAAATCAACACGCCACGTGACCGTGAAAGCACCTTTGAACCGCAGTTAATAAAGAAAAATCAGACTCGCATCACGCAGATGGACAGCCAGATTTTATCCCTCTATGCCAAGGGCATGACCACGCGGGAAATTGTCGCCACGTTCAAAGAAATGTACGATGCCGATGTCTCTCCCACGCTGATATCTAAAGTGACCGACGCCGTTAAAGAGCAGGTTACTGCATGGCAAAACCGTCCGTTAGACTCACTGTATCCCATTGTTTATCTTGACTGTATTGTGGTGAAAGTTCGTGATGGCGGCAGTGTCATCAATAAAGCGGTGTTCCTTGCGCTGGGCATCAACACCGACGGTCAGAAAGAACTGCTGGGCATGTGGCTGGCGGAAAATGAAGGGGCGAAGTTCTGGTTGAACGTGCTGACAGAGCTTAAGAACCGGGGGCTTAAGGACATTCTCATTGCCTGCGTGGACGGTCTGAAGGGCTTCCCGGAGGCCATCAACAGCGTCTATCCGCAGACCCATATTCAGTTATGCATTATCCATATGGTACGCAATAGTCTGAAATACGTCTCATGGAAGGATTACAAAGCAGTCACCAGCGGGTTGAAAGCCGTGTATCAGGCACCGACAGAGGAAGCGGCGCTGATGGCGCTGGACAAATTCTCCGGCATCTGGGATGAGAAATACCCGCAAATCAGTAAGAGTTGGCGCACGCACTGGGAAAATCTCAATACATTCTTTGGCTACCCGCCCGATATCCGTAAGGCCATCTACACGACGAATGCCATCGAATCGTTGAACAGCGTCATCCGTCAGGCGATAAAGAAACGCAAAGTGTTCCCAACGGACGATTCGGTGCGGAAAGTGATTTATCTGGCGATCGAGTCGGCCTCGAAAAAATGGAGCATGCCGATACAGAACTGGCGGCTGGCGATGAGCCGTTTTATTATCGAGTTCGGTGACCGCCTGAGCGATCACCTTTAATACGGTGGCAGTTACACAGAATTATTTACAGGGTCGCGATCAGGTTATTTTTGAAACGGTTGTTAAGTTAAGGGACACAGCCTAGTTTTTCATCAAAAATCAGATATTCATTTCTATAATAGATAGTTAATTATAAAAAATAACCCTGTAATATTTTACATACTGCTATTTTATAAACCTGAAAGAATCTTAGCTTTTATCCTATCTATTATTAACCATACGAAGATTTATTGAGTGCTCTACAAAATCACAATCCGATAAACTCGTCTTAACACCTCATGAACTGACTCCTTTCGCCTATAAAATTAGCCAGCTAACTAATTAGCCCATTGAAGACAAAAAGCATAACTATGCTGTCAAAAAACATGATTTTAGTAAAACAACCAGTAAATTTTCTCATAGAAAACTGGATTGAATGAATATTGAAAAGCTCGTCATTAATCTGTACCATTGAAACGTGAGAACCAAAGTCAATTCGCATAAACCATCAGTCCGCATTTTATACCCTATTTGGGATGGTCGATTTTAATTTAAAAACAGTGAATTAACACATGGAGAGAAAATATGGGAAGTAAAGAGGAATTAACCACTCAACTTAATGAACAATTAAAAAGTAGCCTTCTTAATAGTTCATTACCTCCGGAAGAAATATTAGCATTGATGTTGAGGTTATGTCTTTCTTTGATGCAAGTAACCCAAAATAATCTCGTTGAAATGAAAACATCAGATGGACGAAAACTTTCACTCAAGCTTGATACACCATCAATGCATTAATAAATTTACTTCTTGAGGTTATAGAAAAATGTCTAGCATTATTTATTTAGAACTTACAGGTGATAAGCAAGGATTAATTTCTTCTGGTTGTTCATCACTGCAATCAATTGGTAATAGAAGTCAACTCGGTCATGAAAACCAAATACAAGTATTGAGTCTCAATCACTCAATGAGTTATGATGATAACCTGTCTTGCCATCCTGTTGAATTAGTTAAGTTTATTGACAAGTCGTCACCTTTGCTTGGTGTTTCAACCTCTTCAAATGAACGGTTAACGGCTAATTTTTTCTTATATAGAGTAAATTCTGTTGGTCAACTGGAGCTTTTTTACGAAATTAAATTAACAGATGCGCGTATTGTTGACATCTCCTGTAATTACCCACATTCAATAAATAACAATGAAATGATGCCATATGAAAAAGTTTTATTAAAATACGGTTCTATATCATGGGAACATAAAGTAGCAGGAACATCTGGCTATAGTATCTGGAATGATAGTATTTTATAATTTTTCTGATGCATTTAGATACGGCCACCGACAATATATTTTTGTGGCCGTATTTCACCTTAATTTATCAGCCAAACAATCACCAAACCAAAATGAAAAGAGTATTCCTAATCCAACAAAAGGCAGCATAAGAGAATCGGGGAAATGAGCACTTATAAAAACAAAGATAATTGAGAAAATTAATTTAATAAAAATAGCTAAAATATCAAACAGAACAGGTTTGATAGATTTTAACATGACATCACCAGTCGTAGAAAATATCAGCAAGTACATTTATAAGATCATCGGCATTAGTGTGATCGTTTAATTTTGTCATAACAATTAAAGGATCTATTTTTCTCTACGATGAAGTAGAACATCTCAGTATTTTTTGATTAAAGAATATTATATATTGCTCGATCATTACGTCTTAATTTTCGTGCGGATTGAGCGGCTTTCTCAATATAACTATATATTTTAATTTCTGTTATTGCTCTTTTGATAATTGACTGACGGATAAATTTACATCTGGATTATTTAATATCTTTGTTTCTATGGAGACACAGGATTAATTCTGCCGGATTCATATTATTTAACAAAGAATGTGTTCTTTCATGATTATATTCCATTCTACACTGACTTTATTGGTGGCTATAGTTTATCTGATAAATACTCACTAAAAAAAATATGAATTATAATGTATATACTGGGAATAAAAACCTCATAATAGTAAATGGCGAAAAATGTAAGAAATTATAATTACCTCAGTTTATCCACTAAGTGGTGGCTTAACCAAAATGACAAAATGAATCCGATGCCAGCAAATGGCAAAACAATACTCTCTGGCATATATCCACATAAGTAAATAATAACAATTGAAAAGATACCAGTTAAAATAATAGCCAGAATATCAAAAAAAACAGACTTTACGTTTTTTAACATAATGATTACCAATCATAAAAAATATCAGCCAATACGTTGATAAAATCATCAGCATTAGTATGGTCGTTAGATCTAGTTACCACGATAAGGGGATTGATTTTTTTTGCTATAATGAAATATAACATCTCTGTACCTTGCGAATAAATCATATTATATATGACTTTGTCATCGCGCCTTAATTTTCGGGCAGCACGAGATGACTTTTCTACATAACCATATATTTGAAATGCTGTAATAACCCCTTGAGATAATCTTTTAGCTATACGGTTTACTTCTGGATCATTAAATATTCTTGACGCAATTAGTTGTGATAATGCCTCTATTAAAGCAATTTTTGTTGCTTGTTTAACTACTTGATCTGTTATAGCATTAGAAAACTTATACCCTATATCTTTAAATTTTTCCGATAATTCTTTTTTCTCTTTTTCAGGCATTTTGGAAAATAAATAATCTACAATTTCTTTCACCATGTCATAAATAATAGAGGGTTTCCTGACCAAGAAAGACAAACAGTATAGCATCCTTTTATCTTCATTAATTATCAAAGATCTGTATTCAGTCATTGCTTTTACGTAGTTAGGATTCAAATGTGCGATTGAATATGGTGATATCCACACTGACATTCTCGCTGCACCTGTGCCAATGTCTTCTGCTGTTTCCTGAATGATACCACTAGCTCGTTTAATAAAGGCATCATAATATCTGGCAAGCACTCTATCAGATGATCCGATATATTCCATTTTCACCATTCTCCATGTAAAAACAACTTCACTACTTATTGATTTCTCTATCATTGAGTACTCAGGCTAAATTATATAACACATCTCTCGGTTTTATAAAATAGTATAAATAATCAACAGAATAAATATTCATAAATAATTATTTCAATACCAATAATTAGACTGATATTTTTTCTCGATTCTAATGATTCTCTACAGCCAGCAGGAAAAACATAGAAAGGTAAAAGATTTTACTTTAATGACTCATTTATTCTCACAAAACACAACAGCGATCTTAAGCCTATCAACAGCTTGAGATAACGCCTCATAGAGATCGCCCTCCATCTCATGCTCGAACTCACCGTTCCTGAACATTACCACATAGCCATCAGTCAGATCTCGCATATGGGTAAGGTTTATCGGCTCGATAGCTATTCTGATGTCTGTACCTTTGTATTCAGCTACTGGATAGCCCATGTCAGCATGAAGTACGATACCGCCAAAGGCTTCCAATTCGGATAAGAAGATATCTTTTGTTATGACTTCACGCAGATCCTGTAGGCCAAGAGCATTCATCAATGCGGGTTAATTGATCCTTGCCTGCCCGGCCAGCTTGGAAACCGACCTAGATAGCTATGCCGCGCTAGAGGCGTTCATGGCTGGAGATTGAGGATTCAAGAAAGGGACCGCCAGCAAAACCGCGCCACCTACGCCCACATGTTGACTAACCCTTTAGCGTGAACATCGCCTGCCCATTCAGTTTTTTTTAATGGCATACCATAAAAATGGT
This sequence comes from Pectobacterium cacticida, assembly GCF_036885195.1. Taxonomy (NCBI): domain Bacteria; kingdom Pseudomonadati; phylum Pseudomonadota; class Gammaproteobacteria; order Enterobacterales; family Pectobacteriaceae; genus Pectobacterium; species Pectobacterium cacticida. Next base: position 37,155 of record NZ_CP133656.1, on the reverse strand, counting down.
AATAGACGCCCCGCATCAAAACCGCAACAGTATGTAGATCGGGCAGTCATCAATCCAAACGGAGACCACACCAGATGCGCGATCTCATCATGTCCCTCCCTAAAGCAGAGTTGCATATGCATATCGAGGGCTCATTACAGCCAGCGCTTTTCTTCAAGATCGCCAAGCGCAACAAGATACATTCCCGCTGGGGGAGCGTTGACGAGTTAAGCGATTCCTATCAGTTTGCAAACCTACAAGACTTCCTGAACCTCTACTACGAAGGGGCAGCTGTGTTGCAAAAGGAAGAGGATTTCTATGATTTGACGTGGGAATATCTGATTAAATGCAAAGAGCAAAACGTTGTTCATACTGAAATTTTCTTCGATCCTCAGACGCATACCCACCGTGGGATTCCCTTTGGCGTCGTGGTCGATGGCATCAGCGCAGCGCTGGAAGATGGCAGAAAAAAACTGGGTGTGTCGAGCGGGTTGATCCTAAGCTTTTTGAGACATCTTTCGGAAGAGTCCGCTTTCGAGGTGTTTGAACAAGCGCGTCCTTTTTTGGACAAGTTTGTGGCCGTGGGTTTGGATAGCTCGGAGAAAGGTTTTCCCCCACGCCTGTTTGAACGCGTGTTTGCTAAAGCGCGGGCTGAAGGTTTACCGGGCGTTGCGCATGCCGGTGAGGAAGGCCCGCCGGAGTATATCTGGGAAGCGCTGGATAAGCTCAAGGTCATTCGTATCGATCATGGCGTACGCGCTAGTGAAGATGAAACGCTCGTACAGCGGTTAATTGATTCTCAAATTCCCCTAACGGTTTGCCCTCTTTCAAACGTCAAACTGCGCGTATTCGATAATATGAATCAACATAACATACTGTCATTACTAGACAGAGGAATGAACGTCACGGTGAATTCCGACGACCCGGCGTATTTTGGCGGCTATGTTTTAGAGAATTTCATGGCATTACATGAAAGTCTGGGCATGAATGAGAACCAGGCGCGAAAACTTGCGGCAAACAGCATTAACGCCGCCATATGTCGGTAAGCAATGCAGCCAAAATCATAAATTACTCATGTTTGCTGAATGACCATCACATTATTGCTGGCCATCGTTATTAATTAAACCGCAGGTACAACAGTCATGAGCATGCCTTTGATTATCGATACCGACCCAGGGATCGACGATGCCATCGCGCTGATGGTCGCCCTGTCAGATAAAAACCTGGATGTCAGGTTAATTACCACGGTTTCAGGGAATGTAAGCGCTCACCAAGGGGCGATCAACGCACTGGCTATAGCTGAGTATTTAAACGTGAAGGTAGCCGTTGCCTGCGGGTGTGAAAGTCCCATTTTGGGGAAAACACGCAACAGCAAACATATCCATGGCACATCAGGGCTTGGCAGTGTCAATTTACCGGCACCTGCCTCCAGCTATATGAAATGCAGCGCCGTTGAAGCTATACGTCAGGCACTTGAAAACAGCGAAGAAAAAGTCACGATATTGTGCCTGGCCGCGATGACCAATATTGCCCTTTTCATCAGACAATATCCTTCACTGCTGGAAAAAATTGAGCGGATAGTTTTTATGGGCGGCAGTCTTGGGCTAGGAAATACGAACAGCGCGGTAGAGTTTAACCTGTTTGCCGATCCCTACGCCGCCCAGATGGTTATTGAGGCGCCAGTAAGAAAAGTTATGGTGGGATTAAATACCACCAATCAGGCGATTGTAAGAGCCGATACCATAAACCAAATTCGTGATTCAGGGCTTGCGGGCGACTTAATTTATCGGTTACTCGCCGGGTATAACACACGATCCGGATCGGTCATCAATGGTATGCCGATACATGATCTCTGCGCACTCTATTATGTCGTAAAACCACATAGCTTTATTGTCAGCAATTATCACGTTGACGTTGCACTGAGTGGCCCGGCAGCGGGTGCAACTGTCATCGATATCCGATCGCTTAACGCCCTATCCGCAAGCGTCAGTGTTTGTACAGAAGTAGCAAAAGTAAATTTCAATGAATGGTTTTTTACCTCGGTCAGGAATATGGGTCACTAAGCCTTCAATTTTAACGTTCATCTGAAAACCCGCCCTGCGCCTGATACGTGAAAAGAGCCACCCTCTGGTAGGCTCATGTGAGAATGAGAAGTGAGATATGAGCAATAATCAAAATACGCACCGACCTAACGCTTTATCTGTCCTTATATCTATTCTGATCGCTACCGGTCTATGGCAGGTTGTTTATCTACTGGGGATCTTCAATCCCATTTTTCTGCCATCACCGCTGGCAACCTTCAAAGCATTTTTAGTCATGGCGGAAAGTGGGGTAATGCTCAGCGATCTTTCCATTTCACTGATGCGAGTCGTTAGCGGTTTTATTCCCGGCGCATTGCTGGGTCTGATCGTTGGCCTGCTAACCTCCCGTATTCGTATCGCTAATTTATTGCTTAATCCATTACTTTCAATTCTGCGTCCTATTCCTGCTATTGCACTGGTCCCTATCGCAATTGTGTGGTTTGGCATTGGTGAAGCATCAAAATCCTTCGTCATCGGATATACCGTGTTTTTAGCCGTATGGCTCAACACTCACCATGGCATGGTGCTAGTACCGGATGTGTATATCAAGGCATCTCGAACATTCGGCGTCAGCAGGCTGACTGAATATCTTCAGGTCGTTGTACCCGCGGCGGCGCCGCATATTATGGCCGGTTTTCGTATTGCGGCGGCGGTTGCCTTTCTCAGTCTTGTTGCGGCTGAGTTAACCGGAGCCACAGGCGGCATCGGCTACAGATTACAAGAATCGCGCCAATACATCCGCGTTGACAGGATGTTTGTAAGCTTGATTGAGCTAGGCGTACTGGGCGCTCTGCTGGATGCCGCGTTTGTTTATATCGGTCGTAAGATCATTCACTGGGAATCAATCTGATGCGAGAGAAGAGTCGTAATCTGCAAGATATTATCAATATCGACCAGGCTGAAATGAGATTCACGAATAAATCAGGTTCTTTCCTGGCATTACAGCACACCAATCTGACAATCGGCGAGGGCTCTTTTACTGCACTGGTCGGCCCCTCAGGGTGTGGAAAATCCACCCTCCTGAATATGATTGCAGGCTTCCAGCCGCCATCGGAGGGACGCGTCTTAGTCAACGGTAATGAAATGAAGGCGCCGTCACCTGACGTCGGCGTTGTTTTCCAGCAGTATGCGTTATTCCCCTGGTTCAACGCGCTTGGCAATGTGATGTTTGCCATGAAGAGACTGCGTATCAGCAAGGAGCAAAAGATCAATCGTGCCTATCAGATCCTTAAAGATGTCGGGTTGGCGGGCAAGGAGAAGTTATATCCCCATCAACTTTCGGGAGGGATGCGTCAGAGGGTGGCGATCGCCAGAACCTTTGTTAATTCTCCGAGCGTGCTGCTGATGGATGAGCCTTTTGCCGCTCTTGATGCCATTACCCGTAGCGCAATGCACCAGTTATTAATGGCTATATATCAGAAATACAAAATCACCATCATTTTCGTTACGCATGACATTGATGAAGCCATCTTTCTTGCTGACAGAATCTGCGTCATGCAAAGCACGCCGGGAAGAATCGTTAAAGATATCAATATTGGCGCAATTAAAGCGCAAAACACCAACGACGCGACGCTGGAATTAATGAAGATACGTAACAAAATACTCGAAACGCTCGTTCATCTTTAATACATAACGCTCAGGAATGAAAATTTTATGAAAAAGATCAGTATGTACTTCAAAGCCATCACCATAATTTTATGCAGCTTTGGCTTTAACTCCGCGTTCGCCGATGAACCGGTGAAGCTAGCATGGACGCCCGGTCCATCCGCGCCACAGGTAGCGATTGCTACCGAGGATAATCTCTGGAAAGAAAGCGGCGTCGCGGTGACGCCGGTGTCGTTCACTTCAGGGAGAGAAGCGCTTGAGGCGCTGATTGGCCAGGGTGCTGGCTACGCCATCGTCTCTGAATTCTCCGCGGCGACAGCGCTGGCGCGAGGGCAAGATCTCGTCATTTTAGCCTCACTGGCAACGTATAACGGCAATAAAATCATCATCAATAAGAAATCTGGCGCCAATGATATTGCCGGACTAAATGGGAAAAAGGTCGGCCTCACTATTGGTACTCAGATGCAGTATATATTTGAACAAGTAATGGGAAATACCAAAGTCACTTACGTCAATGTGGCACCTTCAGATATGCCGCTGGCGCTTATTAGAGAGGATATTGATGCGGCCTTGATGTTTGATACTTTCTATAATCAGACTCAGCTAATGCTCGGTGAAGATTATGCTGAAGTCCCAATGTTGGATCAGGTAAATCAATTCCTACTCGTATCCACGTCGAATTATCTCAAAGAACATCAGGACGAAACGTTTAAACTTATTGCCGCGCTCAAAAAATCCGACGCTAAAGTTAACGATACCCATCAGGTTGCGCGTTACATCAATAGCGCTCTTCAGGATGCCGTTTCGACAGACAATATCGTTAAAATGTTACCGGCTTACCATTATGGTGTGAAATCTGCCGACAGTGCGCTTCCTATTATGTTGAAAGAGCAGAAATGGATGTCAGATAAACAACTCATAAATAATCAGGATAAAAAAGTTAATTTCGCAGATCATATTGATTCAACTTACCTTAATAGTCACTAAGAACCTATCCTATTAGGGCTATTTTACTTGCCAATAACGCCTACTTAGATAGGCTCTAAATAATATATTACAGGACGACTAATTCATGAGAAGTTTTCAGACTGGCCTTGTTTATGTTGATAAAGAGAAAGCCTTCCCAACAAATATTAACTTCAGCTCACTGGATGGAAACACGCATCTGGTGGGGTTCGACGGACAAGAGCGTCATCGCTGGAACTATCTTGGTTTGCCTGGCAATATTATTGACCCCAATCTTATTAATGGAAAGAAAGGCCATGTACTTCTGCAGAAAAAAATGGACCCAAATGAAGGGCCGGGTATTTTCAACAATATTACGGTAGGCGAATTCAACTGGGACGGCGATTGCGTCTGGGAATGGGGCGAAGAGGCGCCATTGGGCGCCGCACGGCAGAATCATGATTGGCAACGCCTCGCTAATGGCAATACGCTTTTATTGGTTACCGAGCCGGTGATCGTTAAAGATCTTTGTGATTCAGAAATCGGCGATCAGGGTATTTATGAAGTATCACCCGATGGGAAGATTGTTTGGTCTTGGATGGCTCGCGATCATTTTCACGAATTCGGTTTTTCGCCAGAAGGCGTTTCTTACCTTAAACATCTTCTCAGCAACAACGATCGCGATAGCTGGGGTTATCTCGAAATCAACCATATGCAGACCCTGGGTGAAAATAAATGGTATAGGGCAGGACACACTGCGTTCCACCCGGACAATATCATTTTGGATTCCCGCAAGGGCAATTTCATCATTATTATTGATAAACAATCCGGCAAGGTTGTCTGGCGCATCGGCCCCTACCAGGACCAGCCTTACAGCAACGCGGACCGCCGACTGGTTACTCGTCATCTCCCGCGTAAAGTGGATCAGCTTGCCGGTCAGCACCACGCCCACATGATCCCTGAGGGTTTGCCGGGAGCAGGACATATTCTGATGCTTGACGATCAAGGCGGCGGTGGTTATCCCCCCGTGCCGCTTGGCGTCTACGCTGGGTCACGCGTACTCGAAATCGATCCCATCACGCATGACATCGTCTGGCAGTACACTGCTGAGGATTCCGGGCTGCCTGTCTGGACGTTCTTTACCTCTTTTGTCGGCAGCGTCCAACGCCTCCCGAATGGCAATACCTTAATCAATGAGGGCATGAATGGAAGAATCTTTCAGGTGACAATGTCTGGAGAGATTGTCTGGGAATACATCAATCCCTTCCCCGGCGTCTTTCCCTTTGAGGATAAGCTCATGACTAATCCCATGGTCTACCGGGCACAGGCCGTACCGGATTCATGGCTTCCAGGATAAGCTTGGTCGATTCAGGCTGAAGAAGTCTAGCGCTGCTCGCGTAGAGCGGCGGCAACGTCTCTCTACGCAAGATAAAATATTATTTAAGATTTTCAATATGCTCCCCCAAAATCTTCAGAACCAGTTGCGCCGCTTGGGAAAGCTGCATTTTCGCCGCCACACAAAGCCCGATGGTCAGCGGGCGTATCGTTCTGTCCTTTAGCGGGATAAAACACAGCGAGCCATCCTTCAGTTCGTTGAGGACGTCGATCTTAGAGAGTATGGAGAGGCCATATTTAGCCTTCACCATGCTTTTTATCATTTGTGTATCATTACACTGCACGCTGACTTCGGGCTTGAAGTGGTGCCTGCGGTAAAGTTGCATAACCCTGTCATGCACGATAAGCGGGCTGGCGGGAATAATATTGCGATACTCAAGAGCCTGGCCTATCGATATCGACTCCAGCGTTGATAGCGGATTCTCTGGATGGGTGACAAACCCTACGGGCATCTGGGTAAATGCGGTCACCTCTAGCCCAAGACTTTCAAGGGGATCGATAAGAATCCCCATATCCAGATCGGCTTTTGCCGTTTTCTCTCCCACAATGTGGCTATCGTGGATCTGGACATCAAACGTGATCCAAGGATAAGTCTTCGTTATTTCCTGAATAGTATCAATGACGAGTCCCGAACTCAGAGCCTTGATGATACCAATAACCACATGGCCGCGCTTCATGCCCCTGAACTCGTCAAAGTACTCCTGCGTGATAAGGCTTTCCTTTTCCCATTTCTGTAGCGTCGTATATAAAAGCTCACCCGCTGTCGTCAACCGCATTCCCGATGAAAGGCGGTCGAAGAGTAAAACGCCATAGTGTTGTTCGCCCAATTGAATCTGTCGGTGAATGGCTGGCGTTGAAACGCAGAGGATCTCACTGGCTTTACGCAGGTTTCCCGTCCTGGCGACGGTAAGGAAATAACGGGAGAAGCGTGATAGTAAATCCATAAGTACCTAAAACTCATTGAATGGATACTGTAGCTGACCATACAGAAAACACCGCGGGCATCAACATGATTCGCATCTTCACCTTTGTCGCGCTGTGCTTTGTCGACTAACCATAACATAAACGAAGGAAACGATTGATTATCGCTGTTCTTCACTACCGCGTTGGCCCGATCTCGGCCATTTCCTCTTTTTGGCTATAAAAACGACAAATTGATATTTAAAAAGTCAGCCACCCCCCTGTAATGTTTATCTCTCAATGTTGCATTTCCTGAATGTTTTTTAAATTTTAGTTATAAGGGAGCGCGCGTAAGTATGTCGTTAATCACGAAGCGATCGATCATGGAACAGCGCGGGAAAAGTTCAGTGCGGTGGAAAAGGCTGGCAATGTGGTTACATCAACTTTCAACAGTATTGGCAGCCAGCGCCATTCTGTTTATGTCGACCGCTTATGCGCAAGATAACATCCCCTCGCAACTGCGCATTGGCTATCAGAAAGGTTCGGTCAGTCTGGTGCTGGCGAAATCGCACCAGCTACTGGAAAAACGCTTCCCTAACACCAAAATCAGTTGGGTTGAGTTCCCCGCTGGGCCACAGATGCTGGAAGCGCTAAATGTTGGCAGTATCGATCTGGGCGGTACTGGCGATATCCCGCCTATTTTTGCGCAGGCCGCCGGAGCCGATCTGCTGTATGTCGGTATGGAACCGCCTAAGCCGCAGGCCGAAGTAATTTTGGTGCCAGAAGGCAGCCAGGTGAAAACCGTTGCCGACCTGAAAGGTCGTAAGGTCGCGTTCCAGAAGGGCTCCAGCGCGCATAATACGCTATTGCGAGCACTGCAACGCGACGGCCTGAAATTCACCGATATTAAACCGACCTACCTGACTCCTGCCGATGCGCGCGCGGCTTTCCAGCAAGGTAACGTCGATGCATGGGCCATCTGGGATCCCTACTATTCCGCCGCGTTACTGGAAGGTGGCGTGCGCGTGCTGGTTGATAGTAGCGGCTTGCAAAAAACCGGTTCTTTCTATCTGGCAGGCCGTCCCTATGTTGAAGCACACGGTACCTTTATCCGCCAGGTACTGGACGATCTAACGCGAGCGGATGCCCTAACGATCGGCGACCGCGCGCAGAGCATCACACTGTTGGCCAATGCGGTAGGGCTGCCGGAGAAAGTGATTGAAACGGCGCTCGACCATCGCCCGCCGACCACCATAGAACCGCTGGATGCCGCCACGATCAAGGCACAGCAATCCACGGCCGACCTGTTTTATGAAAATCGGCTCGTGCCGGTGAAGGTCAATATCGCAGAGCGCGTTTGGCATCCTCAAACGCCTTAACGCACTCATCCTAAACCTTTTTCATCCCGAACAGCGCTATTCAAGGAGTTAACACCATGAGCCTTAACGTATTTTGGTTTTTGCCTACTCACGGAGACGGACGCTATCTCGGCAGCAGCGAAGGGGCGCGTCATGTTGATTACCACTATCTGCAACAGGTGGCGCAAGCGGCGGAACGGCAGGGATTTGGCGGCGTACTGATACCTACAGGCCGTTCCTGCGAAGACTCCTGGCTGGTCGCCGCATCGCTTATTCCTGTAACGCAGCGGCTAAAATTTCTTGTCGCTCTACGCCCCGGCGTGATATCCCCCACCATCGCCGCCCGTCAGGCCGCTACGCTGGACAGGCTGTCGAACGGTCGGGCGCTGTTTAATCTGGTGACCGGCGGCGACCCTGAAGAGTTGGCTGCGGAAGGGCTGTTCCTCAGCCATGAGGAACGCTATGAAGCCTCAGCGGAGTTCACCCATATCTGGCGCAGACTGCTGGAAGGCGATACCGTCGATTTCAACGGTAAGCATATTCAGGTAAAAGCGGCCAAATTGCTGTTTCCGCCCGTGCAGCAGCCGCGTCCGCCACTCTATTTTGGTGGGTCGTCTGAGGCGGCGCAGAACCTGGCGACAGAGCAGGTCGATCTTTATCTCACATGGGGCGAACCGCCTGAGCAGGTTAAAGCCAAGCTGGCGGAAGTCCGTGCCAAAGCGGCGGCACAGGGACGCGAAGTCCGCTTCGGCATTCGCCTGCACGTTATCGTGCGGGAAACCACAGAGGAAGCCTGGCAAGCGGCCGAGCGATTGATATCCCATCTGGATGACCAAACCATTGCCGATGCGCAGGCGGCGCTGGCGCGTTTCGATTCGGTGGGCCAACGCCGTATGGCAGAACTTCACGGCGGTAAAAAGGACAATCTGGAGATTAGCCCGAACCTGTGGGCCGGCATCGGTCTGGTACGCGGCGGCGCTGGCACCGCGCTGGTCGGCGACGGCCCGACGGTCGCCGAACGTATTCAGGAATACGCGGATCTCGGAATTGATACTTTCATCCTGTCTGGGTATCCGCATCTGGAAGAAGCCTATCGCGTAGGGGAATTACTGTTCCCGCACCTCGACCTGGCGCAGCAACCTACGCCGCTGCATGCCGTGAGCCAGGCGGGAGAAGTGGTGGCAAACAGCTATATGCCACGTAAAGTCTCGCAAAGCTGAGGAACCACGCATGGCTAACACCTACTCTTCACTGGCAATGCGATTAGCGCCCTTCCTGCTACCGGTAACATTACTCGCCGCGTGGCAGGTATCCGTCGAATTCGGCTGGCTATCCAATAGAATTCTTCCTGCACCCAGTTCGGTGATGACCGCCGCATGGTCGCTCATCATTAGCGGCGAGCTGTGGCAGCATCTGGCGATCAGCGGCTGGCGCGCCCTGATCGGGTTTGCTATCGGCGGCGGCATCGGGTTAGTGCTCGGCTTTATCACCGGGCTATCACGTTGGGGAGAACGTTTGCTGGACAGTTCGATTCAGATGATACGTAACGTCCCCCATCTGGCACTAATCCCCTTGGTGATTCTGTGGTTTGGTATTGACGAATCGGCCAAGATCTTTCTGGTCGCGCTGGGTACGCTGTTCCCGGTCTATCTCAATACCTATCACGGTATTAAAAACATCGATCGCGGGCTGCTGGAAATGGCGCGTAGTTACGGCCTGTCCGGCTTCAGCCTGTTCTCTCAGGTCGTGCTGCCTGGCGCGTTGCCATCCATTATGGTCGGCATCCGTTTTGCTTTGGGCTTTATGTGGCTGACGCTGATCGTCGCGGAAACCATTTCGGCCAACGCCGGTATCGGCTATCTCGCCATGAACGCCCGCGAGTTCCTGCAAACCGATGTGGTGGTCGTTGCCATCATCCTGTATGCCCTGCTTGGCAAACTGGCTGATGTCAGCGCTCAGGCGCTGGAGCGCTTTTGGCTACGTTGGAATCCTGCTTATCAAACCTCATTGGAGAATGCCTCATGACCGATTCCGTAATACAGGCTTATCCACCTTCACCCCTGACGAAAGGGACGCCGCTGGCGCTGAACGCCATCAGCAAACGCTACGGTCACCGCACCGTGCTGAATGACGTGCAGTTACGCATTCCCTCCGGGCAATTTGTTGCCATCGTCGGTCGCAGCGGTTGCGGGAAAAGCACGTTACTGCGCCTGCTTGCCGGGCTGGAGAGCGCCAGTAGCGGCGAACTGCGCACCGGAACGGCTCCGCTCAGTAGCGCGAAAGACGACACACGGCTGATGTTTCAGGAAGCGCGCCTGCTGCCGTGGAAAAAGGTGATCGATAATGTTGGGCTGGGGCTACGCGGCAACTGGCGTGAAAAAGCGCAGGATGCACTCACCTCCGTCGGATTAGCGGATCGTGCCAACGACTGGCCAGCGGCGCTATCCGGCGGTCAAAAACAGCGCGTGGCGCTGGCGCGTGCGCTTATTCACCAACCACGCTTACTCCTGCTGGATGAACCGCTGGGCGCGCTGGATGCCTTAACCCGTATTGAGATGCAAAGCTTGATCGAAAATCTGTGGCTCCGGCACGGCTTCACCGTGCTGCTGGTCACACACGATGTCTCCGAAGCCATTGCGCTGGCCGACAGGGTAATTCTAATCGAGGAGGGGCGCGTGGGGCTCGATATCACAGTCGATTTGCCTCGACCACGGCGGCGCGGATCGGCAAAACTGGCAGAACTGGAAGCTCGCGTGTTGGAACGCGTGTTAGCGCCTACGCCTCACCCCTTACCGCAACAGGCGGCGATATAATGTCGTACTCTGGCGATCCGAGTTGAAGCCTCCGATCGTCAGAATGTAAATCAAAAAAATTGATTGATATTCTCAAAACACTCCGTTATCTCTTCTGACTTCACCGGCGTAATATCCTTTTCATCGAAAGGCAATGACCTTTCATACCACAGAATACTGAATAGGATATCTCACATGAAAAACGTAAAAATCATCGCCGCTGCCGTTGTTCTTGCTACTACTACTGCTTTTGGTGTTTCCGCTGCTGAATATGTTGCGCCAGCACAGGCACAGGGTCTGGAAAAAGCGGGAGTTGTCACGGCTTCTGCCTACACGCTGGATTCGCTGCAAGAAAAACTGGCTCAGAAAGCGGACAAAGCAGGCGCTAAAGCCTACACCATCACAGCCGCTGCGGGTCATGATCAACTGCGCGGCTCTGCGGTAATCTATAAATAATGCCTGCGGTTAGACAATCAAAAAATTAAACGGACTTTCCTCACCCAAGAGGAAAGTCCGTTTTTTATGGCTTACGCTTAACGGTCAAATGACGTCGTTAGCATTAGCCTACGCGTTTCACTTCGCCCACCAAAAGGATGTAAGAGAGTGCGCCAACCAACGCGACGACAGCGATGTAGGTCAGTGCTGGAGCAAACCCATAATCCTGTGCCAGATAGCCAATAATCAAAGGCACCGTAATACCGCCCAAACCACCGACGAAGTTGAACACGCCACCCGTCAGACCAATCAAACGGATTGGGGCCAATGACGACACCAGAGACCAAGTGATGGACGCAAAACCATTGCCAAAGAACGCGATAGCCATCAGCGTCATAATCCACACCGGATCGTTCGTATAGTTCGCTCCCATGATACAGGTCGAAATTAGCAAGCCACAGATAATCGGTGTTTTACGCGCCAGACCGATCGATTTTCCGCTACGTACCAAGCGATCCGCAACATATCCGGACAGCAGCACACCAACAAACGCAGCCAGGAAAGGTACGGTGGTCATAAATCCTGCCGTTAGGGCGCTAATCTGTTTTTCCTGTGTCAGGTAGTTAGGGAACCATGTCAGGAAGAACCACAGTGTGGAGGTCACAGCAAACTGCCCGATATAGACACCAACCAATTTGCGGTTGAATACCAGTTTCCAGTCAGCAGCCGTCAGCGGTGTACGTGATTTCTTCTCGCTCGGCGCATCGCCATCGACAATACCGCCACCTTCGGCGATGTAATCCAGTTCAGCCTGGTTGATCCCTTTACTTTTCTTCGGCGGCTGATAGACAAAATGCCAGATCAACGCCCAAATAATCCCCACGCCGCCGGTAATGATGAACACCCAGTGCCAGCTCAGGATTTCCTGAAGCCAAATGAGTAAAGGGGTGAGAAATGCCAGACCAACAAACTGCCCTGAGGTAAAAAAACCTACCGCAGAAGCACGTTCCTGCTCAGGGAACCAGCTAGTCACCATACGGTTATTCGTCGGAAATGCCGGCGCTTCGAACATACCGGTGATGGCGCGTAAACCAATTAGCGATGCCAGACCCGTCGCAAAACCTTGCAGTAAGGTCGCAATTGACCATCCCATGATGGCGACAAAATAGGTGACTTTTGAGCCAACGCGGTCAAGGAACCAGCCGCCGGGTATTTGGAACAACGTATAAGTCCAGGCAAATGCAGAAAAGATATAACCCATTTGTGCTTTAGTAATGCCGAACTCTTCCTGAATATGTGCCGACGCTACAGCCAAGTTAGCGCGGTCCACATAGCAGATGACGACTGTAATAAAAATCATCAACAACGTTAAATAACGCCGTTTTGTAGGACGGGTAGTTAATGTCATGTCCATCTTATGTTCCTGTTATTTATCAAACCGACAATAAATTCATTGCCCGTTATTTTTGAACGTTTAACAAACACGAGCAGTGTGTTTGTTTTATGCATTTCTAATGAAATAAATAACCGCGCACAGCCAAACTTTTCCCCGATTGATCATGGCGTTTTTAATCATTCCAGTGATGGCGAAAAGGTGATTAATTGAAATTTAATTTCCCCGATGGAAAAAATAAAACAGCAACCTCTCACGAAATATTCGATTCGTGATAATCCATGATGGTTTTATTCCTTCACACCGGAGAAATTCGTTATGAATTACCGTTTACTCAACACTTATTTCGTGTAAAGTAAAAAAAGTATTACCACTCGGCAACTGCGCCATCGGCGTAACGCCATACCGGGTTACGCCAATCCGGTGCGTTTTTACTGCGCTCAATAACCAACTCTTCATTAATTTCCACGCCGAGTCCTGGTTTATTTAACGGGTAGAAATGACCGTCCGTCATGGCGAAGTCTTCTTTATTAATGACGTAGTCCAGCAGTTCGGCTCCCTTATTATAATGGATGCCCATACTTTGTTCCTGGAATACGGCATTACGCGCAACGAAGTCGAGGTGCAAACAGGCTGCCAATGCAATCGGGCCTAATGGGCAGTGCGGCGCCAGTGCGACATCATAGGCTTCCGCCATCGCGGCAATTTTGAAGCACTCGGTAATCCCGCCTGCGTGCGACAGGTCAGGCTGAATAATCGCCAACCCGCCATCGGCCAATACGCGTTTGAAATCAAAGCGTGAGAACATACGCTCGCCCGCCGCAATCGGCAGATGAGTTTGCGCCGCCAGACGAGGATAGTATTCCGCCTGCTCAGCCAGTACGGGTTCTTCAATAAACAGTGGGCGGTATTGCTCCAACTCTTTAATCAGGATTTTCGCCATTGGCGCATCGACACGACCGTGGAAATCCAGGCCGAATTCAATGCTGTTACCGAAGGCTTCGCGAATTTCGGCAACCACGGCTACCGTCGCGTCAACTTTGCGCGAATTATCGATAATGCCCATCTCTTCACAGCCGTTCAGCTTGAAGGTATCAAAGCCAATCTCGGTGAGCTTCTTGATTCCCGCGATCACTTCGGAAGGACGGTCGCCACCAACCCAACTGTAGGCTTTAATTTTATCGCGTACCAGGCCGCCCAGTAATTGATAAACCGGCACACCCAACGCCTTGCCTTTGATGTCCCACAGTGCCTGATCGATACCTGCGATGGCGCTCATCAGAATCGGGCCGCCACGATAGAAGCCCGCGCGATAAAGTACCTGCCAGATATCGTTGATACGTGCCGGATCCTGCCCGATCAGGTAGTCAGATAGCTCGTGAACGGCGGTTTCAACGGTACGGGCACGACCTTCGATTACCGGTTCACCCCAGCCGACGATACCTTCGTCGGTTTCAATTTTCAGGAACATCCAGCGTGGTGGCAGCCGATACGTGGTGATTTTGGTAATTTTCATTGAACAGCGTCCTTATAGGCGTTAACAAATGCGTGTGCTTTTTGCGCGGTAACCTCGACAGACTGACCGGCTCGATACAGATCGCTGCCTAATCCGGCACCGATGCAACCTGCACTCAGGTAATCTTTCAAGTTTTCTGGCGTGACACCGCCGACGGCAAAAACAGGAATCTCCTTCGGCAATACGGCTTTTAACGCCTTAATGTAGGCGGGCCCAAATGCCGATGAGGGGAACAGTTTCAATGCTCGCGCCCCTGCATCCAGCGCGGTGAAAGCCTCCGTCGCGGTGGCGCAGCCTGGGCATACTGTCATACCGTAGCTCACCGCACGTCGAATCACCTCAGGGGAAATATTGGGGGTGACCACCAACTTGCTGCCAATTTCCTGTAATTTATCGACATTGTCAGCGTTCAGCACCGTTCCCGCGCCAATCAGGGCGCGATCGCCAAAATGTTCTACCGCCAGTTGAATACTGTCGTACGGATTCGGCGAATTCAGCGGAATTTCCACCGCATCGAATCCCGCATCCAGCAGCGCAGCGACATGTTCCAACACCTCACCCGGCGTGATGCCGCGCAGAATCGCAATTAAGGGAAGATTAGTATTCCAACTCATTAACAATACTCCTTATTCCTGCCTGAAATGCCCGATCGCCATCCAGTTGCTGCCAGCGCAACCCAGCCTGTTGTAATGCTTTCTCGTAACGCGCCGTCAGCGCTGGAGAACCGATCAATGTGATGACGTCTCCCGCCGCTGCTTGATAGTGGCGTTGCATTTGTGAGACTTCATTGCCAATGAGTAGCCCGGAGAGCCAATCGCTCACGGCGCTTTTATCCAGACGCCCTAATACATGCGCTGCACGGGTTTCAAACAGACAGCGGATGATATTGTCGTCGGCAAAGCCAAGCTCCAGCCCGTGCTGGAAAGCCGCGGGAGAGGGCTGCTGCTCTGTCAGCCCGACGCCGATTAACGACTGCGTCATCAATAAGTGGTGCAGTTCGCCCGTCATCACCGTGCGGAAATCCAGCACATTGCTATCATCCGCACGCACCCATTTCGAATGGGTTCCCGGCATTAAATAGAGGGAAGAAGGACATTCGCTATAGGCGCCGATCAGCTGGGTTTCTTCACCACGCATCACGTTGCAATTATCATCCTGAGCAATACTCAGCCCCGGAATAATCCAGGCGGATAAGGGCTCTGCTTCTTCCACCCGCGTCAGACGGTGAGCAACCTCCGTCAGGCTGGTTGGGCAAGTCAAATAAGGCACAGAAAGCCAGCCCGCATTGCTGCCAATCATGCCCGCCATCACAACTGGCACGTTGTGATGCTGCCACGGCGCGACGATCTGCTGAAAAACCTGTTGCGGCGTCTGGCCGTTCAACCGCGTGACGCCCGCTTCAGACTTCACGCTGTCAATGCAGGCGCCGTCCAGGTATAACCAGGCCCGCAGGTTGGTCGAACCCCAGTCAACGGCGATATAGCTTTCACTCATGTAATATCCTTTAACCGTTTGGTTGAGCTAGCGATCATCATTAATGCCGCCCGCTCTGCTGCTTCGATATCCTGATGCCGAATGGCATCATAAAGATCCTGATGCTCACGCAATGTCCGTGGCATATTGTCTTCGTCCGGCATATAAGTGCGTTCAAACACCGCTCGCTGCAACGAACTAATCGCAACGCTCAACTGCTGTAGCACCGGGTTGTGCACCGCCGCTAATACCGCTTCATGAAAGCGAATATCCGCTTCATTGAATGCATCACGATCCTGATGATTCGCAATCATGTCGTTCAGCGCGGCCTCAATCACCGCCAATTCACTTGAGGTCGCCCGCTCGGCCGCCCAGCGAGCAATCGTCGGTTCCACTAAATTTCGCACTTCGCTCATCGCGCTGATTAAACGCGGGTCATAATCGCTGGACAGCACCCATTGCAACACGTCGGTATCCAGGTAATTCCACTGGTTACGCGCAGCGACAAACGCCCCGCGATACCGCTTCACTTCCACCAACCTTTTCGCCATCAGTGCTCTGAATACCTCACGAATGATGTTGCGCGAGGTTTGAAATTCTTCACACAGCTCTGCTTCGGCGGGCAACGGCGCGCCCGGCGCGTATTTACCACTAACAATCTGTTGGCCAATATCCAGAATGATGCGGTCGGTTTTGCTTAATACCTGCTTATTCATCATCACCTCAACGTAACAAAACGGATTGATATCACGGCACTTACTTTACCCGTCATACCGTCTGGCGTCGTCGAAGTGTTGCACAATAACCGCACGCGACCCTTCTTGATGGGGCACATTGTAGTACTATTTTAATTTCTTGTACTACAATCTGGATCACAAAACGGACAACAACTACAACTTAGCAACAAAATTTTTTACCGGATTTAAACATTCAGAAGCATTGAACGCATGAGACTGGGGTGTTACGGGGTAAGTGATAAGAAGAAAAAGAATGGCGGTTCAGGCAATCGCAAGTAAAGGAACCGCCATTAATGGCAAAGTAGATAAGGACAACACTAGCGCTGTTCCAGGACAAAATGCCCCTCGCCGACCTGCTGATAACGCCGCGCCGGGGGCTGGAAATCAGGCGCACGCACTGGGCTTGGCAACTCGGCGTGAGCGATATTACGCACTGGCCGCGTGTCCGGGTCAGGTACTGGCACCGCAGAAATAAGACGCCGGGTATAATCGTGCTGGGGGTTGTCAAAGATCGCCGAACGTGGGCCAATCTCTACGATTTCACCGAGGTACATCACCGCTACACGATGGCTGATGCGCTCAACAACCGCCATATCGTGCGAAATGAATAGGTATGACAGCCCTAGCGATTGCTGAAGATCCAGCATTAGGTTAATCACCTGAGCCTTGACGGAAACATCCAACGCCGACACCGACTCATCGGCAATAATCACTTTCGGTTCCAGCGCTAGCGCACGCGCAATACATACGCGCTGACGCTGCCCGCCGGAGAACTGGTGCGGGAAACGCACGGCCATTTCACCGGATAATCCCACCTGCTCCAGCAGCGCTTTTACCTTCGCATGTACATTTTGCCGGGTCGCCAAACCGTGCAGCAGCATCGGTTCGGCAATCGCTTCGCCGATCCGCATGCGCGGGTTCAGACTTTCATAAGGATCCTGAAATATCATCTGAATCTGCCGCCGTAAATCGGTTAGCGCATGCCTATCGGCCGTTAAAATATTTTTGCCTTGAAGTTCAATTTCCCCGCTAACGGCCTCTTCAAGACGAATAATTGACCGACCGGTGGTGGATTTACCACAGCCCGATTCGCCGACCAGCGCCAGCGTTTCACCTGGCCACAGCTCGAACGACACGTTCTCCACCGCATGAACCCGGCCGGACAGTCGCTGGAACACGCCCGATCGAATATCAAAGCGCGTGACCAGATTTTTCACCGCCAGCACGGGTTCTTTACCCGACACGGTGTTCACCGCCTCCGGCACCGGCTGGCGCTCGCCGGTTTTAAGATCCACTAACGGAAAGCGTTGCGGCCAAGCGCTGCCGGACATGGAGCCAAGTCTGGGGACCGCGGACAGCAACATGCGGGTATAAGGCCGCTGTGGATGATGAAAAATTTCCCGCGTGACGGCATTTTCCACCATTTCCCCCTGATACATCACCAGCGTGCGGTCAGACACTTCCGCCACCACGCCCATATCATGGGTGATAAACAGCACCGACATGCCCTCTTCTTCCTGAAGCGTTTTGATCAGCGTCAGAATTTGCGCCTGAATGGTGACGTCTAACGCCGTTGTGGGTTCATCAGCAATCAACAGCTTCGGGTGGCAGGCCAATGCAATGGCAATCACTACGCGCTGGCGCATCCCGCCGGAAAAACTCTGCGGGTATTCGTTCAGCCGTGATTTCGCCGCGGGAATGCGCACTTTCTCCAGCAGTCGTACTGCCTCGGCACGCGCCTCGGCTTTGCCCATGCCACGATGACGACGCAGCACTTCCGTAATCTGGTAGCCAATCGGCAAGACCGGGTTCAGGCTGGTCATCGGCTCCTGAAAAATCATGCCGATGCGGTTGCCGCGCACATCCTGCATCGCTTTTTGCGGGAGCGACAGCAGTTCGGTGTTATCAAAATGAATCTGCCCTTCAATTCGGCTTTGGCCGGGTGGCAACAGGCGCATAATGGATTTGGCCATCACGCTTTTCCCGGAACCGGATTCCCCCACCACGGCGACCGTTTCTTTCTCGCCAATGGTGAAAGATAAGTCCCGCACCACATTCAACCACGCGTCGTTCACGCGAAAAGCGGTCGTCAGATGCGAAACGGACATGATCGGCGCTGTCATGTGTTCATTACCCCTTATTCTCATGGCGTTCCCACAGACTAATTTCGTGGGTTAAGGATATCGCGCAGCGCATCCCCAACCAGATTAATTGCCACAATTAACAGCAGCAGCGTCAGACCTGGAAAAAAGCTGATCCAGTAATCACCCGACATGAGGTACTCGAAACCGTTCGAGATCAGCAACCCCAGCGACGGTTCCGTCACGGGCAATCCAAGCCCCAGAAACGAGAGCGTAGCTTCCAGCATAATGGCGTAAGCAATGCGCATGGTTGCCACCACGATCAGCGGCGCCAGGCAGTTCGGTAAAATGTGGCGAAACAGGATGCGCCGATTGGACAACGCCATGCTGCGCGCCGCATCCACATAACTACGGCGACGCTCCACCAGCGCCGAACCACGAATCGTCCGCGCGTAGTACGCCCACTGCGTAACCACCAGCGCCATAATGATCTTGTCAACCCCTTGCCCCAGTACCGCCAGCAGGATCAGCGCAATCAGGATCGGCGGGAAGCTAAGCTGGATATCAACGATACGCATGATGGTCGCGTCTGTTTTTCCGCCGACGTAGGCGCTAATCAGCCCCAGCGAAGCGCCAATCAACAGTGCGCAGACTGCGCTGGAGAAGCCGACCATGAGGCTGATACGGGTGCCGTACAGAATCGCGCTCAACAGATCGCGCCCCTGATCGTCCGTACCCAGCCAATACGTCATACCCGCCATGCTCTGGGCGCCGGGCGCGAGTCGCCCGTCCATAATATCGAGCTGCATCAAATCGTAAGGATTCTGCGGCGACAACAGTGGAGCAAACAGCGCCAGCAGGACAAAAAACGCCAGTAAAATGAGCCCACATAACGCCAGCCGGTCGTGGATCAAGGCCATTACCACGCGCATCGCCGGATGCAGATTTTTTTGCGCCGCGGCAGGCTGGTGTATCGTATTCTCTGTCATCCCTTGTCTCCTCCCAGCCGCACGCGCGGATCGACCATGACATACAACAAATCGACCAGCAGGTTAATCACACTAAACATGACCACGGTAATCATCAGGTAGGCCAGAATCACGGGGCGGTCGAGCACGGCGATCGCATCGATAATCAGCTTGCCCATGCCCGGCCAGGCATAAATGGTTTCCGTGACGACGGCAAACGCGATCAGCGACCCCAACTCCAGTCCTAGCACGGTAATCAATGGAATCAACGTGTTGCGCAACACATGTACCAACACGATGCGGGTTTCCGACAGCCCTTTCGCGCGGGCAAATTGCACATAATCCTGTTGCAGACACTCCATGACCCCGGCGCGCATCAGGCGGATCACCAGCGAAATTTTAAACAGCGCAAGGTTGAACGCGGGTAAAAGAAGGTGTTCAAGGCCATCGCGCGTCAGAAAGCTAAAGGGAATGCCGAAAAGGTCGTGCGTATCCCCCCGACCCGACGACGGAAGCCAACCTAACTTGACGCTGAACAGCATAATCATCACCAGACCAATCCAGAACGTGGGCAAACTAAAGCCCAAAATGGAGAAGGTCATGATGGATTTGGACACGGCGCTGTCCGGCTTCAGGCCAGCGTAAATCCCCAGCGGAATACCGACAACCAGCGCCATGACGAATGCCACCATCGCCAGTTCGAGCGTCGCGGGCATGCGCTGAAAAATTAACGTTAGGGCGGGCTGGTTAAAGATAAAAGAGTTGCCCATATCACCCTGGAAGGCGTTCCAAACGAACAGTCCGTACTGCTCCCAAACCGGCTTATCCAGACCAAAAGACTGAATGACTGCCAACCGTTCCGCTGGCGTGGCAGTCGCGCCCAACAGCATATCAACCGGGTTCCCTACCAGATAAACGCCCACAAATACCAGCACCGACATCACGGCCAGCGTCAGCAGCGTTTGTCCGATTCGGCTCAGCAGGTAAGCGATCATGAATGCGCCTCCGAATCCGTTGAGGTTGCCGCATCATAGCGACGTAGACGATCGGCAATCAGCCCGAGGAATCCGGGTTCGTCGATGTTCCGCATGACCCGCGCGTTCTCAGGTTTGCCCAATTTGTGATAAAAATCGGCAAATACGTAACCCGCCGTTTTACCGCCCACCGCCGCGCCAATGTGCGCGCATTTTGCCGCGAAGAGTTCCGGTTTCAACAGCCATGCGATGACGGCGGCATCATGAATTGGCCCACCTTCACGACCAAAGCGTGCGACTTCGCTGCGGTCAAACCGTCGCAACAGCGCCGCCATCGCTTTCCCCGGCGCACCGCCGCTGCGTTCGATATCGTCGATCTGCTCCTGTTGAATCAAGGCTTGGAACGTCACATCCAATGGCATGACGACGATGGGGACACCGGAAGAAAACACAATTTCCGCCGCATGAGGATCGGCATAAACGTTAAAATCGGCCCAGGGTACACGATTGCCCAATGCGGTAAAGGCGCCGCTGATGGAGACAATCTGTTTAATTCCACGCGCGACATCGGGGTGGAAGCACAGTGCCAAGGCCAGGTTGGTCATTGGGCCAATAGAACAAAGGGTGATCGGGTTATTGTCAGCGGTAGCCTGACGCGTCATCCGCACCAGAAAATCGACGGCGTGTTCTTGTTCCGGCGTCAGCGAACTCGCGGGTACGCAATCATCGGAGAACGCGCCGATATGAGCGTATTTGCCAAAAACCTGCTCGCGGATAAGCGGGCGCGCAGCGCCAGCAAAAATAGGGACATCGGTTCTGCCCGTCACGCCAACGACGTTGCACGCGTTTTGCAGCGTGGCCTCAAGCGGCACATTACCCGCCACCGTGGTGATACCAAGCACGTCCAGTTCGGGCGACGCCAATGCCAGCCAGATGGCGATGGCGTCGTCAACGCCAGGATCGGTATCAATAATAATACGTTCTCGCGCCATGTCAGGCACCCTCTCTGTAGCGGCTCAGTAGATCGGAAAATAGCGCGATAACCCGCTCGACATTAACGCCGGTCACCACATCCACATTCGGCTGGCGCTCGGTTTTTCCGTACCAGTCAGCAACGGTTTGTCCCATGCACAGTTCACTGTCCTGTTCAATATAGACGCAGGCTTTTTCCGTCGTGAAGCAATCCGGCGCCAGCACCCAGGCGATGACTAATGGATCGTGCAACGGGCCGCCGCGTGAGCCATAGCGACGAATATCGTTACGATCCCAAAACGCCATCATTTCATCGAGCGGCGCAGAGATTCGCCCCGCTAGCGCCACAAAACGCGCCACCCGTTCTGGTGTTAAAATTACCTGGTGCGTGGCGTCCAGTGGGAGCGCAACGATAGCAATCGATGAGTCAAACACGATCTTCGCCGCCTGCGGGTCGGCAAGCATATTGAATTCCGAGGTCAGGCTGCGATTGCCCGCTTCACGATAGGCGCCACCCATCATCACAATACGCGCAATACCATCGGCAATGTCCGGCGCCATACGCAACGCCATCGCCACGTTAGTTAATGGCCCTAACGTACACAGCGTGATCGGCATGCCGTCAGCGATAGCTTGTCGACACTGGTTAATGATAAAACTCACCGCATGTTGCGCTTCGGCCTGTTTTTGTGGCGCAGGCAGTACCGTCTTACCCAGCCCGCTTTCGCCATGAAACTGACCGTGGATAGGAGGACGCAACAGCGGACGATGGCAGCCGGCAAAAACGGGAATATCGGTACGATGGCCCAACTCCACAATTTGCAGCGCGTTACGCACTGTTTTTTCCAGCGGCTGATTGCCGCATACCGCGCAGATGCCGCGAATATCCAACGCTGGCGCGACAAATGCGCTCAATAACGCAATGGCGTCATCTATCCCCGGATCGCAATCAATTATAATCGGTAACGCGCTCATCCCCTGATAGTTCCTTTTCGCTTAATAATGGATGCTGCCAAATTTAAGATGCAAAAAACCCCACACCACGATGCGTGCAAAATAACAAATCGTTTTTCTTTAGAGGGCGTCGACGGACGCCAAAACGTCAGCGATCGCTTTTCGCGCCGTTTCATCCAACGGTTGTTGCGGCGGTAACGGATCGCCTACCGCAAACCCTTGCAACTGCAATGCCGCTTTAATACAGCCAGCAATGGAATAGCGGGCAAAAATTTCGTTGATACGCCACAGAGGACGCTGCAACGCCATTGCTTGATCCCAGTCTCCCGCGCGAGCGGCTTCGTACAAGGCAATACTCTGTTTAGGAACGATACAGGCCGGGCCGGCCATCCAGCCCACGCCGCCAATCAGCATCACACAGGCGGGAATATGGGCAGAGGCGGAAAACACCTCCATCCGGCCACGGGTGCGTTCGATGATGGAAAGCAAGCGCCCGGTATTCGTTGAGGCGTCTTTGATATAGCGGATATTACTGACATGACTTAGGCGTTCAATGACGGGCAGGCTCAAGTCGGAACGCTGGAACTGCGGGTTAGTGTACAGCACCACCGGTTTACCCTGTGCGGCATCGGCAATGGCGCGAAAATACTGTTCTACGCCCTCATCTTTCAACGGGAAATAGGCTTCCAGTATCGCAAGAATACCGTCCGCACCTAATTCAACGTAGCGTTTGGTTTGCTCAACGGCATCCTGGATTGTGGTTGATGCGACACCGGCAATCACCGGCACGCGGCCCGCCGTCGTCTCAATCACCGTTTTGACGACATCCAGACGTTGAGCCGCGGAGAGATAAGCAAATTCACCGGTGCTGCCTAATGGCACGACGCCATGTACGCCGCACTGAATCAGATGTTCGGTGAGTTGCGCCAGAACCGGCGTATCCACCTGACCATCAGGCTTAACGGGTGACACCAGATAGGGAAAAACGCCGCTGAACGTATTCACACCGCTCTCCTTGTTATCAGTGGTAGGGGTGAAAACCTCACCCCTTTGGAATCGTAACGGAAGGGCAACTATTTGGCGGAACGGACGAAATACGGCAGCGTGTAGGCATCGGCACGCCCCACATAGGTATACTGCTTTTTCATCGCCCAGGTGTTGGACAGGAACATCATCGGAATAACGCCTACATCGTTCATACCGATGTTCATCGCCTCAGCCAGCAACGCGTCACGCTTGGTTTCATCCAGCGTCGATCGTGCTTCGCTCAGCGTTTTGTCGAAAACAGGGTTAGAATAGCGACCACGATTACCCTGCCCTGCATTAGGGCCAAACGTTTCTAACAACGGCCCCAATACGCCAGAAGCTTCCCCGGTTTCAATCGCCGCACCGCCCATAATCAAACTAAAATCCTGACGGGAGGCGCGTGAAAAATACACACTGCCGGGCATCGTAACCACTTCAGTTTTAATGCCGACGCGTGTGAACATTTGGCCAATGGCCTGAGCAATTTTAGCATCATTAGGATAACGATCGTTCGACGCGTGGAAGGTCAGCGTGAAGCCGTTGGGGTAACCCGCCGCTGCCAGTTCCTGTTTGGCCTTCTCCGGATTATAAACCGGCGCAGGAATGGAAGCGGAATAACCGGGATACCCCTTCGGGACAAGCTGAGAGGCAACAACCGCCTTCCCCTCCATCACTCGGTCAACGATTGCCTGACGATTAATTGCTAAAGACATCGCCTGGCGAACTTCTTTTTTTAGTAATGGGTTTTTACCATCAGGACCTTTAGCAAACGGCGACTCGTCTCGCTGCTGATCCATGTGAAGGTAAATAACACGATTCCCTGGTGTTGAAATCGTTCTTAACTGCTGATTCTTTTCAATATTACGGCTATCGGCGGTGGGTACGTTTTCAATCATGTCCACATCACCGGATAATATAGCCGCGACGCGTGCGCTACTGTTTTTAAATACACGGACAGTTACATTGTCCCACTCTGCTTTCCCTCCCCAGTAATTATCATTACGAGCAAGGACTACCTTGTCGTCCGGCACCCAGGAAACAAATTTGAATGGCCCGGTGCCAATCACGTCTTTCCCCGAATTCAACGTTTCCGTCGGGACGTTCTCTAATCGAGCTGGTAAAATGGAAATCCGGCTTAAATTATTCAACAGCAGCGGCGATGCCTCTTTTGTCTTTATCCGCACCGTGAGTGGATTGACTTCTATTACGTCAGTAATGTCGCTGACGTAAGGTGCATAAGAGCTAGGGCTGTTTTTCGATGCCAGCGCAACACGCTTAATGCTGGCAATCACATCTTTCGCCGTAAAATCACTGCCGTCGTGAAACTTAACGCCAGGACGCAATACAAACTCCCACGTCTTGTCGTCAATCACTTTCCAACGGGTTGCCAGGGCAGGGACAATCTGCTGTTTCTCATCCTGTACAACCAAGCCGTCAAAAATATTACGCGCCATCGCGCTATTCGCTCCCCCCACATAAAATTGCGGATCCATTGAGGTTGTGGAGGAGGCCAAACCAATATTCAGGTCGGCACTGTAAGCCAAAGGTGAAGATGAAAATAAAACGGTAAATAATAACGCCAGCGTTGATTTCTTCATTCACTAACCCTCTATTCCATGATTGAGTACTCATGAAGGGTATTAGATTTTATAACTGTGAGTCTATGCACCAGATTGAATAATGAAAAATTGTATTTTGTGTTAAATTGATAACTAAATGTTATGGTTCAGGTGATAAATATGCGTATTAATCCACGTCAGGTTGAAGCCTTTCATAAAGTGATTCTTACCGGAAGCATCACCGCAGCGGCCAACATGATGTACATCACTCAGCCTGCGGTGAGTCGGCTGATCAAAGACTTTGAAGATGCTTTGAATCTGAAACTATTTGATAGAGACGGACGCGGCCTGATCCCACGCGCCGAAGCGATGAAGTTGTACCGGGAGGTCGAGCGACTCTACTTAGGGTTAGATCATATCGGGCTGATTGCCGATGAAATTCGTCACGCCAAAGGCGGTGTGTTGCGTGTCGCCGCCGTTCAGGCGCTCTCGTTTCTCTGTTCAGATCGGGTATTACCAGCGCTACTCAATAAATACCCCGATCTATCCCTGTTTCTGGACATCGAAAGCAGTCGCCACATTACGGATGCGATTACAGAAAATCATTATGATGTGGGGTTTATCTTTGGTCAGCCAGGCAGCAAGAGTCTGGAAGCCGAGCCATTGGCGGAAGCCAGTGCGGTCGCGGTCATCGCGGTGAAGCACCCATTGGCTACGGCGGATGAGATCACGCTGGCCGATCTGGCAGGCGCCCGTGCCATCCTGCCCGGAAGGACTACGCCGCTGCGGGCGCAGATTGATATCTCAGCCAGAAAAGAACAAATCTATTTACATAACCCCATCGAAACCTCGATGGTGAACTGTTGCGTATTGGCGTCAAGAAACGTTGGTATAGGCGTGGTCGATTTTATCACCGCGCTGAATAGCCCATCGCCCGTTATCGTTAAGCCTTTCAATCCAGATATAAAAATGACGTATTGCGCGGTTTATCCACCCCAGAATCCTCGCAGCCAGGTGGTTAATTACATCACACAGGTCATGGAAGAAAAAATAACGGAAAGTCTGGCGTTAAAATAAATTAAAAACAGCAAATTCTTTTTTAATGCGCTTTTTAATTCATGTAGTTATTTAACAATGCGTTTGGGAAAATAGATTTGTAAAAATAAATACCTTAATTGCCCTATTAAACATAACACAGCCATCAACGATGGCTGTGTTTGTACTATTTCCTTTGGGACAATCTTTTTTGGTAGAACCCCTTCGTAATTAGGCATTTAGCACAAATTTCTCGATCGCGTAGGCGACGCCATCTTCCGCATTCGTTTTGGTGACGAACTGGCTGGCAGCTTTCACCTCATCGATGGCGTTGCCCATCGCGACGCCGATACCCGCATAGCGAATCATCGCCAGATCGTTTTGCTGGTCGCCCAGCGCCAGCACGCTTTCGCGCGGAATATTAAGGTGTTCCGCCAGCATTTTTACGCCTTCGCCTTTGTTGACGCGCTTATCCAGAATTTCCAGATAGTATTCTGCGCTCTTCATGATGGTATAGCGTTCAAAGGCTTCCGCAGGAATCTGGCTGATGGCGCGATCCAATATCTCTGGCTCATCAATCATCATTACTTTCGGGAATGTCAGACGAGGATCCATTTCCTCTACCGCACGATACTTTAGCGGCATCCCTGTCAGGTGAGACTCATGAACGGTATAGGCGCTGATGTCTTTATTCGCGGTATAGACGAAATGGTAATCCAGCGCATGAAAGTGGACGCCCAATTTTCGGGCCAATGCCTCACAATACAGGTAATCATCAAAGCTTAGGGCCGTTTGCGCTACACATTCACCGTCGTCCGCCCGCTGCACCAGCGCGCCGTTATTGGTGATGCAGTAACCGCCTTCCTGCTGCAAATCAAGCTCTGCCAAATAGCGCGCAACGCCGACGTAAGGTCGGCCGGTAGCCAGCACCACCTGCACGCCTTTCTCTCTCGCAGCGGCTATGGCGGCTTTTACCGCCGGGGAAATTTGATTCTGGGGCGTCAGCAACGTCCCATCCATATCAATTGCGATCAGTTTTACAGACATAGTTTTTCCAACATTGGGTTACCGGTTTTCATGCTATCGCGATTCAGCCATGAAGTCGTTAGTGAAATACGACAAGGTTTATGTTCTGACGCAGACTTGTGACAATTTAGTGAACCATCTAAAGAGATATTGTTTCTCGCCGATAATTTACCTAGACCTAGGGTTACATGATAAATAATGGTGAGTCTCAGAAGGGAATGACCATAAAACATAAAGGAAAACTATTGATTGATATTTTATAAAAAAAGTGCCTGAGGGCGCTTATATCCCAGGGGATATTACGCATATGTCGACAACCTCGTTATCCGTTAGTCACAGCAACGCCTCTACTCAAACGTCGTTTCCAACCTTAAAAAGAAAGCTCAGTACGCGCATGCTCATGCTTCTGGCGGGCATCACAACCATCGCGCTCGGTTTTATTCTCACCATCGGCCTACTGATCTGGCAATCCGGCCAGCAACAAAAAAAACTCGCGCAGCAATATCTTGAACAAACGGCGTATACCAACAGTTATCTGATTCAACAAAAGCTTGATCTCGCGCTCCACGCGGCTCGTAATCTGGTACAGGGCGTTGTGAGCCTGCAAGAGGCTGGCGATGCCGACCGGAAAACCGCAGAGACGTTGTTGAAAAATGCATTGAAGAGCCATCCTGATTTCCTTTCGATGTCGTTGGCGTGGGAACCCGATGCGTTTGACGGCAAAGATCGAGAATACGCTGGTCAGCCCGATCAGGATCCCCAGGGCCGGTTCGTCCGTTATGTTGACCGCGATACCGCGGGCAACGTCGTCCTGCATAATCTGGTGGACTATGAAACGCCCGGCAGCGGCGATTACTATCTGCTGCCCAAGAAGCTCAAGAGGGAAGTGATTCTTGAGCCATATAGCTATCCTTATAACGGCGTCGATGTCCTGCTGACCTCCATTGCCGTGCCCATCATTATCAACAATCAATTTTACGGTTCCGTCACCGCGGATTTTTCGTTAGATACGCTGCAACAGCTAACCAACCATATCAAACCCTATCAAGGCACTGGATACGCCCAGTTGCTGTCCCACACCGGCGCTTACATTGCCCATCCGGATAGCGCCAGGGTGACGCAAAAAATCGAAAATGATCCCGCGCTGCTTGAGCATGTCACCACGGGTAAACCCTATATGCACGAACGTGATGATGCTGTACTCAATGCAGCGACATTTAACGTATACGTGCCGATTATTATTGGCGATACCGGTACGCCCTGGATGCTCGGCCTGTCCGCCCCAGCCAATGTAGTTATGGCAGAAACGGTGCGGCAACGTAACATAGGCCTGTTGCTGATGATCCTGAGTATCGTGGTCGTTTCCAGCGTACTTGGCGTCATTTTTACCCGTAAGGTCGCTCGTCCCATTGGCGGGGAACCGTCTCAAGCCGCACAGATTGCCCTGTCGGTCGCGCAAGGCGATTTAACGCAAACCATTCCCGTGCAGCCAAAAGATGACGGCAGTATTTTTTTCGCGATGAACGCCATGCAGTCCCAGTTGCGGGACATCGCTGAACAATTAATTAGCGCCAGCGAATCCGTCAGCCACGGCGCCACGGAAATTGCGGCAGGCAATACCGATTTGGCCTCTCGCACCGAGCAACAGGCGGCGGCGCTGGAGGAAACCGCCGCCAGCATGGAACAAATTACGGCAACGGTAAAACAAAATGCCGATAACGCCCATAGTGCGACAACGTTGGCGCAAAACGCTGCGCTCATCGCGCAAAAAGGCGACAAAATAGTCGGGCAGGTTGTTAACATTATGAGTGAAATTGACGACAGTTCGAAGAAGATTGCCGATATTACGAGTATTATCAGCAGTATTGCGTTCCAGACTAATATTTTGGCACTCAATGCGGCAGTGGAAGCGGCCAGGGCGGGGGAAGAGGGGCGCGGTTTTGCGGTGGTAGCCAACGAGGTGCGTAACCTCGCGCAGCGCAGCGCCAGTGCAGTAAAAGACATCACCTCGCTCATTACGGAATCCGCTAGCCGCGTTGACAGCGGCGTTACGCTGGTGCAAAACGCTGGCGCGACGATGCAGGAAATGCTGCAAGCCGTCACGTCGGTAAAGGACATCATGGATGAGATCGTCTCAGCCTCGGATGAACAATCACGCGGCATCAGTCAGGTCACTCAGGCGGTTCACGAGATGGACAGCGTTACTCAGCAAAACGCCGCACTGGTGCAGGAGGCGACAGCCGCCGCCGCATCGTTAGAGGAACAAGCCCGGTTGCTGGCCCAAACTGTACTCGTGTTCAAACTCTCTTAATCGCTTCCTTTTCCACATCGCTTACAGGCCAACGACAACCTGTGAGCGATGCCCTACTCCAGCAAGCTATCCCCATACGAATGTGACACTGATTTCAGTTAAGCACGAAGGAAATCCATAATATGGTAATCTTGTGATTCTCCGATCTGAGTATGACGCGCTACCTGTAACGGCAACGCTCACAATAATCAACTCCACCGACCCATAAGTTGCAACAATAAGATGAAATTCATAAGACTACCGCTACTGGCACAAATCTCATCAGCGCATCTGGTGAGCCACTTTCACATGATGGTGCTGCCTGCGCTTATTCCGTTGTTGTCAGCCCAACGCGGTATCAGTTTTGTCGAACTCGGGTTCGCGCTTAGCGTGTTCAACATTGTCTCCGCCTGTGTACAGACGCCGATTGGCTTTGTCGTTGATCGTATCGGCGCACGCCGCACATTAACTGCGGGGCTCACGCTCGGAAGCCTTTGTTTTCTCTCACTTGGTTTTTCAGGCAGCTATGCCTGGCTAGTCACCGCGATGGCGTTGGCGGGGGTGGCGAACGCCGTTTATCATCCAGCGGATTATGCTTTGCTGTCGCGCGGAATTGATGAAAAACGCATGGGGCGCGCATTCTCAGTACATACGTTCTCCGGCTTTCTGGGCACCGCTATTGCCCCCGGCATTTTGCTGTTCATCGCCGCCTTTTCTGGCATTAACAGCGCCTTCATCGTTTCCGGCGTTATCGGTTTGCTGACGGTTCCACTACTTTTGACGGATCGTGATGAGCCTTGTCGAGTGGATCCTGTGACGACGACGAGCGCCTTGCCGAAGAAACCACGCGCCCCCGTGTTTACATTGCCGATACTGGCGCTGTTGATTCTGTTTCTGCTGCTGAATTTAAGCACCGGTTCGATTCAGAATTTTTCGGTGACGGCGTTTGTTACAGGCTACGATTTATCGCTTTCACAGGCTAATGTAGCGCTGACCGCTTTCCTGTTCGCCAGCGCCTTTGGTGTACTCGCAGGCGGTTCGCTGGCGGATAAAACCAAACGCCACGGACTGGTAGCGACAGCGGCGTTGGCCGTAACCGCCGTGCTGGTCAGTATCGTTGCCCTGTATTCCTTGCCTACCCTCGTACTGGTGCCGCTGCTGGCTACCGCCGGTTTCCTCTCCGGGATGATAGCCCCCTCACGGGATATGCTGGTGCGCGCCGCTTCACCTGCGGGGGCGGAAGGGCGGGTGTTTGGCATTGTTTCCACGGGGTTTAATTTGGGTGGCGCGGCGGGGCCGGTCCTGTTCGGCTGGCTACTGGATAACGGCCATCCTCAGGCTATTTTCTGGTCTGCCGTCATTTTTATGTTGATCACCGCTTTCATCACGTTGCTACAGGAAATGCGCGGTGCCAAACGTCGTGCATTGGCCTGATAAAACGTTTTTCAACGTCACGGTAAGCGAAACAGTCGTCATAAAAAAGCCAGCTCCGCAGGGAACTGGCTATTGCTGATAATGGCGAGATCGTAAAGGCGCTGTAGGCATATCCCTGTGCGCTCGGATTGCGCAGATATGAATCTATCTACATCAAATATCGATATTCATCGCCTTCAGGGCATTTTCTTCAATAAACGCACGGCGCGGCTCAACGGCATCGCCCATTAAGGTCGTAAACAGTTCATCGGCGGCAATAGCGTCTTTTACCGTCACACGCAGCATGCGGCGACTGGTTGGATCCATCGTGGTTTCCCACAGCTGTTCCGGGTTCATTTCCCCCAAGCCTTTGTAACGCTGAACGGTCAGGCCACGACGGGATTCTTTCACCAACCACTCCAGCGCCTCTTCAAAGCTCGACACCGGCTGACGGCGCTCGCCGCGTTCAACATAAGCATCTTCTTCAATGAGATCCCGCAGTTTCTCACCCAGGTGATTCAACTTGCGATACTCGCCGCCCGCAATGAAGCTCGCGCCGAGCAGATAATCGGTATCCACACCGTGTGTACGCACCCGCAATACCGGCTCAAAGAAATCATGCGCTTCATCATGATTGATCACAAAGCTGTAGGCGCTGCCATGCTCTTCGTTCTCGTTGAGGCTACTCACCAGTAATTCGGCCCACGCCTGCACTTTTTCACGTTCACTTAGGTCGGCTTCAGACAGTGTGGGTTGATAGATTAAACGATTGAGCAACGCGCGTGGGAAGCGACGTTCCATACGGCCAATCTGTTTTTGCACGGCATAGTGTTCAGAAACCAGTTTCTCCAGCGGTTCACCCGCCAGCGCCGGTGCCTGTGCATTGGTATGCAGCGTCGCGCCATCCAATGCCAGCATAATCTGGTACTGATCCATCGCGTCATCATCTTTGATGTATTGTTCTTGCTTGCCTTTTTTCACTTTATAGAGCGGCGGCTGCGCAATATAAACATGACCACGCTCAACGATTTCAGGCAGTTGGCGATAGAAAAACGTCAGCAACAGGGTACGAATGTGTGAACCATCTACATCGGCATCGGTCATGATGATGATGTTGTGGTAGCGCAGTTTGTCCGGGTTGTACTCATCACGCCCAATACCGCATCCCAACGCCGTGATTAACGTCGCGACTTCCTGCGAGGAGAGCATCTTATCAAAACGCGCCTTCTCCACGTTCAGGATTTTCCCCTTCAGCGGCAGGATCGCCTGATTCTTGCGGTTGCGCCCTTGCTTGGCTGAGCCACCCGCGGAGTCACCTTCCACCAGGTACAATTCAGACAATGCTGGATCGCGTTCCTGGCAGTCCGCCAGTTTGCCCGGTAAACCCGCCAGATCGAGCGCGCCTTTACGACGCGTCATGTCACGCGCTTTACGCGCTGCCTCACGCGCACGCGCGGCATCAATAATCTTACCGACCACAATTTTGGCATCCGATGGGTTTTCCATCAGATAATCCACCAGCTTTTCGTTGACCAGCGATTCGACCACCGTTTTCACTTCGGAAGAAACCAGCTTGTCTTTGGTCTGCGAGGAAAACTTCGGATCCGGAACTTTCACGGAAACCACGGCGATCAGCCCTTCACGCGCATCGTCGCCGGTAGCGCTAATTTTGGCTTTCTTGCTGTAGCCTTCTTTGTCCATGTAGTTATTCAGCGTGCGGGTCATCGCGGCGCGGAAACCAGCCAGATGGGTTCCCCCGTCACGCTGTGGAATATTATTGGTAAAGCAATAAATATTTTCCTGGAAACCATCATTCCACTGCAACGCCACTTCCACGCCGATGTCATCTTTTACCGTCGAGAAATAAAACACATTGGGGTGAATCGGCGTTTTATTACGGTTCAGGTAATCAACAAATGCCTTGATGCCGCCCTCATAGTGGAAGTGGTCGGCTTTATCTTTCTCGCGCTCGTCGCTCAGGCGGATAGAGACGCCGGAGTTCAGGAACGACAACTCGCGCAAGCGTTTGGCCAGAATCTCATACTCAAATTCCAGCACGTTGGTGAATGTCTCATGGCTCGGCCAAAAGCGCACGGTAGTACCCGTTCTATCGGTTTCCCCCGTTATCGCCAGCGGCGCCTGCGCCACACCGTGTCGATAAACCTGGTGGTGAATTTTACCGTCACGATAAATGGTCAGCTCCAGCTTTTCCGACAGGGCGTTCACCACGGAAACCCCAACACCGTGCAGACCGCCGGAGACTTTATACGAGTTATCATCGAACTTACCGCCGGCATGCAGCACCGTCATGATGACTTCCGCAGCGGAAATCCCTTCTTCTTCATGAATACCGGTCGGTATGCCGCGGCCATCATCCTGCACCGATACCGAATTATCGGCATGTATGGTGATGACAATATCTTTACAATAGCCAGCGAGTGCCTCGTCGATAGCGTTGTCCACAACCTCGAATACCATGTGATGCAGGCCAGTACCGTCATCCGTATCGCCGATATACATCCCTGGGCGTTTACGCACCGCGTCCAGCCCTTTCAATACCTTGATACTTGAGGAGTCATAAGAATTCGAC
Organism: Pectobacterium cacticida; assembly: GCF_036885195.1. Lineage (NCBI taxonomy): Bacteria > Pseudomonadati > Pseudomonadota > Gammaproteobacteria > Enterobacterales > Pectobacteriaceae > Pectobacterium > Pectobacterium cacticida. The sequence continues at coordinate 3,658 of NZ_CP133656.1, read as the reverse complement.
ATCAACGTTTCTCGCTCATTTTAGTCCTGTGATTGAACCGTTATTTTACCCTGTTCTACGCGGAACATCTTGCCCTTTTCACCCACCATGTCCTCTATCTGCTGCGCGCTAACCGCGCTGACAAAAACCTGTGCATGGGTGGCTTTTAACCGTTCAGCCAGCAAACGGCGGCGGGTACTATCCAGTTCGGAAGCAAAATCATCGATCAGATACAGGCAGCGCAGCCCGTTCTGACGGGTGAGAAACTCACCCTGAGCCAGCCTCAGCGCACACATCAGCAGCTTAAGCTGACCGCGGGACAGCATATCTTCAACCGCCACGCCGCTAGCGCGGATACGAAAGTCGGCTTTATGCGGCCCCAGCGCCGTATAACCTAACATACGGTCGCGTTCGAACTGCCGTTCCAGCAGTTCACCATACTCACTTTCTTTATCCCAGCCGCGCTGGAAAGAGAAACTGAGAGAAAATTCTGGCAAAAATTGCATACAGGTCGCGGAGATATCACTGCCAATCGCCGCACTGTATTGCGCCCGCCATTCGCTGATGCGCTCCGCCAATGGCACTAATGCCTGATCCCAGGCTTTGAGTTGTCCGTAATGACTCACTTGACGCAACGCCGCATTCCGCTGGCGTAGCAGGCGCTTCATACTGCTCCAGGCAGCAAAAAAGCCGGGTTCATTATGGAAGCAACCCCAGTCAAGAAAGGCGCGCCGATATTTCGGGCCGCCATTGAGTAGCGAAAACCCTTCCGGGGTAATCAACTGTATTGGCAGCAGATGCGCCAGTTCAGCCACTTTATGACCATCGCTACCGTCGATACGCACCTTGCTGTCGCCCTGACGGTTTTTGCTTAATCCGACGGAACGCTCGGTTTGCATGCCATCGATCCGACCGTGCAGCACAAATTCAGGTTGATCGTGGCGGATCACGCGCCCTGCCTGAACGCTACGGAACGCTCGCCCGTGCCCAAGCGTGTAAATCGCTTCTAGCACGCTGGTTTTACCACTGCCGTTAGCGCCGACCAAAAAATTAAAGCCGGGAACCAGCGCCAAATCGGCCACTTCAATATTACGGAAATCTTTAATCAGAAGACGAGTGAGGGCCATGTTGCAGTGATCTTAGTGATAAAAGGGCAAGGAAACTTGCCCGATAATTCTACAACCGCATGGGCATGACGACATAAGCCGCCGCACGGCTGGCGCTATCTTCTATCTGCACGCTGGAGACGGAATCGGTCAACAGCAAACGGACATCTTCGCACTTCAGCGCGTTTAGCACATCCAATACATAGCTGACGTTAAAACCGATCTCCATCTCGGTGCCGTCGTATTGCACATCGAGAATCTCTTCCGCCTCTTCCTGCTCAGGGTTATTGGCAGTAATTTTGAGCTGATTCTGGATCAGATGCAGACGCACGCCGCGAAATTTTTCATTGGACAGAATCGCCGCGCGGGAAAAAGCCTGTTTGAGCAAATCACAACCGGCCTCCAGCACTTTATCGGGGTTTTTCGGCAATACGCGGCGGTAATCAGGAAAACGGCCATCGACAAGCTTTGAGGTAAAAATAAAGTCGCCGACATGCGCGCGGATGTTATTGCTGCCTATTTGCAATTGCAGCGGCGTATCGCCCGCCTCCAACAACCGCACCAGTTCCATCACGCCTTTACGCGGCACGATCACCGAATGTGACGGTAACGCTTGCCCAACCGGCATCGAGCAGACCGCCAGACGGTGGCCGTCGGTTGCGACCGTGCGTAACTCCTCGCCTTCGGTTTCAAACAACATGCCGTTAAGATAGTAACGCACATCCTGATGGGCCATCGAAAACTGCGTCGCTTCGATCAAACGTTTCATCGTCGCCTGCGGCAGAGAAAATTCGACATCGCTTTGCCAATCATCCAGATTAGGGAAATCCGCCGCGGGTAACGTGGACAACGAGAAGCGGCTGCGGCCAGAACGCACCAACATGCGATCGCCATCCAGCATGATGGTGATCTCTGCGCCTTCCGGCAGACCTCGGCAAATATCAAACAGTTTACGGGCGGGAACCGTCGTCGCACCCGGCTCATGCGGCTGCGTCAACGCCACCTTCGCCACCATCTCCATTTCCAGATCGGTACCGGTCAGTGACAGTGCGCCTTCCGTCACTTGTATCAACAAGTTACCCAGAATCGGTAACGTCGGCCGACCACCAAGCGGACTGCTGACCTGTTGTAATGGCTTTAACAGACGTTCGCGTTCAACAATAAATTTCATCATGTTATGAAGATAGTGTTCTGATTAGATTAGAGAAATCTTCTTTGATGTCGTGGCTTTCTTCACGCAACTGCTCGATTTTTCGGCAAGCGTGCAACACCGTCGTATGATCGCGCCCGCCGAAAGCATCGCCAATTTCCGGCAGGCTGTGATTCGTCAGTTCTTTCGCCAACGCCATCGCCATCTGGCGCGGGCGCGCCACCGAGCGAGAACGTCGTTTAGACAGCAAATCGGCGACTTTGATTTTATAGTATTCCGCCACTGTCTTTTGAATATTGTCGATAGTCACCAGCTTTTCTTGCAACGCCAGCAGATCGCGCAACGCTTCGCGCACAAAATCAATGGTGATCGAGCGGCCGGTAAAATTGGCGTTGGCGATAACGCGGTTCAACGCCCCCTCCAGCTCACGCACATTAGACCGCAGGCGTTTGGCGATAAAAAAAGCCACTTCGCCAGGCAGACGAATATCATTTTCATCGGCCTTTTTCATCAGAATCGCCACTCGCGTTTCCAGTTCCGGCGGTTCAATCGCGACGGTTAACCCCCAACCAAAGCGGGATTTCAGGCGATCCTCTACACCGTTGATCTCTTTTGGATAGCGATCGGACGTCAGGATAATTTGCTGATTGCCTTCCAGCAGCGCATTAAAAGTATGAAAGAACTCTTCTTGCGAACGCTCTTTATTCGCAAAGAATTGGATATCATCGATCAGCAACGCGTCAACAGAACGATAGTAGCGTTTGAATTCCTCAATCGCGTTATTCTGTAAGGCTTTTACCATATCCTGTACGAAACGTTCAGAATGCATATAAACCACTTTCGCATTCGGCTTGCGGGTAATAATTCCGTTCCCAACCGCATGCAACAGGTGCGTTTTACCCAGGCCAGTGCCGCCATAAAGAAACAGCGGATTATAGGCGCCGCCTGGATTATCGGCCACCTGCCGTGCGGCCGCACGTGCTAACTGGTTGGATTTACCTTCAACGAAATTGTCAAATGTGTGCTTGGGGTTCACGTTGGAACGGTAGGTATGCTCTGCCTGTACCGGCGAGTTGTCCCAACTTGGGCGCACCGGCGCCGCGCGCACGGGTTGTTGACGCGCCACGCTGACAGCGTTGTGATGTGAAGGCGCCGACGGGCTAGCCGCCTGAACCAACGGTTTGCTCCCTACTTCGAAACGCAGCAAAGGTGCGTCTACTCCGCAGAAATCATTTAGTAATACATTGATATTATTTAAATATTTATCACGAACCCAATCCAGGACAAAGCGATTAGGGGCGTAGAGCGCCAGAGTGTTATCACTCAGCTCAGCCTGCAATGGGCGTATCCACATACTGAATTCTGTGGCAGGTAACTCATCCTGCAAACGGGCAAGACACTGCTGCCAAAGCGAAAGTGACAC